>NZ_OZ034771.1:0-1258831 GCF_964028205.1 Wolbachia endosymbiont (group B) of Xylocampa areola | reverse complement strand
TCTATTTTATCTACTTTTTTCTATACTAAAGTATAGTAGTAATAATAGTTCTATCAATAAATTGTTATTAACTTAAAATTCAGTAAAAATTATTGTTACTTAACTTGTGGATAAATATGTTAATAACTTCTATATACTATTGATTTTGCCTTGTAATTTATGTGTATAAGTAAGATATTTATAATGTTAGTAATTTTCTTTTACGGAAAATACTTTACTATCATGTATTGTTACACAATTATGTATATGTCGTTGAGAAAGTTGTTGATCAATTGTTAGTATTTTATATTAACAAATAATTCACAAATTAATTTGACATTATTCACATGCTTATTAAACATTTAATAACAGTTTTCTTGATAGACCTTATCTAAAGATATTTTCACCATTAAAGGGAATAAATTGAATAAGAAAAGAACTTTAGTAGAAAAAATAGCATACAAAATTTTTTTCTTTCTCTTCAACAAAACTTCTGTGTTAAAAAAATGTGCGACTGAGGCATTAATGGGTGATCTGTCAGGTCTTGACATACTTAATAGTCTATTAAAATTCCGTGATTGTAGTATCATGGATATAATGACTCCACGTAAGGAGATATGTGCAATAGACATTGAATCGAGCAAGGATGAGGTAATAAAGAAGGTGAAAAACACTTACCATGCTAAGATACCAACTTATAAGAATAACTTTGACAACGTAATAGGCTTTTTTTACGTAAAAGATATCATTTTCAATAAGAATAAAGATTTTAATCTGAGAAATATTATACAAAATGTAATATTTGTCCCAGCCTCAATGAAAGCAACAAATCTTTTTGTTAGAATGAAATCTTCCAAGTCATATTTAGCTATTGTACTGGATGAATATGGCGGAACTGATGGTTTAATTTCGATAAATGATCTTATAGAAGAATTGATACCAAATATTGATAACGAGAATGAGGTAAATTCAGAACACACCATTACTGAATTATCTCAAAATAAGTTTGAAATATCGGCAAGGGCCCTTATAAAGGATATAGAGGAAAATCTAAAAATAGAGTTGTGTGACTCTGAAGAGCATTATGCCACACTTAGTGGTTTGGTTCTTTCAATTGCTGGTAAGGTACCTTCTGTAGATGAAGTTATAAGATATAAAAATGGTATAAAATTTATCATCAAGGATGCAAATGAACGATACATTAACAAAATAATACTAGACTTAAGTGATTACAAAAATTAAATTCAATATTTTTTAGTGAAAGGTACTTTATCTTGGAAGTAGGAGACATAGTAGCCAGGTATGCAATTTAAACAATTTCTTAATATACAAAAGTTTGTAGTTCTATACGTTACTGTTTGATAATTAAGGTGGGAATAGTTTTTTTGGTATAAAGTTATAAAAATTAGTTGTTTAAATATTTTTAGCGATCTGTAACTTTCAAAAAGGGAGTGTTAAATAAACTGTGTCAAGCCGCATTTTTAATTCAACTCTACAAGAAAAAAAGATATCAAGTTGAGACATAGTCAAAGCCCAATCATGTATAGGCATAGCCCATTTTTCTCCTAACTTTTTTATAGCACAATATACCTGTTCATAGAAGGCATTTGTGCTAGTAAATGAGCCCTTAGTTTTAGTAAATTTTCTGATCTGTCTATGTAACCCTTCAATAGGATTTGTGGTATAAATTAATTTTCTTACAGGGCCGGAATATTTAAAATAACTAGACAGATTTTCCCAATTATTTTCCCAAAACTAAAGTATAGCTGTTCTCATAATAGTGGAAACAAATGAAGAAAAGCAGAATCGACAGCTTGACGAAAAGATTTAAAAAGAGGAATGTTTTTCCTGGCTCTGTTTTTTATAGCAAACCAATGATGCTCAATTTTATTGAAATCTGGAGAATATGGAGGCAGATACAGAATGTCTGCACCAACCCTTTTGGCAAATTCGACAATCTTTTTAGACTTATGAAAAGTTGCATTATCTAAAATCACTGTTTGTTCAGGCTGTAAAGTTGGTGCCAGAAATTGCTCGAACCAGCCATTAAAAACCTCTGTATCACAATAGCCTTCAAACGTCATAGGTGCAACGATTTTTCCCTTATTTAAAGATGCAATCATGCTAACTCTCTGAGTTTTCTTGCCTGATTTTAGTGCATGAAACCTCTCTCCCTTTCTGCAATATCCGTATGGGTAATCTTCTGTATTGTCTATACCAGATTCATCAATATATACCAAATTTTTAGGGGACTCTGCCGATATGACTTTCAGAAATTCAGCTCGTTTTTCTTCGTTTCTTTCTTCATATCCATAAATCTTTTTTTGCGTGTAAATCCAAATTTTTTTAGAGCTCTATGAATCGTTTGACGACTTATATTGCCCCAGAGTTTGGCCACCTCTGATTGTGTTTTACCGCCGTGCTTTTTTATAAATTCTACAAACGCATTCCAATCGGTGATTTTATGATTATAGCCTCTATTTCCCAGTTTCTTCGATTCCTGTTTCTTTCCGCCTTTTCTCCCATTTGTACAATGTCACTCTACCGATTTTGAACCTCTTTGCTACTGCTGTTTTACTCTCTCCTTCATGGCTTTTTTCCCTAAGTCATAACTGTATGCTGCTGGCACTTTTACCTTCTTATTACCCTAAGTCTCTATTTTATCCTGTTTCCACTATTATGAGAAGAGCTATATATTTTTCTCACCATTTTTCCTCTAGCTCAAGCAAATAATTTTCGGCAGTTTCTCTACTTGCAGCACGGTATATTTTTTTCAAATCATTCATGAAAATTTTCACATCTTTGCTCGATGCATATTTCAGTGAATTTCTTATCTGATGTACAATACATAGTTGTATTTCTGCTTTAGGAAATACACTGTTTATTGCTGTAGGAAAGCTTTTAGCCCATCTACACATACAATCAGGATATCTTCTACTCCTTTCTCTTTTAAGTCATTTAACATCCCTAGCCAAAAGTTAGCTCCCTCACTTTCTGCTATATAAAAACCTAAAACTTCTTTCCTTTCATTCTGCTAATATATTCTACATGTATTTATAGCTCTTCTCATAATAATCCAAACAAGTTAAGATATGGATTTATGGTAGTGGGGTTTGTATGCCAGCAGCGTATAGTTACGACTTAAGGAAAAAAGCAATGGAAGCATTGGATGAAGGAGAAAGTAGAGCAAATGTTGCCGAGAGATTTAAAATTGGAAAAACAACTCTATATGAGTGGCAGAAAAGACGTAAGGAAACGGGAGATTTTCAGTCAAAAAAGCCTGGAAGCGTAGGATATAACCATAAAATTACTGACTGGAATGTTTTTACCAAATTTGCAAAAAACCATGGTGGCAAAACTCAGTCAGAGATGGCTAAACTCTGGGGCAATATCAGTAGACAAACGATTCACCGTGCACTTAAAAATATTGGATTTACAAGAAAAAAAGACCTACGGATATAAAGAAAGAAATGAAGAGAAGCGAGCTCACTTTTCAAAGGTTATAGCAACAAAACGTCATGAAAATCTTGTATATATTGACGAATCTGGAATAGATAATACAGAAGACTACCCATACGGATACTGCAGAAAAGGAGAGAGGTTTCATTCACTAAAATCAGGTAAAAAAGCTCAGCGGGTCAGTATGATTGCAGCTCTAAATAAAGAGAAAATCATTGCTCCATTGACCTTTGAAGGATATTGCAATAAGGATGTTTTCGAGGCTTGGTTTGAGCAGTTTTTAACTCCAATTTTAAGGTCTGGCCAAACTGTAATTCTTGATAACGCTACTTTTCATAAATCTAAAAAAATAGATAATCTTGCTAAAGGAGTTGGTGCTGAAATTCTTTATCTTCCTCCATATTCTCCAGACTTTAACAAAATTGAGCATCAGTGGTTTGCTATAAAGAACAGAGCTAGAAAAAATATCCCTATTTTTAAGTCTTTCCGTCAAGCTGTTGATTCTGCTTTTTTATTCTGACTATTATGAGAAGAGCTATACTTACGCAATGCCTGTCTTCTTTGACCTTAAAAAACATAAACACTATTGGATACACTGATTGCAGTGGACGACTACGCCACTCATTGATTACAGGCAATAATTTATCAGTAATACTTGATATCTCTGCTACAGATATTTTATATCTTTTCTACATGCGACGCTATATCTCTATATACCATGCCACTGGCATATACTTAAAACCTTTGCTTCAAGTTCGGTTGTTTGCCTTTTTCTGACTACTTGTGGCTCAAAGCTTCCTTCCCTATCCCTTGGTGTCAATAACTCAAATGAACCTACACTTGTCCGTAAAGTCTTTGAATTTCTTCAATTTCTTCGGTTATTTTCTTCGCTTTTAGCCGACAAGTGATTTTTTATTTCACCTTCCAGACTCGATTCCAGTAGCCTTTTTACAAACGGTGTTAATGCACCATCTCTTTCCGTCAATGGTCTTCCTTCTCGTATAGACGATAAGATATTTGTTTCTAATTCTTTATAGTCTACCAAACCGGTAGTTCTGTTTGCTTGACTCATTGTCAAACCTCCATTTTTTGTTTCTATTTTATTATTACTTCTCGGTTTGATACAGTTTATTTAACACTTCCCTAAGTACGTAAAAAAAACACTCCTATACTGAAAGTACAAGCATTTGTTGAGATTATTAGGAATGTAAAACCTAGCAGAAATCTTGATAATTCAAACGCTGAACAACTTCAAGCTATTGATAGAAAAATCCCTTAATTGTACATAGGCCAAGTTGGCTTATGTGTTCTTATTCTCACTTTGTAAACATGCCAATAATTTTATCCACTATTCCACCCATATTTGCTTCAGCTTGAGTATGCGCTATTTTACCACCGTGTGAAATTAATTTAGGATCTGCACCAGGTAATATATTAACAAATTTACTACCAACAACTCCACTACTAGCGATTAGAGCTGAGCTATCAATTGGCAACTTTATGTCTCTGCTTATGCACATATCGATTCGTGCTATGTAGGTAGCTTTGTCAAGTGATACACCAGTTATGCTTCCGATTTCTACACCAGAGATCTTGACACTATCACCAACCCCTACACCGTTAGCATCAGTAAAAAGGCCATGTATTTTATAGCAATCCTTATAATTTCTCTTTATGTAAGATAGCTTATTAATAGCGAAGAAGACAAGAAAAATAGTGAAAATTAATACAAATGATCCAGCAATTATTTCAAGTATATTTGACCTTCGCATCTTTAATTATTAGGATTCCAGCTTTCATAGTAGTTTTTCACCTTTTGATTTGGGTAGTATGCACCTTTCGTACCTGTTAAATTAGGAGTTTTTCTTTTGTTATTATTAACTGGTACTTCATTATTAGTATAATGCAGCCATATATGCCATTCTGGAGGAATTGTTGTGGGCTCAGAAACATTACCATATATTACCCATCTTTTCCCTTTACTTGACTCATAGTAAGAATTTACGTTTTCATCCCTACCTATAAGTTTACCTTTTCTCCTTAATAAGTTTGTTACTGCATTATAAATTTTAGATAACATAAAGGTATTAAAACAAAAAGTATTATATATACTAATACTTTAACGATGTATTAACAACAGTTTAATGCAATTACCAATTCTACAAGTTATTATACCAATAATTGCATCGATGTTCTGCTTTCTTACCAGGAAACATAAGGTGTCCTGGTTTATCTCTTTTTTTACAACGGCAGCTACTTTCTTTATTTCATTAATGTTGCTAGTGAAAACATACAATGGTGAAATTATAACTTATTATCTTGGAGATTGGGCTCCTCCATACGGAATAGAGTTGAGAATCGACATATTGAACTCCTTGATTCTAACTTTGGTGAATTTTATAGCGCTGATTAGTGTGCTTTATAGCTTTCATATTAATGAAAAAGAGATTAGCAAAAACAAAATCATTGGTTTTTATTCTCTATTTTTACTGTGCTTGAGTGGATTACTTGGAATTTTAGTAACAAACGATATATTCAACCTTTATGTCTTTTTAGAAATTTCATCTCTTTCTTCTTATGTTTTAGTTTCAATGGGAAGGGATAAGAAAGCTTTAGTTGCAGCATTTGAATACCTCATTAGTGGTACTGTAGGAGCAACATTTTACTTGTTTGGCATCGGCCTTTTATACTCTATGACCGGAACGCTCAACATGTCTGACATGGCTGAAAGAATAGTACCATTATACGATAATAACATCATAAGACTTGGTACATTATTCATTTTTGTTGGTCTCTCAATCAAAATGGCACTGTTTCCACTCAGCAGATGGCTGGTTAACGCATATAGTGAAGCACCTAGCTTCATTAGCATATTTTTTTCAGGTACAGTAACCAAAGTGATGATATATGTTTTTATTAGAATCTTTTACACTGTTTTTCAGCAAAATTTTTTCTTACCACTAAGCAACGTGATGATCATCCTTGCGCTTTGTGCTGTTGTATTTGGATCAATATCTGCAATGATCGAAAAAGATATAAAAAGACTGTTTGCTCACTCCAGTATCAGTCAGATTGGCTATATAATTTTAATGCTGGGTTTAAATTCAAAAGCAGGTTTGTTTTCAGTAGTTCTTCACATAGTAAATCATAGCATGATAAAAACGTCTTTATTCATGACTGCAGGGTGTATTTCTTATAAGTTTGGTATGACAAAAATAGAAAATTTATCAGGACTAAAAAAGTCAATGCCCTATACAACACTTGCATTTACTCTACTTAGTTTCGCATTAATCGGTGTACCTTTGACAAATGGCTTTGTAAGTAAGTGGTATATGATGAAAGCAATTATCGAATCTCATGCATGGATTTCCCTTGCAGTTTTTGCTGCTGGCTCTTTTCTTGCACTAATATATATGTGGAGAATGGTTGAGAAAATATATTTTGAAAACAGTACAGCATCAAACGCTGGAATGACACTTAATGAGGTACCATTGCTTATGCTCTTTTGTCTATTATTTATGGCAATTTTAACGGTAATAACTGGGATATATAGTAGTCCAATTCGGTTGGTAATTAATAAATTTGCTTTTTGATTTTCTTATGTTTTATTGTATCTCAAAGTCTGTAAAGTTTTTGCTGTGGATAAGCTGAAGAAGATTCACTTATTATTAGTCATTAACGTAATAGCTCTGTTTTGCGTTGGCATTGTTGTGCAATATTCTTCTGCTGGAGGAAAGTGGGCTCCATTTGCAATTCACCAATTGGTCATATTCTCTTTCTTCTTTTTGCTTGCTATAGCTATGTCATTTATAGAGCTAGATTTTTATTTGAAGCACGCTTATTTTTTTTACATAGTAGCAGTAATTGCGCTGTTAGCAGTAAATTTTTTTGGCTCGCATATAATGGGTGCAACAAGATGGATAAGAATTGGGTCAATTAGTTTACAACCATCAGAATTTGTAAAAGTGGGCTTAATACTTGCACTTGCTCGTTATTTTAATAAACAAAGTGTGTATAAAATGATGAAATTTCAAAGTTTATTTAAGCCACTTATAATTATTTTCTTACCTGTATTCCTTGTATTGAAGCAACCTAATTTAGGAACAGCTGTAATAATATTGTTTATAGGAGCATCAATTATATTCACAGCAATAATGGAAAGACCTCATTTAATAATTTTTGGAGCGCTTGGCATTTTCGCAATACCAGCTATTTGGCCTTTTTTGCGCCCTTATCACAAGCAAAGGATATTATCATTTTTGGATTCATCAGTAGATCCACTTGGAATAGGTTATAATGCACAGCAATCTCAAATAGCTATTGGTTCAGGAGGTTTATTTGGTAAGGGATTTGTTAATGGGAGTCAAACTCAACTTGGATTTTTGCCAGAGAAACGCACAGATTTTGCTTTTGCGGTACTGAGTGAGGAATGGGGTTTTTTAGGCAGCATAACTTTGATTTTACTCTATACCACATTCCTCGCTATAATATTCTCTATCGCTTACAGGTCAAAAAATTATTTTTCTAAGTTAATATCTATCGGGGTTTTCGCCTTTTTTGGTGCTCATTTCTTTATAAACATTGGAATGACAATAGGCCTTTTACCTATAATAGGTGACCCACTTCCATTTCTATCCTATGGCGGAAGCACAACTGCTGCGAGCTTAATATGTATAGGATTGCTACTTAGTTCCGTGGCATCTACAAAGAACTTAAAGCTAAGTTTCCGATTTCACCCATAGAAAGAGCTTAGACAACCATCACTCTGCTAATGGTTAACGTCTTATTCTTCAATGAGAATCCCATTTTACGGTGCTTAAATCTATTCCCTCTTGTACCATTTCCAAAAGTGGGCTCATTTCTCTTAGCCGTCCAACATTTTTAGTAACAAGATCTGCTGCATATAGAACTTCATCTTTAGTTGTAAATCGGCCAAGGCCAAATCTAATTGATGAATGCTCAAGATCGTGGCCATTGTTTAGTGATCTTATGACATAAGAAGGTTCAAGAGATGCAGATGTGCATGCAGAACCAGAGCTTACTGCTAAATCCTTGATTGCCATGATAAGAGACTCACCCTCAACATAAGGAAAACTTAAGTTAAGGTTACCTGGAATCCTATTTTCGTAGTCACCATTTAAAACAACATCAGGAAATGCCTCTTTTATTTTGTTGTACAAAATATCTCTCAACTCTTCTAATTTGCTTGCTTCTATTTCCATTTCTTCTTTAGCGATACGTGCCGCTTCACCAAAACCAACTGCAAGGGGAGTAGGAACTGTTCCAGAGCGCATGCCTCTCTCCTGTCCACCACCACTAATTAGTGGCGTCAACCTAACACGAGGATTTTTTCTACGGACATATAATGCACCTATTCCCATAGGTCCATAAATTTTATGGCTAGAAAGGCTCATAAGATCAATGTTCATTTCATTTACGTCTATTGGAACTTTTCCAAAGCTTTGAGCAGCGTCTGTATGAAAAAATATATTATGCTTTCTACACATTGCACCAATTTCTTTGACAGGTTGCATTACTCCGATCTCATTATTTGCCATCATCACTGAAATCAGAATTGTTTTATCAGTGATTGCCTCCTCAAGTTTCAACAAATCTATAATTCCGTTTTGCTTAACGGACAAATATGTAACTTTAAAGCCTTCATTTTCCAGATGTCGACAAGAATCTAAAACGCACTTATGCTCCGTGCAGACAGTTATTATATGATTTCCCTTATTCTTATAAAAATGAGCAACACCTTTGATAGCCATGTTATTTGATTCGGTTGCACCCGAGGTAAAGACGATTTCTTTGCTGTCTGCATTCACTAAATCAGCAATGTGCTTCCTTGCTTTTTCTACTGCTTCCTCAGCTGTCCAACCAAATGAATGACTACGAGAGTGTGCATTACTAAACTCACCAAAATAAGGTATCATCACCTCCAAAACACGAGGATCTACTTTAGTAGTAGATTGATAATCGAGAAATATTGGTAATTTTATTTTAGCATTGCGTATTTTTTCCATATTCATAGTCAGGTTTCAGCATAGAAGTTACAATATTTAGTAGCACTAAAGCTTAATTTTTTCAAGATATAATCTTGCCTAAACGAAAGTTGTCAGCGCTCTCTCCTACGTTATTCCAGTGTCCCTGTAATGTCATTTTCTATGATCAGTAGTTTATGCAGCTAGGTCGAATACGTGCTAGGTAACCCTACTAGTGCTAGCAGCTTCTTGACGCCCATCCATTAAGACTGCTACTCCATCAACTTTAGTACTGGGCTTTAACATCATATATGTAGCACCACCAACTGCTAGTCCTGTTGCTATAACTGCAACCACTGCTATTGGTGTAGAGGGTTTTGACTCAGCTGTAACTATTCCAGTTGCAGAAAGTGCTTTCGCTATTAAAACACCTGATAATGCAGTTGCACTACCGGCAAAAAAACCTTTCGCAATTGCTGATGTGCGTTGTTTTTCCTCTTTAGCTAAATTCCTAGAAGCAGTTCTAGCATGATTTTTCACATTAACATAGGAGCCTTCACGTTTTTTTGGCGGAGTAAATACATAATCTCTTTGAATAGCCAAAGATGAAGGTGTCACTCTATAGTCATCTTTTATATTAACATCCGCACCGTTTCTTACGAGAGAGTATACCACGTCTGCATGGCCAATTATAAGAGCTAAATGTAAAGGAGTCCATCCCTCCTTATCTTCTTGTTCATTAATCCTGATTTCATCTTTTTCCAACAGAGCATCTACTACCTCTTTATAACCATTTTCAGCAGCTAAATGTAAAGGTGTCTTTTTATTTTTATCTTTTATATTAACATCTATCCCTTTTGTTACTATTAAAGCCTTTGTCAAGCTCGTATAGCCTAACTTAGCAGTTAAATGTAATAATATGAATTCATTATCTCCAACTTCAAATTTATAATTTACATAAAAATTACTCTCTTCCCACTGTTTAAATACCTCTTCATTGCTTGCCTTTAGCTCTTCTTTTACTTTTTCAATTACGTTCCTTTTATCTAATTTATTATCACTATTAACCGTACTTAATATTTCCCGCCACTGCTGATAATTTATTGTCATAATTTTTACCCTAATCTTAAATAATTTATTTTAATTTTTAAATAATTAAAATAAGAAATCAATATTTATTTTAAATGAGCTTATAATCGAAATTGTGGGTAGCAAATTATTGCCTCTTGAATCACAATGTTCGTATAGCTGCAACCCTGAAGCTACTATCTCTCATCCACTGAAGGTATTGCACAGTGCTGTCTACTTGATCGTCGTGGCGGGTTTCTGGGAACATTAAAATTTCATACTCAAAATCGCTGAGCCATATTGCTTGATGCGGCAGAAAAACCTTGCCGGATTCTATTATCGGAACAATCTGGTGGAATCGAGCGATTTTACTGTTATGCGGCACTATCTCAATAACAGGTATTGTCTTTAGCTCTTGAATCAATTGTTGACCGCTTGTTTTTGCTTCGATTAAAATTGCGTGTGGCTTCCACCTTGCAGCTAGTGATAGAACTTGTTCTTTAAGTTTTGGATACTCAAGCTTCGCACGGTATACATCGAGTAAATAAAACTTATTATTCACCTTTGTCCAGGTGGTGCAGACACTAAAGCCGCTAGAATCGTTTGTTGAAACTGCAGTATCCCAGCTCTGAGTTATATGTGAGAGATTGTCAGGAAAATTTCTATAGCGTTTCAACCATTCTTGCTTAATTATACCACTTGAAAGCGGCAGAGGATTTTGTTGATATTGAGCAGCAAAAGCGTAACTCCCAAGTTCAGCCTTTATCATTTCAATTTCTCCTACATCTAGGGGATATAGCAGCTGACCTTCCTTTTTTAAGTATAAAATCCTTGAAGATGTAGCGCCTGTTGAGCTTTTGCACTCATTTGTAGTTACTTGAATAATAGGAACAGGAGAAGGGAGAATGGATCTTTTGATTGAATAGATAATTTCCTTATTTTCAGAAATCATTGGCAAACAAACATGATGCCATATATTTCTTGGTTTGGAGAGAAGATGCCCAGTCAAATCCTCTTGATGTAGTCTGTGCATTACAACAACGATAACTCCTTTTTTCCTGTCATTAAGCCTGGTTATTAGAGTCTGATCGAACCAGTTTGTGGCACGTTTTCTAAACGTCTCGCTCAAAGCTTGAGAGGAACTCAGTGGATCATCCACGACGATAAAATCTCCACCTTCACCAGTCAGTGTTCCACCAACAGATGTTGCAATCCTACATCCTCTCTGCACTGTTTGAAATTTATATTTAGTGTTCTGGTCTTTGCATAGTTCTACCTCTGGAAATAGCACTCTATACCAACTAGACTGCATCACGCACCTGGTGTCAAGCGAATGCTTTTCGCTAAGCCGCTGAGAATAGCTTGCAACTATTATTCTTGCGGTTGGCTGATTACCAAGTATCCATGCGGGCCATGCAACACTCACGCACATAGACTTCATCGAGCGCGGAGGCATATTGAATATTATTCGCTTCACTTCACCAACACTTGCTGCTTCAAGCCTGTCTGCTATGATTTTTATATACTGATAATTGTTATACTCACATCCCGGCATCACCGTTTGAAAGCATAGTTCGATAAATTTTAAAAAGTTCATGTTAGTCTCCTATAGTGTTAGTGGAATTTACTTTATGGTGGTGTCAGCCTCTTTGGTGTCATATCAGCGTCCTTTTTCTTGTCATCCAAGTAGCCCTTTCCTTGTCATTCCAGTGTTTGACACTGGTTCACCTTATGATGGTGTTATTCAAGTAGCCTCTATCCAAGTGCCCCTTTGGTGTCATCCGAGTAGCTGACACTGGTTTCTTACCAACAAAACCTAGCATAACTTTTGTGCTCAAAAGATTTCTGGATTCCAGCATCAAGTGCTGGCCTGAAGCTTTAGTTACAAGTATTAAGAAATTCACCAAATGAAGAAAAAAGGCAAAAGAATCCCCGTGTAACGAGTTTTGACCCTATAATAATGTAAATTGGCATTGTAATAATGTGCTAACGCTTATTTAAAGCGCATTTTGGCTGAATGTAGAAAAAATAAAAAAGACATGCAGCCGCTATAATTTTATGTAATCTGCCAATATATACCTGAGTTTTTTACTGAATTTTGTTGTTAAATCTGCAGAGATTAAAAACAAGGATAAATACTCTTATTGATATGATAAGGGAGTTGGGGAAATTTGTAAAGTAATCTTTTTCGTTTGTATTCCCTTATGCTTGAGATAACTGCATGCAGGTTCATGGATCTCTTTACTCTTTAATTTCGATGAATTCCCTTTGAAGTTGAATATTGAAAATTAACTGGAGAATTGTGAATTACTTTGTATATGTGATAACAAGCCATGGCGCTCTCAGCAAAACCATTTAGTATCAATTTTAGTTTGTCTGGATAAGTAGCTATATCTCCGATTGCATATATTCTATCTCTACTGGTTCTAAGTGTAGCTGGGTCGACAATTATGCGGCCATGTTCTAACTCTATACCCCAATTGTTTATTGGACCAAGATTCATTGATAATCCAAAAAATGGCAGCAAAAAATCAGCGGATATTTCTCTTTCTTCCTTAGAGGCAATGTTTTTTACTATCACTGCTCTCAACTGCCCATTACCTCCTGCTAGTTCGTGTAATTGATATGGCACTACCAGTTCTATCTTTCCGTCATTTTCAAGTGATTCTAATTTATTTCTAGTTTCAGGAGTGCAGCGAAATTCCTTTCTCCTATGTATCACATAAATTTTCTTCGCAACTTTAGAAAGTTCTACAGTCCAATCAGCCGCAGAATCACCCCCCCCTGCAATGACTATAGTTTTGTCCTGAAAATCAGAAATTTTATTTACACTATAAAATACAGATTTATTTTCATATTCTAATATACCACTTAAGGGTGGACGGTTAGGTTCAAACATTCCGTTACCTGCAGCAATGATAACGGCTTTGCATTTTACCTCTGTACCTATGTTCGTTATGATAGTAAAGTTTTCACCTTCGTTATTTGAAATCTTTTCCACTTTTTGACTTAAATGGTAAACAGGCTCAAACGGTGAAGCTTGCTCCATTAACTGCTCAATTAATTTTTGGGCAGTAATTACAGGATAACCAGGTATATCATATATTGGCTTTTCTGAGTAAAGAGCTGTGCATTGTCCTCCTGCTTGATCCAAAACATCTATTACATGACATCTCATATCAAGCATTCCCGCTTGAAAAGCAGTGAATATTCCAATAGGCCCTGCACCTATTATTACTATATCGGTTTCCATATTCAGATGGTGATCTATTTATAGATATTAGCTTTCTTTGCTAACAAGGTCAATTTACAAAGGGATGTATTTTTAAAAGATGTGGCTAGATTAGATAAGATTTCCAGCGTTATGAACCATCTAAATAAGCTCTAAAAATTAACTAACATTTTAAATCTGAGAAGTAAGTGCGGACGGAATGGGATTCGAACCCATGGTACGTTTCCGTACGTCAGTTTTCAAGACTGGTGCCTTAAACCGCTCGGCCATCCGTCCACCTCTTTTTTACCACAATATTTAATTTCAAGCAATCTATAAAAATCTTACTTGCCTACACAAAAGCTACTAAACACACTATCCAATATTTCCTCAACATTAATAATTCCAATCACTGCACCAAGTTCAAATGCAGCAAGCCTCAAGTCTTCAGATATCAACTCAATTGGATTATCGATTTTAAAACGTTGTAAATGTTCCAGTGCTTTCTGCATGTGACTCCTATGTCTTTGCCGAGTAATCACAGGAGTGTCTCTATCATGCCCAAATTTTTCCTCTGCCTTCTTTTTTATGAGAGAGATCAACTTGTTTGTACCTATTCCCTTTAAAATAGAAATAGGTAGAAAATCTACACCGCCAATCAGTATATTTCTGTCATTAATTGCATCGTCAGCTTTGCTCAATACATAAATAGTATCGCTATTTACAACGTTGCAATTGATATTATGACGCTGTTCAAAAGGAAATAGTTCTATTCTTAAATCAGCTTCAAAAGACCTTTTTTTCGCTCGACTTATACCTTCTGATTCTATTGGATCTGAACTCTCACGAATTCCAGCAGTATCAGAGAGAATGATTGGGTATCCCCCAATGTCAATATGAGCTTCAAGTATATCTCTTGTTGTGCCTGCATATTCAGAAACAATAGCAATATCACGCTTGGCTAAGAAATTAAACAGAGTTGATTTACCGACATTTGGTTCACCAGTTATTACAATATGTAAACCCTCACGCAACCTTTCGCCCCGTCTATTATCATTTAAATGCTCTTGTATCAACTGCACGAGAGATTGCACTTCATTATTAATTTTTTCCAATTCACTTTTTTCTGCCCAAATGTCCTCTGGAAAGTCTATATATGCTTCGATTTTGGATTGTATCGTTATTAATCTTTGCCTCCAATTGCTGTATAGTCTCTCCAATTCTCCTGATATCTGCTTAATCGCTTGTTTAGCTTGCATTTTCGTTTCAGCATCAATTAAGTCTGCAATTCCTTCTATTTGCGTTAAGTCAAATTTACCATTTAGAAAAGCCCTAAGTGAGAATTCTCCAGGCCTGGCCATAACGAAAATTTTTGATAATTTCTCCAAGATGATTTTTATGACGGCCTTGCTTCCATGCACTTGTAACTCTATAACATCCTCGCCAGTGAAACTGTTTGGAGCAGGGAAATAGATGATTATTCCATTATCTATCAATTGATTGGAATCATCATATAGATCAACTAAAGTAGCAAATCTTGGTTTGATTTTTTTCTTAATATGAAAATGATTTAAAGCTTTAAGGGTGTAGTTGCCTGAAATTCTGATTACTGCAACTCCTGACTTACCAAATACGGTCGACAAAGCAAAAATAGTTTCATTTGTGTTTGTCATTATTTATATAAACTACTTAGCAATTTAAGAAATCGAAATACCTAATCTAAAAAATTTTTGCTTATATTACTTATTCATATTAATGCAGTATTAGTAAATATATTGTATAGAAAAACTACAAAAGTCATCCAGATGAAAATATTTATTTTGAAAACTGATAATATGATTTATAATGACTGACACAAGTTTTAAATATTATGCTCAAGAAATTAGCTTGGTATTGGTCTTCTGTAGAGTTAATTAAAGGGTTTGTTATTACATTAAAATATATGTTCAAACCAAAGGTTACTTTGAGGTATCCTATGGAGAAGGGCCCTTTAAGTCCAAGGTTTCGTGGTGAGCATGCGCTGCGTAGGTATCCAAATGGTGAAGAACGATGCATAGCTTGTAAGTTATGCGAAGTTATCTGCCCTGCTCAAGCAATAGTTATTGAAGCAGAGGAAAGAGAAGACGGTAGTCGCCGCACCACACGCTATGATATTGACATGACAAAATGCATATATTGCGGACTTTGCCAAGAAGCATGTCCAGTTGATGCAATTGTGGAGGGTCCTAACTTTGAATTTGCTACTGAAACAAGAGAGGAGCTAATGTACAATAAAGAAAAGCTATTGCGTAATGGTGAAGTTTGGGAAGAAGCAATTGCACTCAGGTTAAAAAAGAATAGGCCGTATTATTAACTAGGTATGTCAACAATTAAAATTTCTTACAGCAAGTATGTAATAGATCTCTTGTACAACTGTTATTTAACTGAAAGATCAGTAGCTCACCTTTTGGTGTCATTCCAGCGCGTGGCGCTGGAATCTAGAAAAGAAAGAAACATGGATCCCAGTGTCAAGCACTGGGATGATAAAAGGTCTAATGAATGATAAAAGTTACCTTTTTAGCCGAACAAAAAGTAAAAGAATACAGTGGTAGAGTCACTGGCTTTGATATATTACAACCGGATGCTTTGAGAGAAGCAATTGCCTTTAAGGTAAATGGTGAGTTGTATGATCTCTCACGTGAAATTGAATCTGATACAGAGATAGAGGTAATACAACTGAGTGACGAAGCGGGTTTAGATATAATAAGGCATGATGCTGCTCATATAATGGCGCAGGCAGTAAAAGAGCTCTTTCCTAATACTCAGATTACTATCGGGCCAACAATTCAAGATGGTTTCTACTATGATTTTGCTACAGATCGTACCTTTACCACGGACGATCTTGCTGCAATAGAAAAAAAAATGAAGGAAATTATAAAAAGTAACCACAGATTCGTCCGAGAAGTTTGGACTCGTAAGCAGGCAATTGATTTCTTTAGTGATATAGGTGAAAGATACAAGGTTGATATTGTCTCATCAATACCAGAAAACGAAAACCTAACTGTTTATAAACAAGGCAACTTTGTAGACCTATGTCGTGGTCCGCACTCACCATCAACTGGCAGAGTTAAAGCGTTTAAACTTATGAAAGTGGCAGGTGCATACTGGCGTGGCGATTCTAAGGGCCCAATGTTGCAAAGAATATATGGCACCGCGTGGAGAAATAAGGATGAATTAAATACTTATCTTAAACGTCTGGAGGAAGCAGAAAAACGCGACCACCGCAAAATTGCTAAGGATATGGACTTATTTCACATTCAAGAGGAAGCTGTTGGGCAGATTTTTTGGCATGAACAGGGATATACTTTATATAATGTTCTTGAGTCTTACATCAGAAAAAAGTTAATGAACAATGGCTACTTTGAGGTGAAAACCCCTATTTTAGTAAGCAAAGAGCTGTGGGAAAAATCGGGACATTGGGATAAGTTTCGTGAAAATATGTTCATTATTGATGAATCTGAAAGTAAAAAGCTAGCAATAAAACCCATGAATTGCCCTTGTCATGTGCAGATTTTTAATTCTCACATCAGAAGCTATCGTGATTTACCGATACGTATGGCAGAGTTTGGCACATGCCATAGAAATGAAAGCTCAGGCTCATTGCATGGACTGATGCGAGTGCGTGGTTTTACGCAAGACGATGCACATATTTTTTGTATGGAAAAACAAGTGAATTCTGAAACTGTAAAGTTTTGTGACCTTTTAAAAGAAGTATATTCAGAACTTGGGTTCAATGAAATTTCTGTGAAATTTTCAGACCGTCCAGATACTAGATCAGGTAATGATGAAGTGTGGGATAGAGCTGAAAGAGCACTGCTTGAAGCAGTTAAAGAAGCAGGGCTTAGTTATGAACTTAATCCTGGTGAAGGTGCATTTTATGGTCCAAAGTTAGAGTTTATTTTGAAAGATGCAATAGGTAGAAATTGGCAATGTGGAACGTTGCAAGTTGATTTTATTTTACCGGAGCGGCTTGGAGCTTTTTATATAGGAACAGACGGGCACAAGCATCACCCTGTCATGTTACATAGGGCAATTCTTGGAACTTTTGAGCGTTTTATTGGAATTTTAATAGAAAATTATGCAGGAAAATTTCCAGTTTGGCTTGCTCCAACACAGCTTGCTATTCTGACCATTACAAATGAGTCTGACGGTTATGCTACAGAAATCAGCAACGTTTTAAAAGAACAAGGTGTGAGAATCAAAACTGATTTGACCAATGAAAAAATTAGCTATAAGATACGTTTGCATAGTTCAAGTAAGGTACCTATATTATGGATCATAGGCAAAAATGAAGTTACAAATAAAACTGTGTCAGTGAGAAATTTAGGATCGGAAAAACAGGAGTCTTTTTCTTTGGAGAATGCTACTGAATTGCTGTTAAAGATTATTAATTTGAATTAATGGAGCTAAAATTTGCAAGTCAAAAAGAACAATAAAAACAGAATTAATGAACTCATCACAGCTAAGGAGGTACGCTTAGTTGATCATAGTGGTGAAATGGTCGGAATTGTTCCAATAGAAAAAGCTTTGGAAGTTGCACAAAGTGTTAATTTAGACTTGGTAGAAATCGCACCTGATTCAACTCCTCCAGTATGTAAAATTCTGGACTATAGCAAACAAAAGTATGATATAAAAAAGAAGGCAAGTGAAGCAAAAAAGAAACAAAAAACATTAACTATAAAAGAAATTAAACTGGGTCCTAATATTGGTGATCACGACTACGAAACAAAATTGCGTCAAGCAAGGGATTTTCTTGTGCATGGACATAGAATTAAAGTCACAATGAGATTTAGAGGGAGAGAGCTTGTAAACACTGAAGTTGGACTGAAAAAATTAGAACGGCTAATTAGAGACGCTGAAGATATTGCAAAAGTAGAATTAGCACCTAAAAGGGAAGGAAATCAATATTCTTTAACTTTAGCTGCTAAGTAGTAAAATCATTTAAAAGTATAAGTTAAGTTACTATCCTCTCTTCAATTATATGACGAAAATGTCTGATTAATCCTTGAACTGGCCAAGCTGCAGCATCGCCAAGTGCACAAATTGTATGCCCTTCTATTTGAGTTGTAAGGTCAAGTAGCTTATCTACTTCACCAGGTTTAATATTTCCTGCTACCATTCTTCTCATAATCCTCCACATCCATCCAGTGCCTTCACGGCATGGTGTACATTGTCCGCAGGACTCATGCATATAGAAATGTGATAATCTTTCTATTGCAGCTATTATGTCAGTTGATTTATCCATCACTATTACAGCAGCAGTACCAAGCCCTGATTGTGCAGCCCTTAATGAATCAAAATCCATTTCAATAGTATCACATATAGATTTTGGAATTAGTGGGACTGAAGACCCACCAGGTATTACAGCAAGTAAATTATCCCAACCTCCTCTCACTCCACCTGCGTATTTTTCAATTAATTCACGCAGTGAAATTCCGAGCTCTTCTTCAACATTACATGGATTATTTACATGCCCTGAAATGCAAAAGACCTTAGTGCCAGTATTATTTGGTTTACCAAGAGATGCAAACCACTCTCCTCCGCGATTTAGAATATCTGGAACCATGGCTATAGTTTCAACGTTGTTTATTGTGGTTGGGTAGCCAAAAAGTCCAACACCTGCAGGGAATGGAGGTTTCATGCGAGGAAAGCCTTTTTTTCCTTCAATTGATTCAAGTTGAGCTGTTTCTTCTCCACATATATAAGCTCCTGCACCTCTGTGAATGAATACATCAAGATCATAACCTGATTTGCAGGCATTTTTTCCAATTAAGTTTTCTTTATAGGCTTCCTCAAGTGCCTTTTTTAGAACTAAATATTCATTATAAAATTCACCCCTGATATAAATATATGCAACTGATGCGCTGATCGCTCTGCCAGCTAGAAGAATTCCCTCAAGTAACTTATGTGGCTCATATCGTGATATATCTCTATCTTTACACGTACCAGGTTCTGACTCATCTGCATTGACTACTAAATACGCTTTTGAAGTATTTTTAGGCATAAAGCTCCACTTAAGGCCAGTAGAAAATCCTGCACCCCCTCGACCTCTCAAGCCAGATTTCTTTACTTCCTCAATGATTTTTTCTGATCCTAAATCCAGTAATTCCTTTGTTTTTTGCCAACTACCACGTTTTTTTGCACCCTCAAGTAGTGGTGTTTCTTTACCATTTAAGTTTGTGAATATTTTGTCCTGTTCTTTTAGCATGCTTTTAAGATTCTAAGTGATCCCGACGCGATTCGAACGCGTGACCCACTGATTAAAAGTCAGTTGCTCTACCGGCTGAGCTACGGGATCATTTTATTTTTCAGCTACACTAAACAGTAATATAGTTTTTATCCGTTTTAATCAAACTAAAATTTTCATGTGTGGTTAAATAAATTACATAATGTACTGCATTAGTGATAATTTAATTAAAAATTTTTGAAGGAAAACTTCTTGTTAATTCAAAGATTCATTTTGGTAAAGCTGACGTACAACTCTAAAAAGATAGAGAATTATACATAAATGCAGAATTTGTGCACTATTTAGCAATAGCCTCACAAATAAATATTTCTTGCATTTCAGCGTGAGTGATTTATGCTTTAAGCAAGAATTGGGGGCATAGCTCAGCTGGTAGAGCATCTGTTTTGCACGCAGAAGGTCAGCGGTTCGATCCCGCTTGCCTCCACCAATATAGGTTCTAGCGTATCATAAAGTCAGCTTATTTTAATCTAGGAGTGTTTTATACTAGTTTCCTAAAAAATCCCTCTTTCTGTAACTTTTCTTTATGCAAGTAATGTGTGTTATTATAATTCTGATATATACTAACTTAACAATAAATTAATCAATAAATGTTAGAATAGCTATAATTAAGTTGATTAGGAAATACTTATGAGTAGCAAGAAACGCGTTTTTAAGATGGTACCCGGAGAGGAATTATCAAAAGGATTTGGTAACAACGTCTATTGGCCTGAATTTTCTCTTTTTCAATCGGTTAAAAAAGTTAAGCTTGTGCAACTGGGAAAAGAAGATGAAACGATAGAATTACCAATAAGATTATGCGGCAATAACATCCTTGGAGATACCTTTTATTGCATAAGGAACGAAGAGGGAAATACTTTGAAAGGTAGTTTTTCTAGAGATAAACCATGTTATACAAAAAACAGTTGTGCATTTGTATATTATAATGATATGTTAGTCAAGCTATCAATGAAATCGTACTTTGTAGAATGCGAAGAAGGTTGTTCTGGTACTTTGCGTAATGATATTAAATCTGAGAGATCTAAGTACATTTATGTAACACAGGAAGAATTGTCTGATACTTATAAATATTATTTCTCAGATTATCAAGGAAATATTGTTAATTCACCTGACAATCAGGCATTACAATATATTGGGCTGGACGTCAGTGAAGAAACAGTAAAAAATATATTATCTAAAATACCAGAGAATATAATACTATCAAAGGTGTTTGCTAAAATTTTTGTTGGGGGACTAACAGAAGATCAGTTAGAAACTCTTACCCATACTCTTAGTGAAGTCCAAATAGAGAACTTAGTAAAGCACTTAACAGATAATCAATGGAAAACTTTGGTGAGTCATTTAACCAATCACCAATTACATATTCTTGCTTATGAACTAAATCCAGAAAAATTACAAATAATTATTCCTATTTTAAATGATGATCAGCTTGGAGCCCTAGTGAGAGAATTAAATCCAGAGCAAGTAAGAGAAATTTTACCTCATTTAAAAGTCGATCAGTTCAAGGCACTTATCAATAATATAGACGATTATCAGCTTGTAGAATTAGCAAAAGATTTAGATGAGCACCATTTGACCATTCTTTCCAAGGAATTGTGGTCTGAGCAACTTCCAGCCCTAGTACACACTTTAGAAGGAGATAGGTTACATAATTTAATTAATAAACTAGACCACGATAAACTTGCAATAGTAGCTCGAGATTTAACTGATTCTAATAAGATTCAGATTATCATTAAGTCTTTAGCTGACAACCCAGACAAACTTCAAGCTTTTGCTCGCAATATGTCTAATGAGCAGTTTAAAGAACTTTTGGATAATTTAGGTGCAGGAGAGCTTAAAGATATTATTCACAAATTGCCTCACGAGAAAGTTATATCTGTGATTGGTAATCTTGATAGTAAAGGTCATTCTAAAGCTATTCTTGATGCATTGAAGGAGAAATTTAACGAGCAAAATGAAAAAATGAAAGAGCTTCTGGATAAGGTTGACCGAATGATTCCTGAGGAGAGTGAAGCAAATTGGAATGATGCACATCCATCAACTTACGTTTTTCAAGATATGAATACTGAGTTTGCAATAATAGATAATTTATTGTGAACTTGGATATTGATAAATTAACAGTGTGCATGTGAAACTAAAAAATAATTTAAACTTTAATAATTTATGGAGGTAATTTATATGAGTGAGAACTCGCAAAACCTTTTACAAAGTGCTAATAATGAAGAACAACTTATAAGCGCTCTTGGTCTTATTACACTTAAGACAGGTAGTGGTAAGGATATACAGGACTTTAAGAAAGCGGTTAGTGGTGATACTGTTAAAAAAGCATTTGATGAATTAGCTAATAATATTAATGAACAACTTATTAATAGGTTGAATAGTATGTTAAAAGAAGAGCAAGATAAAGTTGCAAGTTTGCAAGATATTATAGGCAACAAAAGTAAAGGGTTACAAAAAGATCTAGCAGATTTAACCGCTAAATTAAATGATATGTTACCTGAGGAGGCACCACCCTATTATGACATGTTGTAAAGTATAAGAAAGTAACAGCCTCATACCAGTCTGTATATGCCATTTCAATAGGAGCTAACATGAGTAACAACAGTAAACAAGAAAGCGAAAATAACTTTGAAGTATAGCTCTTCTCATAATAGTCAGAATAAAAAAGCAGAATCAACAGCTTGACGGAAAGACTTAAAAATAGGGATATTTTTTCTAGCTCTGTTCTTTATAGCAAACCACTGATGCTCAATTTTGTTAAAGTCTGGAGAATATGGAGGAAGATAAAGAATTTCAGCACCAACTCCTTTAGCAAGATTATCTATTTTTTTAGATTTATGAAAAGTAGCGTTATCAAGAATTACAGTTTGGCCAGACCTTAAAATTGGAGTTAAAAACTGCTCAAACCAAGCCTCGAAAACATCCTTATTGCAATATCCTTCAAAGGTCAATGGAGCAATGATTTTCTCTTTATTTAGAGCTGCAATCATACTGACCCGCTGAGCTTTTTTACCTGATTTTAGTGAATGAAACCTCTCTCCTTTTCTGCAGTATCCGTATGGGTAGTCTTCTGTATTATCTATTCCAGATTCGTCAATATATACAAGATTTTCATGACGTTTTGTTGCTATAACCTTTGAAAAGTGAGCTCGCTTCTCTTCATTTCTTTCTTTATATCCGTAGGTCTTTTTTTCTTGTAAATCCAATATTTTTAAGTGCACGGTGAATCGTTTGTCTACTGATATTGCCCCAGAGTTTAGCCATCTCTGACTGAGTTTTGCCACCATGGTTTTTTGCAAATTTGGTAAAAACATTCCAGTCAGTAATTTTATGGTTATATCCTACGCTTCCAGGCTTTTTTGACTGAAAATCTCCCGTTTCCTTACGTCTTTTCTGCCACTCATATAGAGTTGTTTTTCCAATTTTAAATCTCTCGGCAACATTTGCTCTACTTTCTCCTTCATCCAATGCTTCCATTGCTTTTTTCCTTAAGTCGTAACTATACGCTGCTGGCATACAAACCCCACTACCATAAATCCATATCTTAACTTGTTTGGATTATTATGAGAAGAGCTATAATAAACCAAATGAGCGATTTCAACTTTAAAGAAATAGACAATATAGAAGTTGAAGTTAAGCCCACAAACTTTGAGGACATTGCAGATAAAATTGCAACAATTCATTACGTCTATCAAGTTATGGATAAGTTAGTCTACGATTTAAATGAGAAGTTTGTTTCTGATTTGAATGCCTCACTTATGAACAACATAGCACAACTTCGAAAAGAGTCTCTTGATATAAACCAACGCTTGGCCAAAGGTTTATCTCATTTGAATGAGTTAATTCAACAGGATGGATTTATTGATAATAATAAAAACTATAGAACATGGGCAGAAGAACTTGATCACCTAAGGGGAGAAGTTGAAGGATTAAAAGCAGCAATAATTGACCATAATAACGTAGAATGGGAAGCACCAACTCACTCTGATATATTGTGGTAGTTAGGAAAGTAACAGCTTGCTAGCAGGCTGTTGCTTTCTTTCACATACCATTTCAATACAACTGAATTAGGAAATCTATTTTAGGACTTTCGGCTTATAGTTCTCATCATGTTTTGCAAACACCGTATCTGCAAGAAAGGTACCATTATCAAACATTTTACCTTGTACAACAACACCACTTTTTTCTGAAAACATTGGTGGAAGTATTCCCTGATATTTCACCATAACGCTCTTATTAAAATCTGTCATCTGAAAAATTACTTCGCTTTCGCTCCGTATCACGCTATTTTCAACAATCATTCCACCAACACGGATTGGCTTTTGATTATTTGGTAAAACTATTGCCTCACTTACTGTATAGAAAAATGAGATATTTTCTTTGAGCGTTGTTAAAATAAAAAAAACTGCACAACTTAAAAAGCAGAAAATTCCTGAAGTTATAAGTAATCGCTTATGTTTCTTCTTCATTATTATCTTTCAGGCTTTCTAGAATTTTTTTACTTTTAGTATAGCAAGAAACGGTAAAAATCAAATTTCCACCAATCAGTATGAAACTAATAAGGTAAGCAAAAATTACATATGTATTCATAATGCACTGCCAATAAATAACTCACCTGCATCAAAATAAATTAAGCTTCCATCCTTTTGCTGCAACACCAATTTACCACTTTTATCTATATCAGCAAAAATTCCTTCATACAATTTGTCAGCTAACTTTACACTGATTTGCTCATTCATTTTGAATGCTTTTTTTAACCACATTTCTCTTATAGCATAAAACCCATCAAATAGCCATTGCTTTCTTAGCTTATTAAAATTTATTATTAATTCCTTTAATAGATCCATGTTAGACACAGATTCACCGTAATTGCTAATGCACGTTGTGCCTGGAAGTGGCGCATGATTGACATTAATTCCAATTCCTATAATGAGCCAATTTGAATTGGATTTTTTTTCAACCAATATTCCGCTTATTTTCTTGCCATCGATTAGAATGTCATTTGGCCATTTATGTTGAAGATTGAGATCGTTTATGAATTGATCTCTTGTCATCCCAGTGCTTTGACACTGGGATCCAGAAGAAAAAGTATGGATTCCAGTGTCACGCACTGGAATGACACCGCAGTGGGTTTGATTATTCAAGAAATTTAACGATAATAAAGTATTTCCAACAGCAAGAGCAGTCACAAAAGTCAATTCTGTCAATTTGCTGACATCCTTTTCTTGGTTAATTATCAAACTCGCATAGAGATTACCCTCTGGAGAAATCCAGCTTTTTCCAGTGCGTCCCCTGCCTTCTGTTTGTTTATCAGCAATAATGACAGTTTCATTTGATATCCCTTTCTCAATTAAACCCAATGCTTCTTTATTAGTACTTGGAACTTCTTTGTAATGATAAATACGAAAACCTTCAAGGATCACCTTGTCAGCCCTTTAGTTTAATGAGTGAGTCAAGATCTTCTACATACAAGAAAAGAACGAGATTGATCAGTGAAGCCACTGAAGTGATAATGAATAGACTCTTAGAATAAGCAACCTTATTACCACTAGCTTTATCAAAATACATAACTTTCATGATATTTAAATAATAGTAGCATGATATCACACTCGATATTACAAGGATCAAAGACAGGCTGATAAAGCCAGAATTTATTAAACTTTTGAATATAAAAAATTTAGCGATAAAACCTGCAAGTGGAGGTATTCCCGACATCGAGAGTAACAGTACAGAAAGATGAAATGCTACAATTGGGCGTTTCTTCCCTATACCAGATAAATTTGCAATATCACAATCGTCATCGTCAATTTGTACGAGATATGAGAATAGCCCTATGCTTGTGATGATATATATCACCAGATACATTAAGGCACTATCTGTTCCTGCTTGTGTAAAAATAGAAAGTGAAGCAAATATAAAACCAATGTGACCAATTGAACTGTAAGCAAGCAGCCTTTTTAAGTTTTGCTGACGCAAGGCCCCAAAAGCTGAGATAAGCACAGACAATGCTGAAAAGTATAAGAAAATAGGCTGAACATAACTTTTTACATTTACTAACTCTTCATTCATCAGTCGAATTAAAAATGTTACAAGTGCAGCTTTTGGGGCCGTAGAAAAAAACGCAGTTACTATGGTAGGTGCACCTTGATAGACATCTGGAGCCCACATATGAAAAGGAGCAATAGCAAGCTTGAAACACAAACCAATAAGGATAAAAACTAACCCAAAAACTATTCCATAAGTTATCTGATGGTTTTGCAAGAATGAACCGAGCTCAGAGAAATTGACTTGTCCTGTATATCCATAAAGCAGCGACATTCCATACAGCATAATGCAGGAAGATAGTGCACTAAGTGTAAAATATTTCACTCCTGCTTCACATGAATAAGCTGAATCTTTATTAAAGCTCGCAAGAACATACAAAGATATACTCATCAACTCAAAAGCTAAATAAAAAGAAATCAGACTATTTGCTGAAACCAAAGTTATCATGCCAAATAGCGCAAAAAGAATCAGTATTGAAAATTCATATTTATAGTCATATTTTGATAAATTCAGCATCAAAAGTATTAAAATTCCTGTGCTGAGAATTAACCCTTGGGCTGACCTGATGTATAAATTGAGTTTTAACAACGAATTAAAGAGAAAAATTTCATTGTTTTCTGCCGAAATAATTAAAATAATCAAAGTTACCACTGTGCAGCCAAGTGCTAATAAGTTGATAGTTCGGCGGTTAAATATAATTCCAAGTAGTAGCAACACTAACGAGGAGATAATAGAGAACGTTTCCGGCAATATCTGTATATAATTCATAGCGCATTATATTTGACTAACAAATTTGCCATACATGGCTTCAAATAATTCAGTGCAAGGGTTGGGTAGAATCCAAGCAAAATAACAAACACTGCAAGCAGAATTAAGACAGAAAATTCTATGCTATCCAAGCGATTATTTAATAATTTAGAATAGCTAACCCCCCATATTATTTGCTTACATAAATTCAGCATATAAACTGCGCTTAAAATAGTGCCAAGTGCGATAAATCCTGTAAGAAACCCTATGCTCTTAAACATTCCAACCATAGCCAAAAACTCACCTATGAATCCAGATGTTCCAGGTAGCCCTATTGAAGCCATTGAAAATAAAATGAACATAAAACCAAATTTTGGCATTGTGTTTACTATGCCAAAATACTTTGCAATCTCCAAAGTTCCAGTTCGAGTATATAGCATTCCAACACACAAAAATAAAGCAGCAGAAATAAGGCCATGACTAATCATTTGAAATATGCTACCCAGTACTCCTTCCTCACAAAATGAAAAGAGGCCAGCGGTAACGATCCCCATATGTGCTATTGAAGAATAAGCTATTAACTTCTTTATATCATCTTGAGCAAACGCAACTAGAGAAGCATATATCACCGCAATAATGCTCAGCACAACAACGAAATTTGAAAAATACAAACTTGCCTGAGGAAGCATTGGAATAGAAAACCTTAAAAATCCATATCCCCCCATTTTAATAAGCAAGCCAGCTAAAATCACAGACCCAGAAGTTGGTGATTGCACATGCGCATCAGGAAGCCAAGTGTGAAATGGAAACATAGGTACTTTTATTGCAAAAGAAATAAAAAATGTAATCCACAGCAATGACTGCACTTCAAGATCAAGGCTTGGCACTAATGTAGCTAATTTTTGTATACTAAACGTTCCAAAAACACTATAGATGTATACTAACCCCAGTAGAAATAATAATGAGCCAGTTAATGTATAAAGAAATAACTTAAACGTCGCATATATCCTTTGCTTCCCTCCCCAAATGCCAATAATAAAGAACATTGGTATTAAGACAGCTTCAAAAAACACATAAAAGCTTATAGCATTCAGTGAAACGAAAAAACCGACTACAAAACTCTCAAGCAGTAGAAATAATGCCATATAGGCTTTTAGGGTCGTATAACTCATTTTGCAGTTATAGAGTATACAAATTACAAACAAGAAAGTTGTAAGCAGAAGGAAAAGCAACGATATACCATCTATCCCTATTCCTACATTCTTGATTGGATAGCTGACAAACTGAAAGTCCGCATTGTTATAATCAAATTCTATACAAGCTACAATGCTAAGCAAAAATGGAAGTATAGCAAAAAATAGGGCAAGGAATTTTAGGTGTATAGATTGATGATTAATCCTGATCGAGGATAAAATCAACGCTCCTATCAGTGGAAGCAAGAATATACTAAGTAACAACACCTTCTATTTAATTCCAATAATATATAAAGCACCGATTATTAAAGTAACAAACATAATAAATGCATAATCAAATATATAACCAGTTTGTAACTTTATAGAACTTTTTGAACATTCATTAACCAACCTTACAACACCATTTGGTCCAAATGAATCAATAGCCTTAACATCAAACTTCCATAGAAGCCTAGATATAAACCTTATCGGTGCAATTATAACAAACTCATACACCTCATCAAAGTACCATTTATTCTGCAAAAACTTAAGTAAAAATTTACTCTTAATTTGCCTAATTACTTGATATTGGTAAATTAGGCACGCAAGTGCTATTCCACTTAGGCTTGCTAAGGTTGGCAGTAGTTTTATAAAGAAATTATGAACTCCATGCTCATCAATCATCACTAAACTTGATTTCCAAAACGCATTACTAGTTATGTTCAAAATATTTGCTCCCCATATTCCAGAAAATACTGATCCAAAAGCGAGTATCAGTAATGGTATAAGCATAATCTTTGGTGCCTCATGTATATTAATTTTACTTTGTTTTTGGCTGTGGAACACAAGAAGCAATAACCTCCAAGAGTAAAACGCTGTGAAGAATGCAACAACTAAGCTTATTACAAAAGCAAAGCTATCCGTGCTATAAGCATGTTCAATTATCAAATCCTTTGAGTAAAAACCTGCAAATGGAAATATTCCAGAAAGCGCAAGAGATCCAATCCACATGAGAGTATAAGTGCAAGGGATTTTCTTCCAGCAATTTCCCATTTTCTGAATGTTTTGCTCATGATGCATTGCATGAATCACATTGCCAGCACCAAGAAATAGTAGAGCTTTAAAAAAAGCGTGTGTCATTAAATGAAAAATAGCAACATTGTAAGCAGAAAGCCCACATGCCATGAACATATAACCAAGTTGACTGCAGGTTGAATAAGCAATTATTTTTTTTATATCGTTCTGAGTAATCGCAACCGTAGCTGCAAAGAAAGCAGTAAGTGCCCCAACAATAACTATTAATTCTCGTGCCACATTTGATAGCTCAAATAATGGAGAACATTTTGCTACTAAAAATATACCTGCTGTTACCATCGTTGCTGCGTGAATGAGTGCAGAAACAGGGGTTGGCCCTTCCATTGCATCTGGCAACCAAACATGTAAACCAAGCTGTGCAGATTTACCCATACAGCCAATAAAAAGTAATATGCATATTATATGAGTTACTTTGAATTCACAGCAGAATGCCCTAATGTTCTGCGTGCCAAGAAGATCAGTTGTGTCAAAAACTTCAGTAAAATTCAAAGAGTGAAATGTATAATAAATAAGAAAGGTTCCAATCAATAGTGCAAAGTCTCCTACCCTATTCACAACAAATGCTTTAATTGCTGCATTATTTGCAGAATATTTTTGGAACCAAAATCCTATGAGTAAATAAGAACATAGGCCAACCCCTTCCCAGCCAAAAAAAAGCTGCACGAAATTATCGCTTACAACCAGCACAATCATGCAAAACGTAAATAGCGATAGGTAAGAAAAAAACCTCGACTTCCCCTTATCATGCTCCATATAACCGATAGAGTAGAGATGTACTACCAGTGAAACGGTGGTAATAACAATAAGCATTAAGGATGAGAGAGCATCCACACTAATTGCCCAATTTACTTTTAATACACTTAATGAAAATAAAGGAAATAAACTCAAGTGATAATTTTCAGAGAAGGTGAGAAAAACATACCAAGATAAAACTGCAGATATTCCAATCCCTGCCGTTGTAACTAACTGACTAAAAACACCTCTTCTAAAAAGTGCTGCAAACAGCGAACCAAAGAGTGGCAAAAATACTATTAATTTCAGTATATCCATCATTCTTTCATTAAATTTGCTTGTTCAACATCTATATTGCCACGGCTTCTATAATATACAACCAATATTGCAAGCCCAACTCCTGACTCTGCTGCCGCAACAGTCAACACAAACATCACAAAAATTTGCCCAACTATATCATTCATAAAGGCAGAAAAAGCAACTAAGTTGATATTAATTGCCAGCAATAATATTTCTATTGATAACAATATATTGATTATGCTCTTACGGTTGATGAAAATACCGCACACTCCAATAGTGAACAAAACAGCAGCAACTATCAAAAAGTGATTTAATCCTATTTCCATTCTACTCCTTTTCCAAATTTAGCCTTAACTAATTTTACAGATGAAGATTGTGTCAATTGCTTTAATACATTCTGTTTTTTAACTCCTTTTTTCTTGTCCTGCAAAGTAAGAGCAATTGCACCGACAATTGCAACAAGCAGCAGAATACCAGAAAGATGAAAAGCGTACATGTAGTCGGTATACAGCAAATTACCAATAGCTTTCACATTATTGGTATTATAGTTTATAACATTGCTTATATTCGGTGCTGAGCTGCGGATTACAAAGCTGATGACTAGAAAAAACACAACACACAACATAGCACCAAGAGTGCAATGCTTTGCAAAACCCTGGCGCAACCTTATGTAGTCAATATCGAGCATCATAACTACAAAGAGGAACAACACCGCAACCGCACCGATGTATACTATCATCACCATCATAGCAATGAACTCAGCTCCAAGGAGAATGAAAAGAACTGCAGAGTTAACGAAGGTGAAAATTAAAAATAATACTGCATGCACAGGATTTCTTACACTAATTACGCATACAGCAGATAAAATGCTGAGAATTGCAAAAAAATAAAAGAAAAAAGGCATCGATACTTTAACTGCAACAATAGTTACTAACTTAAGGTAATTGTTGCTGTAAAGTCAATACTATATTAAAGATTTGAAAATATCGTACTACAAGCTTCAACTCCTCAGTAATGCAATAAACACTCTTGACAATCTTGATTTATTAATATATAATGTATGTATATTAATAGTCAGCGGTAGCTCAAAATGTATAACATATTTGGTTACTTCAAAAGCAACAATAGTTCTAACGCACAAAATAGCAGATTAAATGGAGAAGGTTATCAATACACCACAAGAGACTATATGACAATTTACTTTAATAACACATTAGCAAGTTTCAGTAGATCATTGATAGAATTTAAAGAAAAAGCATATGGTTTTATATATGATATTGGAGCTTGGTTGAAAGCAACATATGAAAATTTCACTGAACGAGCTGAAATTCATAACTTCTATGTTCCAGAAAAACTTCCTATTAAAGCTGAGGAAATAAAGATGAAGGAACCGAATCGTAAGCCTAAGCCATTTCAAACTCCACCTATTCATCAAACAAGCAGAAGTTTTGATGCCAATATCTCAAATCAAGTTGTTGTTACTCACCATACACTTGAAGCTACCCCAACAAGATAGATCTACGCTTAAATATCTAGTACTTGAATGAGTTGAATGTTATGTTCAATAAGACCTTTACAATATTTGGATCATAGGTTTAACTTTATAAAGTTATAATCTATAGAGCTTCAATGAACGATTATCTCTCACTGTTAAATCCAGAACAGCAATTAGCTGTAACTAACATAAATGGGCCAGTTTTGATACTGGCAGGAGCCGGAACCGGAAAAACAAGAACGATTACTTCAAGAATAGCACACATAATTAGAAACGGTCACGCTTATTCTGATGAGATATTAGCAGTTACATTTACAAATAAAGCAGCAAATGAGATGGTATCAAGGGTACTTGAGCTAACGGGCACAAACATACCATGGCTTGGCACTTTCCATGCAATTGCAGCAAAAATTTTGCGCATGCACGCAGAAATTGTGGGCTTAAACCCCAATTTTACAATCATTGGTGTGGATGACCAATTACAGGTAATAAAAAATATTATCAATGAAATAAATCCTGATTACCTATCAGAAAAATATAAGACCATTATGAATATTATTCAGCAATGGAAAGAGAAGTGCTTATTGCCGTCTGAAGTGGAAGATGTTCAATCATTTAGGCCAGTTTACGTAACTGCACTTAAAGTCTATTACCAGTATCAGGAAAGGTTAAAATTCCTTAACTCTGTTGATTTTGGTGACTTATTGTTATATAACATACAACTTTTTAATAAAAAGACCGAGGTTCTGTCCTACTACCAAAACAAGTTTAAGTATGTCATGGTAGATGAGTATCAAGATACAAATGCAATACAATATCTTTGGCTAAAATACCTTGCAAAAGAGCATTCAAATATTTGCTGTGTAGGAGATGATGACCAGTCGATATACAGTTGGCGTGGTGCAGAAGTTGAAAATATTTTGAAATTTTCCGATGATTTTAAAAATGCAAAAACCGTTAAACTGGAGTGTAACTACAGGTCAACATCCCACATAATTGCAACTGCATCATATGTGATCAATCACAATAAGACTCGCTTAGAAAAAAAATTGTGGACAACAAACATTGAAGGCGAAAAGGTAAATCTAATCAAATTGTGGGACGGAAAGGCTGAAGCAAGGTTCATAAGCGAACAGATATTAAAACTCAATAAATACAGATTTAGTGATATTGCAGTGCTCGTCAGGGCTACTTTTCAAACTAGAGTTCTCGAAGAGTATTTTATAAAATATTCAATTCCCTATAAGATTATAAGTGGCGTAAAATTCTACGAACGTCAAGAAGTAAGGGATATAATTGCATATTTGAGGCTTGTTACAAATAATAATGATGATCTCGCTTTTGAAAGGATCGTAAATCGTCCAAAAAGAAGCATAGGAGCTACAACTCTAAAGAAAATATACACGACTGCTCAGGATAACAAAATTTCTTTTTTTGAGGCAGCAAAAATATTGGTTAATAGTGATCAAGTAACCGAAAGAATTAAACTCTCACTAAATGATTTTTTAAATAAAATTAAAGCTTGGGAAGAAATAGTAAGCGTAAAACCACTGCATGAATTTGTTAAAATCGTAGCAAATCAATCAGGATATATGGAAATGCTTGAGAATGAAGGAGTGACGGGTTTAGCGCGAATAGAAAATGTTAAAGAGCTCATTTCATCTTTGAAGAATTTTGACAGCACTATAACCTTCTTGGAGCATATTAGTTTGGTGATGGAAGTGGATAATATGAATAGCGATGACACTGTATATGTTATGACTCTTCATGCGGCTAAAGGGCTTGAATTCCCGTGCGTGTTTTTACCTGGTTGGGAAGAAGGATTATTTCCTCATCAAAGATCTTTTGAAGATAAAAGTGGTAAAGCTTTGGAAGAAGAGAGAAGACTTGCATATGTTGGCATAACTAGAGCAAAAGAAAGGTTGATCATTTCATGTGCAGATAGGAGGGAAATTAATAATCAGTGGCAACCAATGAGCACTTCTCGATTTATTAAAGAATTGCCAAGAGAAAATGTTGAGGTGATCAAGAATAGTGCCTACTGTTGAAGCTATAACTGCAGCTCTTACGACAAACACATCTGAATTACTTCAATTATATATTTCTCCTGGCAAAAATTCTCTGATGGTCTTAAATAAAATTTTCAGTGAATGATTATCAGACATGTTGTGTTCTGCTGATTTTATTAAGTGTACTTCAACGTCTGTTGACTTAATTTTTTCAGCTAAATTCAATGAAGTTTGATAAGGAACATCTTTATCATTAATGCTATGCAATAAGCGCACAGGACAGTTTATATCTATTGCTTCTCTGTTTAAAAGAAGGTTCTTTCTACCGTCTTCGATCAGATTTTTAGTTATTTTGTATGCACAATGCTCCGAAGTAAAATCTATTACACCTTTAGAACCTAGTTCTTCTTTTTGCTTGCCTGACAATTGCTTGAATATCAAATCTTCAGTAAAATCAGGAGCAGACGATATGCCGATTAATGCTGCAATTTTTTCTGGAAATTGAAGAGCAGTGAGCAGCATCAGCCATCCTCCCATACTTGAACCTATAATTATTTGTTTATTGCTAGTTAATTCACTTATCACTTTAGCACAATTTTTTTGCCAATCACTTATTGTATAATCAGCAAAATCACCGCTTGAATTACCATGGCCAAAATAATCAAAGAGCACAAGTGCTATATCATTTTCTTGGCAAAATTTGTAAACGGCAGTTGCTTTAGTTCCATCCATATTGGATGCAAAACCACTAAAAAAAACTATAGAAGCCTTCTTTCCTTGTAGCTTTCGATATGCTATATGGCCATTACTTCCATCGAGTAATTTACAATAATTCATACTACTTTGGCAAGGCAACCGGACTATCGCTCATCGAACGCAAATAGCTGACTAGATCTGCAATCTCTTGTGGATTGGAAATGCCTGCAAATGCCATACGTGTACCTTTTATGTAGGCTTTTGGATTTTTTAAAAAAGCAAATAACTCCTCATACTCCCATTTCCCACCTTTTTCAAGTAGTGCTTTTGAGTAATTGAATGAGCTGCCAAGATGGGCCTTTTTATTTCCAACCACGTTCCATAAGTTTGGCCCCACTTTATTCATTCCACCTTTCTCAAAACTATGACAAGCTATACATTTTTTTGCTGCTGACTTGCCTTTTTCAAAGCTAGCATTCTGCATGAGCTCTCCAATATCAAGTGCCACTTGTTCAATCTTTTGTTGAGGCTCATTGCTGGCTGCTACTATTGTTTGGTGTTCAATTTTATAATCCTCTGGGTTGTAGAGCATATCAACTACATTACTAACTATCATAATTATTAATCCAGAAAGTAAAATCGATGCTGCAATCTTATTAAGCTCCATAGTTAATTCTTATCAAGTAATGTTACTTAAATTATGCAAATATTTTCGCAAACAGTAAACAATTACCTTTATTTCACCAAAGATAGAAATTTCTATTACTTAGCTAAGTTAGGAGACTGCAATTCTATTTCTATCGGAGTAACTTGTGGTTCAATTACATAATGATCTGGAATAACATATTAAAATAGATTTCCTGCAAACTTGTCTGCAATGATTGAAACTGGAACTACTTCTATAATGTTCGTTTGCTTGACCTAAGATTCAGGAGCATTTAAACTGAATTTTATAAAGTACTAGAAATGATAGGAAATCTAAGAGGAATAGTTGATGAGGTGTGTAGCGATCACATAATCCTGAATGTGAATGATGTTGGCTACATAGTATATCTTTCAGCCAAAACTTTAAGTGCTTGTTCGATTGGAAGTAGAGTAAAATTACTTATCGACACTTATGCAAATAGCAGAGAAAACGTTACTCAGCTATATGGCTTTATAAGTAAAGAAGAACAGCAGTGTCTGCGTTTATTAGTTAAAGTGAGCGGTGTCAGCTATAAAACCGCAATGTCAATTTTGAGCAAATTAACTCCAGAGCAACTGTTTTTGGCAATTATAAATGAGGATAAACTAGCACTTAAGGTGAGTGGACTTGGCCTGAAACTCATAAATCGAATTATTACTGAGCTGAATGGCAAAGTAAGTAAATTAGAGATAAATAACAATCATTTTCACTCAATTAGTGAAGATGCTCTTTCAGCTTTGATCAATCTTGGATATGAAAGAACAAAAGCTTATGATACAATAAAAAAAATAGAAGATGAATCACCAAACTTGGACACTAAAGATATTATTCGTATGGCGCTTAAAACAATATGAAGTCAATATCATGTAGTAAGGAATACTCTGAAGATGTACGTAATTTAAATATCCGGCCTGAGCAACTTGATGATTTTGTCGGGCAAAAAGACTTAATACAAAATTTAAAAGTGTTTATAAATGCTGCACAGACGAGAGCTGAAGCTTTGGATCACGTATTGCTCTATGGTCCTCCAGGGCTTGGTAAAACAACTTTAGCACAAATTGTCTCTAAGGAGTTAAGGGTTAGCTTTCGTGCAACTTCTGGTCCATTGCTTAGTAAAGCTGGGGACTTAGCTGCAGTGCTCACTACTTTAAATGCAAAAGATGTTCTATTTATCGATGAGATTCATAGATTAAATCGTAGCATTGAGGAAGTTTTATATACTGCTATGGAAGATTTTTGCCTAGATATACTAGTAGGTGAGGGCCCATCTACCAGAACTTTAAGAATAGATTTACCACCATTTACACTGATTGGGGCAACAACACGGCTTGGACTGCTTTCTGCACCGCTGAGGGATCGTTTTGGTATTCCCCTGCATCTTGAGTTTTATTCTTTTGAGGAACTGGTTGATATTATAAAAAGAGGTGCAAGAGTTCTTTGTGCTGAAATCGAAAAGGATGCTGTGCAGGAAATTGCCTGCCGCGCCCGTGGTACTCCAAGAATTGCTTTGAGATTACTCAGAAGAATAAGAGATTTTGTTGAAGTAAAAGATGATAAAAAAATTACCTGTGAAATTGCCGGTTCTGCACTATCAAAATTGGGTATAGATAAAATGGGACTAAATAAATTAGATATGGATTATCTGAGATTTTTGTTTAACACCTCAGGACCTGTTGGAATTGACACCATATCTATTGCACTATCTGAAGATGTTGGCAATATTGAAGAAACAGTAGAACCTTATTTAATCAAGGTCAGTTTTGTAAAGCGCACACCAAGAGGACGTGTTTTAACTGATCAAGCAAGGGAATATCTCAGCATTAATTCAGTGGTATGCTAGTATTATACTATATTTTATAACATTGTATAGTATTACATTAAACATTATAATATTCTTTTATTATATGATTTGCAGGTGTTTTAGAGGCAAATAAGAAAGTCTTCTGTTATAGTGAATATGTTCTTGAAAAATTACGTAATATATGCTAGGCTGTATATAGTATGAATGTAAAAATATCAATAATTTATTGATATTTTTTAAGATTAATACTTATTAAATACTTCATATTATAAGATTGAGTTATTGTATTTTATAGACTTAAGATAAAATGGTAAAAAGCCTTCTAAACAATTATAGAAACAGTAATTCAATTAATGGAGAAAAAGCAATGAAAAATTTTTTAATCAATAACAACGAAGAGGACGGTAGCTCAATCTACATTAATCGAATCAGAGAGCAAGATCTCTCTGCAGAGCAGAAACTCAATGAATTAAAAGGATTCATGGAGGAGCTTGCTAGGAAAGCTGAGCTCAAGAGAATAGAGCTTGAGCGTCAGGCTGCGAGTTGCATTGATGAAACATTATCTCAAGTAGAGCTACAGATACAAGATAATGAGGATTACTTTACTGATGATAATCAAGGGGTATTCGCAAATTTCTTTGAATCCCTCTTTAATCTTTTTGAAGTAAATGTAGATCCGAAAGTCTACAAAATGCTCAAGGAGAAGAAAGAGAAAAATCTGCTTCTTTCGATAATTAAGTTTTTGCGTGATAAGCTTAAGGAATTAGTTAAAAAGATCTTCAAAAAAGATTTAGATTTAAGTTGGGATAAAAGGCTAGACAAAGAGATAAAAGAATTGCAGGAGAAATTACTCAGCGGTGAGTTATCTCCTGAAGAAGAAATAGCAATACTCGAACGTTTGCAAGCGTTGCAAAATTTAAAATTGAAGCTTCAAACTTTTCTCGTGGGCTCAGTCATTGCAATGTTTGCAGAAATTTTTGCAGTTGATTTAGCAGCAGTAGTAGAGCAAGATGTAACTGAGGAAAAAAGAGACAAAAAAGCAGAAAAAACAGAATCAAAAGAAGTTCGTCAAGAAATAGAAACAAAAGTGAATGAAGTTGCGCCAGTTCACCTCTTTAATTTTTCATCTCAAGTTCCAATGCCAATTGTTCTAGACAAGCAAGAACGTGCTATTTTACCAAAGCCTATAGAAAAATTAGTAGACACTCTACCTAAACCTGTTATAAGTCACAAAAATAGTGAAGTACCAAAACTGGAGAAAATGAATAAAGAAAAGAAAGAAGCAAAAGAAGAGAAAACTGAAAAACCAAAATTAGCTGTCTGTCCACCCGCTCCAGAGCGAAAGGAACACAGGAGAGTTAAAAGACAAAAATGTCGTGTTGATACAATGGAAACAAAGAAAGAAAAGCTAAATAAATCTTCCTGCGAGAGAAAGCTTAGTGGTCAGCAAAAGTCTAATGCTGCTGTGGAATTGCCAGGAGGATTAACTGATGATGTGAGAGTTGAAAACCATGCTTCTTCAGTCAAAGAGAGAGGTGTGTAAAGGTTCTCTCTCTTTTTTTCATTTCAGACTGGTTTTTATCTGGATTCCAGCATCAAGTGCTGGAATGACATGGCGGACAAGTAGCTCTCTCTTGTCATTCAAGTAGCCTATTTTCCTGTCATGAAAGTAGCTGACACTGGAATCCAGAAAAAAAGAAGAGTGGATCCCAGTGTCAGCTACTTTCATGACACCATTTGCTACGGAAATTGTCACAATGTTCGTATAGTTGTATACTTGATACTGGAATCCAGGAGTATAAAAATGGTGAATAAAATTTATGTTAAAAAACTGCTTGTGCTGATAATTGATTCTTAATATACTCATTACATAATAATTTAATTTAGAGGTTGATATGCATGGTAACAATGGTTCAGGCAAAAGAGTATTTGATAATACTGCTCCAGGAGGAGGAAGGGTTGATCTGAGCAAAATAGATCCAAAGAAAATAGATGATTTTAGAGACATGATTAGACGTGAAGAGGAAAGAAAGAAAAATCAATCTAGTGGTCAGGGCACCAGTAGGAGTGGTAAGTAATTATGTTGATTAATTAGAGAGGTGGCGTTATGCCTAATAAAAGTGAAATAAATCGAGAATTAGTAAAAGCATTTAATAGTATTCTTCGTTTTAGTGATGATGTTTTTACTAATTGTACTGTAAAGGATGATCATATTGTTATCTCGTTTGATAATAATATGACTATTGATCAGTGCAAGGGGTACTTGAAAAGTATGAGAGAAAAAGTAGTAAAAAGATTTTGTCCGGATGAAAGTATTCTTGATGATAATTTTTATACAAAGTTTTTTCCTTTTAACTTTGATCAAGGAAAATCGACTGTAGGTAATAAATTTTTGGTGCCAATGAGAAAAGAGGTGGTTTCTAATCTAAAGTTTTTGCTAGCTAATGAACTTGCGCGATTTACAACAGATCTTATTAAAGAGCAAGAAAAAGAAGACAAAAAATCGGAACTAGGTTGTGAGGATCTATCAGATGATATAGAGGAGGAGATAGAAAATCATGTAGATTATAATATAATTGATGAAGTCTTTGATAAGGGATCTTATCTATATGGTGCGGAGTGTGTTGATAGAAATTTGCAACGTTCTTTTGTAGATTTGCTTTCATCGAGAATAAAAGGTCATGAAAATGGTCCTAAAAAAACTAAGGATTTTTTAGAAGAGAAAGGAAATTATGTATATCTAAAGAAAAGCATTTTTGATAATCCTAAGCTTGTTAAAGACATAGTAAAGCATAAAGTATCTCTGACATGCCGTTGTTTTGATACTCCAAATACCGAGGATAAAATACATAAGATTCTGAAGTTTACAGTAGTTGATTTGTTTCGTAAAGCAAACATACAAGTTGATTTTATGGTGCGTAATTCTTACTTAGGGGGTGATGAAGATTCAGTTTTAATTCCTATTGTAAGTGGTAGTAATGGTAATAGATATTTAACAAGAGAAGAAGTGAATCACGTTAATAATATGTTTGGTATGGATGTATTAAATAATGTTGAAGCTTATACTTCGCAGAAGTCTCTATTGAATAGTGATAGTAAAGGATTGTACGGAATAGATTTTGCTAACCCAGACATTGCTTACTGCGTGATGGATAAGATCATAAAGAGCTCTGTAATCAACAAGGATTATAAACTGTCCATTGATCCTGCGCGTGTGCCAGCTATGAAACCACAAACTCTTGAAGAAAAAGTAGGGACGGATGGACCAAGTGCAGATACAAGTGCAGATAGTGGTTTTGCTGGTTCACCTAAGAATTCAGTTATAGGTAAATCACATAATGGAAACACAAGCAAATTCCTTAGGCCTGACTACTATGGTGAAGGTAAAGGTGGGGATGATGCTTCGGCTAAAGATAGTGGCTTTGGCCCTTCTTCAGCACGATCTTCAGCACGATCTTCTTTTAATAAGCCCAAAACAACATTTAACCAACCTTCTATATCACAGCCTGACCAATGTTCTGCAAAAAAGCAGACATCAACTAGTAAAAAATCATCTTGCTGTATTTTATAGCTAAAGGAAATTAGGCTATTCAAAGATGAATTGTGAATGAAAGGTTATTTGCCAAGGTAGAGCTGCCTTGGCCTACAAATCTTGGTTTCTTTATCGTTTACCATTTCATACCACTGGGCAACCCAACCAGTGGTTCTTGCAAGTGCAAAAATGGGTGTAAACATACTTGAAGGGATACCGATAGCATTCATTATTATACCTGAATAAAAATCAACATTTGGATACAACTTACGTGTAATAAAATACTCATCCTTTAAAGCTATTTCTTCAAGTTTTTTTGCAATTTCAAGTAATTCATTGTTTTGCTCTAGTTTGCTTAAAATCTCATGACAAGCATCCTTTAATATAAGCGCGCGCGGATCATAGTTTTTATAAACACGATGTCCAAATCCCATTAGCTTAAATGGATCTTTATCATCTTTAGCTTTCTCAATGAATCTATCTACATCTCCACTTTGCTCTATCTCTTTTAGCATATTTATAACTGCCTCATTAGCTCCACCGTGTGCTGGACCCCAAAGTGTAGCAACTCCTGCAGACAGGCTTGCAAATAGATTAGAACCAGCTGACCCTACCAATCTGACAGCTGCTGTAGAAGCATTCTGTTCATGATCAGCATGGAGAGTAAATATTTTATCCAGAGCTTTTACAAAAAGGGTATTATTAACAGCACTGCCAAATATCATATTTAAGAAATTCTCACTATAACTTAATTTATTATTAGCATTTGTGAATTCCTGATTGTTGATATGTCTATAAATCATTGCAACAATTGCAGGAACTTGTGCTATTGCAGAAATTCCAAAATCTAAATCTTCACCATTGACATTGTTGCCATGTGTTTCATGGTAAGATGCTGACAAATTTGCAAAACATGCAACTAAAATCGACATAGGGTGAGCAGTTTTTGGAAATGCTTTGATTACATTTGTAACTTGCTCTGATACTTTGGATGATTCTTGTATTTTGAGAAGAAATTTTTTGTGTTGCTCTGAACTGGGTAGTTCACCATAGAGCAATAAATAAATCACAGCAGTAAAACTATTATTCTCTGCCAAATCAGCTATATCATGTCCCCTATACTTAAGAACTCCTTCATCTCCATCAATGAATGTAATTGTGGAAGAGCATGAAGCTGTGGAAACAAACCCCGGATTATAAGTGAATAATCCTGTCGTCTTATATAAATCCTTAATATTTAACACGTCAGGACCTACTGTTCCACTTAATACGGGCAGATCAATTTTTGACCCATTACTTAGTTCCAATAATGCTTTTTTATCCATCACTTGAGCTACTTAATTTTATACAGAATATACAAACTGAAAAGTATATATTAATACAGTTAACTTTACATTAACCGTATTAAGCGGTCATCAATGCTTTTACTTTTGCATTTAAGCGACTTATTTTACGTGCAGCAGTATTCCTATGAATGACACCTTTATTTACACATTTGTGTAAATTGGATTCAGCATTCCGAAATGCCAAGACAACATTCTCTTTGTCACCAGACTTGATTATATCAACTAATCTTCTAATAGCAGTACGAGTTTTGCTTTTTCGCATCTTATTTACTAAAGTACGCTTTGCTATTACCTTCATCATTTTTTTAGCACTCTTATGATTTGCCATATATTAATACCTGTACTTTTCTTTTAATTATAAAGTTTTTTTGTTAATTTGCAATATCAGTTTTTTCTGCAATTAATCTACTACTTCTTTCTTCAATGATTTTTTCTAAACTTTGCAAGAATTCATTTTTGTTTAACCCAGGATATATGGGAGGTAATATTTCTATTACCGCCTTTCCGGGATTCTTTCTCAGAGAAAGTATGCTTTTTGGCCAAAACAAACCAGTGTTTAAAGCAATCGGTAACACAGGAACAGATAATACGCTATATAAAGCAGCAATACCCGATTGATATTTTATATTTTGGTTTATAGTCGTTCTTGTGCCTTCAGGAAATATTATTATGCTTCTATTTTCTTTTATATGCATTTTTGCTAGTTTAATTATATGGCGTATAGAACTGATACCATCTGAACGGTTAATAAAAATCATTTTCAGCGCTATAAGATGTAAACCAATGAATGGAATCCATTTCAATTCACGTTTTAAAATAAAAACTGCTTTTCTAAAGAGTAGTATAAAAATAAATGTTTCAAATGGAGATTGGTGTTTAGATGCAATTATAAAAGGTTGCTTAGGAATGTTTTCCATTCCCCTCACTTCATATTTAATGCCACATAATAAACGCAACATGAATAATACAACTCTCACCGAGCAAACAAGGAAAATGGTTATTACACACTCAGGAAAGAAAATTACAGGGAGAGTAATTAAAGTATAGAATACTTCCCATAATATAAGGAGTAAATTAAACAATAAACTTGCAATCACAAACACACGTAAACTTATTTGAATTTAACTTTACTACAAAACTAAAAGCAATAAGTTTAATTATTGATCATCTGAGTAATAGGATGAGAATCAGCTAATTTGTCCTTTAACTTTTCATTAGCAATATGAGTATATATTTGTGTTGTAGAAAGATTAGTATGGCCAAGAATTTTTTGTATCAGCACAATATTTGCTCCGCTATTCAGTAGATGGGTAGCAAGAGAATGCCTAATCACATGTGGAGAGATTTTATTTTCATCAATATCGCACTTTCTTGCTAATTCCTTTATTAATTGACCAACTCTTTGCCTTGTAATGGGTTTATTAGGTTTATCACCTGGGAATAGCCAATCAGATTTTTTGTTGTTAGGAAGCAGATTGTCACGAATTGATAAATAATTTTTAAGACTTTGCAATGCTTGCTCATTAAAAAGGATTTGCCTTTCTCTGCTACTTTTTCCCTTTATTATTATATAGCCTTCTTTACCATTACCGTTTACTAAATGTAATACTTCACATAACTTCATATTAATTAGTTCAGAAACACGCATCCCGGAAGAGTAAAGAATATCTAAAATTGCACATAGCCTTTTACTGCTTATCTCTTTATTCGATCCGCTTGCTGATTTTTTTACTGTTTCCATGAGCAAAAATATTTCTTGAACACTTAAATACTTAGGCAAAGGAAGGGAAACCTTTGGATTTCTTAATTCATTATCATTAGCCGGTGCTGGATTAAAATCTATTATTCCATCATTAAATAGGCACTTATAGAAATTTTTGATAGCAGATATTTTTCTTGATATAGAACTAGTTTTATATTTCTTTTGTGTACGTAAAAAGTTTACATAATCTTTAATATTAGCTTTACTTGCACCAACTAAGGTAGTGCCTCCTTCTAATAAAAATTTTTCAAGTTGGTGTAAATCTGAACGATAACTTTCCAAAGTATTTTGTGTAGAGGATTTTTCAGAAACCAAAGCATCTATGTAATACGTGATGTAAAGATTCTCTTTTTTATTTTGTGGTTGTTTATTTTTCATTATCAGCTCCTATATTTATTTCTTTGACTATAATTTGATTGAAAGTATTTTTTGTGTTTTTTATAAGAAAATATGAGATAAACAAAGCATTTATCAATAAAGTAAGTACTACAAACCTTTGTTTTAACCTTTTTTTTAAATTTGATCTTATTTTTACCATATTTCAATTATCACATTGAGTCTATAAAAAACATCCTGTAAAGTAAGTTTTACTATCGTATAAAATTTCCCTTAGCTATGTCTGTTTATTCTTATTATATCATAGTATTTATTATAATTTTAACATAAAGAAATAGTGATTTCAACTTCATTATTGTATGGGTATTAATAAATTTTTAATATATGTAATAAATACCTTACAAAAAAAGGAATCAATTTGCACTTTTTTTTAATAAAGTGTTAATAAAAGGAATGGTTACATTTGATCCTATAGATTCATTATCTATTTTTTCTATAACTTTATTAATGCTGTGGAAAGAACGTTCTATTCTTGCTAGAATATAATCAATTACCTTTAGATCAATTTTTAACTGTTTATCTGAAAATTGTTTTATTAGCATAATTCTTAATAATTCTTCGCTTGCAGGTAAAATTTTTACGCTGATAGTTGATAATATTCGCGAGCTTAAATCTTTTAGTTTGAAGTTAAGCTTTTTCGGTAAAATCGAAGAAGTAATTAGCAGTCTCTTATCATTTTCTTTCATGTAATTATAACAATGTAACAACATTTCCTCATCTTTAATGTTTTGTACATCTTCTAAAATAAACGCATCGCTGTACTTCATTTCGCTTACAAAATTATTTACATCAATGAAAATAGCATCGTTTTTTGATTGCCAGATATGAGCAAGGTGAGTTTTCCCAGAGCTGTTAGGTCCAAAAAGAATCAGGCATTTCCAAGATAAATCATTAACTATTGAGTTATATACGTGCTTATTTTCATCTAAGGTGATATAATTTTGCCAACAATAATCAACTTGATTATTGTTAAATAAATTTAATTGCACGTAAAGCCTCTTACATTACTACTTTTTGATAATAATTTTTGCATAAAAATTTACTTGGTCAGGTAAGGAAGCAGTATTACTACTACCCCCTCCCTTAGAAACGCAGCATGCAGGTTTCCCCACACTACGCTTGAGCCCCTTATCTAAGTTCTTCTTTTCTAGAACCGGCTTGTCCTTCATGATTCCTCAGGAAACATCATTCTTAATGGTGACACCAACAGTAGAGAACCTTCTCTTGAAAAGGAGCTTGCTAACATTCTTGTTCGTTTCACTCTCTCATCAAAATACTTTTTCCATTTTAAGTCAAGGGGATTTGCATCCGCTCTGATTTTAACATGTCGTCTGATAGGTATATCAATCAGCTTAAGCAGTCTTAAATACCGTATCTCTTTTGGTTTGTTCTTGCATATGGGTGCAGCAAAAACCCATTGGCGTTGACCCATTACTTTGAAGTAACGATTCTTTATCCAACGTAATCCTTTACGAGGATGTCTTTTCTTTGCCCATTTCCATAAACTATGCCAAATTTCATTGTCGATTTTTCTAAACGCTTTTTTAGCACACACATGGTGATAGTAATTTCCCCATCCTCTCAGTAGAGAGTTGAGTGACTTAATTACTTTTACACTACCGACAATGTTGCAAAAAACATAAAAATAAAACTAGAGAAAACCATTTCTCGAAAACTTCTGTGTCCAGAACCAAGAGTCCGATTTACTTATAGCGCTAATAATCAATTAACCATCGGCTTTAAGGAATGATATGAACATATTATTTCAAGGAAAAGTCATGAGAAACAAGAGATTAGCTATCCAAATTAGCTGTAGCTATGAACCTAATCGGTTAGCAGAACAATGCTTATCAGATGCTTATGAAAAGGTAGTGTCAAAGGAAATAAGTCAAAAAAACTTAAAACATAAAAATGGGATTCAAGGAGGGTCAAATGGTAACAGTATGTTTATATGCGAGAGTTTCTTCGGGGAAACAAGTAGAAGGAAATACGATAGAAAGTCAAATTGCAGCTTTAGAGAAGCAAATTAATCTGGACGGATACAGATTGTTAAGTGAGTATAAATTTATTGATAACGGCTACAGTGGATCTCATTTAGTCCGCCCTGATTTAGAAAAATTACGTGATAAAGTAACAGAAGGTAAAATTGATAAGATTTACATTCATTCTCCTGATCGTTTATCTAGAAAATATGCATATCAAATGGTGCTGATTGAAGAATTTGAAAAAGCAGGAGCAAAAGTGGTTTTTTTAAATTATGAGATTAACGGTAACCCAGAATCTCAATTACTGTTACAAATGCAAGGTATGATAGCAGAATATGAACGTGCGAAAATTATGGAACGAAGTCGTCGTGGTAAAATCTATGCAGCTAACAAAGGCTATGTAAATGTAATGGGAGGAGCTCCTTATGGTTATCGTTATATAGATAAGCATATGGGAGGAGGACAAGCTTTATTTGAGATTAACGAAAAAGAAGCTGATGTCGTTCGTAAAGTATTTTTGTGGATAGGCAGAGAAAGAACAAGTATTGGGGAAGTATGTCGTCGGCTAAATACTATGTCCATTAAGACACAAAAAGGAAAAGAACGCTGGAATAAAGGTACAATTTGGAGTATGTTGAAAAACCCTGCTTACAAAGGACAAGCAGCTTTTGGTAGAAGAAGGTTAGGAGTAAGATTAAAGCAAGTAAGACCACAGAAAGGCTCTTGTGAGCAGCCAAAAAGTAACCACTCTGTCTATCCTGTTGAAAAAGCAAATTGGATTTATATTAAAGTGCCAAATATAGTAGATGAAGATATATTTGATATTGTTCAAGAACAATTAGCTGAAAATAGAAAAGTAGCAAGGACAAGAAAAAGAGGAGCAAAGTACTTACTACAAGGTTTAGTCATATGTAAGCGTTGTAATTACGGATGTTACGGAACTTGCATGAGAAGTAGACGAGAAGAAGAAGGTGGTCATTATGCATATTACCGTTGTAGTGGTAAAGATTCTTACCGTTTTGGTGGTAATAAGATTTGTGACAATAAACCCATTCGCTCAGATGCATTAGAAACAGCTGTGTGGGAAGAGGTTAAGCAGTTATTGAAAAATCCAAACAGGATTTTAGAAGAATACAAGCGTAGGCTTTCAGAACTAAAAAAATCATCATTGGATCAAAAAAGTGACCTGCTAGAGAAACAAGAAAATAAATTAAAACGTGGTATTGCTAGACTTATCGATAGTTATGCTCAAGAATATATCAATCAAGAGGAATTTGAACCACGAATTAAAGCAATGAAACAAAGCTTAAAAACAATTAAAGAAGAGAAGAAAAAGATATTTTATCAAAAGGAATTAGAACAGGAGGTAACTCTGGTTGTGGCCAATTTAGAAGACTTTTCTTCCAATATTACGTTAAACCTTGATAACGCAGACTGGTTAACTAAACGTGATATTATCAGAACATTGGTCAAGAGAATTGAAATTAACCTTGAGGACGTAAATGTGGTATTTCGCGTAAAAGAGCTACCGAACTCTTCTGGACATAATGGAAAGGAAAATAAAAATTTGCAACATTGTCGTAGGTGTAATAGCCTGAGTGTTCGCTATATTTGCTTTTATCAATGTACGTGCTTTATTAAGAAGTCTTTTAATACTTTCTTTCGAAGGTTTAATAATTAACTTCTTATTATATCTACGTACATTACAACCAAGAAAGTCAAACCCTGTTGTAATAGATGTAATCTTTGTCTTCTCTTCTGACAGAATTAAACCTCGCTCATGAAGAAAAGATGATACTAAAGGCTTAACTTCCTTTTCCAGTACTTCATGTGTGAAACCTGAAATAATAAAGTCGTCTGCGTACCTGATTACATTCACTCCACTTCTGATTTTTCCTCTTCTTTTGCTACCTAATTTACCAAAGCGACTTTCTAATAACTGTTCAAGACCATCTAAGGTAAAGTTAGCTAGTATTGGAGAAATTATACTTCCTTGCGGAGTGCCAGCAGTTGTGGGATACAGAGTTTTCGATTCTAGGAAACCAGCTTTTAACCATCTATGAAGAATTTTCTTTTCCATAGGAATATGCTTCATAAGCCATTCATGGTTAATGTTGTCAAAGCACCCTTTGATATCACCTTCTAGTATCCATTGTGGTCGATTGCGTCTTGCCAGTAATAAGTGACAAGCAGCAATAGCATCCGCGCAGGATCTTTTAGGTCTAAAGCCATAGGAGTGACGATCACTGATCGTTTCAGCTATCGGTTCCAGAGCAAACAGATATAATGCTTGCATCGCTCTATCTTTTATCGTGGGTATACCGAGAGGCCTTCTTTTGCCATTAGATTTACTGATATAAATTCGTTTGAGCGGAGAAGGTTTATATCCTCTTTGTTTTAACAGCTTTATTCCTTGAAATTTAGCATTGCAAGTTGACCATAGTTGACGATCTACACCTGCTGTGGTTTTTCCTTGGTTTTCAGTTACTCTCTTAACAGCCAAAGCTTTTCCGCTAAAAGAGCGTGTGAGAAGATGTTGTAAAGCTTTTACCTTACCCCATCTTCCTTCTTGGACAGCCTTAACAATACGTCTTTGTAGCCTCACAATAACTTTCTGGCATTTCTTCCATGGCAATTGCTTCCATGCTTCAAAGCTTTCGGTAGATGCACTTACAGGTTTACTTGTAATCATCTGCTTTCCTACCTTAAGTGGTTAACAAAGTTTCTTGTCACGAGGGACCAAATGGAAGTCTGCTCGTTTTCACGCGAATTAATGTTACAAATTCTATCCATTTCGTTACAAAATGGCATTCGCTTTCTCCATTCTCCTTTACCTGCACTTCCATCAGCATTCCTTGCGGTTTGCTTGCCATGTAGGCGAAAATACAGGCTTACCCTGTTTCTCCAGTCATACAACAGTGGGTTAGGTGGCTTCTCTATACCGGTGGAGTTATTATTTGCGTACATCTAGAAATGAAAAATGTAACTTATCCACATTACCTTTTGGTCAGAGCTTATCAGCATCTTTAGCTCTTTCATCGTATCGGTACTTATAAAGCTTCACTTACGTTCACCATACCACTAGCCTAGCCCTCCAACCACATGATGCTTGCAGTTTATGCCCCTCTCACGATTGAGCATCTTCTTTTTCAAGAGGAGGTTCATTGTCCGCATCGCTTGGCACCAACCGGTTGCCCGATTCGCACTGATGCGTAGACTCAGACGGCAAAACATCTGGTTTAATAAGTTTTAGAATCCTTTCAGTTTCTTTCTGAATGAATTCCTCTCCTTTTAAACAATATGACCGAAGACTTTCAGGTCGCACCATCTCTATAATGTATCTTGAACCTTGAGAGTCCTTACAAAGAACATCGACAATACTTTGCTTTTTAGCGGCAATTTCGGGATCTAAAATAGTAGCTAAGAATTCAACATCGTGAATAGCAGCTAAGCCAGTGAAGCCTAAAATATCGTTCAAGAAATGAATGAGGATATCTTTATTCTTCTCGGTGCCAAATATTCTTTTAAAGGCATAATCATTGCGTGCATCAAGAAACTTCGAAAGAGCCATAAGAAATCAACCTAAAAAGCATTAATAATTATACACAATTCTGAAGAAATATTCAACTAAAATGCAAACATAGAAGTTTTTGTATATCTTTGTTTGGTAGTATTAACATGTATAATATTTATGGCAAACATCTCAATAAGGTATCAGATAGCACAAAAAGTAAGGAACTGGAGGTTAAAGAGAAAATATACTCTGAAAGATTTAGCAGGCAAAGCAAACATAAACTATCATACATTGATAAGATACGAGCAAGGAACATGTGGAATTCCAACTGAAAAGTTAAAAATATTAGCAGAGTCGTTATCAATCCCTATTAGAAATCTCTTTCCAAGACGAAAAGTACTAAAAGAAGATAGTTGTTTCGACAAAGCCAAGACCCAGGAAATGTATAATTTCATAGAAAAATACAAAAAAATAGAAGGACGAAAAGCAATTTATGCATTAACCAAATCTATCCGAACTGAGGAAGAAAGTAATATAAAAGCAGCAAGAATAAGAATTGCAAATAATTTAGTTAAGGAAGGATTTGATAATGACATTGTTTATCGAGCAACGGGCTTATCAATCGAAGAATATGCTGATAAAGAGAGTATCGGTTGTGCAAGCCAAAATGGAGGACAAGAGATAAAAAAGTGGAGGATAATAAGAGGCTATACGCAAGAAGAATTAGCAAAAAAGCTTAATGTAGGGCCCTCACAGATACATCATTATGAACAAGGTAGCGTTACTGTTTTGAGTGAAAGGTTATGGGAAATAGCAAGAGAATTATCAGTGGATACTGAAGATCTGATAAAGGAAGAAGATAATTATGAAGATGGTGAAGCAGAAAATGAGTTATTAAGTTGGGCGAGGGAATATAGAAAAATTGACAATCAAGAATCACGAGATGAGCTAAATATATGGGTAGAATTTTTATTGCAAAGAAAGCAAATTTACAAAGAGAAGATTAATAAAATAGAGGGAATGAAAGTTGTAAATAATTTACTTCAGTTAGGTTTTTCTACTGATGTTATTTCTAAAATAATTGATTAACAACAACCTTTTTACATAACTTGAAAATAAATATGTATTAATATCTTTACCTATTCATGAAAAAATAAGTAAAAAAGATTTAAAAATTGATTTGACTTCACTCGGAAGCTATGGCTCTATGCCAATGCTGATAAAGCAGTAAATAATTAAAAACAATTTGTTATTAACGAGGAGTATATTTTATGAATAATAGTGAAAAACTTACAGAAGAAATAGAGAGAGTATTACAGAGTGGAGGAGGAAGTGCTCTATTTGATCGTGAGATAGTGTCAGTGCTTCTAGGAGCAGTTCACGACAGAAAGCAAGCACAAGATGTTACTAAAACTCTAATGGATAACTGCCCGGGAATAGGAGAAATTTTGGGACGAGAAATCGATGATCTGAAAATGATAGAAGGAATGACCGAACATGCAGCTGCAGCAATTGAATGTGTAAAAGAAGCTTACAAGAGGGCACTAAGAGAAGGTTTAAAGAGAGGCCCGGTAATGGATAGCCAAGAAAAGCTGATAGAGTATGTAAGGGTAAACATAGGCTTTTCAGCAAAAGAAGCTGTCCTGATAATATACTTGGATAAACAGAACCGTCTTATAAGAGATGAAGTGTATTTTGGTACAATAGATGAGGTACACCTATCTGAAAGGAAAGTGGTAAAAAAGGCGTTATCAATGGAAGCAGCGTCAATAATATTAGCTCATAACCATCCAGGAGGGAGTTTAGAACCATCAGAAGATGATAAAGTAATGACTAGAGAATTAGTATCAGCATGTCAAGGAGTGGGAATTGAACTAGAGGATCACATTATTATGACAGACAAAGGATACTTCAGTTTTAAGGAAAGAGAGCTGTTATAAAACAAGTTTCAATTGCTTGAGAAGTTTGGCTACCAACTACTACAAAACAATACAAAGAGCATAAGTAGCAAAAAAACTTAGTCAAGAATCTGAAGAGAGATATTGGAGAATTACAAAATATAAAAGATCTTTGTATAGTTTGTATATTAAGTTGTGATTAAAGAATAAAAGTCCTGATAAAGCTATTCTTTTATTATAAATAGTTGCAAGATATACAAGATCTTTTTATAATTTGCGTATTAAGTTAATTATAAAGCAATAAATTGCTCTATAGACTTGAATAATATGCTTAATATGAGAGGTTATATGACTACTAAAAAAGCAGTATCATTTGATGATATGGATGGAAATACTTATGAGTTAATCATTGATTCTAAAAAATTACCAAAAGGACTATATAGTGCTATTAGGCGTACTAGCAAAAAAAATCAGCAGCTTATACTTGTAGACGAGACTGATCCGAAAATATTTGATGATAAAAGCAGGTTTGAGAAGCCTGAAGGTGTGCCTTCCCCTAGCGATGTTTCTGAAAAATCAATCAATCTTGGAGAAGGACGTGAGGTTTATAACAAAAAATCTTCAAATCGTCAAAATCCGTTTATTCCATCTTTAAGCAAGATAGAGCCAAGTGCAAGTGAAAATGCAGAATTGAGGTGGTTTAAAAGTAGAGTGGTAAAGGCAAAAAGCGTAGAAGAACTGAACAAGACTATAGACCAAGCACTAAGTGCTGGAATCAGGATAAATGCGTATAGCGAAGGGCAGAAGAGTTTTGCTGATACAGTAATATCGAAAATGCCTTTGATCAAATGCAAAGAAAATGAGAAGGAAGACATAATATGTGAATTGATGCTAAATGGAGCAATATTCAGTTACGATCTATTGCAGGATAAGGGAATAAGTGAAATGCATAACAAACTGTATCAAGAGATTCGTCCACAGATAGATGAGTGGCTTAAAGAATTGAGAGAAATCGGTGAAAGTGCTATTGAAAATGAGGGAATCATAGAGGATGTGGAAATAGACAATCAGACATTTTTTATGAAATTTTCTGATAATAGCAAGGTAAATATTGCAAGAGTATTGGAAGGTACAAAAAATTTAGGGTTAACCACAGGAGAGGTAAAATTAGGAGGTGATGTTATAGAAATAGGGAATAGTAAGGTTGAAGTTAGAAGTGGAAAAGAAGGTGAAAGGAATTACGTTGATGTGTCCGACAATAGTGCTTTTACACTACCGACAATGTTGCAAAAAACATAAAAATAAAACTAGAGAAAACCATTTCTCGAAAACTTCTGTGTCCAGAACCAAGAGTCCGATTTACTTATAGCGCTAATAATCAATTAACCATCGGCTTTAAGGAATGATATGAACATATTATTTCAAGGAAAAGTCATGAGAAACAAGAGATTAGCTATCCAAATTAGCTGTAGCTATGAACCTAATCGGTTAGCAGAACAATGCTTATCAGATGCTTATGAAAAGGTAGTGTCAAAGGAAATAAGTCAAAAAAACTTAAAACATAAAAATGGGATTCAAGGAGGGTCAAATGGTAACAGTATGTTTATATGCGAGAGTTTCTTCGGGGAAACAAGTAGAAGGAAATACGATAGAAAGTCAAATTGCAGCTTTAGAGAAGCAAATTAATCTGGACGGATACAGATTGTTAAGTGAGTATAAATTTATTGATAACGGCTACAGTGGATCTCATTTAGTCCGCCCTGATTTAGAAAAATTACGTGATAAAGTAACAGAAGGTAAAATTGATAAGATTTACATTCATTCTCCTGATCGTTTATCTAGAAAATATGCATATCAAATGGTGCTGATTGAAGAATTTGAAAAAGCAGGAGCAAAAGTGGTTTTTTTAAATTATGAGATTAACGGTAACCCAGAATCTCAATTACTGTTACAAATGCAAGGTATGATAGCAGAATATGAACGTGCGAAAATTATGGAACGAAGTCGTCGTGGTAAAATCTATGCAGCTAACAAAGGCTATGTAAATGTAATGGGAGGAGCTCCTTATGGTTATCGTTATATAGATAAGCATATGGGAGGAGGACAAGCTTTATTTGAGATTAACGAAAAAGAAGCTGATGTCGTTCGTAAAGTATTTTTGTGGATAGGCAGAGAAAGAACAAGTATTGGGGAAGTATGTCGTCGGCTAAATACTATGTCCATTAAGACACAAAAAGGAAAAGAACGCTGGAATAAAGGTACAATTTGGAGTATGTTGAAAAACCCTGCTTACAAAGGACAAGCAGCTTTTGGTAGAAGAAGGTTAGGAGTAAGATTAAAGCAAGTAAGACCACAGAAAGGCTCTTGTGAGCAGCCAAAAAGTAACCACTCTGTCTATCCTGTTGAAAAAGCAAATTGGATTTATATTAAAGTGCCAAATATAGTAGATGAAGATATATTTGATATTGTTCAAGAACAATTAGCTGAAAATAGAAAAGTAGCAAGGACAAGAAAAAGAGGAGCAAAGTACTTACTACAAGGTTTAGTCATATGTAAGCGTTGTAATTACGGATGTTACGGAACTTGCATGAGAAGTAGACGAGAAGAAGAAGGTGGTCATTATGCATATTACCGTTGTAGTGGTAAAGATTCTTACCGTTTTGGTGGTAATAAGATTTGTGACAATAAACCCATTCGCTCAGATGCATTAGAAACAGCTGTGTGGGAAGAGGTTAAGCAGTTATTGAAAAATCCAAACAGGATTTTAGAAGAATACAAGCGTAGGCTTTCAGAACTAAAAAAATCATCATTGGATCAAAAAAGTGACCTGCTAGAGAAACAAGAAAATAAATTAAAACGTGGTATTGCTAGACTTATCGATAGTTATGCTCAAGAATATATCAATCAAGAGGAATTTGAACCACGAATTAAAGCAATGAAACAAAGCTTAAAAACAATTAAAGAAGAGAAGAAAAAGATATTTTATCAAAAGGAATTAGAACAGGAGGTAACTCTGGTTGTGGCCAATTTAGAAGACTTTTCTTCCAATATTACGTTAAACCTTGATAACGCAGACTGGTTAACTAAACGTGATATTATCAGAACATTGGTCAAGAGAATTGAAATTAACCTTGAGGACGTAAATGTGGTATTTCGCGTAAAAGAGCTACCGAACTCTTCTGGACATAATGGAAAGGAAAATAAAAATTTGCAACATTGTCGTAGGTGTATTTGAGATAACATTTCCTACAAGTATTGGTAGCCTAAAAATTGTAGTATACCATAATGCGGAAAATGACAGTCAAGTAGAGGTCAGAGTAGCAGATAAAGAAATGTGGTCTGAACTACAAAAGAGAGGGGAAGTTATAGGAAAAGGTTGCTTTTTTGGAGGAATGACAGTCACAGAAGCGGTAGAAAAAGGAAGTTTCCCTAGGAGTGGCAAGTGGAATAAAGAAAAGGCAAAAGAAGAAATAAAGGCAATTAGTAATAGTGAAACATTATCATGGGTTGATAAGGTGTGTGGAGGTAGTAAAGAAACTTCCCGGAAACTTTAAACAATGAGGAGGGGAGGGTTTTCTTCCCTTCTTACTTACAACCACAAAATTGCAACTTCTTTATAAGCTAAATTTTAGGTTATAGTAAAATAACAGATGGTTTATTTCGGTAAAATTGTTACGATATGGCAAATATCTCTATAAGATATAAAATAGCACAAAAAGTAAGAAGCTGGAGATTAAAACAAAAGTATACCCTAAAAGATTTAGTAGAGAAAACAGGCATAAAATATCATACATTACTAAGATATGAGCAAGGAGCATGTGGCATTCCAACTAAAAAATTAAAAGTAATAGCGGAAGCATTATCAGTTCATGTTGGCAGCTTATTTCCTAGACAAAAAGTACTGAGAGAAAATTGTTCTTTTAACAAAGAATGGATGTACAATTTCATAGAAAAAATAAAGGGACAAGAGTCATGCAAGTTGATTCGCGACTTGGCTGGGTTTATTCAAGCTGAAGAGGAAAATAATGTAAAAGCTGCAAGGGTAAGCATGGCCAAGAACTTAGCGAAAGTAGGATTTGATAATGATATTATCTATCGGGCAACTGGTTTATCAACTGATGAATATGATGAGGAAAAAGGCTCTGAGCATTCAAACGAAGGACAAGAGATAAAAAAATGGAGAATAATAAGAGGGTATACTCAAGAAGAATTAGCAAAAAAGCTAGATATAGGACCCTCACAGATACATCACTATGAACAAGGGAGTGCTACCATTTTAAGTGAAAGATTATGGGAAATAGCAGAAAAGTTATCAGTTAATCCTGAAGATCTGATGAAGAAATATGAAGAAGATAATTATAAAGCAGAAAACGAACTATTAAGTTGGGTGAGAGAGTCTAAAAAGATTGACAATCAAGAATCACGAGATGAACTGGATATATGGGTAGAATTTTTATCGCAAAGAAAGCAAGTTTACAAAGAAAAGATTTATAAAGCAGAGGCAATTAAAGTTGCAAATAATCTACATATGCTGAATGTTTCTATTGATGCTATTTCTAAAATAACGAACTTATCTATTGAGGAGCTTGAAAATTATGCTTTCAAAATTTAACCTGGGTTAAAAACAGCGATAGTTTATTGACTCAGAAATAATATATTAAGATATAAATAAAAGTAGTTAATATATCTACTCTAAACTCTTGTTTAGCTCTGCAGAATTTGGCATCTCTACTTATCAAGATATAACATCACAGAATTTATCTATCAGTTCCTGATTGTCCTCTATCATTGCCTTTGCCTCTTGCTGAAGAGATTTGATATTTTTTGATGTAATATTATCCATGTCAGGTGATGCTATTTTTAGTTGCGATTGTATGCGTATATATTTATCACCTATAACTTGATCAAGTTGGTAATTTACTGCATCTAAACTTGAGGCAAACATCACATGTAGTAGTGGTTTTATCCAGCCTATTTTTCCCAATCTCTTTGAATTGGCTATGCTTCTATCTGTTCTGCCAGTACCTATCGATAACAGTAGAATATCATCATTTGGAAATAACCTCTTACCACTTGCATATGCACAAGCCGCTGGATTATTGGCAAACACCCCTCCATCCACTAATACCATTTCCTTGTGGTTGATTTTTAGATGTTTTGGTATGAAATAAGTAGGGGCAGCCGTTGCAGCTCTGAGTGCATCTTTCAGCTTAATATTACCTTCTTTCCAGCTTTTAAAGAAAAATGGACGATTATTGTGAATATCATAACTTGTAATTAGCAAATTACTTAAAGTGTTTTTTAGAGTATCACCACCAAAATACTTATCCAGTACAAATTCAATATTTTTATATGGATATTGTGCACAGTTAAACCAAGATAATATTGATTGCCTGAAGAATGAAGATTTAAAAATATATGACCCGTATTCTTGGTAAAATTCAACTAAATCATTGGCTGAGTATTGGGGATTTCCTTGTTCATCTTTCCTGCATAACCCTGCTACAACAATCCCACCAGTTGAAGTACCAGCCATAAGATCAAAAATCTGGGAAATTGTCTTCCTTGCTCTCTTTTCTATTTCTGCTAATATTATGGCTGGTATGATGCCTCTTATGCCTCCGCCGTCAATTGAAAGGATGTATTTAGTCATGAGTAGATATTTATTAGTTTTATTAACTTGCTTGCTTCTATCAGGATTTTCTAGTTGTCCAAAAACTACAGTATGTTTTACTCCTGGAGAAAATTGCACCAACCTAATAATTGATTCCGTGGATCATGCTAAAAAATCCGTGTTGGTTCAGGCATACCAATTTACCTCAAAGCCTATTGCTGAGTCCTTGGTTCAAGCTAAAAAGCGTGGAGTTGATATTAAGGTTATTCTAGATGAATCACAAACTAGTTCAAAACATAGTGTAATTAACGAATTATTTGAGCACAAAATTCCGATATGGATTGACTTTAAACCCGCTATTGCTCATAGCAAGGTAATTATTATTGATGAGCAAAAAATCATAACCGGATCATTTAACTTTTCAGATGCCGCTCAGCAAAGAAATGCTGAAAACCTACTGATCATAACAGGAGATTCTCCACTAGTTGAACAATACGTCAAAAATTGGAAAAATCGTCAATCGCAGTCTAAGCATTATACACCAGACTTTAAGTTATCTTTGAATTCATCCAATTCCTCAGAAAGATTTTTCACCCTTTCCTCAAGTACGAGTACCTTTTCCATTAAACCATATTCAATAAGTTTATCATGAAGTTGTACCCTTGAGTCTAACTTGGATAACCACCATATGATTGCTACGGTTTGGATTAATAACGTGATAATTACTGTAATTGGAACTTTTTGCTTTTTCATGTGAAAAGATTAATTTGTTATGGATAGTTTTGGAAGTTTATATGGAGATCAAAAAACTTACAGCTTTAGTGATTACTTTCTGTTGATTCGTATCGATCCTCTGCTTCTGCAAGTAGCTTTATTATTTCTCTGTAAGGTTTATCTTTATTGTGCCTTGATCTTAGTACAGCTACATCTCTTGGGTTTTTCCCATCTGTGTCTCTAATGGTAGGGTCTGCACCTTTGTCTAATAAAAACTTAATAACTTCTAGGTGTCCTTCACCTGCAGCGTGATGTAAAGCTATTCTTTTAAATGCATTTCTATCAAGTGCGTTTATATTTACTTTTTCCTCTTCTATTAAAAATCTGATAATGTCTAAACATCCTTTTCTTGCTGCAAAATGTAACGTTGTTCCACTCAAGTTTGGAGCCATGTCTTTTACTAAAAGTTTTACTATTTCTAAGTTGCAATTATTAGTAGCCACTTGTAATGTTTTGTTATAATTATCTGCAGCTTTAGATCTTTGGTAGCAATATGTAATAACAACACATACCATTAATATTATAAACCATACAAAATGTATTTTTTCCTTTTCATTACATTTCAGTTGACTCATATTCAGTAGTTTCTTTACATTGAATAGACTATATACTTATTTTTCCTTAACGTTACTTACTCAAAGATGCTGACAACATAGTAAGGTAACCTGAGCTATTTAAAGTATGCTCCGCTCTATTAACTATCCATTCACCATCTACTGCTTGATTGAAACCTATAAGATTAAGTTTAGCTTCTGCAAATAACTCTGGATTACCAGGCATAGTTATATCTAAAGTTTCATTGTTACGCTTCAATTGTTTTAATTTGGCATTTGCTGCACTTAGTGCTGACTCTGCATTTGAGTAAAGTTCCAGCATAATATAACTTGGTTCACTGCTACCAACTGTTTCTTTAATAGTTTCGCCCTTTTCATAGCTATGCCATTTTGCTACTACTGAATTATACTTATCACGTACGGTAAAATGCACTTTCCAATTAATTGTGTCTTGAGGTCTAATAGTCATTGTTCCTAAAGCTCTTCCTGTGGCTGATTTTGCCATATTCTTTGAAATAAACAATATATACCCACCAGCTAACTTTGCCATTGCTTCACGCTCTGTTGCGATCTTTGTTAACAGACTTATATCACTTTCATCTACCTGATTAATGTGGGGTATTAATACATTCTTAAATTCCTCAGCAACTTTATGTCCATATCCATGTTTTTGAGCTATTTCTTTCACTAAGTTTTCTATGGTAATTTGATGCCATTCTTTTGATACCTTTGCTTTTAAAGATATTCTTAAATTTGTTGCATGAGCTTTGATTAGTAGAGTCTTAGGTGGACCTTGTATTGTCACTTCGTTAACTGTATATACACCCATTGGAAAGATTCCCGTTTCCTTATAACCTAGTGCTATGTTCAATTCATTTGGAACTTCCACATTTTCATTGCCATAATCAACGCATACCTCTGCAACATCATCTATAGTACCAGATTCATCAGTAAGATGCACCGATATTACATGATCTTTTATTCCTTCAATGCTAAATTCAGGTTTCATTTATTCCCACACTTTTAACTTCGATTTTTTTAATTGCTCTTGTATTCTAGGTAACCTGATCTTTAATCCTGTAGGCAAAAAACTTCCATACTCTGCAAGACCAGGATTAGCCTCCAATACTATTTCTACTGCTCCAGAGCTATATCCATAGTGCTTAAAACATATGTAATCTAACATTTCATTTTCTCGGGTTATATAATGTACTGTCATACATAACTCCTTAAACTTAAGCTAAATTCAACCTTTTTTGGTAATCCACAGGGAAAATACGACGTTTGCTTTTCTTCTAACCGCACAATAACAAATCTTCCCAAAACATTCCCTAAATTGTCTACTAAGATACTTGGTTCATGATTTTTCTCAGTTTCTTTCATACTTTTTAATTGATTTAAATCATTCAGATTATGGAAATAAATTACTCCTTCTAAGTCTATATTTTCTGCACCTTGACCAATATTTTGTAATGAAGGTATTTTACCAATGCACTCAATTGTACTCCAACGATTTTCTTTACTATACCTTACACTTGTTGGAGAAAGCTTATGTTGACCAAGTGATAGCATTAGTAAATTGGTTCTATTGAATCAAATAAAACATCACGAGATTTTTCCCTTATTCTTTTTATTACTGCATCAGCAAGACTACGTACATCTTGGTTAGGTTCTGCTTTTATACTTATATTAAATGTAAAAGTTTGATTGAAAATTTTTTGTTCACACTTTTCACAGTCTTTTAAAACTTTCTCTGAATTATCTGCTACAGAACTTTTTTCTGTAATCACACTTTCAATATTCGTTCTACTATTCGAAATTCTACTAAAAGCATTATTATTCAATAAAGGATTTCCTTTACTAAAAACATTATTTTCACTAGTTGCACTGCCTATTTTTGCTTCTACTGGTATCTCTAATGCTTTTATTGGATTATCATTAAACAATTTTCCTATACCAATCCAATTTTCTATAGGTTTTGTAATTGATTTCCAGATACTTGAAAAAAAGTCCTTCACCTTTTGCCAATTAGCAATTACAAGCGCTGCACCAACTGATAGTCCAGCAACAGCAGCTCCTATAGGATTGGTTAGCGTTAAAGCTTTCAGTCCCATGATCACTGCTGGAATTACTCGCGCTGATAACGAAGTTAGTACTGGTAAAAGTGTTCCCTGCAAAATAGCCTTAAAAGTTAATATTCCACCCCCAGCTAATGCAAATGCATAACCAAAACCTACCACTGCAATCTTGCCAATAATAAGAGCTGAAATTATGCTCATAACTCCTGTAGTTAAAATTGGACACTTCTCTGCGAACCAAGCTATACCTATAGATATAGACCTCAAAATCTTACTTATCCAATTTAAAGGAGGTAGCATAACTGACCCTAAGTTCATTCCTAGCTCTGCTATTGTATTTTTAAGTAGCTGCAAATTATTTGCTGTAGTACTTGCACGGTTATTAAATTCCTTTTGCATAGATTTGTTATACTTTTCTTTATCAGCCACAAAATCTATTGCTTTTTTATATTCTTCCAAACTTCCAACTATTAATGCAATATCATCTTGATATTCTTGACCAAAGAGATTGAGAAGGATTTGTGAACGTTCCTGTCTATCTACTTTTTCTAGAGTTTCAAAAAAATAAAGTAGAGCGTTTTGCCCGTTTTCAGCAACCTTTTGTGACATTTCCTCTGCAGTGATACCTATCGATTCCAATGCTGCTTTGAACTCTTTTCCTTGCCCTTCAGCAGTTTGAAGTTTAGAAAGCAGAGCATTGATAGCAGTTGCTGCTTTTTCAGGTTGTTTACCTAAACTAACGAAGGCATTTACTAAACTACTTGTTTCCTTAATATCAAGACCAAACTGTTTTGCAGTACCACCAACTATTGCTAGAGCTTCAACCATATCTTTTGCTTTGGCAGCAGTGTTATCTGATAGGTAATTTATAACATCACCAACTCCTTCCATCTTCTCTACTGCAATTCCATAAATGTTAGCGAGTTTAGCTATGGAATCACCAGCTTGTTCGGCAGACATGTCAAATGCTGTGGCCATTTTAGCTACTGTTGTGGTAAATTCAAGTAGCTTATCTTTGTCGATACCAAGCTGACCACCACTTGCAGCTATTTTTGCTAACTCTGCAGCCGATAATGGTATTTCACGGGATAATTTCTTCAATTTTCGAGTAAATATATTAGCTTCATTATCACCATTAAATTCTACTACTTTCCTAACGTCAGCCATGGCACTCTCAAAGTCAATCGCAACTTTAATTGGCGCTGCAAGTGAAAGCCCTAGTCCTATAGTCTCCATTACTTGTGATCTATAATGCGCTTTTTTTGCCAAAGCATTTTGCTGTTTTTGTATTACAGATCCTAATTTATTGTATTTCCCTTTGAGTACTTCAATAGATGAACCAAGTTTAGTTTGATCCCTCACTAAAGATTTAATATCCTTTCCACTTTTCCTTATTTCTTCATTTAATGTGTGAAGTGTATCTCTCTTTTTGATATAAGCCTCTTTTGCCTTTGATGCCGATGCTTTCAATTTTTCGAATTCATTTCTCAGTGCTTTGCTTGGTTCTTTTTTTTCCTTCTTCTCTTTAGCAATTACTGCAGCTGATTCTTTTGCTTTCTTCTCCGCTTCCTTCCAATTCTTCATGGCTTCAAGGGCATCATGATTTAGTTGCTTAAATTTGGAAACAGATTTCATTGACGAATCAAGCTGCTTTATACTATCACCCAACTTAGAAAGCTTTGCTGTACTACCTGTCATTGCACTATTAAAACTGCCATCTAACGTTGCACCGATCTTTATTGAAAGCATTGACATTTTTTTGTTACTCCTTCACTTACTTCTAACCACTTTAGAAACTCTTTTATACTCATATTAATAATTTGCTCAATTCCACTTCCTGTTGTTGAGCTAAGTTTTAAAATATTGAATCTTAACTCCTCTGTTCCAGCGGCGACAAAAAATCTTTTAGTACCTTTTGTATTTCTACATAATCTTTAATACATAAATCTTCAACTACTTCTTTTGGCACAGATGCTAGATTAGCAATTAAAGCTACCTCTTTCAAAGCTTCGCCTTCTATGCGTTCTATAGTAAGTAAATCTCTTACTTTAGGTTCACGCATCGATAACTCTGAGACAGAAATTCCATCAACTGTAATTGGGTTGTTTAGTGTTATAGTGTGCATTATTGCCTCCTTAAAATAAAATTTCGAAATCTTTTCATATGCCTAAAACCGTTTGTAGCAAAGCCATCTGATCAACACCATTTATCTTTCTAATCATATTTTCAGCATCGATTTCTATTAATTCATTACCACCTATAGTAAGTTTGTAGTAATGGGCAGCTACAGTACACTTTAGAGTTGCTTTTTCAGCAGGTTTCCAGCTACCAAAATCAAATTCTTTAAAAATGCCTCTTAAATTGATTATTACTCCTTCAATATCATTGCTACCACTACCTTGCATTCCACCACGGAGCGTCAAAGCTACTGAATTCCCATTTATCAGCCCAAATAGCCGAAAGAGCTCTGTATCGTATTCAGCAAAAGTGAAATCTGCTTCAAGCTTTTCCATGCCCATGTCAATATTTATTGGGATATCCATACCACCAGCACGATATTCTTCGGTTTTTATGGTGAGCTTTGGTAACGTTATCTCATCAATTTTTCCTGCATAACCCCGACCATCTACGAATACATTAAAATTCTTTAAAATCTTCGGTAACATCTCTTTCTCCCATTTTTATAATATTGTACCACTCACAAGATGTGACCTGAAAGTAATCTGTTCTGCTGGATATGGTGGTGTAAATTCGAAATCAAAATATACTTTCCCGCTTGCAATATTTGCCGGTGTATTGAGTTCAGGTGTTGCATAACATTTTCCGCTAATAATAGCTCCTTGTGCTTTTAAATTGGCCAAATAAGAATTCACCCCCTCAATTACATCATCTATATAAGTTTTGGTAATATTGCGATCAACTGCCCATAGATGAGCTCGAAGTAAACTATCGTTGATTAAATCTGCAGTTCTTCTTACTGATAGAAAAGCCCATTTTGAGTCATTTGAACATGTTCTATTTCCCCAAAGCCTATAGCCATTTTGATGAATTATCGTTGTTACTTCATTTTCATTTAAGTGGTTTGCTCTGCAATTTGTATTACCGAGCGTAAAATCAATAGGCCTGCTTGTTCCAACAATACCATTTATCTCTTTATTTGAAGGTGAGTGCCAAAATCCTTGTTCGCTATCTACTTTTGCTATTAAACCAGCTACAAATGGGCTTGCTGGCAAGGTTCCTTCTTTTCCTTCAATAAATACCTTAACCCATGGGTCAATCACGTAAACTCTTGAGCTGCCTACACTTTTTCTCCATTTTATTACTTCTTCATCATTAGTATTTGGTCCATCTGCTACTATTATGCTTCTCAGCTTTTCTGCTATAGGAATTAATGCTGCAACCACTGGATTTTTGCCATCTTCTGGTAGTTGATGAGTAAACTGAGGTGCAATTAATATTCTTGGAGCAACATGAATTATACTTTCACTGCTGAGGAATGCCTCTATCCCTTGATACTCTCCAGTTTCTTTATCAACACCGCCAATTATATTCTTCAGCGTCTCTTCTTCTTTTAATTTTGGATCGCTGTTTTCACTTTCCTCAACTCGAATAACTACTACTGTTGCACCAATCTGGGAAAATATTCCGTTTACTGCAGAAGGTAAACTGCCACTCTTTCCAAGTTTTGCTACTTCTTTTAAGCTTCCTTCTATCAGTACTGGTTTATTCAGTGGAAATTTTTGCTCATTGGCTTCAGGTGCATTACCAATTACACCTATCACTGATGATTTAGCTGTATGTACTGTTCTTGCCCCTGAGGTTATCTCAATAACATTTACTCCGTGTAAAAATTCTTCTGGCATTTTTTCTTTTTAACTTTCTTGCATTCTTTGTTTAAAATCATTGAGCAAAGCCTCTAGCTCTCCTTCGCTTTTGGCTTCTTTAATTTTCTTTTTGACCAAATCTTCAAGCTCTTCACATTTAATTATTTCTTTTACTGCTTTTTTTACTTTTTCTTCAATTATTCTTGCCATTTCAATAACTGTAATACCACGTACTTTTGCTAATGGCTCTATAATTTCCGCATCCTTTTCATTCATAGATTCTGGTGCTGCTAAAATGTTCTCTGCGGCTTTCGCTTGAATCTCATAAGATTTAGCTTTTTGGTGAGAATGCCCTGCGTATTGGTGAGTATAGTTATCATAATAAGCACGAAGATTAGAAAGTGCAGAAAACTTCGCATTTTGCAGTAACTCCAATTCAATGTCTTCTTGATTTCGCTGAGCAATTTTGCCTCCTTCTGTTAAACAATAGCTTTTTTGCCAATCAAAATCTTTTGGCGCTTCATACCAATTTTTACCTTTTGGCTTGCTTTCAAGTATTGTTGTTTCTACTTGTTTATCATTTTCAAATCTAATGTAGATAGACATTGTTTGTTACCTCCAAATCTCATGCGTGTTAGATAATCCTGGACATTGCCAAGCTTTTAGCGTTCTTTCCACATCTATCTCAAGCCCTGTAGTTAAAAAATTGCTCCGAAAGTTATAAATACTCCACCTCATAAACCAACTGTAATGGTGATAATCAGATGTGTAAAAATATGGCGATGCGTAAAATAAAATTGCTATTGTCTTATTTGCTGGCACAGTAATATTATTTGAACTACTAAATACTGCAGAATTAGTTGAGTAGTTGTAAATATTTGTCCAAGTTATTCCTGAGATTGCCGATTTATTAGTATTAACGTGACTAGGTGTTCCTACGAATAACCCTGCTCCTTCATATCCTGAACTCCAACGTGATGAACCACTAAAATGAAGCGTTCGCGTTTTATCGCTGTTTGTAGTGTTTTTTACAAATATTACTCCAAGTAGTGCATATGGGTAACTGTATTGATCTGAGCTGTGACTACGACGTAAAAATGCTTTTCTGTACAGAAATTTACCGTTACTTCCTTGTAAGAAGTACAACTGTGGTGGATGATAAAAACTAGAATACGTACAATCATAAGTATTACTACCTGCAAGGAGCTGCAGCATATAGTCGGTTTTTGCTGTATCTTTATACCACTGCCCTAATTCTGTTTTGAAATAGCCATTATCATCAGACCAACCATAGTCATTATATCGATTAAGAATGCCGAACAGAAAAGGTAATGATTCAGGTTCAACCATATTGCGCTTTCTTATCTCTTTTATAATTGATGACCCATTTGGCACATCATTAATCGAGTTAAATTTAGTTGTGAGTGTTTTTAATTGGTCTTCTCTGGTTTTTATTTCCTTCATAATTGATGAACCAGTTGGTATATCGCTTATGGCTTTAAGGCTATTTAATGTGTTTCTTATGCTATTTAAGTCTCCGGCATTATTGATGGTGGCAACATGTGAATCTTTTCTGCTATCAAGTAGTGATAAGTTTGTAATTCCTTTTTCATCTATTTTCTTTAACGACTTTCCCTCCAATTCAGAGATTGCCGCTAATGCATTGTTTTTACTACTATCTAATTTATTTAAATGACTTGTGCTACTGTCAAGAAGCTCTTTTAATTTTGCATCAGTCATCTGTACAATATCAAGTACTGTACTTTGCCCAGCAATAGACTCTAGAGATTTTGCAAGATAGGCAAGTTGATCAGGGGTAGCATTTACAGATAAATCTTTTAGTCTCTGATGCAATGCATAAACTACTTCTTTGGCGATAGTCACCTGTTATTACTCCAAAAATTCAAAAAATTCTCAAAACTGAGCTTATCAAATGCTTTTTTAAGCTGATTGTGCTCATTCTCTCTTTTAGCGATATCTTCATCTATTTTCTCAATTGTAGTACGGATACGTACCACATCTTGAACTGCAATATTTTCTGGATGAGGCAGTGGATATCCTCGTTTGGTTTGGTCATTTGGCATTGGTTTATGTGACAATAATTCTCAAATTTTTGACTTTAGGACGATAAACAACCGTTCCACTTAAAACTAATTTTATCCTCGTCTCATTAGCACTAAAATTTGATAGTACATGAGTTCTCTCCACCCAGCTTTCTCCAATTGGTTTTCCTGATGTTAAATTTACTAATTGCCAATCCACGTTTTTTTGTACATATGCTTTAACATCTGCAGTGCCAGGTATTAGCGCATCATATGTTATGGTGATCTTGGTGTTAGCTCCTGCTGTAATACTTCTTGTAACATAATCTCCTTTTTCCCCTATATTACCCATAACTAGCTGTAACCCAGGATATAGCACTGGACTTTTTTCTTTTGACCCTTTTAAATTTGCCTTTACTGTTAGCTTTCCAGATAATCTTTCACGCAGTGCGAGTGGTAAATTATCAGACAGAAAGTTTTCTTTTCCCTCTTCATCTGTTAAGATAAATTCCACATTGGTATCAAATGCTACTTTTTCGACGTTCGTCAAAACAATTAAATCTGAAGTATTGGTTGCTGTAACTTTGCCAAGATCAATAACATGAGAATTTTCGCTAAATTTTGCAGCTAGTAGTCGAAACGTTAAATCTAAATTTTGATGCGGTGTCCACGTACTTGCATTGCTTGATGAGAGTAATACTCCTACTTGATATGGTTGACTTGTTACCCAACGGCTATTTACTGCATCATATTTGCCAAGTTTTGCTATTTTTACTGCAGTATCTGCATCATCAGTAAGTAGTACTATTGCATACTCCTCTTCTGCATGGCAAAACACTGGTGACCACTCTATACGTGTTGCTGTGCCATCTATCTTTATATCTTTTGGCTCAATATAACTTTCAGCAATGACAGTTTGTGAGGGCATTCCCACTGCTGTTTCTCTAATCTGCACAACAACACGTTTTTTGCCGTTATTTACAAACCATAGTTCCACGCCTCCTATGTGCCTACTTTCATTTAGAGTAAATGTTTGCGCTAAAGGATCAACTCTTCTTGCTGCGATAACTCTTCTTCTTTCCTCTATGGTAATTGTTTTTTTACCAGTATAAGTTGTTTCTCCATAGCTTCCTTTATCGCCATAAAACTGTACTAATTTAGTACCCGCTGGAATGTTTGCCGGCACTTTCACCTTTCCTTTTAATTTTCCCTGATTGTTAGCTTCCACTTTTTTTTCCTCTATGCCATAGGTATAATAGAAATGCCATCAAATTTTACTTCTTTAATTTTTTCATTTGGCTCAAAACCTTCGATCTCAAAATTCTGTACTGCTTCTCTCATAAATTCAGTTTCATATGAAGTACTTGACAGCAGCTCTGTTGTTTCTTTAACATTAAATACTCTGGTTACTGGACTTTTCCAATTAGTGGTAACCTCTGTCCAGTGGTCAATGTTTTTATTTAGAGTAATTTGTGCCGGTACTGGATCAAAAGCTTGATATGGATTAATCTTTTCTCCTTTAGTCTGTAAAAGCTGCTCCAGTACCGGTTCAAGTTCATATGGCAAAAGATATCTTTCCCCACCTTTTTCAATATCTGCAACTTCTACATCTATTGGCAGAACTAGCTCTCTATTTACTATTGCTGCAAACTGCGAAATTCCTTGATCGCGCATATCATCATCAAAGAACGGATCTACAAATACTCCTTTTTTGCTGGTAGGTTCTCTTGAATTTGCATCATTGCGTAGACGTTCCTGTGCAACCAGCGCATAAAGATCATTTATTCCCTTCTTCATTGCTTCAAGCTCATTCATCGGTACAGCATGAATAGCATTATTCACTATTTTCACCCCTTCTTTTTCTCCGTTTTTCCATGTCTGATGAATGTAGCAGAGCAAAAGTTGTCCGCTAGGTGCTTTAGGCATTGATGGTTGCCAAGAATGGGAAATTCCTTTTATTCTCCTTACCACCCCTTTGCTATCGATAGTAATTAAATCATAGCGTGGCATTTTCCAGGTGTAATCAATCAGAACCAAGCTGTTATCAACTGCTCCTTTTACTTTACATCCCTCTTCGCTTATATCTTCAGGGCTTATATGAGTGCGGCAGCGATAAGTTATTTGGTAACTACTTCCAGGAGCTGGTTCTTTACCAGGTAATGACCAATCAACGTTTCCTGCGTTTAGTTTGTAATCTATACTATTTTCATAAATAACATTGCCTTGTTTAACTTGAATAATCTCAAGTACCGCAGAGTCAGGTATTGGATCAACAGCTCCTGAGTATGAACCGTGAGTAATGGTAATGGTTTTTTGAACAGTTATATCTACTTTTTTAATTTCACTTATTGGAAAATCATTCACCTTCAGTTCCATTACTCTTTGGCTATTTGGCTGAAAAGTATGTGGTTCTGATTCAACTGATTTTATATCTGGATCGTCATCAAAAGAAACACGAATACTGTGAGGAAGTTCAATCTCATAGCCATCAACATGAGCTTTGCCCTCATTAATCACAAATATTTTTTTCCCCTTTTCGTCCCCTTCTTCTCTCTGCAAACAAATTACTTCTAGACCGTTTACTACGTAAGATCCATTTGCTTCTTTATCATAACGAGCAAGAGCTGTAGTTACTATGTTTGCTTGTGGTGGCGGTGAATGTTCTATTAATACTCCATTTTCAATGTTATAAATTGGATAAAATTCTCCTTCAGAAAAACGTGGAGAAAGACCTTCTGCTTGATAACCCCAAATGGTGGAAACTTTAAGCCTTGCAGCTCCTACTTCCTGATAGTTTCTTGTACCAACTGCAGGATCACGAAGATTTTCGTCCTCAAGTTCTGTAATTGTAGATTCTAGATAATAAACACCTATACGAACTGTGGTACTCAGTGGAATAACAAACTCTTCTTTTTCGACTTTTCTAACTGCTCCACGAAGATAGATTTTTCCTCTTTCAAGTGTAACTTTACCAGTTTCTCTATCTATAATACAATTACTTCCTGTTACAACATCACCATCACGAAATATTGCATCTCCTATGCCTTTAAGCTTAGAAAGAGCATACTCCTGAGTCTCATTTAATTCTGCAGACTGTAGACCTCTTCCAGCAAGAAATAAGCTTTTTTCGTATTCTTTGTCAGGATTAAAGCGGTTATAATAGCTACTCAGTGTCATAGTTAAAAAGTCACTACAAATGAAAAAGTTTCCCTGGTTGCTGCAGTTCTGATAAGTGGTACGGTATGTTCCAAAACCAATAAAATCCCATGGTCTTCTATATCTTGAGGTTCAAAATATCTCTGTCCTTCAGGTAATTCTTTTTTTACTTTAGTACCAACCATAACCCCTAGCTCTCTGATTACTCGATTTGCTGCATCCGTGAAATCGAAAGTGAATTTGAGAAAAAGATTATTGGTTGGTACATCAGAAGGCCTAAACCTTCCAGAAGGAGTTATAAGTTCGCCGTTTTCATCACCTGTGCAGAATAGCACTTCATCTGCAGTACGTCTGCCAAGTTCATTCAAGAGCTTTATAGAATTTATAGGTTCAGGTGGTGTGCTTTGAATGTACTCTATGGTAACTTTATCACTTACTGGAATAGAGCTATTTTCCGTACGTTTAATTACACCAGTACTGCTATCAACTGTATAGTCAACACTTGGCTGATAAGTTGTTTGTCCTGTAAAAACCCTTACATCTTTAATAGTGTGGTGATCTAGAGCTATTTCATCCTCAACAAAAACTTTTTCGACTTGATGACTACTTTCCCAGCTTGCATCACCACTGCCCCAGGCAAGATGTAGAGATTGCTCTTTTATGCTTGCGGCTATTGCTGCTCTTCCTGATTGTGTGAGTATTGACATTTGAAAATTTGACTCCTGTATATATATTCACCAAAATTACAAAAACTGTTCAGTTTTTTTAGGAAAATTCTTCTTTTTTTTCATAATAAATTTTTGTTGACTAATCTTTAATCTATTTTAGACATAATATATTTACTTTTAGATATATGATAGCTAGTGAGGAGTTTTGGGAAAGCAGTTTAGAAATGCCAATATCCTTTTTGCTTAAGGACTTTCAAAATCCAAGTTTACGTGAAAGTTGGCTTAATTCTCTTTCTGGTAGACAATTAAGTGTGATTTTTAACCACTATTTTCAGAATAAACAAAATAGGCAATTATTTAAAGACCACGAAAAATGCGATGATATTTCAACTCAGCAAAAGCGAAAAATGCTTACTAAAATTTCTGAATCTCTGTTTGATTATTACTTAGTCAATCGTTTTAGTCGTGCAAAATCAGAAACAACTATAGCTGAAGTAGCACAGTCTGTATTAAGCCAAGATCTTCTGAAATCATTTCTGTTGCAAAATAACAAATATGACAAAAAGTCCTTGTTGTTTACTCTCTTTATAATTAATCATAACTTACTGAAACAAATTTTCTGCTTTAATCAAGTGCAGAAAAAAGGTTTTTTACCTTTCGTATTAAAAAATCCTCCAAGACAAAAGTCCACTTCATTTAAGGATTTTTTATCAAAAAGTACGATACAGGAAATATTAAAACAGCATGATCTATCTGAAAATGATAGTTTTGAAAGTCAGTTTCAAGAACTCTTTTACTACCAAAATAGTATTTACTTATTTATACGACGTGCTAGTAAAGATGAAGATTTGGTAATGAGTTCAAATAAGGTAATACACGGTTATAAACCTAGTAGAATTATTATTGACTTTGCTTTAAACGCTAACCAAGTAAACCTATCTATTCAAAGTTTTGATCAAGGATTAAAAATAGCAAATAGAATAGCAAGCTGTTATTTTCAACGAGAATGTTCATTTACTAACATGCGCCACCAAAATACAACAGCACAAGTGAGTACTTTTTTGAATGACTGTGTAAAACAACATGTACCTGATATTCGCCTATTTGAATTGAAATTTGGTCCATCTCAATCTAAAACTAATCTTACGTTAAACACGGATAATATTGAAGAGTGGTTGCAGAAGATAGAGCCTTCGGTTGGTAGTGTACTGCATGATGTTTCGCTTGTTCAGCATATCAAAGTATTGTTCAAAAGTAAAAAAGTTACTTTATCCTTTCAGACAGACACGCAATACGCAAATTATATAGAAATTGATTACTCAGAATATGTTCTCAATAGAAAAGAACGAGATGATTTTAAGTCTTTAATTAGAGATAGCTATGGAATTACCGTTTTGTCGAAAACACTCTCAAGATATTGATACTATGTTAGTAAACAGGTCCTGGGTAAATCCTGACGAAAACTATATAGAGGTTGCAGAGTATCTCAGTCAGCTTGATTTTGTTAAGCTTGAGAAGTATTATTTCGTTGTTTGCGCTAATGATTTAGATCTTGATTTTCCAAATATACAAAATCCTTATTGCAAAAATGAGGTTATCATTCCTCATGGTTTTGATGAAGATTGTAATGATCTAGCTTGCGAGGATTGTGGTCGTGATATTTTTCCTGATACTTATAAAAAACAGCGTTATCTTGTGCTTTCAATTAAACTCAATACGGAAAAAATTATAAATTGGTTTGAAAAATTGTTGATAGGTCTTATATGGGAAAAGGCAGTAGATGGAATATATCATATAAGCTTTAAAAGTAAAATAGTAAGCATTATCATACCAGCTTTATGTACTGATAAGTCATATTTAACTGTAGATAGATTAAGAACTAATGTTGCTGTTCTTATAACTTTTGGAAAAGAAGACTTAAAAATATTGTTAAGCCTATACACTGTTTCCATGGCTGATTTAATTTGTGAACATCAAACTCTAAATCAAATACTAAGCGAAGCAGTTGAAAAAGGAGTACCAGAATTATTACCTAACGTTTCTTTTCAAGCATTCCCTTATGTTCCACTGCAAGAAACAACTCTCCCAGAAAAAAAGATACTGCGATTAAAAGTTGAAGATAATACTATTTATGTTAATGACGTTGAAATTATAGGCAAACAAGCAACTTCAAGCATCCGCATCTTTAGAGTATTACTTAAACAATTTTTGCGTGATTTGGAAGCAGCTAAAGAATATAAATTTCTTAGTATCATTCAAATAGCAGATAGTTTAGGTATTGAAGACCCAGAACAGCAAGTGCGCAGACCTCTTAATAGAATGCAAAAAACAATAGCAGAAAAGCTAGCTAGCACCTTGGGACTAAATATAAAACGCGATGATGTGATACAAGCATGTAACTGGTCAGGCTATCGGCTTAATCCATCTACCATTAACTTAAGTGCTAGCTAAGCTAATGTTGGACAGAAAACGCAGAAGGATACTTCTCTAAAATATACCGGTTCAGCGCTTACCTGCAATGAAAGTAAAAAATTCAACTACGTCTCCTTTAATTTTGGCTACAATCTCCTGCTCTTTCTCCTGTTGTCTCAACTATTATTTTATCTCCACGTGAATCTCCAATGTAAAACTCACCGCCAGGTAGTAAATAGAGTAGGTATTCTTCAATTCTATCAATTACTAACGCTTTTATTTCTTCTAGAGATCTATTCATAAAAGGTGCCCTTCAATAATTTATGATAAAAATATGGTTCTTTATTCGCTTAGAAAGGTATCCAGTCATCCCTCTGAGGTTCATCAGGAGTAATGATCGTATCAATTCTATTCCTGTTTCCATACCTATTATCAGCTTCAATACCAACTTTTGCAGTAAACTCTAACCCATTAAAATCAGCTATAGAGTTGACTTTTCTAGCAATAACTGCTTTTTCTGAACTGTCATTTGAATGAATGTTCCGTGCTGACTCTAAAATACTTCTAAGCATAGAACGTCCAGATTCTCCCCAAACATCTTCTCCTTCAACGCTTGCTTTGCCACTTTTGACACCTATAATCTGAAAAATCTTGCGTTTTGCATATGGACCTTCAGTGACAGTAAATTCAGCGTTTAAATAGATGCTGCCAGTAGTGTAGCTTTTCGTGAACCAATTCTCATAACCTCCAGGCTTTATTGCCATTTTTACCTTGACTGTTATACCTTTCGGTATTAAACTGCTTTGCAGTTTCGCGTTATTAAAATCAGTTAAAAAATCTGTTAGCATATTGTTCCCTATAAATTAAGTAAAAAAAAGAATCAACTCCATTGGTCTACAAGTTTCCAACGACCATTTATCTTATCGACAAGCTTGCTTGCCACACGTTCACCATTTCGCAGCTCAAACACTATTTGACGGGTAGTGCTTTCTTCATCGTGAGCAAACATCACCATGCCAGTGCTATAAAATCCACGTAAAGATCCAGCACCGCTTAACCCTTGAAATGGATCCTCTTCTAGCATCTTTTTAGACAGTTTTTTTGTATGGTGGGTGAGTATTATGCCCGAATCTGGATTAATAATATTTCTCAATCTCTCAAGTGTTTTTTGCAAGAAGAATAACATAGCGCTGTTGTCATTTTCGTTGCCATATTCACTTGAGTTGAAGATATTGCGAAGAGGATCGACGGCGATAATATCAGGTTTAAAACGCTCTTTAACAGTATTTTTGATTTCATCTATTTCTTCACTACTAAGCGATAATTGCACTCTTGGCGTGATAATTAAGTTATTGGCAGCTATATCCAAAAGTTCCTTATCAAGTTGAAGCTGTTGCAAACGTTCCTTCATATAGTCATACTCAATTTCAGTTTGCATGTAGAAGATCTTCAAAGGTCTACTTGGCATCATACCAAGAAATGATCTACCAGCAGCCATGTAGACAAGCCAAGAGATCAAAAAGTCACTTTTGCCGATTTTAGGAGGGCCACCCAGTACCAATAAGCCTCTTTTTGTTAAAATTCTTGGTGAGATTATATCTTCTGGTATAGGCGATTGATCATTCAAGTATTCTTTCACACTGAAAAAGGGAATTTTTTGACCGATATTGAAAAAGCTTTGTTCCATAATAATTATTCTCCAATTTTTAATTAAATAATAGGAGCCAAGGTTTTGGCTTTAATTTTCGCAAGTAATTTACCCAAATGAGGTTCTTCAACCATATTCAGGCAGCCACTGCGATCTTTAGCAGGGTATCCCCAAGTATTAATAGTCTGACAGACAAATGAACGTCTCTCTGTACCATCATCTTTCTTGATTCCAACCATACTGATTACTTCGTCAACTATCCCAGGAATTTCACTTGCGGTTTTAGCACCTTCACATTGAGGTAGCCAAGTTGGACGATTGCAGTCATCGAGATATTGACCTAATGTGCCAACTATGATGATGTCTTTGTCTCTGATATGTTGAAACTGATTGAGCCAGGCCATCATTTCTTGCGCAAGTAATCCATAGGCAGCTCTTTTGTCTTCTTTTCCCGATCTATCAGAAAAACACTCAGGTTGCATTCTTGCCCATAAAAGACATAAACGTGATGCAACAGTTATACTATCAATGAAAATACATCGATATTTAGAAACTTCAGAAAGAAGATCTTTGTACTTGCCAGATACATGCTCATAGTGTCTTTGACTATATGCTTGATCAGGTTTTAATGCAGGATTAGGACCACCAATTAGGCAAGCAATGTCTCTGGCCTCATTCCAAGTGCGAATCTCAGTTGAATCTCCTTTCCAGTCTTGTACAGCTAGAAGTCCTGCTTCAAAATCAAGGCAAAGTGTTGTTGATTCATCGAGAGTTTTGAGTAAGCTAGTTTTACCAATTCCATAAGGGCCAAAGATTACTATCTTCACACCTGTGACCATTTTTGCTCTTTCTTCGCTGTTTATTATTTTCATGTTTTTACCTATATGCACTCATATATAAATTCACCAAATTTCAAAAAACTGTTCAATTTTTCTTATGCTTTTTTCCGTAAACAGGTGCAAATTTAGATCGCATTTTCTTGAAAATGTTGTACAAAGTAGTCCGTGACATATTGTGCATGTCTGCAACTTCAGCAATGCTGTGGTGTTTTAGTTGTTCACATAAAACCTGCCACTTCTTTGGTAACTTTGAAATAATTTGCTCAACATCAATACGTAGTATCGATTCATCTTCAAAACAGTAACTTTCCTGTTGCACATTATTTTCAAGTTTAGGAGTAGTACGTGAGTGTTTACGGACTAGATTATTAATACGATTTTTAACAACTTGCTTAGCAAAAGTTGAAAGACTGCCCTTAGTCTTATCATACTGATTTATGCATGAAAGAAACTCACAGAAGAGGTCTTGTTCTATGTCTTCAATATCTTGATCAGTAAGCGACTTATAACATTTTGCGTAAAATTTTATTAAATTAACAACTTTAGGATCAATACCTGAATAAGAGTTTCTAGATTTCATAAGATGTATCCTTAAATGAAAGACTTAAGGATGAAACTTTCTTAGTAAATATTGTAGGACATGAAAAAAATACCTCAGACAATCGTGAGTTTTTTACCCTCTGAAAACCTGGAATCTTTTTTCAAACCTCAGACACTCAAAACTTTGATCAGACAATGCACCTACGAACTGAACAGTTTTTGTAAATCCGGTGAATATATAGAACAAGACTCCGAATTTAAAGGTTAATTATGAGTGTTTCATACAATGTTCCAGAGATTAAAGCACAACTATTGTTGAATTTAAGATCTTGTCTTTCTTACCTTTTCCCCAATGGGACCTTTCATGGTGATGAATTTCGAATAGGTGATGTGCATGGTAACAAAGGACAAAGTTTAAGAGTAGAACTAAGTGGCAGTAGAGCAGGATTATGGAATGATTTTGCAACTGGAGAAGGTGGTGACATTATCGACCTTTGGGCAGCTGTGCATAGAAAGAATGCAAGGACAGAGTTTCCTGAGGTAATGGCTTCAATAAGTGAATGGCTCGGAAATAATAAAAAATACAGAGAATATGTTGATGAAGACTTCGAGAAATTTATTACCCAAAGTTGGAATTATTATGATGAAAATGGTCAGGTGATTGTAAAAGTTTATCGTTCTGATCCTCCTGGAAAGAAAAAAGTATACAAGCCTTTTGATATCAAACAATCTAAGTTTGCATCACCAGAAATAAGGCCTCTATATAATATTCCAGAAATCTTAAAGTCTGATAAAATTGTTCTGGTGGAAGGGGAAAAATGTGCAGAAGCGCTGATAGAGAAGGGAATAACTGCAACAACAGCGATGTCTGGAGCAAATGCACCTATTGAGAAAACTGATTGGACTCCACTTAAAGGTAAACACATTATTATATGGCCAGATAATGATGAAGCAGGTAAGAAATATGCTAAAAATGCTGAAAAAAAGCTTTTAGAAATCGGAGTTGAATCACTTGTTGTTCTTAATATTCCACAAAATAAAACAAAAGGCTGGGATGCTGCAGATTGTGTAGAGGAAGGTATAGATGTCAAAGAGTTTTTAACTTCAACTCCATGTATAAATTTACCTGCTACTGATATTCCAACTACTGATACTTCAAATATGAAAAGTTTAGAAAGACCCATAAAACAGCCACTTAATATTTTAGATTGGAGTGCAGAGCGCTTTGTAGGTCCAGTACCAGAGCAAAAATTTCTTGTTGAAGGGATATTTCCTTTGGGCGTTACTTCAATAGTTGCTGCTATGGGAGACACAGGAAAAGGAATGCTGCTACTTGATTTGGCTCTCAAAGTTGTAAATGATACAGATCAAATATGTGGTTTTGGTTCGCTTGTGACTGAACATGGATCAGTGGTAGTCTTTTTAGCAGAAGATGATGCAGGTGAAGTACATCGCCGCTTAGAACGACTTGACCCTAAATGTGAAAGATTAAAATATAAAGACAAACTATTTATTGTACCACTGCCAAACGTCAGAGGATCACTTACAATACTAAAAAACGTTCGTGGTAAAGTTGTCGAAGTTTCTCCTGAATTCGAATCTATAATAAAACAGCTCGAGGAAATTAAAGATCTGAAATTGATAGTATTTGATCCACTTGCTTCATTTATCCATGCAGATATAAATGCTGACCCAGCTGTAGGGGATTATCTGATGTGTCTATTGTCTGATCTAGCAAATAGTACTGGAGCTTCAATTGTTACTGCTCACCACATGAGAAAACCAAAGGGAGAAAAACCTATACTAACTGTTGAACAAGCAAGAGATGCAATAAGAGGTACCTCTGCTCTTGTTAATGGTGTTAGATGCTCATACGCTTTTTGGCCAATAGAAAATACAGCTAGGCTAGAGATCTTTAAGGCAGTAGGAGAAACACCAAGACAGAATGCTTTATTTCATGGGGCAGTTGTGAAGGCCAATGGGTTAGCTGATCGTACTGTAAGAACTTACCTAAGAAATCAGGAAACAGGGCTACTAGAAGATATAACAATACAACTAACAGTTAAAAATGCTAGTGAAAAAGACCTTAAAATATGTCTTATCGATGCAGTTACACGATCTGCTGCTTCAGGGCATCCATTTACTCACACAGGAAGCACAGGAGTATATAAGCAACGCCATAGACTACCTGAAGTTTTTCACAGCATGGGAAGGGATAGACTAGAGCGTATGGTACAGGAACTTTTGCAGGTAAAGCAGTTAGTTAAAGTGATGTCTACAGGTTCAAGAGAGGATAAGTGGCTTGACATTCCAACTGGACCATTTGCTTGTGGTATAGGAAAATTCACTCTTGGAGCTGAAGATTTTAGCTATAGGGAAAATTTAATGTTAGGATAAGTTTTTTTTTATGGGTAAAAATATTTTAGAGTTTACCCAGTTTTCTCTATTGCCATTTCAATCTATATAGCTACTATCAATTTACATCCACTCAACTAGAACTTAGCACTTAAGAAATAGCACCATCAATGATTGTATTACATTCCTAATTCCTAGGTTCCTAAATCAGTAATTAGAAATCAGGAATCTAAATTCTGCGTGAGAGCTAGCTTTTTTGCCTACGTTCCTAAAAGCGTTCCTAGAAACCACATGTCTAAAGTCAGCCAGTGAGGCGGATTCTAGCTTCCTAAAACCCTTATATATTATATATATATAATAGTAATAAATAATAACAGTAATAATAAATATAAAATATATTGGATAAATAGAAATGAAGAAGACCTAGAGAGATTACCACAAAACATTACTTAAATTTAATGAAAAAAATACAACCTTGAGGCAATTGCATTTAGTGCGAATTTAAAGTGATTATACGACTCCAGGGTACAATTATACTACCAAGAACTAAGTTACTTATGTAAGGCAGCTTAAAACTCGATTATGAGGCATTTCTAAATTATCTTTTACCTTAAACTTTTACTTGCTACAAAAAACCTCACCTTATTTTATCATATTTCTTATTTATTGTAAAATACTTTTTCAAAAAAGTGAACAGTTTTTGTAATTTCGGTGAATATATATCACCAGAGCTGGTTATTTTGGAGGTCTTATTGAAATATAACTATTTTCATCTAAAACTCTTAAGTTGAATTTTTAGGTAATCTCTATAAATAATTTGTAGATGAATCTAAAGGAAAAAAGTTTGGAGTTGCTGCTATAAAAGAAGAAACAGAAGCTACCTTAAAATGGAGACAAAGATCAAAATTTATTTATTTACGTCTCCAGGTTTATCTAGTATAATGGAGACAAAGACTTATATTTCTACTATATTATTGGTAGATAAAAAGCAGAGATACGGGGCTTTCTAAAGGGTGGGGACAATTTTTCACCCCCCTTGAAATTAAAACAAAAGGTGATAGACAAGATATCAAACACAGATAGCTCAACTACAAGCTGGTTTTTGTTGTAGTTATTTTCTCACTTTCTTTACTTAATTCATCAAAGTCAGATTCATGTTTGTATAACTCTATACTTTTCGTATTCTCCTTCAGCTAGAGCTTTTGCAACTTCAGCACTAACTTTACCAGCATCTTTAAGTACTTCATAATCATTGAACAATAGAAATGCATCCAACTTTTCAACCCAATTCTGCATTTTTATTAGCCGATGCTTTCTTGCTTGAAGTTCCGCATAATCTAGGAAACAATATGCACTCAACTCTTTTTCAGTCAAGTAGTTTTTTGCAGTACTCACATCACTCTTATGAATTTTGTTGCCAGAACCATCTTTCCATGTAGTTAGCCCAATATTTGGTTTTTTGTGGTCAACTCGAGAGCTCTGCTGCAGTTAGGCCATCAATATAATTTATTCTGTACTTTTGCATAAAATTGTTTTGTTATTTCTGAATTTGGATCATAGTCTGCAGAGCATTCAGCATAAATGTCAGTAATCTTCTGGTAAAACCTACGTTCGGATGCTCCTGATTTTTTCAAGTAATTCATTGAAGTAGTCTTTGCCAAACTTTAGGCCGTTTTTTAGCCGTTCGCTATCTAATGCAAATCCTTTGATGATGAAATCTCTCAAAATTTTTGTAGCCCATACTCTGAAAGATGTAGCCTTTTTAGAATTAACTCGATAACCAATAGCTATCCAAATTATAAAATTGTGTAGGGTACTGTTTACCATCTTCAGCAGTATTCCGGGAAATCCGGATAACTGAATCTTTATCTAACTCTTGACTAGCAAATATGTTCTGTAAATGCTCACTAATTGTTCTAATATTAACATCAAACAACTCCGCCATTCTTTTTTGTGTAAGCCAAATGTTTTCATCTCGATACAAAACATCAATTCTCACGTCTCCATCTGGAGTTGTATATAATAAAATTTCGTTTTCATTTATTATCATATCTACTCTACCTTACTTCAAGTAGCATATAGGTTATTTGTAAAAAAGACAAGCAACTGTAAAACTCTAAAAATAGAGAACTATCTACTTTATTCTTTAGCTGGTGAGCAGTTTTGAAATTATTTTAACTTTTTTTTTAGAAAATCCCGGAAAAAGTAGTAAGAAATCCGGTATATATATAATAGAAGGGCATTGTTTCAACGAGGTTAGTTTACCTCTATACGCTTCAAACACAAAGAAAATGTCAATCCTAACACTCGACCTTGGCAAGCAAACGGGCTGGGCAATTCTAACAGATGGAGTAATTGAAAGTGGAAGCAAAAGTTTTCATGGTAGTCGTTTCAGTGGAGGTGGCATGGTATTTCTAAATTTTCGTAAGTGGTTGAATGAAATGAAAGAAAAATTTCCAAGTATTGAAACAGTTTATTTTGAGGAAGTAAGAAGACACCTTGGAACTGATGCAGCGCATTGTTATGGTGGTTTTCTTGCAGTTCTCTCTGCTTGGTGTGAAGAGAATCATATTCCCTATCAGAGTGTTCCTGTTAAGACTATAAAACGCTTTATAACAGGCAAAGGCAATGCAAGTAAGAGTGAAGTTATTGAAGCGATACGTGAAAAAGGTTTTTCACCTAGAGATGATAATCAAGCAGATGCTTTAGCTTTGATGTTCTATGTTATGGAAAGATATTAATAAGCTCATAAAAAGTGGGTCCTTTCGGCCATAATGGCGGGTTTGGTGGTGCTGACCCCAGGCCTTTTCTAGTGTCAGAGATATTTTGAATATTAACTTTTTAATTATTAAGATATGAATTTAGCAATCCACTACTATCCTGTTGAAAACCTCGTCGAATATAAGCGTAATCCTCGTAAAAATGATGACGTAGTAAACAGAATGTGTGCTTCAATCAGGGAATTCGGCTTTCGTATACCAATAGTTGCAAAAAGCGATGGCACTGTGGTTGATGGTCATTTAAGACTTAAAGCAGCAAGAAAACTTGGTATGGAGAGTATTCCTGTGGTTTTAAGTGATAATTTAAATGAACCACAAACTAAAGCTTTTCGATTACTGGCAAATCAATCAGCTAACTGGGCAAAGTGGGATGATGAGCTTTTAAAAGTGGAAATTCAAGAGTTAGAAGATTTACAGTTTGATCTTAAAATGACTGGATTTGAATTAGAAAAAGTTCAAAACTTTCTTGATGATTTAGACAGTGAAAAAGAAGATCTTTCTGACTTAGTTGTTGATGACAAAAAAGTAGAAATAACAAAACCAGGGGATTTATGGATTTTAGGTGATCATCGAATCTATTGTGGTGATAGCTCTTTAGTTGAATCATATAAAGCGGTATTAGACAATAAAATGGCAGATATTACCGTATGTGATCCTCCATATAACGTTGATTACGGTAGCAGTCAGGAAAGAGAAGATAAAAAAATACTAAACGATAATCAAGGTGAAAAGTACGAACTTTTTCTCTACTACATCTGTTCCAATATTTTAGCATATACGAAAGGAGCAATTTACATCTGCATATCATCATCAGAGTTTTCGACGTTGCAAAAAGCATTTGAAGAAGCAGGTGGTCGTTGGTCAACATTTATCATTTGGGCAAAGAATCACTTTACGCTAGGAAGATCAGATTATCAAAGACAATACGAAGCAATGCTCTATGGATGGAAAAGCGGCAATAAACGTGAGTGGCATGGAGGAAGAAATCAAAGTGATCTGTGGTTTTATGATAAGCCAATACATAACTCACTACATCCAACGATGAAGCCAGTAGAGCTAATGGAGAGAGCAATAGTAAACAGCAGTAGATCTGGAGACATAGTACTTGATCCATTTAGCGGTTCTGGCAGCACACTGATTGCATGTGAGAGAACAGGAAGAATTTGTAGAACAATAGAGCTAGATTCAAAATTTGTAGATGTAACCATAAAACGTTGGCAAGTATACACGGGAAGAGATGCCATTTTAGCCGATACTGGTAAAACTTTTGCAGAAATTCAAGAAGGAAATTCGTAAAAAGGGGCAAAAAAAGTGGAAAAAATAACACAAACAGAGTGGGCAAGGGAGATAGGAGTATCAAAGCAATATGTCTGTTATTTAGTAAAAAAAGGAATAGTTGAGCTGGAGGATGGACTCATTGACCGAGAACAAGCAAACAGGGCTATAGAAACAATAAGAGATCCAAGTCAGCCACTGAGGAGAAAAAATCCAGAAAACGAAAATACAAGTAACCTTTCCACAATGTTGCTTAAAACTCGAATAAAAAATGAAATGGAACGAGGTAAACTACTTGAGGCGAAAGCTAAGGCTGAGATAGGAGAACTTGTAGCAGTAGAGGAAGTAAAGCGCGATGCATTTAACGTAGCAAGAGTTGTCCGTAATAATTTGCTTAATATTCCAAATAGAGTTTCAGCACTACTTGCATCACTGAGTGACACTGAAAAGATTCATATGGCGCTAACTGAAGAGATTACAAACTCATTACAAGAATTATCTAATATTAAGTTTTAAATAATGTCTGCTAACTTAAGTTTAGAATTAATAAAGTGTCTAACCTGGATTAGATGTTAATGTCAGAGGATTAAATGGAAAGACACCGCTACATTATGCAGTAGAAATTAACGAGTTTGGTATGGTTGCACTCTTACTGAACAGGAAAAATATTAATCCACTGATCACTGATGATGATGGTAAAAGTGCGCTTTCTTGTGCAAGAGAAGAAATATTACAAGCACTAATCAATCATAAATATGGATCAGAGGGAGATAGCTTACTTCACTTAGCTGCGATGTTGAATGAAGCAAATGCTGTAAGGTTTTTACTCAACAAAGGAGTTAATGTTAATGAGCAGAATGCTCTACTACATACACCATTACACTTAGCGGCAGGAGCTGGACATGAAGAAATAGTAGAAATTTTAATTAGAGAAGGAAACGCGGATAAGGATGTTCTTGACGTGAGAAATCATGCAGCAATGCATTATGCAGTAAACAACAAGAAGCTAGAAGTAGTAAAATTACTTTCAAATCTTGGTGCGAATGTCAATATAGCTGGTAGCGGCAGAAATGCAATGAAATTATCTTCTTTGCACGTAGCTGTAAGTAGTAGTAATTATGATGAGAGAGATTTATGTTTGGATATTGTAAGGTGTTTAATAAATGCTCCGAATTCCAAGGTCAATTTACAAGATTATGAAAATAAAACGCCACTACATTATGCTGAAAGGCTGAAAACAATAGAAGTTTTACTAACGCGAGAAGATATAGATCCTTTAATTAAGGATGATAATGGCAAGACACCATTTTGTTATGCAAAAGAAGCAAATAGATTAGATATAGTAAAGATTTTAGCAAGTAATAGATACGGAGCTGATAAAAACAGTTTGCTTCATTTAGCTGCCAGAAAAGGATATGAAGACCTAATAGACGGTATTCTTGGTGAAGGAGTTGAAATAGATGCTGTAGATGAGAGTGGAAAAACGGGAATTTATGTTGCTGCAAAGCATGGTCACTTTAACGTAGTAAAGTTGTTGCTAAAGAGAGGAGCAGATGCCACGGATGTTTTTCAGTATGCAATAATAACGAACAATGCAAAATTAATAGAACTACTGAGTAAAGAGAAAGAAATAGTGTTATTTGGAAGACAGAAGAACTTTCCAACATTTCATTTATTGAGCAATAAATATTTTGAAGAAAGGAAAATAGCAGACAAAAAAATAAAGAAATATACCAATATCATCTGTGTCACTATAACAATATGCGCAATAGCGATAGTGGCTAACATTATAGCTGCGGTAATGGTGGGAATAGTTGCGCTCATAGCTGCAATAATAATGAGTAATTTAATTCAGAAGTATATAGAAGAAGCACTTGAAAAGAAAATGTTTATTGAACTCGAAAGTGAGAAAACAAGTGAGTGCAGTTCTATTTTAAGTGATGTTGAAGTATCATCTAATGATGGTGAAGAGCTAGCAATATGATATACGCTACATCTTTTTCTGAAGGTTTAAGGCCAGATCCGCACCTTAAAGTATCAGAGTGGGCGAATGAGTATCGAGTTTTAGCGCCAACTGCAGCATCAGAGCCAGGTAAATGGAGAACGGAAAGAACTCCTTATTTAAAAGAAATCATGGATTCACTATCTCCATCTTCTCCAGCGGAGAAAATAGTATTCATGAAAGGAGCGCAGATTGGTGGAACAGAAGCTGGTAACAATTGGATAGGCTATATCATAGATCAAACACCAGGTCCAATGTTAGTAGTACAGCCAACAGTTGAAATGGGAAAGCGTTGGTCAAAAGGAAGATTTGCGCCACTGATTGAAAGTACACCATGTTTAAAAAGTAAAGTAAAAGACCCAAGATCAAGAGATTCAGGGAATACTGTACAAAGTAAGGAATTTCCAGGTGGAATAGTAGTAATAACCGGAGCAAATAGCAGTGTAGCACTGAGATCTATGCCAGTAAAATATCTCTTTCTTGATGAAATAGATGCCTACCCAGGAGATTCAGGAGGAGAAGGAGATCCAGTTTTACTCAGCATAGCCCGAACTAATACATTTGCACGGAGAAAGATTTTTTTAGTATCAACACCAACGATTCATGGAATAAGCAGAATTGAGAAGGAATTTGAAGCAACAGATAAGAGATACTTTTTTGTACCATGTCCACATTGTAATTACTATCAAGTTCTGAAATGGTCACAAATAAAATGGGAAAACAACGACTCAAGAACAGCACATTATGTCTGCACTGAATGTAGCGGCAAAATAGAAAATCATCAAAAGACAGAGATGCTAGAACGTGGAGAATGGAGAGCTACAGAGGCAAAAGAAGGGGAGAAAAAAGGATTTCATCTTTCAAGTCTTTATAGTCCAGTTGGGTGGTATAGTTGGCAACAAGCAGTAGAGGATTTTCTGCATGCAAAGGAAAGTGAACAATTACTGAAAGTTTGGATCAACACAACGCTTGGAGAAACCTGGGTAGATAAGGGAGAAGTACCAGACTGGAAGCAATTATTCAACAGAAGAGAATTTTTTCCCGTAGGCACAGTACCAAAAGGTGAAGTGGTTCTCACAGCAGGAGTAGATGTCCAAAAAGATCGGTTAGAAGTAGAAGTTGTAGCATGGGGAAAAAGCCGTGAAAATTGGTCAATAGACTACCGAGTATTTGAAGGTGATACTGGAAGAGGAGAAGTATGGGGAAAACTCTCTGAGCTCTTAAATCATCATTTTATCGGTGAAAATGGTCTTGAATACATGATAAGTATGATGGCGGTTGATGCTGGGTATGCGACACAAGAAGTATACAATTGGGTAAGAGGTCATCAAGGCTCTGGAAGAGTAATGGCAGTTAAAGGTGTAAATAAAGCCCTAGTGCCACTTAGCAGCCCAAGTAGAGTTGATATAACAGTTGGTGGTCAAAAGCTAAAAAGAGGAATAAAGCTCTGGCCAGTAGGAGTATCGATATTAAAGTCAGAGCTTTTTCAGCTACTTAATATTTTAAAAGAAGAAGAGAAAGTGCCAGCAGGATATTGTCATTTTCCGGAGTATGCACCTGAGTATTTTAAGCAGCTAACGGCAGAGCAATTAGTCAGCAAGGTAGTAAAAGGATACACCAAACAAGAGTGGCAAAAAGTAAGAGAAAGAAATGAAGTACTAGATTGCCGAATTTATGCGAGAGCAGCATCTATTGCGCTTGGAATCGATCGTTGGCCAGAGAGTAAATGGAATAGTTTGAGTGGAAAAATAGAAAGTAAAAAACCTAAGAAAGTAAGACAGAGTAAGTGGCTGGAAAATGTATAACGAAGAGTATTTAGTTCAAGTCGAAGAAGCGATAAAGAAGCTGCAAAACGGAGAGCGAGTAGTATCAATTGCATATGGTGACCATGTAGTGAGATATGCTGAAGTTCAGATAAATGATTTACTAAACTTAAGACAACGTATTAAAGCTGAGCTAAAGATTGTTGGAATGAAACCGAAGAGAAAGATTGTTTTTTCAACGAGTAAAGGGATCATATAATGATAAAAATCGTTAAAAGGAACCGTATGACAAAAATTATAGCAAAAGAATATACAGAATTTTTAGAGCAGCTCAAAGAACAGATTGCTACTAGTCGTTATAAAGCAGCACTAGCAGTAAATAGCAAACTCATTGTGCTTTATCACTATATTGGTACAGAGATCTTAAGGCGCCAAAAAGAACATGGTTGGGGTGCTAAAATCATAGATCAGCTAAGTAAGGATTTGAGAAGCGCATTTCCAGAAATGAAGGGATTTAGTGCTAGGAATCTTACTTATATGCGTCAATTTGCTGCAGAATATCAAGATACTGAATTTACGCAGCAGGTTGCTGCACAATTGCCTTGGTTTCATATTGTAGTTATTTTAGATAAAGTAAAAGATCCAAAAGAAAGACTATTTTATTTTCAAAAAGCTATAGAGCACGGTTGGTCACGTAGTATAATGGTGATGCAAATCGAACGTGAATTGCACAAACGTCAAGGAAAAGCTGTTACTAACTTCAAAGATAAGTTACCTTCTCCCCAGTCAGATTTAGCACATTATACATTAAAAGATCCATATATTTTTGATTTTTTGAGTATAGGAGATGACGCTCATGAAAGAGAAGTAGAAAAAGGTCTTGTAGGCCATGTAGAGAAGTTTTTGCTTGAGCTAGGGGAAGGATTTGCATTTGTAGGTAGGCAATTTCACTTAGATGTTGGAAATAAAGACTTCTATATTGATTTATTGTTTTACCATTTAAAGTTACGTTGCTTTGTAGTAATTGAGCTAAAAGACAAAGATTTCAAGCCAGAATATGCAGGTAAAATGAATTTTTATCTTTCAGCCGTTGATGATTTACTAAAGCACGAGACAGATCAACCATCTATAGGATTAATTTTATGCAAGTCAAAGGATAACGTGCTAGCTAAGTATACACTGAAAGACATAAATAAACCGATAGGGTTGGCAGAATATAAAATTACTGAAAATCTACCAGAGAATGTAAAGACAGCCTTGCCAACAATAGAAGAGCTAGAGGCTGAGTTATCCAAAGTTTCAGATAAGGAAAAGTAATGCTGTTAAAATCGTTCAAGCAATTATTTAGCAAACCAAAGATAAAAAGTTTAGCATGGGATGCAGCGGGCTCAGGAAGAAGGGTAATGTATTGGCAAGGAGAAGCGGGAAGCATAAATAATTTGCTTTCTCAAAGCCTTGAGCACCTGCGTAGTAGATCACGTGATATGGTGAGAAAAAATCCATATGCAGCAAATATCATTGATACAATAGTAAGTAACTCTATTGGAACAGGAATAAAACCGCAATCAAAAGCAAGAGATGGAGAATTTCGAAAGAAAGTACAAGAATTATGGCTGAAATGGACAGATGAAGCAGACAGTAATGGGATAAGTGATTTTTACGGATTACAAGCTCTAGTATGCAGAAGTATGATAGAGGGAGGAGAATGTTTTGTACGTTTAAGAACGAGAAAGCTGGAGGGATATGTACCATTACAACTGCAAGTACTGGAATCAGAGCATTTAGATAGTAAAAGTAATCAAAAACTAGCCAATGGTAATGTAATAAGAAACGGCATTGAGTTCAATAGACTTGGGCAAAGAGAGGCATATTACTTATTTAGAGAACATCCAGGCGAAGGCTCATTTGGCGAATCAGTTAGAGTACCAGCAAACGATGTTTTACATATCTATAAACCACTGAGACCTGGGCAAATTAGAGGAGAGCCATGGCTTTCGAGTATACTGCTAAAGCTCTATGAACTTGATCAATATGATGATGCAGAATTAGTGAGAAAAAAGACAGCAGCGATGTTTGCAGGGTTTATTACAAGGCTCGATCCTGAAGCAAATATTTTAGGAGAAGGTGAAAGTAATGAGCAAGGAGTAGCACTATCTGGCCTAGAACCTGGAACAATGCAACTTTTAGACCCAGGAGAGGACATAAAATTTTCAGAGCCATCAGATGTAGGAGGAAGTTATGAAGCATTCATGAGACAGCAACTGAGAGCTATTGCAATAGGCACAGGGATAACATACGAACAACTAACAGGAGATTTAACGGGTGTTAATTATTCATCAATCAGAGCAGGACTGATAGAGTTTCGTCGTAGATGCGCTATGCTGCAACATAACATTATGGTATTCCAATTTTGTAGACCAGTATGGAATAGATGGCTAGAATTAGCAGTACTGTGTGGAGAACTCTGTATAGATGAAAAAGTGGCAAAAGCAGCGAAAGAAGAAGTAAAATGGATACCACAGGGATTTGATTGGGTGGATCCGCTAAAAGATCAGCAAGCACAGCAAATGGCAGTAAGGAATGGCTTCAAAAGTCGAGCAGAGGTAGTATCAGAAATGGGTTACGATGTAGAAGAAATAGACCAAGAAATAGCAGAAGATCAAAAGCGTGCTAATTCTTTTGGACTTTGTTTCGATTCTGACATTAATCATAAAAGGGAAGGAAGGTGATGTGGATAAATAAACCAATAATGGTAGAGAGAAGAAGCTTTGAACTACTATCATTATATAACAGCAAACAACCTATCTTTAAGAACTCAAAGTATTTTCATATAAACCCAAAAGGAATAGCAATAATACGTATTTATGGAGTTTTGACAAAAAAAACAGAAGCTTTTGATCATATTTTAGACATGACTTCGTATGAAAATATTCATGAAGAGATAGAGAGTGCTTTAGAAGATAAAAGCATAGAGACGATTCTACTTGACATAGACAGTCCAGGAGGAGAAGTAAATGGAGTATTTGACTTAGCTGATTTTATTTATAGTGCAAGAGGAAAAAAGATGATAATAGCGATAGCAAATGATGATGCATATTCTGCCGCGTACGCTATAGCCTCTAGCGCTGAAAAGGTATTTGTGAGTAGAACTTCAGGAGTAGGAAGTGTTGGAGTAATAGCAAGTCACATAGATCAAAGTAGGTTTGATGAAAAGCAAGGTATTAAGTATACCACAATCTTTGCTGGTAATCGAAAGAATGATTTAAATCCGCATGAGCCAATGACGTCTGAAAGTTTAGAAAGCTTACAAAAAGAAGTAGGCCGACTATATGAAATGTTTTTGCAGCTAATAGCAAGGAACAGAGGTCTTTCAATTGAAAAGATTCGATCAACAGAAGCAGGTCTATATTTTGGGGAGAAAGCAGTAGAAATAGGTCTTGCAGATGGAGTTACAACATTTTTTGAATTTATCAATAATCATAGGAGTGTTAGTATGACAACTAATGAGTTAACTGAGGAAGGCTACGAGAACTGTCGTAGAGAAATTTTAGAGATAATAAGATTATGTAATGTATCAAAGATGCCAGAAAAGATAGGAGAATTTATTGAGCAGGGCGTAAGTGTTGAGCAAGCCAGGGAAGTTTTAATGGAATTACTTGCAGAGAGAACGAAAAAGACAGAGATACTGAGTGCAATACCACAGAATTCAGGAGAAGATTTAATGATACAGGTAGCAAGAAGTCGTAGGAGTTAAAGTATTTTTATAACCGCCGTATATAGCATTGATAAAAGCGGCGGTAAGCAGTTAAGGAGAGAGAAATTTATGAGTTGTATAAGCGAACAAAATAATCTGGGTGACCTATTAAAGTATGAGGTGTCAAGTCTATATTCAAGAGATCAGATAACAGTAGCAAAGGGACAAAATCTTAAACTTGGTACAGTAGTGGCTCTCGATAAAGATAACATGATTAAGATAATAGATCCAACTGCAACAGATGGAGCAATAGGTGTAATAACAAGTGATGTAAATGCGACAGAAAATGCCAAAGCAGTAATCATTACACGTATAGCAATGCTAGCAGATCATGCAGTTGTATGGCCAGCAGGTATCACTGAAGAGCAAAAAGCTGCAGCAATAAAGCAACTTGAAGGACGAGGGATCATTATCCGTAAAGCAGTCTAAGGCTATATTAAACAATAAAAAAACACAAAGGGGGAAAAGAAAAAATGCAAAATCTATTTACAAATACAGCATTTAGCATGACGGCACTAACAAATGCGATGAATATATTGCCGATAAATTATGGACGAGTTGAAAATTTAAATTTGTTTCCAAGTAGGTCAGTAAGATTTAGACATATTACCATAGAAGAACACAACGGAGTTTTAAGTCTATTGCCAACACAAGTTCCAGGAGCACCAGCAACAGTAGGAAAAAGAGGAAAAAGAAAGGTAAGAACGTTTACGATTCCGCACATTCCGCATGATGATGTAGTGCTGCCAGAAGAAGTACAAGGAATAAGGGCATTTGGATCAGAGAGTGAACTTAAAGCGCTTGCAGATGTAATAACTGATCATTTGCAATCAATGAGAAACAAACATGCAATAACATTAGAGCATTTGCGAATGGGAGCGCTGAAGGGAATTATTCTTGATGCTGACGGGTCAGAATTATTAAATTTGTACAACGAATTTGAAATCACACCAAAAGTAGTAAATTTTGCCCTTGGAACAGCAACAACAGATGTCAAGCGTAAGTGTCTGGAGGTATTGCGACATATCGAAGACAACTTAAGTGGCGAATATATGACCGGAATTCATGCCTTGGTAAGCCCTGAGTTTTTTGATGCACTAACTTCGCATAGTAAAGTGAAAGAAGCATACGAGAGATGGCAAGAAGGAGCAGCGCTGAGAAACGATATGAGATCAGGATTTACTTTCTGTGGCATAACATTTGAGGAATATAGAGGGCAAGCAACTGATCCTGAAGGAACAGTAAGAAGATTTATAGAAAGAGATACAGGGCACTGTTTTCCACTAGGAACAGCGAGCACATTTACAACATACTTTGCACCAGCAGATTTTAATGAGACAGTAAATACTCTTGGACAGCCACTATATGCAAAACAAGAGCCAAGGAGGTTTGATAGAGGAACTGATTTACATACACAGTCAAATCCTCTGCCAGTGTGCCACAGACCAGGAACATTAGTAAAAGTCGTTGCAGCATAACAATACTGGTAGATTAACTACAAGTTGGTGAGGCACAAGAGTAGTATATACCTTATTAGCATACTTATGAAAGAATGCAAGAGAATATTAAGAGATTACTAAAAGATTGTTTTGCCCATTTAGGAGAAGTGGCTTTGTATAAATCAAAGGATAAGTCATACATGGTACAAGTATTAAAGCAACAGCCAGATAAATTATACGAGATTGGTGAAGGACAATTTGTGGAAGAAACTTTAGCGTTAGAAGTAAGTGCGTTTGATGTGTTAAGGCCAATAGTAGGAGATGTTTTTGTTATAGGTGATCGAAGATATAAAGTACACTCACCGCCACTTAGAGACAAGTCTGGAATAACGTGGAAAATAAAAGCGTCTGGGGTGTAAAATGTCTATTCATATAGAAGTTGAGGTAATAGAAAGTGTAAATGCTAAAAGAAGAAAAGTAGAATTAGCAACGGTAAAGGCATTAAACAAAACGGCACTATGGTTAAAAGCGCAAGCAGCTAAGGAAATTAGTGAGGAAAAGAAGATAAAATTGACGTTAATGAGAAGAAGGCTAAGAATTTTTAAAGCAAAAACAAGCAGATTAGAAGTGTTAATTAGAGCAAGTCTCTACGACATTAGAGCATCGACAATTGGCAAAATACAAAAAACAAGAAGAGGATCGAAAGTAGGAAAGCATGAGTTTATAGGAGGATTTGCAGCAGTTATGCCAAAAGGAAATAGCGGTATGTTTAAACGTGAAGGAAGGGCAGCATTGCCAATAAAGGAAGTTAAGTTGCCACTAGAACCTGAGGCTTCAAGGATAATAGGGAATCTTGTTAATTATGAAGTTGAAAAGGTATTTGAAAAATATTTTATACATTACATGAGTTAAATTATATGCATGACAAAGTTCTGGAAAGATTTACATCAAGAAATTTGCACTAAGTTAAAGGAAGAAATATCAGCAATACAGACATGTGAAATTTATCCAGCAATAAGAAAAGAATTAGTAGCACCGGCAGTATTTGTGGAACTTAGCAGCTTTGAAAAAGGACATGATCCTGGAACAGAAGAATTAGCCTTGAAAGCCAGGTTTGAAGCAAGGATTGTAGTTGATGGAACAGTCGAGGATTCCTCGTTAGTTGTCAGGTCATTAGCAACAGAAGTAGCAAGAGTAGTAAATAAAAATACTTGGAATGTGAAAAATGTTTCACCAGGAGAATTTATCTCTGCAGAAGTTGACGGATTTAGGCCAGAGTTAGATGCGTATTTAGTGTGGTTGATTGAGTGGGTGCATACAATACACGTAGGTCGATCTATTTGGGAAGAAGGAAAATTTAAGCCACATACAATAAACGTAGGAAATATAAATGTTGGATCATAGTTTTGCGATTTCAGAGCTAAATAGGAAGCTAGCAAACGTTGTTCGTATAGGAATTGTAAAAGAAATAGATTATGAAAAAGCAAAAGTAAGAGTGAAAATAGGCGAATTTTTAACAGATTATTTACCGTGGATAACAAATAAAGCAGGAAAAGATAGAGATTGGTCTCCACCAGATATCGGTGAACAGGTTATGATATTTTCTCCTCTTGGCGAATTATCGTTAGGAGTGGTGTTAGGAGGGATATACCAGGAAAAATACCCTGCATCAGAGAATAAAAAAGAGGTGAGTAGCTTAACATTTCAAGATGGAACAAAGTTGTCATACGATAAAGATAAACATCATTTAGAGATTGAAGTAGTAGATAAAATAACACTGAAAGCTGGAGAATCGAGTATAGAAATGACAAAAGAAAGAATAAAACTTAAGGGAAGGAGAATAGATCTAAACTAGCATATGGGTAAAGCAATCGTTTGTGTAGGGGATAATTGTACAGGAATACCGGTTCATGTTTGTATGAGTGGAAGTGAAGACGTATTTGTAAATAGTAGATCTGTGTGTCGTAGGGGTGATATCTTGACTATAGGGGAGACACTAACGCAAGGGTCAAACAGCGTATTTGTGAACGGTATGGGAGTAACAAGAACAGGAGACTTGGTATCGTGTAGTTTTAAAGTGATAGGTGTTAGCAAAAATGTATTTGCAGAATGAGAGGCATGAATGCTAGCACGGGAAAGGAATTGGAAGGAATAGAACATTTAAAACAATCAATTACTGATATTTTAACCACTCCTATTGGATCACGTATTATGAGAAGAGAGTATGGTTCTCGATTATTTGAATTAGTAGATAAGCCAATAAATAGAGATTTAACTTTGGAAATCTATGCAGCAACAGCAGAAGCACTGGGGAAATTTGAGAAGAGATTTAAGTTAGAAAAAGTAAAGATTGCTGAAGCTAAAGAAGGAAAAATGACTCTTGTACTTGAAGGTATGTATCTTTCAGAAGGCAAATTCATAGGTATTAGTGGAATAGTTGTTTAGAAATGCAGACATCTAATATTATTGAAAAACTAAGCTATGAGGAAATCTTTTCCAGAATGAAGGAGGAGTTAGTGTGTAGAGATGAAACCTTTTCAGCGTTAGTAGAATCCGATCCAGCGATAAAGATTCTGGAGGTAGCAGCCTGGCGAGAACTTTTGCTCAGACAAAGGATGAACGAAGCAGTAAAGAGTAATTTACTGAAATTTGCAAGGGGAGAAGATCTTGATAATTTGGCTGAATTTTATGGAGTAGAGAGAGAAAAAGAAGAAGAGGATGAAAGATTTAGAAAGAGGGTAAAAGCAAAAATAGCAGGTTGGTCAACAGGAGGAAGTAAGGAATATTATAAATATCATGCACTGTCAGCAGATAGTAGAGTAAAAGATGCACTAGTAGAATCACCTATACCAGGAAAAGTACAAATTTCAATCTTATCAACACAATTATCCACAACTGGCATGGTGTCAGAAGAGCTACTAGAAATTGTAAAAAAGCAGGTTACTAGAGATGATATAAGGGTTTTAACAGATACAGTAACAGTAGTTGGTTGCAATATTACGGAAATAGATATTCACAGCAGAATGAGCATAAGTCCTGTGATATCAAAGGAGGAAATCAAGAAGCAGTTTATTAAGAAGTTTGAAGCAAATAGAAGGCTGGGATGGAGTGTGACAAGATCATGGATAATAGCGAATCTATTTGTAGAGGGTGTAGAAAATGTGGAATTAATCGAGCCAAAAGAGGATATTGTGATACTAGGGAACGAGTGTGCAAATTTGCGAAAATTAAAGATTGAGTAATGCTATTACCACCAAATGCAACAAAACAGGAAAAAGCGCTAGTAGATGCAACAGATTATAAGGTTGATCCAAGCTGTATCAGAGGATTTAAATTTAGATTGGAAGAGGAAACATTGTCGTGGATAATAGAAGAATATGGTTTAGAAGAGATATTGCGCTGGGTAAAAGATAAAAGAAAAGCCATAGTAGAAGGAGTAAAATTTCAAAGACTGAGAGGAACTCCAGCATCACTAAAAATAGCACTAAAATGGGCAAATATAGAAGATATTATAATTATTGAAGAGCCACCCGGTAAACACTTTTTTGAGTTGCAGGTAGGGATAAGAGACGTACCAAATGACTTCTTCGTAGATGCAGTAGTAGAGCTTGCAAAACTATCGTTACCAGCAAGATCGAGGCTAATGAGGATTTTCAATGATCACTATAACGTTGATAGGTTTATTTTAGATGAAAGTTTATTTGGAAGTTTGTTATCAGACTACTCTGGTATAAAAGTTGAAAAAAATGGGCCAGTGTTATCGTTTGGAAGAATAAATTTTTTCAGATCTAGGGGTCCGTTAGTAGAGATTGTAGACAACTATTTAAGAGAGCATTATGAACAAGCATTTAGTAATGACATATATCGATTAGATGTAGCAGTACTTGGAGAAACAGAGCCTCACACAAAGGATTACAAAGGCATTTATGAAAGAAGTCATCAGTGGTATAACTTAAAAGCCCTGTATCCTCTAACTCAAAGCTTATTACCATCGATTAAATTTGCAAAAGCGCAGATTGTACTGTCAGATAGCTGGAAATTAGGAGAAATAAATAGCTGTTTTCCGGTTGGTAGAATAGAAGAAGAAGGAAATAAATTTGTATTGGGAAGCGATAAACTTTCAGGGCAACGTTGGAATTTAAAACACAAGCCAATTTTAGAAAGGTTTAGCGTTACTCACCACCACAAAATAGAAAACTATACAGATCAGAAGATTACAAAATATGGTTTAGCAGAACACAACGTTTACTATAAAAATGATTTGGGTTCAGAGCAAAAAGACTCAATACACGAATTAGAAAAGCACATTTTAGTATTTTATCCAGGAGTACTGAAGTGGCATGAACATCGACATTTGCACAGAAGTTGGAAAGATAGTCGAATAATATCTCTAATAAGTTAAGTACTTATATTTAGATACTCATATATTATATTAATAATAGGTAAAAGTGTATGAAATAAAAAGAAAAAGACTTGCTTTCTCATGCTAAAAAGGACATGACTTGAATAGCAGCAGGTAAATATAAGAAATTTATCTAACGCTAGAAAAGCTAGTTTTGTGAGGTAAGTATGAAGTTTAGCAAAGAATCTTTTAGTAAGTTTTTTAAAGAAGTATCAAGTAACGGGTTTAAAAACATTAATAAAAGAAATGAAGAAGGAGAGACGATATTGCACCAAGCAGTGGAAATCTCTGATTACAAAACAGTGAGATTATTAATAAAAAAAGGAGCGGAGATCAATGCAAGAGATAAAAATGGTTATACACCTCTGCACTGTGCAGTATTTGCGAAAAGCTTAGAAAATGTAAAAGTGCTGCTAAGGGAAGGAGCGGAAGTAAATGCCACTCAATATGTCAGTGGATGTACGCCACTGCACTCTGCATGCAAAATAGGAGGAGTTGAAATAATAAAAGAGCTGGTAAAGGCTGGAGCTGAAGTTAATCAACTGAATAAGTACGGCGCAACGCCAATGTATTACATCTGGGAAAGTGAAAAGTATCGTCTATGTGATAGCAAAGAGAGTGAAAAGGCAAGTAAATTTTTGAGAGAAAAAGGAGGAGTAACAAAAAGTAGAGAACTGACGTGCTATGGAATAGAGAGGCTAGTGGGAGAAATAGCAGACATGTTGAATGGGAGTTATTTACCAGAGCTAAAAATAATAGAGATAGGAGAAATAAGGAAGAAAGATAAGTCACTAATAAAGGAAGAATGTAAAAATTTAGCAAGCGAGATAATGAGCCAAGTAAACGAAATGATAGATGAGGTGGTGAGAAGGAAAGCTTAAAAAAAAGGTCAAAGAAAAGGTGAGGTAAATTATGTTAAAGTTTGGCAAATTTAATAAGTCAGCAAAAGAATTATTAGAGAACTCATATGAAAATATTTATGAAAGAGACAAGAAGGAAAGAACAGCTCTGCATTATGCAGTAGACGCAAAAACAGTGAGATTATTAGTCGAAAAAGGAGCGAATGTGAATGCTAAAGATGTAGAAGGATACACAGCACTGCACCTAGCGGTAACGGAGAAACGTCTAGAAATCGTGAGGGAATTGATAAAATCAGGAGGGAATGTAAATGCGGAAGAATATGGAAATAAATGCACATCGCTGCACCTTGCATGCATGATAGGCGAAAAAGAGATAGTGAAAGAATTAGTGAAGGCTGGAGGAGAAATAGAACAAGCGGATAAATTTGGAATGACAGCAATGGATTATGCGAAAAACAGTAAGGAGATCACTGAAATATTGAAGAAAGAAATAGACAGAATTGAAAAGCTATTTATGAAGGGCTAAAAATATGGAGAAAGAAATAGAAAAGAAAGTAATGAATTTAGAGAAAAAACCTTTGGGTGAAATGAGAAAAATATGGAAGAAGGTATATGGGGAAGAGGCGCCTAGATACTCAAAGAAATATCTGATACCAAGATTAGCTTATAGAATGCAGGAAAAAGCGTATGGAGAAATGTCAAGAAAGGGGACAAAAAGACTAGAGTATCTGGCAGATCGGCTAGAGAAAGGAAAAAGAATAAGTAGCGATAAATTACCAGTAGAAGGGACAGAATTAATATTAGAGAGAGGGGAAGAGACGCATGCGGTAATGGTAACAGATAAGGGTTTAATCTACAGAGAAGAATTTTTTACGTCATTGTCAGCAGTAGCCGGGAAAATAATGGGAATGAGCTACAACGGACCTTTATTATTCGGGATGCGTGACAAAAGTGGAAATTGAGGAGAGAGAATGCTAAAAGAAGTAAGATGTGCAATATATACGAGAAAATCAAATGAAGATGGTCTAGAACAAAAGTTTAATAGTCTTGATGCGCAACGTGTAGCATGTGAAAAATATATAAAAAGCCGAGAAGGATGGGTAGCATTGGCAAAAAGGTACGATGATGGCGGATATTCAGGAAAAAACTTAGAAAGACCAGCAATAAAGGAGTTATTTGAAGATGTTAAAGGAGGAGAAGTAGATTGTGTAGTAGTATATACGCTAGACAGGTTATCAAGGGAAACAAAAGACAGCATCGAAGTAACGTCATTTTTTAGAAGACATAGAGTAAATTTTGTAGCAGTAACGCAGATATTTGACAATAATACGCCAATGGGAAAGTTCGTACAAACGGTGTTATCAGGAGCAGCACAACTAGAAAGAGAAATGATAGTGGAAAGAGTAAAAAATAAAATAGCAACATCAAAAGAACAAGGATTATGGATGGGTGGAACTTTACCGCTTGGGTATGATGTGAAAGATAAGGAATTAATAATAAATGAAAAAGAAGCAAAGTTGGTAAAACATATATTTGAGAGGTATATAGAGCTGAAGTCAATGGTAGAACTGGCAAGAGAGTTAAACAGCCAAGGGTACCGGACGAAATCAGGTATCTTTAAAAAGGCAACGGTGAGAAGAATAATAACAAATCCAATATATATGGGAAAAATTAGGCATTATGACAAACAGTATGAGGGAAAGCATGAAGCAATAATAAAAGAGGAAAAATGGCAAAAAGCGCAAGAGTTAATAAAGAATCAGCCATATAGAAAAGCAAAATATGAGGAAGCGCTGCTAAAGGGAATAATTAAGTGCAAGAGCTGTGATGTAAATATGACACTGACATACTCGAAAAAAGAGAATAAAAGGTATCGATACTATGTATGTAACAATCATCTAGGAGGGAAAAATTGTGAATCGGTAAATCGAACTATAGTAGCTGGAGAAATAGAAAAAGAAGTGATGAAAGAAGCAGAGCAATTATATGAAAAACGGGGAGAAAAAGCGGAAGAGTGGAAAAATTTAAGCTTTGGAAAGCAGAAAGAAGTAGTGAAAAAGTTAATAAAAGCAGTATTGGTGAGAGAGGATGGAATAGAGTTATGTTCTGAATCAGAGGAAAAATTTATATCAATAAAGAAGAAAGGAAATAAATGCACAGTAATCGAGCCAGAAGGAAAAACAAATAATGCATTGCTAAAAGCAGTGGTGAGGGCTCACCTATGGAAACGTCAGCTAGAGGAAGGAAAATACGCAAATATAAAAGAGCTGAGTGCTAAAGTTAATATAGGTACAAGACGTATACAACAAATTTTAAGATTAAATTATTTAGCACCAAAAATTAAAGAAGATATAGTAAATGGGAGGCAGCCAAGGGGTTTGAGGTTAGTGGATTTAAGAGAAATACCGATGCTGTGGGGTGAGCAATTAGAGAAATTTTATGGATTAGGGGCGTAATTACACCATTTATAAAAAGAACAAAAGGAGAGAAACTGAAAACACCAAAAACTATTGAAAGGTATTGCTGAGAAATAGGAAAAATAGCCAAATTGCCGCTACTGCAGTTGATATAGAGGAATCAAGGACCATACCAAAAGATGTTGAGATTGATATAGAAAAGTAAATCAATGTTACAAAAGTTGACACCTAATTATGCGAAGATATCAATATAAATATTGAAGATTTTAACAGACTAGATACGACAATGGTAGAAAATGTATCCAATTTTAGCTGCATATTTTAATAGTAGATCTGGAGTGTAAAAGGCAGCCCAGCCATTGTATGTTCCATATCCTCATTTTGTAGCCAGCTTAAAAACAACATAAAAGAGTATTCTTAGAAGACATTGGTACGAACTCCTTAACCTATAAATTATAGTAGTTTATATTTAAATAATAATCTTCAACTTTTTTAGCAAATCAATCTACCTAGAAACTTCTCTCCTAGGATCAGAAGTCCTTCTTAACTCTTCACGTTCTGTCCATTTGTTGTTAGACTCGCTTATTACTTCAGGACGCATTAATCCACCAGATCTTTCAAAATATCCCTGTTCAATAGCATCGTAGACCCAGTAGTTACCAAGCTCGCAATCATTGCCTAACTCTTCTTCGCGACCTTTGAATTTTTCTAATATTTCTTCTCTATTACTCACTTCTACTATAATTTTGCTTTTATTCTGTACGTCAGGATACAGCCTAACGTCTACATTTCCCAAACTGGTATAGAAAGTTAATACTATATCGCTGCCTTCTGTAAGATCTGTGTAATTCCTTATGCCATCTTCAGTTTTAATTTCTACTTCACTTTTACCGATCTTTACTATATTTCTTCCACACTTTACATCCCCATCGGTTAGACCTAAATCCCTTGTCCCATCTGTTATCTTTATAATGTCTATTTTACTATCTTTAGAATATTCTAAGTAAAAAACGGAGTTGTCTACTCTTACATCTTTTAGCTCGCTATTGGTTGCATTTTTTGCGATTTCAATAAACTTATGAGAATTGCTAACATAATCTATATAAGCTTTTTTTAGGTTAGTTTTATGCTCTTTAAATTCTGGTGTCAGTGTGTTAGCATCAACTGTATTACCAAACACTGCCCCTTTTGATACTAATTGACATATTATATTACTAGCAACTTTAGGATTTTTTTCCAACTCACTGATTTTTTTCATCACATAATCGGTAAAAGTGTATTCATTACCTGAAAAGAAATCTTGTGAAAGAGAATAGTTTAATCGTACACCAGACTTTATAGCATCGTTTACAATCTCTTCAAGTTCAGCCATGTTTTGAGCCTGAAACACCTTATCAGAAAACTCATTTAACTTTTCCTTTTGATTTGAGGTTAAATTAACGAGTAATTTACTGACCTGTCCTTTCTTTTGCTGACGATAAATAATATTTTTATCATAATCTAATGCTCCTGCTTCTAGAAATATTTTTCTTAACTCTTGAGCAAGATCTTCATTGTCCCAAGCAAAACGTTCAACATATGAGAACACTTTTGACTCACCCATTCCGTGCCGAATATTTAGCACCACTTTTAGGTCTGAGTCTCTTTTATGCTTACTTAAAAACTCCTTTAAATTTTTAGTGCAGTCTGAATCTAGTGCAAGTAAGTCATACAATTCCTTATTCATCTTTTTCTGTTTATCAGTTAAAAATAATTCTTCTATATTATAGCAGAGTTTATTAGTTGCTATTTGTTGTGGAGTTTTACCCTTTCTACTTGTTATATTAGGGTTAGCTCCTTTTGAGAGGAGAGAGTTTGTATTATCGTAATGACCTTTGGCAGCAGCAAGGCATAATGGTGTTTTTCCTTTATTATCTTGTATGTTAGGATCTGCGCCTGCTTCTAAGAGTAAATCTATAGCCTGATTTCCTATGCGACGAAATCCACCAATATTTGCTCCTGCAATTGCATGCAATACTGTTGATTGAGATTCTCCTCTTCTTAGGTTAAGAATTACTTTTAAATCTTTATTGTTTCTATTATCATATAAAAATTCTTCAAGGGGCTCAGTATTATCAAATGAACCACAGTTAGAAGCTAAACATTTTAGAGCACTAAGTAACTTTTTGTTTAAATTTTTTTGACTTGGTGTAAGGTCATGATCTAGAGCAAACCAAACACAAATTTGCTCGCTTAGTCCAAGTTTGCTATCAATTAAAGAAGGTAGTTCATTATGATTTCTAACTGATGGTAAGTCTCCTGAGTACCACATATCATTCATCAGCTCATTTAATAAATGCTCTTTAGATGATAGATGTTCTATAATGGACTCATATTCGAAATCATATAGTTCTGATTTGGATTTTGGCTTTAGTAGATTGATGATAGATTTTACTATCCCAGTAGACTCACCCATACTTATCCCTCTAAGCTAAGATATATGATACATTGTATGCGATATGTAACATTAAGTCAATAACCATAATCTTTTTACTGCTCACGTCGTTAAGCTTTTGTTAAGTTTTTATGGTGAGTAACAATGGAGTATATAGAGAGGTTAAAAGTTGCTTATGACTCCAAATTTGAGCTAATTTTACTATAAATCAACATGGTTAAGACCTATACTTGATATCACTACTATAAGAGCATGATGCTTTAAAGGAGCACGGAAACTGCTGAAGTTTATACAGTAACCTGCGGAGCCACTTCAGCAGAATAAACAAACACATGCCAGTATTAGTAGAGAATTATTTATAAGTCAACTAACTTTTTCAAAAATATTTTAGCAAGAACATCAGTGTTGTGAAAAAAAGTTCAAAACCTTCCAGCCTTGGTAACTATTTACACAATACATACTTTTAGCTCTTAGCTATCTAAGGAATTCACTGGAGATTGATTACTATAAATGTAATTCATATTATGCTTAGTAATAAATGTATCGGAAAACGAACTTTTAACAGCACTCCATGTACTCGTATCAGGATCATTTTGTTTTCCTTCTATAACTTTGTCACAAAACTTCCCGACAGCATAACCTACTTAAGATGACTATTTCTTAAGACTAGATCACTGATTAACTGCTCGAGATAGACCTGCTTGTTTAACATAAGGTTGTTGGAGACTACCTGGCTGTTGACCAAAAGCAACCACAGAGCTATGTCTTACATCTACCTCTACAAACTCATTACCAATTTTTATAAGGGAACCTTCATCTGTTGCACCTTTATTAAAAACAGCATATATCAGTTTCACTTTGCCAGCATCAGTAATTACCTTATACGCTTCACCTTCTTTATATCTTTTCAACTGGTCCTTAGCATCTTTTTCTTTTTTATCCAATTCTCCTTTCTTAGCAAATTTTAGCTCTATTCCAACTGGGGGGTATTCTTTTTTTTGATCAGTAGCATTTATAACCAACATAACATCCAACTTCTCTCCACCACCTATTTGAAATTCAGTAATAACTTTTATATTATCTTCTCCGTAGCTACTAAATAAACCATGCAATACAGCTTGAAATGTAGCCTCATTGCTTATTAATGATTTGAAAGGATGTAGTATATGAGAAATTTCTTCAAATAGTTTTTTGTAATCATCATATTTACCAGATTCTATAGCTTTGCTCAAAGCTGCTTTAAATTTTTTATTTTCCACAATTCGAGTAAAATTACCTTGTAAAATTTCTTTACCTCTTTTGTATTTGTCCAATGAGTCATACGTATTTACTGTAATTCCCTTATTCTTATTACAGTACTGATCAAATGGATTCTTATTACTAGGCGTACTGTATAAGTTACAGGTTATTTCTTGTATCTTTATGTCATTGACGTTTTGAATTCTCCTAATATTTTCAATAGGAATTCCTTTATTATCTGGCACTCTCAATGCAAATTCATTTTTTTCATTTATGTTGAGTATAAGCACCTTCTTACCTAAAGTTAGCACTATAGTTGTAACACAATCCTCAATACTTTCTTTTGCTGCTTCTGGGCGTTTCTGTGATCCAGTAACCATTTTATCATTTTGATCATAAATAAAAATATGTTTACCTAACTTTTCACGCTTAATAATATTAGAAATAAGTACTAGCTGACCTAAGATCATTCTGCTGACATAATTAATATTATCACTTCCACCATTGCTCCAAACAATTCCATAGTAAAGATACTCTAGCTGTGTTCTTATCACCTCAGCATTCGTTGCTTCAGTGCCAAGTATAGCTCTTCTCATAATAGTCAGAATAAAAAAGCAGAATCAACAGCTTGACGGAAAGACTTAAAAATAGGGATATTTTTTCTAGCTCTGTTCTTTATAGCAAACCACTGATGCTCAATTTTGTTAAAGTCTGGAGAATATGGAGGAAGATAAAGAATTTCAGCACCAACTCCTTTAGCAAGATTATCTATTTTTTTAGATTTATGAAAAGTAGCGTTATCAAGAATTACAGTTTGGCCAGACCTTAAAATTGGAGTTAAAAACTGCTCAAACCAAGCCTCGAAAACATCCTTATTGCAATATCCTTCAAAGGTCAATGGAGCAATGATTTTCTCTTTATTTAGAGCTGCAATCATACTGACCCGCTGAGCTTTTTTACCTGATTTTAGTGAATGAAACCTCTCTCCTTTTCTGCAGTATCCGTATGGGTAGTCTTCTGTATTATCTATTCCAGATTCGTCAATATATACAAGATTTTCATGACGTTTTGTTGCTATAACCTTTGAAAAGTGAGCTCGCTTCTCTTCATTTCTTTCTTTATATCCGTAGGTCTTTTTTTCTTGTAAATCCAATATTTTTAAGTGCACGGTGAATCGTTTGTCTACTGATATTGCCCCAGAGTTTAGCCATCTCTGACTGAGTTTTGCCACCATGGTTTTTTGCAAATTTGGTAAAAACATTCCAGTCAGTAATTTTATGGTTATATCCTACGCTTCCAGGCTTTTTTGACTGAAAATCTCCCGTTTCCTTACGTCTTTTCTGCCACTCATATAGAGTTGTTTTTCCAATTTTAAATCTCTCGGCAACATTTGCTCTACTTTCTCCTTCATCCAATGCTTCCATTGCTTTTTTCCTTAAGTCGTAACTATACGCTGCTGGCATACAAACCCCACTACCATAAATCCATATCTTAACTTGTTTGGATTATTATGAGAAGAGCTATAACTTTTCTATTACAGAATTACCTTCTCGACTAAGAAAATTTTCTACATCAATTTTAACATTTTCGTGATGAACCATGTCAAAATTTAATCCTACACAAATAGCTTCATTAGCTATAGTAATCATTCTTATAGAGTTAGAAAAAGAGCCCTTAACATAATCTTGTGCTTGCTTCAATGCTTTTATCACTGTACTTATCTCACCAGTACCTGCTTTAAGCTCAATAATAATAGGAATAGAGCTTAGCGACTTATCAGAACCGCGCACAAGCAAAATAATGTCTGCGTAACCTTTTCCAGCAAATAATTCGAGATAAAGTTTTAGGTGAAAACGATACTTAAAATTTATCAAAAACCCAGCTAAAAACCCATGATGACTTGATTCTTTACCGCTAAATAGAGTTTCTTTTTCATATTTCTTATAGACATTTGTAATATAATTAAACATTCTTCTAGCGTTCTTTTTTACTTCTTCGAAATCTTGATTACTCAATTTTGAAATTAAGCTCTCTAGGTCTTGTTGGTCACGATCTTTTTCTATTTCTGTAAAACCTTTTTGTGAATAATCAGTCTTTTTACTAAAAGCTGGATCAACCTTTCCGTGCTTTACTTCTTTTCCTGTAATTGTTATTTCATGCTCTTCTTTTTCTAGTTTATCAAACTCTGCTCCCATTTTCCATTTCTGTGCTATTTTTTCTAACTCTCCTTGAGAGAACTTTAGATGCATGTTACCATCAACTTGATCAGACATCGTTATACACTTAAGTCCCTCATTAGTTAATATAGCTATTTTTAAAGTTCTATTATCATCAAAACGAAAATGAAGTTTTTTAATACCAATTTTAGTAGCAAGTTCTGTGTCTAATACAGTAGCAAACATACCAAAAAAGAAACTAGGGAAAAAGCCTGGCTTTCCAACTGAATGCAAAAAAGAAGGAGATTGATTGATAAACGATTGGAACCTTTTTTGAAAATCTAGGAACTCGTCTTTTGATTTATTTCTCATTAACAGAAGCTGTACCAACTCAAGCGGCTTGACATTACTTGGCATATTACTCCTATTTGCTATGGCTTAAAGATTTTATATTATATGGGGTATCAGTCGTACTGAGACTTGACTGTGGCAAAGTATCACCAGCTTCACGCAAAATTGATTCTTTAGAAGCTTCTTGAGCTAATTTAGAAAATACTTGTTCTCCTAACTGCAATTTTTTACCCCCATGAAATAACTGAATTTTACTTAATACAGAATCTTTAACCTTTATCATCTCTTCACCACTCATTTCTTTTACGTGCTTTAATATCTTCCCTAATATTTCTTCTTTACTTACCCCTTGTCTACTTGGATCCACAATTAAATTTGCTATTGTATATGTAACTGAATAGTCTACAAAAATAGAGGAAATAGATTGCTCCCCGCGGTCTTGAGTTTTTAATTTTATTATACGTTTCCAAACATTCATCATACATTTTTTTGTTTCTTCAGACAGATCTGGATTCTTCAGTACTTGATCTGATAATGAAGATAAAAAAGTTGTGTAACGTTCACATTCAATCTGACTACACAATCGGCTTAATTCCATAAAAGAATCAAAGTAATACTGACCTACTAGCACATTCAACACTGCATAATAAGTATTTTCCTTATAATCTCTATCTAGTAATTTTTTCTTTTGCTCATCATCCATTTTAGACAGGCAAAACTCTATGGTGTCTACTTCTTTGTAACCCTTTACTGCAGATAAAGCTGCTTCAATTAACAGATCATCTTTATCTTGACTAGAAATACTGGAATCATTGTGTAATTTATTATAGAAGAACTCTATACCTTCTTCCCAGTTTTTATTAGAATTTATCTGTATGGATTTTTGCAAACCTTCAACTGATTTATATTCGTTTAGTTTTCCAATCTGCTTATCAATAAGAAAAGACCAGAAAGCTTCTATAGGGCTAGTTTCTTCGATATTTTCCAATAATTCTCTTCTCAGATCATCATCAGATCCATCTTCTTCAAAGGCACTTCTCTTAAATCTCATAAATACTTGTTCAAATAATCCAGGAATCTTATCTTCTAGACAATATTTACATGCCAAGTAATATCTATCTGCAAGATCAAGCGGATTTTCTTTTCCATTTTTATTTTTTTCTTCAGTTAGCCTTTCACCAACAGCTTTATTCTTTAATTTTATTCCATCCCAACAAGAATTATCAGAGAATATATCAGAAAAAAAAATTAGTTTTTCCTCATCAAAATCTTCAATTAATTGAATATAAGCCCTCAACCATCTTTCTACTCTAAGGTGTTTTCTTGCTTTAACTTGATTATCGTCGCCTTTAATAGCACCTTTTAATATATCAAGTATTTTATTGTAATTGTGATCCAAACCAGATTCCATACCCGCAACCCCATTTTGTATTTTAATATAAACTTTAGTCTAGTAAATTATCGTTGCCAAGCCAATCTTTTTCTCCAAACCTTACCACTGCACAACAGGAAATTTCTTGAGAGCCAAGTATGATATTTTCATTCTAATAATTAATTGTAAAACACTTTTACTTACGAAAAAATAGACCTTGCTGTAACTAAAGAAATTCCTATTTTAGTGCCACAAAAATTTGAATTATTGACTCTTCCTAAGATTGCAAAAAGGGTCCTATATTTGTGAGAACAAGCCGCGTAAAAATAAGGTTATAAAAATAGAAGATTTAAATTATTTTCATAAGCTTAGGCAAAACAGTTCGTACGTAGGTTTAGTAAAAGTGAGCCAATATAGCTGATTTCAGCGTATAATGAAATTATTATCTAGAAAAGTTCGTATGTATCGTTTGGTAGTCCAATCCATACCAAAAAAACTTGTTCTCACCGCACTTGGTTTTGAGCGCTGAAAATGGTTGATTTACTTGAGATATTAATAATATAGTTTACTAAATTAATAGTAATTCATTTGAGAATAAAAAGAAAAATTTATGATAATTTTACATTTCAAATCGATATTGTTCTTTTTATAAAAAATATTCCTATACTGCGCAAGGTCAAGTTTTAACCACATCAATTTTTCTTTCAAATTAAATCTTATCTTTTACAATGGGTCTTACGTTTAAATTATTTGATACCCAAAATTAAGGAAGCCATTTTAAACGGCACACAACCTCAGCATCTAAAACTAGCTGATTTGAAGGAAATATCACTCTCATGAGAGGAGCAAATGAAGGTGCTTTACGGACAAGAGTCTTAATAATAGTCTTCTATATTATTGTTAATAAACACCACCATAAAATATCTTACTATTACCCACAAATAAAAACATAGTATTGTATTTACTCAAATAATTTAATTTTATTAACCTGAAAGCTTATTGGATTAAAATTATTAAACTAAGAGTTATAATTTTAGCAACTAAAAGCTGTAAATTGCACCATATAAACAGTTATTTCAAGCAAAAGTTATGCCATTAAGAGCTACGCAACAAACATTTATATTTGTGGGTAATAGTAAGATAAAATATGCAGAAACAACCTAGAAGACCGATTACAACCAATGCGTAAATATAGAGTAAAGAAAACTTCATCCACCTATTAACTTCTACCTACTACCTCTACTATTGCTATGGTTATAAACTCTACTCACTCCATCAATTTTATCTAATGCAGACTGCGGGTTACCAAAATCAATTGATATCACTCTTTCTCCGCCTAATTGTAATGCTCCTCCACCTCCACGCTGTGGGTATTGGAGTCCTAAAAATTGTAATAGTAATGGATCAATTTCATGTTGAATTCCTGGATGATCTTGAATCAGTCTACCCCTAGGAGAAGATAGAGGATCATTTTGGAATAATTGTGAAATATTTCTTCTCCGATTTTTAAAGTATTGTTCATTTCTTTGAGATTGTCTAGTGTCATTTCCAATGCCTACACTAAGAAGACCACGTATATAACCTATAATACCCTCACCTTTCTCTCCAAAGTTATTATTTCCCTGTAAAGCTTGATCAATAGCTTGGTTAATATCCCTAGCATTTTCGTATACCCATATGCCACAATTATGGCCATCTGTTTGCTGATGAACGGAAACATTATGGACATTATCATCGTTAATATCACATTCTCTTAAAGCTCCTCGAATATTATTGTCAATACCACTATCTGGACCAAGTGAATCAGCATAATACCCATAATAATTTCCATTTTGGTGTACAATAACTAATGTAACCCAATGACGATTACCTACATTAATAATAGCAATTAATCTATCTTTTTCACCCGAATCTACTTTTTGTTTAAAGTTAGCTATGTGACTACTTAATAAGCCCCTACCTGTTGGATCATTTTGATTTCCATCGACTCCTACTGAAGTTATTGTAAAATCATGACGATTATTAGTTGGATTAGATCGATCATCATAGAAAGTATATTGTTGTGCAGCGAAAAACATGTCATGAGTTTGTAGCCAATAACGATAATTTTGATTATCTGTTGCAAAGTCTAGTGCAAGTAGATCATGCACATCTTCTATCTCACGAGCGTTGTTTCTACGAAGGATAGCATTTATTTGTTGTAATATTCCTTGTGCTGTAGGAGTACCACCTCCCCTTATTCTTGACTTTAATGTTTCTATTACCTGTGCTCTAGTACCTTGCAAGTAACTAAACGGAACATGTAGATTGTCGCCTATATCAAGCAAAAAAATCGAATTTTGTCCTGGTGCTTTTTCTTCGTAAAAACGCCTAAAGTTTTCACGAGTCTGATCTGATAATAGACCTTCTGGTGGATTCTCATCAATAACACTTTCAGGTCCCACTAATCCTCCTGGTCTTGAACCGCGAACATGACGATCAAGCTTGTGTACATACTCTTCTCTTCCTATCCCTTCTGGGAAAAGTATAAGATTACCTGCTTCGCGTGCATCTCTATTAAACACAATAGGAAACAAAACCACCTCATTTCCAGAAGTAATAGGTATAAATCCTCTGTGTTGTTTCTTAAGTCTTCCGATTTCTTGTCTCGCATCATTTTGCTGTTGTCCTACTTCTTCTGCATTATTAGCAAGTCTTAACACATATCCAATTGGGTGAGTATCTAGGTCATTCTCTCTAGGTTGTCTTAATAATAAAAGATCTAATCTCTGTTCTGTAATTCTTGTGAGTATTACCCTTTCTCCTTCTTCTTCCTGCCCCCTTTTTAAACTATATGTTTGACCAACTTTATACATAGCAAGCACTTTATAAGGATTATCACTAGCATAAAATGTACCATGTAGTATAGAACGGAACTTATCCTCACTATTAACATTTATTGTATCCACAAGCGGCATCAATGCTCCAGAGATCTCTTGAAATAATCCTCTATGCTGAGCTATATTTTTCCAGCCATCATTCACAACTTGATTTAAAGTATTATGTACATTTTCAGTATTGGGCACTTGTACAAGATCACCAGCAAGAAAATTATTTGCATTATTATTTTGGTAATCGTGATATAAACCAAGGTCATTTGGTAGATCAATATCTAGTTCAAGTTGATTATTAAGTGTGCATGAAACTTCCCACACATGAACATCATTTCCATTAACATTAAGAGTCTGTAAATTGATGGCTCCTTGTTGTTGCGCATCGTGAGCTCTAATATGAAGTATAACTATATCAGAACCTTCAGCATGAAAGACCATAGTTAAACATCTTAAACCCTCATCACCATGTCTAAATATGTACTTTGTTATAGGTGCTTCGTCTTCCTCTTCTAGTTCTAAAGGGTGCCTATCAAAAGCACTACTTCCAAAAGCAAAGCCAGTTATGCAATCAAATATTCTATTATAATTCTCTGCATTTCTTGGTATTTCAGCAGGAAGATGGTGAAGCAAGAAATCTCTAACATTTTCTCTAATGCCTTCATTCTCCAAACACTCAAATAATCTTTGTACTAAAGGAAATCTATCCTGTTGAAGTTCTACTGTATCAACACTAAAAGGATCTAGATCTAAATTAAAATTTAATCCAACACAGACAGTATTTCTTGATTCAGTATGGATAGGTATAAATGAAGAAGTGTGTAACCTTCCAGCGTAGCCTATGGCACAGTTTAATGTAACATCTGACGGTGTGTCAAATATAGCAAGATTAATAACAATAGGAATATTTTCTCTTTCTGCTTGATGACGTACAAGAAATGCAACATGTGTGTTTCTAGGAGATAAATCAAGATCGATGCCTATTGTATAGCGATGACTAAAATTTGCTAAGAAACCTAATAAAAACCCGTGACCCTCAAATCTTTGATTGCGATTTTCAATATTATTTTCCAGTACTTGTCTGTAATTATTATAGATGTCAGTTATGTATGGCAAAATTTCTCTGCGTATTCTATCTCTTACATCTTGTCTTCTATCACTCGCTAGCATTTCCATAAAATTATCAATTCCTTGTTGACCCTGTGCTACTTGCGCAAAATTGACCAACCTACCAAGTTGTCTACGCTGATTTTGATTGAGTTGTCTTCCTTCTATTTCCTTAATTGTTAGTCTGTGATCTCCTAAGAGCCGTCTAATAAGATTGATTTCAGATGCTGAATATTTGGCAAATTTATCCCTACCTTGACGATCTTTTTCACGAATTACCTCGAATACCGTTGCAATTGCCTCTCCCTGACTCTTGCCCTTTCCGTGCATGCATACTTTGTATTGCTCAAAATTTAGGTCTTCTTCCCTTAAATTTGGATTTTGCCGTCTAATCTCTTGTACTAGAGCATTTCTCTCCCTTGTACTGAACCTCAACCCATCACTATTAGGACGATCAGAAATACTGTAGCATCTGACAACTTGCTGTCCGTCACGATAAACAGCAACTTTTAGGTTTGCCGTATTTCGATTTTCACCATTACGTGGATTAACACCATGGTTATCAAAACGAAAATAGACTCTCTCATTTGCATTTAAGATATTAGCATCATGTGCAGTAGAAAACATACTAAAAAAGAATACAGGAAGGAAACGACCTGCACTTACATGATACAAGAAAGATGGACATTGATCTAAAAAAGATTCAAATCCTTGTCTGAATCCTTCAAGATCTCCATCCACCAAACTCCTAATAAGTCCATCACCATTACTCATACAAAATACCCCTTATTTACTACGACCAGAAACACCAAGAGTTCATAAGTGGATTACTTATTACCACTAAGCGTAAAGACGCTTTTTTTCTTATAAGAAGAAACACCACTTACACTAGGAGTTCCAAGCTCAGACTGCGGACTATCATCAACTGGCAAAGTTGTTTTCTTACTACCATGAGCTTTAGATCGTGATCGCAAATTACTGCAAGGACCATCACCTACAGGACCAGGTGGTAAAATTGTTTTCTCTAACTCAGAGAATAATTCTTCTGCAAACAGACCGTAATCTACATTTACTCTTTTACCTTCCCTACCGCATAATCTAAGGTCTCTTATTATTAGTTTTTTAAAGAGCTCAAACTTTTCAGGAAAGCAATCTTTGGCAAATGACATCATATCTAATATTTCTTTTTTCTCTATTTCTTTTTCTTCATCAGTCTTATAAATGTCTTCTCGTCTCCAATTGACTATTAACTCTGCAAATACACCACTTGTAGGAACTGTATAATTAGAAGTATTAACAGCAGCTTTTCTGTATTGATACAAGCTACCACATTCCCAAAATTCCATAATAAGAGATCTAGCTTGAACATTTGATTCAGGATTTTTCAACATCACATCTGAAAGAGAGGAAAGAAAAAGCTCATAGTCTCGCTGTGAGAATATTTTGTCCGAACAGTCTCCTCTTGCTGAAACTTCTTTATAACACCAGCACTGTACCAAATCATGAACCGTATCAAAAAAACATGACTCTATTAATTCAGCAAAAAGGGAATATACTCCTTTATCTTTCTGTGATAATTTCTGTAAAAGAGTATCTTTATCGACTATCTTATTTACACAAAAATCTAAAATAGGGGCGTCTTTCTCAACAGATTGAACGCGAGAAAGAGCAAGAATAGCTTCTGTGAGCTTCTTTTCCTTATCTTCTTCTTTTAAATGATTATAAAAATACTCTACCCCTTCACTCCACTTAAGTTTTACAGCACTGTCAAAACCTTCTACTGCATCATACTTCTTTAATTCCCCAGATTCTCTATCGATCCAGAAATCAAATACAGGACCTTTCCTCTTTATGCTATCTAGTAACGAGTTTCGTACGTATTTGCCAAATTCAGTTTCAGTTTTACCATCAAATGCACCAGGAGGAAACTTGTTCCTATAAGATTCAAATCTTTTTTGAAAGAGAGGATGAATTTTATCCACTACACAGTAACTACAAGCCATCTCATATTTGCGAAGTGGATTATCTATTCCACCTATTTTTTCTTCAGTAAACCTTTGACCTAAAGCAGCATTATCCAACCTTACACCTGACCAGCAACCTTCATCTTGAAATACATTGTGCAAAAACTTCAACTTATCACCCTTAAAGTATTTTATGTGCTCCATAAAGTTATCTTGAAGGACTCCCACCCATCTCTTGATAGCTGACTTCCTCCCGGCAACAACTGCTGGATCTGGATGTTTAATAGCTTCCTGTAATTTTTTGGACATCGTAGCCCGAAGCTCTTTCTGTGTTGGCATTATCCCCCCTATTAAGTATTAACAGTGTCATGTAAAAAAGGCATTATACAGAAATTAGAATGGATTGCAATATTAAAATTACCAGAATAGAGGGTTTAATAAAAAAACGTTATGGCTAAAACTTCTTTTCTTGAATTTTCTCAATATAATCAACAGAAAGACCAGTAGTTTGAGTTATAATGTCAATAGAAACTCCTGCTTTAAGTAGATTCTTTGCAACCTCAATTTTCTCTGCTTTTCTGCCTTTTTCATGGCCGATTTGGATGCCTTCTTGTCTACCTTTTTGAGTGGCATCATCGAGTTTTTGAGCGAGGACAGCCTGTTCATCACGAATACGCTTTATCTCTTGTTCATAGGCTATAAATTCTTTTTCTGACCAGTTGAACCTATTTAATTCATCATATGCTAGCTTTATTATCGGAGCTTCTGCTGCTATCTTTTTTAGATCTTCTTCAGTTGTATCTTCTGCGTATTTAAAAAAGAAACACCATCTCTCTGTAGTATTCTCTAATTGCTCTACCTTATTTTTTGTAAATTTAGGCAACTCAATAAAGACAAATTGTAAATCTTTCAAGTAATGCCCATTGGTTTTGATATCGCGTATATTATGAGTAGAAATATAGTCAACTTCTTCAGGCAGAAGGTTACAATTGGAAATAGCAATAAAGAAGACTTTCTGAAGATGAATGTAATTACCAGATTTATCTAATTGCCGAGAGTAAGCTTTAGCAGCATAAAGTTGAGCACGTTTCTCAAAGCCTTTATCACGAGCGAGTTGCATTTCGATAACAAATCTATTACCAATAGAGTCTTTGCAAAGAACATCAACAATGCTTTGTTTGTCAGAGGCAATTTCAGGATCCATAATGGTACTAAGGAATTCAATTTCCATTATTTGATCAGAAGTAGAAAAACCTAAGATATCGTTGAGGAAGTGAATTAAGATATTTTTATTCTTTTCAGAGCCAAAGATACGGCGAAATGCGACATCATTCTTGGGATCCAGAAACTTCGAGAGAGCCATAGCAAGAGTACCTAAAAAGCATTAATAATTATACACAATTCTGAAGAAATATTCAACTAAAATGCAAACATAGAAGTTTTTGTATATCTTTGTTTGGTAGTATTAACATGTATAATATTTATGGCAAACATCTCAATAAGGTATCAGATAGCACAAAAAGTAAGGAACTGGAGGTTAAAGCGAGGATATACTCAAAAAGATTTAGCGAAGAAAGTCAGTGTAACGTATCAAGTAGTACTACAATATGAAAAAGGAACACGTAAAATTTCGATTGAAAAGTTGTATGCTATAGCAGAGATATTGTCGATTGGTATTGTAGACCTAATTCCTGTATCAAATGAAAAAATCTGTTTTGAAGATAAGGGAGAGGAAATATTAAATCTAGTAAGAAAATATAAAACGATTAATGATCAAGAGTTGCGCAAGGTGTTTTACTTGCTAACAAAATTTACCCGAGTTGGTGAGAAAAGTAGTAAAAAAGCAGAGAAAGTAAAAATTGCAAAGGGCCTGGTTAAAGCAGGGATTTCTGTTGATATTGTTTCACAAGCAATTGGCCTCTCTGCTGATGAATGTGTTGAAGAAAAAATAGGTTCTATATACTGCAAAATAGGAAAGAAGATAAAAGAATGGAGACTAGTGCGGGAATATACTCAGAAGGATTTAGCAAAGAAAATGAGTACAACACGTGACGAAATAAGCAATTATGAGCAAGGAAGAGTTGCTGTTCCACTTGATAAATTATATGCAATAGCAGAAACATTATCGATTAGTATTACAGATCTTCTAATAGAGGAAGGTAGTAAAGTAGAAAATGAATTACCGAATTTAATTGAAGAATACAAAAAGATTGAAAGCCAAGAACTACGTAATGTACTAATAAAATCTATGTTTAAAAGCATACAAATTTGTGAGGAGAAAATTAGAGAAGAAGAAAGAATCAAAATTGCAAAGAACTTAGTTAAAAAAGGAATTTCTACCGATATTATTTTGCAAATAACAGGCCTCTCTTTAGGCGAAATTCAACAAATTTAAGTAAAAAAATCAGTATCTATTAACATCTTTACTTTTTAATGAAAAAATAAGTAAAAAAGATTGAAAAATTGATTTGACTTCACTCGGAAGCTATGGCTCTATGCCAATGCTGATAAAAAAACAGCAGTAAATATTTAAAAAAAGTTTGTTGTTAGTGAAGGGTAAATTATATGAATAAAAGTAAAGAAGAAATAGAATTCAGAATATTAGAAAGCAAAGGCAAAGCACTACTTGATCGTGAAATAATGGAAACGTTTCTAAGTGCAGTACATGAAAGGCCGCAAGCTCAAGAAATTGCTAAAAATCTGGTGAATACTTATACGGGAGTAGGAAGGATTTTAGGCCGAGAAATGGATGACCTGAAAGTCATAGAAGGAGTAACTGATTCTTCAATAGCAATGATTATGTGCGTTAAGGAAACACTAGAAAGGGTACTGAGAGAAAAGCTCAAAAGTGAGCCAATAATGGACTTACAAGGGCTAGTAGAGTACTTAAACGTAAGTATAGGCCACTCAGAAAGGGAATGTGTAAAAATACTGTACTTGAATAAAAGGCGTCAACTAATTGGAGAAGAATCCTATATTGGTGAAATGGAAAAAGCACCAGTATACATAAAGGAAATTACAAGAAAAGCATTAATAAAGAATGCAACATTAGTAATAATGTCACACAACCACCCTGGGGGAAGTTTAGAACCTTCAGAAGAAGATCAAGAAGTAACAAAGAGCTTAGCAGCAGCATGTAGTACTGTAAGCGTTAGATTATTTGATCATATTATCATTACAAGTGGGGGTTATTTTAGCTTTCGAGAAAACGGATTGTTATAGCAGAAAGTATTTGCAAATCTGCTCACTATAATTTATAATGAGTAATATAATGTATAATAACAAAGTTTATTGTACACTTAAAAAGTATTTTTAATATGAGGTTTATATGACTAGTAAAGATCAGAATAAAAAGACTAATGTTAATCACAAGAAAATATTTGGTGCTCTTGAAAGCGTTGATATAGAGCAGTCTAAATTTGTGAGTAAAATTAATAGCCAGAAGGAGATAAAACTGGAAGATACAATGCCTTTCCCTAGCAGAAACGTTCAAATCAACTACGGAAAAGGACTTGATTATATATATGGCACAAAACCTGTAAGTGATCAAGAAGATAAAAATCCATTTGCCTCAGCTTTGCAAAAAATAAAGCCAAATACAGAGAAGCTGAGCTGGTTTAAGAGTTCTATAGTAGAGGCAAAAAACGTAAATGAATTGCACAAAGTTATAGACAAAGTACTAGCTTCTGGAGCAAGGCTAAATGCATGTAATGATGGAGAATGGAGCTTCGCGGAATATGTGATACTGGGCACACATTTTCATAAATTTGATAAGGCTGATCGTAAAAAGCTAATACGTAAATTAATGCTAAGTGGTGCAGAGTTTCATGATACTCTACTGCAGAATAAACTGATAGGTGAAATCTATAATGAGCTACAGCCAGAAGTTCAGCCACAGATAGATAAGCAACTAGAAGAGCTAGAGGAAGCTGGCGAAAATGCTGTGCAAGAAGGAGAATTAATAGATGTTGAGATAGATAATACAACATCGTATATAGAATTTTCTGGGAATAGTAAGGTAGAGGTAGCCAAAATACTGGAAGCAAACAGAAAGTTAGGAAGTAATATCTTAAAAATTGGTAATGATGCAGTTGAAGTTAAAAGTGAGAAGGGAGGTATAAGAAACTATACCGATATTTCAGATGGCAGCTCTATCATGTTAGAATTTCCTACAAGCATTGGTAAGCTAAATATTATATTGTACCAAGAGGCAGATCAGGTGCAAGTGAGAGTAGAAAATAAGGAAATGTGGGCTGAGTTACAAAAAAGAGGCGAAGAAATAGGAAAAAACTGTCTCTTTGGAGGAGTGAAACTTAAAGAAGCGGTAGAAAGAGGTAGTTTCACTAGATGTGGCATATGGAGTGAAAAGCAGAAGGAAGTAAGTGAAAAATTGTTTTCATGGGCAGACAAAGTACGTGAAAATAGTAAAGAAACTTGTAGGGCACTTTAATTTAAAGGTTCCAGAGTCTGGCTATTATATCTGGAGCCTTTGAGCTATAATAGAAAATATTATATGCAAGGTTCTTTTTGTGGAAAAAAGTCTAGATTATAAAGTGGGAGAAAAATTAAAAAGCTGGAGGTTAGAGCGAGGGTACACTCAGAAAGATTTAGCAGAGAAAATTGGTGTAAAATACTGGGTGATATTGCAATATGAGAAAGGGAATCGTAGAGTTCCAATTGAAAGGTTGTATGCTATAACTGAGGCACTATCAATCAGTATTACGGATCTTATTCCTGTATCAAAAAGCTGTCTTGAAGATGAAGAAGAAATATTAAATCTAGTAAGAGAATATAAAAAGATTAACGATCAGGAGTTACGTAAGATGTTTTGTTTGCTAACCAAATTTGTCCAAGTTAGTGAGAAAAGTAGTAGAAAATCGGAAAAAATAAAAATTGCAAAGAGTCTGGTTAAAGCAGGAGTTTCTGTTGATATTGTTGCAAAAACAATTGGTCTGTCTGCTGATGAATGTGTTGAAGAAAAAGTTGGTTCTATCTACTACCAAATAGGCAAAAAGATAAAGGAATGGAGACTAGTGAGAGAGTATACTCAAAAGGATTTAGCGGAGAAAATGAGTACAACACGTGACGAAATAAGCAACTATGAACAAGGACGCGTAGCTACTCCACTGGGAAAATTATATGAGATAGCAGAAACATTATCGATTAGTATTACAGATCTACTAACAGAGGAAGATGAAGGTAGTAAAGTGGAAAATGAGCTACCGAATTTGATTAAAGAATACAAAGAAATTGAGAGCCAAGAACTACGTCATGCACTAATAAAATCTTTGTTTGAAGGGATACGTATTTGTGAGGAGAAAGTGAGAGAGATAGAAAGGATTAAAGTTGCAAAGGATCTAGTAAAAGGGGGAATTTCTATTGATACTATTTTGCAAGCGGTAGGTTTATCTATTGATATGGTTTTAGATGGATAGCTCGTAAAAAAATTATAGCAATAAAGTTTTTTTCTTAAATGGAGGATAAATGTTTGTTTCTGCAAGCAATGTTAGTTACGGAATAGGGCAAAGAATAGAAAATTGTAGGTTAATGCGAGGGCATACTCAAATAGGATTAGCAAGTCAAATAGGTTTAACATACCAAGAAGTAAACAGCTATGAAGATGGGTATATTCCTATTCCAATTGAAGTACTATATATAATAGCAAGAGTATTATCAGTTGACGTTGTAGATTTATTACCTGAACCAGTAATAGTAAGGGAAGACAGCTATGAAGACGAGGAAATACTCTATCTAACGAAAATATACGAGAATCAAAAGTTAGGCAAAATAGTACCTTCATTAGTCAGGTTTGTTCATATTAGCGAAAAAATTAATCAAGAAGAGGCAAGGTTGGAAATAGCAAAAAATCTAGTGAAAGAAGGGGTTTCAGTTGACATAATTTCCCAAGCAACCGGCTTATCTATTTACGAGTATGATAATACAGAGAAAGAAGTCTGCACTGATTCTATATACTACAGAATAGGGCAAAGAATAAGAGAATGGAGATTGATAAAAAGGTATACTCAGAAAGATTTAGCAAACAAAGTTGGTTTAACACTCAAGGAAATACACGAGTATGAAATAGGATACACTGCCATATCATTTGACAAATTATATCAAATAGCAGAAGGATTATCAGTGAATATTAAAGTTCTGCTGCCTAAAACAAATGAAGATAGTGAACTACTTAATTTACTAAGAAAAACTGAAGAGCAAGAATTAGTGAAGAAATTTTTATCTAGGGATATGAAGAATAGCAAAGAGAAAGTTAAAAAAACAGAAAAGATCAAGGTTGCGAAAAATCTAGTGAAGGCGGGTGTTTCTACTGATGTTATTTTGCGAGCAAGTGGCCTAACTGCTGATGAGTGTGAAAATTGAATTGTGTTTAAGATACAAGTAAAAATAGTCAATATATTAACCATTCTAAATCCTTGTTTAGCTAACTCAACTGAAGCATTTTCATAAAGTTTTGCTGCTAATTCGTGTTGTTTGATAAACTTCAAATTTAATGCTTTTAAAATTGATGCTGAAAACACATATTGCTAATGCTAGCAGAGGAGCTAGTTGGTAAAATCGCCACAGCCGTCAGTACTCCCGATTACTTTTCCTGATAATGTGATAGTATTCGCAAGTATTATCATATATTACAAAAAAATCAGTTAGCATTTCTGTTTATTAAAATTATGCAATAAAGCTGCATTTTATATAACACTTCTCAAATTATTTCTACTAAATATTTATGAATATGGTTAAACAGTAGATAGAAGAAACCTTTTCTATTATTGATCTTTTGTACAGTAAAGTTATCTCATAAAATATTAAATTTGGAGTTTTATGGATCACAGACTAAGAGCTTATTTGCTTGGAGTTACCTGGTTTATACTCAGTTTACTTAGTAGTGTAGTTAATGATACTATATCAAAGTGTCTCGGTTTACACCTTCAAAGTTTTAAGATAATCTTTTTCCGTTTTTTATTTAGCACTATTACTCTTATACCTTTTATATTTTACTATGGAATAGGAGTTTGTAAAACAAGTCGAATATCTATTCAAATAACTAGAGGTGCATTGTTGTTTTGTGGAATGACCTTATGGACCTATGGGTTGACTATTTGCCCAATAGTAACTGCAACAATTATAGGTTTCTCAATACCATTATTTGTTATGCTTCTTGCAATTCCTTTTCTGGAAGAAAATATAATTTGGCAAAGATGGGTAGTAGCTGTCATTGGTTTTATTGGTATTGCTATTACTACTAAAGCTTATAGTGAGGATTTTAATCCTAAAATTCTTATTTTTATTGTATCCGCATTAATCTTCGCTATACTAGATGTACTTAATAAGAAGCTTGTAATGAAGGAGACAATAATAAGTATATTATTTTACTCAGCTCTAACAACAACAATTTTTTCCACTCCATCTTTGTTATTTTATTGGCATATGCCTTCCTTGTTGGAGTTAGTATTACTGCTGATTTTAGGAATAAGTTCAAACCTAATTCTGTTCTTCATGTTAAAAGCTTTTGCTCTTACTGATGCTACTGCACTTGCACCTTATAGATACATAGAGCTAATAATTTCTGCAATAGTAGCATACGTTATATTTAATGAATTACCTGATAAAAGTGCTTTATATGGTACTTTGATATTAATACCATCAACCTTATTTATAGCTTATTCGGAAGGTAAGGCAATTAAGAAAAATAATGTAACAACAAAAGTTTATAATTGTTAATGGTATTTATTTTAGATGCTAAGCTATATTTTTAAGGTGATAATAAAATGCACATAACTATTATAGGAGTAGGGTATGTAGGCTTAGTATCTGGTACAATGTTATCGGAGCAGGGCCATAAAGTTGATTGCATTGACATAAATACTGAGAAGATTGAACTTTTGAAATCAGGGAAAATTCCCTTATATGAACCTGGATTAGCAGATTATTTAGAGAATAATATAAAGTCACAAAGGATAAGATTTTTTGATTCGTATTCTCAAATAAATCCCAATACAGAAGTAGTATTTGTAACTGTAGATACTCCATCAGACTCCCTAGGAAATGCAAATTTAAAGAATGTATATAATGCAGTAAGTGAAGTTTCTGAGAGAGTTAATCAAGATTGCTTAATAGTGATAAAGTCAACTGTTCCTCCTGGTACTGCAGAAAATATACATAATTATTTATCTAATAAGGGCTATAACTTTGATTTAGGAGTTAATCCAGAGTTTCTCAAGCAAGGCTCTGCAGTATCAGATTTTTTATACCCAGATAGGATAATAATAGGAGTAAAAACTAAGCTAGCTAGGGCAAAACTAGAAGTTATATATAGATCATTTATAGATAAGAATATTCCGTTAATAGTCACTGATACAGTTACTGCTGAAATGATTAAATATGCTTCTAATGCCTTTCTAGCAACAAAGGTTGCTTTTATCAATGAGATGGCAGGTTTATGTGAGCTATTAGGAGCAGACATTGACCTTTTAGCTAACAGTATGGGAATGGACCATAGAATAGGTAAGGAATTTCTCAAAGCTGGTCCAGGATTTGGAGGATCATGTTTTCCTAAAGATTTGTCAGCTTTAATAAGGCTTGCTGAAGACCACAATGTTAAGCTACAAATTTTAAATTCAGTTAAAGAATCTAACTATAATCATATAACAAACATTGCTAAAAAGGTAGAATATGTATTAAATGGAGTCCAAAATAAAAAAATAGCAATATGGGGGCTAACTTTTAAGTCTGGTACTGATGATGTAAGAAATAGCCCAGCTATAGATATTGCACAATTGTTAGTGAATAACAAGGCTAAAATTACTGCATATGACCCAATGGGGATGGATAATGCTAGGCAAGTTCTAAAGGATATAGAATACGCGGACAATGCTATAGGGGCTGCAAGGGACGCGGAAGCCTTGTTATTGTTAACGGAGTGGAAAGAATTTAAAAATCAAGATTTTGCAAGTTTAAAGAGTATTATGGCTGCACCTAATGTTTTTGATTTCCGTAATTTATTAGATAGCGAGCTATTACTAAGATATGGTTACCATGTTTATTCCTTGGGTAAAAAATCTATCTACAAAGTTTAACTGTTGAGAAATTTTTTTTACACCGCTTTACTTAGTTTTTTTAGATCTTTGCTTGATAGTATGGAAAAGCAAACGAGTGCAACAACAGAGCAAATGGAAAAAAATGAAAACATAATACTGTTACCACAGTGCTTAACAAGTACTCCTAAGAGCACGCATGAAAATATTGAACTTGCAATATACCCAAATAATCCTGTTAAGCTTACAATTGCACATACATTATTTTGTGGAGCAATTTCTACAGCTATAACACCTGTCAGTACTTGCACTCCAAATATAAAGAATCCTGATAAGATTGCACCAAGGTTCATAAGAATTATGTTTTGACCAAAGTTCATTGCAATAAAAGTGAGTGCTATACCCAACATATAAAGTGATGCCAGCAAGCTTCTATTTTGAAAGAAGTACATATCACTAATTCTTCCTGTTATTAAAGTTCCAAGGATTCCACCTAAATCATATACGCCTGTTATTAGTGAGGATTGTACAAGAGAAATTTGTAATTTATTCTTTAAAATTATAGGAAACCAAAAGAAGATTCCCATTTTTATAATATAAGCACAAAAAGTAGCACAACATAGAAACCATATGGAACTTGTTACCTTGATACCTATTTGAGATTTCTGCACCTTATAATAGGTAGTAAAGTTGGCACTTTCTTTGTAATATGCTTTTAATATTATATAAATTCCAAAAAGTAAGCATAAGAGACCAGAGTACAAAAATGCACTTTTTGCATCATATATTTTAATTATACTTGGTAATACAATTAAAGTAATACAAGAACCAAGTTGCTGAGATGCGCTCATAACTCCCCATGATGATGCAATTGAAGAGATGCTAGAGTTTGTAACCATAAACTTGGTAATAGCTGGCCAACCTAACCCTTGTGTCCAAGCTAATAATATTAATGTTAACAGTAATAAAGTTAGATTATTATATGATAAAGTTATACCAATGGTTAATAATCCAGTTGCAATATTGCATAGCCCAAACATAAATAATGGATTATTTTTGGAGTCCATGATTATTCCATTAACAAATTTTGATACTCCATAAAAAAAAGAAAAGCAGGCAAAAAAATAGCTTAATTTTACATGGTCAGTATCTATTAACAGTGGTAGAGCAATTGGTATACTTTGTCTTGATAAATAAAGCAGCATATATCCACAGAAGAATAGTAAATATTGAAAGAAGACAAAGTTCACACCTATTCCCAAATAGCTCTATGCAGATGCTAGCATAATACTATATTGGTATAATATTGTTTGACAAGAAGTTTGCAAACAATTAGTGCAGAAAATTACTTAGTATCTTTCTTATAGCAGATACAGTAGTATTAATATCTTCATAGCTTATATCTCTATGTGTTATAGCTCTGATTTTACCTTTGATGTTAGCCATTCTAATTCCATAATTTGTCATTAGTACGTTTATTAATTCTTGAGTAGATATACAATTATTACGTAATGAGAAATACGCTATATTAGTTTTGTATAGGTCAATATCAATTATAACTTGATCTATGGAGTCTAGGCCTTCTATAAGGTGCTGCATTTTTTTATGATCTTCTTCTAAAGAATTTACATTATTACGTAGAGCATATAAACATGCAGCTGAAATAATGCCAGCTTGGTGCATACCTCCGCCAATTTGAAACTTATAGTACCAAGCTTTTTCAATAAACTCTTCACTTCCAAGCAATATTGCTCCCATTGGAGCACCTAATCCTTTACTAAAATCAATGAATACCGAATCAAAATAACTTGCATACTCCTTTGGAGATATTTTAGTATGAGCACAAGCGTTGAACAGTCTTGCTCCATCTAAATGAGTGAATATGTCATTCTCTTTGCAGAGACTTGAGATCTCTTGAATATATTCTAAAGGCCACACAGCTCCACCACCAAAATTTGTCGTTTGTTCGATAGAAACAAGCCCAACTCTCGGAATATTTCTTAAACTAGGACGAGTAATAAACTCAACAATTTGTTCTCCAGTAAATATTCCTCTCGTACCTTTGATGGGCAAAGGAGTGGCATGTGCCTGGGCTGCGATCAAGCCAGATTGTACTATGAGTGGATGTGAAGTTTCATCAAGCAGCAAGTAATCACCAGGTTTTTGAATGTGTACTTTATAAGCAATTACATTGGACATCGTTCCTGAAATCAAAAAGATTCCTGCAGGTTTACCTAATATTTTACATGCGGTTGCCACTAATTCGTTTACAGTTGGATCTTCACATGCAGCTTCGTTTCCAACTTTTGCTTTAGCCATCGCTTCCCTCATTTTAGCTGAAGGGTCAGTGTTTGAATCGCTAAAGAAATCTATTTTTATTCTCATATTAAATTTAACACAACCTCCTTTATAATTTCAGCAGCTTTCATGATTTCTGTTTCCTTTGTGCCAAGATGGGTAACTGCTCTTATATGAGACTCGAGCCAAGGAAAAAGCAATAAACCATAAGCTTGGCACTTACTCAAGAAAACCTCATTAGTTACATTTAGTGCTTTTATACTGAAGCTTACTATATTAGTTTCTGGATAAGGTAGTACCAGTTTTATGTGTGGAATTTCTTTAATCTTATCTGCAAACAATTTAGCGAGCTTATTATCTTCTTTAAGCCTAGAGATATTATTCTGTAGTACGTATTTTGCTGCATTAGCACAATACCCTATCTGATGATAACCACTACCTAGCCAAACCTGTAGCTTTTTAGCCCTTTCAATTATCTCTCTTTTACCCATAAGCATTGAACCAAAAGGAGCGCCAAGTCCTTTAGTAAAAGAAAAGCTCATTGTATCCACATATTTAGCATAATCTGCTAAAGCAATATTTGTTTCGATATGGGCATTAAATATTCTTGCACCGTCTAAATGAAGATTTACATTGTGAGCTTTTAAAAAGTGATATAACTCGACTTGTTTTTCAAAAGGATAAATTTTACCATTAAACCCGTTTATACTATTTTCTATAGAAACAAGACTCACCTGAGCAAAAATTTTATACCTCGGCTTAGAATTAATAGCATATTCTACTTCATCAACATCTAAGATTCCGCTATTATTTCTAATACAATTAAATACGATATTATTTACTTTTGCATTGCCTGCGCTATCGAAAAAATTAACGTGGTAATTATAATGAGTTATTAGTTCATCACCAGGACTTGTTTGACTGGCAATGGCTAATCTATTTGCAAGCATACCGCTGGTTACAAATAATGCTTCTTCTACTTTGAATAATTGTTTGCAATATTCTGATAAGTCATTACAGCTTTTGTCTTCACCATAAGCAAAATCTCCAACAGTTGCATTACTTATTGCATGTATAACGTTGGAGCCCTGCAGAGTTGTAGTGTCACTTCTCAGATCAATAATTTTTTCCATCTTATTTTTTGCCATTCAAACAACCAATTTGAGCATTCCAAAGTTCCTTGTAAAGACCTTGCTTAGAAACTAATTCAGCATGTTTACCATCTTGGACAATTTTTCCTTTGTTAAATACTAGAATTCGGTCCATGTGTAAAAGTGTAGAAATACGGTGTGCTATAGTAATCGTAGTTTTATTTTTCATCAATTTGAATAAACTCATTTGAATTGTTTTTTCTGTTATAGAATCTAACTGACTAGTTGGTTCATCGAGAAATAATATTGGAGCGTTTTTTAAAAATGCCCTGGCTATTATTATTCTTTGTCTTTCTCCTCCAGATAGCTTGATGCCTTTTTCTCCGACTGTAGTTCCATATTGATCTGGTAGAGTCATAATGAAATCGTGAATACCAGCCAGCTTTGCAGCTCTCATTATTTCTGCGATAGTAGATTGAAGTCTACCATATATGATATTTGCTAAAATAGTATCATGAAATAACAATGGGTCTTGAGGTATTACAGATATTTGTTGCCTCAAAGAACTCTGTGTAACTTCTGATACTATTTGATTATCAATCTGTATATTACCTTTTTTAACATCAAATAGCCTTAGGATTAAGTTTATAAAAGTAGATTTACCACCTCCAGAATAACCAACTAGACCTACTTTTTCGCAAGGATTAATGGTAACTGAGAAATCTTGAAATAATGGCTCCTGACCTTCATAAGAAAAAGAAACATTATTAAACGTTATTCTTCCACTTAATAAATTTAATTCTTTAGCATTTTCCTTATCTTGAATTTCTGGTACAGTAGTCAAGATTGGCAATGCATCTGAAACTTTGCCGAAATGAGTAGAAAATTGGGTAAGATTCCTAGTTAGATGGTTAAGAAACTCTATAATCGATATATTAATTCCAAGTACAAGAGCAATATCTCCTATTGCAATTTTGTTCAATTGATAGTCATAAATTAAAAAGTACAAGTTTACTGCTTGGAGTATATCAAATGAATAGCCATATATAAACCAAAGACAAAAGTATGCCCATTGTAATTTTCTCTCTGCAATAGTTCTTTTCTTGCATATTTGAAAAAATTTGTGTCTCTCATGTGCTTGCTGAGAAAATAGCCTTACTGATATAACATTTAAAATACTATCTGCTATACTAGCTATTACTTGTGAATTTTGTTTAGAGTAATTATCAGCTAGTTCAGTAAGTACACGAAAGCTGAAAATCGATACTAAAATAAAAATGCTTACCCAAGTGAATGTGGCGATTGCAAATTTTATGTTTACTAATGATAAGGTATAAATAGCTAAGACTAATGCTATGCTGTAACCGAAAAAACAATCTATAAGCAATCTTATTAACTCTATCACACTATCCATTAAGTTACTGGCCTTATGTACTAAACTTCCGGATAAATTGTTCTGATAATAGGAATGGTCTTGTTGGAGTAGCCTACAAAAAGACATATCAGCTATTTTTTGACGCATTAAGGTAAACATTCGAATGTCAACAAAATAGCCATAGAATCTAAAAGCAGTAGTGATAAGTAATGCCATACCAAGATAAGCGCTTACAGGTAATAAAAGATTTTCAATTACATTACCTTCCTGATATTTTACAGCTGTATCTAGAATATTTTTTACTAAATACTTTCTAAAAGACAAATCAACAGCTACCACCAGAGCAACTAAAGACATTATAAGTACATTAAGCTTGAATTTAGATACTATATTCAAGATGAACATCAATACACATTTGAAGCTATCAACTCTACTTCTGTTCATTTACAATGCTAGCTCCACTACGTTGACTTTTTTATTGAGAAATACAAGTAGTGAAAACCATAAATTTTTGTATATTTTTCCTGAGATGTCTCCAGCATCATGTAGTGCTGATGCTTGATTTAGAATAAGCAGCTTATATAAATCTCGCTTAGCCTCAGTAGTGTCGATCTCAGAAATATTTGTAGTTGTATCTGTAATAAAGGCTAACCAGCTCTTGATAAGTTCTTCCATGTTTTTTGCTTTTATACTTTCCTGGTAGCCAAACAATGACAAGCATTCTCTCAGTATAGATTCTGTTAACTCACCACAATTGAGTATACCAAAAACTGAAGGCTGAGGTTTTGGCACATAGGGAAGGTCTTGATCTTTTATAATCCACCTTGTTACATAAGCAAATCTATCTTTAGCATCTGTATTCTTATCACTACCATGCCATAACCGTGAATCAAAAACTATCGCATCTCCTGCTGAAATAGGTAGTGACTTAATTTTGTAATTTTCTCGGTTGTTTGAGTACTGATCAAAAAAATATGGGTACCAAAAATCAACTAAAGGCTGTATTTCCCATTTATGACTGTTTTCTATAATTTGTAGTGCACCTGAAGTTTCACTTACATTATTCAAAGCTAACCAAACGGAAAAGTGGTAAGGATCATTGAAACTATAGGAGATGTCTTGGTGAAAGGGAACTGCATCTATTAAATCAGCAGTTTTACATATAACATTTGATTTTTTCTGCAGTATCTGACACTGAAGTGACTTTTCAAGGTAATTTTTAATAATTTTATCTAATGCTTGAGAGATAATTCCAGTTACTTGAGATAACATGCCCCATCTGCCGGTACAGTTTAAGTAGTCAGAAGTTGAAACACTTATTTCTTGGGATAGCTTTGATATCTTATTTGTTATATCACTTAAAGACTGAATTATTAGCTCTAAAGGAACCAGATTTTTGATAATAAAAAAACCATTTTTTTGTAATGTTTCCATGTGATTAACATCTGACATCAATAACTGATAAGTAATCTGTTAAAGGTAAAACAGCAAAAATTTTGAATCCTTTTACTTGTTTGAGTATTTTTTCCCAATCGTTTAATGTTCTTAGTTTACCTCCTGTTTCAACCATGACATTAATATCTACAGAGCCTCCAGTTGGAGAGCGGTAATCTAAAATAGTTTCTATCAATAAAATACGAGATATTCCTTTGACCAATTTTAAATAAGACAATACTTTATCATCATCATAGTGCTGTAGAAAGCGGCAAAAGACACCTAATTCATAATTTGTAACTGATAGTTCTTCCTGAGTTATAAGTTTGACTTTTAAATTTTCTACTAACTGTCTTGGTACTTTATGTTCGTTATATAGGCCTATAGAACCTTTATTGTGTATATCAGAATAAGCAAGAAATAAAGAGTGTACACCAAATAGCAATATATTCTTAGCATCATCTATATTAATTCTAGAATTAAACTCTTTAGTATCAAACCTAGAATATCCTAGTAATGCTTGGTAAAATGCTATTTTCTTATCTTCTGATGCTTCTCTTTCCTTAAAAGATTCAAATGAAGAGATAGACTTCTGTTTTAGTATATCGGCCATCTTTAACCAATTCTTTTCAGCGGCAACTCTTGCCCACATTGTTGCTGCTTTTGGCAAAAATGGTATTTCCTTAAAACACTTACCTTTTGATGATAGTTTCCATAAGTCCTCGTCCTTATCGTAATCAATAAACCCTATTTCCCACAACGCCCTTAACAGCCTTTCTAGATTTGGTACGATAATGTTTAACTTTTTAGATAAAAACGGCACAGTTGCAGGTAAAATATTTAACAAATCAAGTTCAATAGCAACGCTTGTTAGGTAAGTTTTCCAAAAGGCTGAAAGTTCTGCAGAAATCCTATGCACTTGAGATTCTTTACCTAAATCAAAAATACTAAACTTTACATTTCCGGTAATATCGATTTGTCCTAACACACCTTCAAAAGTTTCAACTTTTGCCATCCCATTATAAAATGCTTCTACCATTTTAAATCTCTGCTGGTAAACAGGATCACCATTAATATCTATATGAAACCAACCATGTTGATCTTCTGCAATAGAATACCCTTTATGAAAAACATTAAGTTTTTTATACCATTTATTATGTACTAACTTTCCATGATGATTAATATGTGTAGCTTTACCATCCTTATAGACTACAGCGATACCATCCTTAAAATCTCCAACATAATCATATTCCTCCTGATAAATCCTGTTGCCATTTAAATTAATATGAAAACATTTATCATGTCTTCTAACTACACAAATATCTTCCTGATAATTTCCAATCCATTGATACGACTGTTTGTATACTCTACATCCAGATGAATCAATATGGTAACACCCTGTATCATCTTCTACGGCCGCTCTATTAAAGTAGAATCCAAAAGTTTTTAGAAATCTATGATGATAAACTGCTTCTCCTCTTACATTGATATGATAAGCACCTGTCTGATCATAAACCGGTGCAAGACCGGGCTCATGAAATTTACCAACCTTTATAAACCTATCTTCATACAAAGGATTTCCTAGTAATTCGTGAAAACTCTCACACGGTGAAATTTTAATAGATTTAAGATTATCTTTGATTAATTGATCAAAGGTTTTCTCATGTTGCATGTTTTGCATAATTTGTAATTTAAATAATTCTTTTGTAAGCTTAGGTACTCACTACTCTGCCATATTTCCTCGAGTTTAACCTCATTAACATTACCAAAATTTCCTAATGTCTTACGGAGTTCATCTGGAGCACAGCAAGGACTAAACTTTCCTTCATTGTTTATCCATGCTTCTTTACCTAAAAATGGGCATTGACCACCTGGAGCCAAATCCTTAATACCTTCTTGAGAAAGAATTGTAAAATTTTCTAATTTTATCTTTTTACCATTTGGTAATAGCATATTATCTCTAAGCTCATATAACCTTCTCACCTCTGTATTCCATCTACTAATTGCTAACTCATCTCTTCTCATAGATAGATCCTTAATTTCCTCAAAATGTGCCCAAAGATGATGTCCTTTAACTCTATCTATGCCGTTTTTTATGGCCATCTTAACTATGTCATAGAGTTCATGTAAATTACTTTCCAAAAATGTTAATTGTAAAGTAACGGTACACCTTTCACCTGTATCGCTAAAGTATTTATCTCTAACTTCAAGGAAAGTTTTTAAATTTTCTGTCACTACTTCCCATTTTGAACCTTTCATGATTCTTTCATGAGTTTCTTTAGTTGCCCCATTCCAGGAAATCTTAACATCAGATAAAATTGGTACCAATAGTTCAGCCCATTTTCTAGCTCCTTTAATGGGAAAAGAACCATTGGTTGTGAGGTTAAGCTTAAGGCCGAACTCATGGCACAAATTGATTATTTCATCAAAGCTTTTATACATTAAAGGCTCACCCATAGTAGAAGGAATGATTTCCCTTAAAGGTGTGCCAGCTGCTTCCTTAATTACTTTTCTGATAGTTTCTATCGACAGTATCTTAGGTTTTATTCCTTTAGCTTTCTTTTCTTCTTTAACTTTGCTGTATGGTGAAAAACATTCGCACATTATACAAGCAAAATTACAGTAATCTGGATTAGTATCAAAAGTAATTCTCCAAGGACCGGGTTTAACAGCTACTGATTTGCCTTTCTTTTCAATAGCATTACGGTAAATCTTGTTAAGTTTCTCAATATGCTCACTCATAGAAGGTATATTTCCATTTTTAGTATAAGGATAGCCTTTTTGGGTAAGTTTATTGTATAACTCCTGATTTGTAGATAGGACTTGCATTTTTTCTGACAAACTACTTGCATCTCTGTGCTTAAATAATAGTCCATCTCTTACATATTCTGCCATACCACCATAATCGGCTGTTATAACTGGTATTCTAAGTTGCTGTGCTTCATGTATTACTAACGGTGAATTTTCACCCCAAATTGAAGGAACGACTATTGCATCAACTTTATTAAATACGTCAGTAACTATATTCTTATTATCATAACTTCCCATCCACTCTATTCTTTCTTTAACAACAGGTGAAAACTGATCGGCAATCGCTTTTAAAGCTTTAGTTTCTTCTCTTGCTGCTCCCCAAATTCTAAGTTTTGCTTTAGATGATAAGTGAGAAAAAGCTTTCAATAATAGATCAACACCTTTTTCGGGAGTATGAGTACCAATATAACCGAAAATAAACTCTTTTTCTTGTACTCTATTTCTATTCTTAAGACGATTGAGATCAAAACCATAATCAAGATAAGAAATTTTGTTTATCGGAACATAAAAATCCTGAGTAAATTTATCCATCAAGAATTTCGATGGGGAAATAAAGTAATCTATATAGTCTATTATTTTCCTTGTGTGCTTCATTCTAGTTGCAACCCATTGTTCCCAATAATTTAGGTCTGAATTCAGGAATTCTTCATCTCCTGTAAAATATCCCTTGTAACATTGGGTTGCACATTTTTGATCCTTTTGTCCATCACAAAGCTGTAATAAATCTTCAGAATTGCGTTGAATAAACCTTCCTCTTGGACACATTAACCAAAAGTCATGTAGCGTAAAAATTGTAGGTATATTTTCTTTAAAAGCAATTTCTGGTAAAGTAATTGATAGATGATTAAGATGACCAAAATGTATAAGATCTGGCTGAAAGTTATCTATTACTCTTTTAAATTTTATATCTACTTCTTCATTAATAAATTTATAACGATATTTAGCTATGGGTATATTAATTAAATGCAGTAAGATTCGAGAATCACTACGATCTAGGACTGTAGTGTAATAAAAATCAGGTAAAAAGCTATTTTCATACCTAGTAAATACTTGTACCTCATTGTTATTTGCTAGTTCATGAGCAAGAGTTTGGCTGTAAACCTCTGAACCAGCGCTATAATAAGGAGGGTAACCATGAATAACTTTTAATATTTTCATATATTACCATATCTATATTGTTAGGATACTCTTGTATATTGTTTTGTAGACTTTTTATAAAATTGCTTAATCCTACTTCTAATGAATGCTTTGGAGACCAACCAAGTAGCTCTTTAGCTCTAGTAAAATCACCATGGAACTTAGTTACGTCAAAATTTCTTGGAGGATAAAAATCAATTCTAGAATCACTTTTCGTGACTTTTAATATTGTTTTTGCTAAGTTTTCTAAAGTACATGGGCTATTAGTAGTAAGATGAATAGCAGGAAGAGAAGATTTTTCACTTTGTAAATATTTAACAGTTAAGCATATACCCTCTATAACATCATCCAAGTAGGTAAAATCAAAAACACATTCTTTACCTTCTATTTTAATTGGATCACCTCTTAATGCATTAATACAGAGTGCGGGAATTACTCTACTGTTATGATCTAGTAAACCACCGTATACATTTGAAAAGCGTAATATTGCTACATTAAAATCTTTTAAACTTGTTATTTGCTTCTCAATAAATGCTTTACCTTTGGCATAATTATTTATTGGATCGATACTAGCAGATTCTGTAACCGGCAGTTCCTTCTGCTCTCCATAGACTTCCCTACTACTTGCATATATAAACCATGGTTTATTTGGAAGTGACTTACATAACCCTAAAAACTGCATTGTACCATCAACATTAATTTTTTTACACAGTTCAGGATAAAGTTCACCATGTATAACTCGAGAAATTGCAGCCAGATGAATAATTCCTGTACACTTAGCAAGTAGTGGTACTATATCTTCTGAAAAAAAACTGAGTGGATTGTTGCGAAACCTAATATCACAGCTTATTACTTCATGGCCCTGGTTTTCTAACTTTTTCACCAAGGTTGACCCTATCAAACCTGCAGCACCTGTTATTAATATCCCCATGTATACCCTCTCACTACAAATAGGAAAATTTGTCGTACCAATTATCTTACAAGTAAGAATCAAAAGGTATTATAAAACCAGTATAAAACAAATGTCAACTTAAATTAATGAATAAAAAAATGTAGTTATGAAAGAAAAGTTGGCTGCCTTCTTTCTTGAAAATAGTGTTCGGCTTTAATCAAATCCTCTTTATTATTTACTCCCATTGCTTCTCTTTCATCAGAAACTACATAACCTACACTCAAGTTATTGTTTGCTGCAATGGGCACTATATCATTAAGACAATATTCATTGGTCGAATTATTGAATTTTATTTCTTTTACTAAGGTAAAGAGATCTTTAGCATATAAAGCCATTATTCCAGAGTTTGCAAGAAGCATTTTATCTCCATTTTTTAGGATTTTTTGAACATTTCCGTAATTATCAATTACTAATCTTCCATATTGTTCATCTTGACTATTGAATCCAAGAAGAACTAAATTATTATACTTTAAACAATCAGTCATTTTCATAACTGTATCGCTAGATATAAAAGGAGTGTCTCCATACTGTATTAAAACTATGTCTTGATCAGATAACTCCTCCAGATTTTCTAGAGCAATTTTAACTGCAGTGCCAGTGCCTGTAATATCTTCTTGAATTATTAGTTTTATATTGTATTGATCGATTATACTTTTTAGAGTATCAAAGTTTTCTAAATCTTTTAGAAGGGAGTTGTTAACAACAATTGATAAGCTTTTTAGACTCAGCGATTTTGCATTAGAAATTATATGTTCTAAAAGAGTAAGATTTCCCACTTGGTGTAATGCTTTTGAATATTCAGAATTCATTCTACTGCTCTTTCCTGCTGCTAATATTATCAAAATTTTACTCATACATAATTCAGGAATTGATTAGGTAGTAAGTTAATTTATAATTAGTAAGATGTAAAGTCCACTTTGATTTTCTAGAGGAAAATAACTACCATCGAACAGACAAAATTCGTTAAATTAGCATCTGTAGTAATTCTTAAGTAAAATTTTAGAAAGAGACGCCCCATAGTTATAATTGAGTGTGTGCTACTTTCAAGTATGGTTTTTATTGATGAAACCTCTTAGACCACTCTGTTTGAAATAAGGTAACTACTGCTTAATTCACCAAAAAGCCTGTAATTAAGTTCTAAAGCGAGTGTGTCCAACCCAATCGATTGTATCTCTTTAGCGTCTGTAATGCCCTTTAAAATTTGAATAAAATGTACTTATACTAATTCTATTAGTATAAAATAAACTTGCACATGATTTTATCGTCATTTTTATTCATTGTAAAGAAAATTTTGTATGAAGGTTTTTTAGAAAACTCACTTGCCCCTCTTAAATGCTCTCAACATCCTGAAAATTTGAATAAAAGTAATTGCTATTTTCAGAAACTTTTTGAAAAATTACCACAAAACATCTAAATCTTTAATAGGCAAGACCGCACCATTTGCTTGTAGATAGTAATGTGTTGGCTTTATTAACTTGTGCTCTACTTTATCTCCTACTGAAACTTTAAATTCCATATCCTGCACACAAAGAAATCCATATTTAGAATTGGTCCCATATCCTGCAGCATTACGAAAGAATTTAATCTGTCCAAGAGTTGCAAGATTATTTATTCTTTCTCTAATATTGCGCTCACTGCCAAGCCCCTCTTCTCCTTCAAAACGCTTTGCAAATTGTCCAGCAGTATAAATATTACCTTGATATGCGCTACTGCGAATTAAATTCAAGATAACCTCATGTTTTCTCATCCGTTCTAAATCCAACTTTTTACTATATTGATCTCTGATTATTGGTTCTGAATTTAAAACTGAATTGTCATGTACAAATGCCCCATTTTTCCAGTAAAGTGTCATTTGCCCGTTATTGCACTGCGAATAGTTAGATTTTTTGCGCGATAAAATTCTCTCATCAGGAGAAGCATTAGCTTTATCTGGTCTAGTCAAATACCAACGAGACCTTACTGTATTATTCCATGCTGTTGAACCGCCTGTGCCAGTTTTACGTATTATTCCCGCATCAGAAGGGTGGGCAAGTAATAAAACAGCTCCTTTTATTGCTTGAGCTATTCGACCACAACAACCTTGAATAAATTGTCTCACATGAGAACGGTCGTTTTCATTTCCTCCAAATAGGTCTGCTGCTGTATCTAATATCACAAGCTTCGGCTGAAACGATTCAATATCCTCAAGTAACTCTTGAAAGTACGTAGTTAATTGACCAGTATCTTTGTTATTAAAAACCATAAGTTGATTATTGTGCCCTGCTCGTGACCATAAGCCAACATTATCCTGAAAATCAGAAGATTCCATACCTGATTGATAAAATTCATTTATTGCGCATTGCCGACGCCAAAGTTCTTCTTCATCATCTTCACAGAACACACCATATGTCTTTATTTTTTCCAGATCTATTCCAAGCCAAGGTTTACCAAAAGCAGCGGCTGTCATTAATTGTTGAGCAAGGAGAGATTTTCCAACACCACCATCACCATAAAGAGCTGTAACACTTCCTACAGGGAGCCAATCCTTAATAACCCACTTTCTTTCTGGAGGGATATTGGTCCAAACTGTAGTATCAATTCTTTTTGACTTTCTTGAAGAATAAGGGCTTTTGTTGTTAAGGATAAATTCTTCAACGTTCATTCCTTCTAGCACACTATCTGCAGCATCCCAAGATTTTGGCTTATCTTGAGGAATCTTGAGAATAGAAAGTGATGCAACTCCAAAACCAGAAAGCTTTTTTGCGGCTTCTTGAGCATAATCTTTTCCAGGATCATCGTTATCTGGCCATATAATAATGTGTTTACCTTTAAGTGGAGTCCAATCAGTTTTCTCAATAGGTGCTTTTGCTCCAAACATTGCTGTTGTTGCAGTGATCCCTTGTTCTATGAGTAGCTCAGCACATTTTTCCCCTTCTACCAATATCACTCTATCAGATTTAGTGATGCCTGGAATGTTATACAGAGGCCTGATCTCAGGTGCAGTAAAGGTAGATTTTTTAGCATCAAATGGTTGATAACTTTTTCCTGAAGCAGTATCATAACGATATTTGCTGGCAATCAACTGATTATCCTGATCGAGATAGTCCCATTGAGTTATTCTCTTTTGCTCTTTAGTAGGTCGCTTGTTACATCCTATCCATTCACTTATCGAAGAAATTACTTCAACAAATTCTATTTTAGCGTTTTTCCCATGTGCAGCTGCCCAAAGATCAATAATGTCACCACCGTCCCCAGTTGCAAAATCAATCCATAATCCGACCTTGCCATACGCTAATTCAACTTTGAGGCTTTTGCCTTTATTACCTTGTACATCACCTATCTGAAATTTGTCACCATGAAAAGTTCCTCTTGGAAATAAATAAGAAAGGCATGATCTGATGTTTAATAATAGTTGTCTTTTTATTTCTTCTACATCAAATTGTTCTAATGGTTCTAAATGTGAGACAGCGTCGTTAAAATCATAATTTAAAGTATTTTTTTCTTTGACATCAGTTAAAAAATCTTGTACCATAGGTTGAAGCTCCTTTTAAAGTTAAGTGTTTGAAAGGTTTTTGAGCAAGGCTGTATTGGTTGCGGTCTTGTTCTCTTATCATGAAGTAAAAAATGTAGTAGGTGGTTCTCTTGGCAAAGCTTGAAAAATATATTAATAAGTGAAGGAAGTCAGTTCAGGTTTACAGTAAAGGTAAGATTGAAGGCTCTTAGAGTTTTCTTTCTTTTAAGACAAAATACTCTAATATAATTCTACAATATTTTCCTCACTATGTCAACTTCCTATTAAATAATCATAATGCTTCTATTTTGTCACATTGATATATTACATATTTATAGTATGTAATATATATTATATATAAGGAAATTTGCCATTTAACATTTTGGTTAAACCTCCACATATACGCAGCTTTGGAGCCGATTGGCAATTTTGCCAAATGAAATTTTATTTGCCATTTGAAATTCTCTTAAGGTATTGATTTTCTTGTATTTCTCTTTGTAAGTTCATCTGGTTATTTGGTAGGTTTGCCAAATGATTTGCATTTTGAAGCTTACTTTAATAAGTAAATATACCTATATGCTAGAAAATTTATAACAGTTGCTTACTGCATAAACTAAGTTCACTTATTAACATAACTCAAGAGATGCTTATATTTCTGTACCATTGACTATAGTATACCGGATCCCTTATCGATCTTTCCGGAAGTGAGGGAAATTTTTCCAAAACACGTTTACTCCTTATTATAAAAACATCTGACTTTAAACTTACACTATTTCCTTACTATATATGTTCACAAAAATTCTAAAAACTGTTCACTTTTTTAAAAAATTTTGCACAACTCCGCTTTCATACTCCACTAAATGACCTACTTTTCTAACGACTAAAAATGCAGTCCGAAATATGATTTGCTCTAAAAATTTTTCATTGAAATTACAAAAATGAACAGGTAACGCAAATTCTGTAAAGGACAATGGTGGTATTGAAAATTTAGCTCTGCTCTCAACTTACACTCCTCAAAAAAATTACAAAATTTAATTTCATTTTAACTTTAAACAAAAAGGCCACCTATAAGTTGCATCTGCATTATGTTGCAAAATATACTATACTTTCCTTATGAGACACTTACATAATCAAATAAGCTATCTACTACTTTTCTTCTCCTCCATAACAGATATATACTGTAAATGTGGTTTGAAATATGAATTGCTCTAAAATTTTTTTTATTACGATTTTTCTATTAAACTTTAATAGAGCTTAACGTGTTTACAATATACCCAGGTGAGAGATTTTCCGTCTATAAGAGGTAGCCGTAAAAATGCTATATTAGTAAAACTATTAATAATAATTATTTGTGAATTAAGTACTTTAGATTCGAGATTATATAGACTTTTGGCAGTTTAAGCCATTTTAGATTGGAAAATGAAATCTCATTAAGCTGAGAAGTGGGCTACTGTAGGGGAGTTTAACATAATTTAAGGTTACAAGTCAAGCAAACTACTATAATATCATAAAAGGCTGTTCCTTGGCTGATTTTGAGTGTTTCTTAGTTTAGAGAAAAACCCTATTATTATAAATAATAAAAATAAGGTATATAATAATACCCTATTTATATTTTATATTTTTCATTCTTATTTATTCTTTAATTTTTTAACTCTTATAGATAGCTCTCTAAAAAAAAAGGATTTGAGACAGGAAACGTTAAATTCTTTTTAAAAAATTTTCTTTACAAGGCATGAAAACCGTGTTAAACTTATATGTAAGTTTCTTTCGTGATAGTAAGATTAATTAAAATACCTTTTAGTTGAGTTTAGAGTTGTTTTATAAGCGATCTTTAATCAGGGGAGTATTTTTTTGCTTAAAAGTTGTGGCTAGCTTTAAAACATAGGTTTTCTCCTTTAGTTATTAAATTTCTGCTTTGCTTATAATATAAATGTCCTAACAATTAAATTACAATATGTATTCCGTTCAAGATTTCAGCCAATTTATTGAGTATTCCGGAAAAAGAGGATATGATTTGTTTGTTCTTTAGGCATAGGTGTCGTTGCTGCTATAAAAGAAGAAACAGAAGCTACCTTAAAATGGAGACAAAGATCAAAATTTATTTATTTACGTCTCCAGGTTTATCTAGTATAATGGAGACAAAGACTTATATTTCTACTATATTATTGGTAGATAAAAAGCAGAGATACGGGGCTTTCTAAAGGGTGGGGACAATTTTTCACCCCCCTTGAAATTAAAACAAAAGGTGATAGACAAGATATCAAACACAGATAGCTCAACTACAAGCTGGTTTTTGTTGTAGTTATTTTCTCACTTTCTTTACTTAATTCATCAAAGTCAGATTCATGTTTGTATAACTCTATACTTTTCGTATTCTCCTTCAGCTAGAGCTTTTGCAACTTCAGCACTAACTTTACCAGCATCTTTAAGTACTTCATAATCATTGAACAATAGAAATGCATCCAACTTTTCAACCCAATTCTGCATTTTTATTAGCCGATGCTTTCTTGCTTGAAGTTCCGCATAATCTAGGAAACAATATGCACTCAACTCTTTTTCAGTCAAGTAGTTTTTTGCAGTACTCACATCACTCTTATGAATTTTGTTGCCAGAACCATCTTTCCATGTAGTTAGCCCAATATTTGGTTTTTTGTGGTCAACTCGAGAGCTCTGCTGCAGTTAGGCCATCAATATAATTTATTCTGTACTTTTGCATAAAATTGTTTTGTTATTTCTGAATTTGGATCATAGTCTGCAGAGCATTCAGCATAAATGTCAGTAATCTTCTGGTAAAACCTACGTTCGGATGCTCCTGATTTTTTCAAGTAATTCATTGAAGTAGTCTTTGCCAAACTTTGGGCCGTTTTTTAGCCGTTCGCTATCTAATGCAAATCCTTTGATCTTTAAAATTTTCGTAGCCCATACTCTAAAAGATGTAGCCTTTTTAGAATTAACTCGATAACCAATAGCTATCCAAATTATAAAATTGTGTAGGGTACTGTTTACCATCTTCAGCAGTATTCCGGAAAATCCGGATAACTGAATCTTTATCTAACTCTTGACTAGCAAATATGTTCTGTAAGTGCTCACTAATTGTTCTAATGTTAACACCAAATAACTCCGCCATTCTTTTTTGTGTAAGCCAAATGTTTTCATCTCGATACAAAACATCAATTCTTACATCTCCATCTGGAGTTGTATATAATAAAATTTCGTTTTCATTTATTATCATATCTACTCTACCTTACTTCAAGTAGCATATAGGTTATTTGTAAAAAAGACAAGCAACTGTAAAACTCTAAAAATAGAGAACTATCTACTTTATTCTTTAGCTGGTGAGCAGTTTTGAAATTATTTTAACTTTTTTTTTAGAAAATCCCGGAAAAAGTAGTAAGAAATCCGGTATATATATAATAGAAGGGCATTGTTTCAACGAGGTTAGTTTACCTCTATACGCTTCAAACACAAAGAAAATGTCAATCCTAACACTCGACCTTGGCAAGCAAACGGGCTGGGCAATTCTAACAGATGGAGTAATTGAAAGTGGAAGCAAAAGTTTTCATGGTAGTCGTTTCAGTGGAGGTGGCATGGTATTTCTAAATTTTCGTAAGTGGTTGAATGAAATGAAAGAAAAATTTCCAAGTATTGAAACAGTTTATTTTGAGGAAGTAAGAAGACACCTTGGAACTGATGCAGCGCATTGTTATGGTGGTTTTCTTGCAGTTCTCTCTGCTTGGTGTGAAGAGAATCATATTCCCTATCAGAGTGTTCCTGTTAAGACTATAAAACGCTTTATAACAGGCAAAGGCAATGCAAGTAAGAGTGAAGTTATTGAAGCGATACGTGAAAAAGGTTTTTCACCTAGAGATGATAATCAAGCAGATGCTTTAGCTTTGATGTTCTATGTTATGGAAAGATATTAATAAGCTCATAAAAAGTGGGTCCTTTCGGCCATAATGGCGGGTTTGGTGGTGCTGACCCCAGGCCTTTTCTAGTGTCAGAGATATTTTGAATATTAACTTTTTAATTATTAAGATATGAATTTAGCAATCCACTACTATCCTGTTGAAAACCTCGTCGAATATAAGCGTAATCCTCGTAAAAATGATGACGTAGTAAACAGAATGTGTGCTTCAATCAGGGAATTCGGCTTTCGTATACCAATAGTTGCAAAAAGCGATGGCACTGTGGTTGATGGTCATTTAAGACTTAAAGCAGCAAGAAAACTTGGTATGGAGAGTATTCCTGTGGTTTTAAGTGATAATTTAAATGAACCACAAACTAAAGCTTTTCGATTACTGGCAAATCAATCAGCTAACTGGGCAAAGTGGGATGATGAGCTTTTAAAAGTGGAAATTCAAGAGTTAGAAGATTTACAGTTTGATCTTAAAATGACTGGATTTGAATTAGAAAAAGTTCAAAACTTTCTTGATGATTTAGACAGTGAAAAAGAAGATCTTTCTGACTTAGTTGTTGATGACAAAAAAGTAGAAATAACAAAACCAGGGGATTTATGGATTTTAGGTGATCATCGAATCTATTGTGGTGATAGCTCTTTAGTTGAATCATATAAAGCGGTATTAGACAATAAAATGGCAGATATTACCGTATGTGATCCTCCATATAACGTTGATTACGGTAGCAGTCAGGAAAGAGAAGATAAAAAAATACTAAACGATAATCAAGGTGAAAAGTACGAACTTTTTCTCTACTACATCTGTTCCAATATTTTAGCATATACGAAAGGAGCAATTTACATCTGCATATCATCATCAGAGTTTTCGACGTTGCAAAAAGCATTTGAAGAAGCAGGTGGTCGTTGGTCAACATTTATCATTTGGGCAAAGAATCACTTTACGCTAGGAAGATCAGATTATCAAAGACAATACGAAGCAATGCTCTATGGATGGAAAAGCGGCAATAAACGTGAGTGGCATGGAGGAAGAAATCAAAGTGATCTGTGGTTTTATGATAAGCCAATACATAACTCACTACATCCAACGATGAAGCCAGTAGAGCTAATGGAGAGAGCAATAGTAAACAGCAGTAGATCTGGAGACATAGTACTTGATCCATTTAGCGGTTCTGGCAGCACACTGATTGCATGTGAGAGAACAGGAAGAATTTGTAGAACAATAGAGCTAGATTCAAAATTTGTAGATGTAACCATAAAACGTTGGCAAGTATACACGGGAAGAGATGCCATTTTAGCCGATACTGGTAAAACTTTTGCAGAAATTCAAGAAGGAAATTCGTAAAAAGGGGCAAAAAAAGTGGAAAAAATAACACAAACAGAGTGGGCAAGGGAGATAGGAGTATCAAAGCAATATGTCTGTTATTTAGTAAAAAAAGGAATAGTTGAGCTGGAGGATGGACTCATTGACCGAGAACAAGCAAACAGGGCTATAGAAACAATAAGAGATCCAAGTCAGCCACTGAGGAGAAAAAATCCAGAAAACGAAAATACAAGTAACCTTTCCACAATGTTGCTTAAAACTCGAATAAAAAATGAAATGGAACGAGGTAAACTACTTGAGGCGAAAGCTAAGGCTGAGATAGGAGAACTTGTAGCAGTAGAGGAAGTAAAGCGCGATGCATTTAACGTAGCAAGAGTTGTCCGTAATAATTTGCTTAATATTCCAAATAGAGTTTCAGCACTACTTGCATCACTGAGTGACACTGAAAAGATTCATATGGCGCTAACTGAAGAGATTACAAACTCATTACAAGAATTATCTAATATTAAGTTTTAAATAATGTCTGCTAACTTAAGTTTAGAATTAATAAAGTGTCTAACCTGGATTAGATGTTAATGTCAGAGGATTAAATGGAAAGACACCGCTACATTATGCAGTAGAAATTAACGAGTTTGGTATGGTTGCACTCTTACTGAACAGGAAAAATATTAATCCACTGATCACTGATGATGATGGTAAAAGTGCGCTTTCTTGTGCAAGAGAAGAAATATTACAAGCACTAATCAATCATAAATATGGATCAGAGGGAGATAGCTTACTTCACTTAGCTGCGATGTTGAATGAAGCAAATGCTGTAAGGTTTTTACTCAACAAAGGAGTTAATGTTAATGAGCAGAATGCTCTACTACATACACCATTACACTTAGCGGCAGGAGCTGGACATGAAGAAATAGTAGAAATTTTAATTAGAGAAGGAAACGCGGATAAGGATGTTCTTGACGTGAGAAATCATGCAGCAATGCATTATGCAGTAAACAACAAGAAGCTAGAAGTAGTAAAATTACTTTCAAATCTTGGTGCGAATGTCAATATAGCTGGTAGCGGCAGAAATGCAATGAAATTATCTTCTTTGCACGTAGCTGTAAGTAGTAGTAATTATGATGAGAGAGATTTATGTTTGGATATTGTAAGGTGTTTAATAAATGCTCCGAATTCCAAGGTCAATTTACAAGATTATGAAAATAAAACGCCACTACATTATGCTGAAAGGCTGAAAACAATAGAAGTTTTACTAACGCGAGAAGATATAGATCCTTTAATTAAGGATGATAATGGCAAGACACCATTTTGTTATGCAAAAGAAGCAAATAGATTAGATATAGTAAAGATTTTAGCAAGTAATAGATACGGAGCTGATAAAAACAGTTTGCTTCATTTAGCTGCCAGAAAAGGATATGAAGACCTAATAGACGGTATTCTTGGTGAAGGAGTTGAAATAGATGCTGTAGATGAGAGTGGAAAAACGGGAATTTATGTTGCTGCAAAGCATGGTCACTTTAACGTAGTAAAGTTGTTGCTAAAGAGAGGAGCAGATGCCACGGATGTTTTTCAGTATGCAATAATAACGAACAATGCAAAATTAATAGAACTACTGAGTAAAGAGAAAGAAATAGTGTTATTTGGAAGACAGAAGAACTTTCCAACATTTCATTTATTGAGCAATAAATATTTTGAAGAAAGGAAAATAGCAGACAAAAAAATAAAGAAATATACCAATATCATCTGTGTCACTATAACAATATGCGCAATAGCGATAGTGGCTAACATTATAGCTGCGGTAATGGTGGGAATAGTTGCGCTCATAGCTGCAATAATAATGAGTAATTTAATTCAGAAGTATATAGAAGAAGCACTTGAAAAGAAAATGTTTATTGAACTCGAAAGTGAGAAAACAAGTGAGTGCAGTTCTATTTTAAGTGATGTTGAAGTATCATCTAATGATGGTGAAGAGCTAGCAATATGATATACGCTACATCTTTTTCTGAAGGTTTAAGGCCAGATCCGCACCTTAAAGTATCAGAGTGGGCGAATGAGTATCGAGTTTTAGCGCCAACTGCAGCATCAGAGCCAGGTAAATGGAGAACGGAAAGAACTCCTTATTTAAAAGAAATCATGGATTCACTATCTCCATCTTCTCCAGCGGAGAAAATAGTATTCATGAAAGGAGCGCAGATTGGTGGAACAGAAGCTGGTAACAATTGGATAGGCTATATCATAGATCAAACACCAGGTCCAATGTTAGTAGTACAGCCAACAGTTGAAATGGGAAAGCGTTGGTCAAAAGGAAGATTTGCGCCACTGATTGAAAGTACACCATGTTTAAAAAGTAAAGTAAAAGACCCAAGATCAAGAGATTCAGGGAATACTGTACAAAGTAAGGAATTTCCAGGTGGAATAGTAGTAATAACCGGAGCAAATAGCAGTGTAGCACTGAGATCTATGCCAGTAAAATATCTCTTTCTTGATGAAATAGATGCCTATCCAGGAGATTCAGGAGGAGAAGGAGATCCAGTACTGCTCAGCATAGCTCGAACCAATACATTTGCACGACGAAAGATTTTTTTAGTATCAACACCAACGATTCATGGAATAAGCAGAATTGAGAAAGAATTTGAAGCAACAGATAAGAGATATTTTTTTGTACCATGTCCGCATTGTAATTACTATCAAGTTCTAAAATGGTCACAAATGAAATGGGAAAATAACGACTCAAGAACAGCACACTATATATGTATAGAATGTGGTGAAAAGATAGAAAATCATCAAAAGACAGAGATGCTAGATCGTGGAGAATGGAGACCTACTAATAGAGTAAAAGGTGAGAAAAAAGGATTTCATCTTTCAAGTCTTTATAGTCCAGTTGGCTGGTATAGTTGGCAACAAGCAGTAGAAGATTTTCTCCATGCCAAAGAAAGTGAACAATTACTGAAGGTTTGGATAAATACTACGCTTGGAGAAACTTGGGTAGATAAAGGAGAAGTACCAGACTGGAAGCAATTATTTAACAGAAGAGAATTTTTTCAAATTGGCACAGTACCAAAAGGCGAAGTAGTTCTCACAGCAGGAGTTGATGTCCAAAAAGATCGTTTAGAAGTAGAAGTTGTAGCATGGGGAAAAAGCCGTGAAAGTTGGTCAATAGACTACCGAGTATTTGAAGGAGATACAGGAGGAGGAGAAGTATGGGGAAAACTTTCGGAGCTTCTGAGTCATCATTTTATCGGTAAAAATGGGCTTGAATATATGATAAGCATGATGGCGGTAGATGCTGGATATGCAACGCAAGAAGTATACAACTGGGTAAGAGGTCATCAAGGCTCTGGAAGAGTAATGGCAGTCAAAGGTGTAAATAAAGCACTAGTACCACTTAGCAGCCCAAGTAGAGTAGATATAACAGTTGGTGGTCAAAAGCTAAAGAGAGGAATAAAGCTCTGGCCAGTGGGAGTATCGATATTAAAGTCAGAGCTTTTTCAATTACTTAATATTTTGAAAGAAGAAGAGGGAAAAGCTCTACCTGGATATTGTCATTTTCCGGAGTATGCACCTGAATATTTTAAGCAGCTAACGGCAGAGCAATTAGTCAGCAAGGTAGTAAAAGGATACACCAAACAGGAGTGGCAAAAGGTAAGAGAAAGAAATGAAGTATTAGACTGTAGGATTTATGCAAGAGCAGCATCGATAGCACTGGGAATAGACAGATGGCCAGAGAGTAAGTGGAATAGTTTGAGTGGAAAAATGGAAAGTAAAAAGCCTAAAAAAGTGAGACAAAGTAAATGGTTGAATGAGAAGTAAAATGTACAATCAGGAATATTTAAGTCAAGTCGAAGAAGCGATAAAAAAACTGCAAAGCGGAGAGCGAGTAGTATCAATTGCATATGGTGACCATGTGGTGAGATATGCTGAAGTTCAGATAAATGACCTGCTGAATCTACGGCAACGTATTAAGGCTGAACTGAAAGTTGCAGGTGTGAGACCGAAGAGAAGAATTGTGATTGCGACAAGTAAGGGAATTGACAAAATTGTGTAAAAATGTTATAGTTTAAAATTGGTATTTTCTAGTTAAAATATGGATCAAAGTCAAGAAAGGCTTAATGTTAATGTAAATTTTGAGGGGGAATTTGCTCACTACCTTATAGAAATGGCAAAAGTTCAAAATAGAACTATAGAAGAGGTTGTAAAGGACCTAGTGGAAGAAGAAATTGAAGCAAGTAAATTATCTGAAGAAGATGATGAAATAGATGAAGTAGATATAAAGTTGGCTAAGCTTTCTCTTGAGCGTGATGCTAGAGGTGATGAAGAAATTAGAAGTGAGGATGTAGATTGGAATAGAATATTATCTGCAAAAACAGTCTAAAGGTGGAGATACAAGCTGAGATACGATATTATCTATTCAAAAAAAGTTCTTGAGGAAGATTTTCTTGCATTACCACGAACGATAAGATCTAGAGTGAGAAGAGCTGTAGATAGTCGTCTTGCAACCAACCCTAAAGCAATAGGTAAAGCATTATCGCATGAATTCAAAGGGTATTTTAGGATACGAGTAAGTGATTATCGTGTAATTTATAGGATAAATTACTCAAAACACACAGTAACTATTACTGCAATGGGACATCGGAAGGACATTTATGAACGCAGCCCAGAATAAGCGTTGGTATTTGTGCAAGAGCCTCATGCATAATTTATAAAGTGTTAACAGCCAGACTCTCCAGCAGCTTGCTGTAATTTTTTAATGTCAAATTGCGCAACAAACTGCTGCATAATCAAAGAGGCAAAATGCTATTAAAATCGTTCAAACAACTATTTAGTAAGCCAAAAATCAAAAGCTCAGCATGGGATGCAGCAGGTTCAGGAAGAAGATTTTTTCACTTTCAACCAGAGTTAGGAAGTATAAACAATTTGCTGTCTCAAAGCCTTGAAACTTTACGTAGTAGATCACGTGATATGGTGAGAAAAAATCCATATGCAGCAAATATCATTGATACAATAGTAAGTAACTCTATTGGAACAGGAATAAAACCACAATCAAAAGCAAGAGATGGAGAATTTCGAAAGAAGGTGCAAGAATTATGGCTAAAATGGACAGATGAAGCAGACAGTAGCGGAGTAAGTGATTTTTATGGATTACAAGCTCTGATATGCAGAAGTATGATAGAGGGAGGAGAATGTTTTGTACGTTTAAGAACGAGAAAGCTAGAGGATAGATTTTCTGTACCGCTACAACTGCAAGTACTTGAGTCTGAACATTTAGATAATAAAACAAATCAAACTTTAGCAAATGGTAACATAATCCGTAATGGCATTGAGTTTAACAGGCTTGGGCAAAGAGAGGCATATTACCTATTTAAAGAACACCCTGGTGAAAGTACGTTTGGAGAATCAGTGAGAGTGCCAGCAAATGATGTTTTACATATTTATAGACCATTAAGACCTGGTCAGATTAGAGGGGAACCTTGGCTTTCTAATATACTGCTGAAGCTTTATGAGCTTGATCAATACGATGATGCAGAATTAGTAAGAAAAAAGACAGCAGCGATGTTTGCAGGGTTTATTACGAGACTTGACCCTGAGGCAAATATCATGGGAGAAGGTGAAAGTAATGAGCAAGGAGTAGCACTATCTGGCCTAGAACCTGGAACTATGCAACTTTTAGACCCAGGAGAGGACATAAAATTTTCAGAACCATCTGATGTAGGAGGAAGTTATGAAGCATTCATGAGACAGCAACTGAGGGCAATAGCAATAGGTACAGGAATAACATATGAGCAGCTAACAGGAGATTTAACAGGTGTTAATTATTCATCCATTCGAGCAGGATTAATAGAGTTTCGTCGTCGATGTGCTATGCTGCAACATAACATTATGGTATTTCAATTTTGCAGACCAGTATGGAGTAAATGGCTAGAGTTAGCAGTACTTTGTGGAGAACTGAGTATAGATGAAAAAGTAGTAAAAGCAGCGAAAGAAGAAGTAAAATGGATACCACAGGGATTTGATTGGGTAGATCCACTGAAAGACCAGCAAGCACAGCAAATGGCAGTAAGAAATGGCTTCAAGAGTCGCTCAGAAGTAGTATCAGAAATGGGTTACGATGTAGAAGAAATTGACCAAGAAATAGCAGAAGATCAAAAGCGTGCAAATAGTCTCAATTTAATGTTTGACTCTGATTGCAAAGGGTTATGATATTGCTAGGAAAGCCATTAATGCTTGAACCAAGGAGTTTTGAGCTACTATCGCTATACAAAGAAAAACAGCCAATTTTCAAAAATCACTCCATCAAAAGTAACGTAGAAAGAACTGCAATTATACCAATTCATGGAATTTTAACTAAAAAACCGGGTGCGTTTGATGAAATGCTCGGGATGACATCATATGAGCAAATAGAAGTACAAGTAAAGCAAGCATTAGAAGATAGTAGTATAGAGACTATTTTACTGGACATAGATAGTCCCGGAGGAGAAGTAAACGGTATTTTCGACTTAGCTGATTTTATCTACAGTGCAAGAGCAAAAAAGAGAATTGTGGCAATAGCAAACGATGATGCGTACTCTGCTGCATATGCTATAGCTTCTAGCGCTGAAAAGATTTTTCTCACCCGCACTTCAGGAGTTGGGAGTATAGGAGTAATAGCAAGTCATATAGATCAAAGTGGGTTTGATGAAAAATGTGGAATAAAATACACAACTATTTTTACAGGCAAGAGAAAGAATGATTTAAATCCACATGAGCCGATAAGTTCAGAAAGCTTAAAAAGTTTAGAGGAGGAAGTAAATCGCTTATATGAAATTCTGACTGAACTTATAGCACGTAACAGAGGACTTTCTGTACAAGCAATAAAAAATACAGAAGCAGGGCTATATTTTGGCGAGAGAGCAATAGAAATAGGCCTTGCAGACGGAATGACAATTCTTTCATCTATTAATAAAAACAGGAGTATTACTATGAATGAACAAACTACAAATGACCTAGAAACTGATAATTTAACCAAGTATCGTACTGAAGTTCTTGAATTAATACGTTTATGTAATTTATCGAAGATGCCAGAAAAGATAGGAGAATTTATTGAGCAAAGTGTAAGTGTTGAGCAAGCTAGGGAAGTTTTAATGGAATTACTTGCAGAGAGAACAAAGAAGACAGAGATACTGAGTGCAATACCACAGAATTCAGGAGAAGATTTGATGATACAAGTAGCTAAAGCTAGAGCACAATCAAGTATTTAAGTTTTTTTATAACTGCCGCGTACAACAATTATAAACATGGCGGTAAAACTAAAGGGGAAAATAAATGAGGAAATTTTATGAGTTGTATAAGCGAACAAAATAATCTTGGTGACCTATTAAAGTATGAGGTGTCAAGTCTATATTCAAGAGATCAGATAACAGTAGCAAAGGGACAAAATCTAAAACTTGGTACAGTAGTGGCTCTCGATAAAGATAACATGATTAAGATAATAAATCCAACTGCCACAGATGGTACACAAACAGCAATAGGTGTGATAACAAGCGATATAAACGCAACGGAAAACACCAAAGCAGTAATCATTACGCGTATAGCAATGCTAGCAGATCATGCAGTTGTATGGCCAGCAAATATCACTGAAGAGCAGAAAGCTGCAGCAATAAAGCAACTTGAAGGACGAGGGATCATTATCCGCAAGGGAGTTTAACTAAAATTAATAAGGAGAAAAAGAATGCAAAATCCATTTACAAATACAGCATTTAGCATGACGGCACTAACAAATGCGATGAATATATTGCCGATAAATTATGGACGAGTTGAAAATTTAAATTTGTTTCCAAGTAGGTCAGTAAGATTTAGACATATTACCATAGAAGAACACAACGGAGTATTAAGTTTATTACCAACACAAATACCAGGAGCACCAGCAACAGTAGGAAAAAGAGGAAAAAGAAAGGTAAGAACGTTTACGATTCCGCACATTCCGCATGATGATGTAGTGCTGCCAGAAGAAGTACAAGGAATAAGGGCATTTGGATCAGAGAGTGAACTTAAAGCGCTTGCAGATGTAATAACTGATCATTTGCAATCAATGAGAAACAAACATGCAATAACATTAGAGCATTTGCGAATGGGAGCGCTGAAGGGAATTATTCTTGATGCTGACGGGTCAGAATTATTAAATTTGTACAACGAATTTGAAATCACACCAAAAGTAGTAAATTTTGCCCTTGGAACAGCAACAACAGATGTCAAGCGTAAGTGTCTGGAGGTATTGCGACATATCGAAGACAACTTAAGTGGCGAATATATGACCGGAATTCATGCCTTGGTAAGCCCTGAGTTTTTTGATGCACTAACTTCGCATAGTAAAGTGAAAGAAGCATACGAGAGATGGCAAGAAGGAGCAGCGCTGAGAAACGATATGAGATCAGGATTTACTTTCTGTGGCATAACATTTGAGGAATATAGAGGGCAAGCAACTGATCCTGAAGGAACAGTAAGAAGATTTATAGAAAGAGATACAGGGCACTGTTTTCCACTAGGAACAGCGAGCACATTTACAACATACTTTGCACCAGCAGATTTTAATGAGACAGTAAATACTCTTGGACAGCCACTATATGCAAAACAAGAGCCAAGGAGGTTTGATAGAGGAACTGATTTACATACACAGTCAAATCCTCTGCCAGTGTGCCACAGACCAGGAACATTAGTAAAAGTCGTTGCAGCATAACAATACTGGTAGATTAACTACAAGTTGGTGAGGCACAAGAGTAGTATATACCTTATTAGCATACTTATGAAAGAATGCAAGAGAATATTAAGAGATTACTAAAAGATTGTTTTGCCCATTTAGGAGAAGTGGCTTTGTATAAATCAAAGGATAAGTCATACATGGTACAAGTATTAAAGCAACAGCCAGATAAATTATACGAGATTGGTGAAGGACAATTTGTGGAAGAAACTTTAGCGTTAGAAGTAAGTGCGTTTGATGTGTTAAGGCCAATAGTAGGAGATGTTTTTGTTATAGGTGATCGAAGATATAAAGTACACTCACCGCCACTTAGAGACAAGTCTGGAATAACGTGGAAAATAAAAGCGTCTGGGGTGTAAAATGTCTGTTCATATAGAAGTTGAGGTAATAGAAAATGTAAATGCTAAAAGAAGAAAAGTAGAATTAGCAACGGTAAAGGCATTAAACAAAACGGCACTATGGTTAAAAGCGCAAGCAGCTAAGGAAATCAGTGAGGAAAAGCAGATAAAATTAAGTTTGATAAGAAAGAGATTAAGAATTTTTAAGGCGAAAACTAGCAGATTAGAAGTGTCAATTAGAGCAAATCTCTATGACATTAGAGCATCGACAATTGGCAAAATACAAAAAACAAGAAGAGGATCGAAAGTAGGAAAGCATGAGTTTATAGGAGGATTTGCAGCAGTTATGCCAAAAGGAAATAGCGGTATTTTTAAACGTGAAGGAAGAGCAGCATTACCAATAAAGGAAGTTAAGTTGCCACTCGAACCTGATGCTTCAAGAATAATAGGGAATCTTGTTAATTATGAAGTTGAGAAAGTCTTTACAAAATTTTTTAAACGTGAATTGAGCTGCAGAGTATGATGAATTGGAAGGATTTGCATAATGCAATTTGTACTACATTAAAGAAAGAAATATCAGCAATTCAAACTTGTGAAATTTATCCATCGATAAGAAAAGAATTATTAGCGCCAGCGGTGTTTATAGAATTATCAAGTCTAGAGCAAGGAAAAGATCCAGGAACAGAGGAGCTGGCGCTAAGAGCAAAATTTGAAGCACGAATTGTGATTGATAGCACAATCGAAAATGCTTCTCTTATTGTCAGAACATTAGCTGCTGAGGTTGCGAAAGTAGTAAATAAAAATACTTGGAACGTGAAAAATGTTTCACCAGGAGAATTTATATCAGGAGGAGGAGATGATTTTAGGCCAGAATTAGATGCATATCTCGTGTGGATGGTTGAATGGGTGCATACAATACACGTAGGGCGATCTATTTGGAAAGAAGGAAAATTTATGCCACACAAAATAGAAATCGGTGAAATAAATGTTAGAAAATAATTTTGCAATTTCGGAACTACAGAGGAAAATGGCCAACATTGTTCGTATAGGAGTTGTAAAAGAAATAGATTATGAAAAAGCAAAAGTAAGAGTTAAAATAGGAGAATTTTTAACAGATTATTTACCATGGATAACGAGCAAAGCAGGAAAAGATAGAGATTGGTCTCCACCAGATATCGGTGAACAGGTTATGATATTTTCTCCTCTTGGCGAATTATCGTTAGGAGTGGTGTTAGGAGGGATATACCAGGAAAAATACCCTGCATCAGAGAATAAAAAAGAGGTGAGTAGCTTAACATTTCAAGATGGAACAAAGTTGTCATACGATAAAGATAAACATCATTTAGAGATTGAAGTAGTAGATAAAATAACACTGAAAGCTGGAGAATCGAGTATAGAAATGACAAAAGAAAGAATAAAACTTAAGGGAAGGAGAATAGATCTAAACTAGCATATGGGTAAAGCAATCGTTTGTGTAGGGGATAATTGTACAGGAATACCGGTTCATGTTTGTATGAGTGGAAGTGAAGACGTATTTGTAAATAGTAGATCTGTGTGTCGTAGGGGTGATATCTTGACTATAGGGGAGACACTAACGCAAGGGTCAAACAGCGTATTTGTGAACGGTATGGGAGTAACAAGAACAGGAGACTTGGTATCGTGTAGTTTTAAAGTGATAGGTGTTAGCAAAAATGTATTTGCAGAATGAGAGGCATGAATGCTAGCACGGGAAAGGAATTGGAAGGAATAGAGCACTTAAAGCAATCTGTCGTAGATATTTTAACTACCCCTATTAATAGCAGAGTAATGAGGAGAGATTATGGGTCAAGATTATTTGAATTAGTAGATAAGCCAATAAATAGAGATTTAACTTTGGAAATCTATGCAGCAACAGCAGAAGCACTGGAAAAATGGGAAAAAAGATTTAAGTTAGAAAAAGTAAAAATAACAGAAGTGAAAGAAGGAAAAGTAACGTTTGACCTAGAAGGATTGTACTTACCAAGTGGAAAAAATATTCGCTTTGATGGAGTTGTGGTATAAAGATGGAGCAGCCTAACATTATTGAGCCACTGAACTTCGAAGAAATTCTGTCTCGGATGAGGGAAGAATTGGTGAAGCGTGACGCAAGTTTTACAGCATTAGTTGAAAGTGATCCAGCGATAAAGATTCTGGAGGTAGCAGCATGGCGAGAACTTTTACTCAGACAAAGGATAAACGAAGCTGTAAAGGGTAATTTACTGAAATTTGCAACGGGAGAAGATCTTGATAATTTGGCTGAGTTTTATGGAGTGGAAAGACAAAAAGAAGAAGAGGACGAAAGATTTAGAAAGAGGGTAAAAGCAAAAATAGTGGGCTCAAGCACGTGTGGAAGCAAAGAACACTATCGATATCATGCACTGTCAGCAGATAGTAGAGTAAAAGATGCACTAGTGGAATCAACTATACCAGGGAAAGTACAAATTTCAATCTTATCAACACAATTATCCACAACTGGCATAGTGTCAGAAGAGCTACTAGAAATTGTAAAAAAGCAGGTTACTAGAGATGATATAAGGGTTTTAACAGATACGATAACAGTAATTGGTTGCAATATTACGGAAATAGATATTCACAGCAGAATGAGCATAAGTCCTGTAATATCGAAGGAGGAAATCAAGAAGCAGTTTATTGAGAAGTTTGAAGCAAATAGAAGGCTGGGATGGAATGTTACAAGATCATGGATAATAGCCAATTTATTTGTAGATGGTGTAGAAAACGTAGAATTAATCGAGCCAAAAGAGGATGTTGTAGTATTGGGGAATGAGTGTGCTGCCTTAAGAAATTTAAAGATTGAGTTGAATTAATGTTACTGCCACCAAATGCAACAAAACAAGAAAAAGCGCTAGTAGATGCAACAGATTATAGGGTTGATCCAATCAGGATAAGAGGGTTTAAATTTAGATTAGAAGAAAGAATATTACCTTGGTTAATCGAAGAATATGGCCTAGAAGAAATTCTACGCTGGGCAAAAGACAAAAGAAGAGCGATAAAAGAAGGGGTAGAATTTCGGCGTTTAAGAGGAACCCCAGAATCACTCAAAATAGCACTAAAGTGGGCAAATATAGAAGATATTACAATCATTGAGGAGCCACCTGGAAAACATTTTTTTGAACTGCAGATAGGGATAAGGGATGTTCCAAATAACTTTTTTGTGGATGCAGTAGTAGAACTTGCAAAACTATCGTTACCAGCAAGATCGCGGCTAATGAGGATTTTCAATGATCACTATAACGTTGATAGGTTTATTTTAGATGAAAGTTTATTTGGAAGTTTGTTATCAGACTACTCTGGTATAAAAGTTGAAAAAAATGGGCCAGTGTTATCGTTTGGAAGAATAAATTTTTTCAGTTCTAGAGGTCCGTTAGTAGAGATTGTAGACAACTATTTAAGAGAGCATTATGAACAAGCATTTAGTAATGACATATATCGGTTGAATGTAGCAGTGCTTGGGGAAACAGAGCCTCACACAAAGGATTACAAAGGCATTTATGAAAGAAGTCATCAGTGGTATAACTTAAAAGCCCTGTATCCTCTAACTCAAAGCTTATTACCATCGATTAAATTTGCAAAAGCGCAGATTGTACTGTCAGATAGCTGGAAATTAGGAGAAATAAATAGCTGTTTTCCAGTTGGTAGAATAGAAGAAGAAGGAAATAAATTTGTATTGGGAAACGATAAACTTTCAGGGCAACGTTGGAATTTAAAACACAAGCCAATTTTAGAAAGGTTTAGCGTTACTCACCACTACAAAATAGAAAACTATACAGATCAGAAGATTACAAAATATGGTTTGGCAGAACACAACGTTTACTATAAAAATGATTTGGATTCAGAGCAAAAAGACTCAATACACGAATTAGAAAATTACATTTTAGTATTTTACCCAGGAGTACTGAAGTGGCACGAACATAGACATTTGCACAGAAGTTGGAAAAATAGTCAAGTAATATGTCTAATAAGTTAAGTACTTATATTTAGATCCTCATATATTATATTAATAATAGGTAAAAGTGTATGAAATAAAAAGAAAAGGACTTGCTTTCTCATGCTAAAAAGGACATGACTTGAATAGCAGCAGGTAAATATAAGAAATTTGTCTGGCGCTAGAAAAGCTAATTTTGTGAGGTATGAAATGAGTTTTAGCAAGTTTTTTAAAGAAGTATCAAGTAACGATATTAATAAAAGAAATGAAGAAGGAGAGACGATCTTGCATCAAGCAGTAGAAATCTCTGATTACAAAACAGTGAGATTATTAATAAAAAAAGGGGCAGAGGTTAATGCAAGAGATAAAAATGGTTATACGCCACTACACTGTGCAGTATTTGCGAAAAGCTTAGAAAATGTAAAAGTGCTGCTAAGAGAAGGAGCAGAAGTAAATGCCACTCAATATGTTACTGGATGTACGCCACTGCACTCTGCGTGCAAAATAGGAGGAGCAGGAGTTGAAATAATAAAAGAGCTAGTAAAGGCAGGAGCTGAAGTTAATCAACTGAATAAGTATGGTGCAACACCAATGTATTACATCTGGGAAAGTGAAAAGTATTGCCTATGTGATAGCAAAGAGAGTGAAAAGGCAAGTAAATTTTTGAGAGAAAAAGGAGGAATAACAAAAAGTAGAGAACTGACGTGCTATGGAATAGAGGGGCTAGTGGGAGAAATAGCAGACATGTTGAATGGGAGTTATTTACCAGAGTTAAAAATAATAGAGATAGAAGAAATAAGGAAGAGAGACAAATCGTTAATAAAGAAAGAATGTCAAAATTTAGCAAGCAAGATAATCAGCCAAGTAAATGAGATGATAGATGAGGTGGTGAAAAGGAAGGCTTAGGTTTAAAGAAAGGTAGGGGTAGATTATGATAAAGCTTGGTAAGAAAGAGAAATCTCTATTAGAGAGCTCATTTAAAAAGAAAGAGACGAAAAGGGAACTACATTATGCAGTAGACGCAAAAACAGTGAGATTATTAGTCGAAAAAGGAGCGAATGTGAATGCTAAAGATGTAGAAGGATACACAGCACTGCACCTAGCGGTAACGGAGAAACGTCTAGAAATCGTGAGGGAATTGATAAAATCAGGAGGGAATGTAAATGCGGAAGAATATGGAAATAAATGCACATCGCTGCACCTTGCATGCATGATAGGCGAAAAAGAGATAGTGAAAGAATTAGTGAAGGCTGGAGGAGAAATAGAACAAGCGGATAAATTTGGAATGACAGCAATGGATTATGCGAAAAACAGTAAGGAGATCACTGAAATATTGAAGAAAGAAATAGACAGAATTGAAAAGCTATTTATGAAGGGCTAAAAATATGGAGAAAGAAATAGAAAAGAAAGTAATGAATTTAGAGAAAAAACCTTTGGGTGAAATGAGAAAAATATGGAAGAAGGTATATGGGGAAGAGGCGCCTAGATACTCAAAGAAATATCTGATACCAAGATTAGCTTATAGAATGCAGGAAAAAGCGTATGGAGAAATGTCAAGAAAGGGGACAAAAAGACTAGAGTATCTGGCAGATCGGCTAGAGAAAGGAAAAAGAATAAGTAGCGATAAATTACCAGTAGAAGGGACAGAATTAATATTAGAGAGAGGGGAAGAGACGCATGCGGTAATGGTAACAGATAAGGGTTTAATCTACAGAGAAGAATTTTTTACGTCATTGTCAGCAGTAGCCGGGAAAATAATGGGAATGAGCTACAACGGACCTTTATTATTCGGGATGCGTGACAAAAGTGGAAATTGAGGAGAGAGAATGCTAAAAGAAGTAAGATGTGCAATATATACGAGAAAATCAAATGAAGATGGTCTAGAACAAAAGTTTAATAGTCTTGATGCGCAACGTGTAGCATGTGAAAAATATATAAAAAGCCGAGAAGGATGGGTAGCATTGGCAAAAAGGTACGATGATGGCGGATATTCAGGAAAAAACTTAGAAAGACCAGCAATAAAGGAGTTATTTGAAGATGTTAAAGGAGGAGAAGTAGATTGTGTAGTAGTATATACGCTAGACAGGTTATCAAGGGAAACAAAAGACAGCATCGAAGTAACGTCATTTTTTAGAAGACATAGAGTAAATTTTGTAGCAGTAACGCAGATATTTGACAATAATACGCCAATGGGAAAGTTCGTACAAACGGTGTTATCAGGAGCAGCACAACTAGAAAGAGAAATGATAGTGGAAAGAGTAAAAAATAAAATAGCAACATCAAAAGAACAAGGATTATGGATGGGTGGAACTTTACCGCTTGGGTATGATGTGAAAGATAAGGAATTAATAATAAATGAAAAAGAAGCAAAGTTGGTAAAACATATATTTGAGAGGTATATAGAGCTGAAGTCAATGGTAGAACTGGCAAGAGAGTTAAACAGCCAAGGGTACCGGACGAAATCAGGTATCTTTAAAAAGGCAACGGTGAGAAGAATAATAACAAATCCAATATATATGGGAAAAATTAGGCATTATGACAAACAGTATGAGGGAAAGCATGAAGCAATAATAAAAGAGGAAAAATGGCAAAAAGCGCAAGAGTTAATAAAGAATCAGCCATATAGAAAAGCAAAATATGAGGAAGCGCTGCTAAAGGGAATAATTAAGTGCAAGAGCTGTGATGTAAATATGACACTGACATACTCGAAAAAAGAGAATAAAAGGTATCGATACTATGTATGTAACAATCATCTAGGAGGGAAAAATTGTGAATCGGTAAATCGAACTATAGTAGCTGGAGAAATAGAAAAAGAAGTGATGAAAGAAGCAGAGCAATTATATGAAAAACGGGGAGAAAAAGCGGAAGAGTGGAAAAATTTAAGCTTTGGAAAGCAGAAAGAAGTAGTGAAAAAGTTAATAAAAGCAGTATTGGTGAGAGAGGATGGAATAGAGTTATGTTCTGAATCAGAGGAAAAATTTATATCAATAAAGAAGAAAGGAAATAAATGCACAGTAATCGAGCCAGAAGGAAAAACAAATAATGCATTGCTAAAAGCAGTGGTGAGGGCTCACCTATGGAAACGTCAGCTAGAGGAAGGAAAATACGCAAATATAAAAGAGCTGAGTGCTAAAGTTAATATAGGTACAAGACGTATACAACAAATTTTAAGATTAAATTATTTAGCACCAAAAATTAAAGAAGATATAGTAAATGGGAGGCAGCCAAGGGGTTTGAGGTTAGTGGATTTAAGAGAAATACCGATGCTGTGGGGTGAGCAATTAGAGAAATTTTATGGATTAGGGGCGTAATTACACCATTTATAAAAAGAACAAAAGGAGAGAAACTGAAAACACCAAAAACTATTGAAAGGTATTGCTGAGAAATAGGAAAAATAGCCAAATTGCCGCTACTGCAGTTGATATAGAGGAATCAAGGACCATACCAAAAGATGTTGAGATTGATATAGAAAAGTAAATCAATGTTACAAAAGTTGACACCTAATTATGCGAAGATATCAATATAAATATTGAAGATTTTAACAGACTAGATACGACAATGGTAGAAAATGTATCCAATTTTAGCTGCATATTTTAATAGTAGATCTGGAGTGTAAAAGGCAGCCCAGCCATTGTATGTTCCATATCCTCATTTTGTAGCCAGCTTAAAAACAACATAAAAGAGTATTCTTAGAAGACATTGGTACGAACTCCTTAACCTATAAATTATAGTAGTTTATATTTAAATAATAATCTTCAACTTTTTTAGCAAATCAATCTACCTAGAAACTTCTCTCCTAGGATCAGAAGTCCTTCTTAACTCTTCACGTTCTGTCCATTTGTTGTTAGACTCGCTTATTACTTCAGGACGCATTAATCCACCAGATCTTTCAAAATATCCCTGTTCAATAGCATCGTAGACCCAGTAGTTACCAAGCTCGCAATCATTGCCTAACTCTTCTTCGCGACCTTTGAATTTTTCTAATATTTCTTCTCTATTACTCACTTCTACTATAATTTTGCTTTTATTCTGTACGTCAGGATACAGCCTAACGTCTACATTTCCCAAACTGGTATAGAAAGTTAATACTATATCGCTGCCTTCTGTAAGATCTGTGTAATTCCTTATGCCATCTTCAGTTTTAATTTCTACTTCACTTTTACCGATCTTTACTATATTTCTTCCACACTTTACATCCCCATCGGTTAGACCTAAATCCCTTGTCCCATCTGTTATCTTTATAATGTCTATTTTACTATCTTTAGAATATTCTAAGTAAAAAACGGAGTTGTCTACTCTTACATCTTTTAGCTCGCTATTGGTTGCATTTTTTGCGATTTCAATAAACTTATGAGAATTGCTAACATAATCTATATAAGCTTTTTTTAGGTTAGTTTTATGCTCTTTAAATTCTGGTGTCAGTGTGTTAGCATCAACTGTATTACCAAACACTGCCCCTTTTGATACTAATTGACATATTATATTACTAGCAACTTTAGGATTTTTTTCCAACTCACTGATTTTTTTCATCACATAATCGGTAAAAGTGTATTCATTACCTGAAAAGAAATCTTGTGAAAGAGAATAGTTTAATCGTACACCAGACTTTATAGCATCGTTTACAATCTCTTCAAGTTCAGCCATGTTTTGAGCCTGAAACACCTTATCAGAAAACTCATTTAACTTTTCCTTTTGATTTGAGGTTAAATTAACGAGTAATTTACTGACCTGTCCTTTCTTTTGCTGACGATAAATAATATTTTTATCATAATCTAATGCTCCTGCTTCTAGAAATATTTTTCTTAACTCTTGAGCAAGATCTTCATTGTCCCAAGCAAAACGTTCAACATATGAGAACACTTTTGACTCACCCATTCCGTGCCGAATATTTAGCACCACTTTTAGGTCTGAGTCTCTTTTATGCTTACTTAAAAACTCCTTTAAATTTTTAGTGCAGTCTGAATCTAGTGCAAGTAAGTCATACAATTCCTTATTCATCTTTTTCTGTTTATCAGTTAAAAATAATTCTTCTATATTATAGCAGAGTTTATTAGTTGCTATTTGTTGTGGAGTTTTACCCTTTCTACTTGTTATATTAGGGTTAGCTCCTTTTGAGAGGAGAGAGTTTGTATTATCGTAATGACCTTTGGCAGCAGCAAGGCATAATGGTGTTTTTCCTTTATTATCTTGTATGTTAGGATCTGCGCCTGCTTCTAAGAGTAAATCTATAGCCTGATTTCCTATGCGACGAAATCCACCAATATTTGCTCCTGCAATTGCATGCAATACTGTTGATTGAGATTCTCCTCTTCTTAGGTTAAGAATTACTTTTAAATCTTTATTGTTTCTATTATCATATAAAAATTCTTCAAGGGGCTCAGTATTATCAAATGAACCACAGTTAGAAGCTAAACATTTTAGAGCACTAAGTAACTTTTTGTTTAAATTTTTTTGACTTGGTGTAAGGTCATGATCTAGAGCAAACCAAACACAAATTTGCTCGCTTAGTCCAAGTTTGCTATCAATTAAAGAAGGTAGTTCATTATGATTTCTAACTGATGGTAAGTCTCCTGAGTACCACATATCATTCATCAGCTCATTTAATAAATGCTCTTTAGATGATAGATGTTCTATAATGGACTCATATTCGAAATCATATAGTTCTGATTTGGATTTTGGCTTTAGTAGATTGATGATAGATTTTACTATCCCAGTAGACTCACCCATACTTATCCCTCTAAGCTAAGATATATGATACATTGTATGCGATATGTAACATTAAGTCAATAACCATAATCTTTTTACTGCTCACGTCGTTAAGCTTTTGTTAAGTTTTTATGGTGAGTAACAATGGAGTATATAGAGAGGTTAAAAGTTGCTTATGACTCCAAATTTGAGCTAATTTTACTATAAATCAACATGGTTAAGACCTATACTTGATATCACTACTATAAGAGCATGATGCTTTAAAGGAGCACGGAAACTGCTGAAGTTTATACAGTAACCTGCGGAGCCACTTCAGCAGAATAAACAAACACATGCCAGTATTAGTAGAGAATTATTTATAAGTCAACTAACTTTTTCAAAAATATTTTAGCAAGAACATCAGTGTTGTGAAAAAAAGTTCAAAACCTTCCAGCCTTGGTAACTATTTACACAATACATACTTTTAGCTCTTAGCTATCTAAGGAATTCACTGGAGATTGATTACTATAAATGTAATTCATATTATGCTTAGTAATAAATGTATCGGAAAACGAACTTTTAACAGCACTCCATGTACTCGTATCAGGATCATTTTGTTTTCCTTCTATAACTTTGTCACAAAACTTCCCGACAGCATAACCTACTTAAGATGACTATTTCTTAAGACTAGATCACTGATTAACTGCTCGAGATAGACCTGCTTGTTTAACATAAGGTTGTTGGAGACTACCTGGCTGTTGACCAAAAGCAACCACAGAGCTATGTCTTACATCTACCTCTACAAACTCATTACCAATTTTTATAAGGGAACCTTCATCTGTTGCACCTTTATTAAAAACAGCATATATCAGTTTCACTTTGCCAGCATCAGTAATTACCTTATACGCTTCACCTTCTTTATATCTTTTCAACTGGTCCTTAGCATCTTTTTCTTTTTTATCCAATTCTCCTTTCTTAGCAAATTTTAGCTCTATTCCAACTGGGGGGTATTCTTTTTTTTGATCAGTAGCATTTATAACCAACATAACATCCAACTTCTCTCCACCACCTATTTGAAATTCAGTAATAACTTTTATATTATCTTCTCCGTAGCTACTAAATAAACCATGCAATACAGCTTGAAATGTAGCCTCATTGCTTATTAATGATTTGAAAGGATGTAGTATATGAGAAATTTCTTCAAATAGTTTTTTGTAATCATCATATTTACCAGATTCTATAGCTTTGCTCAAAGCTGCTTTAAATTTTTTATTTTCCACAATTCGAGTAAAATTACCTTGTAAAATTTCTTTACCTCTTTTGTATTTGTCCAATGAGTCATACGTATTTACTGTAATTCCCTTATTCTTATTACAGTACTGATCAAATGGATTCTTATTACTAGGCGTACTGTATAAGTTACAGGTTATTTCTTGTATCTTTATGTCATTGACGTTTTGAATTCTCCTAATATTTTCAATAGGAATTCCTTTATTATCTGGCACTCTCAATGCAAATTCATTTTTTTCATTTATGTTGAGTATAAGCACCTTCTTACCTAAAGTTAGCACTATAGTTGTAACACAATCCTCAATACTTTCTTTTGCTGCTTCTGGGCGTTTCTGTGATCCAGTAACCATTTTATCATTTTGATCATAAATAAAAATATGTTTACCTAACTTTTCACGCTTAATAATATTAGAAATAAGTACTAGCTGACCTAAGATCATTCTGCTGACATAATTAATATTATCACTTCCACCATTGCTCCAAACAATTCCATAGTAAAGATACTCTAGCTGTGTTCTTATCACCTCAGCATTCGTTGCTTCAGTGCCAAGTATAGCTCTTCTCATAATAGTCAGAATAAAAAAGCAGAATCAACAGCTTGACGGAAAGACTTAAAAATAGGGATATTTTTTCTAGCTCTGTTCTTTATAGCAAACCACTGATGCTCAATTTTGTTAAAGTCTGGAGAATATGGAGGAAGATAAAGAATTTCAGCACCAACTCCTTTAGCAAGATTATCTATTTTTTTAGATTTATGAAAAGTAGCGTTATCAAGAATTACAGTTTGGCCAGACCTTAAAATTGGAGTTAAAAACTGCTCAAACCAAGCCTCGAAAACATCCTTATTGCAATATCCTTCAAAGGTCAATGGAGCAATGATTTTCTCTTTATTTAGAGCTGCAATCATACTGACCCGCTGAGCTTTTTTACCTGATTTTAGTGAATGAAACCTCTCTCCTTTTCTGCAGTATCCGTATGGGTAGTCTTCTGTATTATCTATTCCAGATTCGTCAATATATACTAATTCTTTAGGTTCTTTTGTTGCTATAACCTTTGAAAATTGAGCTCGCTTTTCTTCATTTCTTTCTTTATATCCGTAGGTCTTTTTTTTCTTGTGAATCCTATATTTTTAAGTGCTCGATGAATTGTTTGTCTACTAATATTGCCCCAGCATCTCTGACTGAGTTTTGCCACCTTGCTCATTTGCAAATTCGGCAAATGCATTCCAGTCGGTAATTTTATGCCACGCTTCCAAGCTTTTTTGATTGAAAATCTCCCGTTTTCTCACGTCTTTTCTTCCACTCATATAAAGTTGTTTCTCCAATCTTAAATCTCTTGGCAACAGTTTCTCCACTCTCTCCTTCATCCAATGCTTCCATTACCTTTTTCCTTAAGTCATAACTATATGCTGCTGGCATGCTTACCATCACTACTATAAATCCATATCTTACCTTTTTTGGACTATTATGAGAAGTGCTATAACTTCTAAAGATGCTATCCTTTTTGGCTTGTTATCTCTAGCCGGAATTTCAACTTCTACTTTTCCAGTACAAGGAACCCTTTCTATAAATTGCCATAATTTTTCTTCTCGAGAATACCTAGATGTTTTATTTACGTTTCGGTTTCTACAAGCTCTTATCAAAACCGCTGAATTAAGACGGTAAGCAAGCTCAAAAAAATCATAAATATCTGCTTCTCTATCACATACCGTTATAGTTTCTGTTTGAGTTGAATCTATAATTTCATTTGTTTTCTTTAAACTTTCTAGCCACTTTATGCTTTCTTTATCTTCAATACTAACGTTTCTACAACGTCTTCTTTTTTCTAGCTCTTGGTCTTCTTTAGATATAGATGGTCTCGAGTAAAGCTTTTGGTCTAGTATTCCTAATGTCAAGCCTTCTGTACTAATCGCAAAAGCTGTGTGCATCATAATACCTTTACTTTGTTTTTTTGAAACAACTGCCAATCCTCTTATTTTTTCATGTCCCATATATGAAATGCAACTTGTATCCTGAATCACAAGAATCCTTTTATGAGTTTTTGTTCTTTCAACAGTTTTTGCAATATGCGATGTTAAGATATCACTTCCTTTTACATTCTCATTTTGAAAAAAACGATAAGCTGCTTTTGCTTCTGACCAACTTCCACATGCTTGATTGATTGAACTTTCAGGTAAACTTATTAAACTATCAGCAATATTTACTAATCGATCTGTCAGTCTTTTATCTCCAAGTGCAGCATCCCCCAATTCATTTCTAGCCCATTCATTACCCTTGTTTGCCATTTTTATACCCTCAATATTCACAAACTTTAATATTCTAATCCTTTATTTATAAGTCCATTTACATTTGTGGGTAATAGTAAGGGTATAGGGACATAGCATCGCATGTAGAGGAGATGTATGACCACAAAATATCTGCAGCAGAGATATCAAGTATTACCGACAAATTACTGCCGTTAATCAATGAATGGCGCAGTCGTCCACTGCAATCTGTATATCCAATAGTATTCATGGATGGCATGTTTTTCAAAGTCAAGGAGGACGGGCATTGCGTAAGTAAATGCATGTATAATATATTAGGCATAGATCAAAATGGCAGAAAAGAAGTACTAGGCTTTTATTTAGCCGAAAGTGAAGTTCTGGTTAGGAGTGTTAAATGACCTAAAAGAGAGAGGGGTAGAGGATATTCTGATTGCATGTGTTGATGGTCTAAAAAGTTTTCCTGCGGCTATAAATAGTGTATTTCCCAAAGCAGAAGTACAAATATGTATAGTGCATCAGATAAGAAATTCATTGAAATATGTATCCAGCAAAGATGTGAAAATTTTCATGAATGATTTGAAAAAAATATATCGTGCTTCAAGTAAAGAAATCGCTGAAAATTATTTGCTTGAGCTGGAAGAAAAATGGGGTGAAAAATATCCTTTGGTCATAAAATCGTGGCAAAACAATTGGGAAAATTTGTCTGGTTATTTTAAGTATTCTGGCCCTGTTAGAAGGCTAATTTATACCACCAATCCAATTGAGGGGTTGCATAGATGAATCAGGAAATTCATTAAAACCAAGGGCTCATTTACCAGTACAAATGCCTTGTATAAGTTGGTATATTGTGCTATAAAAAAAGTGGAGCAAAAGTGGATTATGGCTCTCCCTAATTGGGCTTTAACTATGTCTCAACTTGACATCTTCTTTCCCAACAGATTGAAAATTGAGTTGAACTAAAAATGCGGCTTGACACACTTTTTTGAACATTCCCGATTAAGTCTAAACTATTACAGATAAATTAATCTTTTCTTCATCATTTATTTTAACAGTTACAAGCTTATTTTTACCATTACAAAAAGCACCTCCCGGCTCTAAATTAAAACGCATCTTCATCCCCCTTATTTTTATATCTACAATGTACAGCAACTATCATAATCCCCGACCATAAGCTCTTGCATTTACTCTGAGTAATTGATTTTTATTCACCCCCTCTAGAAAGCTAGATGGATTTTCCATTGTACACTCTGACTGTTTAATAGTCTTACCTGACTCTTTAAAAACACTACTATTTCTTTCGAAATATCCATTTTCTATAGCTGTCAAAACACTTTTTCCCCCTAACAGACAACTCTGCCCTAAACTTGATTTATTCTCTAACTTGTTAAATCTTACTTCATCGACAAGCCTCACCTCTATTTTATTACTATCTTTCTCACTAGGACATAGATGAATACTGATTTCTCCTACTTCGGTAGTAAAAGACATTCTAATGCTATCTCCTGATACGTCTGTGTAATTTCTACTTCCTCCTATATTTTCAACTCTAATTATACTTTTTCCAACTTGAAGTACACCAATGTTTAGATTTAAATCTTTAGCTTTTTGATTATTGAATATCTTTGCAACTTCAATAGTACTATTTTGTGGGTAATCTATACAAAAATATCCATTATCTATTTCTAGTTCAAAGTCATGTTTATCAATTTGCTCATTTTTACTTATAATACTTTCAAGTGCTAACTCCTTCAGCTTTGAAAGGTTTGCTTTTCGCTGACCTAAGGTATCTTTATCTGAACAAATTACGTTTACTACATCTCCATGCTCTTCATCGCTAAATCTGTTTAAAGATGCACCTTCTGATATTATCTGAAATATTTTTTTCTTGTGTAAAAACTCATAAATTCGAGTAGTGTCAGCAGATAAATATAGCTTTGGGAATGTGTCAGCTATACGATCTATCAAGGACATATCAGATTTATATGGAAAAGTGAACATTATTCCTTGTTTCAGTGCTTCGTTTATAACTTTATCAAGTTCTTTTTCGCACTCCTCATAATCTTCTTCGCTACCAGAGTAACCTAAAGTGTCCAGATAATCATGGATCTTATTTATTTTTTGCCAAATACTTTCATACTTTTCTTCTTCTCTTGTATTCGGTTTTACTTTCGCTAAAGAAAAAGAATCTTTTTGACGAATTAAAACAAAAGTATCTTTTTCTTTATGAATTATGGCTTCATCATAGAATAGTTGACTGTAACGCCTACCAAAACTTTCATCATAATCAGGGCAAGGGCTAACATTGTCACTTTCACTATCCGTTTCGTTCCATACTTCAATTGGGAAATCATTATTTTCAAGGTTTTCATCTTCACTTGTTCGACAATTTTCTGTTTTTCCATATAGCCAGGTTGATTTCTGGTCATCGCTACTTTCATCGTCAGCTTCATTCCATAATCCAATCTCGAAATCATTATTTTCAAGGTTTTTATCTTCACTTGTTCGATAATTTTCTGCTTCTCTATCTGGTAAGGTTGATTCTTGGTCATTATTATCAATAATATGTTTAATTTTCACTTCAGGTACAAACTGAAGCTTTGCTATTTCTTCTCTTACGTTTTCTTTGTTTATTTCATCTGTAAGAGACACTTCATTACTAATATAGAAATTTTTCTGTTTTAAACTTTCGTTTTCCTTCTGCAGTCTATTGAATTCTGCAAATAGTTCTTTATACTCTAATAAATAAATACAAAATTGATCTCTTACATCATTAAGTTCCTTCTCTTTTTCTAATATCTGATTTTCATAGTCACCTTTCAAATCCTCTATACTGTTTATCAGCACTGTACTTTCTTTTCTTACTCTGTTTAACTCAGCTTCAGTCAAATCCAGTTTTTGCTGTAACTCTTCATTTATTTTGTCTGTTAACTGAATTTCATTCTTTGCCTTTTTTAATTGGTTATTTAAGTTCTTAATTACATCACTTTTGTTCTGAGTTTCTAATAATAACATTTCTACTTTCTGTTTTAGCTGTTCGATGTCTTGATCATTTTCAGTTAAACTTCTCGTCTTTTTTTGTAATTTAACTTCAAGCTTTTTAATTTTCCCTTCTAGGGTTTGCATTTTTCTGGTAAGTTCACTTACTTCTTCGTAATACTCTTCTACTCTTTTCTTATAGTGTTTTTGTAACTCTACATTTTTTTTAAGATCAAAATTTTCTTGTTGTAGATTTTCTATTTTGCTTTCTAAACTATCTATTGTTTGATTTTCTTCATTGCTAATCTCAAATACCTCTTCAGGAAAATCTTCAAATTCACAAGATGAATTGCCTTCAAGGTCGTTACTACCAAATAAATTATATTGTACTACCTGCTTAAAACTAAACATACCTATACCCCCTACTAAAATAAACAAGTAATATATTGTATGCGCTATATATTATAAATACAATCAATTTGAATATAATCTATTTACTAATTCGTATTGTGAATTTTTATAGAGTAGGTTTAGGTGTAAAATATTATAATACCATTAAAGCAGGTGAATAAAGCATAGTCTTTTTGAAAGGATAAATTTAATGAAAAGACCATACTAATTAGTGTTATAAGGAATTGAATTATTTACTTTCTCCAAAAAACATAAAAAGATCGTATATTTGTGAGAACAATTTAAGCAAAAGCTGCGTTATGAAAATAGAAGCTTGAAATTTTTGCAACAAAGCCAAGTAAATTGGTTCGCATGTAAATATGGCTGAAGTAGGCTAATATAGCTGCTTTTACTATATAATAAATTGATATAAAGAAAAGTTCGCACGGATCTAGCGGTAGACCAACGCATCCTAAAACAAACTCTTCTCTCGTCTCTTGATTTCGAGTCCTAGAAATGGTTATTTTATTTAAATTATTAGTGTAATATGTTGCTAGATTAATAATAATTGATTTGACAATAGTAAAGAAAATTTTAGGTGATTTATAGCAAAAACGAAATTTAAAGATAGAACAAAGCCCTTCTACAAGCTTAACTCAAAAACTTAAATAAAATAGCCTAAAGATACAATATCTATAAAAGTTACTTGTATTATCGATTTCATTTACTAATATATAATAAAATCTAATATGATCTTAAATTTAAATATAAAATAAGTAATTAACTTTATGGTGAAGGTAATAGATTATCTCAGGACAGATTCACAAGCAGTTAAGTTAGATAGGGAAGAAAAATCTTTTCAATTTAAAAATAGAATAAGACGTCAATATAACCCTAATGATATTAATATTGCCAAGTTGTTTCTTGCGATACGTGAGCATAGAACGGATAATCCTCAGCTAAATAAGATTAGTGAAATTGAAGGGTTAATTACTCAAGTAGAAAATATTAATGATATTGATCTCAATGATGGTGGTAATACACCACTACATGTTGCTGTAAGCAAAAATCATCAAGACATTGTTGAACTTCTTTTGAATGTGTCTGGTATAGACCCAAATATTAAAAATAATCAAGGTAAAACTCCACTAGATATTGCTAAGCAACAAAATAAGGGAGAGATTATTAGGACTCTAGAAGAACATTTAAAAAAATTTTCTGATCAAGTAAAAGGACTTTCTGCACAGGAGGAGGAAGTACATGAAAAGCTAAGAAAGTTTGTTGAAGATTTTGTTTTTATTTATGAACGCTCTTTATCAGAGTACTATAAGAGACTAGAAAATCAAAGAGGAAAGCAAGGTAAATGGGCTGATTTTGTTAATATGATAATATATATAGGAAAAGGTGGAACAGAACAAGGAGAAGCGGAATCAAAAGTAATTCCTCTTATTGGAATTAACATTCTTCGAGCAACAATATCCAGCATTGGTAGTAGTTATAATAGAGCAGAGCTTAAAAAGCTGATAGATCAATTGTATATATTTAAAAAGGATCCAATCAAAGTCAGGGAAGAGTTAGTAAAATCTGGTATTGAAATCTTTCAAAGTTTTGAGAGCCAATTTATACAAGTAACAGCAGAAGGAAGTTGGCGGAGAGCAATGACAAAATTAGCAGAAGATGCTGTGAATAGAGTGGTTGATTACTATAGAAAAAATACTGAAAAAGAGCTTTGTGCTTCCTCAATTACTGAGGGTATTATTTTTGGAAAATCAAAAAGATATAAACAAACCTACACTGGTGTTCCTCATATTAAGCTAGGACATACTTTAGAAAGTAAAAATTCATGGAATACTGCAGAAATATTTGATAAAGCGGGATTAGTAACGATAAAGAGCGATGGTCGTGCTGATAAATACTATAGGAGAATAGACGGAAAGAGTGATACTAGCAAATATGGCTATCGTCTTCTTTTGAAGTGGGAGTTGGAAAATAAAATAAAAAAATTCATGAAAGAATACAGTGAAGAAAATCCTCCCAGAGAAGAGTATAGGTATGTTTTAAAGTCAGATGGGAAAACAAATGAAGAATGGGAAGATGAATTATTGAATGAGATTAATAAGCAAGATCCGAAGTTAGTCGAAGAGAGGTTACTAAGCAAATTCAAAGGAGAAATGGAACAGGAAGCTGAAAAAAACTTCAATGAATTAGAGGATTATATAGGTAAGAATTTTAATGAGTTATCAGGTTACATAGAAAGTAATCAAAATGAGATTAAGGGAGTCTTTGATGAATTAATGAGTCAATATCAGGAAGCCAGTAGGCAACGTCACAAGATAGCAGATTCTATTGTAGAAGGAAGGAAAGAAAGTGAAAAAAGTTTCGAGAAAATAGATAAAAAGCTTGATAAGATATATGATGCAGTTGTAGCAAGAGAGCAAGTAAGAAAGCCTATTTGGTTTAATGTGAAAAAGCCAGTAATTTTGTTTGCTGGAAGAAGGGAAGAGTTAATTGACCTACATAATAAGATACAACTTAATTCAGAAAAAGTAACAGTAATATCACAAATAACCTCAATTAGCGGTTTAGGAGGAATAGGAAAAACTGAGTTAGCTAGACAATATGTTCAAGAATATAGTAAAGATTGTTATGACAACGTTATATGGATCAATGCTGAAAGTGAGATAGCTCTTGTTGAATCATTTACTCGATTAGCGAAGGATAAGCTAAAAATTGATACAAAAGATGCAAATGGAAAAGAAAAGGATATAAGATCTATCGTAGAAGAAGTTTACAATTTTTTTAGTAATAGTAAAAGCTTGTTTATTTTTGATGATGCCGAGAAAAGTAATTATTTGAATAAGTTTTTACCAATTCATGATTCATTACCGGGTGGTAATGGACCTTATATTTTAATTACTTCTCGTAATCGAGAGTGGGAAAGGGGGATAGAAGTTATTAATCTGAACGAATTAAAGTCAGAAGAAGCGATAGAATTTGTAAAAAAGGGCTTGATTATAGAAGATGAATCTCAAAATGAAAAGATAAAAGCTTTGGTAGAGAAATTACAACACTTTCCTTTAGCTATACAGCAAGCAATATCATATATTGAAGATCAAAGAGTTACTAGAAAATTTGATATAGATGATTACCTAAAGGAATATGAGAAAAAAGCGAAAGATTTGCTTAATTATGAAGGATTTAGAGGAATTGATAATAACTATGCAAAAACAACTTTCACAACTTGGAAGATTACAACCGATAAGATAGCAAGCAATGAAAAGCATGGAAATTTAGCTTTAAGGATTCTTGATGTTATCTCTTATCTTGCACCTGACAATATTAGTAGAGAATTCTTTTTAGATTTGACAGGAAATAATGAAGAGGAATTAAGGTCTGCTGTTCGTTTACTTATAAAATATTCTATGGTTAATGGTGAACAAGAGCAAGGTGTGTTGAGTATTCATAAATTAGTTCAAGAAGTGACAAAAATAGCGTTGGTAGAGAAAGGTAAGAATAAGGAAGTTATGAAAGAGACTTTCGAGCTACTCAGAGCAAGTTTTCCTTATAATGGTGATAAATTAGAAGACTATTTAAAGAAACGAGAATTATTACCGCACTTAGAGGCATTTTTATCACGTATAGATAGTTGGTTAAAAAAGAACCCTCAAGATAAAGAAAAAATAGAAAAGGATTATCTTGAAAATTTGTTGACATGGATGAGTGATGGGTATTTTAATTTGGGTAATCCCAAAAGAGAAAAGGAGTTGCTAGAAAGGGTTTTGCCTATTTTAGAAAAGCATTACGGAGAAGATCATTTTGAAGTATTTAAAAGACTAGTAAATCTAAGCAACAGTTATCTAGTTTTAGGTGATTACCAAAGAGCAAAAGATTTGCTAGAAAGAGCTTTAAAAATTGAAAAGCAAGATTATGAAGAAGAGCGTTTTCAATTAGTTAGAACACTGGTAAATCTGAGTATCAGCTATCGAGCTTTAGATGATTATCAGACAGCGAAAGAGTTACTAGAAAGGGCCTTTCCCATTTTAGAGAATCATTATCGGGAGGATCGTTCTTCATTAGCTCAAGTACTAATAAACCTGAGTATTGCTTATGGATCTTTAGGTGATTATGAAAGAGCGAAAAAGTCAATAGAAAGAGTATTCTCTATTTTAGGTGACAATTATGAAGAAGAGCACTTTGAGTCAGCTAAAATGTTAGTAAATCTTAGTATTGCTTGTAGAGGTTTTGGTGATTATCAGACAGCAAAAGAGTTACTAGAAAGGGCACTACCTATTTTAGAAAATTATTATGGAGAAGATCATTTTCAGGTAGCTATAGCTAAAACAAATCAAGGTATCACTTATATAGCTTTAGATGATTATGGAAGAGCAGAAGAGTTGCTAGAAAGAGCTTTGCCTATTTTAGAGAATCATTATGGAGAAAATCATGTTGAAGTAGCTAAAATATTAGTAAATTTAAGTACCATCTATAGATACTTTGATAATTATCAAGGAGCAAAAGAGTTGCTAGAGAGAGCTTTACCTATTTTAGAGAAGCACTATGGGGAAGAGCATTTTGAAATAGGTATGGTTCTGGAAAGTTTAGGCACTGATTATATAGCCTTAGGTGATAATCAGGAAGCAAAAGAGGTGCTAGAAAGAGCTTTATCTATTTTAGAGAAATATCATGAAAGAGATCATGTTGAAGTAAGTAAAATATTAGTAAATTTGAGTATCGCCTATAGAGGTTTAGGTGATACTCAGGGAGTAAAAAAGTTGCTAGAAAGGGCTTTACCTATTTTAGAGAAGCATTATGGAGAAAATCATTTTGAAGTAGCTATAGCCTTAGAAGATTTAGCTATTGCCGATGGAGCTTTAGGTAATGTTCAGAGAGCAAAAGATTTACTAGAAAGGGCTTCTGCAATATATCAAAGGAGTAAAGTTGAAGAATGTTTGCCGAGTACGAGTTCATTAAGGAACAGAAGAGAAGCAAAAATTGGGAAATGTGAACTGTCTTGGGAAGACGTAGATGAATTCAATACAGAAAAAGATGAGAAAAGAGATTTTAGTAAAATTAAAATAGATAGTAAAAAGTTTATTGACTATATAAAAGATATACCAGAAGAAAAACGTTCTCAGCTAATTGAGCTAGCAGATAAAGTGCAAGTTAAGGGTAGGTTTAGCAATTTGGTCAATAGGCTTACCAGTAATCAGAAGGTCATGAATCATTTAAATAGAGTAAAAAAAATCTCTAGCATAACTATGCATGGAATGATGGCTAAAAATATTTTAGCTGATTTTTTAAACAGAGATTATCAGGGTGTAGCGATTAATGTTGGCTTTATTGCCGGTGGTCAAGGATTTGCTAAAGTTGCTGAAGTTGCATCTCGTAAAGGATTAAATTTACTCTCAGAAGGAAAAGCATTACTCGGTAAATCTTTAAGAGTAGCATCTTCTTTTCTTGCTCGTGGTACTTCTACCTTTGTTGTTTATGATCTGGTAAATCAGGTAGAAGCATTTAGAAACGGTACGGAAGAAGAATTAGTTGGCGTAGTAGGAGATAGTATTTACCTAGGTGTTAATACTGCAGAGATTGGCATCGAAGTTGCTGAAGGTTTTGAAATATTAGAAGGAATATCAAGTGTTACTGGACTAATTGGAGCAGAAATTGGAGATGTAGTATTTATTGGTACTGATGTTTACATGGCAGTAAAGAGAGTTGATAAGATTGATCAATTGATTCACTTAAGTGGAAGAGAAAAATTTATTGAAGGATTGCGTGCATTTATAGGTATGCAACCTGAACAATATATAGAAGAATTAATAGAAGAAAAACAACTTTACAACCAATTAGTTAAGCAAGGATTTGAGTATTTGAAGCAGCATAATGATATTCAAAGTTATGTATTCCCTACTGGTCAATCAGTTGTTAGTTCTTGTCGTCAGGTGCCATACCAAGTGCTTCAGTGTGATGGCGCTGGATTTGGAGAATTATGCATGAGAAGAATTAATGTTACACTTTACACTGAAGAATGCAAAGTTAAGTTTAAGATAGACTTAGACAGTAAAGTACTGCTTGATGGAAAAGGAACCGATATAAAATGGAGTAGAGCAAGGCCGAATAATCCAAGTGGTGGAAAATTGTTTTGTTTCTCGCAGGGAAATGACGAACCTGCTCCAAATTATGGGTCATATTTATGCGAAAATGCGATTGGTTTATCTAATAACAAGATAGAAGGATATAATCTAATTAATTTAGGAGAAGGTGAAGATTATGCCAGGGGATTTAAGGATAGTCCGAACGTATTTGTAGTGAATGATGGGTCTAAAGAATATTATGGGGGAAATAAGAATGATATCTTTGTTTTACAGGGAGATCTGATAGAAGGGTCCTTGTACGGAGAAGATGGAATTGATACCTTAGATCTGACTGGATTTGCTCAAGAAGCTGTGAGTGTGAATGTGTATTTAAATACAAATATTGGCACTATTGTGTACAACAGATATGGTTATTCTGGATTTCAAATTAATTCAGTAGAAAGAGTGCTTGGTAGAAAAGCTAAGGCAGATCATATATTTAGTGCATGTGAAACTAAATTCTTGGATGGTAATGGTGGTAAGGAAGATCAACTTGATTATTTGGAAATAAAAGATAATAACTGTGTCTATGATATACAAGTAATAGTTAGAAATTACACTGAAGTAAATAATCTAGCACTCAAAGGTAACTTTAACTATATTGTACCATTTCAAAAAGGTAGTGCATCTGTTAAATTACTTGCTAATTTCGAAAATAACCATAGGTTTATATTCGACTACTTGCTTGCTGATATTCAGAGTATTGATATTAAAGATCACAATAGTATAAAGTTCGATTTTTCCTCAAAAGTTGCAAATAGTAACTTTAGTATATCTATCTCATATAACATAATGAACAATATAATCTATCAATTAAAAGACAGTGCTGAAATAAAAGTAGGTAAGGAAAGAAACTTGTATGCAATACAGAATACTAATAAAACTATTGATGAAATTATAGAAAGTTACCCAGCTATAGCAAATAAACTCAATATGACTATCGCTGTTCAAGATGGTGATGAATCTATACTTGTTGGCTATGGGAAGTGTGAGGTAATTTACAATAATCCAATCTATAACAGTCACTTAATTGGAAATGGTGGTAAAAACATATACGTAATTACTATAGCCTCAGGTGAGCAAAGATATGAACATAATATTTTTTCTATGCCACAAATAAACATCTACAATCCTGATCAAGCAAGTTCTATAGATACGTTAGATTTACGTAACGTGATAAAAATAATACAAGATGATTTGAAAATACATATTAATCTGCCAAGAATTTTTCAAGATGGAAATGATTTGCTAGTTAGGTTAGAAGCAGAAATGGGACAAAGTTTTTTATTAGAAGTGCTAACAGTAAGATTAAAAGACGGTTTGGATTGGTATGAAAATCTTCATATTATCTCAGATAGTGCGCCTATGAAAATAAGTTCTGAATTAGAATTAAAGCCACTACCTTTGATCTTTGAAAAGGATAAAGAAATTATTGTGGTAACGGGTCAAGATGTGGAGAAAGATGCTGAGCTTATCACGCCTAGAAAAGGAGGAAACAATACGTTTGTTCGTAGTAATGGTCATGATCTAATAATAACTAATGCTTTTGATTCGACTATTACTAAAGATGATTTTTGCAGTATTACACTTAGTAAATTCTATAAAACACCTAAGATGAAAACGTTATCAATAAAATTTGTTGATAAAGAGATAGTGTTAAAAGATCATGAGAAAGAAATAAGTACAGCAAGAGAAGTTAATGTTGTGAAAAAAGAACATAAGGATCAAGTGTACGATGATGTTTTTAGTTTTAATCAAGAAGGAGTAGAAACAACACAACACCGCAAACGTCGTCATCATCACAGGGATCATCATGTTTACTCATCACGAAAATCTCTTGTTATGGATTTAAACAATCAACCTGAGGTAATAGCAAGTAGTGGTACAAGATCATCTTCATGGATAAATGATTTATTTGGTTGGATAAGGAGCTCTGTGAGTGGATTATTAAGTTCTAAACCTGAAGTAGTATCAAGTACTAAAAGTCCAATCTCACAAGTAGATGCAAAAATGGATGTAAATGGTACGATAATGTTACTTGATGTGCTTGTAAGAAAGTTTACGGGTAAACAATATATATCTACAGTAGATCAATCTATACCTTTATTAGAAGCGAGAGGTTATGCACTAAATGTTACAAATAGATTTGAGAAAGTGTTGAATAAAACTGCTATTAAGTCAGGAGTATCATTGACAAATCTAAACTTTGATCCCGTGGCAGTGCAATCAGCTATAATTGGAAAAATAATAGATGGAAGATTTTCTGAAATAGCAAAAACCTTATATTTATTTGCAAAAGAAGCATGTCCAGAACTTAAACAAACTGATAAGTTTCTAGATCATTTGAGAAGCAATTTAAAAGAGGAAAAAGAAACAGTACTGCTACAACAGAAAGTAGAAAGGCCTTCTAAAGTCTTAGATCAGGAAGTTTCAAGGAAAGTAGAGGTATCTAAAAAGCCGGATATATTCTTAAATGGAACATCAGTAGTTAAAGGAATGAGCAGAGCGATAAATTGAGGGGACTATGTGATCTTTTCTGCCTGTAACTGTTTGATCTCATCAAGAGAAAGACCTGTGGTTTGTGATATGATGTCAGTAGAGACTCCAGCACTAAGTAGATTTTTGGCCACAGCTATTTTAGCCTGTTGTTCACCCTCTGCTATACCTTCAATTTTACCTTTTTGATGGCCGATTTGGATGCCTTCATGAAGTTTTTCTTCAAGACTAGATAAATAATCATCGGTACGTTTTTTAGCTTGATCATAAGCAAGACGTTCTTCTTTACTCCAATTCATGAAAGGAGCGCAGATTGGAGGAACAGAAGCTGGTAACAATTGGATAGGCTACATCATAGATCAGACTCCTGGTCCAATGTTGGTAGTACAGCCTACAGTTGAAATGGGAAAGCGTTGGTCAAAAGGAAGATTTGCGCCACTGATTGAAAGTACACCATGTTTAAAAAGTAAAGTAAAAGACCCAAGATCAAGAGATTCAGGCAATACTGTACAAAGTAAGGAATTTCCAGGTGGAATAGTAGTAATAACCGGAGCAAATAGCAGTGTAGGTCTCAGGTCCATGCCAGTAAAATATCTCTTTCTTGATGAGATAGATGCCTATCCAGGAGATTCGGGAGGTGAAGGAGATCCAGTTTTACTCAGCATAGCCCGTACTAATACATTTGCACGGCGAAAGATTTTTTTAGTATCAACGCCAACGATTCATGGAATAAGCAGAATTGAGAAAGAATTTGAAGCAACAGATAAGAGATATTTTTTTGTACCATGTCCGCATTGTAATTATTACCAAATATTAAAATGGTCACAAATAAAATGGGAGAATAATGATTCAAAAACAGCACATTATGTCTGCACTGAATGTAGCGGCAAAATAGAAAATCATCAAAAGACAGAGATGCTTGAGCGTGGAGAATGGAGACCTACTAATAGAGTAAAAGGTGAGAAAAAAGGATTTCACCTTTCAAGTCTTTATAGTCCAGTTGGCTGGTATAGCTGGCAACAAGCAGTAGAGGATTTTCTGCATGCAAAAGAAAGTGAACAATTACTGAAAGTTTGGATAAATACTACGCTTGGAGAAACTTGGGTAGATAAAGGAGAAGTACCAGACTGGAAGCAATTATTTAACAGAAGAGAATTTTTTCAGATTGGCACAGTACCAAAAGGCTAAGTAGTTCTCACAGCAGGAGTAGATGTCCAAAAAGATCGTTTAGAAGTAGAAGTTGTAGCATGGGGAAAAAGCCGCGAAAGTTGGTCAATAGACTACCGAGTATTTGAAGGTGATACTGGAAGAGGAGAAGTATGGGGAAAGCTTTCAGAGTTACTCAATCATCATTTTATCGGTGAAAATGGGCTTGAATACATGATAAGCATGATGGCGGTTGATGCAGGGTATGCAACACAAGAAGTATACAATTGGGTAAGAGGCCATCAAGGCTCTGGAAGAGTAATGGCAGTCAAAGGTGTAAATAAAGCACTAGTGCCACTTAGCAGCCCAAGTAGAGTAGATATAACAGTTGGTGGTCAAAAGCTAAAAAGAGGAATAAAGCTCTGGCCAGTAGGAGTATCGATATTAAAGTCAGAGCTTTTTCAATTACTTAATATTTTAAAAGAAGAAGAAGGAAAAGCTCTACCTGGATATTGTCATTTTCCTGAGTATGCACCTGAATATTTTAAGCAGCTAACGGCAGAGCAATTAGTCAGCAAAGTGGTGAAAGGATACACCAAACAAGAGTGGCAAAAGGTAAGAGAAAGAAATGAAGTACTAGATTGCCGAATTTACGCAAGAGCAGCATCAATAGCACTTGGGATTGATCGTTGGCCAGAGAGTAAATGGAATAGTTTAAGTGGAAAAATAGAAAGTAAAAAACCTAAGAAAGTAAGACAGAGTAAGTGGCTGGAAAATGTATAACGAAGAGTATTTAGTTCAAGTCGAAGAAGCGATAAAGAAGCTGCAAAACGGAGAGCGAGTAGTATCAATTGCATATGGTGACCATGTAGTGAGATATGCTGAAGTTCAGATAAATGATTTACTAAACTTAAGACAACGTATTAAAGCTGAGCTAAAGATTGTTGGAATGAAACCGAAGAGAAAGATTGTTTTTTCAACGAGTAAAGGGATCATATAATGATAAAAATCGTTAAAAGGACCCATATGACAAAAATTATAGCAAAAGAATATACAGAATTTTTAGAGCAGCTCAAAGAACAGATTGCTACTAGTCGTTATAAAGCAGCACTAGCAGTAAATAGCAAACTCATTGTGCTTTATCACTATATTGGTACAGAGATCTTAAGGCGCCAAAAAGAACATGGTTGGGGTGCTAAAATCATAGATCAGCTAAGTAAGGATTTGAGAAGCGCATTTCCAGAAATGAAGGGATTTAGTGCTAGGAATCTTACTTATATGCGTCAATTTGCTGCAGAATATCAAGATACTGAATTTACGCAGCAGGTTGCTGCACAATTGCCTTGGTTTCATATTGTAGTTATTTTAGATAAAGTAAAAGATCCAAAAGAAAGACTATTTTATTTTCAAAAAGCTATAGAGCACGGTTGGTCACGTAGTATAATGGTGATGCAAATCGAACGTGAATTGCACAAACGTCAAGGAAAAGCTGTTACTAACTTCAAAGATAAGTTACCTTCTCCCCAGTCAGATTTAGCACATTATACATTAAAAGATCCATATATTTTTGATTTTTTGAGTATAGGAGATGACGCTCATGAAAGAGAAGTAGAAAAAGGTCTTGTAGGCCATGTAGAGAAGTTTTTGCTTGAGCTAGGGGAAGGATTTGCATTTGTAGGTAGGCAATTTCATTTAGATGTTGGTGATGAAGACTTCTTTGTCGATCTATTATTCTACCATCTAAAATTACGTTGTTTTATAGTAATTGAATTGAAAGATAATAAGTTTAAACCAGAATACGCCGGTAAAATGAATTTCTACCTTTCAGCAGTAGATGACTTGCTAAAACACGAGACAGATCAACCATCTGTAGGGTTGATTTTATGTAAATCTAAAAATGATGTACTAGCAAAATACACTCTAAAAGATATGACAAAACCAATAGGACTAGCAGAATACCGAATAACTGAAAGTCTACCAGAGAATATAAAGACAGCTTTACCAACAGTAGAAGAGCTAGAGGCTGAGTTATCAAAAATTTCAGATAAGGAGAAGTAATGCTACTCAAATCATTCAAACAACTATTTAGTAAGCCAAAAATCAAAAGTTCAGCGTGGGATGCATCAGGTTCAGGAAGAAGATTTTTTCACTTTCAACCAGAGTTAGGAAGTATAAACAATTTGCTGTCTCAAAACCTTGAAACTTTACGTAGTAGATCACGTGATATGGTGAGAAAAAATCCTTACGCTGCAAATATAATTGATACGATAGTAAGTAACTCTATTGGAACAGGAATAAAACCACAATCAAAAGCAAGAGATGGAGAATTTCGAAAGAAGGTGCAAGAATTATGGCTAAAATGGACAGATGAAGCAGACAGTAGCGGAGTAAGTGATTTTTATGGATTACAAGCTCTGATATGCAGAAGTATGATAGAGGGAGGAGAATGTTTTGTACGTTTAAGAACGAGAAAGCTAGAGGATAGATTTTCTGTACCGCTACAACTGCAAGTACTTGAGTCTGAACATTTAGATAATAAAACAAATCAAACTTTAGCAAATGGTAACATAATCCGTAATGGCATTGAGTTTAACAGGCTTGGGCAAAGAGAGGCATATTACCTATTTAAAGAACACCCTGGTGAAAGTACGTTTGGAGAATCAGTGAGAGTGCCAGCAAATGATGTTTTACATATTTATAGACCATTAAGACCTGGTCAGATTAGAGGGGAACCTTGGCTTTCTAATATACTGCTGAAGCTTTATGAGCTTGATCAATACGATGATGCAGAATTAGTAAGAAAAAAGACAGCAGCGATGTTTGCAGGGTTTATTACGAGACTTGACCCTGAGGCAAATATCATGGGAGAAGGTGAAAGTAATGAGCAAGGAGTAGCACTATCTGGCCTAGAACCTGGAACTATGCAACTTTTAGACCCAGGAGAGGACATAAAATTTTCAGAACCATCTGATGTAGGAGGAAGTTATGAAGCATTCATGAGACAGCAACTGAGGGCAATAGCAATAGGTACAGGAATAACATATGAGCAGCTAACAGGAGATTTAACAGGTGTTAATTATTCATCCATTCGAGCAGGATTAATAGAGTTTCGTCGTCGATGTGCTATGCTGCAACATAACATTATGGTATTTCAATTTTGCAGACCAGTATGGAGTAAATGGCTAGAGTTAGCAGTACTTTGTGGAGAACTGAGTATAGATGAAAAAGTAGTAAAAGCAGCGAAAGAAGAAGTAAAATGGATACCACAGGGATTTGATTGGGTAGATCCACTGAAAGACCAGCAAGCACAGCAAATGGCAGTAAGAAATGGCTTCAAGAGTCGCTCAGAAGTAGTATCAGAAATGGGTTACGATGTAGAAGAAATTGACCAAGAAATAGCAGAAGATCAAAAGCGTGCAAATAGTCTCAATTTAATGTTTGACTCTGATTGCAAAGGGTTATGATATTGCTAGGAAAGCCATTAATGCTTGAACCAAGGAGTTTTGAGCTACTATCGCTATACAAAGAAAAACAGCCAATTTTCAAAAATCACTCCATCAAAAGTAACGTAGAAAGAACTGCAATTATACCAATTCATGGAATTTTAACTAAAAAACCGGGTGCGTTTGATGAAATGCTCGGGATGACATCATATGAGCAAATAGAAGTACAAGTAAAGCAAGCATTAGAAGATAGTAGTATAGAGACTATTTTACTGGACATAGATAGTCCCGGAGGAGAAGTAAACGGTATTTTCGACTTAGCTGATTTTATCTACAGTGCAAGAGCAAAAAAGAGAATTGTGGCAATAGCAAACGATGATGCGTACTCTGCTGCATATGCTATAGCTTCTAGCGCTGAAAAGATTTTTCTCACCCGCACTTCAGGAGTTGGGAGTATAGGAGTAATAGCAAGTCATATAGATCAAAGTGGGTTTGATGAAAAATGTGGAATAAAATACACAACTATTTTTACAGGCAAGAGAAAGAATGATTTAAATCCACATGAGCCGATAAGTTCAGAAAGCTTAAAAAGTTTAGAGGAGGAAGTAAATCGCTTATATGAAATTCTGACTGAACTTATAGCACGTAACAGAGGACTTTCTGTACAAGCAATAAAAAATACAGAAGCAGGGCTATATTTTGGCGAGAGAGCAATAGAAATAGGCCTTGCAGACGGAATGACAATTCTTTCATCTATTAATAAAAACAGGAGTATTACTATGAATGAACAAACTACAAATGACCTAGAAACTGATAATTTAACCAAGTATCGTACTGAAGTTCTTGAATTAATACGTTTATGTAATTTATCGAAGATGCCAGAAAAGATAGGAGAATTTATTGAGCAAAGTGTAAGTGTTGAGCAAGCTAGGGAAGTTTTAATGGAATTACTTGCAGAGAGAACAAAGAAGACAGAGATACTGAGTGCAATACCACAGAATTCAGGAGAAGATTTGATGATACAAGTAGCTAAAGCTAGAGCACAATCAAGTATTTAAGTTTTTTTATAACTGCCGCGTACAACAATTATAAACATGGCGGTAAAACTAAAGGGGAAAATAAATGAGGAAATTTTATGAGTTGTATAAGCGAACAAAATAATCTTGGTGACCTATTAAAGTATGAGGTGTCAAGTCTATATTCAAGAGATCAGATAACAGTAGCAAAGGGACAAAATCTAAAACTTGGTACAGTAGTGGCTCTCGATAAAGATAACATGATTAAGATAATAAATCCAACTGCCACAGATGGTACACAAACAGCAATAGGTGTGATAACAAGCGATATAAACGCAACGGAAAACACCAAAGCAGTAATCATTACGCGTATAGCAATGCTAGCAGATCATGCAGTTGTATGGCCAGCAAATATCACTGAAGAGCAGAAAGCTGCAGCAATAAAGCAACTTGAAGGACGAGGGATCATTATCCGCAAGGGAGTTTAACTAAAATTAATAAGGAGAAAAAGAATGCAAAATCCATTTACAAATACAGCATTTAGCATGACGGCACTAACAAATGCGATGAATATATTGCCGATAAATTATGGACGAGTTGAAAATTTAAATTTGTTTCCAAGTAGGTCAGTAAGATTTAGACATATTACCATAGAAGAACACAACGGAGTATTAAGTTTATTACCAACACAAATACCAGGAGCACCAGCAACAGTAGGAAAAAGAGGAAAAAGAAAGGTAAGAACGTTTACGATTCCGCACATTCCGCATGATGATGTAGTGCTGCCAGAAGAAGTACAAGGAATAAGGGCATTTGGATCAGAGAGTGAACTTAAAGCGCTTGCAGATGTAATAACTGATCATTTGCAATCAATGAGAAACAAACATGCAATAACATTAGAGCATTTGCGAATGGGAGCGCTGAAGGGAATTATTCTTGATGCTGACGGGTCAGAATTATTAAATTTGTACAACGAATTTGAAATCACACCAAAAGTAGTAAATTTTGCCCTTGGAACAGCAACAACAGATGTCAAGCGTAAGTGTCTGGAGGTATTGCGACATATCGAAGACAACTTAAGTGGCGAATATATGACCGGAATTCATGCCTTGGTAAGCCCTGAGTTTTTTGATGCACTAACTTCGCATAGTAAAGTGAAAGAAGCATACGAGAGATGGCAAGAAGGAGCAGCGCTGAGAAACGATATGAGATCAGGATTTACTTTCTGTGGCATAACATTTGAGGAATATAGAGGGCAAGCAACTGATCCTGAAGGAACAGTAAGAAGATTTATAGAAAGAGATACAGGGCACTGTTTTCCACTAGGAACAGCGAGCACATTTACAACATACTTTGCACCAGCAGATTTTAATGAGACAGTAAATACTCTTGGACAGCCACTATATGCAAAACAAGAGCCAAGGAGGTTTGATAGAGGAACTGATTTACATACACAGTCAAATCCTCTGCCAGTGTGCCACAGACCAGGAACATTAGTAAAAGTCGTTGCAGCATAACAATACTGGTAGATTAACTACAAGTTGGTGAGGCACAAGAGTAGTATATACCTTATTAGCATACTTATGAAAGAATGCAAGAGAATATTAAGAGATTACTAAAAGATTGTTTTGCCCATTTAGGAGAAGTGGCTTTGTATAAATCAAAGGATAAGTCATACATGGTACAAGTATTAAAGCAACAGCCAGATAAATTATACGAGATTGGTGAAGGACAATTTGTGGAAGAAACTTTAGCGTTAGAAGTAAGTGCGTTTGATGTGTTAAGGCCAATAGTAGGAGATGTTTTTGTTATAGGTGATCGAAGATATAAAGTACACTCACCGCCACTTAGAGACAAGTCTGGAATAACGTGGAAAATAAAAGCGTCTGGGGTGTAAAATGTCTGTTCATATAGAAGTTGAGGTAATAGAAAATGTAAATGCTAAAAGAAGAAAAGTAGAATTAGCAACGGTAAAGGCATTAAACAAAACGGCACTATGGTTAAAAGCGCAAGCAGCTAAGGAAATCAGTGAGGAAAAGCAGATAAAATTAAGTTTGATAAGAAAGAGATTAAGAATTTTTAAGGCGAAAACTAGCAGATTAGAAGTGTCAATTAGAGCAAATCTCTATGACATTAGAGCATCGACAATTGGCAAAATACAAAAAACAAGAAGAGGATCGAAAGTAGGAAAGCATGAGTTTATAGGAGGATTTGCAGCAGTTATGCCAAAAGGAAATAGCGGTATTTTTAAACGTGAAGGAAGAGCAGCATTACCAATAAAGGAAGTTAAGTTGCCACTCGAACCTGATGCTTCAAGAATAATAGGGAATCTTGTTAATTATGAAGTTGAGAAAGTCTTTACAAAATTTTTTAAACGTGAATTGAGCTGCAGAGTATGATGAATTGGAAGGATTTGCATAATGCAATTTGTACTACATTAAAGAAAGAAATATCAGCAATTCAAACTTGTGAAATTTATCCATCGATAAGAAAAGAATTATTAGCGCCAGCGGTGTTTATAGAATTATCAAGTCTAGAGCAAGGAAAAGATCCAGGAACAGAGGAGCTGGCGCTAAGAGCAAAATTTGAAGCACGAATTGTGATTGATAGCACAATCGAAAATGCTTCTCTTATTGTCAGAACATTAGCTGCTGAGGTTGCGAAAGTAGTAAATAAAAATACTTGGAACGTGAAAAATGTTTCACCAGGAGAATTTATATCAGGAGGAGGAGATGATTTTAGGCCAGAATTAGATGCATATCTCGTGTGGATGGTTGAATGGGTGCATACAATACACGTAGGGCGATCTATTTGGAAAGAAGGAAAATTTATGCCACACAAAATAGAAATCGGTGAAATAAATGTTAGAAAATAATTTTGCAATTTCGGAACTACAGAGGAAAATGGCCAACATTGTTCGTATAGGAGTTGTAAAAGAAATAGATTATGAAAAAGCAAAAGTAAGAGTTAAAATAGGAGAATTTTTAACAGATTATTTACCATGGATAACGAGCAAAGCAGGAAAAGATAGAGATTGGTCTCCACCAGATATCGGTGAACAGGTTATGATATTTTCTCCTCTTGGCGAATTATCGTTAGGAGTGGTGTTAGGAGGGATATACCAGGAAAAATACCCTGCATCAGAGAATAAAAAAGAGGTGAGTAGCTTAACATTTCAAGATGGAACAAAGTTGTCATACGATAAAGATAAACATCATTTAGAGATTGAAGTAGTAGATAAAATAACACTGAAAGCTGGAGAATCGAGTATAGAAATGACAAAAGAAAGAATAAAACTTAAGGGAAGGAGAATAGATCTAAACTAGCATATGGGTAAAGCAATCGTTTGTGTAGGGGATAATTGTACAGGAATACCGGTTCATGTTTGTATGAGTGGAAGTGAAGACGTATTTGTAAATAGTAGATCTGTGTGTCGTAGGGGTGATATCTTGACTATAGGGGAGACACTAACGCAAGGGTCAAACAGCGTATTTGTGAACGGTATGGGAGTAACAAGAACAGGAGACTTGGTATCGTGTAGTTTTAAAGTGATAGGTGTTAGCAAAAATGTATTTGCAGAATGAGAGGCATGAATGCTAGCACGGGAAAGGAATTGGAAGGAATAGAGCACTTAAAGCAATCTGTCGTAGATATTTTAACTACCCCTATTAATAGCAGAGTAATGAGGAGAGATTATGGGTCAAGATTATTTGAATTAGTAGATAAGCCAATAAATAGAGATTTAACTTTGGAAATCTATGCAGCAACAGCAGAAGCACTGGAAAAATGGGAAAAAAGATTTAAGTTAGAAAAAGTAAAAATAACAGAAGTGAAAGAAGGAAAAGTAACGTTTGACCTAGAAGGATTGTACTTACCAAGTGGAAAAAATATTCGCTTTGATGGAGTTGTGGTATAAAGATGGAGCAGCCTAACATTATTGAGCCACTGAACTTCGAAGAAATTCTGTCTCGGATGAGGGAAGAATTGGTGAAGCGTGACGCAAGTTTTACAGCATTAGTTGAAAGTGATCCAGCGATAAAGATTCTGGAGGTAGCAGCATGGCGAGAACTTTTACTCAGACAAAGGATAAACGAAGCTGTAAAGGGTAATTTACTGAAATTTGCAACGGGAGAAGATCTTGATAATTTGGCTGAGTTTTATGGAGTGGAAAGACAAAAAGAAGAAGAGGACGAAAGATTTAGAAAGAGGGTAAAAGCAAAAATAGTGGGCTCAAGCACGTGTGGAAGCAAAGAACACTATCGATATCATGCACTGTCAGCAGATAGTAGAGTAAAAGATGCACTAGTGGAATCAACTATACCAGGGAAAGTACAAATTTCAATCTTATCAACACAATTATCCACAACTGGCATAGTGTCAGAAGAGCTACTAGAAATTGTAAAAAAGCAGGTTACTAGAGATGATATAAGGGTTTTAACAGATACGATAACAGTAATTGGTTGCAATATTACGGAAATAGATATTCACAGCAGAATGAGCATAAGTCCTGTAATATCGAAGGAGGAAATCAAGAAGCAGTTTATTGAGAAGTTTGAAGCAAATAGAAGGCTGGGATGGAATGTTACAAGATCATGGATAATAGCCAATTTATTTGTAGATGGTGTAGAAAACGTAGAATTAATCGAGCCAAAAGAGGATGTTGTAGTATTGGGGAATGAGTGTGCTGCCTTAAGAAATTTAAAGATTGAGTTGAATTAATGTTACTGCCACCAAATGCAACAAAACAAGAAAAAGCGCTAGTAGATGCAACAGATTATAGGGTTGATCCAATCAGGATAAGAGGGTTTAAATTTAGATTAGAAGAAAGAATATTACCTTGGTTAATCGAAGAATATGGCCTAGAAGAAATTCTACGCTGGGCAAAAGACAAAAGAAGAGCGATAAAAGAAGGGGTAGAATTTCGGCGTTTAAGAGGAACCCCAGAATCACTCAAAATAGCACTAAAGTGGGCAAATATAGAAGATATTACAATCATTGAGGAGCCACCTGGAAAACATTTTTTTGAACTGCAGATAGGGATAAGGGATGTTCCAAATAACTTTTTTGTGGATGCAGTAGTAGAACTTGCAAAACTATCGTTACCAGCAAGATCGCGGCTAATGAGGATTTTCAATGATCACTATAACGTTGATAGGTTTATTTTAGATGAAAGTTTATTTGGAAGTTTGTTATCAGACTACTCTGGTATAAAAGTTGAAAAAAATGGGCCAGTGTTATCGTTTGGAAGAATAAATTTTTTCAGTTCTAGAGGTCCGTTAGTAGAGATTGTAGACAACTATTTAAGAGAGCATTATGAACAAGCATTTAGTAATGACATATATCGGTTGAATGTAGCAGTGCTTGGGGAAACAGAGCCTCACACAAAGGATTACAAAGGCATTTATGAAAGAAGTCATCAGTGGTATAACTTAAAAGCCCTGTATCCTCTAACTCAAAGCTTATTACCATCGATTAAATTTGCAAAAGCGCAGATTGTACTGTCAGATAGCTGGAAATTAGGAGAAATAAATAGCTGTTTTCCAGTTGGTAGAATAGAAGAAGAAGGAAATAAATTTGTATTGGGAAACGATAAACTTTCAGGGCAACGTTGGAATTTAAAACACAAGCCAATTTTAGAAAGGTTTAGCGTTACTCACCACTACAAAATAGAAAACTATACAGATCAGAAGATTACAAAATATGGTTTGGCAGAACACAACGTTTACTATAAAAATGATTTGGATTCAGAGCAAAAAGACTCAATACACGAATTAGAAAATTACATTTTAGTATTTTACCCAGGAGTACTGAAGTGGCACGAACATAGACATTTGCACAGAAGTTGGAAAAATAGTCAAGTAATATGTCTAATAAGTTAAGTACTTATATTTAGATCCTCATATATTATATTAATAATAGGTAAAAGTGTATGAAATAAAAAGAAAAGGACTTGCTTTCTCATGCTAAAAAGGACATGACTTGAATAGCAGCAGGTAAATATAAGAAATTTGTCTGGCGCTAGAAAAGCTAATTTTGTGAGGTATGAAATGAGTTTTAGCAAGTTTTTTAAAGAAGTATCAAGTAACGATATTAATAAAAGAAATGAAGAAGGAGAGACGATCTTGCATCAAGCAGTAGAAATCTCTGATTACAAAACAGTGAGATTATTAATAAAAAAAGGGGCAGAGGTTAATGCAAGAGATAAAAATGGTTATACGCCACTACACTGTGCAGTATTTGCGAAAAGCTTAGAAAATGTAAAAGTGCTGCTAAGAGAAGGAGCAGAAGTAAATGCCACTCAATATGTTACTGGATGTACGCCACTGCACTCTGCGTGCAAAATAGGAGGAGCAGGAGTTGAAATAATAAAAGAGCTAGTAAAGGCAGGAGCTGAAGTTAATCAACTGAATAAGTATGGTGCAACACCAATGTATTACATCTGGGAAAGTGAAAAGTATTGCCTATGTGATAGCAAAGAGAGTGAAAAGGCAAGTAAATTTTTGAGAGAAAAAGGAGGAATAACAAAAAGTAGAGAACTGACGTGCTATGGAATAGAGGGGCTAGTGGGAGAAATAGCAGACATGTTGAATGGGAGTTATTTACCAGAGTTAAAAATAATAGAGATAGAAGAAATAAGGAAGAGAGACAAATCGTTAATAAAGAAAGAATGTCAAAATTTAGCAAGCAAGATAATCAGCCAAGTAAATGAGATGATAGATGAGGTGGTGAAAAGGAAGGCTTAGGTTTAAAGAAAGGTAGGGGTAGATTATGATAAAGCTTGGTAAGAAAGAGAAATCTCTATTAGAGAGCTCATTTAAAAAGAAAGAGACGAAAAGGGAACTACATTATGCAGTAGACGCAAAAACAGTGAGATTATTAGTCGAAAAAGGAGCGAATGTGAATGCTAAAGATGTAGAAGGATACACAGCACTGCACCTAGCGGTAACGGAGAAACGTCTAGAAATCGTGAGGGAATTGATAAAATCAGGAGGGAATGTAAATGCGGAAGAATATGGAAATAAATGCACATCGCTGCACCTTGCATGCATGATAGGCGAAAAAGAGATAGTGAAAGAATTAGTGAAGGCTGGAGGAGAAATAGAACAAGCGGATAAATTTGGAATGACAGCAATGGATTATGCGAAAAACAGTAAGGAGATCACTGAAATATTGAAGAAAGAAATAGACAGAATTGAAAAGCTATTTATGAAGGGCTAAAAATATGGAGAAAGAAATAGAAAAGAAAGTAATGAATTTAGAGAAAAAACCTTTGGGTGAAATGAGAAAAATATGGAAGAAGGTATATGGGGAAGAGGCGCCTAGATACTCAAAGAAATATCTGATACCAAGATTAGCTTATAGAATGCAGGAAAAAGCGTATGGAGAAATGTCAAGAAAGGGGACAAAAAGACTAGAGTATCTGGCAGATCGGCTAGAGAAAGGAAAAAGAATAAGTAGCGATAAATTACCAGTAGAAGGGACAGAATTAATATTAGAGAGAGGGGAAGAGACGCATGCGGTAATGGTAACAGATAAGGGTTTAATCTACAGAGAAGAATTTTTTACGTCATTGTCAGCAGTAGCCGGAAAAATAATGGGAATGAGTTACAATGGGCCGCTTCTATTTGGAATGAGAGATAAGGAGAAAGAATGCTGAAAGAGATGAGATGCGCGATATATACAAGAAAATCAAATGAAGATGGTCTAGAACAAAAGTTTAATAGTCTTGATGCGCAGCGAGTAGCATGTGAAAAGTACATAAAGAGCAGAGAAGGCTGGGTAATATTGGCAAAAAGGTACGATGATTGAGGTTTCTCAGGAAAGAATTTAGAAAGACCAGCAATAAAGGAATTGTTTGAAGATGTAAAAAAAGGAGAGGTAGATTGTGTAGTAGTGTACACACTAGACAGACTATCAAGAGAAACAAAAGACAGCATCGAAGTAACATCATTTTTTAGAAGACATCGAGTAAATTTTATAGCAGTAACGCAGATATTTGACAATAATACGCCAATGGGAAAATTTGTACAAACAGTTTTATCAGGAGCAGCACAACTAGAAAGAGAAATGATCGTAGAAAGGGTAAAAAATAAAATAGCAACATCAAAGGAGCAGGGATTGTGGATGGGGGGAACTTTGCCGCTTGGATATGATGTAAAAGATAAAGAATTAATAATAAATGAGAAAGAAGCGAAAATAGTAGGGCACATATTTGAAAGATATTTGGAGCTGAAGTCAATGGCAGAACTAGCAAGGGAATTAAATAGTCAAGGTTACAGAACAAAATCGGATATCTTTAAAAAAGCAACGGTGAGAAGAATAATAACAAATCCAATATATATGGGAAAAATCAGGCATTATGAGAAAGAGTATGAAGGAAAGCATGAAGCAATAATAGAGGAAGAAAAATGGCAAAAAGCGCAGGAATTGATAAGTAATCAGCCATATAGAAAAGCAAAATATGAGGAAGCGCTGCTTAGGGGAATAATTAAGTGTAAGAGCTGTAGTGTAAATATGACACTGACATACTCAAAAAAAGAAAATAAAAGGTACCGATATTATGTATGCAACAATCACTTAAGGGGAAAGAATTGTGAATCAGTAAATCGAACAATAGTAGCAGGAGAAGTAGAAAAAGAAGTGATGAGAAAAGCGGAGCAGATATATGAAAATTGGAGAGAAAAGACCGAAGAAAAATGGGAAAATTTAAATTTTGGAAAGCAGAAAGAAGTAGTGAAAAAGTTAATAAAAGGAGTAATGATAAAAGAAGATGGAATAGAGGTGAGTTTAGAGGATAAGGTGGAATTTATACCAATAAAAAAGAAAGGAAAGAAATGCACAGTAACTGAGCCAGAAGGCAAAACAAACAATGCACTACTGAAAGCAGTGGTAAGAGCCCATCTGTGGAAACGGCAACTAGAAGAGGGAAAATACGAAAGTGTGAAGGAGCTGAGTGCCAAAATTAATATAGGTACAAGACGTATACAGCAAATTTTAAGGTTGAATTATTTAGCTCCGAAGATTAAAGAAGACATAGTAAATGGGAAACAGCCAAGAGATTTGAAATTAGTTGATTTAAGAGAAATACCGATGTTGTGGAATGAGCAGATGGAGAAGTTTTACGGGTTTAAGCAAGCTGTCTGCCAGTAAAAAATAAGATAATTTCTTCGGAAGAATCTATAAATTATTTACAATTCTTTAATCTCAATTATGGAAAGATTAGTAAACTTAACACTCCAACTAAATTGGATAAACTGATTACAAAAAATAAGATTTTCAATAAGTTGCTTGTATAATCGACCTTTCATAGGTAACAAAGCCAACTCTCCTGCTATATCTCCTTACCCCTTAAGTTATAATTTTACACTGTTATTTGATTTACTACAGCTTCAGCATTGCTATTCTCAAGTGAGTTTAAAGGGTTATTACAATAGTATAGCTCTTCTCATAATAATCCAAACAAGTTAAGATATGGATTTATGGTAGTGGGGTTTGTATGCCAGCAGCGTATAGTTACGACTTAAGGAAAAAAGCAATGGAAGCATTGGATGAAGGAGAAAGTAGAGCAAATGTTGCCGAGAGATTTAAAATTGGAAAAACAACTCTATATGAGTGGCAGAAAAGACGTAAGGAAACGGGAGATTTTCAGTCAAAAAAGCCTGGAAGCGTAGGATATAACCATAAAATTACTGACTGGAATGTTTTTACCAAATTTGCAAAAAACCATGGTGGCAAAACTCAGTCAGAGATGGCTAAACTCTGGGGCAATATCAGTAGACAAACGATTCACCGTGCACTTAAAAATATTGGATTTACAAGAAAAAAAGACCTACGGATATAAAGAAAGAAATGAAGAGAAGCGAGCTCACTTTTCAAAGGTTATAGCAACAAAACGTCATGAAAATCTTGTATATATTGACGAATCTGGAATAGATAATACAGAAGACTACCCATACGGATACTGCAGAAAAGGAGAGAGGTTTCATTCACTAAAATCAGGTAAAAAAGCTCAGCGGGTCAGTATGATTGCAGCTCTAAATAAAGAGAAAATCATTGCTCCATTGACCTTTGAAGGATATTGCAATAAGGATGTTTTCGAGGCTTGGTTTGAGCAGTTTTTAACTCCAATTTTAAGGTCTGGCCAAACTGTAATTCTTGATAACGCTACTTTTCATAAATCTAAAAAAATAGATAATCTTGCTAAAGGAGTTGGTGCTGAAATTCTTTATCTTCCTCCATATTCTCCAGACTTTAACAAAATTGAGCATCAGTGGTTTGCTATAAAGAACAGAGCTAGAAAAAATATCCCTATTTTTAAGTCTTTCCGTCAAGCTGTTGATTCTGCTTTTTTATTCTGACTATTATGAGAAGAGCTATATATGACTGCAGCAGCAATTAGACAACAAATTCCAACTGCTATTCCTACCGCTAACATTCCTGAGTAAACTGCAATAGCTATTCCTGAAATAATTCCAGATATTGCTACTAGTGAAGAAGCAGCTATAACAGATTTCTTACTTTTCACACTGAGTACTTCAGGTAAAACTTCTAGTTGAGAAGCTTGTTCATCATTTTGCAACTTCTTAGAAGGGTTCTCTTTTACATGCTGTTCAACTTGAAAGATTGCTTTCGGACTTCCAAGACAAAAATCACCAGCACCATGTTTCAACAGCAAATTTTCAACATCGTTGTTTTTCTTATGGCGTGCGTAGTTTAAAGCTGTACCATGAACAGGAAAAATAGTGAGATTGAGATCAATCTTACTTTTGTGCTCTGATAAAATCTCTTGAAAAAACTTGAACCAATCATTATCACTACAAGCTTTTTCAACAAGATAACGAAGGAGTAGTACATCGTCTGCGTGTCCAAGATCGTGCTGCTTTATTTCACATTTATTAAGATCTTTAACTTTCCTTATTAGCTCTTTTGCTTTTTCAAATCTTTGATATATCAAGTGCCGAGATAACCTGGAATCTAAAACCTCATTGAATGATCGCATAAGTTGATCATTACCTTTGTGAATAGCAGTTTCCATCAAGTTGAGATTATGGTCAATGTTTGAATATTTTAAAAGCAACCATTCTATGATTTCGATATCTCTAGATTTCAAGGTTTTATTGTTAAAGAAGCTCTCTAGTATTCTGGTTCTATACTCAGCAGAACCAGCACCTTCCACTATGATTTTTATTGTTTCATTAGTATATGCATCGTACCAGCTGGTATTACTGATTGCTTCCTCGACTTCAGGAATTATACTACTTGTTGTCGCTCCAAAATTACAAAGCAACCTTGCTAGTTCATGCTTGTTATGCTGCAAAAGAGAATAAATTGGCGGTTGATTAGCAGAACCACCAACTTTATTAACATTAACCTTATATTTCAACAGTAATTCCATGACATTTTTGCTTTTCTGATTACATGCATAATGTAAAGCTGTGCCACAAGAATCAATATCGATGTTGAGATCAATCTTGCTATTTTGCTCTGATAAAACCTCTTCGAAAAATTTGAACCAATCACTATTTTCACAAGCATTTTCAACAAGATGGCCTAAAAATATGGAGTCAGTGTTGAAATATGTACTAGGGTCCTTGACTTTTTTTACTAATTCTTTTACTGCTATAAGATCTTTATTTTTAAAAGCTTTAGATAACCTGGATTTTTCATCCTGATCGAACAATGCTTTCAATTCTTCATTTTTAAGGCAGTAGGAATATGCACTCATTTTTCCAAGATAAGGATCAGCTCCCCTGTTTAAAAGTAATCTTACAAGTTCAACCTCTTCTGAATTTGTGCATCTTATTGTAGCAAAAAAGATTGCTGTTCTGTCATTAACAACCTTATTAACATCAGCCCTATTATCTAAGAGTAACTCTGCAACATCTTTTTTCTTCAATTTGCACGCATATTGTAAAGCTGTACCTTTACATCTTTTAGTACTGACATCAAGGTTAATCTCAATCGTTTTATCAGATAAAACTTCTTTAAAAAACTTGAAGCATTCATTATCTTTACAAGCCATTTCAACAAGGAAACCGAAGTTTTCAGGATCCCTAGTGAAACACGTATTGGAGTTCTTAATATCTTTAATTAGACTTCTTGCTGCTTCAAGATTCTTACTATAAAAGGCTTTATATAACTCTGCATCGAAGACATTAGCTCCCTTATTGACAAATAGTGCTACAATTTCCTTATTGATTGGATCTTTATTTGTAAAAAGGTGCTTTAATATTTGAGTATTTTGTTCAGGAGAAGTATGTTGCAATAGAGCTTCCATCGTATTCATGTTATAGAGATGGCTATTAGCAATAATTTTTTGCTCAATTTTACCACTCACATTAATCTTTGCTCCATGTTGAAAAAGCAAGCTTGCTAGTTTGTGATTATTGTGTTTTAGTGCGTAATAAATAGGTGCTCTTTCTTTGTTAAAATTAGTTTTATTAACATCAGCACCATTTTTTAACAGCAACTCTACAATCTTTATGTTGTTTAAACGACATGCATATTGTAAAACCGTGCCATCAAAAACGGAAGCTTCAAGGTTGAGTTTATAAGATAAAATCTCTTCAAAAAATTTGAACCAATCTTCATTACTACAAGCATTTTCAATAAGATAAGGTAACATTGATGAAAGTACATTTAACTTCTTTTCCAGATTATTTAATCTCTCTATTAAACCCTTCGCTTTTTGTAAATCTTTGTAGTAAATGGCATCAAATAACTCAGATTCAATATCTTGAGCTTTCTTTTTATTCGTTTTCGGTGCTTGATAACTCTTCTTTGTTTCCTCTTTTTTGTCACACCCATTCCTTTTTTCTGGATCAGAAGATGCTGAACCACTCTTTCTTACCCCTTTTGCTCTATCATACTCTTTTCTTTCATTCTGATTAGATAACGTTTCGTTTGCAATAGCAGCCTTAAGGAACGGTTCAATTTTCTTTTCAAGCTTATTCAATAATTCTTTTTCTGATTCTAAAAGTTCTATACCTTCTCTTAAAGTTTGTTTCAAAGTTCTGTATTTCTCTTGTTCATCAGATTTGAAAGCCTTATCAGGATGGTATTCATTTGCTATCTTACGATATGCCTTCTTTATTTCAAGTTCCGTAGCGCTATTATCAACTCCTAGAGCTTCGTAGTAGTCAAAATCTTGATATTTCATTTTAAAACTCCATCACATTAAATTATATAAACTATAAAGTAATAATATGTTTTATTATAAAAAGCTTATTAACTCCTTGTATGAGCACATTACAAAGCTATTACCTTACGTATGGTTATTAAGATCTATTTTTGATCTCCTAAAAAGTCATGCCACTTAATTATTACATTTTTAATAGATAAAGTCAAGATTTACTTATTTTTTATATTTTACAGAAAGTTACTAACAATTAATTTAATTTCCTTCAGCTTCAGAAATATACTATAAATTAGCACCATAAAAATCTTGAATGTTTACTTTTTCAAAAACATAAAAACATCGTATATTTGCGAGAATAAGTGCGTAAAAATAGGGTTATAAAAATAGAATTTTGAAATCTCTGCAACAAAATTAGGCAAAACAGTTCGTATATAGATATTGATTAAATGGGCTAATATAGGTGATTTTAGTATATAGTAAAATTACTATAAAGAAAAGTTCGCACGGATCTAGCGGTAGCGGCATGGGGTACAGAGATATAGCGTCGCATGTTGAAGAAATTTATGATCACACAAAATATCGGCAGCAGAGATATCAAGTATCACTGACAAATTGCTACCTTCAGTATGGCCTTTTTTGGTTCTGTCGCATCTATAAATCCTGGTATGTAACATTTGTAGGAAAGTAGAAAAGAAGTGATATGATCATCTAAAAAAAAAGCAAAGATGTTTCGTATTAGTTCAAAATTATTGCCATATTTCAAAGGATTTAGCTTTTCAGCAGAGATAATAATGTTATCTGTATATATGAAATGTAGATTCTCTTTGAGCTATCGAGATTTGGAAGAAATGCTGAGTATAAGGGGAGCAAAAATTGATCATGCTACGTTACAAAGGTGGGTTATCACCACTGATAGATGAAGCGGTAAGGAAAAGGAAGAAGCAGGTTGGCAGTAGCTGGAGAATGGACGAGACCTACGTTAAATTAAACGGCAAATGGGTTTATCTATACAGAGCACTATTGGTAATACTGTAGACTTTCTGTTGTGTGCTCGTAGAGACAAGTCTGCGGCACTTGCGTTCTTTCGTAAAGCCTTTAGAGAGAATAACCTTCCTGAGAAAGTAGTAATTGATAAAAGCGGCAGTAATACTGCTGCTCTTGATGATTTGAATACAGAAATTTCTGAAGATTGTAGAATCATGGTTTTTCAAATAAAATATCTAAATAATATTGTCGAACAAGATCATAGATTTATCAAAAAACGAATAAAGCCAATGCTTGGTTTTAAGAGCTTCCACTCCGCAAAGATTACCATTACCGGCATAGAAAATATTCGTATGATTCAAAAAAGACAAATTATCGGGGCTAATGATAATGTTTCTACTTTTGAGAATTTTGCTATGCTAATTGCTCTATAACTCCCATAATCCCAGTTTAACGATCTTCTTGTACCACAATTTATAGATGCGACAGAACCAGTGGAAATCAAGTGGATTACAAAATTAAATTTTTAAAGAATATTACTGAAAAAGATCTTCCAGTTTTACTTGCAATCTGGTGTCTGATCATAAAGGAACCAGTTTGCATGACACCATCTGCAAGTTTCAATATCTGTACAGCTGTGGAATTTTTCAAAGCGTTTTTTCTATTGAAGATAAAAGTATCTTTTATATATGATATATAGCAAAATATTAGGGTGCTTATGGTTCCAAATATAGCAATTTTAAGTGGTGGATTTTCTTGCGAAAGAGAAATATCGCTTATGAGCGGAAAAGCAGTAAAGAAGGCGCTTGATAGCCTTTCATATAATGCAATAGAAATAGATGTTGATAGCAACATTGCTCAAAAGCTTAAAAAAACTAATCCCGCTCTTGCTTTTATTGCCCTACATGGACCTTATGGTGAAGATGGCTGTATTCAAGGTTTACTGGAGATTTTAGGTATAAAATATACACACTCAGAAGTTATGGCTTCGGCTGTTGCTATGAATAAAGTGATGTCAAAGCATATATTCCATTCTCTTAATATCGACACTCCAAGAGGCTATGTAATTAGTCGAGAAGATGTGCTAAAAAATAATATTAAAGTTGATTATCCGTACGTCTTAAAACCGATTAACGAAGGCTCAAGCATTGGAGTACACATGATTTTCTCACATGAGGATTACTTAGAGCTGAAAAATAATAGTTCTACTATAATGGAAAAGATGATCATAGAAGAATACATACCGGGTATAGAGTTACATACTGCTGTATTACTGAATGAAGCAATTGGCACTATGGAAATACGACCGAAAAATAAATTCTATGATTATGAAGCAAAGTATACAGATGGATTTGCAGAACATATATTTCCTGCTGAAATTCCTAACAACATATATAGAATAACCTTGGAACACGCGTTAAAAGTTCATCAATTTTTAGGATGTAAAACTGTTTCCCGCTCAGACTTCCGTTATAATCCCCAAAATAACACTTTAAAAATGCTTGAGGTTAATACACATCCTGGCTTTACTGAATTGTCGTTAGTACCAGAAATTGCAAAATTGACAAGAGGAATTGATTTTAATGAATTAGTCAAAATTATTGTCGAAGACAGTTTACACCACAGGAATATTAGAGATCAAGCCGATGTTGAACAATGTTACTAGAAGCCAAAGAAGTTTTTTGCGCAAGTGCGCTCTTGTTATTATCACTGCACTTTTTCTCACATTAGTACTTTATAGTTCACTTGATAAAATAACAAATCGATTCAATTACTACTTTACTTGGTGTAACAATCGCTTATCGAGCTTATTACTTAGCAATGGATTTTTAATCGACAAAGTAACCGTTACTGGAAACAAATTTACAAATGAAAAGGACATTCTAAGTTTAGTAGATAGAACGCAACCTATCATGTATGTATCACTCTCAAAACTAACAGATAATATACAATCTGTAAGCAAATGGATAAAATATGTAAAAATTTATAGAATTTTACCTAATACCTTACACATTGATGTAGATGAACATACACCTTTCGCTCTTTGGAAAGATGATAACAGAACTTCAGTAATTGATTCTGAAGGTAAAGTGATCGTAAATGACTACCCGATAGATAACCTCGTTGTAATTAAAGGACAAAATTCGTTATCAAATCTAAAATTCATTAAAGATATACTAGAGAGAAAAACTCAATTAAGTGATCATATTTCTTCTTGTATTTATGTAGGAAATAGAAGATGGAATATCATACTCGATGACAGTTCCACAGTAAAATTGCCTGAAGATAATCCTTATAGCGCATGGGATTATTTAAGCCACTTGCAAAATACAACCGACTTTACTTTTAGCAATTGGAGCATAATTGATATGCGTGTTGCTGATAAGATCTTTGTGAAGAAGTGATCTGCTCGGTGCTCCTTTTCATTTCATGCAAGTAGCCCTTTCTCTGTCATCCGAGTAGCTTAAAACTGGAATCCAGATTGCAAGTAATTGATTAGGTTGGGTGAGTATGGGTTTTGGTTCTGTCGCATCTATAAATTGTGGTACAAGAAGATCGTTAAACTGGGATTATGGGAGTTATAGAGCAATTAGCATAGCAAAATTCTCAAAAGTAGAAACATTATCATTAGCCCCGATAATTTGTCTTTTTTGAATCATACGAATATTTTCTATGCCGGTAATGGTAATCTTTGCGGAGTGGAAGCTCTTAAAACCAAGCATTGGCTTTATTCGTTTTTTGATAAATCTATGATCTTGTTCGACAATATTATTTAGATATTTTATTTGAAAAACCATGATTCTACAATCTTCAGAAATTTCTGTATTCAAATCATCAAGAGCAGCAGTATTACTGCCGCTTTTATCAATTACTACTTTCTCAGGAAGGTTATTCTCTCTAAAGGCTTTACGAAAGAACGCAAGTGCCGCAGACTTGTCTCTACGAGCACACAACAGAAAGTCTACAGTATTACCAATAGTGCTCTGTATAGATAAACCCATTTGCCGTTTAATTTAACGTAGGTCTCGTCCATTCTCCAGCTACTGCCAACCTGCTTCTTCCTTTTCCTTACCGCTTCATCTATCAGTGGTGATAACCCACCTTTGTAACGTAGCATGATCAATTTTTGCTCCCCTTATACTCAGCATTTCTTCCAAATCTCAATAGCTCAAAGAGAATCTACATTTCATATATACAGATAACATTATTATCTCTGCTGAAAAGCTAAATCCTTTGAAATATGGCAATAATTTTGAACTAATACGAAACATCTTTGCTTTTTTTTTAGATGATCATATCACTTCTTTTCTACTTTCCTACAAATGTTACATACCAGGATTTATAGATGCGACAGAACCGGTTTTTTTACTGAAAGATACATTAGCGTTTGCCGTAAGTTTTACCAAAGTTCATGAGTAATTGTACAATATTTTCCTGAAATTTTCAATAAAGTAAACTTATCTGGAAAGTAATTATGCTGATATAAATATTACAATTTTATTAACACATAAATGCTACCGTGGCGTTAGTTTTTTAATTTAGGAGTATATTATGGTTATACCTACACAAAACTCGAATTCATTAACGTTTCAGGCACGTAACCTATCTCATATTTGCCACAAAAACTGTGAAGAGGCGTTCAATGAAACAGACAAACCTCTATGCAAGGCTAGATGTGACGTTTTCTTTCCAGTGCCTGAACCTCGTTCACAAATTAGTGAGAAATTAATAGATATTGCAAACAATCTCCGTTTTGAGAGTGCACAATTATCGTCTATGGCAGATGAAATAGACGCTTACAATTCAATGTCTATTTAATCAAAAAAATGTAAGTCTATTTTTGTACTCTATGACCCTAAATTTTCATCAAAATAAGCTGTCTTATCCTTTTTTTCTTTATACTCTTCTGCTGTATCTAGGGATTGCTTTTTAGCTGTAATGTTTGGCCATTTTTGCGAATATTCTACGTTTATATTGTAAAATGATTTAAAGATTTTTTGTTCATTATTCAGTAAGCCTTCATCTAGCTCTAGAATATCTTTTATGGAATCATCAGTTACAATTGCATCTACTGGACATTCAGGTATACACACTCCACAATCAATACACTCATCTGGGTTAATCACGAGCATATTTTTACCTTCATAAAAGCAGTCAACTGGACATACTTCCACACAGTCTGTATATTTACATTTTATGCATTTATCTGTAACAAAATGCGTCATAAAACACTGTATATTTACATTATCTTGGGTACACTAAATTGATAAGAAATTCAAGCCTTTTATGAAGATAAATAAATTAAATAACGAAGAATTAGAAATATGGCTAAGCTTGGCTAGAACTGTGGGACCAGTAAAGTTCTTTAGTATACTTAGAGCATGTGGGTCGCTATATGAAGTGCTTAAATATCTTAATAAGTTGACTAACAAGGATTATGGAATTCAAAATGCACGAGAAGAAATTAAGAATGCAGAAAAAATTGGAGCTAAAATAACACCAGCATGTGATCCAGATTACCCTGACATTTTAAGGAATATCTCTGGTTTTCCTCCTGTAATAACTACACTTGGTGATGTATCATTATTAAGTCGTGAGATAATTGCAATAATCGGTGGACGTAATTCTTCAATGAATGGAAGAAATTTTGCCAATAAGTTGGCACTCGATTTAAGCCAAGCTGGTTTCATCATAATTTCTGGGCTTGCAAGAGGGATTGATACTGCAGCAAACAGTGTAATATACAAAAATTACCCCACTATTGCTGTTACAGCAAGCGGAATTGACGTAGTATACCCAAGAGAAAATTTTGATCTATACAAAAAAATTACTGAAAATGGCGGATTAGTAATGACTGAGCTTCCATTTGCTACTAAACCAAAACCTCAGTATTTTCCTCAAAGGAATCGAATTATATCTGGTCTATCGCTGGGTGTTGTAGTGATTGAAGCATCGAAACGTTCTGGCTCTCTAATAACAGCAGATTTTGCTTTAAATCAAGGGAGAGAGGTATTTGCAGTTTCTGGTTTCCCTCTAGATTCACGCTGTAGTGGTAGTAATTATTTAATTAAAAACGGTGCTAAGCTTATCGAATCCGCTGATGACATAATAGAGAGTATTAGGTTTAGTTTACCTCCGCAGCAAAAAAACCTATTTAATGTTGAGCACTATGCTGTTAACCAAAAACAAGAAAAATTGCAACAGGCAAAATATGTTATAGTTGATCATATTAACTCTGTACCTGTTGATATAGATGAACTTATATTAGCAAGCGGACTTTCTGCCAACATAGCTCTAATGGCTCTTTTAGAACTAGAGTTGGAAAACAAAATAGAGCGTTCTCCGGGGAATAAAATATCATTAATTTTCTAGATTGCTTTAGTTATAAGTCCACAACCGTACAAACATTATGGTTTGAGTCCACCAAGAAAGATGTCATTCCAGCGTGTGACGCTGGCTTTCCGTAATCTCACTAAAAACGTTGTATTTTTACATAACTTTTATACTTACTAACTTAATATATAATCAGAATTCCTAGATTCCAGACTCATGCATCAATAGACCTGCTGCAAAAGGTAATGATAAAATGATGGGAGAGAGGTAGAAGAGGAATAAGCAGATAGAGTAAGGTAAAAAAATGAGCTTTAGTTACTACAATATAAAGAAACACCCAAGAAATTTTCGTAATATAACAGGCTTAACTGTAGAAGAATTTGAAAAGTTGATAGAAAAAGTGGGGAACGTTCAAAAAAGTGTGTCAAGCCGAAAAGAAAAGTAATAAATTGATATAAAAAATGAAGGTTTGAAATGAGTCAAGCAAATAGAACGGTTCTGTCGCATCTATAAATTGTGGTACAAGAAGATCGTTAAACTGGGATTATGGGAGTTATAGAGCAATTAGCATAGCAAAATTCTCAAAAGTAGAAACATTATCATTAGCCCCGATAATTTGTCTTTTTTGAATCATACGAATATTTTCTATGCCGGTAATGGTAATCTTTGCGGAGTGGAAGCTCTTAAAACCAAGCATTGGCTTTATTCGTTTTTTGATAAATCTATGATCTTGTTCGACAATATTATTTAGATATTTTATTTGAAAAACCATGATTCTACAATCTTCAGAAATTTCTGTATTCAAATCATCAAGAGCAGCAGTATTACTGCCGCTTTTATCAATTACTACTTTCTCAGGAAGGTTATTCTCTCTAAAGGCTTTACGAAAGAACGCAAGTGCCGCAGACTTGTCTCTACGAGCACACAACAGAAAGTCTACAGTATTACCAATAGTGCTCTGTATAGATAAACCCATTTGCCGTTTAATTTAACGTAGGTCTCGTCCATTCTCCAGCTACTGCCAACCTGCTTCTTCCTTTTCCTTACCGCTTCATCTATCAGTGGTGATAACCCACCTTTGTAACGTAGCATGATCAATTTTTGCTCCCCTTATACTCAGCATTTCTTCCAAATCTCGATAGCTCAAAGAGAATCTACATTTCATATATACAGATAACATTATTATCTCTGCTGAAAAGCTAAATCCTTTGAAATATGGCAATAATTTTGAACTAATACGAAACATCTTTGCTTTTTTTTTAGATGATCATATCACTTCTTTTCTACTTTCCTACAAATGTTACATACCAGGATTTATAGATGCGACAGAACCATTATCCATGGTGCTTTAACTTTTCCTTCATTCAGTGCTCCAATCATGCTTACCTCTTTCTTTTAAACCCTGGGCAAATAACCTCTTGACTCTTTGAGACTACCCATATTCATAAAATTCATTGTCCTCTATTCCAGACTCATCTATGTATATCAAGTTTTCTTTCTTCTACTTTTTTTATGAACTCTTTGCGTTTCTCTTTCTCGATAAAGAAAAGTTTTTTTATATGTATAGTTTACTTTGCTAAGGTAGTTATATACTGTGCTTCTACACATATTACAAAATTCTTCAATTATCTTTTCAATTCTAATATCCATCCAGAAATTTGATAAATCTATCCATATCTTTAATCTTATGGCCATATCCTTTGTGATAGCCTGAAGATGGTTTCTGTTTCTTCTTTCCTTTTCCTCCACAAATATATTGTTTTTATGCTCACTTTGAATATTTGACTGATTTTTTTATCGTCATTGTTTTTTTATCGACTACTTTGAAAACACGTTCTTTCAGATCCTCACTATATGGACTTGGCATCTTCTTCTTTCTCATTACTTATTATACCATTATAACCAATTTTGCCATATAGCTAAACCTTTCTTGGGTTAGCTATAGATGATAAAATATTTGATTCTAGTTCTTTATAGTCTACTAATCCGGTAGTTCTATTGGTTCTGTTGCATCTATAAATCCTGGTATGTAACATTTGTAGGAAAGTAGAAAAGAAGTGATATGATCATCTAAAAAAAAAGCAAAGATGTTTCGTATTAGTTCAAAATTATTGCCATATTTCAAAGGATTTAGCTTTTCAGCAGAGATAATAATGTTATCTGTATATATGAAATGTAGATTCTCTTTGAGCTATCGAGATTTGGAAGAAATGCTGAGTATAAGGGGAGCAAAAATTGATCATGCTACGTTACAAAGGTGGGTTATCACCACTGATAGATGAAGCGGTAAGGAAAAGGAAGAAGCAGGTTGGCAGTAGCTGGAGAATGGACGAGACCTACGTTAAATTAAACGGCAAATGGGTTTATCTATACAGAGCACTATTGGTAATACTGTAGACTTTCTGTTGTGTGCTCGTAGAGACAAGTCTGCGGCACTTGCGTTCTTTCGTAAAGCCTTTAGAGAGAATAACCTTCCTGAGAAAGTAGTAATTGATAAAAGCGGCAGTAATACTGCTGCTCTTGATGATTTGAATACAGAAATTTCTGAAGATTGTAGAATCATGGTTTTTCAAATAAAATATCTAAATAATATTGTCGAACAAGATCATAGATTTATCAAAAAACGAATAAAGCCAATGCTTGGTTTTAAGAGCTTCCACTCCGCAAAGATTACCATTACCGGCATAGAAAATATTCGTATGATTCAAAAAAGACAAATTATCGGGGCTAATGATAATGTTTCTACTTTTGAGAATTTTGCTATGCTAATTGCTCTATAACTCCCATAATCCCAGTTTAACGATCTTCTTGTACCACAATTTATAGATGCGACAGAACCGCTACAACTTAATGTACGAAGATTTCTCTTCATATTACATTTTTGTGCCCATAAGAAACGAGTTGCCATTTTCATCAGCTACTTGGATAATAGATATATTCACAAAATTGTTCCATTTTTCTCAATAGATTTTGGTTTTCTTTTCCCCTTATTAGCAGAGCATAAAACTTAGCTTTTTAATAAATCTCATTTTAACTCCAATACACTAACTATGAAACAATCTATATTGCCATCAAAAACGGAATTTATATTGCCAACTTCATGTCCAGTCCTTAAATCCTTTACCATTTGATATGGATGCATAACATACGATCTGATCTGACTGCCCCAACCTATATCGCATTTCTTGCCATATTCTTCGGCCATTTTCTGTTCTTTTTTTTCCAATTCAATTTGATATAAACGTCCTTTAAGTAGTTTAAGTGCTTCATCTTTATTTTTATGTTGAGAACGACCATTTTGGCATTGAGCTACAACGCCTGTTGGAATATGCGTAATACGTACCGCGCTTTCAGTCTTATTGACATGCTGACCACCTGCTCCAGAAGCACGGTAAGTGTCGATCTTTAAATCCTTTTCATCCACAACAATATCTATTGAATCTTCAATCACTGGAGTTACTCCTACACTTGCAAAACTGGTATGACGTTTACCATTTGCATCAAATGGTGATATTCTAACCAATCTATGAACTCCACTTTCGCTTTTTGCCCACCCGTAAGCTTTTTCTCCGATGATCTTTATTGTTGTAGATTTTATACCAACTGCATCACCATCTAATTTTTCTACAACTTCAACTTTAAAATTGTGATAAATTTCTGCCCATCTTGTATACATGCGCATGAGCATCTCAGTCCAATCATTGCTCTCTGTTCCACCGGCTCCTGAGTGGATTTCTAAAAAGCAGTTATTGTTATCTGCTTCACCAGTAAATAAGGATTCTGTCTCTTTAAGTTTGATTAATTTCTCTAGCTTTACTAACTCACCTTTAACTTCAGAAAAAAATTCTTCATCATTCTCATCAATAGCAGATCTCATCAAGCTGATAGAATCGTTGTAATCGCTTTCTAGCTTTGAAAACGATTCTATTTCATGCTTAATTTTAGAGCGTTCTTTTAAAATCTCTTGTGCTTTTTGATTATCTTGCCACAGATTATCATTCGACGCTTGAGAATCCAGCTCTTCAAGACGCAACTTCAATTTTTCTATGTCAAAGACACCTCCTGATAAGAGAAATACTTTTATTTAAGCCTTGAAAGTATTCAAGGATTTCTGGATGGGTTTTCATTATACTTTAGACTTTAATATATTTATTATCACTAACAATAACAGCAAACAAAATAGAAATTTAACCATATAATAGTTAATTCAAAATAATTTTATTATACTTGAATGTTCAATAAAATCAAGTGTGTATATTTATTAAAAAAATAAGGTAAAGTAATGAATATTAAAACAAGTTCTCATTATGGTTTAGACAAAAAGGCTATTGATGATTTAATAGAGTCTCTCGATAATCAAGAATTAGAGAATGTTCGTAATATTGTAAAAACGATAGATAGCGTTCAGTTAGCTTATTTTTTATCTACTTCGATCAATGATCACAGGGAGAAATTAGTTAATATCCTCGATCAACATTTGTTAAGTGATGCCTTAGTACATGTAGTACCAGATTTACAAGTAGAGATCATAGAAATATTGGGAATAGAAAATACAGCAAAGTTACTAATGCTTCTTGATATAGAAGACATAGTAGCTATAGTGAAAGATTTAGATAGAAAGTCTATAGAAAATATACTTAACTACTTACCCAATGCAACTCAAAAATTAGTAGAGGAATTGTTATCATACCCAGAAGAAAGTGCAGGAAGGTTGATACATAAAAATATGGTTATAGCTCCATATTATTGGACGATAAATCAGCTAATGGAATTCTTGCGCAACTATAAAAAAATACCAGAAACATTTTATCAAATTTTCATCATTAACTCAAAATTAGAACCCATAGGCATTTTCAACTTAAATAAGGTAATATCTCACTCAGGAGAAACAATAATAAAAGAGATAATGAGTCAAGATATAAAAATAATTAAAACTGGAATGGACCAAGAAGAAGTAGCAAGAATATTTAAAGATTACTCTCTATTATCAGCTCCAGTAGTAAATAAGAATGGTAAAATTATAGGTGTAATCCTTATTGAAGATGTAATCAAAATTGTTCAACAAGAAGCAGAAGAGGATGTGCTTAAAATAAGCGGTGTATCTTCTAAATCTGATATAAATGCCCCTATACATAAAACTATAATTAAAAGACTACCTTGGTTACTGTTTAACCTCTTAGCTGCAACAATATGTTCTATAGTAGTTGGCTTTTTCGATAACGTAATACAAAGTTTTATAGTACTGCCAATAATTATGCCAATCATTGCATCGATGAGCGGAAATGCAGGATCCCAAACAGTAACACTAACTATCCGGGCAATCGCAACAAAATATCTAACTGAGCAAAATGCAAAAAGAATACTGATGAAAGAATTTTTAATAGGTCTTATAAATGGAGTGATTTTATCTACAATTTCGCTCGTAGTATTAGCAATAAGGTTCCATAGTTTAAAAGTAGAGATCATTTTCGTAGTTTCCATGATTGCAATGTCGATCATTGCAACATTTATCGGCACTTTTATTCCTATAATGCTTCATCGTTTAAGATCCGATCCTGCTGTTTCGTCTTCAATCTTAACATCAGCAACAACTGATATTCTCTCAGCTCTTATATTTTTTGGTCTAGCCACGATCTTTTTATTAAATAGCTGAATCTTGCTATATAAAAATTGCTTTACAAGCTTTAACTGCCACGTTATCATTACTCACAGGTGCATTGAAGAAGAAAAATAACAGTCGATAAAGAAGTAAAAGTACATGAAACTGAGCTGCTTTAGTTTTAAAATAAAAACTAAAATAAGATGCTAAAGTATGCAAAAAAATTCTTGCTTTGCTAGATCTTTTTAGCTACAATGCAGTCTAACGTAATGAAAACATGAGGTGTGAGTTAGATGCATTGTATTATGTATATCACTCAGAAAGCAATTCTCGATTTTTTAAGAATATATCTAATTTAGTCAGAAGTCAAAAGAAAAGCACACTGTTACTCAGCAATTAAAGTTACCTAGGATTACCGTAAGGTTTCTACAGTAAATTTGTAGAGCAGTTTAGTACAGCTGTATAAGAATCAAATGAATTAGATATTAAAACCAATCTTCAGAAAAGAGATTTACGGTAAAATAATCAAGTATGAATATTAAAATATAGGGGGTTTTATGTTAGGTAAAGGAAATAAAGGAGAACAAGTAGCAGATGATCGAATTGATTATGTAGATGATGAGTCAACAATAGGAGCAAAAGGAGGTCTTGATCATGAAGATAGATTATCTAGTGGAGAACTTCAGTGTGGACCAAGTCAAGAGAGTCTTGGAGTAACAAGATCTTCATCTATAAGCAGCGGTAGTGTATGGTATAGCGCATCGAATGATACAGCCAATGTTATAAGTCTTACAGATAATGAAGTAGTGGAAAAAGCAACTTTTTTTGTTAAGACTTTTGTTAAAGAATTCGAGGAAAAATTATCTAAATATTTTGAGGAGGCAGAACCAGATTCAAATATACAAAAAATAAGTAAAGTTTCAGCCAGCTTTAATTCTATTTTGAATAATACTATTCCAGCAAGTCCACTAAAATTATTTAGTGTTAAAGTTAATGAGAGTATCAATTATTGTGTTATAGGAAAACAGCATAAGAAAAGAGCGAAAAATATTTTTACAATAATTATACCTTGCTACAAAGCTGAAATGAGAGAGATTTTAGTAAAAGCTGGCTTAGAAATTTTTCACAGGTTTGAGGAACCATTCATAAAGGTTGTAGATATCAATCCCTCTTTTTATCATAGGAGAGTTAAGAAGTTAGCAATAGATGCTGTACATAGAACAATGAATTACCTTTTAACTTCTGAGGAACAAGACTTTTCTGTTGATCTTATAACACAAGGTGTTGTTCTAGATAAGTCAAAAAAGAAAGGATATTTTACGCGTCCTGGATATGAAATAAAAGATGAGCAAGGTGGTGAAAGTTTAGTAACCTCAGAATTGTATGAATGGGTAGGAATAAAGAAAAAAGAAGAAGATGAAACTGTTAATTATTATCAATATAATTCTGAGGAACATAATCTAGAGGAATATAGATGTGCTGAAAAATACGGCTATCGGCTTCCCTTTGAATGGGAGTTAAGAAAGTGGGAAGAGGTAAAACAAAAGTATGTATCCATTAAAGCACCCATAGAAGGATATGTGTATATTTTAAATGATGAAAAAAAAGAAGAATTAGCTCGTTTTATATTAAAGGAGATTAATGGACAAGATCCTGTGAAAAGGAAAGATATAGAAGATGTAAAAGAACATCTTAGAAAACAAGATGAAGATAGGCGTCAATTTTCCTATAGTTTTGGCAAGACACCAGAAAATTTCATTGAAAGAAAAGAGGTGGTAAAAAATTTGAACCTAAGGTTACACAGTAGTAGTCAAGAAGTAAAAATGTCACGAGTAGTCTTAATTAGTGGGAAGTCTGGAATAGGGAAAAGCGAACTTGCTAGAGGCTATGGGTTTAGTGAAAGGCGTAAGGGTACTTGGGCAAGGATTATGTGGATAGATGCCTCGTCATATAACAAGCTTTCAAATTCATTTCATGGGTTGGCTGAAAGGTTAGGGATTTCTAGAAAAAGTGAGCAAAGGAGAGAGAGAAACATTAAATCTATTGTCGAGGATGTATATGAGTATCTTCAAGACACAAAAAGTTTGTTTGTTTTCGATGATGCTAGTAGTTATAAGGAGATTGAAAATTTTTTGCCATCAAGCTTTCCTGTTTTTTCTAATAGAGAAAAACCTTACGTTTTAATTACTTCTCCTAACAAGAATTGGAAAGAAGAAATAGAAGATATAGAAGAAATAAAGTTGGGTAATTTAAAAAAAGAAGAAGCCGAGGAATTTACTCGAAAAGCCTTAGGGGAAGATGAATCACAAGGTAAATCTATATCAGAGTTAATAGAAGAGTTTAATTGTTTTCCATTAGATTTGAAAGCAGCAACATCATGCATTAAACAAAAAGGTCTTAGTATTAGAGAATATCTGGAGGAATATAGAGTAGCTCAGCAATCAAAAACTGATTTTTTGGAGACACAAGTTGTTAATAAAAAATCTTTTAAAGCTTTGAAGGTTAACATTGATAAAATAAAAGAAGAAAAAAATGTTGGACAGCAAGCATATGTTATTTTAGTATTCATGGCTTACCTGGACCCTAATCAAATTAATACAAAAGAAATTTTTTTCAAGAGGGAATCAAAAGAAAATCAACAAAGGGTTTTGAATGCACTTGATCTACTTAATCAGTTCTCATTGATTGGATTAGAGAAAGGGATAGCAAAAATTCATCAAGAAGTACAAAAAATTATAAGGTTAGAGCAAAGAAAAGAAAAAAGAGAAGAAGAATTTTTAAGAAAAATAATGACATCATTGATGAATAATAACTGTAAAAATGTAAGCCATATCATATCCATTTGGAATTATGCAAGTGAATATAAAAAGTTAGTTAATGAATTTATTGAATCTGATTATTATGGAATGAATATCTTACATTTTCTGGCCATAGATGATAATGAAGAAGTTATTAAGCTTATATTCGAGAATGTAGATCTAAGTAAATTAAGTAAAATTGTTAATATCGGTGATAAAGATGGATCTACTCCTTTAGAATATGCTGTTATATATGGTCATTTAGCGTTAGTTAAATACTTTATAGGAAAAGGGGCTAATTTTAAGGTAAGTGATGACCCGAGCCTTACCCTTTTAGACTGTGCTGCTCTCCATAATCGACTAGAAATAGTTAGGTATTTTATTGATAACGAACATTTTCAGTTTGATAGTACTGTTTTATACTATGCTATTGAAAATAATTGCTTAGAGGTCGTTAGATACTTTATAGAGGAAGAAGAGATTTGTATAAATTTACAAGATGGAGAAGGTAAAGGTTATTTGCACTATGCTGTTGAACATAATTCCTTGGAGATTTTTGAGTACCTTCTAGCGTACGGGGCTACAGTAGATTTACAGGATGAGGATGGTATGACTCCTTTGCATTTTGCTGCTATGTATGGTTACCTAGGAATTGTTCGCTACCTCGTAGAGCATGGGGCTGATATAAATTTACAGGATAAGAATGGTATGACTCCTTTGCATTTTGCTGCTATGTATGGTTACCTAGGAATTGTTCGCTACCTCGTAGAGCATGGGGCTGATATAAATTTACAGAATGAAGATCATACGACTCCTTTGCACTTTGCTGATATATATGGTCACTCAAGCACTGTTCGCTACCTTGTAATGAATAACGTTAATACGAATCTAGAGGATATTAGTAATAATATTTCTCAGAACTACGATGTTAAGTTTCATTGCTACGACAGCGCTAGGTCCCTTTTTTCTTTAGAACAAGGAGCTAATGTGAAACTTGAACTCAACGATGATTTGTACCATTATACTAACAATTATTACCCAAGTAGTATTTGTTGCTATCAACCTCAATCTACTGTGTACTCAGCTCCATACTTAAAAACACAATCACATAAAAGAAACCTAGAGACATTTGATGAACATACACTACCTAAAAAAAGAAAATTAAAAAATATAAGTGAAGCATTGCAATTTGAAGATAAAAGCATAGTTAACTTAACTCATAGGTCACCTATATCTTCATTTAACAGCGTCTCTGTACAACCTGCAAACAAGGACTTAAGACTATAATTTTACAGTAAGCTATTTAATTTTATGAGGGGAATTTCAAAAAAACAGAGAAATAAAGTAATAAATTGATATAAATTCGCGTAGAACAAGTGGTAGACCATACGATTCCAAAGAAAACACTTCTCACAGCCCTTGATTTTGGCTGCTGAAAGTAGATATATCGTTTAAATTCTTAACAAAAAGATATACTAAATTAGTAATAATTTATTTAGGAATAGTAAAGAAAAGTCAAGCAAACTTTTAGAGATAATTTATGCCACAACTAGAAGAAACGAAATCAACAGAACTTTTGGATGCTGTTAGAACACTAAATATGAAGGAAATTGTGAGATTGATAGAAGCTGGAGCAGATATTAATGCAAAAGATAAGAATGAACGAACTCCTTTGCATACTGCTGCTGAATATTCCTCTACAAAGGCAGTAAAAGTTCTAATAGAAGCTGGAGCAGATATTAATGCAAAAGATAAGAATGAACGAACTCCTTTGCATATAGCTGCTGTAAAGGGTTATACAGAGATAGTAAAAGTTCTAATAGACTTAGGAGCAGATATTAATGCAAAAGATAAGAATAAAAAAACTCCTTTGCATCGGGCTACTGAAATAGGCTTTACAGATATTTGTGAGGTTATACTAAATCACATAGCAAGACTAGAAGTTGCTGGCTTATATGTAAGTGAGGAAAATTTACAAAAGAAAAATGAATTTATAACCACTTCAACCGAGAGGTATAACAATTATTTACAGCATCTTAAAAATTGTGAAGAAGAAGTTAAAAAGATTAAAGAAAGAAATAAGTCACTATATGACTTTTTGAGGAAAAATGACGTTAATAAAATGGCTGGCATATGGGAGCAAAATGAAAACGTACGTAATGAATTTGATAATGAAGAGAATTTAAAAAAGCTATATCCAGAATATGCACATATTTTAATTAATAAGGCTGATGAAGTAAAAAAAGAAATTTTCCTGCACAATAATAAACCATTGGTGGATTTTCTATCAACACATTATAGATATGATTTTCAAAAGGCGAAATTCTTTGGCATGGAGAGATTTTTTGAGGTGCACAAAAATGACTTTAAAGAAGAAAGAGTAGGAGTCCGAAATAATACACTATTTTACTTTGTAGACTTTAATGTTGAAAAGAGGTACGCTCCTAAACTAAAATTACAGGCGTTTGTAGAGACAATTGGAAACGAGGGTGTAAACAGCAATCTTCATCACCCAAACACTGAACAAACTCAAGGAGCTAGTCAGTCTCTTAATTAAAGAGGGATACATGGAAACCTGCTGCAAAAACAAAAAGAGGTGTTTCTCACTTGTATAAAGTATTTTTAAACGTGATTTTTTAATATCATAATTACTATGAAAACTGGGGCTTTCCTTTTGCAGCAGTTCTTGAGTTCCAGCAACAGACCAATCCATCCCAAAACGAACTCTTCTCTCACTAGCCGGTTTTAGTTGTTGGGAATGGTTGTTTTATTTAAATTTTTAGTAATATATACTATTAAGTCAGTATTAATTCGTTAAGAACTTTCATTAAAGATTATCAAAAAAACTTCTAAATAGGGATTGACAAGTTTTAGAGATGGAGTATTTTATGAAAAGTATATTGAGCTATTAATTTTTTATGTACAATAAATATGATAGTGAAAATATTTTTCTTTATATTATGAGGTAGCTGTTTTATTCAGAAAAAGATTTTTTTCTTACTTTGAAATTGAGTTGTTTTTATGGAGGGTTAAATGATTAATGAATTATTTGCTACTGTACGTAGTGGAGATGCCAATCAAGTTGCGGATCTTATCAATAAAGGGGCTGATGTTAATGCCAGGGGCAATAATGGCAATACCCCTCTGCACTTAGCTGCTCTTGCAGATGAATTACAGGTAGCAGAAAAGCTTATAGAGGGAGGGGCTGATGTTAATGCTAAGAACAATCACGATGCTACTCCTCTGCACTGGGCTGCTCTTAACCAGCGCTGCAGTATAGTAGAAAAGCTTATAGAGAAAGGGGCTAATGTTAATGAGCAGAATAAATACAATAATACCCCTCTGCACTATGCTGCAGGTTATGGTAGCTTAAGTGTAATAGAAAAGCTTATAGAGGAAGGGGCTGATGTTAATGCTAAGAACAATAATGGCAGTACTCCTTTGCACTTGGCTACTAAAAATGATCACTTAGATGTATTAGAAAAGCTCATAGAGAAAGGAGCTAATATTAATGAAAGAAACAAATATGGTAATACCCCTTTACACTGGGCTGCAAGTTATGGTAGGTTAGATGTAGTAAAAGAGCTTATAAACAAAGGAGCTGATATTGATGCTAAGAACAATAATGGCAATACTCCTTTGCATTGGGCTGTTAAAAGCAGTCATTTAGAAGTAGCTAAATTTCTTATAAGTAAACATGCTGACGTTAACGCTAAAAATAAAGATAGTTGGACATCTTTGCACTTTGCAGCTGCTTATGGTAATTTAAATATAGTTAAGCTCATTCTTGATAAAAGTGATTATGTTGATGCTAGAGGAGCTTTAGCCATGGCAAATACGCTTAATGAAGAAAACAGCTTAGAAATACGAAACCTTCTAGAGGAAAGAATAAGGAAAAATGAAGAAACTACACAACATTTTATAAGACATAGGCGTCATCGATACTCACAAGAGGAAGGCAGTTCTCTATCAATAGGTGTCCATAATCGCCGTAGTATTGTAAAAGAAGATGAAAATTCATTGCAAAATGATAAAATAGGAGTTACAAGCGGAGCAAGCAAGCCATCTTCATGGATCAATATTTTTGCTTACACTACAGTAGATACTGTTAAAGGTGTTTTTCAGTTTATTTCTTCTCCTTTTAAGGCAGCTATAAGTATGGAACCTTCTAAAGCTATTACAGTTCAAGGTATTGATAACAACGGTGTACTTCTTTTATTAGATGTATTTATAAGGAAAATCACAGGTCAGAAGTATATTTCCACAGTAGTTCAGTCTATATCACCATTAGAAGCACAGGGCTATGCATTAAATATTATAGAGGAATTTGAGAAAGTAGTAGAACAAGCTGCATTAAAAAGTGGGGTATCAATGCATCGGTTAAATATTGATTGTGTAGAAATGCAGAAAGAGGTTACTGCAAAAATCACGGGTGGTAAGTTTAATGAGATTTCAGGATTTTTAAACTCATATGTAGAGCAAGCATGCCACGATAGAGAAACAGGTAAGTTAAGTCCAAAGAAGTTTAACAAATTTATGGTTGTATTTAATAAGGAACTAGATTTAATAGTAAATCAATCAATAGAGCAGATATTACACAATAGAGATAGTACATTAGAAGTTGAAGAACAGCAAATAAACTTAGAGCCTCAAAGTTATTTAAGTAATACTTCTGTTCAAGGTCATTTAATTCAGGATAGAGGTTTAATAAATCAAGGTAAGGCTTAATTCCTTAGCTTTTTGATTTCATCTAGTAAAAGGTTGGTAATTTGATCTTATAACATCAATGGGCACACTAGCCTTTGTTTTGTATGCATTCAACCAATGTGTGACTATTACGCCACCTAAAAAAATAATCATACACTGTCTTCCATAGAGGAAAATCTTTTGCTCTACTGGCAAATACCTTTCATTATGTATTGTATAACATTAATAATTGTTCTTATTTTGTGCTTTCTTGGCCACACCTTGTGCAACTCTTGGCTCAAGAAATTTCCATTCTTTGTCACTTACATCACCTGGTATATATTTTTTACTGATCCTATCATATTATCTTCCTGATTTCCTTTCAAGATATGTTCTAAAAAGTAGAATCCGTTCAGCAGGGTGACAAAATAAGATAGAAAAGACAGCCATAGAAATAAATGGTGTCATCCCCTGTCATCCCAGTACTTGACACTGGAATGACACCATTTTTGCTTCGATATTTACACATTAGCCATGCATCTGAACGGATACAAAAGTAGAATTTAGAATTCTATCTAAAAGGATACCGAAAAAGAGCAGGAGTCCTATCTGGGAATTATTTTTAAATATGGACATGCATTGATTAGAATCGTCTGGATTGAAATTTTTGTGTTGGTGGTGAAATATGAATCCTATGGCAAGTAAAGCAATATAAAAGATGTTATTTAATGATGATAGTATACCAGCGTACAACCATGCCATTAAGGATATTAAATAAAATCTTTTCAACCAAGATTTTGTTGTATTGCCAAAATATAATGCAGTAGATTTCATTCCTAATTTCTCATCATCTTTTTTATCTTGATGAGCGTATATAGTATCATAACTAAGCGTCCAAAAGACGCATCCTATATAAAATAGCAAGGATTCTATGCTAATCTGGTTTGTTATTGCTGCTGAACCCATGAGTGATCCCATGTTGAAAGTAAACCCTAAAAACAATTGTGGCCACCAAACGTAACGCTTTAGCAAGGGGTAGATAACTATCATGCACATTGAAATTATTCCAAGTATAAGAGTAGTTTTATTGGTTAATAATAAGATTACCAGGGCAATAGACAGTAACAGTGAAAGTAAAGCCAAAGCCTGCTTTATGTTTAATGCACCACTTGCAAGTGGCCTATATTTTGTTCGTTCAACGTGCGCATCTATTTCTCTATCGAAGATATCATTGATTATGCACCCTGCGGGTCTCATTAAAAATGCACCTATAGTAAACAAAACAAGGAGAAAAAGAGCCTGATACGATAGAGAAGTTGAGGCTAAAAGAATGCCGCTTAAGCTAGAAAATAGCACAAGCCACAAACCTGTTAAACTGTGTATTCTCATTAATGAGAAATAATGGTTGAAATACATTAATTAAGTGTGATTATGTAATATTTTGCTTACATTGACAAAATTATCGAATGCTAAATCAGGCTTAAAAACTAACTCAGGTATAAATCGCAAATCAACATAACACAATATAGATTTACGTATTGACCATGCAGATTGGTTCATTTCATTAACAACAGTGCTGATATCATCATTATCATTTTGGATGTTTAATGAAGATAACACAATATATACATCTGCTTTCTTCAAATCTTTGCTTAGCTTTACATCAGATACTACTACTTTTTCATTAAGAACATTACCTTCCATTAAGACTTTTGATATTGCCCTATGTAATACCGATGCTACTTTTAGGTTTCTAATTTCCTTTTTCATATTCAACTACTATAACGTCCTTTCTTCTTGCACTAATTGATAAGCTTCCAAAATGTCTCCAACTTTAATATCGATATTACCCTCTAGCGATATTCCGCATTCAAAATTTACACCCACTTCTTTAACGTCATCTTTAAATCTACGTAGTGCTTTTAACTTTCCTTCATGCACCAATTTGCTGCCACGTACTACCTTAATTAGAGAATCTTTTTTTATAACTCCATCAGTGACATAACATCCGATGATATTACCGGCTTTGGATGAATTAAATATTTGCCTTACAGATGCAGAACCAACACGAACCTCTCGTGTAACAGGCTTTAACATTTTAGTTAGATACATCCTCATGTCTTCAATAAGCTCATATATTATATTGTAAGTATGTATTTCTATACCTTTTTGTTTTGCTAATTCTCTGATTTTTGAATCCACTTTTACATTAAAAGCTAAAATTACTGCGCTTGATGCTTCTGCAAGCAGCACATCTGAATCTGTTACTCCTCCTACTGCTTTGTGTAGAATATTTAATTTCACTTGATCTTTACCAAGCTTATCAATTGAGCTTGATATTGCTTCAATAGAACCAGTGACATCGCACTTTAAAACTACAGATAGTTCTTCTGTTTCACTATCATTACGACTGAATATATCTAAATTACTTTCGTCTAAATCTTCTTGCTTTTTCTTGATTAATTCTAACCTGTATTCAACAATTTCACGAGCCTGCCTTTCAGAGTTTACAACAACAAATTTATCTCCAGCATTTGGTACACCATTTAAACCAGTAACTTCAACTGGAGTAGAAGGTAGTGACGCTTTTTCTCTTTGACCAAGGTGATTAACCATACTGCGTACTTTGCTGTATGTTGTACCAACTATCAATATGTCACCAATCTTTAATGTTCCTTCTTCAACTATTAATGTAGCTGATATTCCTTTAGCTTTATCTATTTTGGACTCTATTACCCATCCAAGTGCTCGACAATCCTCTATTCCTTCTAGCGTCATTAATTCAGCAATTAATAAAATTGCCTCTTCTAGTTTATCTAAGTTGATTTTCTTTTTTGCTGATACTGGCACAATTATAACATCACCACCAAGTTCTTCGGGGATGAGGTCATACTGAGGCAAACTATTAATTATTCTTTCTACATCGCCAGGTTGTGATTTATCAATTTTATTAATGGCAACTATAATAGAGACATTTGCTGCTTTTGCATGGTTTATTGCTTCAACTGTTTGTTTCATGATTCCATCATCAGCTGCAACTACTATCACAACTATATTAGTAATATTGGCACCACGTGCACGCATTGCAGTAAATGCCTCATGCCCTGGTGTATCAATGAAAGTAATTTTTTGCTTATTTTTTGTCGTTAATTGATAAGCACCTATATGTTGAGTGATGCCACCTGACTCTCTTTCTGCAACATTGGATTCACGAAATGCATCAAGCAATGATGTTTTACCATGATCCACATGTCCCATAAAAGTAACGATAGGTGGTTTTGGTCTTTTAGGTAAGTTTTCTCTGTTGCTTATGAAGAGTAAATTCTTTTCTTTATCAGCATCACTTACTCGTTTAGCCGTATGACTAAATTTTTTTGCTATTTCGCATGCTATATCTGGATCTACTAGATCATCTACTCTATAGCTCTCCCCAACTTCTTCTTTGAGCATTTTTAGCACATTCTTGCTATCTTCTGCCATACGAATAGATAACTCCCTGATAGTTATTTTGTCTGGTATAATAACTTCTCTTGATATATTTTTACCCTTAGTAAACTTTGATTGTTTACTTCTTATACCAAATTTTTGCTTAAATACAGGGAGGTATTCATTTCTTTCATCTATTGCCTGTGTAATTACTAGCTTAGAATGCTTAGAGTATATATCTTTGCTAGCTTTAAAAGACTTTTTATCATTGTTCTCATATTCAATACTATCTTCTTTTTGTTCAACTGAGTTAGTATTACTTAAAACTTCCTTATTTATTTCTTTAGGTACAGAGTGTGATTCATTTTTATCTTCAACTTCTTGATTGCTTTCTTCTTTTTTTATTTTCTCTTCTTGTTCTCTCTGATTCCTTTCTTTCAGCAAAGTAGCATTCTGTACAGCATTAATGCGGGAAATTTGTTCTTTTTTAGTTAAAGAGCCTAATTTACTCTCGTCAAATAAACTATATTCTTCTGCAGAATGAATTTTTCTTCTTTTTTTTACTATTGTAGTACCAGTACTTTGACTATCTAAAGAGTTTAAATTAATGTCTAATTTAAGCTTGCTTAAGCCTTGTAGGGTTAATTTTTTATTACTGATATCTTCATTATTCATATTGTTTTTATATTAATCCAAGCTTTTTACGTGCTTCTATGATTATTAAATCTGCTGTATCTTTTAGATTGTCTTTATTATTAGTTGAGGAAGAGAGTATGCTACAAAACTCATAATTTGATAAATCTGCTATGTCCTCTAAAGTTTTAATATTATGTTTACTAAGAGCAATTTTATTATCTATTGATAAGGCTAAGTTGATTACATCGTCTTCCATACCTAAATTTTTTAGCTCTTCTATTTTTCTATCATTCTCTGCTTTCAGGTAATTATTTGCTCTATTATGAAGTTCATTTGCAATATCTTCATTGAAGCCCTCTATTGAAGCAAGTTCCTTAATTGAAGTGTTAGATATATCTTCTACACTTGAAAAACCTTCTGTTACCAATAATTGGCCCATAATCTCTTCTAAGTTTAAAGCTTCAGCAAATAAAACTGAACATTGACTAAATTCTTTATTTCTTCTTTCTGATTCTTGCTGAGTGCTTAATATCTCAATTTTCCATCCAACAAGCTCTGAAGCTAATCTTACATTCTGACCCTTTTTTCCTATAGCTAAACTCAATTGATCTTCAGCAACTATTAACTCTATACAATTTTCATTTTCGTCAATAATGACCTTTGATACTTCTGCAGGAGTAATGGCTTTAATAACAAATTGACCCAAATCTGATGAGTAATGTATGACGTCGATTTTTTCACCGTTTAATTCGTGTATAATAGTTTTTATTCTATCTCCTTTAACTCCAACGCAAGCACCTACTGGATCGATATTCCTATCAGATGAAAAAACAGCAATTTTAGATCTTGAACCAGCGTCTCTAGCTATACCTTTAATTGTTATCAATCCGTCAGCAATTTCTGGTACTTCTTGATTCAACAATGCTTCTAAAAAGCCTTCATGAGTCCTAGAAAGAATGATTTGACGTCCATCGTCAGAGCGCTTAACAGCCTGTATGTAAGCTTTAACCTTATCGCCTTCACGAAATGACTCACCACCAATTAAGTTTCGTAAAGGGAGGTATGCTCCAATTCCGTTTATGTCTATAATAAGATCTGAATATTCTACTTGTTTAACGATGCCATACCTCATTTCTCCTACCTTATCTTTAAATTCCTCATATTGCTTTTTTAACTCTTCATTTTTGATTATTTCAGAAATCTTTTGCTGGGCAATTCTTGCTGAAACAAGATCAGTGTTAAGAGAAATCAATTCACTAATAGTATCTCCAACTTTTGCATCTTCTTTTATTAACTTAGCTTGTGTCAACTTAATTAAGTCACACTCATTTTCATTTGATTCATCATTAATGACTTTTAGTTGTCTATATGAGGTAACTTTGCCTGTGTTTCTATCTATATTAACTACAATTTTACTTTTGCTACCATACTTTTGTTGAGCTACTGCTTCGATAGCACTTTTAAGTGCATTTATTATAATATTAAAATCCAAACCTTTTTGAAGTGAGAGCTCTCCCGCTGTTTTTATTACATCAAGGCTTCCAACTATGTTATTCTTGTTGCCTTTCTGATTAACACTGCTTTTACGATTAGCAATCATATAAATAAATCCAATTTAATTAGTTATAATTATAGCTTCAACAGGTAAAGAACGCTATCTTAAATGTTAAATGATTGCTAATTTAAGTCAAGTTTTTTCATGTCTTTGTATGATAAGCAATGCCGGAGTAAAGAATAAAGTTAAGACCGTTGCAGCCAATATTCCACTTGCTATGGTTGCTGAAATATCAACCCACCACTGGCTTGATGGAGCATCATATGTGATTTGTAGCGTAAAAAAACTGATATTTAACCTAGTAATCATCGGTATTAAACCAAGAACTGTAGTTGCAACGGTAAGTAGTATTGGCCTGATGCGAGAAATTGAAGCGTTTATTATACATTGCTTAATGTTATTTTTGCGCACCTTAATTTGCTGATGAAAGGCATCAAGCAATAGTATATTATTATTCACTATAATTCCTGCTAAAGCAATTATCCCCACTCCACACATGACAACTACAAAAACTTTCTGAATAAGAAAGAAAATGAAAAATACACATGTTGTTGATAAAAACACTGCTGTCATTACGATAAATGTATAGTATATGTTGTTAAACTGTGCCACTAGCACCAATATCATCAATGTAATTGCTAATATAAAAGCCTTTAATAAAAATGCTCCTGATTTTTGTTGATCTTCCTTATCACCTTTGAAATCAATCTTTACTCCTTTACTACAGTCTTGAGTAATCGAATTTTGAATGAACTTAACTCTTTCATCAACAAGATAGCCAGTATCAACGTCAGCAGAGATTGTTACTGTGCGTGATCCATCAATCCTACTTAGTTTATTTGCCTTTTTTTCGGGAACGTATTTCACTATGCTACTCATAGAATATGGTCCATTTGCTGTATTAATAAAAAGGTTATCTATAGTTTTCATGTTGCGATTCTTTCTGGGAAAGCGTAGTACAATATCAATTTCTTCATCTGTGTTATTTGGTCTATATTTTCCAATTAATACTCCATTTGTAACCATCTTTATAAAATCACCGATGGTTGCAACACTTACTCCAGAGCTTGTAGCCTTACTCTTATCAATACTCATATTCCACTCTATTTCAGGTGCTGATCTACTATCTTGAATATTTATAAATCCAGATGAAGGTTGGTCCATAATTTTTAGGATTTTCTCTGCTACTGAATTCAAGTTGGATGCACTTCCGCTTAAGTTAATTTGTATTGGCTTGTCAGCTGATGGTCCTGACTTTTGTTCCTGTACATCAATTATTACTCCTTTTATGTTTTGTACACTACTCCTTATATCATTTAGTATTTGCGTAGCTTTGCGCCTGCAGCGCCAATCTACAAGTTCCAATTGAATTTTGGCAATAACGTTGTCTGAAAATTTTCCTGATCGAGCATAAAAAACATAAATTTCCTTTTCAACACCCAAAATACGTTCTTCTACTTTCTTAAGTATCAAATCTCGTTCTTTGGCTGATAAGCTTTCTTTTACTTTAACGCTGATTAAAATGTTATCTGAATCTACATTCGGAAAGAACTTTAATCCAGGACCAAAAGTAAAATATAATATACTAGACAAAAATAAAACAAACACAACAACACATACAAATTTTTTGGGGTGATCTAAGACTTTCTCTAACATACGTACATAAGTTCTTATTATAAGCCCAGTATTTTTTACCTCACCACTTTCTATAGCACTCATTCTTATTATTTCTTTTTTTGAAGTTATTGAAGGTTTACCAAATATTGCACCAAGTGTTGGTATAAAAACCAAAGCCATAATTAGCGATCCAGTTAAAGTTAGAATTATTGTAATTGGTATGTACTGCATAAATTTACCGACTGTATCGGGCCAGAGTAACAGAGGGAAAAACACTGCTAATTTAGTCAATGTTGATGATAAAACTGGATAAAACATATCATGAACTGAGGTGCAAAAGGCTTCTACTTTATCCATGCCACAAATCATCTTTCTATCAGCATATTCGCTGATTACAATTGCATCATCAACCAGCATGCCAACTGCCATAATTAAACTGAAGAGCACAACTATATTTAGAGTAATACCCATGAGGTAAAGAGCCATTATTCCTATTAGAAAGGAGCCAGGTATTGATAGTGCAACAAGAATAGCAGCCCTTGTTCCCATAAAGAGCATTATTATGGTTAATATTAGTAATACGGCAAATATTATACCATTTTCCAAGTCGTCAAGCACATCACGTACATTTTTTGACTGGTCATTCAAATAAACTACTTTTAAATTTTCAGGTAATTGATCTTTTGCTTTGTCCATTAAGTATTTTACTTGATTTACCGTGTCTATTATGTTTTTTCCATTACGTTTTGAAATTTCTAGTACAATGCTAGGTAGTCCATTAATACGAGCAAATCCTTGGTGATCCTCAAACCCAAGGTATACTTTTGCTATATCTTTGATTCTCAAAACTGCATCACTTTGAGATCTAATAGGAATATTCATAATATCTTCTATGTCTTTTAATAACCCTGATATTTTAATCGAATATTTACCGGTATCATTTTCTAGTGATCCGGCTCCTACCAATCTGTTGTTGTTTGATATAGCTTGAAATATCTCATTTGATTGAATGTTATATTTTGTTAGAACTGTGGGCTCAATTATAACTTCCACTGTTTCTTTACGCATACCTGCTACTTCAACTTTAAGAACATTTGGCAGAGATTCTATTTCTTTCTTTAGTTTGCGTGCTATTTCAGTTAAAGTTCTTTCCGGCAAATTACCAATCAAGCCAACGTTTAGTATCGGAAATAAGCTCAAGTCTATTTCATTGATTATCGGAGATTCTGCTTCAATAGGTAATTTTGATTTTATGTTTAAAAGCTTTGAACGGACATTATCGAGCACTTCTTTATTATTATACTCTGTTCTAAATTCGATTATCATGTGAGCACCATCATTAGTTGCAAAAGCTCTCAATTCTTTTACACCTTCGATGGATCTTAGTTCATTTTCTATAGGAAGCACTAATAGCTTTTCACTATCCTCGACAGAAATACCAGGAAACCCGACAAATACACTAATTATAGGAATCTGTATATCAGGATTGCTTTCTCTTGGCATCTTTATATAAGTGTATGAGCCGAAGGTAAAAATCACGATAAGCAATAATATTACTGTTCTATTCCTCTCTACAAGTAAGCTTTTCATGCCAAACATTATACGTATTTATATCATATTATAGCTAAGATAAATTATATATTAATTAATCCTCATATAGCTTTATGTAAATGATTAAAATTTTTACAGTTTTGCAAGCGTAAGAAAATTTCTATATAATATGACTTTAGTATGGTATTTGAGGGATTATTGTGGTAGCAGTTTTAAGTGTGATAGAAGGCAAGAATAAAGCGATCGTATCTGGGTTGGTTGGTGTTTCATCAACTTTAGTATTTTTAACAATGATTCACATTGCTGCAAAGATAGCCATTATAGTTACTGCTGCTGCAGTTACTTACGCATTACTTTCATTGCTTAATAAAGCAAGACCTAAGTCTGTTAAAACTGATGATATGTCAGAAGATGAAGGGTATAGCAGTGTTGATGAAGGTGAAGAAAAAGATACCGTAAAAGAACCAAAAAGAACTGAAACTGAGCTAGAAGAAGAATTAAAAAATAAAAGAGCAGAAGAAGAAATGAAAAATGGACTACCTAAACATATGGATTTCAAAGGTAATTCACTTTCTAAAAGTGCTGATACTACAGATAGTCATTTCGTTTCTAGTGCTACAAATATTGTTATGGAACCTTTACCTAAACACATGGATGCACTTGGTAATCCACTTCCTGAGCAGCCACCGAGCAACCTTACCAATATAGGGCTTGGATCATCTAAAAGTACGCAGAAACTATCTGCTGCAGACTTGCTATTACAGTATGGGAATGTAAATAATGATGTGAGGAAAGTGCTAGAATGGCCAATTACCTCAAAGGAGTTTAATGGGTTAGGGTTTAACAGGTAGTTGCTATATCAAACTTTCCATCTTATATTGAGGATCAGATGCAATGCCATACACTCTATTTGGCGGAGCAATTTTGTTCTCTATACCAAAAACTATACCTTCAATTATTGCTGTGAGTACTTTTTCAAGGTTACAATCTGCTCCAGGAACACGGTGCTCTAGGCGGCATCTTTTGGAATCGTTGCCAAAATAGGGAATTCTTATCGCAGCAGTTCTGTTATTCACTCCCCAACTAATCGTAGTTGGAGTATGAATATCTGGGTACTGAAATCTTAAATATGAATCATCATTTGGAGCAAAAAACAACATATGTTTTTTCATCATTGCACATAATCCACCTATGCTGTGAATCAGGTGGTCACTATATTTTTGCTTATTGCCATAAAATAAGTTATTATTATTTGAATCCATGAGGCTAACATGTACATTTAGTGCGCTGCCTGCTCTATCCAAATAAGGTTTTGCTTTAAAAGAAACATTACCATCGAACTCTTGTGCTGTTCCAATCAGTAATTTTTTTACTAACTCAAAATGCATAATTAAATTATCAGGACTCGTATAACAATCACTTTTTATCTCGTATTGGTTTAAAGAACTCTCTTTCTCACAAAAAAATCCAAGAGAAGCTATTTTATTTTTGATGCTATTCAGAAATAAATATTCTTTTTTTATTCCCTCAGTGTAAAACTCCAGTTCAATACCGAATACAGTATTATGACTCAAATTACTTAATATAATCACAAATTTACTTCAATAAATTTATACTAAATCAGCTATATTTATACAAGTACTTTACTTATTTATCAGTAAATTTAATATCTTATTTATACATAATATATTACTATTTTTTAATAACATACTTCTAATCCTCGGTACAAGCGACATTTACAAATTGATTGTTTTTATTTCAAAAAAATGATCAATTTTAGTGCTTTTATACTCTTTACAACTCGTCAAAAAATCCTCATAATTTTAGATATGTATTAAGTAGTGTTAGCTTTTTATCTTACAGTAAGCTATTGATTATCTTGCATCTTTCTGATTATTATTCTTTCTTGGTGTGGTATATGAACTTAACTAACCCTAAGGTTTCTACTATGTTTTTTGATCAGATTATTACAGTAACGGACCACAATGTTACTTGGGAAAAAATCCAAAATTATCTCCATAATCTCTATGGAGAAGCAACATATAACAGCTGGCTGAGTTCACTAAGATTTATCAGCAACAGAAATGGAGAAGTTTTGTTGTCTGTACCAACAAGATTTATAAAGGAGTGGATTACAGTTCACTACATGGAAAAAATATTGTCATTATGGCAAAGCGAAGATCAAAGTGTATGTTCTATTGATATTCAATTAATTGAAGAAAGAAATTCAAATTCTAATACGATACTAAAAAATAGAGAGGAAAATAATCATAATCTTGGTTCACCACTAGATACCAGATTCACTTTTGATAATTTTGTGGTAGGAAAGTCAAATGAGTTAGCATTTACAGCGGCAAAGCGTGTAGCGGAATCTATAGATCCAATATCAGGAAGCAACCCTTTATTTCTATATGGTGGAGTGGGACTTGGTAAAACACATTTAATGCATGCTATAGCTTGGGACATAGTCAATTCTCCGTCAGCAAAAAGAAAAGTGGTATATTTATCAGCAGAGAAATTTATGTATCAATATATTACGGCGCTGCGGAGCAAAGATATTATGTTATTTAAAGAGCAATTTAGATCAGTAGATGTATTGATGGTAGATGATGTGCAATTTATCAGTGGTAAAGATAGTACACAAGAAGAATTTTTTCACACTTTCAATGCATTGATAGACCAAAATAAACAATTGGTTATATCAGCTGATAGGTCTCCTAGTGATCTTGATGGAGTAGAAGAAAGAATAAAATCACGACTTGGTTGGGGATTAGTTGCAGATATTAATGAAACAACTTTTGAATTAAGACTTGGTATATTGCAGGCGAAAGTGGAACGAATGAATATGTATGTTCCAAAGGATGTCCTAGAATTTTTGGCAAGGAATATAAAATCCAATATAAGAGAACTAGAAGGAGCATTAAATAAGGTTGCTCATACCTCTTTAATTGGAAGAAGCATGACAGTAGAATCAGCTAGTGAGACCCTAATTGATCTTCTTAGGTCAAATCATAGGTCAATCACAATAGAAGAAATACAGAAAAAAATAGCTGAATTTTTCAATATAAAGATTGCAGATATGCAATCTAATAGAAGGCTCCGCAGTCTTGCGAGGCCGAGACAAATAGCTATGTATTTCGCAAAGAAGTTTACGCAAAAAAGTTTACCAGATATTGGAAGAAATTTTGGTGGTAGAGATCATGCTACTGTTATACACGCAGTCAAACAAGTGGAAAATTTCATAAGAACTGACCCAAAATTTGCTGATGAAATCAATCGATTAAAAAAGATGTTTAAGTAGCACTTTATTAATGACAACCAGGCTGTTTTCATTTTTTTGATCAAATATCTTTTTCAAGTAGATTAAGTAAATCAAAGATCATTATTAGTATAAGCTAAGAGAAAATAGCTAGTCGATTGCTTAAAAAGTATATAAAATCACAATTTAAGTAGGAAATATGGCAATTAGACTTATTCCAGATAATCTTGATATAAGATTTAGTAAATATAGAAATTTGACAGCACTTGTTAGCGTTATTCTTATCATTTTTTCAATGCTTACTTTTATGCTGCGTGGAATGAATTTGGGTATAGACTTTACAGGTGGAATTTTGATAGAGATAAAATCTTCAAGCAAGGATGATGCTATTCTCGGTATATTAAAAGAGAGTGGATTTACGATACAGAGTTCAAAAGCTGGTGATAACTTAGTTGTGCGGTTTAAAGATGAGGGAGATGAAGATAAAATTAAAAAGGTTAAAAGTATATTAGAAAGCAAATTAGGTAATTTAGTAACTTATCGTAAAATAGATTATGTTGGTCCACAAATAGGCTCAACGCAGATATTTGAAGGGATATCAGCCATGTTAATTGCAATTATTGGAATATTTTTTTATGTTTGGCTTAGATTTAGCTGGCAGTGTGGACTTGGTGGAATAATGGCACTGATCCATGATGTGATTTTAACTCTTGGCTTTATCAGCTTAACGAGTATTGAGTTTAATATTTCATCAGTTGCAGCTCTACTTACCGTGATTGGCTATTCAATCAATAATTCAGTGGTTATATACGATCGGATTCGAGAGTATAAAAAAAATAGAAAAGATGTAGAAATGGATGAAATAGTTGATGCTAGCATTAATTCTACACTATTTCGTACTATGTTAACTTCAGGTACTACTCTTCTTGCTGCTCTTCCTTTAGTGCTGATTTGTACAGGTGTGGTCAGAGACTTCTGCTTAATCATTTCTTTTGGCATTGCAATCGGCACCTGTTCCGCAATATTTATCTCTGCTCCTATATTGACCTGCAGAGCGTTGATAAGTAGAGTATAGAACGTTTAACTACGATATAATATTAGCTTATTATCCCTAATAGTGAAATGAAAATATCTCAAAAAGCTCATACCAAGTAATGAATGGGACATAGAGTGAGTATTAACACTAGCGTGTACATCATTAATTAAAAAATTTCCTATTTTAACTTGAGGGATGTGAACAACACCAGCTTTTATTTGACCTTTTGCAGTTTCATATATTTTAAAGTCTTGAATGTTTTGTAAGTTAATACCAGCATGTAACGCATCTTTTTGCGATAGAACAATATCAGTTGCTCCGGTATCAAGCAAAAACGTTATATTACGATCATTGACTTGAGCTTGAATATAAAAGTGTCCATCGTATGACTTTGTAAATTCAATACTTCCGCCATTTTGAACCCTTCCTTTGTACGGTAGAAAAGTGCTCAGAAACCTATTGCTTAGTTTATCCCCTTGTGAATCAATAAACATTGCAGTAATGACTATTATCAGTAGCCAAATAACTAGATTTTTTGCTGCATTCATATTATTAAAATTTGAAGCCATAAGAGTAAATTTTTAAGATTAGCGTTAAAAGCTATTATTAAAAATAAGTAAATTTTATTGTTTTAGTACAATATTTAATATATACTTTAAGGAGGTATGTTCGATTTAATTTCATGTCAGAAGCAAAAAATTTAATTTTAGCAACAATTCTTTCTATATTGATTATAGTATTATGGCATATTATTTATGATAATTTTCTTAACACGAGCCAAAGCCAACCATCGATTGAAAATATTGAACATATCGAATCTTCTAACGACCTTGCTCCTATGATATACCAAAATCGTTCTGAAATTATTAATTCTACTAGAGAACAGAGAGTTAATTTAACCAATAACATGCTTGAAGGATCAATTTCTCTGAAAGGTGCAAGGTTTGATGACTTAATCTTAACTAACTACCACTTAGAACCGAGTTCTTCTTCTCCACAAGTGGTGTTACTGTCACCTGCAGAATCAAAAGATGTATATTTCGCAGAATTTGGGTGGCTCGATCCGAATGAAAAGATTAAAGTTCCAGATTCTAAAACAGTATGGCAAGCAGATAAACTCAATCAAAAAGAGGTCAATTTATTTTGGGATAATGAAAATGGCATTTTATTTAGAATGAAAATTAGCCTTGACGATAACTACATGTTTAAAGTTGAGCAAATTATTGAAAACAATACAAAAGATAATGTAGTTTTGGTTCCCTATGGTAAAATCAATCGTAAACGTGATAATATTAACGAATCCTATTGGATATCACATGAAGGAGTACTAGGTGCATTTAACAATAAACTAGAGGAGTGGACATATAAGGATATTTCCAAGAAACGTTTAATAAAGGCCAGCACAAGTGAAAAAAGTTGGTTTGGTTTTGCTGATAAATATTGGTTTACAGCTATCATACCTGAAAAATCTGATCAAATAAATGTAAGTATTAAGCATACGAATGTTAATAACATTGATAAGTTTCAAGTAGATTTTGTTAAACCTTACAAACACATACTCCCTGGTGCAAGTGTTTCTACTCTGAACTACTTTTTTGCTGGGGCAAAGAAATTGAATTTACTTGATTCTTATAAAGACACTCTCAATATACCTTTGTTTGATAAGGCTGTAGATTTTGGTGTTCTTTATTTTATAACCAAGCCGGTGTTTTTACTGCTTGAATATTTTAACTTTGTTTTGAAAAATTTTGGCTTAGCAATATTATTGCTAACTTTAGTAATCAAACTTTTGATGCTTCCCTTATCTAATAGATCATATATTTCGATGTTCAAGGTGAAAAGCCTGCAGCCTGAATTAACTCGTATAAAAGAGTTGTACAAAAATGACAGCTTAAAGCAGCACAAAGAGACAATTGCGTTGTTCAAGAGAAACAATGTAAATCCAATGTCGAGCATTTTCCCTATGCTCATACAAATACCAGTATTTTTTGCTCTGTATAAAGTATTATTTGTTACTATAGAGATGAGACACGCCCCTTTTTATTTATGGATTAAGGATCTTTCAGCTTCTGATCCAACAAACATTTTTACATTATTTGGGTTGTTTAATTATAACTTTCCTATTTCTATAGGCATTTTACCTATAATTTTCGGCGCTACCATGATAATTCAGCAGAAGCTAAGTGAGAAAGATCAAACCAGTAAAGATGATATTCAAGTAAATGTTATGAAGTTTTTACCTTACATTTCCGTCTTTATTTTTTCTTCTTTTCCTGCCGGCCTGGTAATATATTGGATATTTAGTAATATTATAACTCTGGTTCAACAATACTTAATAAAGTTCTTCTTAACAAGAAAAGTCGGGATAAATGTCGAAAATACTAATAGTTAATTCAATTTATTATACCGAAATAGCGAACCTTTTGCTTGAAGGTGCAGTCGATAGATTAAAAGAAAGTCATGCAAGCTATGACATAATTGAAGTTCCTGGTGCATTTGAGATACCAGCTACAATTCTCTTTGCAGTAAAAAGCAAGAATGCTAATTATGACGGTTATTTAGCTCTTGGGTGCGTGATTCGCGGTGAAACTGATCATTATAAATACGTTTGTAAAGGAGTAATCGAAGGCTTAAATGAAGTTATTATGCATTATGCAATACCCCTTGGTATGGGCGTAATTACCGCTGACAGCAAAGATAAAGCACTAATTAGAGCTGACAAAAATAAAAAGAACGTTGGTGGCCATGCAGCCTCAACTGTTTTGCATATGATAGATCTACACAATAAATTAAAATAATGGAGGAAAAACCAGTAGATAAAAAGTGGCGCATAAAAAGAAGTACGGCAAGATTTCTTGCTGTACAAATTGCTTATTCAAATATTTTTGTAAGTTACAACAAAAGCACTTTTAAATTGGAAAATTGTGAGCTTAAGGACTACATAAGTACGTTGAAAGATATATTTGAATGTGAAGAATTTGAACATCAGTTCTTAGAAAACTTGTTATGTAAGGTTATAAAAAGCAGTGAAGAATATGATAAAATAATAGAGTCTTATTTACACCCAAGCTGGTCACTTTCACGATTAAATCTTATAAGCTTATCTATTTTGCGTATTGCAGTATGTGAGTTAATTGATTTTGATACACCAGCACCAATTGTTATTAATGAATATACTAACATTGCATCTGATTTACTTGATGCTCCAAACAAAATTGGCTTTATTAATGGGTTGTTAGATAAGGTAAAGGATGCAGTCAGACTAAATAAAAATCCTTAGCAAATTTCTTACAAGTATGTGAATATCTATTTTTTGAGACAGTTTCTACAATAAGTTTAAGTCATTAACACTAAAAAATGAAGGGAAGACTTATTCCTTTTATACTTGGCTGATTAATAATCTTTCTGGCTTTTCGTGTTCAACTTTTGGTGACTTAACAATTGAGCTTGGCACAAATTCGATGGTTAGTTCTTGAACATTATTTTCTTCAACGTTTAAACCTAACGTTTTTAACTCCTGTCCACAATTTATCTGTTCAAATGTACTATCCCCTTTCTTCTTGTATAGCTGATGTATATCAAGGAGTTTAGTGTTGCCAAGCAAGATTGGATCAGGATTACCAATATATCTGATCTGACCATAACTCTCAGCTTTGAATACTTCGCCTTTTGAGTTAGTAAAATCTATAGTATATTCACCATTTTCGTTCTTATAGTTCTTTTCAATAAATTCAAGATCTTTATTTGTTACCTGCAACATCAGGTATCTTTGAGAGCTACCAGCAACAATTCTCGGAGCTTTAAGTTCAGATATTTCATTATTTTTCATGAAGGAATATATTGCTAAACTAATCAGTGCAACAGTAACAAATGCTAAAACACTCATTCCAAGTGGTGTAGCTGCAAAAGCTGCAAGTGGAACAAGTATATAAGTTGAAGACATCAAATATGGTGATGAAAGTGCTACTGCTGCGCCTATAACATACAGAGAAGTAAGTACTAAAAGTGCAGTATTTGTTTTGTGGAGCTGGCCACGGTGGTTTTTAAAAATTAACATAATTGCCTCATTTAAATTAATTAAAGTTGTATGTAAAGAATTATTATTGTCAACTTATAAACAATAAATTATCTACCACTTGAGCCGAAGCCTCCTTCATTGCGAGCAGTTTCTTTTGCATAGAATTCTTCTATGTTGTTCCAAATTATCTCAGGTACAGGAGTGATAAGAATTTGTGCAATTCTATCTCCTCTTTTTATTTCATATGGCTGATTACTTAGATTGATTAGGCAAACTTTAACTTCACCTCGATAATCGGAGTCTATAGTGCCCGGAGAATTTAAGACAGTGATTCCATGTTTTGCAGCAAGCCCAGAACGTGGGCGAACTTGTCCTTCAAAACCGTTTGGTATTGCAATTACAATGCCAGTTGGAATAAGTAACCTTTCAAGTGGATTTAAAATAACAGAGTCGTCCAATGCAGCATAAAGATCCATGCCAGCACTCTGCATAGTTGCATAACAGGGAAGAGGCAAGCTTTTGCCATGTGATAACTTTTTTATTTCTACTTTAATTTTATCTCTTTGCATTTTTATTCACCAGTTATGAAAATTTGATTGTAGCATGTAAATTATGCCTGTAAAAGATAAGAAAACTACTTGACAAATCTTTCAGCTTCCTTACTATAAAATTCAAAGTGTTTTATTACCTTCAATCTGTTCAGATTAAACGACAAAAGTATTATACAGTTGGCGTCTTATAAATCTTTCCGCTATGTGCACTTTATGTCTTCACAACAATTTCTACCTAATATAAGCTGAAGCGGGCTTATAAAATGTTTAAATACAGTATAGAACGCCAATTTTTAGGATGAGAGAGTAACAACTAGCTAACGCTTTTGCCTTTTTTTATTAGTAAATTTCTTAACGTTTATATAGAGGGTGTCATTCCAGCACTTGATGCTGGAATCCAGCCTTTCTGCAATCTCATCGAAAACGTTGTACCACCTTTCTATGCTAGTTTGCTTGTGAGCAACTTAGATCCCAGTGTCTGGGCACTGGGATGACAAAAAAGGGCTACTTGAATGACATACTTGAATTTACGCTATAAAGTGAACCGGTTTGGTGTGCTGCTGTTGTTTGCAGTATTGTAGTGCTAATTTTTTACTTCGGTAGTCTTTTTATTGTCATTATAATTACAAGAATAGTTGAGGCCAATTAATATGAAAACTTTTACGAAAAATTTTAAAGGTAAGGAAAGAAAGCTAGAAGAGTTCAATGAGAAAGTTGAAGACATATTAGCTGTAGCTCAAGATAAGTTTGCACATGAACTTGAAAACATCGCATATGAAAGTGTGCAGAAATTTCGCAGTCTACTTGCTAAAGAGCTAAACTTCACTTTCAATAACATTCATTCTCAGAATGTCAATCTACTAAAATCCGGCCTAAAAAAAGGAGAAACAGCGTTAATACGTTCTCTTCTCAATATACTTGTACGATAGAGTTGCTGCTGCAATTTAATATTAAGTGATAACTAAAATAAGTAAGATTTTTTATAGATAAGTCTTACTTATTTTAGCTATATATAGAAAAGGAGGGTTGTTATGTCAACAAGACTAAAGTATCCAATCATAAATATACAACGTAAGTCTAAGCCTAAATCTTTTCCAGTAACTTTAGGAGAGGTTAAATCTTTTTTACGAATTGAAAATGATCAAGATGATAAGTTGATTTCAAGTTTTATTTTTATGGCAACTGATTATGCTCAGTGGCATATGGAAAAGTCTCTAGTAAAGCAAACGTGGCAAGTTTCATATGAAGGTTATATACCTCGTAGAATCTATTTAAGCTATGGTCCTGTGAATAAAATAATATTGGCTACTGATAAGAATAGAAAACTTAGTTATTATTTTAGTGATATAGGAAGCTATATTGAATTTTTCAATTATTTGAACATAATAAGGGCTGATGTTGTATATGAAGCTGGTTATGATAGTGTTCCTGAGCAAATAAAGCTAGGTATTATACAGCATGTTTCTGCTCTCTATAAAAATCGTGAATCAGAAGTAAGTAGCCATTTATCTGAGGTAAAGAAGGTGTATTCTCCATTTCGCGAACCAAAGGTTGTTTTGTAGTTCCTGTTTGTCATTCAATAGCAGATACAACAGATGGTGTCATCCGAGTAGCCCCTTCGATGTCATCCCAGTACTGGGATCCAGTTTTTTCATGATCATCAAAACGTTGTATTTTAAAATAAAACGGCTACTTTTATGCTTACCAACTTAATAAAATTCCTGGATCCCAGTACTGGGATTACAAGAAAGAGCTACTGGAACGACATCATTATAAAGTGAACCAGTGTCTGGGGATGGGATGACATCTTCTTGACAGATAATGTTCGTGCAGTAAGCACTAGGATGATACCATCTGTTGTACCTGCAAATTGCAATCTTCGTAAACGTATCTGTGAGATGGAAAAAATTCAAATTATAAATGAGTTGTATGATAGTATTTATGCAGCATTAAAAGCAAACTCTGATTTAAAGAAATATGTTACTAACATCTATGATTACCTGCCTAAGCAGGTTACTATTCCTTATCTGAGATTGCGCATAGTAAATTATGTTAACCTGCATATGCTATCTAATTTTGCTACAAAAGTAAGATTTTCATGCGACATATATACTTATCATATAAGCAGCATGCTTGCTGCTATAAAGCATGTTGGCTTGGTGGTAAAGAGCATTAGTAGTGAGACCATTTTGGAAAGTAATTGTGTTATAAATCAGCATGATGAAGTTTTACATTCAACAATTAATTTTGATATTTTAATACAAGGAGGTAGCGATGAGCAAATTACAGCTGAAAATTAAAGGTCATGACAATAATTTTGTTGTGCTGAATAATATACGAAACTTAAGGTTTACTTTGCGTAATAACAAAGAGGAGATGAAAGATATTTCCTCTTTTGGCTGGAGAAAAGTGCTTGATTGTGCTGGAAGTAGAAAGATTACAATAAAAATTAATGGCATTTTAAATTCAGTATTGGCTGATGAATTATTGCGTAATTCTGCAATGTTAAACTCTAATAATGATTATGAGATTAGTTTTAATGCTAAGGAGAAGATAAAACTCAGGTGTTCGGTTGAATTGTATGAGAGATATTATGATCCTGCCACTTTTGACAGCTTCACTGTAGTTTTAGCCAGTGCTGAAGTTGTGAACACTTTTCATTAGTGTTAATTTAATTTTTTCATATACAATAATAATAAGTGGGAATAAATTAAAAAAAATTATGAATGATGAGGATCTTTTCGAAGAAGGCGATGATAATGTTGAAGAGAATAGCGATGACAGAAGAGAAAGGAATTTGAAGAATGAAAATCAGCTCGAAGAGCAATTTAAAGAGTATTTAAAACCTTTCGAGGATATTTTAAGTCAAATTGATGAAGGAGTTGATAATTTAGATAGTTACGAAAGGACTATGCAAGTAAAGCGAAGTATAGATAGGCTCATAGAAACCTTATATAGCCAAGCAGCATCTGAGGATATTGATGTAGAACTTGAAACCACAAAACACACTCGCGATAAATCAGAGTCCAAGAAAAGAGTTCTGGAAAAGAGAAAGAAACAACTGATGGAAGAGATCTTAAGTTTTCAACAACAAAAGGAGCTAATGAATAGTAGGGAAAAACATGAAGTAGCAAGTGATGGGGATGTTCAGAAGGCAAAAGCACGAGTGAAGTCTTCAATTAGGGGGGTGTTGTTTTCAGTTATTGCTCATAGAATGGATCCACGAAGGAGGGCAGGGGAAACTGCTGATGACAATGAAAAGCAAGCTCGTATGTACGGTAGAGAAGCAGTTGGTGGAGTTTTAGGTGGATTGTTCAAGGCGTTTTTAACTGCAGTTGCTGCTGTTGTGCGCGAAATTGCTAAACCACTTCAACATATGAATACACAAGAGACGTCTTTTGCAAAACAAGTTGAAGAAAGCAGAAACCAGGATTCACAGAAAGGTCGATCTGTGTAGGTCAAAGTATAATTTCAAAAAAATTTTTGAAATCATATGTACTAAACAATATCTACTCAACGCAAATTACAACAAACGCAGTAGCATAATCTTGATCATCACTTAGAGAAAGGTGTATCTTGTAGTCTTTCGAGATGAAATCCTTTGTGATAGCAAGATGTGGTTTTCCCCTGATATTACTGTATATTTCTATATCTTTCATTATAATTCCTTGGCTGAATCCAGTGCCTAGCGCTTTAACAAAAGCTTCCTTTGCAGCAAAGCGTTTAGCAAAATATTTTGCTCTTACTTCTTGGCTATTATATTTTTTGCTTATCTCTATTTCCTTCTTAGTATAGACTTTATTGAGAAATTTTTCCCCGTATTTTTGTGATATTCTCAATATTCTGGGTATATATACTATGTCAGTGCCAATACCGTATATCATTTTGCGCTAAAACGATTTATTGCTTCTTCAACTTGTATTTCCTCTACCTCTCCAGTTGCCCTATTTTTTACTTCAACTATATTTTCACTTACTGCTTTCTTTCCAATAATTATTTGCCATGGCAAGCCTATCAGATCCATTCTGGCAAATTTCACTCCTACACTTTCGTCTGTATCATCATAAAGCACTTCATCGCTTTTCAAAGCTTTGTATATTTTATCTGCAGCCTCCGTTACTTTTGTTTGTAAATTGATCAAACCAACTTTAAAAGGAGCTACTGCCTCTGGCCAGATAATTCCTTTATCATCATGGAAAGCTTCTATTATTGCGCCAACAAGCCTTGAAACTCCAATACCATACGAACCCATATGCATGTTAACATTTTTTCCATCTTGAGAAGTAACACTTGCCTTCATAGGTTTCGAATATTTATCACCAAAATAAAAAATATGCCCTATTTCAATACCCTTGCTAACATTTAACTGTTCTTGCGTTATAGGACAACTTTCAGGATCATGCATATCGTCTGCAACTGCATATATGCTCTTCAGGCTTTCAATATCTTCGCTTTCTAGTAATTCAAAAAGTTTATTGTCATAATATAGAGTGCTCTCACCGGTGTTTGCCAATATATGAAATTCATGACTTAAATTTCCTCCAATTGGTCCTGTATCTGCCCTCACTCCAATTGGAGTAAGCCCCATTCGTTTGAAGATTTTTATGTAAGTTTTATACATCAAATTATATGAATTCAGTGCACCTTCGTAATCTACATCAAAACTGTATGCATCCTTCATCAGAAATTCCCTGCCTCTCATAACGCCATAACGAGGTCTTACTTCGTCACGAAACTTCCACTGAATTTGATATAAACAAAGTGGTAAATCTTTGTAACTTTTTACCGTATTTCTAATCAAATCAGTTACCACCTCCTCATGTGTTGGACCAAAAAGCATATCGCTTTCATGCCTATCTTTAATACGTAGCATTTCTTTGCCGTAATCATCGTAACGTCCTGACTCTCGCCAAAGACTTGCTGGCTGCACACAAGGCATCAACACTTCAATTGCACCAATTTCATCTCTGATAATATTTTCAATATTTTTAAGTACCAAAAGACCAAGCGGCAGCCAAGAATAAATTCCAGATGCTGTCTGCTTGATTAAGCCCGCACGTAACAAATATTGATGAGAAATAATTTCAGCACCAGCCGGGGTTTCTTTTAAAGTTGGCAGGTAATATTGAGATAAACGCATTTGATAAATCTGATTGTACTAAGCAATCTTAGTACAATCAGGCCTTTAGGTAAACTTATTTTAAAAAGGAAGGAAAGTGTATGGTGCTTTTCTTGACATTTCCTTATTATTCAAATCTCTTTCGGATTTCCTGAACAGAAACAGTAGACGATTCTTGCATCTCACTACTTGCTAGCTCCACAGTATTTGTTTTTGTTGGAGAAGAAGCTTCAGATTTCGTTTTTGAATTAACAGGCTTAGGCGATATCGGTGGCTTCTCTGCCTTTAGTGTAGAACGTGGTGGAGTTGTGGATTTAGGTTTTACATTATCATCAGATTCATGACCACTGTCAGAACTATCCCTTCTTTTTTTATTGTCTAGTTGAGGGTTTAGAGGTGTTGAATATGTACTTTCATTATCGCTCCAATCTTGTTCATACTCTTCACTACTGCTACTCGATACACTACTACTACGACTCCGTGGTGGTGGGATCATATCTGACATTTTATTGAATGCCCCGTCCAGGTTACTTGGCTGTTGTACGTTGCTCCCTTGCTTTCCATGAAGGCCTGCCCTTCGTTTCAGAAGTACTTTATTCAAATCAGCCATAAGATCTTCTTTTTTTTCTTGTTGCCCACCTCCTTTATTGCTTGACTTCTTTGCTTCCTGTTCTTTTAACCTCTTCTTCTCAATCTTGTCACGCTCTTCCTTGCTCATGAGTTTTTTTCCTTTTTTTATTTCTGCAAACAAAGCATAAGTTTCGTTATGACCCCCAGGTTTACCTGCAAAAGAATCAGTTTTCTTTAGTGTCTTACTCTTCATCTCTGCAAACATATCAGCATCCGTTGCAGGCCCAGAAGGGAAATTATTCCCTAAAGATGGAGGAGGAGGAGGTGGTGGTGGCGGTGCACTGGGTGTTCCAGACATTACTGGAAATGATGATGTAGGAGTATTGCTATGTTCAAGTTCTTTTGCTTTCTGTAAATCTTGTGATTGTTTTCTACCAGGATCAACTCCTTTCTCGCTGTTTATTGCAGAAAGGTGTGAATTGATAAGATATGCAGCTAAGCTCAACATAACCGATGCAGAAACAAAAGCAATAACTGCAGAAGAAACTGGCACTGCAGCACTACTTAATACTGCTGAAATGATAAAATACGTGCATACTCCAGCTACAGGACCGGATGTACACAATAACAAAATAGCAATTGAATATTTTAAGGCAGTTGCCTTTTTTTGTTCTGCTACAGATGACTTTTGATTTTCACTATCAGAGTGTACACCATTATGTTGTTCAGTCATAGGTTTTTTCGGCACACCCTGTTTAGTATTGCTTCTATCATTTTTAGTTTTGTCACTCGCATTATCTTCTTCTTTTGACTGAGCGCTATTTCTGGTTTCTGGATTCTTAACATGAATACTATTCTTGCTTCCTTCATCTGCATTTTTGCTATCCACATTATTTTTTTCTTGTATTTTCTTAAATAGTGGATTTTCTGCAAAATTAAGAGATGATTGTTGAACAGGACTCTTAGATTGATCTCTTCTTGGCTTATTGCCACTGCTGCTTTTTTCTGCAGTAACACTAGGAGATTTTCCATCTTTATCGTTATTTTTCGCTGGCTTCCGATTTTTTTCCCAATTTGCAGGTGGTGGAGGTGGGGGTGGTGGCGGAGCTGATGATGGTGTGTTATTATTATTAGTAAGCATTTTTCTTCCTCATTATTAATATTATATTAATAATAATTAAATTATTAGTATCTGTCAATAATTTATGAGTAAGTTAATATTAAGATAATAAAATAAAAAGGAAAGAGAGAGGAGCAGTCTTCTAAGAAGAAATAGAAGCTGTCTTAAACCTCAAGTCATCACTTTGTTACCACAGCACATCATCGATGTTTTGGTATAGAGTAATCAGAATCATAAAAATAGCTGAGTATCAGCTATTTTTAGATAACCTCTCTTAAACAATTGATATTTTACAGTGTTTTTGGTAAAATAATAGCTTAAGGCTTAGAATAAAAGTTTATGAGTGAAGCACAAGGTCCAAATATTGCAGAATGGCAGGCACAGCAGCAACACCAGGAAGCCGCTAGTGAGAAAAGTGGTTTCGGTCTTGGTCATAGTGACTCTGTTGCAACAATTGTGGATGGAATGAAGTGGATGTTCAACTTTCATGAAGGAGCAATTGCTGCTTATAATAATGTGTTTGAAGGTTTGGTAAGTGGTAGCAGTCTAGTAACGTTATTTGGGAAATCAGGTAATATGTTTGGCATAAAATTTCTTGAAAGTCTTGCTGAATATTTTTCAGGTGGAGGTGGAGAAGATATGCCATCAGAAGGAATGGGTATGGACTACGGTGATGAGGGGCATCATCCGGATGATTATCCCCACGCTAGCAATGAAATGGCTCATAGTGCTGATGGTTTGCATGATATGCATGATGCAGGTGATCATCATGGCCAATCTTTTTCACCTGGTCCTTCACCATCTGTTGGTGATGATCATGAGCTTGGTTACTAAATAACTAAGAAGATTTTATTGTAATTAGTGAAAAAAGTTTCAGTTTTAGGATCAACAGGAAGCATTGGAAAAAAGACTGTAGATTTGCTCTTAAAGAGAAAGGAAGAATATCAGGTGGAAGCACTAAGTGCCAATTCTAACTTTGCTCTGCTAGCACAACAGGCAAATCTACTTAATGCAAAATATGCTGCCATTTCTGATGAAAGGTTCTACAAAGATTTAAAAGAAGATCTACTTGGTACAAACGTCAAAGTAGAAGTTGGTGCTCCAGGTCTAGCAAATGTTGCTTCTCTACACGTTGATCTCTCAGTTATTGCAATAGTTGGCATCGCAGGCCTTGAGCCAGTTATAAAGGTTATAGAAAGCGGTACTAAAGTTATTGCTCTAGCAAACAAAGAGAGTATTGTTTGCGGTGGTAAGTTACTACTTAAAAAAGCTAAAGAAAGGAGCGTACAAATAATTCCCATCGACTCTGAACACAACGCAATTTTTCAAGTTTTGCAAAATGATGATAAATGTGTAGAAAAGATTATACTCACTGCCTCTGGTGGACCATTTTTAAATTATAGCCTTGAACAATTAAGAAATATCACAGTAAATCAGGCACTAAGTCACCCTACTTGGAAAATGGGAAAGAAAATATCAGTTGATAGTGCAACAATGATGAATAAAGCACTAGAAATAATAGAAGCACATCATTTGTTTAAAATTAGCCCAAATAGAATTGAAGCAGTAGTGCATCCTGAATCGATAGTACATGGAGTTGTAGTTTACCAGGATGGGTTTAGCTTTGCTGTGCTTGCAGAAACTGATATGGAAATTTCCATTGCATATGCTTTGTCTTGGCCAGAAAGATCAACTTTGAACTACAAGTTAGACTTAACAAAACAAAAAAAATTGACCTTTCAAGAACCAGACCACAAATGTTTTTCTTCACTAAAGCTAAGCATGGAAGTGTTAAATTCTTCTTCTCCACATACAAATAGTATTGTTTTGAACGCTGCAAATGAGATAGCTGTTAACGAATTTTTGAAGTCACGAATCGGCTTTTTAGAAGTAGTAGAGGTAGTAAAATCAACAATAGAAAACTTTGACAAGTACTCTGATATTAACTCACTATCCGACATAATAAGTGTCGATTTTGAAAGCCGTATTATTGCTAACAAAATTATTGAAAATAAAGGTATCCGTTCAGCAGAGTGATAAAATAAGGTAGACGAGAAAAGACAACTAAATGGTCAAGTAGACCCATTTCATACTCCTGTCATCCTAGTAGCTGACACTGGGATGGCTTTGTTGCACAGCTCTTCGGATAGTGGGTAATGTATAATAAATTCATGAAGCTATATCAAACTTAGCCATGCCTATTTCAGTAAATTTGTTAAGCAAATAACACTTGAGTAGCAGTTCCTTCTCACGATTAATCTCAGATTTATTCCTAAAACTAAATCCAAATATTTGCTTCAGTCGCGAGAAAAAACTTTCTATATAAGATCTCTTCCAATAATTTATCTCTTTTTTCCACCTCTTCATACCATCTTCATCATATGACTTTATGAGCTTGATTGTAGAATTTCTCTCATTCATATAATCCAACTTTGGATGCTCTACTGCATTATTTTGCGGAGGAATCCTTGTCTTTATGTCAAGCTCATCGCACAGTTTGTATAACTTCTTTCGATCTATCTGCATATATCGTGCTTATGTTATACTTGGTATCCACTCTTTCAATAAGATCACAGGCTCCATAGTGGTCGGAATAAACTCCACTACTGTATTTTGCAGCTATAACTTTTTTACTACCTATCTCTAGCATTACATCTTGTTTGCTCATAGCGGCGATACTTTCTATCTGTACCATTTGCCTTACTATGGCCTGGAATATTATTGTAGATGCTGATACCTGTACTATCTATAGCAATTTCAATATCTTCCATATCGTTCTTATCAACTCTGCAGTCGTTGATTTTGATATTAAGCTTTTTAAACCTTCTTGAAGCCTGCGAATAGCTGATAATTTGCAAAATTTTCCCTATTTGCTCAAGATATTTCTCTATAAATCCCACTGTTTGCCTAAGACCAATCCTGAATAGATAGGTTATTATGTGAATTAGAATCACTACTTTGTCGCTGTAGACATTGTTGCCACCTGCTACTTTTGGACTATTTTCGTACCAATTTTCAATGGCATCGTTGATATAATGAAAAACATTTCCCCTTTCTTGAAGAAATTTGTTATATTCATTGCAGTTACTGACTTTCATTCTTATTGGCATATTTTTCCTTTGTCGGCTAAATATCTATTTTATAACAAATTCCATCAGTAACTGCCTGTTCTTTCCTTGAGTGGTGCAACAAAGCCCACTGGGATCCAGAAAAATTTACAAGTAAACTGAGCTTATGCTAAATTCAATGAGATTAAATGAAAACCAGCATCAAGTGCTGGAATGACACCTTACCTGAACAGATAAATCACTAGCACGTTCGTTCACAATAACTTGAGAGAAGCTTACATCATTAATAACTGTATTTGCTCTATACAGAAAACCACATCCTATTGCAAAAAAAAGCAACGAAGTTGCAGCAAGTGGAACTGGGTTGTCAACTACGAAACATAGACCAACAGCAAATACTCCAGATAACAAAAAAGCACAAGCATAATTAGTTTGTTTCCTTTTTTGAGCGACTGCTTCTATCTTTAGGAATTCTGGTTCTATTGCTTTCTTGACATGTCCTGCAATACAATTTCTTGGACTTTTGTTTTCATAGTTTTTAATATTAGGTTTGATATTTGGATGTGTAAGTAATATTTCTATCATGTTTACATTTCCCAACTTGCAAGCAATGTGTAGAGCTGTATTTTTTTCCTTCTTGCCGGTCTTAATTTCCTCCTCTGCACGAGCATAATTTTGAGGTATAAATCCTTCATTAACAGGTTGTGAATTGTCAAGGTATATGCAGCGAAGATATGGACTCCTATCTACTACTTCTCTCTCCTCAAATTCGTAAACTGGATAACCATCATGTTCCTTTGGTCTTCTCTCCATAACAGCTTGCTTGCTTTTAATATTTACATCAATTTTTTTATGCTGTACAAGCAACTTAGCCATAAGCTCTAAATATTGATGTTCCTCGTTATTACTAGTAACAAAAGCTGAAATAATGCACATCAAAGGTGTCATCCCATCCTCAAAAGCGTTAACATTCGCTCCTTCTTTCAATGCTTGTTGAAAATGATTCCAAGCTTCCTCAGGTGTTATTCTTTCACCACTAGCATTTTGAAATTCAATAGCTTTAAACAACTTTTTTGTTGCTTCACTTGTACTAAACATTTTAACCCCCTATCACAATAAACTTGATAAAATTATACATAGAAAAAATTAAAATATCAATTATTAAGCTAATGATCCAGAATATACTCCTTCGTTAAAGGAGACTGAGCATTTTCAAAGATTTCTTGAGTACTTCCGAATTCAACAATCTTGCCATTGCAAAAGAAAACTATGCTGTCAGATAATTTTTTAGCTTGCTTCATCGAATGAGTTACCATAATTATGGTGAACCTCAATTTCAATTCTTGTATAAGATTTTCGATTGCATTGGTTGCCATTGGATCAAGAGCAGAGCATGGTTCATCCATTAATAAAATAGTTGGCTTTACTGCAATTGCACGAGCAATGCATAATCTTTGTTGCTGGCCACCAGATAAATTTAGTGCACTATCTTGCAATCTATCTTTCAACTCTTCCCATAAACCAACCTTAGTTAAACTACTTTCTACTATTTCATCTAATTTTTGCTTATTTTTCACCATGCCATGCAATTTAGGCCCATAAGCAACATTATCATATATTGACTTTGGAAAAGGATTGGGTTTTTGAAATACCATACCAACTTTTGCTCTGAGCAATACAACATCCATATCACGTGAATATATATTACCCAGCCCATCGATTACCAGTTCACCAGTCGCTCTACATCCAGGTACGTAATCATTCATACGATTGAAACAACGCAAAAATGTCGATTTACCGCACCCAGAAGGTCCGATAAAAGTTGTGACTTTCTTTTTGCAAATATTCAAATTTATATCGAATAAAACTTGTTTAGAGCCATACCAAAGATTTAAATTTTTAACGAAAGCGTATTTATCGCTCATACTAAATCCTGCATTGAATAAAGTCCTGGAGTTTTATTCTCGCACAACCATATTGCTGCTTGAACCGCCCCTCTAGCAAACGTTGTACGATCAATTGCCTTGTGATTTAATTCTACTCGTTCATCGGAATTGACAAACATGACACTGTGATCTCCTATTACTCCACCTCCACGAGATACTGCAAAGCCTATTCCTCCTTTCCCTCTTATATTTGAATTATTATGTGAATATTGATTGAGCTCAAAATCCACTTTTGCAGCGTTAGCAACTGCTTTACCAAACTCTATAGCTGTTCCAGATGGTGAATCCTTTTTTAAATTGTGATGCATTTCCCAAATTTCAACGTCATACTCATTACCTAAAAGCTTGGCAGCTTCTTTTACCAATTTCAGCAACACATTAACTCCTATACTCATATTTGCTGACCATAATATTGGAACTTTAGCAGCATATTCTTTTAAATTTAGACCTTCTATTCCAGTTGTGCCACTAACTAGCGGTTTTTTAAATTTCACGGCCGCCTTAAGGCATTCTAGCATACATTCTTTAGTTGTAAAATCTATTACAACATCGGACGATTCAAATACCTCACTAATAGAACTTGTAATTTTGATTCCTAAATTGCAATTATTGCCTACAATAGGCCCAATATCTAAGCCTATATACTCACTGCCCAAGCGAGCAACAGCACCTGCTATTTCCACTTTGGTATTCGTAATTAATTCATTGAGTATTTTCTTACCCATTCTGCCTAAGCAGCCTATTACTCCAACTTTGATTTTCATAAAGCTTTTTCCACTATGTTAGGCTTTTTTTGAAGCTTTGTCATCTTTATAAGCTTAGCATATTTAGCCTTACACTGATAAAACTATAGCTATACATCGATGAATCTATTGAAAATTGATACGAAAAATTGTAATTAGTCAATTTTCTCCTATGGAGAAAACTTATAAAGAAAAAAAGAGCACCAAAGGAGGTGCTCTTTTGTGAAGGGTTTGTTTTAATAACCGTTTCCTACTTTGCTCGGATTAGAGATATAATGTATTTGTGCTTCTGGTTCTCCAGTTATTGAGCGAGGTTGTGCCTTTAACACATTACAAAGGTCCTCCTCTCGTGCATCATGAAAATCATCATCTAATTCCTTTTCTGCAAAATAAAACTTCTCTTGTTCATTATCCTCATTATTAACCTCTTGTTGTATTATCTTGTGACTAGCATCAGTATTATGCTCATCTTTTTCTTTATGTGCATTAACTAATAGAGATTTATTACAGTTAGCGTTCTTTGCTTCCAGACTAGTAGTTTCTGAACTTGGCACGCCATTATTTGTTGGCGCTTTAAAACTTTCAATAGAATCTATTACAACAAATGTTGAACCTTTCTTGAAGCCTAAGGACTTTTTCATTTGCCATACATGAAAAAGTTGGAGTTTATCTTTTTGTAGTATATTAATAATTAGAGATACGGAACCATCATCGTTATCTCTTTTACTAAAATTAATATTAAAATCGTTTTTATTGCAGTGTATTTTCATACGATATTTACCTTTGTTTCTTGGATGCTTATAATCCTCTAGATTTTGTTGAATATCATCTGCAAGACGTAGTTCTAAGTTTCCGTTAAAAATGTTGATAGTAGAAGATTCTCTTGTTACTGCCAATGGATCAATAGTTGTATTGTCACCCGCTTGTTGTGTCGTAATAGTAGGTGTTATAGATTCAAATGGCTGATTAGATATACTACCCACTTTAATCTCTGTTACATCATTCTCCAATCCTAACATTTTTTTCACATTCTCAATACTGTCTTGAACTAATATTTTATCGCTATCGATATACTTCCCATCTTTGTTCTTCTCTATTATCGATTCTACAATTAAATGTTTAGCAAACTCAGGAGAATTAATACTCCTACCAGTAATGCAATATTCTCCTTTATTACACTTTAGATATACAAGAAACTTAGGATGATATGCGTTCTTGGTTAAACTACTTTTATAATCCTTAATGTTTATACACTCTTCCAAATTTAACCAAAAGTTATTCCCTTCAAATTCAAGCCCACCTACTACTGATGTTTTTTTTGTTTTTAATGGCTTGTAATTTATCTTATTCACTTTAACGAACTCTTTGTTTTTACCTAAGCCTAATACACGTATCATTTCTAATGGATTACTTAATACAGAACCTTCATCAATTTGTTTCTTTACTGAAGTTATTGACACAGACTTCCTCTCACCACCTATACTTTTCTGTGAGAGATAAGGGCCGGTAATATGAAAATCTCCACTTTCACATCTTACAAATGCATGAAATTCATTATATTGACATGGATTCTTATGTTTCTCTTCAAGGATTGTATAATTTTTATTTATCATAGTTAATAGTAGTTCACCATCGATAACTTCAAGACAAACTTTGGGTCTATCTATCTGCTTTGGCAGTATTAGTTGATTACCATCTAGAGTTTTTGGCAACGTATTATTTTTATTTACATTCTCATCTAAAGGTCTCTTTGGTGATATATTTTTTTGAGCAGCATTTGCTTTACTGCTAAATAACCAATTCCAACCTGATAAAACTTTTTTTGCAATCCATGAAATTCCTGTACGATCAGCAATCCACTTAAAAAAGTTTTTTATTTTTTTTAACATGTCCACTCCTTAAATTAATAATTTAATTATTATATATAAAATTTAATTTGTCAATTTTCCCTATGGAGAAAACTTATAAAGAAAAAGAGCACCAAAGGAGGTGCTCTTTTGTGAAGGATTTGTTTACTAATTAATAATACCGCTTCCTACTTTGCTCGGATTAGAGGTACAATGTGTTTGTGCTTCTGGTACTCCAATTGTTGGACTTGGTTTTGTACCTTTTTCATCTTGTTGTGCCGTAGTAGGATTGAGATTATGCTGCTCCAACGCTGTACCTTCAAACGGCTGATTAGATATACTATCTACTTTAACATTTGTTACACCATTCTCCAATCCTAACATTTTTTTCACATGCTCAATATTGTCTTGAACTAATATTCTATCATCATCTATATAATTACCATCTTCTTTCTTCTTTAGTACTGATTTTACAATTACATATTCAGAAACGCCATAGTAATTATTACCACTACCAGTAATGCAATATTCTCCTTTATCACACCTTAAATATATAAGAAGCTGAGTCCAAGATTCGTCCTCGGTTAAACTATATTTATAATCCTTAACTTTTATAACCTTTTCTAAATTTAACAATAAGTCATTATCTTCATCAAGTTCAATATAACCTACTCCTTTAGGCTCATCATTTGATTTTTCTGGAAAATTTTCTGCTGGCTCGACGTTTATATCTGTTTTAGATACAGATTCTTCAGTCTCATTTTGCATAGGGGTGCTAACAATTGGAATTGTATTACTTTTATTTTTATTCTCACCTGAAGGTCTTTCTGGTGATGTATTTTCTTGAGTAGTATTTTTTTTACTACTCAACAGCCAATTCCAACCTGATGAAATTTTTCTTGCAATCCATGAAATTCCTGTACGATCAGCAATCCACTTAAAAAATTTTTTTATACTTTCCCACATACTTTACTACTTAAATTAATAATTTAATTATTATATATAAAGTTTAATTTGTCAATTTTCTCCTATAGAGAACGTATAAAGAAAAAAAGAGCACCAAAGAAGATGCTCCTTTTGAAGGGTTTATAGCAATTATTATGCACTAACACATAGACCATTACTAGCAGCTGGTGTTGTTGTAGAACTAGCAATTTCTGATTTAGGAACTATAATCGGATCTTTAGATATCTGAGTTATGGCAACGGTTGCTTGCTTTTCATTCAGACCTAAGATCTTCTTCATTGCGGCCAATTCGTCAGACGAAGTTTTATTATCCCCAGATACTACTGACTTTATATTCAAGAATACACCATTTTTCTCACCTTTAGGTTCATCACAAGTAATATGGAATACTTCTCCTTTTTCGGACTGGACGTGTTGAGTATATACTTTTAAACGATCAATAATATCAGTCCAATTAAGATCAGTATTACCACTAAGATCTATATCACCACAAAAAACTTTACTTGCATGTTTTATCTTTACAAATAGTTCCAGCGTTCCAGGTGTGTTTTCACAAATACCGGCAATAATAGGTAGTTTATCACGTTCCTTAGATTGCGTAATCTCAGCTCGACTGTCATCACCATTACTATGGATTGAATAATCTGCAGCTACTGGCTTCTCATGATTAACTGTATTATCCAAAGTTTTTGTTAATGTCTTGCTTGAAAACTTTCCTTGCTCTGATGATAGATTTTGTTTAGCATTACTTGGTTTACCACCAAACAACCACTTCCAGCCTGATGCAATTTTTTTTGCAATCGACTTAAAAAACTCTTTTATTTTTTCTAACATATTTTACTCCTTAAATTAACAATAATTTAATTATTACATAAAAAGTATAATATGTCAACTATTTCATAAAAATTTTAGTACTTGCTTGCAATTTTCAATAATTTAATAGCACTGGTGTTGACAACCTCCCCACCGACACGCTTAGTAACAAAAAATCTAACATAAGGTTTGTTTGTATAAGGGTCTCTCAATATTCTCATTCCTCTGTTATCCACGATCTTATAAGCTTGTTTGAAATCCGCTACTGCAATCATTGTAGGTGGCATATCAGCAGATTGATATACCGGTATTCCCATCAAAGTATCTGGAGTTTCAAGCGATAAACTCGGCTGCCAAAGATACTGACCTGTTTCAGATTTTAGTAGCCTCACGTCCTTTAACGTACTCCTGTTCATCAAAAATGATGCATTTTTAGAGTAATGTTCATTTAGAGAGTAGTACAATATCATTATGGCGTCGCTGTCTAGCTTATCAGCTTTAATTTGCTCTATCTTATTATGACCATTTCCATTTTCGTAAGTTAAAATTCCTTTAGGCTGAAAAGTGCCATCACCTTTAATGAAGGCTTCATTCTCTTTCTTACTGAAAGTTTCGGCAACCTTTTCTACAAGCCAACTTTCAACATTGACAAATGCATCATCGAGCAATTTTTGTGATATTTGCGGCTGAGCATAGAGCTCGTAAGTTGTGATGGAAATCTTTTGAATTTTAGGTGTACTTGTGTCTTTTGCAAAATCATATTTGGATTTATAGCCACCATCTTCATCTTCTACTGTTTCACCACTCCAACCTGCACCAGCACGGTCACAATCTTCTATAATATAATCCAGCGTTTCAGTAGAGATTCTTTGACTAGAACATATTTGCCGCATTGGAGATGAATCAGCTATACGCTTGTTTATCCGTTTTACAATGTGAGGAGTAACTAAATACCCTCCAATATCATTGTCATCTCCACTTAGGGTTTTGTGTGATAACCTGTTTTCCATTCCTTTGCGGATATAATCAGAAAAATATTTATCACCTGTATTAAAATCTGTGCTAATCTCTGGGCGTTGAGCTGAAGTTTCAATAAAATCTAAGCGCTCTTTGCAATTATCAATATTACTATTTATCTTGCATAGCTGCTCAGGTCCTTTGCTTTCGATTTCTTTTAGTTTGCGATCATTTATTAATTTAAATTGCTCCCATGATGAAGCAAGTTCATTAACACGGTGAGCGATATCAGTAAGTGACATAATAGCCTCCTTTAAAAATAAAATTAGAATAGTTATTGTAATTTGAAGGTAATCTTTATCAGTAATCTCAGCGTTGTCATGCAACCTGCATTCAGAAAAAAGACCGGTGAATGGCAGCTTAGTATAACTCAAACGCTTGTTTACAACCAGTGCTGGGAGGCGCCCTCATGGTAAACAACGTTCATACAACTGTGACGTATAATGCTCGTACCTGCCATTCACCGGTCTTTTTTCTGGATTCTAGCATTGGCTTCATGGTAGATACAAATGAACGTAAGCTGCTTGGTAACGGGAGAAAAATGATAATGATTACTTGTTGAAGTAAAAAAAACAGTGTAGCATTACACCACGCTAAGTATTATACTTAATTGTCAGTACTATACAGCATCCATTTTTTTGTGTCAAGCACTTTTTTTCACTGAGTAGGAGAATGTGCAAATAAAGTACGTAGCCGTATAAAGCTGGGATCCATTTTTCTATCATCACCAGAAACGTTGATTACTTTTATACCTGTAAATTTAACTGGATCCCAGTTTCAGGGCACTGGGATGACAGAAGAAAAAGGCCTGTATCGGCTACTTCGATGACACTCACAGCCCTGTCATTCCAGTGCGTGACGCTGGAATCCAGAAAAAAAAGAAAAATGGTCAAGCACTGACCCATTTAGTTATCTTTTCTCGTCTACCTTGTTTTGCCACCCTGCTGAACGGATACATACCGTTTGTTGCTTTTACTCTATATCTGCCCTGCTTCAATCAGTAAGGGATTTCAATATTAACTCTGCACTACTTGCGGGATTGCTACTCTCTGTAATGGGTCTGCCAATTACGATATAATCAGCTCCTGAATTTATTGCTTCTTTTGGTGTTGCTGTCCTTTTTTGATCATCATGACCTCGATTCATACGGATTCCTGGAGTAATAATTTTAAAGTCTTTACCACATTCTTGGCGCACTTCTTGAGCTTCTAGTGCAGAGCAAACTACTCCATGTAGTCCAATCTTTTTTGCAAGCTTTGCTAGCAAAATTACCTGTGATTTTGCCTCCCTTGCTACTCCGAGTTCACTCAGATCTTCATTGCCCATACTAGTTAGTACTGTTACTCCAATTAGCTTTATTTTCTTTCCTTGCACTATACTTAGTGCTTCTTTAAGCATTTTTGTTCCACCACTGATATGCAATGTTAGCATTTCAACATCTAGAGCTTTTATTGCTTCAACTGTTCTAGCTACAGTGTTTGGAATATCATACAATTTTAGATCTAAAAAAATTGGTACATTGCATTTTGCAACTTCTCTCACTCCAGAAGGACCATGTGCAGCAAAAAATTCTAACCCAAGTTTTACCATGCCAACCTTATCACGCAGACCATTAGCCCAAGATATGGCTTCATTCAAATCTTGTGTATCCAGTGCGCATATTATTGGGTTCATTATCTTGTATAATTTTTTTTATAATAAGAGTAATTGTTGCATTTTACAATCCATATTCAGGGATTGGTCCACTTGCAATGCTTTGTACAGACACTGAACACGATAATCTGGTCGGAGTGGGTGAACGACTGGCATATCCAAGATCTTCCTGTAAAGAATCAGACGTTTCCTCCGATGTTTTGGAACCTTTCATTGGCTTGAATTGCACAAGCTGCCCTAATATAAATTTTATTTTCTGAGTCTCCCCTAATATTATTTTTTTGCTATAATCTTTAATTGTTTCATTTTCTCTTATTGATTCTTCTATCTTATCTATCACATATTGAAGTTGTTTTATTTGACTGTCTCGCTCTAAAAGTGAATTTCTTAAATTTTTCACTTCGTTATTACAATCTTGTCTTATTCTGTCTAACTCAAAAGATTGATTTTTAATTAAACCGTCTGCTTTATCTAGCTCTTCAAATTTCCTTTTTAACTCTTGAGATAAGTTTTTATTTTTCTGATCAATTTCTTTAAATTTACATTGTAATTCATCTAATTTCACACAAAGTTCTTCTTTTCTTTTATGTAATTCTTCTTTTTTCATATACAGTATATCTTTCTCTTTACGTAATTTGTCTATTTCCTTAGATAACTCCTCTTTTTCTTTAGATAATTTCTCTACTTCCTTATATAATTCCTCATATTTATCATTGTCTATTTTTCTTTTCAATTCGATTATAAGTTTTTTCCTCTCAGTTAGATTAGCTTCTTTTTCCTGTAACTGTTTACACAAATATGAGATTTTATGGAGTAGTTCTTTTTCTTGTGCAGCAAGCTCATCTTTCTCCTTCGTTACTTTTTCTAATTCGTCTGTTATTCCAATTATATGGATCATTTTTGCTTCTAATTTCTCCTCCAAAGATTTTTTTTCTTTAAGAAAAGATTTCCTCTCAGTTTCTATTTTTTGACCAAATTTTCTTTCTTCCTCGTATAAATTGTGCTTTTCTTGAGTCAACTCACGCTCTTTGTGAGCAAATTTCTTCTCCACTTTACTAGTGTCAATAATTATTTTATACAAAATCATAAAAGCCAAAACAGATAATACAGCTAAAGCGAGAATTAAAGAACTAGGTACATTAATAAGCGCTAAAGATGTAAGTAACGTGAGAGTAGCCAGAGAACTAGCTATAAAATAAAATGTATTATATTTATTAAGTAAATTGCTCATCACCTATACACAAAACTGCAGCAGTCTTGTATATATTGATTAAAATTGTCTTACCTGTAGAGGAGAACACTTATCACAATTTTACCAGTGATAAACTTTAGTTGATATTCTAACTAAACTCAAAATGCAAGGTGGCATCAGACAGGAGTAGAACATCTAGGAGTAGAACATCTACTAGAATATCCAAAATCTTCTGAATATGAAGCTTCATCCAGCTCTTTATTTGGTAGTGCTGATAAATCTCCATTACTTATATCTGAAGGAGGAAGGCTATCATTAGTTTGTACAGATATTTCTTCAATTACTCCTTTTATTTCTTGATCACTGACTCCAACATTCTTGATTAATTCCTCCAATCTATTCAAAATCTCTAATACAGTTTCCTGCGATATAATCACTTTATCTCCTTCTCTTACATTCTCTTTGAACAAATATATCATGTTTTTTGCCAAATCTTGTGCTAAGCTCACACGATTCTGATGAACTAATGAAGATTGATCATTCAAATCTGAAATTTCTTCTTTTATAGAATGCTTCTCAAATAGTAACTCTTTGTACTTTTCATGTTGAATTTGACTTTCTTCCTCCAGATTGATGCTATAATTTTCCAACTCTTCACTGTTTTTTCTTTCTTTATTAAGAATTTTTTCTAACTCTTTAATCCTACTGAAATATTTAGTTTCTTTCTCTTCCGATTGCTTACTTAGTTCTTCTAAATCTACAGTTAGTTTAATCACTTCTTGAGTTTTTTCATTTAACTTTTCTTGTAATCGTTTTTTTTCTTCTTCTGAATTACATAATCTAGATTCTAAACTAAAAACTTCCCCCTTTTCTTCTTCCAACAGCACCTCTAACTCTGCTATTTTTTTCTTTTTCTCTTCTAAGTATATTTCCAATTCTGTTATTTTTTGACTTTCTAATTCGTGTGATTGACTTTCTAATCTCTGGATTTCACCATACTTACCATCCAACTCTTTTTGAGTATCATTCAATTTTTGTTTTAATCTTTTATTTTCATTCACTGCTACAGCCACACTGTACTCTAATTGCCTTATTTGATCCTTTAGTCTTTGTACTTTAACATCTAGACCTTCAGCAAATTCTTCTAAATCTTGCTTTTCTTGCACTAATTCAGCTTTTTCTTTACTTAACTTTTGTATCTCTTTTTGCGCTTTCCTTAACTTCTCCTCTAACTTTTCCTTCTCTACTTTTCTCCTTTCAAATTCACTCTCTACCGAATCACTTAGCTGCCCGAATTTTTGTGTTATTTCAGCCAAAACTTCATCTTTTTCCCTTACCTTTCCATTTAATTCCTCTACCTCTCTCATTTTTTGCTGTAATTGTTCTAATATAGTTTGATTATTTCCAGTTAATCTTGTATTTTCTTTTTCCAATTTATTAATTCTTTCGTTTAAGCTTTCATCTACAACTTGTGCAATTTTGTCTTGCATTTTAGTACTACCTATTTGAGCTTTTTTGATGCCACGCTCAATTTCTTGAGTTGTTTGAATGTTAATATTTCTATTACTATTTTCTATCACAATCTCAGATGATTTATGATTGCCTTTCTCCTTATTTCTAAATTTTATTTGATACAAGAATAAGTTACCTATTTTTACATCTTTATTTGCTTTCAATTGATCATCAGTAACACGATTACGCTCGATAAGTTCTATACCATTAGCATCAATATTAATTATAATAGTGCACTTTTTTCCGTCCTCATCACACCAATTCAGAGTCATTTCGTATGCACCATCAGTTACAACATAGTGCCTTATTCCTTCTTCAGAAACAAAACCGTGCATTCCATTTTTTCCATTGCTATGCAGAGTTGAAAACCCTGAAATTCCATTATCTTGACAGAAATTACTATTCAAAAACTCACTGACTTTGAATTTGTTTTTATTAGCTCCCAATTTAACTTCTGCACAACTACCATATATTGACACTGTTTCAACACCATTTGCAATATACCCATTCAATACTTTTTTAGCCTCATCTTGAAGCTCTGGTCTCGCCTCCTTTACATTATTGAAATCTTGGATAACGGCTTTATACAATTCATCTTCATTAAAATTGGCATTGTATTTTATTAAAAAAGATAATATGTGAAGACTAGCTACAGCAGTGTGAATTGATTTATTCTTTTCTTTTATCTTACCGAGCAAAAACAAAAACCTTTGAATGAAGTCATGATAATCATCTTTTTGCTCTTCAATTTTATTATTATATGAATTACCAATCATTATTACCTCACAACTAAATAATTAGTATAGTAATACGAATGCTAAGTTACATCAATCAATAAACTTACAGTAAATTTTCCATTCTCAGTTATAAGCTCTGCTTCTGTACCCTCAACCCATTCTATCACTTCAGCATTGCAAACTGACTGCAAATCATGCTGAGCAGAATAATTTAACTCATCCTCTTTTACACTCGCTTTTATCATCAACTTTTGTATAAGATGCTTAACTGATACGTTATTATCTGCTTTTATTTTTCTCACAAGGTTTAATATCTGCACGAAATTATCTCCCATTTCTTCAGAATACTTATCATAGATAAGTTCTTCCTTGTTAGGCCAATTACTTTTATTGTGAACGGAGTTATAACTATACAACTGATGATATATTTCCTCTGTAATGTATGGCAAAAATGGTGCAAATAACCGCAAAATAATATTTAGTACATATGCCAAACTCTGTTTCGCACTCATGTTTGCCTCGCTGTCCAATGCATCTCCATATGCACGTTTTTTAACTAACTCTAAGTAATTATCACAAAAATCTTTCCAAAAAAATTCTTCTATTGCGCTCAAAGCTTCGCAGTATTCAAACTGTAATAGGTTGTTCGTCGTTTTTTCTATCACTTTATATAATTTGGACAATATCCACTTATCCATCGTCTCACTGATGGAATTTATGCTCAATGCTTGATGTTTTTCCATAAACATGGAAACAAATTTGCTAGCATTCCAAAGTTTCGTAACAAGTCGTTTGCCAATTTTGAAGATATTTTCAGAGTAGACTGTGTCAACTCCAAGTCTTGAGTTTGCTGCCCAATAGCGTACTACGTCAGCTCCATAGGTTTCAAGCATTACATGAGGAGTGATGATATTACCTTTTGATTTACTCATCTTTTTTTTATCATCAGCCAAACACCAACCACTAATCATGATATTTTTCCACGGCAGTGAATCTGCATGATAATGTGCCTTCAAAATCGTATAAAAAGCCCAAGTTCTTATTATCTCATGGCTTTGGCTGCGCAGATCTGCAGGAAATATCTTATCATACCGATGGCTTGGTAAACCGAGCTCACTGTTTACTGCCAGTGCACTTAATTGAGGAGTGATCGCACTTGTTGCCCAAGTATCCATCACATCTTGATCTGAAGTAACTTCTTCTTTAATATACCCTTTCGGCAAATCTTTGAGTGGATCTACAGGTAAATCCTTTACTTCAGCTAGAATGATTTTGCCTTCTTCTCCCTTACGTTTTGAATACCAAACTGGAAATGGTACACCAAAATAACGCTGTCTTGAGATGCACCAATCCCAACTTAGCCCTTCTATCCACACCTCTATACGTTTACGCATAGATTCTGGATGCCAATTACATTTACTCACTTTATCTAATACTTGAGTTTTTTGCTCTAAAGTCTTGACAAACCATTGATAAGTAGGTAATATTTCAAGCGGCGCACCAGATCTTTCAGCACATTTAACAGAATGAGAAATGCTAGTGCTTTCTATTAAAAGGCCCTTTTCAGTTAGGATTTCAATAATTCTCTTTCTTGCTTCTTTAACTCTTAGGCCATTTACTTCATCGTAGATTCCAGCGTCACGCGCTGGAGCGTGTGTCTCCTCTAATGGCTGGATTCCAGTGTCAAGCACTGGAATGTCACTCCCCTTTGTCATCCCAGTGCCTTGACACTGGGATCTATTATTACCATACACTGAATCTAGACTTATCCTACCATCCTGATCGATAATAATTTTCATCGGCAGACCATGCTTTTGCTGCCAATATATGTCGAGCTCATCACCAAACGTACAGCACATAACAAGCCCAGTACCTTTATCTATTTTAACTTTATCATCAGCTATTATTGGAACTTTTGCTCCTGTTATTGGCACCACGGCTATTTTTCCAATCAGCTGAGTGTAGCGTGCATCTTCTGGATGGCAAAAAACTGCAACACATGCTGGAAGCAACTCAGGCCGTGTAGTTGCAATCTTAATCTGCTCATTTTCTTCAGTGGAAAAAACTATCGTGTTCAAAAATGACTCAAAGACTTTATCCTCTATTTCTGCTTGTGCAATTGCAGTTTTATCGACTGGGTCCCAAAGAATAGGTTGCATTTTTTTGTATGCATACTCTTTATTATATAGATCAATGAATGACATTTGAGAAAGTGCCACAGCTTCTTTACTAATTGTGTGATACTCTAAATTCCAGTCATAACTAATACCGACTGATTTAAACAATTCCTTGAATTCCTGCTTTGACTTCTCAATAACTTCATGGCACATCTCTATAAATTCTTCTCTGCCAACTTCTTTTGCACGGGTTTTATAGGTCTGCTCAACTAACCTTTCAGTGGGAAGCCCATTATCATCAAACCCAATTGGATAAAATACATCTTTCCCCAGCATACGTTGAAACCTTGCAATAAAGTCCGTATGGCAATAGCTAAATATATGACCAATATGCAACTTTCCAGATATCGTTGGTGGAGGCGTATCTATAGTGAAAGTATTATCCTTTTCACCATTCCATTTATAAACTTTACTCCCTTCCCATAATATGTTGTATTTGTCTTCAATTTCCCTAAAGCTATACTTTTCTTCTAACATAAATATTTCTCAGTTTTAAGCTTTAAGTTATCACAATTGAGCAAATACAGCAATTTTAATGTCTGCCATTTAATTTAGCCTTGTTATGATACAAATTTTTCTTGATCTTATAATTTTTAATGTATTACATAATAAATTTTTAGTATTGAGGTTTATTATGCTTAACTTTCATAACTTAAAAGAGCTTATAGATATTCTAAGTAATCCATACTATGTGCCTCACCCAGCAAAAGTAGACTTAGTAGAATTGCTTGAAGACGTGCTGGAATTAAAAGATAAAAAAAGCCCAGAAGAGGCAATAACTACATTGAAAGATAAAATAAGAAATGAACTCAAAAGTGAAATGTCGAATGAACTGAAACAAAAAATAAATACTCAAATCCAGCAGTTACAGCAAGAAAAGAAAATATTAGAAACCAAAAATGAAGCAAATAAACAACTAAAAGAAAAAGCAACATATATCGCTACTGCTAGTACTGGTCTTGCTGTTGGGTTAGTAGTGTATATTACACTTGAACATACAAATAAATTGGACATGTGGTTAATCGTTGTTATAGCAACAGTATCTGCATTCTTAGCTGGTGATTTAATAATGAAACCTAGCTCTCAAGTAAATGGAACACAAGAACCACAAGGAGTAGCAAATAAGAATTCAGTGTAGCTTGATATAGTTTTTTTCATTTCACTGCCTTTCCAAATTTGAAGCAGGTTGTTTGAGCCATAGTACAAAGTAAATATAGTAATTTTACACTAAAATTTTTAGTTTTGTTTCTGTGGGTTAGTTGGTACGAGCCTTGCCTTTAAGAAGATGTAAAATCACAATTATTACGAATAACATTCCACCAATAACTGATATAGCTCCACCCGTAATAAAACAAGCACGTGCCAACATTGATGAAATACTTGGCAGATCTGCAACTTTTCTTAAGGCACCATATCCACCAAGCCAAACAAGTCCAGTAATGTGGAGAAAATGTCCCAAGCTATATGCATAAATCTGTAATCTTACTATGGAGCTTTTTATTTCTTTACAGCCCAATTTTGGTAACAGCCAGTAGACAAAATTCATAAAAGCTATAGTAATACCAACTACAGAACCATGATAATGCGCAGGAATAGTGACATTTCCTTCAATAGTTAGCACTCCAAGCACACCTCCATAAATGAACAATACAAACGAGTGAAGAAGATAATTGCCCTTATCATTGAGCAGAGTTTTTATGTTGCAATACACTAATATTGTTAAAAAGCACGGCAGAACTGCTCCAGCAATTCTCATATGCCAGGTAAAAAACTGTATCAATTCAGCACTATCCGCCGAATAAATAAAGTATATAAACGGCGCACCTACGGTCAAAACTGTGTTTATAAATAGTGGTAAAATGGTAATTTTATTTAGACTAATATAGCGAGCATTCAGTATGATCAAATAAACTAAAAACATTGCTTGAGCAAAGGCAAACTGCAGTAAATGTCCGCCTCCCCAAAAGAGATATTCATAAAATAAATTCTTGTCTGAGTGATATAGACCTGGAGGCATATTTTTATGTGCTAAAACAACACAAAGAAATGATGACACAAGTATAATGACCAGGCCAATTTGTCCGATTGAAAGATATGAGTCTTGTTTATTTGATATGTAGGCTAGAGCTGTATTTATCAATATGCTGGTAATGAAAAGACTGAGTCCAAGTAAAAATAATTTGTTTTGTAATACAGGTATATAGTTACTTTTGATAACTTCAGTATTTGGAACAAATGCAGATATAAACATTAGCAGCATGGAAAGGATTGAGAGAATCCATGAGAAGTTAAACCAATGATTGGTGTTTTTTAAGTTTATGATGAAGAGCAGAGATATTATAGAGCACATCCATACCAAAATTGACAAATTTACGTGTATCACCAGTGCATTATCAAAGATATATTGTGCAGAAGGAATGAGAGAAGAAATAAAAGGCAATCGTAGAAAAATAACAATTATTGACAGCAGTCCAGAACAAGCAAGAGCAAGTACTGCCAAGAATATCCATTGCCTGCAAAGTGAAGCGTTATTTTGTATGTTGAGCATTTATTTTTAGGTACTATAGCATAAGATAGTATACATTTTTCAAATTGATATGAGTAGTTCAAATGAATGACATCACAACAATATCTTTCATCCTGAAAATGCTGCCTGTTTCATATTGGAGTAGTATTACTGACAGCATTAGTTTGAGCTATAGATATTTCTTTTAGTCCATACTTGATAAAAGTTATTACAGTAAGAGAATCTTTACATAATGGTATGACATTACGTTAATGCTTTTGATCCACAATTAAGAACATTTTCGTTGTGATTTACGTTTCTAGTATGTATATTAATGAATCTTGTTTTCACTAAATAATGAAAATAATAATTGTCATGATAATGTTATTGTATAGTAACTATACAATGGCAAGCGAACGAATAAGTTTAGTAGATAAAAAATTATCTCAAGGATATGTAGCTCCAATACTTACAGAAAATAGCGTTATTTTACCAGACAAGCACGGTACCTTATATTCCTTTGATATCGATAACCCAAGAGTTATAAATTGGAAATTATACCTCTCAAGTAGGAAAAAAATTGGTAATATGAGTTTATCGAGCTACAAAGAAAACGTTTTCTTCATAGTGGATAACATTCTACACACAATAGATGCGAAAACAGGAGAGATTCAATGGGAAAAAGAATTAAGAGCTCCGGTAAGAGGGAAAACAGTAGTAATAAACAATAAGTTGGTAGTGTTGACTATTGATAACTATCTGCATGCATTTAGTATAAAAGATGGCAGTTCCATTTGGAATTATCAAAATGGTATAAATGAGGTTCGAGGTTTGTATTCCATCTCACCAGCAATCTCCAATGATAAAATAATAGCACCATTTTCAAATGGTGAATTGATAGCTTTTAATGAAGACGGTAAAAAATTGTGGAGCCAAAAATTGGCTACAAACCTTTTGGATACACAGCTTACAGATGTAACTACTACACCTAGAGTACACGATAATATCTTAATAGCTACGAGCAACTCTTATATTTATAGCATTGACGTAAACTCAGGAAATATTTTATGGTCAAGGCCACTACAAGTAAAAAGTATATCAAACATTGAGTCATATTATAGCCCTCTTATTCCTGCAGAGAAACAAAAAGAAGGCGGAAGAATTTTCATGGTGACTAAAGATAATAAGGTAATTGGCATCGACATACAAAGTGGAAAAACAGTTTGGACATCTGATTTTATAGAGAATGTGCAATTGTTTGTTCCAATTATGTATGCCCATACGCTTTGGGTAACAAGTAATAAAGGTTCAATATTTGCTTTTCCTGGATCTGAAAGTACAGGAAGGGTAATTAAAATACCCGGTAATGTGTTTCATGCTCCAGTATTTACCCATGGTAAGATGTATATAACGACTGAAGGAAATGGTGTTTATTCTTTAGAAAATAGGTTTGTTTTTTATGACTGATTATGATTTGATTATTATAGGTGGTGGTCCAGGTGGTTACAAATGCGCTATTGCTGCTGCAAAACTTGGACTCAAAGTTGCTTGTATAGACAAAAATAGCATTTTTGGTGGCACGTGTTTGCGAGTTGGGTGTATACCATCAAAAGCATTACTCCATTCCTCTTATCAGTATGCTAGCGCGAAAAATAATCTATCAAAACTTGGCATAAAAGTTAAGGATGTAAGTCTCGATTTGAGAGAAATGATAGGCTATAAAGACGCTAGAGTTCAGGAGCTTGGAAAAGGCATAGAATATCTGTTTAACCTTTACAAAATTACTAAGATCAATGGACTTGGAAAAATTACTTCTTTTGATCAAGGCAATCTTGAAGTTTCAGTTGAAGGTAAGGTACTGAAGACAAAAAATATAGTAATTGCAACCGGTTCTGACGTTATTTCTTTGCCAGGAATTAATATCGATGAGAAAAGTATTATTTCATCAACTGGTGCATTGTCTTTAACTGAAGTACCAAAAAAACTTGTCGTAATCGGAGCCGGGGCAATAGGGCTTGAAATGTCTTCTGTATGGAGGAGGCTAGGGTCTGAAGTCACTGTAGTAGAATTTTTTGACAGAATCGCTGCAGCAATTGATGGAGAATTAAGTAAGTCTCTACTTTCTAGTCTACAAAAACAAGGAATAAAATTTTTACTTAGCACTAAAGTTGAGGGAATAAAACAAAGTAGTAACTCTTTGAGTGTGAAAGTTTGCTCTGTAAAAGATAATCAAACAAATACTATAGAGGCGGATAAGGTATTGGTGGCAGCAGGGCGCAAACCATGCTCTGAGGGTCTTGAAAAAATAGAAAAAGACAGTCGTGGCTTTATTAAAGTCAACAATAGTTATGAAACCAACGTAAAAGGAATATTTGCTATTGGTGATGTGATTGGTGGAGCAATGCTTGCTCACAAAGCTGAGGAAGAAGGGGTGGCAGTTGCAGAGATACTAGCAAGGCAATTGCCTCACGTTGATTATGAAATCATACCGTCAGTCATTTACACCCACCCTGCAGTTTCTTCAATCGGTAAAACTGAAGAAGAACTAAAAAGTGCTGGTCGAAAGTATAAAGTTGGTAAATGTCAATTTGCTGCAAACGGTAGAGCAAAAGTCACTGACGATGCTGAGGGATTCGTGAAAGTTCTGACTTGTAGTAAAGCAGATACAATACTCGGTGTACATATCATAGGAGCATACGCTGATACGCTAATCAATGAAGCAGCGGTTGCAATGGCATATGGTGCAGCAGCAGAGGATATATACAGAATTTGTCACTCTCATCCTGATATAAATGAAGCCTTTAGGGATGCGTGCATCGATGCTTTCTTTAAAAAGTAACTGTGGACCTCGGTTCAATCATTGAAAAATGGTATGATTGGCTAAAGTACAACAGGTCTTACTCACCAAACACTTTGGAGTCATACATGAGGGACCTCAAGGATCTTATAAGTTTCCTAAATACTCACATTGGTGAAGAAGTAAATGTTGGCTCTTTAGAAAAATTAAGCATACCTGAACTGAGAAGTTGGTTTACCTCTCGTTATGCAAGAGGTGTAAATGCGAGATCTAACACTCGCGCATTGTCAGTAATCAGAAATTTTTTCAAATATATAAAAAACAATTATGAAATAAATAATGAAGCGGTATTTTCTTTATCAAGGCCAATTCAGAGAAGAACTCTACCTAAAGCACTTTCAATATCTAACATAGAAACTCTATTGAAAGAAATGAAATTGCCTGATCTAGGCGAGCCTTGGGTGGTAAAAAGAGAAATTGCAATTGTCGTTCTGCTATATGGTACGGGCTTAAGAATCACTGAAGCACTGAATCTTAAGGTTAGTGATATTAGCAATGAAAGTTTAATAGTAACAGGTAAGGGAGATAAACAAAGGCAGGTATTTATTCTTCCAGTAGTAAAAAAGTGTATACAAAAATATATAAAAGCTTGTCCCCACTTTGACGAAGCGGGACATCTTTTTGTCGGGGTAAGAGGAAAAAAATTGGGAAGAACTTATGTTGCTAATCGTTTGCAAAAAATAAGAAGATTTTTAAACTTACCAGAAATTTTATCTCCACATGCATTTCGCCATAGTTTTGCTACTCATTTGCTTCAGGAAGATATTGACATAAGATCAATACAACAGCTGCTTGGCCACTCAAGCCTTGAAACTACTCAAGTTTACACTCACCTAAATTATCAAGATGTCTTCAATATGTATAAAAACTTTCAGAAGAGTTTGAATAAAAAATCGAAATCTTAACTTCGTCTTAAATCGATAATATTGCCGAACTGAGTGCTTGCAACATCATTCAGTACTGTACTTGCTTTATATAAGCAATAGTGACCAGCAGAGAAGAAAGCAAAAACGTTTTGCAAAAGGTTATGAATGAAAGAGAATAGACAGCAGAATTTAAATTAGAAGCTATGTAAAGAAACAAGTCAAGCAAATAGCAAAAGAGCTAGGCTCTGTGTACAAAATGTTAGCAGGTCAAATTAATTGAGGACGGGGATTTGCGACTAAAGTTCATGCACTTGTTGACGTACTGGGAAACCCATTCAAATTTATTTTGACCTCAGGCTAGAGGAACAAAATTACTCAGTTGACTAAAAATGTCTCTAGCTACACTATATGGCTTCTTTAAAATTTTGTTTACAGAGCCTAGAAAGAAAGCTGAGGAAAAGTAGAGGTTACCTTTACATATGAACTACATCTCAACCTGATATTGTCGTTCCTAATATGTTGGATTTCTTGCATAACTCGAATTCAAAAGTTGATGTCATTCCAGCGCGTGACACTGGAATCCAGATATTGGGTTCCAGCTGGGATGACACCTGTTTATGCAAGAAATCTATTGAAAATTGAGTTAAACTAAAAATTCAGTTTGACACACTTTTGTTAAACATTTTTGGGACGTTAAAATAAACAGATAAATAATTTTCTCTTAAGCTACTTCAACACTTTCATCATGGGTTAAAAGCAACTCCACAAGCTCTTGATTATCAGTTACATAATCCAATGCTGTCTTTCCCTCATTATTTTTAGCGTTAACGTCAGCACCTTGTTCTACAAAATATCTTACCACAGCAACTTTTTCCTTGACAGTAGCACAGTGTAATGGAGTATTACCACCTTTATCCATAGCATCAACATAAGCACCTTCTCGAATCAGGTATGCTGCAATATCGTAACTTCCAAACAAAGCAGAATAGTGTAATGGAGTTCTATCATGTCCATCTTTAGCATCAACATAAGCACCTTTGTCAATCAAGCATTTTACTATGCTCAGTTTTCCACTATGTACAGCACAGTGTAATGGAGTACCACTCCGAAACAGTTCCACAGCATTAGCGTTAACGTTAGCGCATTTATTCACTAAGCATTTCACAACATTCAGCTTTCCATCATAAGCAGCAACATGTAGCGCAGTAACACCATATTTGTTTTTAGTGTTAACATCAGCACCTTTATCAATAAGATGTTTAACAATATCTAACTCTCTAATAACAGCTACATATAATGGGGTGTTGCCATCTTCATCTTTAGCGTCAATATCAGCACCCTTATCGATCAGTAGCTTTACCATATCAAATCCTCCACTCTCGATAGCCCAGTATAATGGAGTTCTATCATGTCCATCTTTAGCATCAACATTAGCACCTTTGCTGATCAGGCATTTCACCATATCCATCTCTTCCCTTATAGCAGCCAGATGCAATGGAGAAAAACCATATCCATTTTTAGCATTAATGATTTCGTAAAGCTTATCCGGATGTTTGTCCTCTATATGCGTTAGTATGGTTTCAATTATTTCATAATCATTACTTTCAACAAGTAGATGTAAATTAGTATCCTTTATGGGAAAAATAAGCTCAAAGTTAGGATAGCGTTGATATACCCAAATATGATTAAAATAAAAATTATCAATCAACCTACTGTACTTACTTGCATATTTCCAAGTGGATGCAATATGAATCACACTGTATTGTGTTATACTACCGGTATTTGTCAAATCCAGACCTCCTCTTAAGGCTTCTTCTTCTCGTTTTAACTGACTATTTATCAATTCCAGAGCTTTCCTAAGAACTTCTTCCTCTCTACCTTTCTCTTGCAATTCTAATCTTGTTACTTTTTGTACTAGCCTGTGGATATTTACTACTCCTTCCCTTAATTTAATCATTGAATATCGATTAAGTAACTCAACAGCATTCCAAAGCTTTGCCTTATCATCTGTTATTAATTTTGAAAAAATTTCTTTGATGCAGATATTGTCAGGAGCAAGATAGGCCATTATTTCAAGAATGCTTAATGCTTCAAAGCCATATTCCTTGCATATATATGTCATCGTGACATTCCAAGTTGTTAAAACTGTTTTAGTATAACGATCTTCATTTTCATAAACTCCTTTCTTAAGCAATTCACCTGCATTTTGTTGATACTCTTTTAAGTAATCACTTATTTTAAATCTCTTATCACCCCTTAATCTTGATTCCTCATTTCGATCTTGAATATATACAACTGCTTGTCCTAAAGCTAATGGAAAATATTGTAATTCTCTTGTTAGCTCTTCTATTTCCCTATCCTGTAAATTGTTCTCTATGTTCAAAGCTTTTCTAACAAATTCTAAAGCTTCTACTTCACCAAACTCATCTAATTGTATTACTTTTATATCACCTTCTCCTCTCACATTCCACTTACAGTCACGAGAAGTAATTAAAACATAAGGTTTTTTATGCCTAGGATGTAAAGATGAAGGTAAAAACCTTTTAATACCTTTATATCCCTCAGCATTATCAAAAATGAATAGGCTTTTCCTTCCCCTTCTTGCAAAAAAAGCATATATTTCTTCAACAATAGCTTCTATCGTTTTGTCCCTTCCGTGCTTATCTTTGGGAGGAATGCCTAATCTATCATCCCCAGCTAACCTCAAGAAAGAATTTTTCATATCTTCAAAGTTTTCAGCGTTTATCCATATAACATTGCCACCATAGTACTTTCCATACTTGTAAGCATATTTCCTAGCTAACTCACTTTTTCCCACTCCTCCAAGACCACTAATAGTAGCAACCTGCGATATCACCGCTTGCCTGCCCGTACTCCTTTGTAGTGCGTTATGTAAGGCTTTTAATTCACTACTTCTACCAGTAAACGTTTTAACTGGATACCTCATATTAAACCAAATAGGTTCTTTACGTGCTTGCTGATTATTTAATACTTCTCCTATCTCATCAACCTTTCTTTCTATTCTCTCTACTCCTTGTTCTATCTTACCTAAAGTACTAGCCCATAGCTCCACTTCTCGAAAAAGCTCTTCTCCCTCTTTGTGCGAAAAAGGACGCGCTTTTATATCTTTTACCCAGTCTGATATTTTTTTTAGAAGATCATTACAAAAGATTTGATTGTCACCAGTATAGCCAAACTTTTTGTTCAACTTACTACTCAACTCACCTAGCAATAATTCTCTTAGCTGAGCTTCATGGGGTAAGTTAACGACGAACACCAGTTCATTTAAAAAGTCCTCTATCTCTTTATTGCTGACTTCCTTACCTATCTTACGCTTTATAAAATCCATATTTTGTTTCAAGTATTGAGCAATACTACCATCTGAATCACTAATTCTATATTTTGCACTATCACCTATATCCAGAAACTCATCTTTTGTGTCTATTCTTACAAATGAAAGTTCTTTTCCTTTATTTTCTCCACTTAACATTGCTCTTAGATTTCTTACTTCGTGTTGTATTGAATATGGTGAATCAAGATCCATATTCGTAGCAAAAAGAAAATGCTTTGTTCCACCACTAAACTTTGCATTATTTTTGATCTTTAAATAAGCAATAAAGTATTTCAACAAATTAAACTCACCACTCTTTGTTAATAAGCTACCTACACTGATTTTTTCAGTTCCATCTTGGTTGTGTTTGACTTGCACAAACCTATGTATTGTTGTTTTATTTTGCTTACATTGGAGAACAACATCATCAAAGCCTGCAGCTGACTTAAATTCTGTATCTAGGAGGAAAGGACATTTTTTATCCATCACACGCATGAGAAATAATATGAGCCACAACTCTTGATAGTCAATACCATGGCGAGAGCATTTTGACCCCCAAGCAGGATAAGTTTCAGGCATCCTCAACCTCACATAATTTTAAAAACAGTACCAACAAATGGTAAAAAAGTTATATGTCATGATATACAGATATCGTAACAAAGACCTTGGAATATCTACGAGATGTGCTGTTATGTAAATAAAAAAATGTGACTAATTACTTAATTTTTCATTTAAAATTGAATTCACGACATCAGGGCTGGCTTTTCCCTTGGTAAGTTTCATGACTTCGCCGACAAAGAATCCGTATAGTTTTGTTTTACCGCTTTTGTATTCTTGAACTTTATCTTGGTTGCTATTGATGATTGTGTCGATAACTTCTGCTATTTGACCTCTATCGGTTATTTGTTTTAGGTCCTGCTCTTCTATGATGAGAGATGCCGGTTTGCCAGTTTCAAACATAATATCAAAAACTTGTTTGCCAAGTTTAGCAGAGATCGTTCCATCGACGATAAAGTCGAGGAGCTCGGATAAAGCATCTGCTTTAATTGGAGAGCTAACAATATCAATATTTGTTTTATTTAAACGACCGAAAAGCTCGACGGTTAACCAGGTAACTGCAATCTTTGAATCATGCTTTTTTGCTAATTTTTCAAAATAATCGGCAATTTCTTTATCAGAAGTGATAACGTCTGCATCATATTCATTGATACCTAATTCCTCTATGTATCGAAGTTTTTTTTGATCTGGCAACTCGGGTAAAGATGATTTAATAGAATCAATTTTGTCTTGGTTTATTTCAACAGGTAGCAAATCAGGTTCAGGGAAATATCTATAGTCACTTGAATCTTCTTTGCTTCTCATCACTTTTGTTTTTCCTAAAGTGACATCAAACAATAAGGTATCTTGACTTATTTCTCCTCCGCTTTCCAAAATTTTGATCTGCCTTTGTGCTTCATAATCTATAGCTTGTACAATATAACGTATTGAATTTAAGTTTTTTATTTCACAACGAGTGCCAAATGTGCTACTACCCTTTGGGCGAACAGAAACATTTGCATCACAGCGAAGTGACCCCTTTTCCATATCACCATCACATGAACCGATGTAACGCAAAATCTGCCTCAATTTTTTCATGAATTCTGCAGCTTCTGCAGATGAACGAAGATCTGGCTCTGAAACAATTTCCATTAAAGCAACACCTGCACGATTTAAATCTATGTAAGTTTTGCTTTCTTCATGAATACTCTTTCCTGCATCTTGCTCTAAGTGAATTCTTGCGATTCTTATTTCTTTTTCATTATTATTGATAAAAACTTTGCCATTTTTAACTATTGGCTCAAAGAACTGGGTTATTTGATAACCTTGTGGTAAATCGGGATAAAAATAATTTTTCCGGTCAAAGTAAGAGCATTTATTAATTTCTGCAGAAATTGCAAGTCCGGTGCATATTGCTTGCTCTATGCAGCTATAATTTAATACTGGTAGTGTACCTGGCATTGCTGCATCAACTAGAGAAACTTGAGTATTGTGCTCAGTGCCAAATTCCGTTAGTGAACTAGAAAATAGCTTTGTCTTAGAAGAAACCTGAGCGTGTACCTCAAGTCCAATTACTGTCTCCCAGTTTTCTTTTGTCATGTATTTTATTCAATTAATAACTTTATATTCTGCAAACTAGCACAAAAAGTCAAATAAAACTCATTTAACCTATGATCCAAGAGCGGTGTATATCAATAATATAAGAGTTACTACAGTTTCTATTGACTAGGCTGTTATATAATAAAGTTAAGTGCTGCCAAAAAATATCTATAGTAGGCCAAAACATAATTTTGATGGCAACTGATTAGCTAACAAATTTATAAACATCAGTATATAGTTCATCAATGCCTGGCTCTTTACTATTTTTAGCAAAATCTTCTGACTTTTTTACTAAATCTCGTATTTCCTTATCAATAGCTTTGCATTCTTCATCAGAAGCGATTTTATTGTCTGTTATATACTGCTTTAGGGTGCTTATAGGATCATGATTTTGCTTCATATCTTCAACTTCTTCTTTTGAGCGATAAGTAGCAGGATCTGACATCGAATGGCCACGATATCGATATGTCTTCATTTCAAGCAAGAGAGGTCCTTTTCCCCCACGTACGTGCTCAGCTATTTCACTTGTTACCTCATAGACAGAGAAAAAATCCATTCCATCAACTTGTTTTCCAGGAATACCAAAACTCTCTCCTCTTTTATATAGTTCAGTTACTAAAGTTGATCTTTGCACAGAAGTTCCCATTGCGTATTCGTTATTTTCTATGATATAAACCACAGGTAACTTCCACAAAGATGCCATATTAAATGATTCATATACTTGTCCTTGATTTGCAGCACCGTCACCAAAATATGTGAATACAACGTTATCTTTTTTCTTGTATTTATTAGCAAATGCTATTCCTGTACCAATTGGGACTTGTGCACCTACTATTCCATGTCCACCAAAGAAATTTTTTTCAACATCAAATATGTGCATGGAGCCACCTTTACCTTTTGAACACCCTGTTTCTTTGCCGTTTAGTTCTGCCATCACAACATTTGGATCAGAATTACATGCAAGCATTAAGCCATGGTCTCTATAGCTTGTGATAAAAGCATCACCAGGTTTTGATGCAGCTTGAGTCCCAACTGCAACTGCTTCTTGCCCTATTGATAAGTGACAGAATCCGCCTATTAATCCCATTCCGTATAATTGTCCTGCTTTTTCCTCAAATCTGCGTATTAGAAGCATTTTTCTGTAGAACCCAATCACTTGCTCTTTAGTGAAATTTCCTGCTTTCATATTGACTTTCTTTTATTAAACTGAGATCATACCAGAAATCTTTAACATTTTATAATACTATCTATATGGACTACTATCACTGGCTTGAAGCTTTTCACGTTATCTCTGTAATTATGTGGGTGGCAGGTATGCTCTATTTGCCAAGGCTTTATGTTTACCATGCATCTGTAAAACCAGGGTCAGAAAATGACAGCTTACTTCAAATAATGGAGAAGAGACTCCTTAGATATATCATAAACCCTGCAATGCTTTTCTCCCTTAGTTTTGGAATTATGCTAATGATTATTAGGGAAGCATATCGCGAAGGGTGGTTTCATGTAAAAGCGCTAGCATTATTCTTAATGTTTGCTATTCATGTCCTACTTGCAAAGCATAGGAAAAATTTTGCAGTGGGCTTGAATAAGAAAACTCACGTTTATTTTCGTGTTTTAAACGAAGCAGTAACAGTGTTAATAATAATTATAGTTATTATGGTTATTGTAAAACCTTTTTGATTTTCTAGCCTAATGATGAACCATTGAATGGAGTATAAGAATTGTTACTAAATAGTTTATTCTGATGTTCCGTAGTCTAAGTAAAGTACTTAAGGTATAGATTCTTTGTTTTTGTGTGTTATCCTGGTTAACAAGAATTCGCAGTAGTATTATAATGAGTAAGTTAAAAAAGCTTAGTGCTGGACTTTCTTTGACAGGCCTAATTGGTAGTGATGATATAGATATGCAAAGGGCAGGAAATAGAAAGAAGAAATATCAATTTTTGGATAAGACGTTCGCATGGATTGATGCGATGATAAATTTTATTTTTAAACGTGAGAGTAATAACGTAAATGAAGTCCTAAAAGTCACATGGGGACCACTATTTTTTGGTTTAGTGGTGATATTCATCTTTTTTGGAATAGGTGGTATTTGGTCAGCTATAGCTCCAATTGACGGAGCAGTGCATGCAAGTGGAGAAGTTATTGTCTCTTCAAATAGAAAAATAGTGCAACACTTGGGTGGGGGAATAATAAGCAAAATTTTAGTAAAAGAAGGTCAAGCAGTTAAAAAAGATGAGCCTTTAGTTTTATTAAGTGATGTTAACGAAAAGGCAAATTTGAGTATAATTAAAGAAAAACTCTTATCACTTTTGGCAACTGAAGCAAGACTTATTGCAATCAGGGGAGACTTAGATACGCTAGAATTTTCTGATGAGGTTAAAAGATTATCTAACGATGAACTTGTAAATAAAGCGATAAAGAATCAGGTAAAGTTGTTCAACTCTCAGAGAAAGAGTATATTAGGAAAAACTGACATACTGCAACAACGTATAAAGCAGTTAAATGATGAATTAGCAGGGCTAAATTTTCAACTAAATGCAGCCCATAAGCAATATGACTTGATAACTGAGGAGTTAGAAACAAAAAGACAATTACTTGATAGTGGCCATATAAGCAAACCACACATTTTAGCTTTAGAAAAACAGTTTGCTGAAATTGAGGGTAGAGTTGGACATTACCGTTCTGCAATATCTCAAGTACAGCAAAAGATTGGAGAAAATGAGTTAGAGATTATAAATGTGAAGAATGATGCTCAAGAAAGAGCAAATGCTGAGCTTAAGGAAGTTAATACATCTATTGCAGACTTAAAAGAGAGGCTGATGGTTGCTGAAGATTCGTTAGCACGTACAATAATTAAATCACCTCAAGATGGTATAGTTACAGATATAAGATACCACACTGAAGGTGGTGTTATACAATCTGGAGTCCCAATCCTGAGTATAGTACCATCAGATGATGATCTAATAATAGATGCTAAAGTTCTAACCAGAAACATAGAAGAGATACTGTCAGCAAAAAAGAAAGATAGCAATATAGTCTCTATCGACGGACTAGAAGGGCTGAAAGTTAAAGTAAGGCTGAGCGCTTATAGTGCACGTCGCTTAAGTTTAATTAACGGTATAGTAAACCATATTTCCCCTGATGCTCTTGATGATCCAAGGATGGGGCGTTATTATTCAGTGCGAGTGGTGATACCAAAATCAGAACTTGCTCAATTTAAAAACGTATACCTATATCCTGGTATGCCAGTAGAAGTATATATAGTTACTCAATCTCGCACTCTTTTATCGTTCTTGTTTACACCTATAATTGCAACATTCGATAGATCTTTCATAGAGAGATAATTTATTTGGCTTTTCTAGAAAATTTGTTTACAGAGTTTGATATGCAAAAAAATTTACACACAAGTAGTGTATTATTTTATAATTATTTTCTATAATATGTAAATCTTTGATTTAAGATGCAAATGCTAACGTAAACATTAAAGGTTAATTAGTAAACTCAGCTGTATAATAGAATTAAAGGAATTAGTAAGATTTTTACCTCAATGAATTATAAATAGGCAAACTTACTTAAAGTTTAATAGTGTCTGTTACTGCTTTTAGGTGTGAGGCTAGAGGGTTATTAGCAATAACAGACACTATTAAACTTATTATAGAACTTCCTTAAAGTAAATACTTAACTTAAAATATTATAATATTTTAACTTAAAATAGATTCATGTAAATGCTTTTTCCTCAAGTTAGTATCGTATTATTATATTTATTAAATGCTAAAAAAACATTAATCATCATTTACTTTTGATTCAATATTTAGCAAAACACTTGTGTAAATTCTATAATCTCTGTTTGCATAGTAAGTGTATATATATTATTATACAGTTAGTTTTACAGCAAAAAATATGGTGAAGTTACTTGCATTATTGATAATGTTTTACTCAAATATATCAATTGCTTCTGCTCCTACTTCTTGGCAATTTGGATTTCCTGCGCCTGCAACTGAGATAATGGAGGTTGTAGTTAAGTCACATTCGTTTGTGATGAGTGTAATGATTGCAATTATGCTTTTTGTATGGGCCCTGCTTGCTTATGTAGTATTTCGCTTTCGTAAGGGCAAAGTGAAAAATGTCAGTAAAATAACTCATAATATCTTTGTAGAAATTATCTGGTTTGTTATACCAACGATTATTGTTGGGGTATTGGCTTTTAAAAATGCTGAATTAATTAAACTACAGGAGAAAGTGCCAAAAGCTGACATAACACTAAAAGTTATTGGTCATCAATGGTATTGGAGTTACAAGTACCCAGAATATCAAGGTATTTCATTTGACAGCTATATAAAAGGAAAAGAAGACCTTACCGAAAGAGATTTAAAACTATTCTCTGTTGATAATAACGTTATTTTACCTATCAATACTAATATTCGTTTACAAGTGACAGCAGGAGATGTAATACATAGCTGGGGAATACCTGCTTTTGGTATAAAAATTGATGCAATACCAGGTAGGCTGAATGAAGCATGGTTTAACGTTACAAAGCCCGGTATTTATTATGGGCAATGTTATGAACTATGTGGTCAAGGTCATGGATTTATGCCAATTGTTGTTGAAGCAGTGAGTAAAGAAGATTTTAATAAGTGGATTGAAGATAAAAAATTAGTAAGTTAAGTTTGGAGTATAGATATGAGTGATGTACCAAAAGGTATAAGACGTTGGCTGTTTTCTACTAATCACAAAGATATAGGGACACTATACATTATTTTTTCCATATTAGCTGGAATTATTGGTGGATTATTATCGGTAATTATTCGTACTCAGCTAATGCACATTAATATACTTAACAATAATTACCAGCTATATAACGTAATGATTACAGGGCATGCGGTAATAATGGTGTTTTTTATGATAATGCCAGCCTTAATGGGAGGATTTGGTAATTGGTTCGTACCTCTCATGATTGGTGCACCAGATATGGCATTTCCTCGTATGAATAATTTAAGTTTTTGGTTGTTAGTTTCATCTTTTATTTTGCTTATCCTCTCGGTATTTGCTGGCGAAGGTCCTGGAACAGGATGGACTTTATACCCACCTCTATCGCAAATCATGTCTCACCCAAGTGCAGGAGTTGATCTTGCTATACTTGCACTTCATGTTGCTGGTATGTCATCAATTGTTGGGGCGATCAACTTTATAGTTACCATATTCAATATGCGTGCAAAAGGTATGTCACTAACTAAGATACCACTATTTGTTTGGTCTATTTTACTCACGTCATTTATGTTAATTGTTGCCTTACCGGTACTTGCTGGTGCTATAACTATGCTGCTCACTGATCGTAATATAGGTACCTCCTTTTTTGATCCTGCTGGTGGTGGTGATCCTGTGTTATTTCAACATCTGTTTTGGTTTTTTGGTCATCCAGAAGTTTACATAATTATTTTTCCTGCATTTGGTATCATCAGTCAGATTGTGTCAACTTTTTCTCATAGGCCAGTATTTGGTTATATGGGAATGGTTTATGCCATGATAGGAATAGCAACGTTTGGCTTCATGGTTTGGGCTCACCATATGTTTACTGTTGGGCTTAGCGAGGATGCTGCTATATTTTTTAGCACTAGCACAATTTTCATTGGTGTTATAACTGGTGTAAAAGTCTTTAGTTGGATTGCAACTATGTGGGGTGGAGCGATTGAATTGAAGACACCAATGCTGTTTGCATTAGGTTTTATTTTCATGTTTGTTGGAGGTGGTATAACCGGAATAATTCTTTCTCACGGTGGAATAGATAAGCTTTTGCACGATACCTATTATGTCGTTGCTCACTTTCACTATGTCATGTCGCTTGCTGCATTATTTGGAGCTTTCGCCGGTTTTTATTATTGGATAGGCAAAATGTCAGGTAAGCAATATAACGAGTGTTTAGGAAAGATACACTTTTGGCTCACTTTTATTAGCACCAATGTCACTTTCTTACCCCAGCATTTCCTGGGATTAGCAGGTATGCCAAGGCGTATACCTGATTATCCCGACGCGTTTATCCCTTGGAATTATATATCCTCAATTGGCTCATATATGTCCTTTGTTTCAGTTATGTTTTTTGTATTTATAGTTATACATCTCTTTAAGTGGGGCAAAAAAAATGGAGATAATCCTTGGGGGGGTGATACCTTAGAGTGGACGGTATCTTCACCACCACCTTTTCATACTTTCGAAAAGCCACCAGTGGTAAAATAAAGTGTATATAAGTGCTTTGTTAAACGTTGAATCGACAATATTGGACTTTTGGCATTTGCTGAAGCCAAGGATAATGTACCTTGTAGTGTTTACTGCAATTGCTGGAATGGTTGCTGCACCAGGTAGCATTCATCCTTTCCTTGCACTAATATCTCTTATGTGCATTGCTCTTGGTTCAGGATCTGCAGGTGCAATAAATATGTGGTATGACAGAGATATAGACTTGGTTATGGAGAGGACAAAAAATCGTCCTATACCTTCAGGTAGAGTTTTTGCAGAAAGCGCGCTTGAGTTTGGCATAACTATTGGAATATTGTCAGTATTTATCATGGCAATAGCAGTAAATTATATTTCTGCTGCTTTACTTGCAGTTAGCATATTATTTTACGTTTTCGTATATACAATTTGGCTAAAAAGGCGTACTCCGCAGAATATCGTTATCGGTGGTGCAGCAGGTGCTTTTCCTCCAATGATTGGCTGGGCGGTTGTAACTGACTCTGTAAGTTGGGAAAGTTTTATTCTATTTTTAATAATTTTTATGTGGACTCCACCACATTTTTGGGCTCTATCTTTAAATAGATCTGAGGACTATGTAAAAGCATCGATACCAATGTTTAATGTTATCCATGGACCGAAAAAGACAAGAAAACATATATTAATTTATAGTATATTGTTGGTATTAACTAGCTTACTCCCAGCACTATTTTTGAAAAAGTCATTATTCTACCTCAGTATGGCAATTATTGAAGGTTGCGTTTTTATTTGGTTTGCCATATCAGTTATAAGGCTTAAGAATCATAGCTCGCAGAAAAAAATGTTTTCTTACTCAATTTCTTATCTATTTTCTCTATTTGCTAGTATTATTTTTTGTTCTATTGACTTATTTTAACTATGAAAGAACATAAAAACTATCTTTTACTTTCTCTTCTAATAATGCTCGTTGTAGCACTTTTTTTTATTTCCATAATAAAATTTAAAGGTGCGGCTTAAATTGCCTCTATATCTATAAAAATTGTGATTTTATAGAAGCAACGATATACTTTATTAATTCACTACAGTTAAAGATGAAGAAAAAGGAAGTGACAATATACACAGATGGAGCATGCTCTGGTAACCCAGGGACAGGAGGGTGGGCAGCAATCATATTATTTCAAAATCATAGAAAGAACATCTGTGGTAGAGAAGAAAATACTACAAATAATAAAATGGAGTTAACAGCAGTGATCAATGGACTGAAGGTATTAAAATTTCCTTGTAATATCAGTTTGTATACGGATAGCCTCTATATTAAATACGGTATAACAGAATGGATAAATAAGTGGAAAATGAACGGCTGGAAGACAAGTAATAAGAAGTCAGTAAAAAATATAGAATTATGGAAAGAATTAGATAATGCTGCTTTGCAACACGAAATTAATTGGAATTGGGTGAAAGCGCATAATGGTGACAAATACAATGAGGAAGCTGATATTCTAGCAAGAAAAGCAATAATCAATGCTTAAAAAAATTACTATATCATTTTCTATAATTTTATTATTTATATCCTGCTTCTTTATCTTTTTTAAAGGTGAGGGACCTCTAGAAATCAATATTAGTTATATTAATTTTTATATAAAGAAAAAAATATTAAAGATATTTACCAATTCGGATGTCAGCATGGAGAGTACTTCGGTTATTTGGCATCAAGATGGCAAGCTAGTCATTACAGATTTAAAAATAACAAATCCTGATTTTACAATAGAAGTTCCTGAGCTTTTCGTACACTTTAAGTTAAGTTCCAAAAAGTTCTCTCAGGTTTTAGCTGATAATGTACACATATATATCAAGAGGGAGGAGAGCAAAGAGATAACATCTGTAATGACAGAGAAGATGAGTAGTACAAAAAATCTGCTAAAGACAATAAGAAAATTTTTTTTCTACTTCAATGCAGACTCAAGGATTAAAATTACTAACATTGCTATCAATAAAAGCATGGAAGGTGAATTTTTTATTGATAAAGTATATGTAGGGAAGGGGGAAGATTTCAATGTTTTGGATATTCGTGTCCATACAAAAGAAGGTAAAGGGTTTCTAGATGATTTATCCATTACGATAAAAAACCGTAATAATTTACTAAATTTCTATGGAACATTCTATAACCTAAAGTTGGGGCTATTTAACGAATTTTCCACACTAGTTAAAAGTTACAATTTGGACAAAGAAATAGGATTCAAAGGAAACTTTTCAATTAGAATTAATGGAAAGGATGAAGTTGTGGACGGAAACATATACGTGTTAAATACAGAGAGTCACTCAGGTAAAAACTTAGCCTTGACTAATGTAAATGTAAATTTGACATATAGTGATGAAATCATTAGCATAAAAAACTTTCATTTTAAGTTAAATGATACTTACCTTTCTTTGATTGGTAAAATGAACTTTGGCACAAATCATGCTTTGCTTAGAGTTAATATTAGTAAACTTGTTGCAAAAGATTTATGTACTTATGTACCAGATGGTCTAGTGAACAATGAATTTAGAAAGTGGTATTGTAATAATATTGATGGGAATATTATAAATACAATTATAAGTTTTAACGGTAAAATCGATAGTTTAATAAATGATGATCTGTCAGGTATTGTAATTGTTGCTGATATAGAAAATGGCAGCGTTCAATTTGATGAGGATTTTGAACGAGTAGAGAACTTGAACGGTGAGTTAACCCTCAAGGATAACAATCTCAAAATTATTGTAAATAGCGCTAAGTTCCAGAATTTCAATATTGATGGTGGCGAAATTGAGATGCAATCTCTTAATAAAGAGGATTCTGTTCTCACAATTAATGGTCAGGCTGTAAGTGATGCTTATGGGTTATATGAACCTATAAAATTTAAGCTGGATGATATGATGAAGATTACAAGGGACAGTATAGGTGGAATAGCAAAATCTGTATTCAGTTTTCACATTTTTAATTTAAATGCTGATGATAAAAAAGTAGATTTTTTAGCCAAATTTCATTCTGAAATTGATAATTTTGTCGCGTATAATGGCAGTCTTGGTAAATATGAGATTAAGCTTGATTTCGGCGGAGATTTTATTGATTTAAATGGCAGTGGTATGGTAAATAATACACAGCTGCTATTTGACCTCAAAAGTAGCAATAAAAATGAAAATTTTGCCTGGAGTTTGACTGGAGATTTGCCTGCTCAAATACTTAATTTCGGTGATGGCTATATCAATGCAAATATAGAGTCAGTAATGTATCAAGACAAAACAGGGTATGTTAATGGTAATATAGATTTATCAGAGCTCGAGTTGCGTTCAAGCTACTTAGGGTGGAAAAACCATTTTGAAGATCACAATGAAGTTTTATTTTCTACAAGGCTAAAAGGAGTAGGTAAGTTACTAATAGATAAACTAGATGTTGTAGGAAATGATCTAGACATAAAATTTAGCGGAAGAGTAGAAAATGGAAATCTATATTTAAATTCTAGCAACTTTAAATTACCTGATAATAATTTTAGTATAGAAATTGAATCAGGTAAGGAGAAAAATGCCATAACTATTCACGGTGAGAAAATCAACTTAAGTGATGTGTTAGGTTTACTTGGCAAAGATAGTAATCGATTAAATAACAAAATAGAAGTTACTATGAATGTTGATAATATAATTATGAAAGAAGGAATTATCATAAAAGATGCTAAGCTAAATGTAACTTGTGCTAAAGGTGATTGTAGTGGAAGTCAATTCACAGGACAGTTTTTAGAAGATAACAGTAATATACTAGTAGAACATAGTGAAATAGGGCTTGAAATATATTCGGATAATTCAGGTATGCTTTTGCGTTCTTTAGGTATTGGTAAATCAGTTAAAAATGGCAAATTATCTCTTTATCTATCTTCTAAGAGAGAAAATGGAGAACATTATGGTATGTTATCTATCAGCAATTTCTATATCAAAGATGCTCCACTGCTTACCACTTTATTATCAATGTCTTCACTGCCTGGTATTGTAAATGCTATAAAGAACGAAGGTGTACATTTTTATAAGTGTAATGCACCTTTTTCATATAAAGATGGCACTGTTGAAATTGAAGAATCTTGGCTTGAAGGAGCGGAACTAGGCATTAGCACTAGTGGTACGCTCGATATTAAGGGTTATAAATTCCAGGTTGAAGGACAAGTAATACCGGCATACTCAATTAACAAATCTTTGTTGAAAATCCCTATAATCGGAAAACTTCTGACTGGTGGAAAGAGTAGGGGGATTATTTCAATAGACTACAAAGCAAATGGTGATGATAAAAACAACAACGTATCTGTTAATCCTATCTCTTCGCTAACCCCAAGCTTACTTAAGAGGTTATTAGGAGTATTTGATCGTATTATGACAAAAAGTAATAAAAGCATTTTAAAAGGTAGTTTGAAGAAGAAATTTAGCTCAATATGACCAGAAGAAAAGTTGTTTATTGATGTTTAGTTAGATGGTAAACGTTAGATACAACAAACAGAGGAAGTTAGATAAAATAATTAAGGGAACAAGAATATAAAGGTTTAACTTGAAGTAACCGGATAAAATCTGAGTCACACTTCCAAGTGCTGGTACCCACGAAAGCAATGCAACTGCACAAATCAGTAGGTGCCTTACAATTTTTGGTGTTTTGTCTTCATTCTCTAATTTGTGATGTGATCTTCTGATAAAAATTGTTATTCTACCTAAATACCAGTTAGCTATTCCACCAAGACTGGATCCTAATACTCCAAAAAGTAATATAAGTAGTTGATCGTAGTTTGACCTAAAGCATAACATAGTGTAAAGTACAAAACCTTGATGTATGGGTAAGATAAGCGATGATACTAGGCTATCTATAAACAATAGGAGATAATTTTCCATACCAAGTTGTTGTACCATCTTCGTTGTCAGAAATTGTAACCCCCATTTGTTTCAATTGCTCTCTTATTTTGTCTGCAGTATCATAATCTTTATTTTGTTTTGCTACTTTTCTTAAGTCTATCAACCTTTCTATTTCTTGATGACTCACACCACTTGCAAACCACTCTTGATAACTTGACTCAAGAATACCAATGAACCTTGCGCTTTTAACAAACTTCTTAGTTAATTTGAGCTTCTCATATTCATTACTTGTCTTATTGATTTCTGTAGCCATTTCATGCAATATGGCTACAGCTTCAGGAATGTTTAAATCGTTTTTCAAAGCCTCTATAAAATCTTTAGAGACTTCTGTATCACTTTCCTCAATACATGTACTACGTAATAACCGATAAAACTTGTTTAAAGTTTCTTGCGACTCAGAGATAACATTTTCTGTCCAATCAAGTGGTTTTCTGTAGTGAGTTTTAAGCAGCGCATAACGTATTACTTCACCCTTTATTCCACTATCTAACAAATCCCTTACTTTGACTATATTAAATAAGGATTTGCTCATTTTCTCTTCATTTACCGTAAGAAACCCGTTGTGTACCCAATATTTTGCAAACGTTGACTCAGCAAATGCAGATTTACTCTGTGCAATTTCATTCTCATGATGAGGAAATTGCAAGTCTATACCCCCACCGTGAATGTCAAAATCTTTGCCAAGGTAAGCATATGACATTGCTGAACATTCTATATGCCACCCTGGTCTTCCCTCTCCCCATGGACTATTCCAGTGACTTGAAAGTTTATAGTCAGTTTCGTTTGCAGGTTTCCAAAGTACGAAGTCTCCTGGGTGTTTTTTATTTTCACCAACTTCAACTCTACTACCGTAGTTTAATTCATCAATTTTTTTTCCTGATAAAACGCCGTATTCAGGGTAAGATTCTACACTAAAATATACATGTTTATTGGATTCATAAGCATGACCAGCTTGCAGCAAAGACTCAATTAACTTGATAATGTTATCTATGTTTTCCGTTGCTTTTGGTTCATATGTTGGTTCTGCACAATTTATGCTTTCCATGTCTTCATGAAAAGTTTTAGTGTAATATTTGCTAATGCTTTCTATATTACTATTTTTCTCATTTGCTGCATTGATTATCTTGTCATCGATGTCGGTTATATTACGCACATAAGTAACTTTTCCATAACAAAATTTAAGCAGTCGAAATAATACATCGTAAACAACAATAGAACGTGCATTACCTATATGTGCTGTATCATATACTGTTGGCCCACAAACGTACATTTTTATATGATCTTTATCGATCGGTGTAAAGGGCTCTTTTTTTTTTGTTAAAGTGTTGTAAAGCTTAACCATATACAAAGCTTTTTAGAAAAGAAAATGCTCCAAATATAAGCTGTGGTCCTTTAACTATTACGACAAGAGTAAGTAATAACCCACACAATGATACTAATACTCCCATTATAGAGAGAAATCCATCTTTGCTCATGATACCCAGTGAAATGAGAGTTGTACCAATTGCAGGAATGAAGTTAGTTAAAGGAAGTGGGATTGCTATCGATAATGCACAAAGCAGCATTATAAATGCTAAAATATTTTCACCAGGACCACGAAAAATGAAAGACATTCTTGGTTTCATGAACTTTTCTATTTTTTTTAATGTAGGTGAAGTTTTCTCTACCACGAGAGCTAGTGTTGAACGTTGAAAAGATTTCCTTTCTAGCCAATTAGGCATCCAAGGAGAATCAAACCCAAATAGAAGCTGCAGTGAAAATAAGATTAAAGGTATAGAAAGAATGGTTGTATAGCCAGGTGGAACAGGTATAGGTACTGATAGCGGTAAAGAGAAGATGATTATTAAAATACCAAAACCACGCTCATGTAAAGCTGTTTTAATATCAAATAATGTTACTTTATCATTATCGTTATTATTAGTATCTGCAACCTCTTTTAGAATATCAGAGGCCAATTTTTTATCTTCAGTCAATTTCACACTTTTTTCCACAGTTACCCTTTAATAACAATATAACTTCTAACTAACATAGTTATTGCTATATTTCAATATCGATTATTCATTTCATGCTGTACTTCATTCTTTTATTAAAGTGTTGTAAAGCTTTTAAGTTATAAGGCTTTTAAGAAGAGAAAGTGTTCCGGCTATAAGTTTTGGTCCTTTAACTATTACAATAAGGGTAACCAATAACGCACAGAATGAAACTAACACTCCTAACGTAGATAAAAATCCATCTTTACCCATAATGCCGAGTGAAATAAGAGTTATACCAATTGCAGGAAGGAAGTGAGTAAAAGGTAATGGAAGAGCTATTATTATTGCACAAAGCAACATCATAAAAGCTAGAATCTTTTCACCCGGACCAAGAAAAATAAAAGACATTCTTGGTTTCATGAACTTTTCTATTTTTTTTAATATAGGTGAAGTTTTCTCTACCACGAGAGCTAGTGTTGAACGTTGAAAAGATTTCCTTTCTAGCCAATTAGGCATCCAAGGAGAATCAAACCCAAATAGAAGCTGCAGTGAAAATAAGATTAAAGGTATAGAAAGAATGGTTGTATAGCCAGGTGGAACAGGTATAGGTACTGATAGCGGTAAAGAGAAGATGATTATTAAAATACCAAAACCGCGCTCATGTAAAGCTGTTTTGATGTCGAACAATGTTACTTTATCACTATCGTTGTTATTGGTATCTGCAACCTCTTTTAGAATATCAGAGGCCAATTTTTTATCTTCAGTCAATTTCTCACTTTCTTCCACGATTAACCTTTAATAACATTCTAACTAACATAATTATTACTGTACTTCAATCATACCTCTTCAATTCTTTAGCCTTGTTTAAACAAATGACACGCACTTTAGTGCGTGTCACGAAACATAAGGAAGCTAACGATCTGGTTCATTAGATGATAGTTTCTCTGAATCCTTAAGTTCTTGTTTAAGGTTTTTAATGCCTTTGCCTAAATCACCCATAACTTGTGGTAACCTACCTGCACCAAACAGAACTAAGATTATTATTAAGACTAGAAACAGCTGCCATGGACCTAAACTCATTTGTACCTCCGTTGAAAATATTAACTTTTAGGTATTAAAACTTGACTGAAGCCAAGTGATACATAAATTATATCACTTTTATTAAATTATAAATCAAGAGTTTTTAATTATCTTATAATAGTTTTAGCCTAACATTAAGTTTAGTTTAGCTGTAGAGTAAAAGGAAGCTCACTAAAAAATTTTGCTAACGTATCATCTTTAGGTCTGTGGTATATGTAGCTAGGAACTCCTGATTGAATAATTTTACCATTTTTCATCACGTAAATAAAATCTGCAACTTTCAACGCTTCTTGCGGATCATGAGTTACCATGAGTACAGGAATATTTTTGCTTCTAAAAAGTGACAATATATGGTGCCTTATTCGATATTTGAGCAGTATATCTAAATTAGAAAATGGTTCATCGAGCAAAACAACATCAGGATTTTGCGCCATTACTCTTGCTATTGCAACTAATTGTTGCTGTCCTCCTGATAAAGCATGAGGGTACATGTTTTCATATTTTTCTATATTAAATAGCTTTAAGATTTCCAATGCAGTAAGGTATTTTTCTTTCTTAGAAGTACTGCAAATAGCAAAAGTTATATTTTCTATTACTGTTTTATGAGGAAATAATGCAGAATGCTGAAAAATCAATCCGATATTTCTACGCTCTATAGCAATTGACACTTTGTTACTTGCAACTAATTTATCATTTATAACAATGGTTCCAGATTTTGGATTTTCTATTCCTGCGATTAATTTTAGAATTGTTGACTTGCCACAGCCAGAATGACCTAGTAAACAGGCAACACTTCCTTTCTTCACTTGAATGTTGATGTTGCTTAAAGCAAAGCCATCTTGATTACTATAAAAGTAACTAATATTGTTAACTAGCATTAATCTTTCAATTGGAATCGTATTATTAAATATAACAGTATTACATTCAAGAAATACAGAAATATTTTTTATTATTGTGAATTAATTGTACAGGGTGCCTAGAAAAATGCGAGACTTTTTGCTATAATTTTGCATAAATAGCAGAAGACATGGGACTATAGCTCAGTAGGATAGAGCGTTGGATTCCTAATCCGAAGGCCGTGCGTTCGAATCGCACTAGTCCCACTTAATCTTAATAAAGTAGAAGAAACTAACACAGGTTTACAACACCGTTCTAGGAGTTAGAGTCCCAGTTTCTCAACTTACAGCGTTTGCATGCTTGGGTTTATATGCTCAACCTTATTTTCTTCCATTGCTCTATAACTTGGCAGTGTAGAATTTTTTACATGTAATCCAGTTACTATTACAACTAAAATAGCTAGGACACTGCAAACTAATGCACCAGCTAAAGATGGAACCATCACAGCAGCAGCAACAAACAATCCTGCAATAACAACTCCAACAACATCACTCCTTAATGAGGCGTAAAAACTCTCCTTACTTTTTTTGTATTTAGTTTCTTTTTCATGTGGTGGAGAAAATTGAGCCTCTACAAAGCCGTTAGCTTTCTTATCATTATTTGGTGTGACAGTTGGGTCAGCCCTTGTTGATACAGGCGTTTCATTTTTGTTATTATTACCGTTAGTACTAACTGGAGGCACTGTTGCTACAGGTCTATTACCAATATTTCCATTACTGCTGCAAGGTTTTGCTCTATTTTCTTTTACATTGGGTGTTTCTGGTGTAATAAAGTTTAAAAGTACCTGAGTAATTTCTTCTTGTGTATTATTTTGTGTATTATTCACAGCACACTCTAAAGCTGCTTGTCTGCTTTCAGCATTTACATAACCTAAAAATGCTTTAACTTCTTGAACATTGCCTTGAATAATAGCAAGACGCAGAGCGTTAAATTTTTCTTCTTCATTAAATTTACCACTATCCAAGAGTATCTTTATAACATCAGCTTGTTTATTTATTGCAGCTGTACCCAACACAGTTTTGGAAGCAGTATCTTTAAAATCGATTCCGATGTTTAAATTTGTGAGTAACTCAACAATCTTTAGGAATATAATGCGATCGTCGATAATACCAGGTCCTTCTGAACGGACAGCATAATAAAGCAAAGTCCAACCATCTTGGTTTGTTATTTTTATATCTATTTTCTCTTTTTCAAGCTCATTACAAAACTCCTCAGCAGTTATATTAGGGTTGCTAGCTACAATTTTCTTTATCTTGTTGTATGAAGTAGAAAATTGATCATCTTCATTTTTGTTGCTAAGTTCTGCTCTATCTTCTTCTAAATTAGGTGTATTTTGCTCTTCCTTTTCCTTGTTTTCATCAGCAGTTACTTGTTCTTGCTCAGGAAGCTTGAATCCGTTTTTAAGGAAAAATTCTTTAATACGTAGGTTGTCATTTTCATCTGCAAGTTTTAGAAGTAAATCTCCTAATGAATGGCCTCCTTCACATTTATCTTGAAAATTAATTTCTTTCCAACTTCCTTCCTTTGTTAGATCTTCAAGACTAGCAATCCCTTTATTATCAAATTTTAAAATTGCAGCTATTTTGCGATAAAACTTCTTAACATCACCATCACTATATGCCATAATTAAACCCACTACTATAATGCTTATGTTATACTAACTTTCCCACAATCAGTCAAGGAATCTTGCAGTCTCAAATGGCATGATATATATTGATTTATAATTCTCGAGTAAATGATGGAAGATTTAGCCTATAAGTTAGTGAAAGTGACCGAAGCTGCAGCACTTGCTGCATATAAATTGGCAGGCCTTGGTAATGAAAAAAAGGCCGATCAGGTTGCAGTTGATGCAATGCGTACGGTGCTAAACTCAATGGAAATAAATGGTACAATTGTGATTGGGGAAGGGGAGAGGGACGAAGCACCGATGCTATATATCGGAGAAAAAGTTGGCACAGGAAGTGGCCCTGAGATTGACATCGCTGTTGATCCACTTGAGGGCACTACGATTTGCGCTCATTATAAACAAGGAGCAATGTCTGTTCTTGCTGCAACAAAAAAAGGTAATTTTTTACATGCACCTGATGTTTATATGGAAAAGATAGCAGTGGGAAAAAATCTCCCAGAGGGTGTAGTCTCACTAAAAAATAGGATTGAGAAGAATCTGGACAATTTAGCCAAGGCAAAAGGATGTAAAGCAAGTGATCTTATAGTAACTGTACTTAAACGTGAAAGACATGATGAATTAATAGCAAAAATTAGGAAGCTAGGAGCAAAAGTGAAATTAATAGATGATGGTGATGTTGCAGCCATAGTTTCGCTAATAAATGGCAATCACGATATGTATATCGGTACAGGAGGAGCTCCAGAAGGAGTGCTTGCAGCAGCAGCGCTAAGCTCAATCGGTGGGCAGATAGAAGGAAGATTAATATTTGACACGGATCAATTAAAAGAAAGAGCAAAAAATTTGAATATCACTGACCCAGAAAAAATCTACACCGTGAAAGACATGGCAAGAAGTGAATCAGTGTTCATTGCAACTGGAGTAACAAATGGAGAGTTTGTGGATGGAGTAAAGTTTGGCCAAGATATTTGTCTGACTAATTCATTAATAATATTGCCTGGTAAAGTAATAAAAATACAAACAAAATCAATATCTTAAACATTTGTCATATGCTGATTATAAAATTTTTATAGAAGGAAGATACTTATAATTGTCTTAAAAAAATGAATTTACATATTAATTTTAGCTTTACAACATTTGGCATTAAGTTATAGTTAAATAGTAATACTAAGAGGTGCTTAATGTTTAGTTCACTAACTAATTTTTTTACTAATACGTCTAAAAAGAAAAGTTCTCAATCTGAAGAAAATAATCATTCTTTCTCTAACAGCACAGAAAGTTTATTAGTCCAATCTACTAAAAAAAATCCTCAACTTGATTATCAAAGTAGAACTGACGCATCTCCTCAAACAAATCTTCAATTTAGTGAGGATGATGTAAAAAACGTGCTCCAAGACTTCAAAAAATTGGATTTTAAGAACAGTAATGAGTGTTTTAACGAAATAGCAGAAGATTATGAAAGGAGGAAAAAAAGTGACCTTTTTAACTACGTAATATTGAATAAGCGAAAATATATAACAGATATATTAGATCAGAGGCTTGCCCACAAAGATCAAGAAAATTTTAGGAAGAAATTTAGTGAATATCTTCTTAAAATAAATGAGAAAATGAATTATGGGAAAGAATTTCAAAATAAACTTCAATTTTTTGAAGATAGGGTAGAAGAAGTATTATCAGATTTTAGAAAATTGAATTTTGGCCTTAAGGATAATTTGTGTAAAGATGATAAGGATAACGTAAATTATAATAAAGGCTGGCCTGCAGATCCATTTGACAAAATAGCGAATTATTATCGATGGAATAAGAACATTTTCCTTTTTAATTATGTAGTATTAAGTAAGCAAAAAGAAATAATAAGTATATTGAATGAAAAGTCTATTCCTGAAGACAAGCGAAAGAATTTTAAAAAGAGGTTGGGTAGATATCTTCTTCGAGTCGAAGAAGGGATGAGTAACGGACAGGAATTTCTCAAAACTGATAGTGCAGTTGCCTTTTTTGATGGATGTTATGTGCCATGCGCATATGCAAAACGTTCTCTTAATCATTATGATCATCTTAGTATTAATATTTCTAAGCCTGGGTGTAGCTTAGAAATCAGCCGTCTTTTCACTGACAAAATTGAAGGGATGGAAAGAAATAAAAATGAGGTAAAGATAGTAGAAATATACAGTAACGATAAAAAAATAGCAACGGTTGAGAAGAATGATAATGGAAAAAGAAATTACTATTTTGCAAAAGATGCAACATGCGATATGAAAATTAGGTGGAGTGCAGAAGATGAGAAAGGTAATTCTGTTAACTGTTTTATTAGTTTAAATGTAAATCCTAGTGAAATTGAGATTGGTAAGGCAACTATTAATGGTAAAGATGTTGAACTAGACGAAATTTTGAAATTAGATGAGCAAAACGAAGATGTGCTTATAGAAGGTAAAGCTTTACATGAATTTTTAGAAGAACGTCTGGAGTACGTACTATGTGAGGAGGAGAAGAATATACAACCACAGGGGAAAGAAGTTGTTACAACACCTAGCTCCATTCTCCATGACGTGGAACTAGATGAGATCAGCGAAGAGGAAGCCATAAAGAAAGGCTGGACTCCCGGGTACTTTGGTAGTTAGATGTATACTACACATTAACCTAAAGTGCATTATATCGCCATCTTGCACGATATAATCTCTGCCTTCGAAGCGAATTTTCCCTGCATCTTTGCAAGCTAATTCGCTTCCATATTTTATATAGTCTTCAAAGCTTATGGTTTCTGCTTTTATAAAGCCCTTTTCAAAATCAGTGTGAATTACACCTGCTGCTTTGTCAGCTGTTGATCCTATCTTTATTGGCCATGCACGTGCTTCTTTGGGGCCCACAGTAAAAAAAGTTATCATACTTAGCACTTCATACATAATACGTGCTACTCCATCAAGTCCTGATTCTTGTAAGCCAAATTCTGATAAAAAATTCTGTTTTTCCTCTTCACTATCAAGATTTGCAATATCTGCTTCAAGTTTCGCTGAAATACAATAAAATTTGCTTTTATTTTCTTCCGCCATTTTTTCCACCCTTTTAGATAGTTCATTACCAGTTATGATATTCGTATCTTCAACATTGCATACATACATAACAGGCTTTGTTGTTAGCAATTGAAGCAACTTCATCTCATCTTCATCGATATTCTCCAAGCTTCTTGCCGGTTTACCTAATTTTAAAGTAGCTAATACCTCTTGCATTAATTCAAGTTGTCTCTTTAGCTCTTTATCACCTTGCTTTGCTTTCTTTTCCAATTGAGGAAGCCTTTTTTCTATGCTATCAATATCAGCTAGAATTAACTCCATTTCCACTATTTCAGCATCTGATATTGGATCTATTTTACTGTTTACATGGCTGATATCGTCATCCGTAAAGCACCTGAGCAGATGAACAATGGCATCAACTTCTCTGATATGACTCAAAAATTTATTTCCTAGTCCTTCACCCTTGCTCGCACCCTTAACCAAGCCGGCAATATCGACAACTTCCAGTTGATTGTAGATTATTTTCCCTGAGTGAGCAATCGAGGCAATTTGTTTCAAACGCTGATCTCGTATTGGCACTTTGCCAACATTTGGCTCGATTGTGCAAAAAGGATAATTTGCAGCTTCAGCTGCACTTGACTCTGTAAGTGCATTAAATAAAGTTGATTTTCCTATATTTGGTAACCCAACTATACCACAGTTAAAGCTCATATTTGCTATTTAAAGCCTTAATTATTGCATAATTAAAAAATTTTTGCTATACCTAATTAGTTACTTATTAATAAGTTAGTTAATATAATAACATATAGCTTGAATTAAGGTAGAAATTATGGTTGGGCTTAGAAAACGGAAATTACCAAATGGTTTTGACAGTATTGAAAATGCTAAAGGACGCAAGACTTCAGAGAGTAATGTAGAAAAAGAACCTTCTAATAACCAAGTAGTTAAATATGATACTGCAGGTGATGGCAATTGCTTTTTTCATGCAGTGTTTGGTGATAACAGTTCTGGTACATATAAAGCTGAAAGAGCGCAAGATATGAGAATGGAATGGCACAAATTTTTAAGTCGATTTACGTCTTTAGATGATCCAAGTATGCCAGCTCCTTTAAAGGATCAGCTAGAAAAGGTTTTTAATATGTTTTTTAATAAGCCAGGGGATTTAACTGGCAAGTCTGATAAAATAAAGGGTCTGGTTAAGCAAACAAATAGGAAAATTGAAAATGCTGAAGGTAATGTGAAGAGGTTAGTAAGTAGAGCTGTTAGCAAATTTAATATATCGCATAATCAAGCTGTGCTTAATCTAAGTGAATATGCAGAGGCTCTTGATGGCATTGGTGAGAGTGACTATAATGCCGAATATAACAGTGATTTTATTACACGCTCATTTCTTGACAAACCTGAACTCTATCAATCCTATCTAGAAGCAATAGAAAGTAAAAGTTATTTTCCTTTTATTGAAGAAATTCAATTATTAGCTTCTTTAGCCAACATTGAAATTAATGTCCATTGTAAAGTTAGCGGCAGAGAGAAACAACAAAAGTTTGAACCAAATCCTGAAATGATAAACAATGATCAACTAAATCAGATGTTTAATCGTGAGAGTTATAAATTAAATGACGAGTTATGGGGTAGTAAAGAGAGAGAAACAATATATCTTGAAGGAAATCATTACTCTAGGGCTAAAATTGTAACTCAAGAGTTAATAAAACAGCAGCAGGAGCAAGAAGACTTTCTATTAGCAAAACAACTTCAGATAGATGAAATTTTGGAATATTGTGATCTTTCAAAGGATATCTCTGAGAGAGTAGAGATTGAGAGGGAGTTTGATGAGTTATTGGCAAAAAATGCTGATGGAAAAATTGGTGATGTTATATGGCAGTGCATTAATGATGTACAGCAACGTATAAAATGCCTTGAGGAGCCAGTCTTATCAAGAAGGTGCAGTGTGGAAGAAGCACGTGTAGAAAAAACATTTTATCAACAACAAGTACCACAACCTGTAAGATAAGTCTTCATAGTCTATATACTTCTATAGGGGAGCATTCTATAATAAAAGCCATGCTCATTTTTAACCACTGCTTAATAAGAATAAAGTCTTAGCAAAACAAACACAAGAACAATAGGATTTCTTGCTTGCAAAGCAACTCCAAGATCGGGAGGAAAAAGACTTTTTCCTTGCAAGGCAACTTCAAGAGCAACCCTCACGCACAATCCCTTAACCCAAATGGAGGAAGTAAAAATAGAAGATCAGCAGCAACAAATACTTATAAAATAATAACTCTATGGTTAATGTGCGAGATTTAATTAAAAAATGTTGTCATTCGAGTAGCTGACACTGGGCTCCAATGTCAATTACTCGGATAACAAAAAAACACAGGCTTCACATGCATCTGCAGTACTGTATTAGTCTACTATCTTCATTCCCACAACATTATACCCTGAATCAACATGTAAAATTTCTCCAGTTGTACCACTACTCAGGTCGCTTAATAAGTATAGTGCTGCCTTGCCAACATCTTCTATTGTAACATTGCGTCTAAGTGGAGAATTAATTCTATTCCATTCCGATATGGAGTGAAAGTCACTTATTCCAGAAGATGCCAAAGTTCTGATTGGACCAGCAGAAATTGCATTTACTCTGATGTTCTTTGGCCCAAGATCACATGCTATATATTTTACACTTGCTTCAAGTGCTGCTTTACATAAACCCATCACATTATAATTTGGCATAACTTTTTCAGCACCATAGTAAGATAAAGTAAGTAAACTACCACCATTTAACATCATTTTTTCGGCGCTTTTTGCTAAAGCAGTAAAAGAATAGCACGATATATGCATTGCATTGAGAAAGTTGTTTAGTGAAGTATCGACGTATTTACCATTGAGCTCATTTTTATCAGAATATGCTATTGCATGTACCAAAAAATCAATAGCACCCCACTTTTCCTCTATTTCTTTAAAAGCACTATGTATGATTTCCTCATTTGAAACATCACAATGTAGTGTTAGCTCCACATTTAATTCATTCGCTATTGGTAATAATTTCTCTTTTATTACTTCATTTTGATAAGTGATTGCAAGCTCAGCTCCGTGCTCTGAGAGAGTCTTTGCTATACCATATGCTATTGACCTCTTATTTATTATTCCGGTTATTAACCCTTTTTTACCCTGCAATATCATAGAAATTATTTGCCTTTTTTATAATTTGAAATATTAACTAGGCAAAGTCAATTATGTTTTAACTGTAGCTAACGTATAAAAATTACTTCCGCATATTTCCAACCTCATTATAATTACAATTAGAGATATTTTAAGAGCTCAAAATCTATCTTTAGTCTGCAGACTTTTTAATCAAATTTATTAAAAAATATATTCTTCAGTGTATATCTGTCGTATATGCACTGCATTTTTTTCTAACTTTTTTTACACAGGAGGATTTTATGTCCAGAATTCCAGATACTTGACCTTTACTTTAAAACCAACTGGCGCCTATGGTTTTTATAAAAAGATTACAGGAAATAAAAATACTCTAGAGAACATGAAATAAGGATACTGAAATATAAGCTGCCTATATTTGCAAGCAGCTCATAAAGTCTTCTTATTTACTTACTCCTTGAGCAGAAGAAAGTTGTTTTGATATAGTCACACTTTCCATACTTGTTGAAGGATTCTGTGAAACTTTTACTATTTCAGAACCTTCTTTACGTAAGTAGGATAGTGCATCATACAAGGACTTCGCTTCGTATTGTTTTCCTACTTTTACTTCTTTATGTGCAGCTATTTGCTCCCAAGTGATATCATTGCTTTCAATAAGCTTGATAGAACCGTCATCACTAATATTAATTTTCATTTTACATTCTTTTTCTTCATCGTACCAATTCAAAGTCATGTTATATGAGCCATTAGCTACTTCATAAATTCTTACTCCATGCTCATCAACTCGTCCACGCATTCCTCTTTTTTCATCTCCAGGTAGCAACAATGTAACCGCCGTTATCCTATTGCTTTCAAAAAAATCATTAGTTAAAATATTACTAATGTTTATTTTTCCTTTATTATCATTCAGCACAGTTCTTGCAGTCAACATAGTTCTAATTGGACTTCTCACTCTAAGCTGTACAGATTCTACATCACTGTTTTCTATGTGTTGAGCAATTTCTTGCTTAGTTTCATCAATAATCTTGCCTTTTAGATATTTACCGTGATTTTCATTTTCTGAATTATAAGGAGAGCTATCAGCAAGAATTCGCCTTTTTGACTCTTCATCATCACAATCTAAATATTCAATTTTGCGGTCATGCTTGGTACCTAAAAATGGATGATCATCTGCTCTCACCCTATTATTCGGAGGAAAATTGAAAGTCCTATTCGGTTTATCACTCGATACTGATTCAGATATACCTTGAACAGCTTCAAAACTTTTTTTAAAAGAATTAGTTAACATTATATACCCCCTTATTCTATAAATAGTCTTATCTTAGAATGTTTTTAACATATGTCAATTCAACCACTATGGATTAAAATCCAAAGATTGAGAGAGAGCATAGAATGCTAACTTTCGACTTGAAAGTCACCAAATTTATCTTCTTTTTTAGAGTGATTTTCAATATAATTTTTTATCATTTCGTCAGTTACATTTCCGCTAGTCCTGACAAAGTAGCCTACTGCCCACAACCCAATATCTCTTTTTTAGCTCTGGAAAGTTTTGCTGGATTTTTCTGGAACTTTTTCCTTTTATTAACTGCACTAACTTACTAATACTTAAGTATGGGGGTACAGAAACGTATACGTGTATATGACTTGACGCAACTCTACCTCTGATAATTTCTACTTGATTATTTGCACATACTTCTTGTACAACTTCTTTAGCTTTCTGTCCAATATCTCCAACTAGTACTGGATATCGATATTTTGTTATCCACACTATGTGATATATATACAGAGTGACTGCTTTTTCTATAATATTCCACATTCTTTCAGATTTTTCACCTTAAAATTATATTCTTAAAAGGATGGACTTCAAGTCCAGGGTTTTTCTCCCAAATTTGGGACAATAAAAATTTGATATATTTGACATAAAAGCGTTTTAAATAATAAGAGCAAAATGGACAAATCTATTTCGTGAGTAACCAAAAACCGTTTTGTATTCATTCAGATAAGGAAAAATAGCAGATAGTGTCATGCAAGTAGCTGACACCCTTTTGGTGGACCACACACACAACTTTACAAACATTGCAATATGGCACATAGTAAATGATGTTATTCTATAACGCAAGACCTATACTCACCCAACCTAATGCATTACTTGCAATTTGGATCCCAGTGTCAGCTACTTGGATAACACCAAATGGGCTACTCGCATTTTTTAGGCCTAAATCACAATGCTCGTACTGACCATTTTTCGTATAAGTTACCTTTATAAACAAATGTTTGTACAGCTGTAACACCCACCTTAAAAACTTCAGAAAAACTTACTTGTCTTTTTTTAATCTGTTTAAATTTCCAAAACCAATCTATTTGGATCTTCTATGTAATTTTTGATTTTAACAAGGAAAGTAACTGCTCCTTTGCCATCAACTATTCTGTGGTCGTAAGAGAGGGAAATGTACATCATAGGTCTGATTTCAATTGAGCTACTCACAGCAACTGGCCTATTTTGTATTGAGTGCATGCCAAGTATTCCAGATTGCGGAGGGTTTATTATCGGAGTAGAAAGAAGTGAACCATATACACCACCGTTTGAGATAGTAAATGTTGCACCTTCCATTTCCGATACTTGCAGCTTACCTTCTCGTGCTTTTTTGCCAAGAGCAACTAAAGTTAGTTCAATTTCAGCAAATGACATTTGATCAGCATCACGAATAACTGGTACAACAAGACCTTTATCAGTGCCAACAGCAACACCTATGTCATAGTAATTTTTATATACAATTTCATCACCTGAAATCTCAGCGTTAATCTCACGAATTTCTTTTAGTGCTTGCACTGCTGCCTTTATAAAAAACGACATGAAACCCAGTTTTATTCCATATTTCTTTTCAAAAGTTTCTTTATACTTTGCCCTCAGATCCATGACGTTTTTCATGTCAATTTCATTGAACGTGGTCAGTATTGCAGCAGTATTTTGCGATGCTTTCAAACGAGCAGCTATTACTTGCCTTATTTTGCTCATTTTCACTCGCTCTTCTCTTCTCTCTCCACTTACTACACTTTTTGGCGATTCATATTGTTTTACCGAAGGTTGTTCAGCTTTACTCATATGGTCTATCACATCCGCTTTAGTTATTCTACCTCCCATGCCAGTTCCTTTTACATTTTCTGCACTAATTGCATTTTCTTCCATAATTTTACGAGCTGAAGGGGCATCTTTTTTATCAGGGCCTTCGCCTTTATCTTCTTTTTTCACTTCTTCTTCTACTTCTCCTGCAGCAAGTTTTGCCAGTAATTGATCAGGGCTAATTATATCATCTTCTTTCACAAAAAATTCAGTTATTTGTCCTGAAGCTTCTGCAGTTAGTTCTAGCGCCGTTTTATCAGTTTCAATTTCAAAGATCAAGTCATCTACTTTTACTGCTTCGCCGATATTTTTCTTTATTTTTACTATACCTTCCGTAACTGATTCACCACCAAGAGTTTTTGGCGCTCTGATTTCTATAATTTTGCTCATAAAATAACTTCTATATAAAACTTTCTATAAATTTATACATGAAAAGAAACATAAATAAACTAATAAATTCATTAGGCCTTATGCTTGATTCTTTCCTCCTAATACATGCAAAATTAAAATACTAAGTAAATTGAAATAAGATTATGGATTTTGATAAGGCAGGCAATGCAGAAGACTTATATAACGAAAAACTTCAACTGATATGTAAGACTTATAACAGAGAATTACTATCAAATCAAAGAGTTGTTGATGGCATCAATTCAATGGATTACAGTAAGCTTAAAATCTTATGCAAGTATCATAATAAGTTTAGTCACAAAGGTATTGAAGAATTACTATTAGATGAGAGCATTGTTAATCACATCAACGATTATGATGATGAAATGTTTAGGTCCATGCTAAATAATGCACCTGCGGAGCACAATATTCTAGAAATACTAAAAGGTGGAAAGATTTGCAATATCAACAATGAATTCGAAAGTAGTGATAGTGAGGAGAATGGAGAAAATTATGGATATTATGATTACGAGGAAGATGAAAAAAATGATCCGAATAACTTCGCTAAAGAAGCACTAGGAAATAAAGGAATTAATGAAAAACATGTTGATGATGTTCAGTTTTGCAACGATGCAGATGTGGGAATACCACCAAAAAATCAAAATGATATTAGGAATATCCGTCTTATTCAATGGATGATAGTTGAGAGTGATGGTAAGCTTAGTGAGCAAAATGTTACAGAATTACTAAAAGATCAGAGTTCTATTGATCGAATTAACTCTATTGGTGATAAAAAGCTTCAACTTATACTCAAGAGTAATAAGTTTAGTGGTGAAAATATTATGGAGTTATTAGGAAATCAAAAAGTTGTTGAATACCTCTGTTTTATTGATTATGAAAAATTTGAACTCATTCATAATAGCGATAAGTTTAATAGTAGCAATTATACTAGTAGCAGTTACAAGATTATAAGGTTGCTAGAAAATCAACAAGTTGTTGAGCACATCAATTTTATTGATTATGAAAAACTTAAATTCATACTTTGTAATGATAAGTTTCTCTTTAGCGATATTGTAAGACTACTAAAAAATCAGGAGGTTGTTGAGAATATCATTTCTTTTAACATTAAAAAATTTCGACTCATATTTTATCGTGATAATCTTAACTACGTAGATACAATAGAATTACTAGGAAATCAGAAAGTTGTTAATGGAATCGGTTTTACTCCTTTTGAAGAGTTAAAATCCATGTGTAGTCATTCTAGTCTTAGCGATATTATAAAACTACTAGAAGATAAAAATGGGCCTAGTAATGTCTTAAGTGGGACACGGAAAGAAAAAATGCAAGTCAGTTACATATCATGACATAGCTTAAAAAGTGTTTATATCCAAGGTTTTGCTTTATAAATTTAAGAGGGTGTTAAATAAACCATACGCATCAAATTAAGAAAACACGCTCAATTTAGACCATTTTTGCCATATTTCTTAGTAAAATCACTGGCAGCTGACACCGAGGTTGAGAAAATTTTTGTAATATAGACTATCAATGATTTTTCAGTAATAATATAGTTTTAGGTGGATATAGTGAACGTTTCATACAGAGATATAGACATTAAGCTAATTAGAACAGGTTGAATTCAAATGTTGAATCTAGAATCTCTGCCAAAACATCTAGCAATTATTATGGATGGTAATGGTAGGTGGGCAAACAATCAAGGAAGGGTAAAAATTGATGGCTATAGAAAAGGCAGTGAGGTTGCATTTGATATTGCTAAGCATTGCACAGTCCTGGCCATACCTTACTTAACTTTGTATGCATTTTCCATGGAAAATTGGCTCAGATCTGAAAACGAAACAGACTACCTATTTAATTTATTTTACTACACTTTAACTAATGAAGATAAAATGAAATTCATTTACAATTGTAACATTAAGTTAAATTTTATTGGCAATTTAAGTCTATTGCCCAGTAAAATATTCGATCAAATCAAAAAAGCAGAAGAAGTGACACATAAGAACGATGGTCTATTACTCACTGTTGCAGTTAGTTATGGAGCAAAGCAGGAAATTATACATGCTATCAACAACGTCATAAAAGGAAATATTGATTGCGTATTGGAAGAGGAATTTGAAAAATTTCTGTATACTAAAGATTTGCCAAAATTGGATTTATTAATTCGCACTGGTGGCGAAAAAAGGTTAAGCAATTTTTTATTATGGCAAGCAGCTTATGCTGAATTGTATTTTTGTGATACTTTGTGGCCCGATTTTTCTTGTCAAGATTTGACCAAAGCACTAGAAGATTATACAAAAAGAGAAAAAAAATATGGTAGATAATAACTTTATGGTTAGAATATTGTCCTCAATAGTAATATTACTCATATTTTCTTTTGCTACATATTTCAGTGATTTATCATTTTATCTACTAATTTTTTCAATTGCAGTTTTATCTTCTTTTGAATGGTATAATCTAACTCAGGGCAATAGAATCTTATACATTTTCGCATTACTATTAATCGCACTACCAAATGCCTCGCTAATATGCCTATATAATCTACCACAGGGAAAATATGCATTAGTATGGCTTATCTTAACTATTTGGAGCATCGATATTGCTGCCTATTTTTTCGGCAAAAATTTTGGTAAAACTAGAATTTGTCCAATCATTAGCCCTGGGAAAACTTGGTTAGGACTTTTTGGTGCAGTCTTAGCTGGAATAGTGTGTACAATTTTTGGCTCAATATTTTTGAGTTTATTTCCAATTTTTTATTCTCCAATAATTGGTTTGATAGTTGCTATTCTAGCCCAACTTGGAGATTTCACTGAGTCACTCATCAAAAGAGTTTACAATGTTAAAGATAGTGGAGGTATTATACCAGGCCATGGAGGAGTACTCGACCGTATGGATAGTTTCATTTTTACTGCCCCTCTCATTGCTATTTACATAAGCTAAAAAAATGAAGTACTATTAACCTTTGGTTCTTTCCTTCTTGCTTATTACTTTCACCTCAACAGATTGAAATTCTTCGGCACTCACTATTTCATCCATTGACTTATTACAATAAGGACAATACATTTCTCCTTCTTTGTGTAAGTATACTATTGGATGACCAGAACCATCATCATTTTCATCACCACGGCAGCAAACTATTACATTATTATCCCTCACTTTTAACATGTCTCTCCTTTAGCTTACAATATTTTACACATCTAACATACTCGTTTGGAAATAAAAAAGACAACAAATACTTATTCTCCATTTTCTACCCTATTTAGATTAATCAATTCACTTTGGACACTTTTTGACACAAAGTTGCTAACATCTCCTCCTAATCTCGCTATTTCCTTTACAAAACTTGATGAGATAAATTGAGTATCCTCAGATGCAGGAAGAAATATAGTTTCGATTTCAGGAAAGAGCTTATAATTTACCCAACTCATTTGAAACTCGTAATCAAAATCCGATACTGCTCTCAGTCCTCTAATAATAACAGAAGCATTTTGCTCTTTGGCAAACTTCACTAGCAACCCATTAAAGGATATAATATCTGCATCAATTCCTGCTCCTTTCACTTCATTTTTAGCCATGCTTGTGCGCAGTCTTATGTCAAAATTAGTATGTTTATTAACATTCTCTGCAACACCAATTATCAACTTATCGACTAGCTTACATGCTCTTTTTATTATGTCAAGGTGCCCAAAAGTTATGGGGTCAAATGTACCAGGATAAATTCCTATTTTGTTACTAATGTTCATTCTTTGTTTCTATACTTCAAAAACTTTTGATGGACATGATAACGTTTTTTATCTAAAAATGAAAGTACGTAGTTGGCCTGATAGCTCAGTTGGTAGAGCAAAGGACTGAAAATCCTTGTGTCGCTGGTTCGATTCCTGCTCAGGCCACATTCTTTTTCTTAATGTTCTATAATATATTATAATATTAATATAATTATTTAGGAAATAATGTATAAATGTTACAATAGAATATTTAATATACTATTAATTACATTTCTACTATTAAGTAATATCGCTTATAGTGAAAAAGTAAACAAAGAATTACCTGCTTTGACAGTGGAAAATGCAGTAAATTATAATATAATTGTTGGTTTATTGCAAACAGATGAATCTCAAAATATCTATGAGATATTCAATAATTTTGGGGTTAAAACTATATTCATTGACTACGACAAAATAATTAATCTAAAAGAAATCCAAGAAGAGTTCGCAAAACAAGATGAAATATTGGCAAAAAAGCTGATACTAGATCGAATAAAAGTTGAAGTTGCAAAATTTATCAAAGAGCAAAAGATAAACAGAATATTTATTTCAGATAACTTTCATTCAGCTCTTAACCCTTACCGCCAGCTTGTGAATGAAGCAATTGTAAAAATAGTAGATGACAATCCTACAATTCATTTGCTTGCCATATGCGGTGGTTTACAAGACATTATGCATGCAAAAGAAATTGAAATAACAAATGTTGTTAATGATGAGAAGAATCATTTAAAATCAGCATCCTATCCACAAAAAGAGAATATACCTCTTCAGCAGATAAAAATTGTTCCAGGTAGTAGTTTGGAAAAAGTGGTAGCTAGATTTTTACTACCTAATCAAAATGGCTGGTTTTCAACTTATTTTCCGAATGCTCATTCAGGTACAGTAAGTAATACTACAGAGAATAGAAGAAGGCTAGAGCTACTTGGATATAAAATTGCAGCGTTTGCCAATGACGGATTAATAGAAGCTATCGAAGATAAGCATAGTAATATTTACTTTCAAAGTCATCTAGAAGCCCTTGTTGTCAAATCAGATAAAAACTCTCGTTTGTCAAGCCAAAAGGTACGTCAGGTTTCAACACTAGTTGCTATAGCGATTATAAATGATTTTCTTCATCGCGTTTAATGCTAAAATAAGGAGAATCATTTAATGTAATGCCAGTACTCTTTCTTCTTGTCATCCCAGTGCTTGACACTGGGATGGCTTTGTTGCACAGCTCTTCGGATAGTGGGTAATGTATAATAAATTCATGAAGCTATATCAAACTTAGCCATGCCTATTTCAGTAAATTTGTTAAGCAAATAACACTTGAGTAGCAGTTCCTTCTCACGATTAATCTCAGATTTATTCCTAAAACTAAATCCAAATATTTGCTTCAGTCGCGAGAAAAAACTTTCTATATAAGATCTCTTCCAATAATTTATCTCTTTTTTCCACCTCTTCATACCATCTTCATCATATGACTTTATGAGCTTGATTGTAGAATTTCTCTCATTCATATAATCCAACTTTGGATGCTCTACTGCATTATTTTGCGGAGGAATCCTTGTCTTTATGTCAAGCTCATCGCACAGTTTGTATAACTTCTTTCGATCTATCTGCATATATCGTGCTTATGTTATACTTGGTATCCACTCTTTCAATAAGATCACAGGCTCCATAGTGGTCGGAATAAACTTCACTACTGTATTTTGCAGCTATAACTTTTTTACTACCTATCTCTAGCATTACATCTTGTTTGCTCATAGCGGCGATACTTTCTATCTGTACCATTTGCCTTACTATGGCCTGGAATATTATTGTAGATGCTGATACCTGTACTATCTATAGCAATTTCAATATCTTCCATATCGTTCTTATCAACTCTGCAGTCGTTGATTTTGATATTAAGCTTTTTAAACCTTCTTGAAGCCTGCGAATAGCTGATAATTTGCAAAATTTTCCCTATTTGCTCAAGATATTTCTCTATAAATCCCACTGTTTGCCTAAGACCAATCCTGAATAGATAGGTTATTATGTGAATTAGAATCACTACTTTGTCGCTGTAGACATTGTTGCCACCTGCTACTTTTGGACTATTTTCGTACCAATTTTCAATGGCATCGTTGATATAATGAAAAACATTTCCCCTTTCTTGAAGAAATTTGTTATATTCATTGCAGTTACTGACTTTCATTCTTATTGGCATATTTTTCCTTTGTCGGCTAAATATCTATTTTATAACAAATTCCATCAGTAACTGCCTGTTCTTTCCTTGAGTGGTGCAACAAAGCCCACTGGAATCCAGTTTTTCGTTTCATCAAATTTAGCATAACTCAAGTTTGCTTATAAATTTTTCTGGATGCCAGTGTCTGGGCACTGGCATGACATTATGGAATTTGAGCTCCAGTGTCAACTACTCTAATGATACCTGATTATGATGAAAGAAATCTAATGATTTATATAAACCCCATAGCATGTCGAACGAAGCTTTTTTTAAGAAAATCTGAATTTTCAACTACCATTAAACCAAGATTTCTCAGAACTTGAGCGCAAAGTATTCTGTTGGAAAATATTCTATTTAGTCCATCAGTTGCAAGTGCCATAGTAAAATTATCAAAGTATCTCTCATATGAAATTTTCTTCAATAGATAATTACTGCCAACATCAATGCCAGAGGATTTTGCAGCAGTTATTTGTCTAATAACACTCTCTACATCTCTCATTCCAAGGTTAAGTCCTTGACCTGCAACCGGGTGGATTGAATGTGCTGCATCGCCAATCAGCAAAATTCTGCTTTTATGCAGCTTTCTTGCAAAAGAAAAACTCAAAGGATAGAATCTTCTTTCACCCTCTAATTCAATTTCTCCCAAATAAGAACCAAATCTTTTTTTGAGTTCTATGACAAATTCCTCTTCGGATAAGCTCATCAGCATTTTTGAAATTTCGCATTTTTCTGTCCAAACTATTGAAGAAGTATAGCCACCTTTCATTGGCAAAATTGCAAATGGACCACCAGGAAAAAACCGCTCTACAGCTAAGTTTTGGTGATGTAATTCATGTTTTACATTAAATACCATGCTATTTTGTTTATAATCAAATTTTATCATTGGTATAGAAAACAACTCTGGCAACCTAGAGTTTTTACCTTCAGCACAGATAAATAGTGATGATATCAATTTTTGATCATTATCAAGAGTAACTTCCATGTATCCTTCGTCACAAGAGATTGTTTTATAGGAACGTGGAGAATATATATTGAGTTTATGCAAAAAATTTTTATTGATTGCATTCCATATAATAGCGCTCTTGATTACATAGCCCATTGGCTCTTCACCAACCATTTTATGGTCATAATGCACAGTAAATGGACTATCTCCATCTAATATGCATATATCAAGTATTGGTTCAGTTTCGCCTTCTAAGAGCCGCCAAATCCCTAATTTTTCTAGTATTTTTTTTGATCCTTGAGAAATGGCAAATGCTCGATTATCATCAACTGCACGTGGTAAACTATTTTTCTCAATTACGGCTACAGATACAGAGTCATTACTCAGGCCAATAGCAGTAATAAGACCAATTAGCCCACTACCTGAAATGATTACATCGTAATTCATTTTATTAACCTAAAATTATATTATACCCATTTTGAAAATAGTTTAAACGAACTTTGTAGACACTGAACTTCTCATTACTATCTTAGTTATAACCAAAATAGTAATAAAATATTAATTATTTTACACTAAATTAGGTCTAATTTTATTAAAGGAGCTAGATTATGACTACAGATTGCAAAAAAGAATTACTAAATTGCATTAGCAAGTACAGAGAAGAACTTGCAGAAAATAAAGCAGCAATTAGACAAACTTTAACTAGCGATAAAATTAATATAAGCGATTACTTTTATAAGGGTGATAAAATCTGTAACAAAGAGCTGTTTAACATAGGAAGTGAGTGTCAAGATAAAAAATATGGTAGTCGACAAGAATATACGTATGATGAGTGGAAGGAAAAAATTGAAAAACCTCATGCTAAAGATTTGCTAAAGATGTTACAAAATGAAATCAAAGGTAAAATATTAAAAAGTTTTGAAGATTATGAAAAATATCATAAAAATTCTACTGAAGCTATAAAAAGAGAATTAGACATAGATTCAAAATTAAAGGCAATACTCAAAGAAAAGCAACAACCAGAAACTGATGAAACTCGAGCATATTATGACGTTATACGAGGTTTATATGAAAATAGAGACATGCGCTCTCAACTAAAGTGCAATGATCTTGATTGTTTTAATAGAACAATAGAAGATAATCTATCTCAAAAACAATCCGAGCTAGCTGCTATAAAGGATGACTTTTTGGATAATACGCAAAATATTTTTCAACATATTCAAGTTGAAGATAGTATTTTTTAGAGAAATAAGATTATGCTATTTTTTTTAATGAAATTTCTTAAGTGGTAGATTATTTTTTACAGCTACATCTGAGGTAGCTGTCACTACCTGAAATGTAACAAATAAAATACCAATCTTAAATATTGCTATATTTCACGATAGTTTCTCAATTTAACGCACATGCTTTTGGAACATTCTCATTTGTCAAATAGTTTCTGTCATGCTACACAATCTGTAATGCAGGTTTTAACTTACTTTTACGCAATATTGATCATTCTTGAAAAGCAATCTAACATTTTCTATTCCTTGATTACGAAGCTTTGATGCAGCTGATTTAGCTACCTGAGCGTTTACAAAAAATGCTACATATCCCTTACTTTCTGCATTGTTTTGTTTTGGGTGACGTTTCTGCATTTCTTTTTCATATTGCCTTTTGTAATGAGGAGTATTTTGTATCAATTGTTCTGACCTCTTTCTTAAGTACTCGACTTTTACCTTCGCAAGCCCAGACTTATGAAGTCCTAAAACTTGTGCTGCTTTTTCTGACAAGTCTATTATTCTACCTTCAACAAATGGCCCTCTATCATTAACTCTTATAACAAGCTTTCTTCCATTTTCTAAATTAGTAACACGAACAAAGCAGGGTAGGGGCAAGGTCTTATGTGCTGCAGAAATCAAGTGACGATTAAACACTTCACCGTTAGCTGTAATTGTGCCATGATCTTCTATTCCATACCACGATGCTATTCCTACTTCCTCATAACAGCTACAGTATTTTGGGTGGTAGGTGATACCATTTATTGTATAGCTATTGCCAATTTTATAATGACCTGCGGTGTGATTACACCTATTGCTAAAACTACAACTACTCATCAAAACGAATATTAGACATAGAAAGGCTAGTTTTTTTATCATTGTACTTAGTGAAATGGTTCGATACCATGAGGATTTTAAATTATACTATAATAAATTTAGTAATAAGTAAACGTCTACTGCCAAATATGCACAGCACTAAAAAAGAAGTAATACATATAATCGGTATAGGTGGAATTGGAATGAGCGCAATTGCTGAAATTCTTCATAATTCCAGTTATAAAGTTCAAGGCAGTGATACGCGATCAAACGACAATATAGATAGGTTACAAAAATTAGGTATAGAGGTCTATATTGGTCACGATGCAAGTAGTATTAGACAAGCTCAAATAGTTGTACATTCTTCCGCAATAAAACCTGATAATGTGGAGCTAGTTGCAGCAAGAAATAACAATAAAACCGTTTTGCATAGGTCAGACATGCTGGTTAAAATTATGAAAGGTAAATATGTGATAGCAGTTTCAGGTTCAAGTGGCAAGACGACGACGACAGCTATGATTGCTTCCATTTTTGATCATTCTGGTGCTGACGCCACTGTAATTGTTGGAGGAATATTAAATTCCTATCAGAGTAATGCAAAACTTGGCAAAAGTGACATTTTCTTAATTGAGGCTGATGAGTCTGATGGAACTATGTTAAAAATTCCTGCAGATATTGCTGTTGTAACAAGTATTAATGACGACCATATAGACCATTACGGTACATTTAACGACATCAAAAATGCGTTTTCTAGATTTGTAAACAACGCGAATTTTGCTATTTTGCCTGATTCTGCAGACATCAATCATGATGCGAGTAATTCTATAAAGTTTTGGTTTGGAAATGGTAAAATTAGAGCTAGCAACATCAAACAACACAATAATAGCATAGAATTTGACGTGCTGATTAGTATAAACGAAAGTAATCGTATTCCATTGTCCACTACTCGAGTAGTTGAGAGTGGTGGAATAAAAGCAGCTCTTGATTCGTCACTTCAATGCTTGAAACTGGATTCTCGTTTCAATGTTAAACAAGATACTATAGAATTTAAGAGGACAATCCCTAGAAAATCTCTACATTCAAAAAAAGTAAATCGTACTAATGCTATTTGAACAAGCTAGCGTAAAAGTAAGCTAAATTTTTTAAGGTACAAAAATAGCAAGAAACAGTTGTTTGAAAAAAATTGGAATTTGATTGGATTGCTGAAAATTGGCTCTCAAACTTTAGACGCATGAGCAAGATAATACTCTTTAACTAATATAGATTAGGTGATTTGGAAGAGATACATCTAGAGCAGCCAGCAAAGTTACAATACATATTACCGCAATAACTAGAAATGAGAAGGATCTATATGGTGATTATAGATTTTTCCAGACCTTGAAAACAATAAATAGACAGTAAATTAGAACTACTGCAAAAAAAACAAGAATAGCTACACTGGTTGCTTGACCATCGTAAACGTAGCTTGTTAAGCCGATAAAAATAGCCATGATAGAAGCTCTAATAAATGAAATTGCAGAAGAAGTTGTGCCTTTCATTTCAGGGAAAATATTTAATGATGCATTGAAAATGACTGCTTGACAAATTCCACAGCCAATACAAAAAATAACCATAGACAGCGTTACTAAGTAGTAAGCACTGGGCATGATTATACTGAATATTAAAAGTGATAGGGATCCAATAGCAATTACGCCTGTACCGGAAATTACACACCAAATTGCTCCAAGTTTCTTTAAGATCTTACTGGAAAACAGGCTAATTAGTGAGAAAGACCCAACCATTGCACCTTGATGTAGCGCATAAATAGTGCTGGATAAACCAAAAGTTTCCATATACAAAAAAGGGCCACAAGTAATGAATGACATATAAGCCGCAGAAAAAAGGCTCTGTGCCAAAGACAACACCATAAATTTTGAACTTGATAATAATTTTTTATAGTCTTTCATCATTTTTTTTAGACTAAAAATATCACGGTCCTTTTTTGTTTCTGGTAACAGAAAAAGCAGCAAAACCCAAGAGATGAAACAAAGTATTGCAACACTTGCATAGTTACCACGCCACCCAACAATTTTGTTGATGAAACTGCCTAATACTGGTGCAATTGCTATGAGAACTGTGATAATAGAATTCATGATTCCAATAAATTTTACTGCTTCGTTGCCTTTATAGCTGTCTGCAATAATTGCAAACACAACTACAGATGTGCTAACACCAATGCCTTGAATAAAGCGAGAGATTAAAAGCCAAGAAACTGACAGCGCAAAAACACAGCCAACAGCACCGATGAGTAGCAAAGTGTTGCCTATGATCATCATCCTTCTTCTGCCATAGCATTCAGACAATGGACCAAAAAATAACCCTCCTATGCAAACGCCTAAAAAATTATAAGCAATAGTTAATTGAATTGTGCCTTCCGGTACGTTAAAATAGAGTACTATATCAGGAAAACTAGGTACAGAAATATCAATTTCAATGAACTTAGCAATTAGAGATAGAATTAATAAAAACGGTAGTAACACTTAAAATCTTTAATTAATGAATAAAAATATCACATTTAAAGCGTTGAAAGAAGAACATTTTTCACTATTATTAAAATGGGTAGAAATGCCCCATATAAAGAAGTGGTGGGATACGGATATAAATTGGACACCAGAGTTAATTGAGAAAAAATATAGCAACTACGTTAAAGGATTCAAACGTTTGAAATTTAAGACACAAATTATTGAAAAACCAATGCACGCATTCATTATTAATTGTGATGGAGTTGATATTGGTTATATTCAATATTACAACAAACATGATTTCCCACCTAAACAGATCTATAACACTTTAGAACTTCCAGAAAGTTGTGCTGCTATAGACTGGTATATCGGAGAGCTGAATTATGTAGGTAAAGGAGTTGGTTCACAAGCTTTGAATATATTTTTAAACAAATTTGTCTTTAAAGTTTATGAGAATGCCTTTGTCGACCCAGGTATAGCAAATGTTTGTGCAATCCGTGTTTACGAAAAAGTTGGCTTTAAAAAAATTATGGAAAGTAATAGTGCGATTTTAATGATTAAGGCAAGAATTCCTGAGAACCATTCAAGATGAGTGTTTTTTCAACAATCTACCTAAATTACTAAAAGTGGCTTATAAAAATATACAAGGAGCTTTATACAAACTTAACATAATTTAGTCATAAAAATATCATTATTAAGTCCTATATAAGAACAAATTTTGGCACTCAGTGAATCTTTTTTAACTAACTATGAACTTGATTAATTGGAAAATAAATTTTACTTGCTTTTACAATACCTTAAAATCTAATATCACTTTATCAGCAAAGATATCACAATAGGCTAGTATGTTCTTCACTCTTTTCCTCAAAATATTACCTATTTACATTACAATACTTATTGGTTACTTAGCAGGAAGATATCTTAAAATTGATAGAAATACTATATCTCAAATACTCTTTTATATAGCTAATCCAATAGTGATTTTATACGGAGTATCTCATACAGAAGTTAATTTAAAAGTAATTTCTCTGCCGATTTTGATATGGTTTATAGGTAGTACTATGTCCTTATCAGTGTATTATCTTTCTTCTTTTTTATTTAAGGACAACACGAGAAACATATTAGCGTTTAGCTCGGGCAGCACAAGCATGGGTTATTTTGGTCTACCGATTGCCATGGCTTTATTTGATGAAGATTCAGTGTCTGTGTATGTTGTCTGTTACATAGGAATGGCACTATTTGAAAATAGCTTGGGATTTTATATAGCTGCAAATGGTATCTATACTGCAAAAGAATGCATATTAAAGTTACTCAAACTTCCTTCATTATATGCGATGATTCTAGGCTTCTTTTTAAGTATATATGATATACAAATACCCACTTTTTTGACGGATGTTATGATAAATATCAGAAGTACATTTATCACATTAGGAATGGTGCTGCTTGGAATAAGTATTGCACAAATTACAAATTTTAAAGTAGATTGGAAGCTTGCTTTGACCACTATTGTAGCAAAGTACATATTCTGGCCGTTATTTGTTTTGGGAATTGTCTTACTAGACAAGCATGTTACAGGTATATATGATGAAAGCATCTATAAAGCACTGATGTTACTGGCTATTATTCCAATTTCTGGATCCAGTATAATACTTGCTAATATTTTAAATTACCAACCAGATAAAGCTACTTTATTGCTCCTAATTAGTACTGCAGTGGGACTATTTTATGTTCCACTTATAATATCATTATTTTTTACTAAACTTGTCCCTTTTTAATCAAAAATTTAAGCGCTAGGCCTATTCACAAAACTTGAATTTAGACTAGACTTCTTGGATAATCATAAAAGAAACTAATCCTTTTTTTCCTCTCCTTTCTTATTTTTTTACACAGAATAGGAAGTTATCAATTGATGGAATTTTCGCAATAATGTCAATAGCAGTAAGATTTCCTACACCTTTTAGCAGGTCTATAGTTGAATTTGGATGTTCTATGAGCAGCAACAAATAAATGTAACTTGCCTTTTTCTATATGATGCTATTAACCGAATAGGTATTCGTTTGACATTTCCATATCTTTGTTATCATTAGTAATACTAAAGGGAAAACTAAACTTAATAAGATTTGGAAGCATATTGTTGTTCTATGATTCACGTAATGCTGCTATGCCTTCGTTGCAGACGTTGTCATAAAGTAAATTAAATTCTTTAATATTTGAAAAACTACTACCCCTTAGCGCACTCATTAATATTATTCCACTTTCAACATCAATATCATTAGAAATTAAATCAAGTTTAATAAGATTTGGAAAGTTACCATTCTTTAACAATTTAGTGATTGCTATTGAGCCTTCTGCGCCAATAATGCTAGAAGTTAATTTACACTCAGTAATATTTGGAAGATTAATATTCTCTAATGCTTCATTTAAAACTTCTCCGCACTGAGCATCAATATAACAATTAGATAAAGTCAAGCTTGTAATATTTTGCTTTTTCTGTAAAAAGTTTACTAGCTTTTCCATATATACATATAGATTATTTAACTCTAAGGTGTTACTATTAACATATTGATTAAAGTCAACTTCCATGGTTTCTGTAAGTTATAGAGCTGCTAATTATAGCATAAATTTAAATAATTGTCAACCTTATGAACAACTAACTTTACTTCTTTTTAACCTGATACCTATGCTTTGTTTCAAATTTCCATCAAAAAGTAACATTACCCCCTCCAGTCAACCTTTCTGCTTCATTTCGTGAAATCAATGCCTCAATAAATTCATCTAGTTCACCTTCTTTTATAATCTGTTCTAGTCGATGTGAAGTGAGATTAATTCTATGATCTGTTATTCTTGATTGTGGAAAGTTATAAGTTCTTATACGTTCAGAGCGATCTCCAGAACCAATTTGGCTTTTCCTCATTGTTGACCTTTCCATTTCTTTTTTTTGTCTTTCAATTTCGTATAGCCTTGCTCTCAACACTTTGAGCGCTTTAGCCTTATTTTTGTGCTGCGATTTTTCATCTTGCTGTATTACAACTATCCCTGTTGGCAAGTGGGTGACCCTTACTGCGCTGTCAGTTGTATTCACTGATTGCCCTCCAGGACCACTGGATCTATAAACATCTATGCGTAAATCTTTTTCTTCTATTTCAAAGTCAACCTCTTCTACTTCAGGTAATATTGCAACAGTAGCTGCGGAAGTGTGCAATCTTCCTGAGGATTCAGTTTCTGGCACTCTTTGTACTCTGTGCACCCCTGACTCAAATTTCAGTCTTGCAAAAACTTCTGTTCCATTAATGAGTGCAGAAGCTTCCTTATAGCCACCTATACCTGTATTAGAAATACTTATTGGCTCAAACTTCCAATTTCTTCTTTCTGCATATTTTTGATACATACGAAATAACATCGCTGCAAATAATGCTGCTTCTTCTCCGCCTGTGCCTGCTCTAATTTCTAATATTGCATTTCTTGAGTCATCTTCATCTTTGGGTAATAATGCCAACTTTAGTTTTGCTTTTACTTTCGGTAATACTATCTTTTGCTTCTCAAGAAGTTCTTCTTTTGCTAACTCTTTTATATCACCATCGCTGTTCTCATCTTTCATGATTTCTTCTAAATCTGAAATTTCCTCTTTTAATATATTATATTCATCGATTATCTCGATAATTGGTCTGAGTTCAGAGTATTCCTTTGAAAAACTAACGAATTCTTTTTGACTCAAATTGGTAGGGTTTTCCAGATTTCTCTCTACATCAGAAAACTTTTTTTTTAAGTCTTGTAAATTATTCTCTATATCCATATAGTACAGGTCTAGTTTTCAGCTGTTTAAGTAAGTAATATATACTGAAATAAAAAATTTCTTATATCAAGCAATAACACTATAATTGTCTCGAATATTTCTACCTAAGTATAATGGCAAAACAGATAACATCAATCTGCAGCTTCATATTTGGAGCTTCAGACAAAAAATCATTACCAGATGAGTCGGCTCCAGAGATTGCATTTGCTGGTAGATCAAACGTAGGAAAATCAAGTTTAATCAACTTGCTGATAAACAGCAAAAAAGCTGCAAGAGTTTCTTCTAAACCTGGATGCACTAGACAAATAAATTTTTACTCTATGTACAATGATAAGTTTAGGATTGTCGACCTACCGGGTTATGGCTATTCTTGTGCAAGCAAGGAAGAAGCAGTACAATACTTAAACCTAATTGAGTACTATCTAATTCACAGGAGAAATCTAAAAAGAGTGTTTGTGCTTATAGATAGCAAGGTAGGATTAAAAGAAATAGACAAAGACTTTGTTTATTGGTTAATATGTAATAATATTAACTTTAATATTGTGCTAACAAAAATAGATAAAGTGAATCAGGAAAGTCTAGATGCTATTCTAGAAAATACTCAAAAGTGGGTTAATAATGAACATGTATCAATTCATCAAATAAGCATTCGTGTTAAGCATAAAATCACCAAGGTAAGAGATGAGTTTTTCAAATTTACAAGATAAAAAAATGAAAAGTGATGAATCTTTAAATGGTAAGATGCCATTGAAGGAAAAAACAGAAATATTATTTGAAGTTCTGTCTAACATACCTAAATTTGTAGGCGAAACTTTTATCATCAAATGCAGCAGTGTAATAATCTCAGATGAAACGCTGCTTAGTGCTTTTGCGCATAATGTTGTTCTGTTGAAACAGCTTGGTATAAATCCGGTGGTAGTTCATGACGGAGAATATGAAATTAACTTAGTGTTAAAAATGCTAGGTATGAATGATAAGTTTATAAATGGTGTCAGACTTACAGACAAAAGCACTATGAAAATCATTGAAATGGCACTGTGTGGTTCAATTAATAAAAAAATTGTTCAGCATATAAATTCTGCTGGTGGTTCAGCTATTGGACTATGTGGAAAAGATGGCAACCTCATAAAAGCTGAAAAGATAAGCACTACGCTTAGGGAAAATAGATTAAATAATATTGAAAAAATACTAGACATGGGATTTATCGGTAGACCAACTGAAATCAATCCTGATATATTATTCTTTATTGAAGAATCAGATTCTATACCAGTTATTGCACCTATCGGTTATGGAAAAAATGGAGAAACATATCATATTGATACTGATAGCACTGCAAGTGCAATTGCACTTGCAGTTTACGCATCTAAAATGATAATCTTGAGTGATACAGATGAAGAAATAAACAAAGTTGGCAATGGAAGAGTCTTGATTAAAAATTTAAAAGAATCGATTGATTGTGGAAAAATTAAAGGAGAAAAATTTGTTGAAAGGCTTATGTCATATACTAAAATGGTAGAAGAATGTGCAGGGGTTGTTCACATAGTTGATGGTAGAGTACCTAACATTATACTTGATTTATTTACTGAGAATAATTCAGGTATATCAATAATGGATGATTAATAGCTGTACTGCTTATAACCATATGAACATTGAAAATTTGGGAATAGCTTATGTCAAATTCCTATTCTCTTTTCCAGTTTTTTTAGGGTTTTTTTTTCTTGCAAGCATAATAGTTTCGTATACATAATGAAACCAAATGGTATTTTTAGCTTGATAACAGAGGAAAATAAAGAGGGCTTGGGTGTAACACTCAAATAATGATTTACCTTATGGATACCGCTAGAAAAGTTGACTAAGGTATACAATTCTCTCTGCGTCAAGTTACTCAAGATATCGAATCTACAAACGCTTTGGATTGAGTGTGTTTGGTCAATTTGAGTGCTTTAAATGAAAGGCGAAAATTGAGCATACTATGCCTCTGTACACAGTATCTTTAATGCAAATGCCCATGTGATTCCATAGATAATCTCTGTTTTTTTATTTTATCTGTCCATTTATCATTCTCTATATCTTGTTTGTTGGTTGCTCTTTTTTCTTGCTCAACAATTGCCTTATCTATCTTCTGATGAATTGCATCAATTGCATTTTTTTCTTTGTATACTTCGCTTTTTCCTTCAACAATTAAATTGGTAAAAATATTTACAACAAACTGCACTTGATTATGATTAACCTGACCTTTTATCGAAGAAGGTAAAGAGTTTAATTCCATCAATACTTCTGATGCTGTTTTATCTTGAGTGGAAAGCCCTAAATTATCTGCTACTTCACTTATTAATAACTCTCTGTTTTCTTTATTATCTTCCAATTTAGTATAATCACGCAGTAGATCCATAATTGAAGATACTCTGACTTCAATAATATCATCAACATCTTCACCTCCTAGAGCAACTCCTGATCCCAATAACCTCTCTCTGAGATTTTTCTTTAAAAGATTGGTAAATTTTTCATTTGCATCCGATCCTGTAGTAGATATTGTACCATCTAAATAGTTGTTTACTTTGATTTGAGTACCTAAGCTATGCTCTATTTGTATTTTTGCCTCAGGTTTAAATCCTAATTTTGCACAGAATTTCTGAAAATATTCTTTAATAGTGTCAAACAAGGTCTTGCCATTGTCTTTATAGTTTTTCAACTCTTCAGGAATAGTAAGTGATAATTTACCATCTCCATATTTTACAAGGTCTTCACCATATTGAGACTCAAGTGTGAATTCTAATGAGCTGGATAGGTCACATATTTTCTCTTTCGGATTGTTAAGCGTGGTTATAGGCATTGCCATATCAGACTTCACTTTTATGTGGTTGTGATCAGTGCAGTAAATGTTTAGCACTTTTTTAGGACTGTGTGGAGTTAAATTACAACTACTGAGTGCGGCATGAGATTCATTAAATATACCAGCCCCATACCCTGCTTGATTACAATTGGTGACTAACTCTTCTAAAATAGCATCACTTGGGATTTCTGCTTCAGCGTATCTAAACATTTCCTTAAAAATTTCCTTTGCTAATGAACGGTAATCTTTTTTGGAGAATAGATGATAAGAGCTTCTCCCTGCGTTATAAAATCTCTCAAATTCCTTTCTATATTCATCAATTTTTTTTTCATCAGCAACTGTAGGGCTATTACAATGATTTTCCCAAACTTCAGATAGTCTATCTTGATCAAGCTCCTTAAGTACTGGTTCCATAAAAGCTTTACCTTCTTCAGAGAGGTTATCAAAATTATCACGGTTAAAAATCTCATTTTTATAATCTTTAGCTCCTTCCTTAAATGCAATAATAAAATTTTTATCTATTTCTTTTTCATTAATAATAAAATTCATTCTTTGAAAATCTAAGAACATTGTTTCACCGGAATTCGCTAATTTATTATCTTGATCTGCTCTTAATTTACTAAAATTGAATTCTTTAGCTGTGGCCTTTAATCTAACTACCGGACTCTTCTTTGCCTCTTTCATAATTAACACCTTACTATAAATATGCTGTAAGTTGTACCATATAATGATGAATAATTTTATAATATATAAAAAAGTCGATAGTCTATTTCTTTATTTTAGGGATATAGGAAAGGCGTAGATTTCTCTTTTCATTTGTAGCATGCTGCATTAATATTTACGTATTAATCTAGAAAATAGTGATGAATAATATTGTAATTGTTGGTCTGCAATGGGGTGACGAAGGCAAGGGTAAAATAGTAGATTATCTTTCTGAGAATGCAGATGTAGTTGTGAGATTTCAGGGAGGAAATAATGCAGGGCACACTATAGTAATAGATGATGAGGTTTATAAATTAAATTTACTGCCCTCTGCTGTTTTGAGAGCGGACAAAATATCTATTATAGGAAACGGTGTTGCTCTTGATTCACATGCTCTAGTCTCAGAAATAGAGTCATTGAAAGTTAAAGGAGTGGACGTAAACTATAACAACTTGATGGTATCCGAGAGCTGTCCATTAATACTTAGCGTACATAAGGACAAGGAAAAGCTATTTGAAGATTTAAACGGAAATCACAAAATTGGTACAACAAACAAAGGGATAGGGCCATGTTATGAAGATAAAGTTGGCAGGAGAGCTATACGCCTTTGTGACTTAGAAAACACAGATGAGCTCAATCAAAGAGTGGATGCTCTCCTGAGTTACCATAATGCTATCAGAAAAGGACTTAACTACCAGGTAGTTAAAAAAGAAGAAATATTAAAGGAAATTCAAGAGATTTCAGAAAAAATTCTTTTATATAAAAAACCTGTGTGGAAGATACTAAATGATTTTATGAAAGAAGGTAAGAAAATAATATTTGAAGGCGCTCAAGGCGCATTTTTAGATATCGACCACGGAACTTACCCTTTTGTTACTTCAAGTAATACCGTAGCATCGCAAGCGATAACAGGCTCAGGATTATCCTACAATGCTCACATTATTGGTGTAGCAAAAGCGTATACAACAAGAGTGGGTAATGGTCCATTTCCTACTGAACAAAATAACGAGATTGGAGACAGCTTATTTTCTATAGGTAAGGAACTTGGAACAGTAAGCAATAGAAGAAGGCGCTGCGGATGGTTTGACGCAGTTTTAGTGCGCCAGGCCGTACAACTCTCTGGAGTTTCAAGCATTGTATTAACCAAATTAGATATTCTTGATTCTTTTGATACTATTAAAATAGGCACTGGTTATAAGTATGGCGGAAAAATGTATGATTATTTACCCGCATCACATTCAATACAAAAAGAATTAGAGCCAATATATGAAGAATTTCCTGGTTGGAAAGAGAAAACTCAAGGCAAAAGGTCAGTTAAGGAATTACCTGCAAATTTGATGAAATATGTGAGAAAAATAGAAGAATTAATAGGTGTACCAATTCATCTAATTTCAACTAGTCCCAATAGAGAGGATGTTATTAAGCTTAAAAATCTATGAAAACGTCTTGTTAACTTTTATCTAATAAAAAACGATACTTGTGTGACTTCAAGCAATCTATTATGCAAAGTAGCAGCGTAAACGTACAGTGAGCAGTGTGATTTTTCTTAAATACATGTTGATTGTTATAATATAAACATAGTTAAAGGAGGCGTATTATGATTGCAGGTTTGACTAAGGGAGACAAAGCAGTAAGAGCGGAAAAAACAAGTGATCAGCTGAGAGAATTGTCAGTTGCAGAATATGTAGTTAAGTCAATACATGACTTGCAAAAATTGCATAATAGATTATGTTCATCACAAGGCAACAATTGTGTTAATGATAGAGAGAAGTTTGTCCAAGATAGTGATGGGCTTGGTATATTTCAATTTCTCAAAAGCTATATTAATGATGCAGAAAAAAATGAGCCTTCCATTAAGAACCTTACTATAATGAAATTTCTTCGCTCAATTATAGAAGATAGGGAACTGTATAAAAAGTTATGCAGTTTCGATGATTTTCTCGATTGTGAGTTAGAAAATTTGAGAGATAAGATAAGCTTATTAGCGCTTTTGAGAGAAAAGATGGACTTTGCTGATATACAAAAAGCTTATGATAATTGGCGTTTTAATGATCTAATAGGTGATAATGATTTTAAGCGAATGTACGTGGATCAAGCAGTAAAAGAAAGAGAAAAGCCTGTTAATGAGGACTTTGAGAAAAATATAGGTAAATACATAGAGTTAGTAAAGGAAGGAAAAGAAGTTGCAAGTAGGTATTTTGGAAAATGGAAAGAGGACTTTCAAGTTTACTGTGAAGAAATTGACAATAATAATAAAGTTTTGAATATTAACCTTACTCATTACGACAATAGTGAGCCAACAAAGATTAGTGACGTTTTACAGCAAGAGAAAGATATTAAAGAACTGAATATCTATTGCAATAAAAAACATGAAATACACGCTCGTAAAAAAGATAAGAAAAGATATTATGAATTTAAAGAAGGTGCATATTATGAAATGACAAGCACTTGGCCTGCAAAAGATGGATCAGGAATGTGTACCATGATTATGAATGTGAGTAGAGATGGCATAACTGAAATACTAAAATTTAATGGTGAAGATTTTGTTTCATCGAAGGAGATTCTAGAATTAATAAAGCAAAACGATGAATTATATATTCAAGGTCTCTCCTTATACGATGCTGTAATGGAATCACTAGAAGAGAATAGGGCTACTCCTATTAATCTTTACAATGAATCTATGGTGGCTTATCAAGGTAAGGAACCAGAGGGGAAGTTAGATCATAAAGTTGATGCTGATAATAGCCTTCCTTCTTCTCCTTCTATTAATAGCAATGCATTGGAAGCCAATTTACAGCACACTGAAACTCAACCAGAAATTGCTTCACAACAAATAACTGATTTACAAAACAGTTTTAGAAAAGAAGAGCGAAAAAACACGGAATTGCAAACTGAACTGGCACAAAAAGATGAAAAGTTAGCAAGTGTGTTAGCAGAGTTACAAGAGAAAGCACAAGAACTTAAAAATGTATGTGAAGCAAAAGGAAAGCTAGAGGGTAAGCTAAAAGGTGTTAATACAGAAAAGAAGGAGTTAGAAGACAAATTAAAAGAAGCAGCACACATAATGAAGGAAAAGGAGCAGTATATAAGCAATTTAAAACTTCAAGTGCAAGAGTTGAAAGATGAGTATAAAGCACAATTGGAATCTTATGAACAAGGGATATGCAAACTAGCATGGGAAGTTGAAGAGTTAAGAAGCAAGCTAGAGTGTGAGAATGAATGGGATGATAAAGTTGTAGAAATAGCTGATGGACTGGGAGAAAAAATTCATGCTGATGAACAAAGAAGCCTCAATAATCAATTTTATACTCCAACAAGAAATATTTTTAATGAGACTAATAATGAGTCTTGTGTTCCACTGGAAGAAAAGATGACGTTACTCAGATCTTCAAGCTCTGATGGCGGATATGGTAGTGATAATGGTTTATCTTCTAACATGAGTTCTATTGAACAAAGAAGCTTCAATCATCAATTTTATACTCTAGCAGGAAACGTTTTTAGTGAGCCTGATAGTGCCTCACAAAAGAAGACAGAGTTATCCAGATCTTCAAGTTTTGATAGTGGACTTGATAGCGATGAGGAAAATTGTGATAATGATTTATCTTCTAAAATAACTTCTATTGAGAAGGTAGTAGAGAGTAGAAGCGTAGGTAGCTCGCTTTCCTCTTGCATTGTTAAGGAGATGATTGGAGTTAAGTTGCAAGAGCAATACTCAAGTAGAGTATAAAAATCTCCTGTATTGATAATAATTTAAAATCTATAGTAGACTGAAAAAGATTATTAAATTATAATACGACAATGATAAAAGAAGACAAATCAAAAACAATTTTTGAAGTGGAAGGGGCAGTAACTGCTTTACTACCTGCAGCAGAATTTAGAGTGAAGCTGGACAATGAACATGAGATTATCTGTCATGTATCAGGAAGAGTGAGAAGAAGTAAAATACGTATTATTATAGGCGATAGAGTGTTAGTTGAGATGAGTATTTATGATAGGAATGCAAGAAAGGGTAGGATAATAAAAAGGCTAAAGTGATAGAACAATCTCTAGATAATCTTATTCTTGCTTCATCATCAGAAAGGCGAGTAGCCTTACTCAAACAAATAAATATTAAGCCAGGTTTGGTTTTGCCAGCAGATATAGATGAATCGCCTTTGAAGAAAGAACTGCCAAAAGATTACTCAATCCGTATGGCAAAAAGTAAAGCCGAGAAAATACAAAGTGCAAATCCAAATTACTTTGTGCTTGGTGTGGATACAGTTGTTGCTTGTGGTAGAAGGATATTGCTCAAAGCTGAAAACGTTGAACAAGCAGAAAAATGCGTTCGCTTGTTATCAGGAAGAAGGCATAGAGTATACACCAGTGTGTGTTTATTAATTCCTGATCAATCTAAACAGCATATTAGGACTGTAGTTACAATAGTGAAATTTAAGCGTCTCAGCGAACAAGAAATTAAATATTATTTAGCATCAGAAGAGTGGAAAAACAGGGCAGGGGGATGCAACATACAAGGCCTTGCGGGAATGTTTGTATTATTTTTACGTGGTTCTTACTCTTCTGTAATAGGGTTACCATTACATGAAACCAATTGCTTGCTAAGTAATTACTTTAACCTATACTAATACCACTGTCCTTTTTTTGTTTTTCTTCAGCAATAAGTTTAGCCCAGATTCTATTTCTATTTGCTAATGCAATTCTATTGCGATCAGGACTATCATTGCATTCTGTTAAAGTATCTTTTCTTTCCTCTTCTACTATTCCAGCTTTCAGTTGTGCTGCATCTTTTTCTAGCAATTTATATAGTTCGCTATTTTTGTCTATAGTCAGATTAGTATTATCATTTTCTTGTTCTGCTACTTTTCTTTCTAATAACTTACGTACAGGGTCATATTTTTTACCTTCTTTTACTTCTTTCAACATACTTTCTGAGAATAAATCTTTAGTAGCCTGGTCTCTCAATCCTTTATTCAATTTTTCCAATGTATCTTTTGGTTCAATGGTTTCTAATTTCCTCTCTAATTGTTCAGGATTTACCTGAAAATTATCGTGGCTAGTGTAAGTTGGAGATGAGTAACCTGAGTCGTTTATTTCTTCCTCCGCTGCATTGTCTTTTAGCAATCCAGCTGCTAATAAATGTTCTTTTGTTTGTTCACTCATTTTCTTTTGATTTACTGGTTTTAGCGGGAATTTCTGAGTTTCTTTATCCAACCTACTGGTAAATTCCGTAAGTAGGGTATAATCTCTTTGTTCAACATTCATTAGGCTCGCTTTTAACTGTCCAGAATTTACTCGAGATTGTTCATGATTAGAGTGAGTTGGAGATGAATAGCCCGAATCGTTTGTTTTTATATCTGTTGAGCTGTATTCTAGCGATTCATTTTCTTGTTCGGTTTCTTTTTGTTCATCGTTTCCTCTTTCTTCGTTTTCCTTAGTGCTAAGATAATCTTTTTCTTGTTTATAATCTGATTGAGGTTTTGAAAGCGTTATATACTCATCTTCGTTATCGCTCCAACCATCTTCGAAGTCAGAAAATTCTTCACCATACTTACTTTCACTACGTAATAACTCATTTTTTGCTTTCCATGCAAGAATCGAAGCTACATCATTTAGTGATTGCTTATTTCCAGTATTGCTTGATTCTTTAGCGTTTTCATACTTAAATGCACCTTTAACTTTTTTGAATGCAACGTCTTGTGCTGCTGCAGTGCTTTCATTAGTTGTAGGATCAAAAATTGCACCTTTTTGCCGATTATTAGATATTTGCTCACTTTCATCTGATCTTCGGCTTCCAGATGCAGTATATCCAAACGTAGTAAATGTAGACTGCCTATCGTTTTGATTTTGGCTTACAGATTTGGTGAAAGCAGTACTGTTTGAATGATCAGAATATGGAGAATTGTAGTTATTTCCACTATTAATCCGTATTGGCTGATACTCACCTTTTTGCTGATTATTAGGTAATGAACTAGTTCTAGTTGGCAGTGACGGTGGAATCTTTTTAGCAGATGCGTTATTAGAATGTGTAGTGCTAGTCGTTGCATGCTTAAACTTAACTTCTTGATCTTGAGTAGCTTGAACGCCAACACCTTTACTAATATCATTTTCTATGAAAGTTTCAGATGATTGTTGATTCTCTTGTTCTTGTCCTTTCTCCTTGAATTGTATTTGATATAGGAATAAGCCACCTATTTTTACATCTGTGTTTGCTTTTAATTGTTCCTCAGTAACACCATTACGTTCAGTGAGATCTACACCATCTTTATCAATCTTGATTTTGATAGTACATTTTTTGCCATTTTTGTCATGCCAATTCAAAGTCATTTCATATGAACCATCGGTTACAACATAATGCCTTATTCTTTTCTCTCCTTCTTCGGCAACAAAACCGTGCATTCCGCTCTTTCCATCACTATGCAGCGTTGAAAATCCCGAAATTCCTTTCTTCTGACAAAAGTCACTATTTAAAAACTCGCTGATTTTAAACTCTTTTTTGTCATCTCCCAGTGTAATACTTGCGTGATCGCCATATATTGAAACTCCTGCGATATCATCAACATACTCTTTTAACCTTGCTTTAACTTCACTTTCAAGCTTTTGTTCGGCTTTCTTTATCTTGTTCTGCTCTGGAAGAATAACTTCATAAGCTTTATTTTTGTCTTCATCTGTCTCCAAATTCCAGACGGAGTGCTTTATTAGAAACTTTACTGCATTAAAACCAACTCTGGAATTATAAATTGGGTCGTCTTCCTTTTTTATTTCATCGAATAAAGTAAAAAATCCTCGAATGAATTCATGATATTGTTGTGTGCTTTGAGTATTCATATTTTCCCTCACTAATAACCCTCTGCCTTTTAGCCTTAGCTAGTACAATTATTACGGGAATTGATTTAGTTTTTATTAAAGAAGTTGTATTGCTAACGTGATGACATGAGCTATTTTATGTTCACATCAAGCAATTTAAGTTGTCATTCCAGTCTGGAATCTAGATTTTTCTAGACTTGATCCTATAGTCAAATTCATAACTACAAACGTTATAATATAAGAGTAATTTTCACCAAAAAGTATGTCATTCCAGCGCGTGACACTGGAATGGCTTTGTTGCACCACTCAAGGAAAGAACAGGCAGTTACTGATGGAATTTGTTATAAAATAGATATTTAGCCGACAAAGGAAAAATATACCAATAAGAATGAAAGTCAGTAACTGCAATGAATATAACAAATTTCTTCAAGAAAGGGGAAATGTTTTTCATTATATCAACGATGCCATTGAAAATTGGTACGAAAATAGTCCAAAAGTAGCAGGTGGCAACAATGTCTACAGCGACAAAGTAGTGATTCTAATTCACATAATAACCTATCTATTCAGGATTGGTCTTAGGCAAACAGTGGGATTTATAGAGAAATATCTTGAGCAAATAGGGAAAATTTTGCAAATTATCAGCTATTCGCAGGCTTCAAGAAGGTTTAAAAAGCTTAATATCAAAATCAACGACTGCAGAGTTGATAAGAACGATATGGAAGATATTGAAATTGCTATAGATAGTACAGGTATCAGCATCTACAATAATATTCCAGGCCATAGTAAGGCAAATGGTACAGATAGAAAGTATCGCCGCTATGAGCAAACAAGATGTAATGCTAGAGATAGGTAGTAAAAAAGTTATAGCTGCAAAATACAGTAGTGAAGTTTATTCCGACCACTATGGAGCCTGTGATCTTATTGAAAGAGTGGATACCAAGTATAACATAAGCACGATATATGCAGATAGATCGAAAGAAGTTATACAAACTGTGCGATGAGCTTGACATAAAGACAAGGATTCCTCCGCAAAATAATGCAGTAGAGCATCCAAAGTTGGATTATATGAATGAGAGAAATTCTACAATCAAGCTCATAAAGTCATATGATGAAGATGGTATGAAGAGGTGGAAAAAAGAGATAAATTATTGGAAGAGATCTTATATAGAAAGTTTTTTCTCGCGACTGAAGCAAATATTTGGATTTAGTTTTAGGAATAAATCTGAGATTAATCGTGAGAAGGAACTGCTACTCAAGTGTTATTTGCTTAACAAATTTACTGAAATAGGCATGGCTAAGTTTGATATAGCTTCATGAATTTATTATACATTACCCACTATCCGAAGAGCTGTGCAACAAAGCCCACTGGGATCCAGTCGCACTCAGTTAGTGAGCATAAAAGTATTATGTTAAAACATAAAATTTTTGATGAAGTTCATGAAAGGCTGGATTCCAGACTGGGATGACAACTTAAAATATTGCTTTAGCTCTGTTTTTGCAACTTCAGGTATTTGCTACTCATAGTAAATACTTCTGGATCTTGAGAAGTGAGCTTGAGTATAGCAAGTATGTTTATGAGTAGCAAAGCAGCAATTGAAATATCAGCGATATCCCAGAGTAACTTAACTCCACCAATTGCACCAAATGGAATGATTAAGGTAAAAACTACAGTCCAGATTTTGGTGTATTTATTATCCATAGATACATAGCGTATTGTTTGTTTTGAACAAAAAAACCAAGTAAAAATAGTAGTAAATGCAAAGCAAAACATTATGGTCATAATAAAATAGTCAATATAGGGCCAATTCATAGCTTTTCTAAAAGCAAATATGCATATGTTAGTGCTCTCTAAATCAGTAATCCAAGAATCTGTGACAAGCAGTACCATTGCTGTAATGAACACTATGAGTGCAACTATAAAAGGAGATATTATTGTGATTAGACTTTGTTCAATGATAAATTTATTGTTATTTTTTTTAGGAGTAATCGAGGAGTGTACAATTCCTTCGAGGCCAAGTCCTATATCTGTTGCAAAAATACCTCGCAGAGTTCCTACTTGAATAATAGTCAACATTTCTAAAATTAAACCTAAAGATAAGCCAGAGTTAAAGCTACTAGTTGTAAAAAAATTGCTTGTTATTAGTTTTAGAGAAGGAAGAATATTTTCACTAAACTTAAATAATATGATACCGCAAAGTGTGAGGTAACTTACCGTCATTATCGGTATCATAGCCGATATAAAAATTTTAATTTTTTTTAAGCTGAGAGCTGCAACAACAAAAAATATTATGGCCATTACAATGCCGCCAATGACTACAGGTATATCTACCATGCTGAGTGGTATTGATAGAGAATTTACCTGAACAAGGTTACCAACTGTTATTGAAACCATCATCATAATAACTAGAAACACAACTGTAGCTTTTCTAGAATTAAATGCATCAGTCATGTAGGCTACAGGTCCACCTATAAACCGTCCATTTTTTTCTTTTCTGGTTTTTATACTTAGGTAACAAGTAACATATTTTATCACAGAAGTAACAACAATAATTATTGCCATCCATAAAATGGATCCTGGTCCTCCGGTTTTTAGAGCAACAGCAGTGCCTGAAACGTTTCCTACTCCTAAATTTCCTCCTAAGATTGTAAACAGGGCGGCTATAGAAGAAAATTTATTTTCTCCTCTTTTAGCTCCAATAAGTGAAACGGCATACGGTAGTCTAAACACCTGTAACCATTTTAGTTTAACCGATAGGTAAACACCAGCAACTAGTATGAGTAGTATTGTTGGCAGTAAGAAAACAAACTTTACTGTATCCATCTGTAAAAGAGAGATTTTTACTTGAGTATATAGCAAAAGTTGAAAATACCCAACCTATTTTCTATGTATGACTTCGGTTTCATTATTCTAGCACCTCTTAATCTTGTCATACCAATCACAACTGATTGTAATATGGTACAATGTTCATACAATGTCATTCCAGTGCTTAACACTGGAATATTGTGTTTTTACATAAGGTTAGCTGCTTTTATACTTATCAACTTAGTGTCTAATCTGGATGCCAGAGGGCTTTGTTGCATAGCAGGAGAAAAACTAGCGATTACTGACAAAATTCATTATAAAATAGCCATTTAACCGCTTAAGGATAAATATATCATAAAAAATGAGAGTCAGTAACCAAGGTAAATATAACAAATTTTTCCAAGAAATAGGAATATTTTCATTTAGGCAAGGTGTTGATAAGAAGTTTAAGCTACAAGAGCATTAAATATAGTGATGAAGCACGAGAATATCTAAATCACACATATTGAGAAGCAACCTTCAACAAGTGTAGATGGAGCACAAGCACAATCTTTAGCAGGTGAAAAGAAACAACTATAGTTTTCGTTATTGTTTAGTGTTGACCTAGAAGGTCAATACTGATATATACCTCTATATAGCTAATGTGTGGAGGTAATATGGTGGTAGATAATCCAAAAGCAGTTAATAATCAGGATTATTTTGATAAAAGTAATCGTTTTTATTTGCGCCTAAAAGATAATTTTTTTCAAAATGTGAATCCAGGTAGTAAAGTGACTATCGATTCTGAAGAGAAGAACGAAGAAGTTAGTATTGATGATGATGAAAAGTGGTTTAAACACTTTTCTACTGTACTTTCCAATGAAGAAGGACAGGAAAAGTATAGATATGAGGTTAATGGCAGGTATGAATATAAACATGCCAATAAGTACGATAGCAAAAATGTCGTAGGTGCAATTGCTCAGAAAATTGCAAAAGATGTAAAGGAAAGTATAAAAGATAATACTTTAGAATATATAGGAATTAAAGAAAGTAGAAAGAAAGGTAAGATTAAGCCTGCACTCAGAATTATGCTTGGCGATCCTACAAAATCAATAAATGTGGTTGATGTTTTAAATAGTGATATATGCAGAAAATATGGTGTAGATGGAATTACATTATTGCTGCCTAGTAAAAGCAAATGTGAAACAAGGGGAATACGCTGCAGAGTTGATGAGAATGGAACAAGAATTTATGAAGTAGCTAACGGCTCATATTATATGACTTTAAATTGGTATGCTGAAGGAGAAGAGTGTGAAATGAAAATTATCATTAGTGATAATGGTGCTGTAGAGTTTATTGAAAGCAATGGTGTCACTTGGGAGCAATTAGCTGCAAATAAAGAAGTAAAAGTAGGAAGACAATATGAAGCGAAGCCTTTATATGAAGCATTGTCATATTTAAAGCGAGAAGGCTCTGAAGTAATAAAAGGATTTTATCCTTCAACAAGTGTGGAAAGCATACAAATCACTACAGGAGTTAATAAGCAAGCAGCTCTTTCAAAGTTATAATTTTCGTTATTGATTGAAATGAAGCCTTTTGGGGACCAAAAGGCTTCATGATCGAAATTTTTGGAAAGATCTTTATTGGAAAATTCAGGGACAGGAATAACATTTTTAAGCTATCGTATAACTATCACTTGCTCGCTGGGAGCTCTATTTTTCATACCACTCATTTATGAGTTTATTGATATCGGAATCCATAAAATCCTTTAGTGGTTGACTGGTTTTTATCTCGGCATTTTTAGGGATACACCTATCTTTACATATTGCGTACTTTATATGAAAGTTAATATCAACATATTCCTGATTTGGAATGATATTAGTTTTAAAGGGAAATAACACCATATCTTCATATATGTTACTAACAAATGTAACTTCCCCAACTTTATCTTCATGTTCCTTGGGAGTAGACCAATGAATATCTATATTTGATATGTTACCCTGACAGTCAAAGGAAGTAGGAAGGCCGAAATCTCCAGGGTCTTTGTAATATATATGCCAACCTGGTTTTATTGTAACCTTTATTGCGCCTTCAATGGTAAGGTTTGCTTTATTTACCTTACCAATGAGCAGATCAAATTTTGCAACTTCTTCTTCAGCGCACAATTGAGTGCAAGAAAAAAGTAAAAGTAGGATTGAGTATATACGTATTTTCATAAATACTCTATTTATGAAGAAAATAATTTAAGTTCTATCTATTATAATAAAAATATTATATAAATCATTTATTAATATAATATTATACTAATAGTAATATACTAGCAATTATAACTTTCATATATTATTTTTTTATTTTTAAGCAGTTATAATATTAAAGAGACGTAACAAATATAAATAGTAGTGGCTTTGCATAGAAAATCACAAATTTCTTTCCTTTATAAATGTAAGACTTTTTAGAACTAGAAAGATACCTTGGAGCAAGTTGCTCCAAGGCTCTTGTTTACTTAGAATCCACCCATTCCGCCCATTGCTCCTGCACCCATAGGTGATGAAGCATTTTCTTCTTTGTTTGGTAGATCAACTATCATAGATTCAGTAGTAATAAGTGCGCTTGCTACAGACACTGCCGTTTCAAAAGCAATACGAACTACTTTTGCCGGATCAATTACACCAGCTGTTGATGCATTAGCGTAGTTCATAGCCTCAACGTTGTATATAAGCTCTTTATCATTCTGCTTAATCAAATAGTCAATTATAACAGCAGATTCAAGACCAGCATTTTTAACCAATCTTTTGATTGGAGCACTGAGAACTTTTTTGACAATGTTGATACCTATTTGCTCTTCATCGCTTGAAGCTTTTAGCTTATCAAGAGCAGATGCAGCGTAAAGAAGTGCAACTCCTCCACCTGGAACTATCCCTTCTTCAATTGCAGCTCTTGTTGCATGAAGTGCATCTTCTACTCTATCTCTACGTTCTTTTACCTCTACTTCAGTTGCTCCACCAACTTTGAGTACAGCAACGCCGCCTGATAATTTTGCTAAACGCTCTCTTAGCTTTTCTTTGTCATAATCAGAGGTTGAAGTTTCAATCTGAGATTTAATCTGGTTAATTCTAGCATTTACTCTGTTTTGTTTGTCACAGTCGCTGTCTTCACTAACAATTGTGGTATTGTCTTTAGTGATTTTAACATTTTTAGCAGTACCAAGATCTTCAAGAGTCAAATCTTCCATCTTGATTCCAAGCTCATCTTTTATGACATACTTAGCACCTGTTAAAGCTGCTATATCTTCGAGCATCTCCTTTCTCCTATCACCAAAACCTGGAGCTTTTACTGCAGCAACTTTTAGACCACGTAATTTGTTGATCACTAAAGTGCTTAATGCTTCACCTTCAACATCTTCTGCAATGATAAACAAAGGTTTACCAGACTTAAAAATAGCCTCAAGAATAGGAAGTAAAGGTTGAATAATATTAAGTTTTTTTTCTGTAATCAGCAAATATGGATCATCAAGCTCCACGCTCATCTTTTCATTATTTGTAACAAAGTATGGAGAGAGATAACCACGGTCAAACTGCATACCAGTTGTAAGTTCAACTTCTAATTCTTTTGAACCCTTACTCTCTTCAACAGTGATGACGCCTTCTTTTCCAACCTTTTTAACAGCATCAGCAATGCTATTACCAATATCTTTATCACCATTTGCAGAAATTATTGCAACTTGTGCAACTTCATCCATTTTCTCTAAAGAAATTGTGCGAGACATTGATGTAATTTCCTTTAATATCACATCTTTTGCCTTCTGTATTCCATTTTTGATACAAATACGATCATTTCCAGCTGCAATTGACTTTGAAGCTTCCATTATCATATTGCTAGTCAGTATTGAGCATGTTGTGGTACCATCACCAACTTTGTCATTACACTGAGAAGCACTTTGAGCAATGGTGCTTACTATCGCAGAGTGTAATGGTTTTTCAGGCTTTATACCTTTCATTACCTTATAGCCATCCTTTGTGACCTCTGGTCCACCATATGGCTTGCTAATTCCTACTGTATTTCCCCTAGGCCCTGCAGTTGCTCCCACCGTTGAGTCAACCATTGCTGCAACTTCACGAAAGGCTTCTTGCAACTGTTCGCCTGATACTACTATGTTAGCCATTTTTATCACTCCTTAAATTAATAAAAAATTTAGAATATTAAAATACATAATGCACTATATAGCGCATTAGTTTAGTAAAATAGGAATACCTACTTGATAACAGCAAGTAGGTCTGACTCCTTCATCACGACATACTTTTCATTATCATGCTCTACTTCTGTCCCAGCCCACTGCCTGTAGAAAACCTTATCACCAGTTTTTACAGTTAAAGCTATACGCTCTCCGCTTGAGTTGCGTGAACCACTACCAATTGCTATAACTTCACCTTTAGTAGGCTTCTTTTCAGCACTTGATGGTAGTACAATTCCACCTTGTTTTTCTTCAGTAATAGGCTTTATTAGCACGTTATCATCTAATACATTCAAATTTACACTTGACATTTATGTTTCCTCATTAATAGATTAACCTACAATTCTATGTAGTCATCTAAAGGTTACATTTCAAGGGTTGGAGTTAGTAAAAGTGTATAATTAAGATTTGAACAGAAGTTTTATGGGTTACATACCGCTAGCAAACCGTAGTCTAATATCTTTATACGGACCAGATACGAGAGATTTTCTTCAGGGTGTTATAACAAATGATATTAATAAACTAAGTAGCCAGCAGGCAATTTACTCTTTATTACTCAACCCTCAGGGAAAATATCTGTACGATTTTTTCCTCATTGAGCATGATAAATATATTTATTTGGAGTGTGAAAATGCCCATCTACAGCAAATAATTGAAAAATTAGACTTGCTCAAAACTTACCTTAGAGTGAGGATTAAAGACATTAGTTCACTATATAAGGTTGGAGTTTTATTTGATGCTAAGTTGGCGAAGTGTAGTAGTAAGTCACAAGTTATTTTTCAAGATCCAAGGCACAAGCTGCTAGGAATGAGGATCATACATGAAGATGAAATAAAAGAACCGGTTGGAGATTTTATTCAGTATGAAAAAGTTAGAATTAAAAACCTTGTCCCAGATGGAGCAAAAGATATGGTGCAAAATTCATCATTTCCGCTGCAATATTTAATCGATAAGATAAATGGTATAAGCTTTAATAAAGGGTGCTATATAGGTCAGGAAGTTGTAAATCGAATGAGCAGACAAGAAAAATTCAGAAGGAAACTTTACCTTGTTAAGGGAAAAAATGCACTTCCAAATATTGGCACTAAAGTAATCAGTGAACATAATGAAGAAGTAGGAGAACTACGCTCTAGTGTCGACAATATTGGACTTGCATTGCTTAATACTGGAAAAAGCCACGCAAATTTATATGTCGGTGGAGTTAGCATTAAGACGTTATAAAATATCTATTCGAGTAAAAGCCCCTTTTTCTTGTTTAAGTGTTTGTGATATTTAGTTAAATTATTGACTTTATTATTTAAATATATCATAATTAAAGTATATTATTATTTTTAGTAGGAGAGTTTGATATGGCGTTAACAGAAGAACAAAAAACTTTATGCAATGATCTAGAGCTTGTAATAAAAGGAACCGGAACTAAGGATATAGTTCAAATACTTGAAGAAGCTAAAACAGAAGATCTTTTTGCTGTTTTTAAATTATATAGAGGTGAAAAAGGAGACGAAGATTCTTCTTATACAAGAGTTAGCCTTTTATTCGATCTTCTTGGTAATAATAAAATTTGCGAATCAGCCGTTTTCGATATGGTTAAAAAGAGAAATATATTAAAAGAATTTTTAAGTATCGATCTTGGCTTTGTAGAATCGGATAATGGTATTCGCGAAGATTATAGAATGGTTGATATTATTGTGAAATCTTCAGTTAATATAACTGAATTTTTAGATTTAATCAAAGACAAATTTGGATTAAAAGAGTTTTGGAAAGCTTTACCTGAAGATTCAGATCGTAATATGATTAAAGGTGCTTTAGAAAGAGAGATGGGGAAACTGGAAGATGATCAAGAGAAAAGTAAATATAAAAATTTTCTAGAAGAAATCAGGATAATCGAATTGGAACAAGAGCTCAATACAATAACGTTAAGGGGAATGGAAAGGACACTAGATTTTGGAGATAACCGTGAGTTAAGGAAAAATGCAGCTAAGAAAGGAATGAAATTTGGTGCTATTGGTGGTGCTATAACTGCATTGGCAGTTGGGTTAGGATTGTATTTTGGTACTGGTGCCGCATTAACGGCATTGCCGACTATAATTGGTATAGCTTTAGTCGCTGCATTATTAGTTGGAGCTACGATTGGTGCTATTACGTACGATGTTTTAAAGCCTAAGAGTTGTATAGATACCGTTTATACGACAAAAGGGTTTGACACTGTAAAACAAGAAACTAATACAGCGACAGGTATATCAGTTTAATTAAGTAGAGCGAAGAAGTTTCTTCTTCCTTTTTCTCGAAATTTTTTACTTCGTTAGGTACCCTTAATCCTATTTAGGGTACCTAGATCTGATAATAGGTGTAACCATAAACTCGTGCAAAAGCCCCTTTTTCTTGTTTAAGTTATTCACAGAATTGTTAATAACTAAGTTGATAACCTAGTAGAGTATATAATTTTACATTTCTGAGTACTTTGGAGATCTATAATAAATATGATCTCCAAATACTAATATATATATATAATTGAGAACAAAAAAACTGTGGATAACTCTGAAAAGTTATATTTATTTTAATATTTAAAAAAAAAAAAGAAACAACCATTAAGGGAGCTAAGCTAATACAATCATATAAAAGATTACATATTTGGTTATAGTTTTAATATTTTTCTAACAAAAGCCAATAAGGGGGTAGTCTTGGAAAATTTTTCCTAAAAGATAAAATTTTTAAGTGCTTTTGAAGTGATACTTTAGGTATTTTTAAAGTAATACTTTTAAAGTATCAATTGAACATTTTTGAGCATTAATCTGGAGGTTCAACAGGCACTTTTTTATGCTGTTTGAGAAGACCAAAAATTGCATTTTCTCTTGCTGAAAGCTTGTGTTTCTTATATTTTCCATAATATACATTATGTAATTTTTAATACTAACAAAAACATTTCCCAAATTTTTACACAGCAACCTATCTGGTTCTGTTGCATCTATAAACCATAGAAAAGAAGATCATTAAAGCTGGGATTATAGGAGTTATAGAGCCATTAACATAGCAAAATTCTCAAAAGTAGAAACATTGTCATTAGCTCCGATAATTTGTTTTTTCTGAATCATGCGAATATTTTCTATACCTGTAATAGTAATCTTTGCGGAATGAAAATTTTTAAAACTAAGCATAGGCTTTATTCGCTTCTTGATAAACCTCTCAACAATATTATTTAGATATTTTATTTGAAGAACTGTGATTCTATAATCTTCAGAAATTTCTGCATTCAAATCATCAAGAGCAGCAGTATTACTGCCGCTTTTATCAATGACAATTTTCTCAGGAAGATAGTTACTCCTGAAGGCTTTACGAAAGAATGCAAGTGCTGCAGACTTGTCTCTACTAACACACAAGAGGAAGTCTACAGTATTACCAATAGTGCTCTATATAAATAAACCCATTTACCGTTTAATTTAATGTAGGTCTCTCCAACTACTACCAACCTGCTTCTTTCTTTTCCTTACTGCCTAATCTATCAGTGGTGATAACCCACTTTGTAACGTAGCATGGTCAATTTTTGCTCCCCTTATACTCATAATTTCTTCCAAATCTCGATAGCTCAAAGAGAATCGACATTTCATGTATACAGATAACATCGCTGAAAAGCTAAATCCTTTGAAGGATGGCAATAATTTTTTATTGATACGAAACATCTTTGCTTTATTTTTAGACAATTATATCATTCTTTTTTCTACTTCCCTACAAATGCGACAGAACCGAAGTTACTGCTATTCACTTTTTGTATAGTTTTTAGCAAAAGCTTCCTCCCAAGTGCCTTGAGTTGCTGCACGGCTATACTCTGTTACTCTATTTTCAAAGAAATTTGTATGTTCCACGCCATTTAGTATTTCATCAAGCCACGGAATAGGGTTATCTTTAACATTATATATAGATTTAAGACCTAATTGCGTTAACCTTCTGTTTGCTATGTAACGTATATAATTGCGCACTTCCTCTGCAGATAGCCCTTCAACATCTCCTAAATCAAAAGCAAGACTTATAAATTCATCTTCAAGTTCAACAATAGTGTGACATGCAGAATATAATTCTTCTTTGAACTCGTCATTCCAAATTTCATTATTCTCTTTAATAAACGTATTGAACAAATTGATAATTGAATTGGTGTGCAAGGTTTCGTCACGTGCTGACCAAGCAATTATTTGCCCCATACCTTTCATTTTTCCAAACCGTTGAAAATTGAGCAAAATTGCAAATGATGCAAATAACTGCAATCCTTCAGTGAAGGCACCAAATACTGCTAAAGTTTTAGCAACATGTTTTTTATCTTGCTTTTTACTTTCCTCAAATTCTAACATATATTCATACTTCTTTCTCATAGCATCATATTTTAAGAATGCTTGATATTCACTTTCTGGCATGCCAATCGTATCTAGAAGGTATGAATAGGCTGCAATGTGTATAGTCTCCATATTGGAAAAGCTTGCAAGCATCATACATATTTCTGTTGGCTTAAATATATTTGAATAATGCCTCATATAGCAGTTATTTACTTCAATATCTGCTTGAGTAAAAAACCTAAAAATCTGGGTCAATAAATTTTTCTCTACATTCGAAAGTTTAGTTTTCCAATCTTTCACATCATCAGCAAGCGGAACTTCTTCAGGTATCCAGTGTATCCTTTGTTGCTGCAACCATGCATCATATGCCCAAGGATAATTAAAAGGCTTGTATATTGGATCTGCTTCTAGCAATGACATAAGGTACCTAATTATTTTGAAGTAAATATTATATTAAATGATATTGAGAATCAGTCAATTTAACTTTTTTGAAATTTGACGACAGATAGTTTATCAGTGTATTATGATTTCAAATAATTAATTGACGAAATGCGAGTATTAATATCTTTTATTTTATTATTTACAGTGAGCTGCACTCACACTATTCACAATCACGGAGTTCCTGGCATTAATATTGAACTGTGGAGCAAAATACAAGTAGGTGATGATAGAGAAAAAGTGGTTCATACTTTAGGATCGCCAACACTAGTATCAAAGTTCGACGAAAATGTTTGGTACTATGTCTCATATAAAATTAAACAAGCTAACTTCTTGGGAAAAAGGAAGTACAGTAGTAAGTCTCTGCAAATTTCGTTTAATCAGAATGACGAAGTTACAGATATAAGAGAAATCAACGTTGCAGAAAGGTCTTTAGCTGTTGTTGATTGAAAATTTGCTGATCTATTTTTCATTACAAGTATCAGCACTTTGAGCTATTTCATTGTTAGAGTGGGGATAATCATCCGGATGATGCCCCTCATCACCGTAGTCCATACCCATTCCTTCTGATGGCATATCTTCTCCACCTCCACCTGAAAAATATTCAGCAAGACTTTCAAGAAATTTTATGCCAAACATATTACCTGATTTCCCAAATAACGTTACTAGACTGCTACCACTTACCAAACCTTCAAACACATTATTATAAGCAGCAATTGCTCCTTCATGAAAGTTGAACATCCACTTCATTCCATCCACAATTGTTGCAACAGAGTCACTATGACCAAGACCGAAACCACTTTTCTCACTAGCGGCTTCCTGGTGTTGCTGCTGTGCCTGCCATTCTGCAATATTTGGACCTTGTGCTTCACTCATAAACTTTTATTCTAAGCCTTAAGCTATTATTTTACCAAAAACACTGTAAAATATCAATTGTTTAAGAGAGGTTATTATAAAAATAGCTAACACTAAGCTATTTTTATGATTCTGAATACCAAAACATCGATAATGTGCTGTAGTAACAAAGTGATGACTTGAGGTTTAAAACAGCTTCTATTTCTTCTTAGAAGACTGCTCCTCTCTCTTTTCTTTTTATTATATATTATCTTAGTATTAACTTACTCATAAATTATTGAAAAGTACTAATAATTTAATTATCATTAATATAATATTAATAATAAGGAAGAAAAATGCTTACTAATAATAATAACACACCATCATCAGCTCCGCCACCACCCCCACCTCCACCACCTGCAAATTGGGAAAAAAATCGGAAGCCAGCGAAAAATAACGATAAAGATGGAAAATCTCCTAGTGTTACTGCAGAAAAAAGCAGCAGTGGCAATAAGCCAAGAAGAGATCAATCTAAGAGTCCTGTTCAACAATCATCTCTTAATTTTGCAGAAAATCCACTATTTAAGAAAATACAAGAAAAAAATAATGTGGATAGCAAAAATGCAGATGAAGGAAGCAAGAATAGTACTCATGTTAAGAATCCAGAAACCAGAAATAGCGCTCAGTCATAAAGAAGAAGATAATGCGAGTGACAAAACTAAAAATGATAGAAGCAATACTAAACAGGGTGTGCCGAAAAAACCTATGACTGAACAACATAATGGTGTACACTCTGATAGTGAAAATCAAAAGTCATCTGTAGCAGAACAAAAAAAGGCAACTGCCTTAAAATATTCAATTGCTATTTTGTTATTGTGTACATCCGGTCCTGTAGCTGGAGTATGCACGTATTTTATCATTTCAGCAGTATTAAGTAGTGCTGCAGTGCCAGTTTCTTCTGCAGTTATTGCTTTTGTTTCTGCATCGGTTATGTTGAGCTTAGCTGCATATCTTATCTATTCATACCTTTCTGCAATAAACAGCGAGAAAGGAGTTGATCCTGGTAGAAAACAATCACAAGATTTACAGAAAGCAAAAGGACTTGAACATAGCAATACTCCTACACCATCATTTCCAGTAATGTCTGGAATACCCATTGTACCACTACTACCTCCACCACCTCCTCCATTGCCACAAAATGCTGCACCACTACCATCTCCGCCGCCTCCTCCTACAGCTTCCAAGTATACGGAGAAACCTAAGAATGGTGCACCGAAAAAGGCTAATGAATCTAAGCATGATCGTTCTGATCTGCTTGAACAGATAAGAAAAGGTGTTATTTTGAAGCCAGTTCCAAAGGATGGTTTAAAAATACCTCAAAAACAAGAGGAGGAAAGTGTTGCTGAAAAGCAAGAGAGCGACGTACAATCGCGAAACAAAGAAGTACATCAAATAAGGAAAGTTGAAAATCAAAAAACTGACAAAGAGCAAAACAATAGTGAGAGTATTCAACAAGGAAATTATATGAATGAGGGTTTGAAAAGCAAAGTTCTAAAGCAAAGAAATAAAAGTGGTTTTCAAGATGAAGAGCTAGATTCCTTAGACAAACAAGATGATTCTCTTTGTAGTTTGGAAGAATCACTTATAGAACCAAATAACACGTCCAATAAAGAGCTAAAGAAACCCGTAAAACCGCTAAACTTACCAATAGTATTAAAGAATATAATGTCCAGTGAAAATCCATTACTAAATAGCCCTAGTAATAATTTATTGAGCAATAGTAGTAATGTATCTGATGATGAAGAGTGGGATACATCCCAAGATTCTATGTCTTTTCAGTGTGATAATATAAAACAAGAGAAAATGAAGAATAGGGATAATTATCCATATTCAGCTTCTTCTTCAACAAAACCAGGTGAGGTAGAAGATTCATCAAATCCTCCTGTAGCCGAGATCATAAAGCAGCTTGATCAAAACAAAAATAAAGTCATTTCTTCCAAAGTAGACAACGGTATAAACACATCAAAACAGCAAGGTACCTTTGTTGATTCTGTTGAACTAAGCAAATTAACTACACAACGACCAATTCAGCCTGGTTTACTAAGGGTTCTTTAAATATCAAACCTCAAAAAAATCGGCGTAGGCTTAGGTAATGTAACACCTAAGCTTACACATGCGTTGCACAGAGATTTTAAATCACGTTGTTCTTTTGGAGTCTGTAATTGGTCAAGTATTATTTCTGCTGACTTTGGAACAATTGGCTGCAATAAAATACCAATTATTCTGATATATTCGAGTAATTTATAAATCACTAAATTCATGCGCTCTCTATCGGTTTTACTGAGTGTCCAGGGTGCACTTTTATCTATGTAAGCATTGGCCTTGGAAGAGATATTGATAATCAGGAGTATAATCTGGTTAAATTCATACTTTGATAGATGATCCATTACTTGATCAATTATGGCTTTGCAATTTTGTAAACTCTCATCATCTTTAAGCAAATTGCGATCGACCACTGGTACAACTCCAAAGCATTGCTTGTGCAGAAATGAAATTGTTCTTTGCACTAAATTGCCTATATTGTTTGCCAGCTCTGAGTTTATGCGGCTGATCATGTTCTTCTTACTGAAATTACCATCTTGACCGAAACTTGCTTCCCGAAGGAGAAAATAGCGTAGTTGATCAACACCAAACTCTTCTGCAAGATTAATTGGATCTATAACGTTACCAAGGGATTTGGATATTTTTTCCCCCTCGTTTAGCCACCAACCATGAACTGCAATTTGCTTTGGCAGTGGTAAATCTGCTGCAAGAAGAATAGCTGGCCAGTATACAGCGTGAAAACGCAATATGTCTTTACCGATCACATGAATGTTGAAGGAGTTTGTCCAAAACTTCTTATATTCCTCATCTTCTATATTAGGAAAGCCTATTGATGTGAGATAGTTAGTGAGCGCATCTATCCAAACATAAATTACGTGCTTGTCATTCTCTGGTACTTTTATTCCCCAATTAAAACTAGTACGAGAAATCGAAAGGTCAGTAAGTCCTGATTTTACAAACGATACCACCTCGTTTTTTCTGCTCTCAGGAAAGATGAAATTCGGCTGATTTTCGTATAACTCTAGTAATTTATTTTGCCAACTTGATAAACGAAAAAAGTAGCTCTCTTCTTTTATCCACTGAACTTCAGCACCTGTTGGCGCTCTGCCATATATCAACTCTGATTCCTGATAAAACGCTTCATCACGAACTGAATACCAACCTGAGTAAGAATCCAGATATATTTGCCCTCTCTCTTCAAGCCTATTCCACAGAGCTATAACTGCTTTTTCATGACGTTCTTCTGTGGTGCGAATAAAATCATCATAATCAAAGTTCATTAGCTCAGCTAATTTTCTGAACGTAACACTTATTTCATCTGTAAATTCTTTTGGCTCTATTCCCTTTGTTTTAGCTGCTTTTTCAATTTTTTGTCCATGTTCATCTGTACCAGTAGTAAATTTGACGTTCTTTCCAGCTAATTTCATAAATCTAGCTGCAACATCACAGATAAGGGAAGTATATGCGTGGCCGATATGTGGCTTGTCGTTTACGTAATATATTGGCGTAGTGATGTAAAAGCTCTCAAATTGCTCCATTTTGTACTAGTTTAAAGCTTTATCGTATCTGCACTAGTAATAAAAATCAATACATATCCTACCAGACAAGCAATCTGAAAATCCATTATACCGCTGCGCGTTGCAGCGGTATCCTCGATTAGTAACTTATGGTTTAGCAGCACAACCTCCAAACTGTTGTGTCGCATTAGGATCACCAAATGCATACCCAGGTGTGCCATCATAAGAAGGAGCACTTGGAGCAGTATTAGGATCTTGAGGAGAGTAAGGAGGTGGTGGTTCAAGATTAGAAGAATCTCCCAAATCATATCCAGGTTCTGATTTATGATAGTTAATTACCGCTTCTTCAGCCTTCTTAATATTTTCTGACTCTTTCTTATGTTTCATATGAAAAGCCACACCACCAGCAAGACACACAAGAGAATTAATGCCAAGAATGACTAAACCCCAAACTGGTAAGACTGGGTTAATAGCGCAACCTATCAAAGCTGCTAAAGAAATTGCACCAACTGCAAATTCTATATTTTTGAACATTTTAAGTTGACTATCTAGATAATCTATTTTTTCTGACTTTCTAGCCGTTTTTTCGCTGCTGTTGTACCAAACACACATTAAAGCATGGAAAGCAACACACGCAACTACAGCTACTATCCCTAAAGCTAATAATTTCCTGCTGTCTTCTGAGTCTTTTTTCTTATCTTCTCTGCTTTGGTAGCTAACAGTATCAAAACCAGGGTTATTTATAACTGTAGTACGACCACCAAACAGGTTGCTAAGTAGTAAATAATCCCAAAAATCTAAACCTCTATTATCGTTTATATGTACGTGCGTGACTTGAGGGCCTGTAGTTTGTTGCCTATTGCTTCTATCATATTCTGTACTGTGCTGATCATTAGTTGGATTACTGCGCTTAAATCCCTTATACGTATCTTCAAAAATTTTATCACTCCAGTTCTCAATATTTTGCATAGCACAAAAACATAAAAATTCTTGAACACCATTGTCACTGCCATTTTCTTTTATATAGGCAAGTGCATACCTTTTTAAAACACTATCACGCATAAAAATTCCCCCAGAATTAAGATTAAATTAATAAAGAATTATTATAACAGAGTAACGTTTTCTTGTCAATTCAACCATACCCTAATACCCAGTTAATATCCTTTCCACCAATTCTTTTACTGTCGGTACGTAGCCATTCTCATAAAATGGGTCTTGCTTAAATCTGTACACATTGTGTCCAGAAAACATGAGTTCATTTTCAACATTGCCGTCATGTACAATGTTTTGCAGTGTCTTTTGTATACAGAAACTCCGTGGGTCTGGCTTTCGCCCTGTTGAATGGTCACCATGATCTTTCCAATTGCTAAACAGACAATGGCTTAAACATCCCATGCAATTAATTTGATCTTGTCTTATTTCCGCAAATTTGCCTGGTGTCACAAAAATAACAGTTGTATCTGGAGTTTTCATTACCTCTGTATACCCTGCTTTAATCCATGCATTTGCTAGCTCTTTGTCTTTTGCAGTGAGGTAAATCTTTCTACCTCTGCTACCCATTGCAAATTCATTATTAAACTCTCCACTCACATTTTCTGAAAATTTCATTTGACGTGAATTTCGTTCCTGTAGCTCATATATGAAGCTATTTCTTACTGCAGATGAGTAAAATCCTGTCGGACTAAATTTGTTTAAAAATACGTCACCTTCTTCTAAAGTGAGTAATTTCTTTTTCCACTCTGTAGAAATCGGGCTTTCTTTCGTCAAAAGCGGACGAGTACCAAATTGAAAAGCTATTGGTCCGATTTGTGAATTTTCAAACCAATGTTCCCAATCCTTTAAATGCCACACTCCCCCTGCCATAACAATTGGCGTTTCAGCAAGACCAATTTCGTTCATGAAAGACCTAAGCTCTGCAACTCTTTCAAATGGAGCCTGTAGTAATTCCGGATCTTCACTATTACTCAAGCCATTGTGACCACCAGCAAGCCACGGATCCTCATATACTACTCCACCAAGTAAAAAAGAAGATATTTTTTGGTAAGCACGTTTCCACAACGCTTTAAAAGCGCGCGCCGATGAGATAATAGGGTAGTAATAAACTTGATATTTAGCTGCAATTTCTCCAAGCCTGTAAGGCATACCAGCACCGCAAGTGATGCCATGAACTAAGCCTTTTGCTTTTTCTAATATGCCATGAAGGACTTGTTCTGCTGCTCCCATTTCCCAAAGCACGTTCATATGTATTCTTCCACGACCCTTTGATATTTCATTCGCTATTTTTGCTTGACTAACTCCAGCCTCAATACTATACTTAATTAACTCTTCGTGCTTTTCATTTCTTGTTTTACCTTTATAAATTAGTGGTACCAGCTCGCCATTGTCATCGATAAGTTTAGCATTTGCACCAGAAAACGTACCAACAGCATCTGCTGCAGCGAATGCTCCACTTGACCTTCCATCACTGACTGCAATGCCTTTGCCGCCCTCGATGATTGGCCATACTTCCTTCCCTGAAATTGCTATCTTTTTTATCTTATTTTTCAAAATTTCCTCTTAATCTTTCACTCTATTTTACTTGATTGCTAAAAAAATAATAGCTTTTCTTTTAATGCACACAAATTCAGTTTTAAGTAGACATAACAGCTACGACACATATTCTTTTTAAGAAGTCTTTGATATATGATAATAGGTCTAACAGGTGGAATTGCAGTCGGAAAGAGCTTTGTAGCCAATTGCTTTAAAGAATTTGGTGCCGCTTTGTTTGATGCTGACTCTGTCGTACACCAGCTTTATAAAGTGGACAAAAACATAATAAGTTATGCAGAAGAAAAATTTCCTGGGGTAGTAGTAAATGGAAAAATTGATAGAACAGTATTGTCTAAATATTTTTTAGCACATGATGAAAATTGGAAGCAATTCCAGTCTTTAGTACATTCCGCTGTGCAAAATGAATTAGAATTTTTTATTGCTCATGAGAAAGAAAACAACAGAAAACTTCTAGTTCTAGACATTCCACTCCTGCTGGAAACGAGATTCCATTTGTATTGCGATTTTATTGTTTTTATCCATGCAGATAGCGTTGTGCAAGCTCAAAGGATTAGTGAGCGTAATATGGATAAAAAAAAGCTGGATCTAATGTCTAGTATTCAGCTCCCTATTGAAGAAAAAAAGCAAATGAGCGACTTTATCATCGATACCAGCGCAAATGTTCTTTCTCAAGTGAAAGATATAATAAACTCGTTAGACCTCAACACGTGATACGGTTATTCTCCACAAGATTACTCCGAATTTTAGCTGTACTATCAGCAGATTTTACCATTAAAATTTCAAACCTTGAGCCTGCATTCAAAAACGATTCTACTGATCTGCCGAAAAAATCATATCTCCATCCCTTGAACAATTTATCTATCTTCCCAGATATTGATCCAGCTAACTCATCTTTTGACGAAACTAACTTTCTCGATATGTTATTTTCCTTACATTTGCTCTCTAAAATAATCGAGAGTATATCAAAGACAGATTTATCATAATTATCCGACAGAGTATAATTTTGCTGCACAAATTCCTTCTCATTCTCATTGAAAATATCTATAAATTCTAATAAATCTTCCTCTTTTATATTTTTTGTGTTTCTCTTAAGGTCATCTAAAATGTCATCAATATGTTCCACGTTTTTTTCAATTAAACCAGTTATTACGGCATTATTGACTACCTTATTACGATTTATATTGTAACGCTGTGCTAAGGTCTCTTGCCACTCACTAACTGCTTTAACAGTTAACATCAACCTTGGATTTGCTTCATAATTAAATTTAATCCTCTTCCATGCATCTTTTGGATTATGCAAATACTTATTGACATCAACTATTGATTCCATCTCTTCTTGAAACCAGCCCATCCTATTATTTTCTTCAAGTTTATTGCACAATATTTGGTGTAGGTCATATAGGTGTATCACGTCATTTACTGCATAATCTAATTGATCCTCAGATAATGGCCGTTTTAACCAATCTGAATTTTTAGCTTTAATTTTATCCAGCGCTACCCCCTGATATTGCTCTACTACTTTTGAATAACCAATAAAGTCGTGATAATAATGACAAAACATAGCAGCAACTTGGGTATCAAAAATGGGAGTAGGAACACATTTAAGCACGGTGAGTAAGGATTCTATGTCTTGCCGACAACTATGAAAAACTTTGGTTATTTCTCGATTCAGCATTATTTTCTTAATAAGCGATAAGTCAATTCCCGGTACTAACACATCTACAATAAAACTCTTCTCTCCGTAAGAAATTTGAATTAGTGATAATCTAGGATAGTAGGTTAAATTGTTTCTAATAAACTCTGTGTCCACTGCTATAAATTTTGGATCTTTTGCCATCAATTCTTCACATGCATTCTCCAGCTCCGATGTCGTACTAATTAGCATATATTTTTTATTCAGTGGCTATATTTTACCACTTATATTGAATATTTACAATTGATTGAAATTGAGAACGCAACTGTATGATAACTAATCCTTCTGTAAATATACAGTTTTGCCAGACACAACGGTACGTATTACGCGCCCTTTCACTTTGCGTCCATCGAAAGGGGAATTTTTTGATTTACTAGCAAAGTTGTCAACTTTAATTTTCCATTCATGATCCAAATCAACTAAAATTAAGTCCGCTGCAAGGTTTTTCTGTATGCGGCCACGTGGCACATGTATGATATCTGCAGGCTTATATGTCAATTTTGCAAGCACATCAAGTAGACCCATTTGTCCACTGTGATATAGTTCAAGTGAAATGGGCAGCATTGTTTCAAGGCCAACAATACCAAATGCAGCATTTTCAAGTGGCAAATCTTTAGAACTAAGATCATGCGGAGCATGATCGGTTGCAATGCAATCAATCACACCTGTCTTTAAACCTTCAATCATAGCTAAACGATCCTCTTCAGTGCGAAGCGGCGGGTTCATTTTTGCGATTGCTCCGTGTTGTTTTACTATATCTTCAGTTAAAGTAAAGTGATGAGGAGTTACTTCACATGTAACATTTAATCCCAAATCTTTTGCACGTTTAATAGCATCAAGTGAATCTTTTGAAGAGACATGTAAAATATGGTAGTGTACATTTTCTATGTCCTTCATTAGCAGTATATCACGATTTACCATAACCGACTCTGACGCACTCAAGATTCCCTTTATTCCCAATTCTTCAGAAATTTTACCTGCATTGATTGCGCCACCAGCAGATAGATTTAAATCCTCTGCGTGTTGAGCAATAGGAACACCAAGCATACTTGAATAAAGCAGTGCCTGTCTCATAATCATTGGATTCATAACTGGCATACCATCATCGGTGAAACCAACTGCACCTGCTTCCTTTAAGAGTGCCATTTCAGTTAATTTTTCTTCCGAAGTGGTGATTTTAGCGTAAAATTCCACATTCACATGCGAAGTTTCAAATGCTCTATATTTCAAATACTGAGCCAAGACAACACTATCAATCGCTGGAACAGTGTTTGGCTGACAAACTACAGTTGTAACGCCCCCTGCAGCTGCAGATTTGCTGCCTGTATGTATAGTTTCTTTATGCTCTTGACCTGGTTCACGAAAATGTACGTGAATGTCAATAAGGCCTGGCATTAGAACAAGCCCTTTACAGTCTATTATTTCATCAACTCCACTTGTTGAAAATAATGATTCGCCAAAATCAACAATTTTACCCCCTTCAGTCAATAATGAACCTTTTATATCAAGTTTAGTTTCCGGGTCAATAATACGAGCATTGGTATACGCAATTTTATAGCCTTCCTTTTGCCCTGTCTGCAATAAATTCCAAATCATATTTGAGTATCGATTATAAAATAAATCTAAAGTTTTTTTAGTAAAATACAACCAAATTAAAGTGATGATATAAAACTAGCAATAAAGAATATTTAAATTAATACTCAAGCAGCTATTCTATAACTACCATTTTCGATTTCAACGTTATTAAGTGCGGTATTTGCGTTATAAGAACAGTAACATCCTACTGCAAGAAAAGTTAATGCAGCTACAGCAAGCGAAACACACATTGCTAAATGAACCATTGTTAGACTTGTACCAACAGCAAGTGCTCCAGATAATACAAAAGAAACAGAAGCATAATTACCTTGCCTTTTACTGTAAGTTCTTGCTTTCAAGAATTTTTCACTTAGCTCTTCATTCTTGCTTTCAAATTGCTTCTGTAGACTCTTCTCTAGTACTTCACTTTTGTTTTCAATTTCTTGCAGCTTTGTCTTTAAGTCGTTATTTTCATTTTCGCGTTGCATTATTTGATCAGCGAACGATTGTCTTGCATCATTCAGCTGCCCTTCCAACTGATCATTTTGTGTAGTCAATTGAGCTACCCGACCATTTAGCGTATCAGCAACCTGTGTTAATCGGGTTACTTCATCAGTTTTATCAATTAGACCTTGCTTTGCATCATCCAGCCGCCCTTCCAATTGATTGTTTTGTATAGTCATTTGATCTACTTGATCTTTTAGCCTTCCAATCTCTTTTTTCTTCTTTTCAAGCTGAGCTCTTGCTTCATTAGATTCTTTGCTAAGTTGCATGACTTTACTAGTTTCTTCAGCTAATTTTTGCTTTGATGCTACAAGTTGAACTTCTGTTTGCTCACATTTCCTTTCAAGCTCCCTTGCTTGACTAGACAAATTACTATTTTCCTGTTCAAGTTGAGCTTTTACTTCCCTTAGCCCTCCCTCACTCTCTCTGAATTGAGCTCTAGCATCCTTTAGCTCTTTTTCTGCACATTCTACCTTTTCTTCTAGCTTAGTTTTTGCTTTCTCAAGCTTCTTCAGTTGATTAGTCAGATTACTATTCTTTCTTTCTAATCCAGCATTTGTTTCTTCAAGTTTTTCTACAGTACCGTTAAGCCTAGTTACTTTGCTAATTTGCTCATCCAACTCTGCTTTGTTTTCTGCAAGCTGATCTTTTGTCCCTTTAAATTCTGCAGTAAGTTTATCTACTTGATCATTGAGTTGATTAGTCTTCTGTTGTTCTTGTGTTAATTTTCCTTTTTCATCATCTAACTCTTTAGTTTTTCCAACCAAACTTTGTTGTATACTATTTAACCTTCCCTCTAGTTGAATTTTTTCATTAGTAAGCTGAGCTACTTTTTGTTTTCCTTGTCTAAATTCCTCTTCTAAATTTGGAGCACGTTGAATTGGTATCTCAGAAAGCTTAATGCCTTCATTTTCTTCTCTGACTTCTTCAAAGAATTCCTTATCATCCACATCAACATATGACAAAACTGCATGGTAAAATAGGCCACAAATATAAGCAATATGACGATACTTAGATGCTTCGCTATCCGATTTAAATTTTTCCTGCTCTATTTTCTCAATAAGGTTATAATAGGTATCGATTTTATGATAGTGTAGTTCTAAATACTCCAGAGTTTTACCTGTTTCTAATTTTAATGGTTTACCTACATGTTTATAGTGCATACCAGCATTACCATGTGGCAAACATGGTACCGGATCTGATTGACAAGCTACTCTAATAGTATTATGTCCAAGACACTCATTGTAAACTTCAGCAGCACCATTGTAGAACACTCTTGGAGAGCCAAAAGTTGCAACATGAACATCTTCAGCACCTTCTGTTTTATTAAGACATAAAGCAGTTATACTAGCAAGAGCACCTCCCATGCTATGGCCTGTAACATTGATTTTTAAATCTTTGATTGCTAATCCTTTATCATTAGCATGCCCTTGTAATATTTTATGTACGCTGGGCCAAGAACGTTTGAATAGAGAGTAAAAACCAGAGTGAACATAATTATCTCCAGACAAAAATGGCAACTTAGTTAAAGAAGCACGCAGATCTTCCTTCACATCATTTAAATCACGAGTGCCATGGTAAGCTATATCTACTTCGTTATCTTTAATAAAAATATAACCAGCATCTCGATTATATGAATTTTTACCAGTTAAAGCATAGCCAACATCGTGTTGCTCTAATTTATAATCAACATCTGAGCAATATTTATCTTCAATAAGTTCATTATCGTAAAATCTTATAATCTGATAACCTTCTTCTTCAAACTTCCTTTTAGTTTTGTATTTACCTTTCTCTAATTTTCTATCCACATCACCATAGGAAATTTTGCTAAAGGTACACATTTTCCATAATTTTTCTTCATCAAATTCTGCAATTTGCCCTTTTATCAGATCAGCAAGGTCAGAAGCATCCTTTAACTCAGCACCTTTAAAATCTTCTATCTTCTTCCATGCTTTAACTAGGTCAGAAGTTCCTAGCCCATTAAGGTCAAAACTTTGAGCTTCTAATTCGTTCTTAAATGGTTCTAGTGCCTCAATTACGCATTCTTTTATTTCATTATCATCAATATGTACAATACTATCGCTAATAGAATCCATACTTTGATCATGAGTAATACTTGGCATATTTTTTACCTACTATTTTAGTATATCATTAATTAAGCATTTGATCAAATTTATCAATAAAACTATTAAAATTTTCTTATTTTAAACGAATTTAGTTCATTTTATCACACTTAAGACTTTTGTTTGTGACAACTGCTGTATTTGCAATCTTATCGTGCCAAGTTTGGCAGCGTTTATCGAAACTTGCCCATATGAAACCCAAGAATAATGGTGCAGTTGACAATATGAAGGAAAAAAACCTCTTTGTTGCTTGTTTCAGAGTCAATTTTTCAAAAGTTTGTGCATTCACAACTCTAAGTCCAAGTAAGAATTTTCCAGGTGTAGCGCCAAATCTTATCCACATATATGCTACATAACTAAAAAGCATAATAAATTGAACTATCTGATTTAGAACTAGTAACTTTATTAGTTTACTCTGCATTGCTGTTTCCTCTGCAGATAGTGGCACCTGCATTTGATATTTTGCAGCAATTTGGCCTAATATTTTACTGCTCTCCGAGCTCATAAAGAGTTGATTTAAGGCCTGACCGCAAAACTGTAAAAATAAAACGATGATGATTAAATCAAGCAGCACTGACAAATAGCGTCTAAGTCCCGTTACGTAACATATTCCATTTTCATCTTTCTTTATCCTTTGAATAGCATTTATAGAAGAAAGAATGGCAAATGAACGATTAAAAAACTTGTGTAACATAAAGCACTTTCCAATGTTTGAGTGCCCCTGGCCGGACTTGAACCAGCATGCTCTTGCAAGCAACAGATTTTGAGTCTGCCGTGTCTACCATTCCACCACAGGGGCCTATTTTAATGCTATAAGCAACACAGGATTAGTCAAATTTTTTCTCTTTTAAGTCGAGATTGAATATTCTACAATAATCAATCATTACTCTAAAAACTTAAAATGAATGAATTAGTTAACCTTATTAATTCAAGAGAAGAAATATGTAAATTGCCACATAATTTAGAAGCAGAGCAAATGCTCATTGGTGCAATGATTCGTGATAATAGAATTTGTGATGCAGTTGAAGATATAATTGCAGCAGACAATTTCTACGATCCACTACATCAAAGCATTTTTACCCAGATATCTAAAACCAGAAAACACGGCATAGTTGCCAATGAACTAAGCCTTAAGATGTTTTTTGAAAATGATAAAGCATTTGCCGAATGTGGTGGAGTTGAGTACCTAGCAAAGCTTGCAGCGAAGGCAAGTATTGCTCTTGATATCTATAGCTTGACCAGAATAATCCGTGATACTTATTTAAGAAGATGCTTAATCAAGCTCGGACAAGAGACAATTGACGATAGTTATAACTATGACATCGAAAATCCTGCACAGGTACAAATTGAGCAAGCAATGACAAAATTGTTCAATTTAGCAGTAAAAAAGCAAGGTGAGAAAACATACATAAAGCTTGCAAGTTCAATTAAAGATGTGGTTGAGAAGATTAGCAAGCTGAAGAATAACCCAGAGGCTCTAGGTATTACAACCGGACTTCAAGATCTAAACCAGCTTCTTGGTGGTTTGCAGAAATCTGATCTGTTAATTATAGCTGCAAGGCCCTCAATGGGAAAGACAGCATTGGCACTGAACATCGCACTTAACGCTTGTAAGATTTTGCAAAAAAGAACAGATAAACAACACTACGTAGCTTTTTTCTCACTTGAAATGTCAGCAGAGCAATTAACCGCAAGATTGATTACTATAGATTCAGGCATTGGTTATTATAAGGCACTGACTGGGAGAATTAGTGATTTTGAATTACATGAATTCATTAATGCTAGTACAGATCTATCAGAATTACCTTTCATAATAGACGATACTCCTGCTCTATCAATTAGTGCCCTTCGTACCAGAATACGACTGCTATATCAACTATACAATGTAGAGGTGGTATTTATAGATTATCTGCAATTAATTCGAGGAACAACAAAAAGGAGTAGTGAAAATAGAGTGCAAGAAATCTCAGAAGTGACGCAGGGTTTAAAAGCAATTGCAAAGGAACTAAATATTCCCATTGTTGCACTATCACAGCTCTCTCGTTCTGTTGAGCAAAGGGATGATAAAAAACCACAACTTTCTGATTTACGTGATTCAGGAAGCATAGAGCAGGATGCAGATATAGTAATGTTCCTCTATAGAGAAGAATATTATGAATTAAGAAAGCAACCAAATGAAGGAAGTAATAAACATCGAGAGTGGCAAGAGAAAATGGAGAAAATTAGAAATATTGCAGAGCTGATCATTGCAAAACAAAGAAACGGGCCAATTGGCAGTGTGAAGCTACATTTTGACTCCAATAGAGGTGCATTTAAAGATTATACAGAAAGATATAGTCTGTAGCGGTTTTGAGTAATTCTGGAAGTGTTTAACAAACCATACGTGCCAAATTAAGAAGCTATCGTGAAACATAGCAATATTTAAGATTGGCATTTTATTTGTTACATTTATTTTTTTAGGAAATTCTTATCTAGGATAAGATGATTTTTTAGAAAGATCTATAAATTACTAACCTTATTACTTAATATATAAAATAGTTTTTTCTTATTTCCTTTCTTCCTTACGCCACTTTTTCTTAACTTGATGCGTATGGTTTATTTAACACTTCCGATATACAACTAAAAAATAGCAAATTCTCTATAACTTGAATATAATTTTAGCTTTACCTAAACAGAAAGATGAATTACTTAATGGATTTTGTTTTAATATCTCTTTCCTTGCCACTTTTTATTACTGAGAATTATTTGTTAATTACTGCGTTGATCCCACTTTTAAGTGCATTAGCTATTTCTTTTACTAGTAAATGGCCCAGAGTGAACAATAGCATTACTGTTGTTTCTTCTATGCTTCTATTTGCGTATACATCTCTATGCACTTTATATTTGGTGTATGGTGATCATTCTCAATTTATTCTCATGGACTTTGGTAATAATTTGCATATTAGTTTAAAGTTAGAGTCTAGTGGAGCAATATTCAGTTTATTAATATCATTTTTGTGGGTACTAACCAGTATATATGCAATATGTTATATGCGAAATAACTATGCTGATAGTAACTACTCGAGTTTTCTATGCTTTTTTTCAATAGCGATTAGCTGTGCAATGTTTATTGCTTTTTCTGGAGATTTGCTCACTACATTTGTCTTTTACGAGCTTCTAACTATTAGTACATACCCTCTGATTACTCACAACTCAACAAATGAATCAGTAATTGCAGGACGCTATTACTTTGGTTTACTATTTTTCTCTTCTTTAGTGTTATTTTTTCCTGCAATAGGTCTCTTATATAATGAATTCCATACTTTAGACTTTGTAAGAGGTGGAATATTCAAGTTTGATACTTCGTTCATAACTTTTATTGCAGTGTGTTTTGCTATGCTGATTTATGGAATAGGAAAAGCTGCATTAATGCCAATGCATTTTTGGTTGCCAAAAGCAATGGTTGCACCAACTCCTGTAAGCGCACTACTACATGCTGTTGCTGTTGTGAAATCAGGAGTGTTCATCATCATCAAAGTTATATTATACACTTTTGGCATCGATAATATGCAACGTTTTGCACAGCAAAGTTGGTTTGCTGGAGGATGGCTTCCGTACGCTGCTGGATTTACTATTATTACTGCATCGTTAATTGCATTAAAGCAAAAGGAATTAAAGAAATTGCTTGCTTATTCTACTATCTCTCAGTTGTCATATATTATATTGTTCGCTTCAATTTTTAGTGAATTTAGCATGAGGATTGCAATTTTTCAATTAGTTTGCCACGCATTTGCAAAAATCACTTTATTTTTCACTGCTGGAGCAATAATAACGAAAACAGGTGAGAAATACATAGATAGAATTCACGGTATAGGACGTAGTATGCCAATTAGTATGATAGCATTTACTATAGGTGCATTGTCCATGATAGGGGTACCACCTGCTCCGACTTTTTGGAGCAAATTTTTCATTTTTCAAGCTGTTTTTAACTCTAGTAATGTAACACTTTCTGTATTTGTAGCTCTGGTGTTAATTGTCAGTACTATACTCAACGCTCTATACTTCTTACCGATAATTTACAATGCCTTTTTCTTAAAACCTTCTAGAAATTATTTTATTAAAAAGACACCAATGCTTCTAATTTTACCTCCAGTTGTTACTGCTGTATGCACTTTAGTTATTTTTTTAGCTACCAAGTAATTTTTTAAATGTAATCAGCTGTATTTATAGCCGTTAACAATAAATTTAAATGGTATTATACCAGTTAGAGTTGCTTTCATGTTTGATAAAGTAAAGCTAACCTCCACAGCATAGTCTTTCATTTTCTTATTTTGCTCAGCTGCAAAAAGTACAGTGGCATTTCCAGCAAATTTAACTAAGTCCTTGATCGATCGGTCAATAGATAGTGTTGTTACGTTTATGTTGGTAATTTTTTTTGTGGATGAAACAGCTTCATTGTTTACTTTTTCCTGAAAGTCTTGATAGATTTTATATATAGAATTGTTTTTTATAAAATTTTCTTGATACTTTGATTCAACGATCTGAGAGGACTCGTATGCTTCGACGTATTGACTTACCAAGTACCTTGCTATGGAAGTGTATTCATCTTCTTTTTTACTAAAACTAAGTTTATGTATTGTAGAAAACTCATCTTCTGTGTGGTTCGTGTACTTCACAAAATTTAAATCTTTTTTAACAGGAAGTAATAGGTATATGTTTAGTAATGATAAAAATAAACATACTAAGAGAAGTAACGTTATTAACGCCATCCAAGATCTTTCTACAACGCAGAACAGGTATCTGTGGCAATACCATTCTACTGCTTTCCTGAAATAACTTTTGTTTTTTACTGATTCAACTTCCATAACCTAATTATAATAACTCTAAAAAAACTTTAAAATATGTCTAAATTTTCCAAAATAGTATGAATGATTATATCACCTTGTTCTGCAATAAGATGAAATTTATCAATTTTCTTCACATCTAAATTTATCATTTTTACACTGAAGCTTTCAGGATCATAAGTATTACTTTCTGCACTTTTGTGATAATTATAGTAGTGTAATTTATTTTGATCATCAAAATAACCAAATTCATCAGCAAGGGTTCCCACTTTTCTGCCTTTACCTTCTCTGACTAGCTCAAATAGATCAATTACATGGTTTTCAGATCCAGGCTCAATAAGACCTTCTACAGCAAAAAATTTAGGTGCATGACCAACATACTCCTTAAATTTTAGATTATTAGTCTTTTTTACACTACCAAAATCCACGAATTTATATTCATCTGAAAGATCAGAATATTGTGGATCATACTTTTTATATTCAAAAAACTCATTACCTAAAAAATTACAAAACGTTAGTTTATAGTCATCATGATTGAGTTTAATAACTTTAAGATAATGAAAATCTCTAGGAATCTTTACTTCTTCTTTCGTAATATGATTAAGTATGACTAACTCGCCACTGAGCATGCGATGGCCAATTTTTGGCAAAGTAGCTATATTGATTGCCTTATTGAGCTTAAAATTTGCTTCATAGATACCACTTGACAGCTCCTTCCCTTTTTCTAAAGTGACGTCTTGGTCTAAAGCTGTATTCTTGAGTAAACTCAATTCTTTCTGCATGTTCAATATGGTTTTTGTTAAAACTTCTATTGATTGCCATAAAGTTAATTTATTATCAGTCAAACTATATACTTTAAGTATTAAATTATCAGGATTTTATCATGAATTTATGTTAAAAGTATTATATTTTTGTGTCATGATGTTAACTACATTAGCTAAAACATGCTTTTTATCTAAGCGAAATTGCTTTGCAGCAACGAAAAGTTCATCTATTTCTTTCCATTGACTTAGCAAAATTTCAACATTATTTACTTCTTTCTTTATACTTTCTAAAATGGAGGTTTGAATGATATGTGATGCTAGTTCTAGCTCAATTTCACTATTAATTATTTTATTAACTATATCAGAATTATTTAGATTACGGAAAAATGTATAAAAATGCTTATGTGACTCATAAGCACCACTGTTTATTGCATTTATTATTACTCCCGGAGTTCCAGGAAACAAAGTAATGATCTCACTAAATATTTTATCGTCGAATTTACACTGAGATGAAACAACCTGCTTTGTTTCATCGTAAGTTAACGGAAGTAAATTCAGCTGAAAGCACCTACACCGGATGGTGGTTTGTATATCATATAGTTTATGGCTAATTATAAGTATTTTAGAATTTTGTGGCGGCTCCTCTAATATCTTTAATATTGCATTTTTAGCATTGCTAGTCATTGCCTCCAAGCTATCTATTATAGCTATCTTATATTCTGATTGAATGGGGCTTAGGTACAGAAAATTTTTCATTTCTCTCACCTTTTCCACTCCTATTGTATCACCTTCAACAATGTGTAAGTCTAATGCTACTTCATCGTAATTTTTGATAAGAAACCAATTAGAAAAGGATTGTGCAAGTGTTGCTTTTCCTATGCCTTTTTTACCACAGATCAGCCAAGATTGAACAGACAAGTTGTTCATTATCTTTTTTTTTGCTTGGTTGTGGCCTATCACCTTTTTCATTCTTTCTCCTATAGATCTTAGTTTGAAAATTCGTTATTTATTGTTTGTAATGAAATTTTACCTTTTCTTAAAACCTTAATCTTGTCTCCAGTTAAGTCAATAATAGTAGATTCTATACCAGAAACTAATTCATCATCTTCAATTACTGCAGATAAGTGTTGCTTAATAGACTGAGGTATATCTCTTGCTTTGCATATACTTTTTTCTCCTGAAATGTTAATACTAGTTGCAACTACTGGAGTTTTCAGTTCATTTAATATTGAAATCGCAATAGGATGATCAGGAATTCTTATGCCTATACTATCTTTAAAGAACTCATTTGGTAATATACTGTTATCTTGAAGTGGTAAAATATAGGTCATTGGTCCAGGAGAAAAGTAGTTTATTAAATTGATATATTCTTCTTTTACCTTTGCTATATTTGTCAAACTATCAACATCACTAACAAATATAGAGAGTGGCTTGTTTTGAGAACGCTTCTTTATCCGGTATATTTTTTCTATAGATTCTTTACCTAGCGCATTACAAGCAAGAGCATATACTGTCTCTGTTGGAAAGCATGCTAACAAATTATTTTTTATTGCATTTATTACTTCAAATACCATATAGCTAAAACTTATGTCTACAATAGCTCTGGGTTTACAGTTATCTCGCTATATGGTAGCAATTAAGATACCGAAATGGCTACTGTTGTATACTTACAGTAAATTTTATTAGCAACTGCTCGTTTTTACAACAGATTTACTACAATCCGAACTCCTCATTGATTTTATCGACTATCGTCTGTGGTGGATCATCTCCCCATCCTGAATATAAAATCTCTCCATAATCTGCAACATCTATAGAGCCAGTTCTACTTTTTGCCAGAAACATTTCTCTTTTATCTTTATCAACTAATACATAGTGCCAAGCTGATCTTCCTCGATCTTTACCACGAACTAGATATATGAGATCTGATCTACTTCTTCTTGTTGCATCAGCAAAGGATCTTTCATTGATAGTTCTGCTTTTACTCTTTATGCCGCCACTTTCAGAAAAAGCTTCCTTGGCTTCAGCTTTTTTGTTTGCCAATTCAGAAATTTTTCCTTTTGCTCCTAGTGCATGTTCTTTGGTATTTTGAGATGAATACTTACTGGAAAAACCTCCTCTTGTCTCATTAGAAGTCCTATTTGTAAAACGCTTAGTAAACGAGTTATCGTTATCATTTTCTGCCATAAAAGTCTCCAAATTTTAGATTGTAGAATCCAAATTTTTACTACACCCTATCATAGGTTAGTTAAATTAATATAAATGAAAGATAATATAGTAATTATTACAGGAATTACAGCCTCAGGTAAATCAGAATTATGCGATAACTTGATAAAAAAGCATAAAAACATTAGCATAATAAACTGTGACTCAAAGCAGGTATACAAAGAGATTCCCGTAATTACTGCTCAACCACCAAAGCAGAAAGAATTTTATAGGCTATACGGTTATGTTTCAGCAAGAGAAAATTATTCCGTAGGTTTATGGATAGAGGATTTAAATAGGGAAGTTAACAACGCGCTGAAAAATTCACGAATACCGATCATCACTGGAGGAAGTGGGCTTTACATTAGCAGCTTAATCAAGGGATTATCATCGATTCCACAAATAAGCCAGGAAGTGAGAGAAAACGTAAATGAACTTAGAAAAAATTTAAGTAAAGAGGAATTCTACAAATTAGTGCTAAGCAAAGATCCAAGGATTCAAGGTAAAATATTTATTAATGACTCACATCGCCTCTCAAGAGCACTTGAAGTTATCACTGAAACTGGCAAGACAATCTTTGTATGGCAAGAAAATAGACAGCCTCCTTTGTTCAATAATTTTAAGGTATATACAATTCTACCTAAACGTGAGGATATATACCGAAAAATAAATTCTCGTTTTATTGAAATGGTTGAAAATGGAGCAATTGATGAAGTAAAAAACCTACTTAGCATGAACCCATCTCCACATTTGCCAGCTATGAAAGCACATGGAGTACCAGAAATTATAAGATACTTAAAAGGGGAGATTACTTTAGACGAAGCAATACAGATTGCTCAAACAAACACAAGGCATTATGCAAAACGCCAGTACACTTGGTTTAAAAATCAATTTCCGAATTCTCAAGTGATTGACTGTGCAAATAAATTGACAGAATTTGGAATATTTTGATTATTATGTATTATATTGCTATGCCTATGCAAACTTTTCTTGATAGTATTAAACTTTTTTCTTAAAGAACTTTCATCATTGCCTAAATTGTGATTATTAAATTCTTTGTAAAAATATTCTTACTTATGAAGCGCTACTATACCTGTAAGAGCCTTTATCACTAAATGAACTATATCACGCAATATTTCATCCTAAATTTTTCTATATTCTCTCACTAATCTTGTAACCACAATCTCCACTTTCATATCCTTGTATAGCTCTTCTCATAATAGTAGGAACAAGATAAGATAGTGATTTAGTGTAACAAGAAGGTAAAAATGCCAGCAGCGTACAGTTATGACTTAAGGAAAAAAGCCATTCAGGCATTGGATGAAGGAGAGAGCAAAACAGCAGTAGCAAATTTTTGGCCCTCTCTAATAACTTCAACATCACTAAATTCAAGGGCTTGGCCTTCTATTATTTGGAATCTTTCATGTCCTTTTCCTGCAACTAGCAGAATCATATTTTCATCATGTGCTATATTTATACCTTTCTCTATAGCTTTTTTTCTATCTCCTATCTCCAGTGCATCAGGGCAATGTAACAAAATATCGTGACGAATTTTCCCCGGATCTTCATCACGCGGATTGTCATCTGTGACTATAACTTTACCTGCAAGCATTTGTGCTATTTTACCCATCTCTGCACGTTTTGTTTGATCACGATTCCCGCCACAACCGAACACTAGAACTATCTTTTTATTGAAGTGCCATTTTAAAGACAACAGAGCTTGTTTGAGTGCACTTGGAGTATGAGCGTAATCGACAAATGCAAAAGTGTTCACTTTTTCCATTCTTCCAGATGGAGAAGCGAGTTTATCTATACACATTCTTTGATAGTCCATACCAGATGAAATAACTATACCGATTGCACACAACAAATTATATGCTTGAAATTGCCCAAAAATCGGAAAAAATGCGTTATAAATTTCATCACCGATTTGAATTGTCAGGTATTGACCATTGGCAGTGGGTATCTGCTTTAATAAAGTAATGTCAGAGTTTTTTTTTCCATAGGTTATAACTTTGTTGCCACGCTTTTCAGCTATGTTGAGCAACTCTCCATATTCGCCTATATCTGCATTTAAAATCGCTGTTTTTTCTTTTGGCAATACCTCATCAAACAACCTTTTCTTGGCCTCAAAATACTCATCGATACTTTTGTGATAGTCCAAATGATCTTGAGAGAAATTAGTAAAAGCTGCAGCATTGAGCCTGAGTCCATGGATTCTGTATTGATCGATTCCATGGCTTGAAGCTTCTAATGCTAAGTGTTCTACGTTCTTATTATTTATGTCACGCAATGTGGAATAAAGATCATCTGCACTTGGCGTTGTAAGGCTATTATCTTTTCTATTATTATTGACACATGTTCCCAGTGTTCCTATAGACGCTACATTATCTTGCCAAATCTGGCGACAAAATTCCACCACTGAAGTTTTACCATTCGTACCAGTTACAGCAGCAACATATTTAGGTTGTTTGAATTGATAAAACCTGCTGACTATTTCACTGTATATTCCTTGAGGGTCCGAGTGGTAAAGCACTGCAAAACTTGGAGTACTTGTCATTCGAGTAGCGGACACTGGAATCCAGTTTTCATTATACAATTGTCTAGTATGCTTGTTTACAATTAAATTTTCTGGATCCCAGTGTCTGAGCACTGGGATGACATCTTTCTTGGCCCCTTGTATTACAACGTCTACACAGTTGTGTACACATCCATTAGGAAGACATGTTACGTGTTCTTTACTCCTTTCTGACACACAAACAAAAAGGTAACCTTCTTTAACTCTCTTAGGATTACATGTGACGCCTTTGATTTCAATATCAAAGTCAGCATTTACAATGTTATGCAGTAGCTCTTTCAGTCTCACAATCATCTTTAACACTTGAACATGGCAGTCTTATTAATGCAGTATTCAAGTCAAAAATCAAATCTTCAGGATCTTCTAGTCCGCAAAATATTCGCACAAAACTTCCACCATAATCTGAATTCATTACAGATCTTGACATAGATCTATGTTCTATTGGTAATATCAAACTGTCACATCCTCCCCAAGAAGCACCGATGCCAAAAATTTTCATGTGATCAACCATGCAGCTTAGTTCCTCACATGAATATTCTCTATCGAGTACTATACTAAATACGCTACTTGCCCCTTTGAAATAACTTTTCCATAAATCATGCTGAGAATAGGAAAAAAGTGCGGGGTATAAGACTTTTTTGATTTTTGGATGTTTTTCCAGCCACTTTGCTACTTGCATTGCTGTACTTTGATGCTTCCTCATGCGTGTTTGCAGTGTTCTAAGTCCCCTGTGTGCAAGGTAACAGTCATGCGATTGAATGGTGACTCCATAATTTTTATAGCTCTCATAAAGCAATTTAAAAATTTTACCTTCAGCAACCATAGCTCCCATCACTAAATCTGAGTGACCGGCTAGATACTTTGTCACCGCGTATAGTGCAACATCAATTCCATAATCAAGCGGCTTAAACAACAAAGGAGTGGCCCATGAATTGTCACAAACGGTTACGATTCCACGTGCTTTAGCAACTTTTACTATATGCTCTATATTTGAAATCTCAAACGTTATAGAACCAGGAGTCTCAATCATGATGAGTGAAGTATTACTCTGAACTAAATCAGTTATATCCTGTGTCGGATTATAAAAAGTTACTTCTACTCCTCTTTTTGGTAGCTCATTTTCGGCAAATCTCTTTAGCCTATAATAACTATTATCTTGTATCAGGACATGTGAACCTGCTTTAGTGAAAGTCAAAATAGCAAAAGTAAGTGCAAATAATCCAGAAGGGTAGATGAGTGCTTGTCCCCTACCCTCAATTTCAGCCAGTGCATTTGAAAAATAATGAACAGTAGGCGTACCAACATTACTGTAACTGTAATCCCTTGCAACACCATCATTGATTACATCGTATATACTTTCTCCATTTGCTGCATTTAAGTAGTCCTTGTAAGTAGGAAATAATATAGTAGAAGAATGATAAACTGGTGGGTTCATCGACCCTTTATAATCATTAAATTTTCTTCCTGCTTTAACTAATAAAGACTCTTCTCTCACGTTTCTACTATTTATTTTTTAGATTGTATTCGCTTTGCGTATACAAGTGAAGAGAAATCGCATGTAATCGCTCTATTTCACTCTTTAATAATTCATAGATCAATTTATGCCTCTTTAAAGAGCTCATTCCAGAAAAGTCGTTAGATATTAATACTAATTTGATATGTGAAGGTAGTGTCGAAGAAGAAACAAAATAATGATCTACATGCTTTGCTGATTCATCGATAATATTAATATCAATTACACCTATTGAATCGCGTAATTTTTCTTCTATTGTCTTAATAATATCCACAATAGTTCCTTTAAGCAACAATACGCTCCTCTTGTCATCCCACAGTATCTGGGCACTGGGATGACAATCGAATTACTTATTCTCTTCTTTATTATCCATGTCTTGATAATCAGAATCTACTACTTTTTCTTCCTCATTATTTGTTGTGGATGAGCTTTCTCCACCTTGTTGTTGTTGAGATTCCTTATACATAGCTTCTCCAAGCTTCATAGAAAGTTGAGAAAGATTAGTAACCTTCTGTTGTATTGAATCAGCATCATCAATATTATCAGACTTACTAACTTCCTTTAATTCATTAACTGCATTCTCAATAGCAGATTTATCTTCTGGAGAAATTTTATCACCATATTCTGTCAAAGATTTTTCTGTAGAATGAACTAAACTATCCGCTTGATTCTTCACTTCAATAAATTTCTTACGCTTTTCATCTTCTTGTGCTTTTTCCTCAGCTTCTCTCACCATCCGATTTATTTCATCCTCCGATAAACCACCTGAAGACTGAATACGTATTTTTTGCTCTTTTCCAGTAGCTTTATCCTTTGCAGAAACATGCGCTATTCCATTTGCATCTATATCAAATGTCACCTCAATTTGAGGAACCCCACGAGGAGCAGGTGGTATTCCTTCTAAACTAAACTGACCAAGCAGTTTATTATCAATCGCCAATTTTCTTTCACCTTGATGTACCTTAATTGTAACGGCTGTTTGGTTATCTTCTGCAGTTGAAAACACCTGAGATTTTTTTGTGGGAATAGTAGTATTACGTTCAATAAGTGGAGTGAACACTCCCCCTAGAGTTTCAATACCAAGAGAAAGTGGAGTTACGTCAAGTAGTAATACATCTCTTACATCACCTTGAATGATTCCCGCCTGTATTGCAGCTCCAATTGCTACAACTTCATCAGGGTTAACCCCTCTGTGTGGATCTTTGCCAAAGAATTCTTTAACTTTCTCTATGACTTTTGGCATACGAGTCATGCCACCAACAAGAACTACTTCACCAATTTGACTAGCAGACAAACCAGCATCTTCAAGAGCTTTTTTGCAAGGAATTATAGTCCTTTCAATTAAATCATTCACTAAACTTTCAAGCTTTGCTCTTGTTAGCTTCATATTTAAGTGTTTTGGGCCACTTGCATCAGCTGTAACAAACGGTAGATTTACTTCTGTTTCCATTGCACTTGACAATTCTACCTTTGCTTTTTCTGCAGCTTCTTTGATTCTTTGCATAGCCATTGGATCGTTTTTCAAATCAATGCCATTACTTTTCTTGAATTCACCCAGTAAATAATTTACTACTGCATTATCGAAGTCTTCCCCTCCAAGGTGAGTATCACCATTTGTAGCCTTTACTTCAAAAACTCCGTCACCTATTTCAAGAACTGAAACATCAAATGTACCACCACCAAGATCATACACTACTATTGTGTGTCCGTGCTTTTTATCAAGACCATAAGCAAGTGCTGCAGCAGTTGGTTCGTTAATTATTCTGAGGACATTTAATCCAGCAATTTTTCCTGCATCTTTTGTTGCTTGACGTTGAGAATCATTGAAGTACGCCGGCACTGTTATCACAGCATCCTTTACTTCTTCCCCAAGATAAGCCTCAGCTGCTTCTTTCAGGTTTTGTAGTATAAATGCACCAATTTGACTAGGAGAGTATTCTTTACCATCAGTTGTTTTAACCCATGCATCACCATTTTTTGCTGCAAATACCTTATACGGTACACCTAGATTCTTCATTTCAGGATCGCTATATTGGCGACCTATCAATCTCTTAGTTGCAAAAAAAGTATTATTTGCATTGGTAGTTGCTTGCCTTTTTGCTGGAGCGCCAATCAACCTTTCTCCAGATGAAGTAAATGCAACTATAGATGGAGTAGTTCTTGCTCCTTCTTTATTCTCGATTACTTTTGCATCCTTGCCTTGCATTATTGCAACACAAGAATTTGTTGTTCCAAGATCTATACCTATTGCTCTTCCCATAATGAATACTCCCTTTTAAATATTATCTGATGTAAAATATATAAGTATAAAACTCGTTAATTACAAGTCCCGTTTAGTTGTTAGAGCCCAAAAGGCGCGAAAGCCATTTAGTTAACCAAAAGTTGCCCGGTAGTTTACCAGCTTCTTTATCCCTGCTATTCACAATTTGACATCCAGAATTCTGCAATGGCTTATAATCATTAAAATTAATATGGTCTCCTTGCTTTAAAATAAATGTATCTGCATCTAAACTATTATCAATACTAACATTTAATGTAATATTGAACTCTTTTTCGATTGTAGAAACCATATCACGCTTATTATTAAAAATGTGCGCTATAACTGCACTGCGTGCTATTAAATCAAAGGACTTATTTTGATTTTTATTAGCAATATGTTGCAAATCCCTTAGTATCGATGCAACAACCACTTCGTTTGATTTCACTCTTCCAATACCTTTACAGTGTAAGCACTCTGTAGTATTAATTTCCTGTATATTTGGTTTAATTCTTTGTCTTGAAAAGACCATTAAACCAAAGTCATTGATAAAGCTAAATTGAACTTTAGCTTTATCATCTTTAAACGCCTGCTTGATAGCAAATTCAACATTTTTGCAATACTCAAGTTTCAACATGTCAATAAAATCAACAACTATTAACCCTGATAAGCCCCTGAGATTCGCTTGCCTTGATATTTCAGATAATGCCTCCATATTAGTTCTATAAGCTGTTTCTTCTATGTTATCTTCTCCTGTCATTTTCCCTGAATTTACGTCTATTGAAACAAATGCCTCAGTTAAGGTTATCACCAAAGACCCACCAGATGGCAATTCTACTCTATTGCTATATAATTCAGAAATTTGATCTTCGACTCGATAGTAAGTAAAGATTGGAACAGAACCTCTATATAATCTAGGACGCAATTTTCCTTGTAACACATTTTTAGTGTATTTTCTTACCGCTTCACAAACTTCTCTATCAGATACTATAATTTCTGTATCATTACTACAAAAGTCACGTACAGATCTCATAACTACATCTGCTTCGTTGTAAATTAATGATGGAACATTTAAAGAAGAGAAGTTTTGCTGAATATTTTGCCATAATAAGGTCAAATTATTGTAATCTTGCTCAATTTCTTTCTTACTTTTTCCTGCACCAACAGTTCTTACTATTAAACCTGAGCCTTTTGGTAAATTTATTGAATTTAATATATCCTTTAACTGTTTTCTAACGTTGGTATCTTCAATTCTGCGAGATACTCCACCCCTACTTATGGAATTGGGCATGAAAACACAGTATCTACCGACCAAAGTTACGTATGTTGTAAATGAAGCTCCTTTATTTCCTCGTTCTTCCTTAGTTAATTGAACTAATAACTTTTGATTTACTGAAATCACATCTTGTAACTTATATTTTCTATGTAAAGGTACCCCCCTCACAAAACCACTGCTGGATTCATTACTAGCTGTAGAATCTAGGCCTTCTTCTGTGCAATTATCATTTGAACAGTCCACACCGCTCGAATAGTCTTCATCAGGGAAAATTTCCTTCTCTTTTTCTGGAATATTAAAGTAATTTAGAGATATCTCAGAAAAAGACAAAAAACCTTGCTTATTTTTTCCATACTCAATGAACACGGCCTGCAAAGCAGGCTCTATACGCTTTACATAAGCAACGTATATATTACCTCTTAATTGTTTTTTTTCCTTGAATTCTTGTTCAAACTCTACAACCCTACCATTAACTAGTAGGGCAACCCTTACCTCGTTAGAACAGGTAGTACTTTCTATCAACAATAACCTTTTGCCATCACTCACCACTTATTTACCGTCTACTTTTCATTCTGAAATGTTCTTATACTACTTAATATATTATTGATTGTCAAGAATTTTGCGATCTGCATTATTGGGTTGACTTTCAGTGTTTTGCGTAATAAACTTGCATAGAGTTTATTATGTCACTAACAATTATGGCGAAAAAAAATGCTTCTTTGCTTGTCAAGCTAGTTAGCACTGCAACTAAAACAACAAAAACTGGAGAAGAGAAACTAACAGGCTATTTTTGTGTAAAAAAACGTAATCCTAAGAACCTTCCCAAGAAGCTCGAGTTTAGGAAGTATGACCCAGTGGTCAGAAGACACGTATTATTTAAAGAAGAAAAATTAAAGTAAGTATATTATCATGCAAAGCTTACAGCTAAAAGGAGTGTAGCTTATTGCTCACTAGTTATACTGTTTTGCATTAGAGAAAGTCTGTTTGAGGTTTTGAAAGATTACGGTAACTTATATAAGTTACGGGAAATTGAGCCACCTGAATAAGGGCTGAAAATGGTAGCGTTTTTGTCCTGATCTGGTCTTTTTATTGCTTAAATGGGACTTGATCTGACACTTTAAATGATCCAGATAGTCTATATACCATCACACTCTGGGACCATACACTTAGAGGTTGTTCACAAACTTTTGAATTCTTTTGTTAAACTTTTACAGAAAAAAATTGCTTGCGCATATTTTAAATCTGACTATAATCATAGTAAAAGATATTTTAAGAGCTCAAAATTTATCTTTATCTGCAGACTTTTTTCATTAAATTCATTAAAAAATGTGGCGTATCTTCTTCAGCGTACGTAGGTGCACACACATACTTAATCTCTGTCGTATGTGCGCCGCACTTTTTTTCTAATCTTTTTTACACAGGAGGATTTTATGTCCAGAATTCCAGATACTTGATCTTTACTTTAGCTAAAAACCAATAGGCGCCTATGGTTTTTATAAAGAAAGTTTAGAAAATAACCAAAAACCACTTGCCATAAAAAGTAACTATATTAGTATAATATTCACATTTATATGTTAATATAGATATAATAAGATTAAGGATTATATTATGGTAAAATTTACACAAGATTCTGCTTCATTGACATTGCATGGTGTTGATTTACTTAATTTGTGCCACAGACAGTGTGAAAATAAATACGAGGGTAATGATTTATTGACAAAAATTAATAGATCTTGGTGTAAGGCTGACTGTAATAGAAATATTAAAGCTCCTGAACACCATTCACCAGAAAAAGTAACACTTAGTGAACAGTTAACAGATATTGCAAGTAATCTCCGTTTTGAGAGCATAAAATTATCGCTTATATCAGATGAAATAGACAATTACAATTCAATGTCTTTTTAATTAGAGTAAAAGAAGATATTGGTTATCTTCTTTTTTTTGTTTCTATGATTAACTACTTGAATTTAAGTTCGTTCAGGCAAGATAATTATGAGTAAAAATAGCAGATGCAAGTAGCTGGCACACAGCTGTACGAGCATTCATTTTTGAGGGCATAGCAAATGGTGTCATTCAAGTAGCTGACATTGGCTTGCCCTAATCTCATCAAGAACATTGTGCTTTAACATAATATTTTTATGCTTACCAACTTAACTGAATCCCAGACTGGGATGATATACTTCTGGTAGATAATGTCGGTATAGTTGTGATTGGAATAGAAAGCACTAAGTTTGCAATGCTATCTGAATAGATAAAAGAACTCATTACTCAGTGAAACAAGACTTGAAATTTTGTGCAATGCTGCTGATTATATCTAGATATGCATCCTTTCCAGGCTCTACATCTGATCCAATAGGATCAAGAATCACCATTTTTACGTCACTAGAAAAGACATTAGGCTTTATGCTATCCTCTCGTGAATGAGAAACAATACATTTAACGTTTTCCTCTTTCATTACCTTTTTTAATTTCATTAAACTCTTCATACCTATGTAAGAATCTTCTTCTATAGAAAGAATGGCGCTTGGGTAACTTAAATCAAAATATTTTTCGAAATATTGATAAGCATCGTGAGTAACTATGTATTTTTGATTTTTTAACTCATCCAATTCTTTCGTAATTTTTTCTACTTCTTGGTCTATCTTTCTTATAGCCTCCTCTGCGTTAGTATTGTATCGATAGGCATTTTCTTTATCTATATTAGATAATGTTGCACTGATAGAAAGTATCATACTTTTTGCATTTTCAGGACTCAGCCAAATATGCAAATCTTTTTCATCTTGAATGTGACTAGAAAATGAATGTGTTCGAGCAGGAAGTAGATCGATTGCACTTGATAGCGGTATTAACTTCTTATTTTCTTTAGCGAAAGTTTTAATGAATGTTTCCAAAGAATCATCGATATAAAATATAATATTGCTAGATTCTAATTTACTTGCGTCTGAAGGCCTGAGCATGTAGTTATGTTCAGACACTACTTCGTACATTAGTAGTTCTGGCTTTGAAATTCCATCTGTAACAGAAGCTACAAGTGAGTGTATAGGTTTGATTGTAGCTACAATTTTTAAATTGGATGAAAAGGCACTATTGTAGTATAATGTAAATGAAAGTAATAGAAAAAAAAACAGTAAATGTCTCATATAAATGTTGAGAAGAAGTCAATTTTTGCCAAAAAATTAAGTAGTGTCAATAACTGCATTCTAAAAATAGAAAACCTTACTCTTTCATACGGTAACAAAAAAGTTCTTGATAATATCAACATATCAGTACAAAGAGGAGATATAGTTACAATACTTGGTCCAAATGGCGGAGGTAAAACCTCTTTAGTGAAAGCAGTTGCTGGTATAAATAAAGGTTTTATTGGCAGTATTGTATTCGCTGACAATATAAAAATTAGCTATATGCCACAAAATTTTAGTATTGGTAATTTGATGCCAATAACAGTTGAGTCTTTCCTTTTCAATAGCTCCTCGAAGAAATTGAAGAAAAATCAACCCATTGTTACAGAAGCAATAGAATTGGTTGGTATCGGTAACATCCTAAAAAATCAAGTATTAGAAATCTCTGCAGGACAAACACAATTACTGCTGCTTGCACGCTGTTTAATTTCAGAATCTGATTTGATCATTTTAGATGAGCCAGTCAGTGCAATGGATATTAACGCACGATCTAAATTTTATGATATTATAAATAAAATCGCAAAAGAACGATCAGTGTCGATTCTCATGACTTCTCATGACCTTAACTCTGCTCTACCATCCTCAGATTACATAATTTGCATAAATAATACTATCTATTATCAAGGTAAACCTGATGAAATTATGGAGATAAATGAAATATTTGGCAGTTACGCAGCGAAATGATTCAAAATATTCTACGTCTTCTGCAAATAACTACAGTGCTAACACGCTACAATGTGTTACCTTATTTACTTCCACCATCAAAAAAATCAATAAATAAAATACAAGGTCATAAACTAAAGCGTGCTCTTGAAAGATTAGGTCCGGTGTTCATTAAATTTGGGCAATCCATTTCATCACGCACTGATATTTTAAATGAGGACATAACAAATAACTTGCTATTGATATGTGATAGATTGCCATCATTTTCGTATAAAATAGCAGTTAAAACTATAGAAAGTGAGTTTAATTGTAAATTAAGCGATATTTTTTCAAGTTTTTCTGAAAAGCCAATTGCAGCAGCATCAATTTCTCAGGTGCATAGAGCAGTTACAATTGAGGGTAAGGAAGTTGCTGTAAAGGTTTTGAGGCCAAATATTGAGAAAACATTCTCAAGGGATATAAAAATGCTTTCTTGGCTTGCAGAAATTGCAGAAAAATTTAGTGAACAATCAAAAAGGCTGAAGCCAGTTGAATTAGTCAAAACTTTTGCTGAAATTTGCCGATTAGAGTTAGATCTACGCTTTGAGGCTGCCCACTCTTCGGAACTGAAGGAAAATACTAAACATGACAGAGGTTTCTACGTACCTGAAATAGATTGGAGTAGAACTTCAAAAAAGGTTTTAACATTAGAATGGATGGAAGCTATACCAATATACGAAGTTGAAAAGCTGAATAACCGAAAGCAAATAGCTATCAATCTTATAGAATCTTTTTGTAATCAGGTATATAGGGATTGTTTTTTTCATGCTGATATGCATCCTGGAAATTTAATGATCGATAGTAATAACAATATTATTGCCCTGGATTGTGGAATCATGGGTAGAATAGATCGTGAGACATGCTATTACGTTATAGAGATACTCAAAGGCTTTTTAAATAGGGATTATGATCACGTTGCAAAAATGCACTTTAGAGCCGGTTATGTTCCATCACAGCATAGAAATTTTGTTACAGCTTGCAGAGCAATAGGTGAGCCCATTGTTGGACAGCCTATACAGAAGATTTCATTTGCTCGATTACTTACTCAGCTACTAAAAATAACTGGTGATTTTGATATGAAAGTTCAAACACAATTGTTATTGCTGCAGAAAACTATGATTTTATTAGAAGGAACATGTAGGAAAGTCTATCCAGAAATCAATATGTGGAAAGTAGTTGAAACATGGATAAACAATCAACATGAAAGTAAAATAGGGTATAGGGAAAAAATTAAAAGCTCTTATCCCATAAAAGCAATTCAGGGAATATTTAGCCTTATAGAAAAATTAAACCTAATAGCTGACAAAAAATTACAGGTGAAAAATAAATCAAATGGAAAAGCCTACTTTTTACTTTGGTCTGTAATTATAATTCTCATCGTTAAACTTTTAATTTCTTGAACTAAAAGATAATAGAAGCAAGTTTACAACAACTATTTCAGTCTTGAAACCACTCAGGTTTACATTCACTCGAATTATCAAGGTATTTTCAGGATGTACAAAAATTTTCAGAAGAGTTTAGACAAGAAGTAAAAACCTTAACTCTATCTTAAACTGATAACATTACCAAATTCAGTGCTTATCACATCACTCAGTACTGTACTTGCTTTATATGAACAGTAGCATCCAATTGTAAGGAAGACAAATGCAGCTACAGCAAGTGAAATACATATTTCTAAATTCGATATTGTTAAACATGCACCAATAGCAAACGCTCCAGATAACACAAAAGAGGCAGAGGCATAGTTACTTTGCCTTCTATTATAAATGCTTGCTTCTGAAAGTTTTCTGTTTTTGTTATTTAAGTCTTGATTTTGAGTTTGAAGTTCTGATCTCTGTTGACTAAAATCCCTTTTTAACTGTGAAATTTTGTTAGTGTCTCTTTCACTTACAACCCTATCCAACTCTTGCTCTTTTTTTCTAAGTTGAGTTTTTGTTCTTTCAAGCTCATCTCTAAGGTTTTTAAGTTGACTTTTTTCTCTAGTAAGTCGAGCTACTTGATCAGTGAGAGTGTTAATCCTTGTTTGCTGAGCTGATCTTTCCTGCCTAAAATCCCTTTCTAACTGTGAAATTTTGTTAGTGTCTCTTGTTCTTTCACTTACAACCCTACCCAACTCTTGCTCTTTTTTTCTAAGTTGAGTTCTTGTTCTTTCAAGCTCATCTCTAAGGTTTTCGAGCTGCTGCAATTCTTGAGCAATCAAATCGTCGTTTATTTCCGGGGCAACATTATGTACATTTGCTGAAGGCTGTTCCATACTTGCAGGAAATTTCTCATTGAGATAATTTTTAATAGATTCAATTGGATTATTAACATTCCTCAACAGAGCAATGACAATTTCACTATTTATGAAGCAGTTATCTTCCACTAATTCTTTTACATCATCCAAATCTTTTTTATTAATAACATCAGTTAATCGCTCCTTCATAACTTGCTCAATTATTTTCTTCACCCATGGATTTTGCTCTATAGCTGGTATCGGTTTTATTTGATTAAAATCTAGGTCTTTATGTTCTAAAAGTTTAGTCAATACTTCCTCGTTATCTTGTGTTATTCCTTGTAAACATGATTTGATAATCAGGCTAAGCAGCGTTTCTATTTCTCCATTGAAATTTCTTTTCCAGCAATTAGGGTTGAATTCTTCATTTAATAGTCTTTTTGCTTCATGGAAATTTCCATGAGAAAGAGCATTCAATAATTGTTTTCCTGTTTGTGCTTTTTATATTTCTTTTGTAAGATGTGAAAAATCTTTCTCCTGCTCTCTCCCAATTTGTTCAATATATTCTTTAGGAGTGTAACTTTTTCTGCTCCCATAACGATCTTCATAATCATTTCTAATGACTGGATTCAATTCAGGATGTCTAAGTAACATCTGTACGAAACTCCTATTTTCCATACGAAAAGCTAGATGTAGAGCTGTATTGAGTTCTTTAGCTTCTTGAATATTAACATTTAAATTCTGGTGCTGTAAAAGCAAAGTCATCATTTTTAAGTTTGTAGGACTATCATCACCACCCATGATAATAGTCATTAATGGTGTATATCCCTCATCAAACGCATTAACATTCGCACCTTCTGCCAGAGCTCGCTTAAAATCCCCTAGATTTTCATCATCAATAGCTTTAAATAATTTTGTTGTTGATTGTCCTGAAGTTGTTTGATTTTGAGTTCGTAATCCTACATCACTAACAACCCTTCTTCTAAAATCTACATTACTTCCCGAAAGCATACTAAATTCTCCTCAACCTATAATTTATTAACATAATTATAAAAAAAACAAAGAAAATTGCAAGTAATTTAGTTAAAAATTTTAGAACTAATTATGATTCCAAAAATTTTTCTGCATCAAGTGCAGCCATGCACCCTGTACCTGCTGCAACTACTGCCTGGCGATATACCTTATCTTGAACATCGCCAGCGGCAAACACCCCTGCCCTACTGGTTAGAGTTGTTCCAGGTTTCGTAATTATATAACCTTGCTGATCCATTTCAACAAAGCCCTTAAAAATACCTGTATTTGGCGCATGCCCAATTGCAATGAACACTCCATCCACTTTTAATTCCTGAACTGTATTGGTTTTCGTCGATTTAATTGTAATGCCAGTAACTTTTTTTGGATTTTCTTCTCCAAGAACCTGTTCTACGGTATGATTCCATATTACCTTTATCTTATCATTTTTAAAGAGCCTGTCTTGCATTACTTTCTCTGCTCTTAAGTTATCACGCCTGTGTATCAGTATAACTTCCTTAGCAAATCGAGTTAAAAATATTGCTTCTTCAACAGCAGTATTTCCACCACCAACCACAGCTACAACTTTATTTCTAAAAAATGCACCATCACAAGTTGCGCATGCCGAAACTCCGTAACCTTGAAATTTCTTTTCACTCTCCAGGCCAAGCCACTTCGCTTGCGCACCAGCTGCGATTATAATTGCATTCGAATAGTAGTCACTAGCATTACCACAAGATCTAAATCTATACTCATTAGAATCCTCAAGTTGTTCTACACTTTTTATCTCATCGTCTATTATTCTTGCTCCCGCCTTCTCTGCATGCAACCTCTTTTGTTCCATGAGTTCTGGACCTTGTATAGAAATAAAACCTGGATAGTTTTCAACATCCGTAGTAATTGTAAGCTGACCACCAGGTTGCATTCCTGTTACTACAATTGGCTCTAAATTTGCACGTGCTGCATATATAGCAGCAGCATAACCCGCTGCTCCAGATCCAATAATAAGAACTTTTGTACTCAATTTATAATTCTGCACTGTGTGAGTTTAGATAATCAGCCACTCCTTCATCGCTTGCCTGCATCGCAGGCTTGCCTTTTTTCCACCCTGCTGGACATACTTCACCATGCTCTTCATTATGTTTTATTGCATCAATGATTCTAATGAATTCATCGATATTACGCCCTAAAGGAAAATCATTTATCGATTGATGACGTACAACAAATTTATCATCAATAACAAAAGTTGCTCTTAGTGCAATTGAGTCATCATATAAGACCCCATAGTCTCTTGATATAGACTTTTTGATATCAGACACTAAATTGTAGCTAACCTCTCCAATACCACCATCATTAACTGGAGTGTTTCGCCATTTATAGTGTGAAAATTTTGAATCTATACTTATTCCTATCACTTCAACATCACGTTTTGAAAAATCTTCTATTTTGTTGCTAAATGATATCAACTCAGTTGGACAGACAAAAGTAAAATCAAGTGGATAGAAAAAAAGGACAGCATACTTATCCTTTATATGTTTACTTAAACAGAAATCATCAACTATTTTTCCACTAGCAAGAACAGCCGAAGCAGTAAAATCGATAGCGGATTTTGTTACAAGATTCATAACTAACCTATTCATTCTTAATATTTATAATTTTATACCTTGATACATTTACATGCAAGTTTTCTTTAGCCCCAATCTTATAAAAACTTCCTCTTATGGCTGTGAAAATGTTATGATAAGAGCTAATTTTCATGAGTAGGGAAATACCCAAATATTACTATCTTTCACCTTTTCTCCCTTCAAATTTTTTAACCATTTCTTTTACACTTACATTCGTGGAAGGTAAATTTTTGCTGGCAAGATGGTTGATCGAAGATTTTTTATTCCCTACTGGAAATGAACGAGATTGTTTTCTCTTCACACTGATATCCGTTTGTGTTACTGAAGCAGTTTTGTTTTCAGCAGGCAACACGTTCTTTACTTGATTTCGCTCAAATCTTTCTTTTAATGCCTTTACTTTACTACTCTCGCGAGTCACTTCTTTTTTCATAGCAACTACTAGTACTTTTGGTCCATCAGCTTTTTTTGCTGATTCTTTACCATCTTGATTTTCAGATTTTAGTGGTAGTGTAGGGTTACTCTCAGCTGATTTTTCCACTACTATTTTTTGCTCTGTGCTTACTTTTTCGCCTAAATCTTTAGGCTTTGGTGGTACTGCAGGTTTATCTTTTTTCGGTTCTTGTCTAATTTTTTGATTGATAGTAAACATTTTCTCTGGTACTGGTGGTACTCTTGGTGGTTTTGGTGGTGCAAGAGATTGAAGTTGTTGTTTCTTCCTATTTTCTCTTTTTGCTTCTATATGTTCTTTAGGAATTGTTGCATAAATCGGCTCCTCTTTAATTGATTGTAGATTACGCAAATCTTTTGTTAAAGATTTGCTCTTTTCCTCTTGATAATTTGATATTTCTTCATACTCAGGATCTTCGTTTAATGAACCTCCATAACCTGAATCTTCTCGCTCATATAAGAGATTTTTCTTTTGCTGTCTATTTTCTAAATTTATTCCATATGACCTATATTTATCTTGACTTCTTTCTATTCGCTCTAAATCTGAAATTTTTTGAATAACATCTGTATATTCGATTGCTGTTCTAGCAGTTGAAGGAGGCAATTTATCTTTTATAAAATTACTTATATTCCTAATCGAAACATCTCTTCCTAATATTCTATTGAATATCCTAAGAATTAATGGCTTTTTATTTGCCTTCTTTACACAATTATTCAAGTCATCACGTATAACAAGTTTAGCTACATCTTCTGCCTTATCTGTAAAACCCTCTAAAGCATGAGATAAATCTGTTACTGTTTTACCATATTGTTTCTCTGAATTCCCTAGCTTTATAGCTTTGATCAGAGAATCGAGATTTTTTTTATAATCCTCACTTTTAAATGGATCATTCATACTAATTGTAATATTTTATTGAAATATAGATCTAAAATATTAAGATCTAGTGAATATTACTTTTTTAGTTCATATATAGCTATAGTTATACGGCGATAATGCGTAGCAGAATAACGATTTCGTCATTCTAGTATCTGCTTTTACCCCTTATCTAGGTGTGTAAAAGTGAAATCTAGTTTCGCTATATAACACAGTCTCATACAAGTAGCTTCTCGATTGAGAGTTGTCTTCTGCATTGAGCTCAACATTATTTACTACTTTTTCAGTAATAATTTCGGCAAACTCAGGAGAAAGTTCTTTTGCAGAAAATGCAGCATGTACAGCATTTTTAACAAAGAAACACGTAGCAAGTGCAAATACTGCTGTTGGTACACAGCACCAAGGAGAAGCTATACTAAAAAAGTTGTAGAAGCTACTAAAGTAAATATTGCTTGAAGCATAATATACTGTTTATCAATGCCAACATATTCAGCCATCAATTTTCTAACTTTGTTATTGCTGCCGTATGGCAAAAAAATATCTTAATAAAAGCTGTTACACTATTACTAGCAAGATATCAATCACGCTCTATTGGATCTACATTTTGATTTAAAATCGCCTATTTTCTTGCACTTTTTTGCCATTCATAGAATGTTAACTTTAAACTTCTTGGCTACAAATGCTCTACTTTCCCCTACATCCAATGCTTTTTTCCTTAAATCATAACTATATGCTGCTGGCATTTATATCTCCTCGCTACTTTACCTATTCCATCATGTTCCGACTATTAGGAAAAGAGCTATAATTTTCAACACTAACAAAACTACTTCCCAATCTTTTACACAGCAACCTATCGAACTTAATTCTGTGAATATATGATCAACAAAAAAAACTTTGAGAAAAGGAAGAATTATCTTCTTCCTTACTGTTACACGCCTAGACTCAAATAAATTTGTTCTGATAATAAATCAACATTATTTAAATCCTCACTAGGCTTTGACATTTTATATGTAATATCACCAGCAACAAGTCCAGTGAGTACAGCAGCAGCCATAGCTATGCCAATCATAGTCAATATCGGTAATGCAGCACCAAAATACAATCCTAACCCAACTGCCAATGCAGCTATGGCACCACAAACACAGCCAATTATTATTGGTTTATTAGTAGTTTTTACTGTATCTTTAGTTATATTTCCTTCAGTTTTAGGTATGCTGCTTTCATCTACTAAAGATTGTTCCTGACTTTCACAACCAGAAATGATCTTTTTAAGTACTGTTAGCCTATCAGCAATTTGCTGTGGATCTTTTGATGATGAGTCTAAAATTTCCTTAAGTACATCATAATAAATATCTTTATTTTTGTGATTAGGCACGATCCTTTCAAGGGTTAATTTCCAATCCTCTTGCTCTTGCTTTTCACATATCTCCTTAACTCTATCGTGCATTTTTTTGTTAGGATCATCTTTACTTTCACAACTAGATATGCTCTTTGCAAGTATTTTTAGCCAACCATCAATTTTAGCTTTTTGCTCTTCATCTTGCTCTTGATTTTTTAGTATTTCTAAAATATTCTTGGTTTTGTTAAGATGATCTTTTTTTATACTAGCGAAAACTTTTTTTAACATATCATTATCTTGAGCTACATCTATAATAGCTTTAATACTTTTCTGACTAGCTTCCTGATTAGTAAAATTTATAGCATAGGTAAGGGGTGTTAGAGTATATTCGTGATTACCTGAAGACCTGAGCTTTATATTCGCAGTAGTAAGAACTTTTTCTAATATACTATTTCTTTTAGCTACATTTAGGATAGCTTGAATGCCTCTCTGTTTATCAAGAATAATAGCATGGACAAGTGGTGTTAAAGTATATTCTTGACCATTTGAGAGCTTGATCTTTATATTCGCAGTAGTAAGAACTTTTTCTAATATATCTTTATCTTTAGCTACACTTAGAATATTTGTAATATATCTCTGACTACTTAACGAGTTCTTAAGATTTATAGCGTAGGCAAGCGGTGTTAGAGTATGTTCTTCACCATCTTTCAACTCTATACATTTCACAGTAGTAAGAATTTTCACCAAATCCTCTTTTGAAAATCCTGTAAGAAGATCAATAATATTCTCATGTTCTTCCATCGCAGCCTGTAACTTACCATATAATTCTTGTTGTGTTTCGTTTAATTCTTCATATTTTGGCATATAAAATTCTCCTATTCAAAATAATAATATACTTTAATTATTATACATTTAAGTAAATAAGTCAATAAAATACTGTGGTGCCAAAAACACTCAAACAAGAAAAAGTGCTCTGGTGCTCATTCTTTGTTTATAAATAATATTCTTGATTCAATCCTTTGCTTTCTTCTCAATATATCTACATATCAGAATAGACAGCTCATATAATACCAGCATTGGTATTGCAAGCCCTACTTGGCTTAGTACATCAGGTGGAGTTAAGATTGCAGCAATAATGAAAATTACCACTATCGCAATTCTCCGTTTATTTGACAAACTTTGTGCAGTGATTAGCCCTACTCTCACCATTAAGGTTAGTATGACTGGAATTTGAAATGCAGTACCAAAAGCGAACGCGAATTGAAGAACAAGGTCTAAATATTCACTAACTGATGGCATAAACTCTATTGGTATACCGAAAGATTTACCGCTATGTTCAAAAGCAATAAAAAATTTCCAGGCTAAGGGAAATATGTAGTAGTAAACTACAGCGGCTCCCGTTACAAACAAAACCGGTGTTGCAATTAAGTATGGCAATAACACCGCCCTTTCTCTTTTATATAAGCCAGGTGCTAGAAACATATAGAATTGCCATGCAAACACAGGAAAAGAAAACAACAGTGCACTCATTATTGCAACCCTGAGATATACAAAAAACGCTTCTGTTAAGTCTGTATAGATTAGAGAAAAATCATCACTATCTTTTGTAACTTCTATTAAAGGTGCAAGTAAAAAGCGGTATATATTTTCTTTAAAGTAGTAACAAAACCCGAAGGTAACACAAAAAAATAGAAAGCAAAAAATAACCCTTTTTCTAAGTTCCGCAAAGTGCTCATAAAATGAAGCATATTTTTGTGAGTTTTCGTTCATACTTTACAATAACGCTATATCTAACATTCTCAGTGAAAAAGCCCATTCATTGTCATACCATGCTGCAACTCTACAGATATCACCTGTGACATATGTACCAGCTAAATCCACAATTGCACTATAAGGGTTATGGACAAAGTCTATTGAAACTAAAGGCTCGTTACATACGGAAAGCACATGATTTGCTGAATTCTTAAATATTTCGTTTATTTCCTTAGTTGTTGCTCTCTTATCAGCTAAAAATTTAAAATCAACCATAGAAACGTTGCTAACCGGAACTCTAATAGCAGTACCATCTAGCTTACCCTTTAACTCAGGAATAACAGAACCAATTGTTTTTGCTGCTCCAGTTGTAGTTGGCACCATAGAAAGGCCACAAGCTCTTGCCCTACGTAAGTCTCTATGGTTGCCATCAAGAATATTTTGATCATTCGTATAGGCATGTATAGTGGTCATAAAACCGCTTTTTATACCTAAATTGGAGTGTAAAATGTGTACAATCGGAGCCAGACAGTTTGTAGTACAAGAACCTGCTGAGATCACTTTATGCTCCTTTTTTAGCATATCGTTATTTACGCCGTAAACTACAGTTACATCAGCATCTGAAACTGGAGCAGAGACAATTACTCTCTCTGCATTATGCTTTGCTGCTTCCGCACGCTTGTTGAATGCACCAGTGCATTCAAGTACTACATCAACATTCCAAGGAATATTTTCAGGGCTACGTTCTCTATATAAAGAAAATTTCCTGCTATTTATAGATAGCCAATTTTCAGACTCGTTAAAATCAATATCGCCGTTAAATTTGCCATGAACAGAGTCATATTTAATCAAATGTGCATGCTGCTCAGCACTGAGTGACCCATTTACCGCCACAACTTCTATTTGCTCGCTATAGTTTTCTACTTCAAAAATAGCACGCAATACACTTCTGCCTATTCTACCAAGACCATTAATTCCTACACGAATTGTCATTTTTCCATCTTAAAAGTTTAATTATACGGAATATTGCCTGATATTTCATTCTATTCTTTTAGTTGTTAATCCTAATGTTATAATATATTGATTGACTAAAGAAACTGTATCACTTAATTAATAATGTCTAAATTTTAACTTGGAGTAGGTTATGCATGGATTACCAATGACAAATTCAGATAATCAGTATCAGCAAAGAAAAATAGAAGCATTGCAAAAAGAAAATAAAGGACTGTCAGAAAAAGTGAAAACACTACAGAAAATGTCAGTGCTGCAAAATGAAATGCTAGTAATGCTACAGTGGAAATCAATAACAGAGAAACTGCGCACAGAAATATTAAAAAAACTGCTAGAAGCACCTCAAGAAGCAGCAGCATTTCAATTAGAAGAAAGAGATGAAGATCAGCAAGTAATAGAAGACATACTGGATATGCAAGAAGAATTTGAATCTTTACAAAATTTGGAAAGTATAGCTCTTCTCATAATAATCCAAACAAGTTAAGATATGGATTTATGGTAGTGGGGTTTGTATGCCAGCAGCGTATAGTTACGACTTAAGGAAAAAAGCAATGGAAGCATTGGATGAAGGAGAAAGTAGAGCAAATGTTGCCGAGAGATTTAAAATTGGAAAAACAACTCTATATGAGTGGCAGAAAAGACGTAAGGAAACGGGAGATTTTCAGTCAAAAAAGCCTGGAAGCGTAGGATATAACCATAAAATTACTGACTGGAATGTTTTTACCAAATTTGCAAAAAACCATGGTGGCAAAACTCAGTCAGAGATGGCTAAACTCTGGGGCAATATCAGTAGACAAACGATTCACCGTGCACTTAAAAATATTGGATTTACAAGAAAAAAAGACCTACGGATATAAAGAAAGAAATGAAGAGAAGCGAGCTCACTTTTCAAAGGTTATAGCAACAAAACGTCATGAAAATCTTGTATATATTGACGAATCTGGAATAGATAATACAGAAGACTACCCATACGGATACTGCAGAAAAGGAGAGAGGTTTCATTCACTAAAATCAGGTAAAAAAGCTCAGCGGGTCAGTATGATTGCAGCTCTAAATAAAGAGAAAATCATTGCTCCATTGACCTTTGAAGGATATTGCAATAAGGATGTTTTCGAGGCTTGGTTTGAGCAGTTTTTAACTCCAATTTTAAGGTCTGGCCAAACTGTAATTCTTGATAACGCTACTTTTCATAAATCTAAAAAAATAGATAATCTTGCTAAAGGAGTTGGTGCTGAAATTCTTTATCTTCCTCCATATTCTCCAGACTTTAACAAAATTGAGCATCAGTGGTTTGCTATAAAGAACAGAGCTAGAAAAAATATCCCTATTTTTAAGTCTTTCCGTCAAGCTGTTGATTCTGCTTTTTTATTCTGACTATTATGAGAAGAGCTATACTACTATTGAACAAACAAATATTCAAGGACAGAGCATATAAACTTGTAATAGTTTTAAACTATTACATATAACTTTCTCTACTTCCTTCTTTATCGTTATCCAGTGTTGTGGCACTGGGTGCTCCGCTCTTTTTGTATTTTACGACTAAGGATATCATTTTTTAGTGCTTATTTCTTAATATATTAATATAAATCTTAATTAAGTAATTATAGTACTATATTATTTAACTCAATATTAATGATAATTATTATGGATTTAAAAAACTTACAACTAGAGTTGCTTAGAATAATTTTTCTCATACTTGCACCAGCTAGTGCAGAAGAAGAAAGAGATATGAAGGAGCGAGCATTAGAGATTATAAGTATATTAAAAGATCATATTAATGATGATATAGAAATGAATAATCTGAGAATGACAATTTTAGACTACATTGTCTTTTGTGATAGTCAAGATAACGTAAGGTTAAATAACAGATCGTTATTAGACTTAGAAGATGCCGTCAAAAGTATTGGAGGGAAAACTTCACAAGAGTTAGGGCGAGTAAATCAGATTCCACAGCAACCAAATAGTATTGGGTTAGCGGTAGCAGAAGCTACAATACAATATGAGGCGCATGTGAGAGAAATGGAAGAGAGAAATGTAAGGATTATCACCTCAATTGGAGTATTAGGTATAACAGCCTTAGGAGTTAATCTAGGAGTTAATCTTGGAAAATCAAAAGCGAGTGAAATTATTGGTGCAACACTTGGAGGACTATTATCCATGCCAATAATGGTCATGTTACCAGCATCAATAGCAGTAGCGTTAAAAAACAGTAATTCAGAGCTTAGAGAAGTAGTACAATATTCTCTTGATGCAACAAGTAAACCGTCAAGGATTGGGTTAGTAGCAGCTTTAGGAGCAGGCGCGATGATGTTAATTAACAATATAACTAGCAGCAGCACTGAAACAAATATGGAATTATTAGGCCCTGGTTTTATAGCTGCAACTGGAGCTGGAATTGGTGCTGCATTGTCAACGGCTTTAGCGAGAAGGATGTTTGCTACTATCTCCACAAATTTGGAAAGTACTACTATTGAACAAACAAATATTCAAGGACAGAGCATATAAACTTGTAATAGCTTCAAACTATTATAAATAACTTTCCCTACTTCCTTCTTTATCGTTACCCCGGGTGTTGTAAAACTGGGGTAATACCTTCCGCTACGAAAATCACCTACAAAACACAATCTTTTTATTCCCCCAAACAATTAGTTGTGAATTTAAGCAATCATATTAATATAGTAAATATTTACTTAATATACTAGTATTTACCTTGACTAAACAATTATAGTGCTGTATAATTTGTACTTAAGCTTTAATAGTGAGGTGTTGATGGACGCACAAGAATTAGAAAACTTACAGAAAAGTTCATCAACAAAATCCCAAGATGCTGGGGAGAAAACATCAGAAGAGTTGGGAAGAAATTTAAACCCGAATGAAGCCAATAATGATATATTCTAAAATCTATCAAGAATACGAGGGAGAAACATGGACAGAGTCATTAATGAATGGTTTTATAGCCGCTGTTTCATTGGGATTTGGCTTCCTTCTAGGAAAAGCTACAAACGAAGCTGTTTCTACAAATCTGGAAAACGCTGCTGTTGAACAACCCAATGTGCAACAAACCCTACCCTTATGTATATAAAATGACAAATTTTATAACTAAAAAAGTACTTCCACATTTTCAAAGCACTGCATACAATAGAATTATATTGTAGTGCCTTATACTCATCCTGAGATATAGGAAAACAATCTATACAACATTTTAAGCTGGCTCAGAGCGCTGGCAAACCCAATACCATAATTTACAAGGAGGACTTATGAATAAGAAATTTCTCTATTCACCATTATCAATAAAAAGCATAGAAGAAAACGGAGTATTTTCTGGCTATGCGAGCGTTTTTAATATAGTTGATAAGCAAAATGATCTGATATTACCAGGAGCATTTAAGAATAACTTAAATAAAAGTCAGATAAAACTTCTTTGGCAGCACAATCCGAGCGAGCCTATAGGTAATATTACGGATATTTGCGAAAATGATATTGGCCTATATATAACTGCACATTTGCTTTTTGGTATTCAAAAAGCAGAGGAAGCATATTTAATGCTCAAAACTGGAACTATTAACGGGCTTTCGATTGGCTATATACCAATAGAGTATGATGTTGATCATGAAAGCGGAGCTCGAGTGTTAAAACAAGTGGAGCTATGGGAAGTTAGTTTGGTCACTTTCCCTGCAAATTTGGCAGCTCAGGTAATCAACGTGAAAAATCAGCACAATGAACAAGAAATGTTAGCAAGAGCAATAGAAAAAGCAAATTCTGTGCTTACGAACATGTGTATTTCTACTTAAAATCTATAAAAATTTTCACACAATTTAACATTTATATTATTATTTATTTAATAATTATATTAATATATATAACTTCAATACTTTAAAAATTAGGTAATTTTATGCTAAATGCTAACAATAAGGTTAATTACGAACCTAAACAAAAGGAAAAAAAATATAGCTTATCCACTGTGCTTGCTTGGCTATATCTAAAAACAATTGGACGAATGTTGCCAGAAAAGTGGAATCAATGGGCAAAGAGTATCCTACATTACAATATTGCAGATAATGTGGTTCAGACTGATGATCTTTTAAATTCTAACAGAGAAAAGGAATTGAAGGATGAAAATGAGAGATTAAAAGAAAAGTTGAAAGAAGGTAGTAAGAAGGAGGAAAATCAGTCAAATTTAAATCAGGAATTAACTAAAAAAGAGAAAGAAATTACTAAACTTAAAGAACAAGTAAAATCATTAGGAGAGGAAAAAGAAATATTTGCTAAATTTTTTGCAGCACAAGCACAGCAGATTGAAGACTTAGAATTAGAAAATGAAGAGTTAAAGTCTAAACTTGCAGGACTTAAAAAGAACTATAGTGAATTGGTAAAAATTGCACGAAAAAGAGGAGAAGAATTTTTAGCACAGTTCAAGGAAAAGTCTGAGGAGATATTACATTTGCAGAAAGAATTAATTGAGTGCAGCAAAGAATTTGCAAATAAAATAGAAATGCTCTCAGTAGGGTTAGAAGAAAAAGATGGGGAAATAGGTAGATTAACGCAATTAAATGAAGTATTAGAACAAGAGAAAAAGGAAATGGAGACTAAAAATAACGAACAACAGCAAATCATACTTGATCGAGAGGAAAAAATAGACAAACAAGGCGCTTTAATTACTTCACTTACTGATAAAAATAAAGACATAAATGAAACTGTGAGGAAAGATAATGAAAGCCTAAGAGCGCAAAACACAGATTTAGAAAGTAAAGCTATTGAGTGGAAAAACAAATATGATACTAAAATAAAGGAATTAAAAAATCAACTTGAGGAGAAACAAGCAGAATTAGAACAAGCTAAGGAAAAAGATGCTGAATTAGAGGATCTTAGAAAAAAATTGAAAAGTACTCAGCAACAATTAGTGCAAGAAAAGACTAATCTAAAAGATGAATTAAAGGATTCAAGTAGTAAACTAAATGCTGCTAAAGAGGAGAAAAAAGTCTTAGAAAGTGAAGTTGACAAATTGCAGGAAAAATCACAGAAATTAGAAGAAAGTAACGTTGAAATAAAGAAACAAAAGGCAGATTTGGAGGGAAAATTAAAATCTTCACAAGAAGAGAATAAAAAGTTACAAGAACAAGTACAGACATTAGAAAAAGGTAAAGAGTTGGAATCAGCTGGAATAGATGATAGCTTAAAGCAAACTTCTGCAAAGAAAGAGAAGCAGATTGAGCAGTTACAAGAGGAACGTAAGCAAGCAGAATATCAAGCGAAAGCTGATATTACAAAACCACAGGAAGAAAAAAGAGGTCTGTTAGTTAAAATAGATAGCTTAAAGGAAAATTTGTCAGTTGCGCAAGAACAGTTACAGAAACAACTAAAGTTAAATAATCAAGAGTTACTGGAATTGAAAAAAGAGAAGAGAAATGTTGATACAAAGTTAGAAGATATGGATAAAAAAACTAAAGAGGTAGATGCAATTAGTATAGCATCTACTACAAAAAAAACACTTTTTCATTCTATGAAGTCAAGCTTTTCAAATGGTTCTTATGATCTTTTCAGTAATAAGAAGCTCAAGGAATTTTTATCTCATAAAAATAGAGAGTTGAAAAAAGGTTTTCCTGAACTTGAAGGAAAACACTTTTGCCATAACGTGCTTGGTGAAACTATAAAATCTCTATCAAATCAAAGTGATGGTAAATTTGAAAGCAATAAATTACTTGAATTATTAAAAAATAATTTGAAAAAATTAGCAAGTGAGATCATAGAAGCTGAAGTTAAAGGAGTTGTCAAAAAATATTGTAATATTGGAAATATAGATAAGGAGTTACGTGATGGTGTGTTAAAAGACAAGCTGTTATTTTCTATTAAAAAATGCATGAAAAATTTAAGTTGGGATGAGGAAGCTGCTAATGCAATTACAGATTCTGTCTTGAACAACTTTCATAGCAAAGATAATAGCAATCTCCAAGAAATTGTTTCGGAGGAGTTAATAAAAGGTAGAATGGAATTTTTTTCAAGTAATATCGAGTTGTTACAACTAGCATCAAGTATAAGAGATAAATTTTTATGCCCAGATCAGGGAATGTGTAATCAGACTCAAGGAAGAGTAAACGAGTATCAATTAACAGATAAAGCTAAAAAAGAATACACACCTAATTCTTCCATGAGTCACACTACTATATCAAACATGAAGAGATTAGCTAGATAACTAGAGTAGGCTCTTAGCATAAAGTATCAGCTCCTCCTTTGTTAAAGTGTAGGAGCTGTCTTCCCAGTGTTGTCGTAGCAATTCTAAGTTTCTACCTAAATTTTTTCCTGGTTGATGACCTATGATTATTAAATCATCCCCAGATAAAGGAAATTTTGGAACATTGAATATATTGGCAAATAAAATATACTCATCAACATTTGTTCCAGACTCAATACCACAAATCTTCATTAAGTCACAATATAATTCCTTACCAAATAAAGATATGTATTTCTTTTGCTCTTTTTCTGAAAGCTCTGTTTTAATATTGTTTGATAATAAAAATAATAGCTTTTTCTTTTGCTTATTTGAAAGACGTAAAAACTTGCTCACTTCTTCCCCAAGACTCGCTCTATCTTCAGCAGTCCTAATAAGCAAAGCTAATTTTGTTAGTGCATCGATTGTGGGATCTAGGAAAGGCGTATGGACATACGCTGAGGGTTTTATAGGAGGTTTAGTGTTGATAAGAAGTGGTGAAGATAAAATTTCGCATTTTACTTCTTTTGGAATAATTTTTTGTAAAACATCAGATTTTTGCATGCTCTTAAGTGTTGGAGCAGGATCATTGCATTCCAAGAGTTTAAATATTTCTTCTCTTATTCTCTCTCCAGAGAGGTTTTGAATCATGTGCGAATGCTTTTTGCACACATCCAATATTTCATCACTTAAATCTCCTATGCATATTTTAGCGTGAAAACGAAACGCTCTTAAAATACGTAGATAGTCTTCCTTAATCCTATCTTCAGCGTTACCTATAAAGTTTAACTTTCGTGTTTTTAAGTCCTGAATGCCACCAAAGTAGTCGTATATATGGCCATGCTTGTCCGCATAAAGAGCATTAAACGTAAAGTCGCGCCTTGAAGCATCAGCTTGCCAATCATTAGTAAATTCTACCTTCGCATGTCTACCGTCACACTTTATATCATGCCTTAGCGTTGTAATCTCAAAGGATCTTTTATTTAAAATCGCAGTAATAGTTCCATGTTTTAAGCCAGTTGGAATAGTTTTTATATTACGGAGTTTTAACGCTTTAACTGCTTGATTAGGCAGCAGATTAGTAGCAAGATCGATGTCGTGAATGTCACGCTGTAAAATTGAATCTCTAACACATCCACCAACAAGCCTTGCCTCACCACCAAATTTCTCTATGGCCTCAATAATTACACTAGTTTCGTGATCAATTTGCATTTAGGTTACACATACTGAAAATCATGTTACAAAAAATGCGAAACTTTTGCAAAAATCCTCATATAAAAATATATAGGCAGGAGAGTGGTAAAATAAGAGGGTAAAGTGATAGAGTAAGTCTACAACAAATCCAGTGCCTAGAAACTTATAAGTATAAAAGTAATGTTAAAATACAATGTTTTCGATGATTATAAAAAAGCTGGATGAGCCACTTGCATGACACCTTTGTAGCCTTCTCTTGTCATCCCAATACCTGCTCAAGTAACTGACACTGGTTCCCTTTATGATGGTGTTATCCGAGTAGCTCATCCAGATTTTTATCAGGAACGTTGATTACTCTTTATTCTTCGCCCTTCCTGCACGTTTACGTTCATTTGGATCGAGGAACTTCTTACGCAAACGTATAGATTTTGGAGTTACTTCTACCAATTCATCATCGTCTATATATGCTATCATATCCTCCAGTGTCATTATTTTTGGTGGAGTAAGCTTTATAGCTTCATCGCTACCTGAAGCTCTTACGTTTGTTAATTGCTTACCTTTAAGTACATTTATTTCTAAATCATTGTCACGACTATGCTGACCGACAATCATACCACAATATACCTTATCTTGTGGCTTAACAAACATAATTCCCCTATCTTGCAGATTGAAAATTGCATACGCTACTGCTTCGCCTTTGTCTGTTGAAATTAAAACCCCATTACGCCTTCCGGAAATTGAACCTTTATGTGGAGCATAACTGTGAAATAAACGGTTGATTATACCAGTGCCGCGAGAATCAGTTAAAAATTCTCCTTGATAGCCAATTAATCCCCTTGATGGCACTAAAAATGTCAACCTAGTTCTGCCACTACCAGAAGGTCTCATGTCAGTTACTTCACCTTTTCGAAAGCTAAGTTTTTCCATGATGATTCCACTATACTCATCATCTACATCAATTACTACTTCCTCTATAGGTTCAAGTTTTTTGCCATCTTCTTCTTTAAACAGCACTCGAGGCCGTGAAACTGAAAGTTCAAAACCTTCCCTTCTCATATTTTCAATCAGTACCCCAAGCTGCAACTCACCACGTCCACCTACTTCAAATGCTTCACCACTTGGAGCCAAAGTTACAGTAATTGCAACGTTTGTTTCTGCTTCTGCATATAAACGATCTTTTATAACAGTTGAGGTAAGTTTTGTTCCCTCTTGCCCAGCAAAAGGTGAGTCATTCACGCTTATAGTAATCGCCATTGTTGGCGGGTCAACTGGAGTTGAGCTGATCGCAGTTGTAACTTCTGGTGCTGCTATAGTGTCTGAAACTGAAGCTTTCTCAAGTCCTGCAATGGCAATGATATCACCAGCTACAGCTTGCTCTACTGGAACGCGTTTTAAGCCAGAAAATGAGAGTAACTTAGTTAATCTCCCTCGCTCAACCACTTGACCATCAAGATCAATTACCTTAAGATCTGAGTTAACTTGCGCGATTCCTTGGTAAATCTTTCCTGTCAATATTCTGCCAAGAAATTTATCAGATTCAAGTAAAGTAACTAGCATAGCAAAAGGTGCATTTTGATCATAAACGGAAGGTTTTATGTAATCTATCACCGTTGAAAATAATGGGCTTAAATCTTTTCTCTCATCAGATAGCTCCTTAGCACACCAACCATTTCTACCTGAAGCATAGAGTACTGGAAAATCTAGTTGCTCGTTGGTTGCATCAAGGTTAAAAAATAACTCATATATTTCATTTAGTACTTCATCAATTCTGCTGTCTGGTCGATCAACCTTATTGATTATCACAATCGGTTTTAAATTTGCCTTTAGTGCTTTTGACAACACAAACTTAGTCTGTGGCATTGGACCTTCTGCAGCATCAACCAGTAGTAATACACCATCTGCCATGCAGAGCACCCTTTCCACTTCTCCACCAAAATCCGCATGTCCTGGTGTATCAATGATATTGATTTTCTCATCACCCCACATTATTGACGTACATTTTGCAAGTATTGTAATCCCACGTTCACGTTCTTGATCACCACTATCCATCACTCGTTCTTGAACTTCTTGATTCTCACGAAACGTGCCACTTTGTTTTAACATGTTATCAAGTAAAGTAGTTTTTCCGTGGTCAACGTGTGCAATTATTGCAATATTGCGGATTGATTTAAATTCACTCATTTCTTATCATTTCAAATTTAATTTAATAACAAGTATACGTATAATATATTTAGAGTAAATAACTAAAGCCGTGCTTTCAGAGTATTTTAGGCAGATCATGGAACTCTAACAAAAAGGTTTCATGTTCGCTGTACTTTGTAGCAACTAACACCAAGACAAAGAAGAATCTTGCTTTAGCAGTACATTTATATAAAATTAAAATAAACTAAAGTAATCATTTAAATGCTAACAAGATTCGCTCCAAGCCCAACTGGCTACCTACATGTAGGAAACATACGCACTGCACTCATTTGTTGGATGTACACACGTAATCAAAATGGAAAATTTTTACTACGTTTTGATGATACTGATCTTGAGCGTTCAGATATCAAATATGTAGATAATATCATAGAAGACCTAAAATGGATTGGCATAAATTGGAATTCAAGTTTTAAGCAATCAGAGCGTTTTGAGCGCTATAACGAGGTGTTCTTACAGTTAATGAAAGAAGGTCATATTTATGCATGTTATGAAACAAGAGAAGAATTAGACACTAAACGAAAATTGCAATTAAAACAAGGTCTTCCCCCTGTTTACGATAAAGGTGCGTTGCTTTTAACTGAGCAAGAGAAAATTCGTTATGAGCAAGAAGGACGAAAACCACATTTCAGATTTAAATTGGATAGAAATAAAACTGTAAAATGGAATGATGAAGTTAAAGGCGAAATAAATATTGCAACAATTCATATCAGCGATCCTGTAGTAAAAAGAGAAGATGGAATTTATACGTACATGCTACCTTCTGTTATTGATGACATTGACTTTAATGTAACCCATGTTGTACGTGGGGAAGATCATGTAACTAATACCGCAGTTCAGATTCAAATGATTCAAGCATTAAAAGCGAAAATTCCTATCTTTGCCCACCTTCCCTTACTACACTTTGATGATAGCAAAATATCGAAACGGAAAGGCGGGCTGGATATTAAGTCCATAAGAGAAGATGAGATTGAATCAATGGCGCTAACTAGCTATTTAGCAAAGCTTGGAACATCTGATCCGATAGAAGCTTATATTGATATGCAGTCTTTAATTGACTCATTTGATATCAAAAAATTTAGTTCAGCATCTTTACAATTCAGCTTGAGTGAAATTTATAAGCTAAATAGCAAAGTGCTACAACAAATGCCATTTGAAATGGTGCAAGATCGTTTAAGTCAAATTGGCTCAGAGTTTTGGTATTTTATAAGGAGTAATATAGAAAAGTTTTCTGAAGTGGCCAAATGGTGGAAAATATGCAAATTTGGTATAGAACCTGTGGTTCTTAATAAAGAGTTTATAAAAATAGCGCTAAGCACATTACCTCAAGGTGATTGTAATGAAAACACATTATCAGAGTGGGTTAAAAATATTCGACAGACAATTGATATAAAGGCAAAAGATCTATTTATGCAGTTGCGCCTCGCTTTAACAGGAACAGAAACAGGTCCAGAACTCGCTAAATTATTAATTTTTATCGGTAGAGAGAGCATTATTGCAAGGTTAGAAGAAAGCCAAAGAATTATACAAAAGGTTTAAATGCACCGAATGTATTTTGAATGACACCAATAAGCATTGTTCAGGAAATGTGAAAATATTAGATTTCTTGTCATTCCAGTTTCTGCTCCTGTCATTCAAGTAGCTAACACTGGAATCCATAATCTCGCCAAAACGTTGTATTTTAAAATAACTTCTATACATATCCCATATTTCTGGATCCCAGTGGGCTTTGTTGCATAACACTTCATGTAGTGGTGATTTACGACAAATTCATGTAACTATTTCAAATTTAGCCATACCAAAATCAGTAAATTTGTTAAGCAAATAACACTTGAGTAGCAGTTCCTTTTCACGATTAACCTCAGATTTGTTACGAAAATTAAATCCGAATATTTGTTTCAGTCGCGAGAAAAAACTTTCTATATAAGATCTTTTTCCGTAGTTTATTTGCCTTTTCCACATCTTTATATTATCTTTATCATATGACTTTATTAGTCTAATTGCAGCATTTCTCTCTGCCATATAGTCTAACTTTGGATGCTCTACTGCATTATTTTGCAGAGGAATTTTTGTCTTTATCCCAAGTTCATTGCACAATTTATATAATTTCTTTCGGTTATATGCCCTATCTCCATACAGTGTGCTTATATTGAGCTTCAACTCTTTCAATAAGATCACAGGTTCCGTAATGATCAGAATAAACTCCTCTACTATATTTTGCAGCTATGACTTTTTTGCTACCTATCTCCAGCATTACATGCAGCTTTCTTACCTGTTTATAACTGCGATACTTCGCTATTTTCCTTACTGTGACCAGGGGTATTATCTGATACTTGTACTATCTATGGCAATTTCAATACCTTCCGTATCATTTTTGTTAACTCTACAGTCACTGATCTTAATATTGAGTTTTCTAAACCTCCTTGAAGCTTGTGAATAGCTGATAATCTGCAAATTTTTTCCTATTTGCTGCAAATACCCTTCTATAAACCCTACCGTTTGTCTTAAGCCAATTCTAAAGAGATTAGCGACTATATGCACTAAAATCACAACTTTATCGCTATAAATATAGTTGCCACCAGCCATTTTTGGACCTTTTTCGTACCAATTCTCAATTGCTTCATTAATAAAATGAAAAATATTTCCCCTCTCTTGGAGAAATTTGTTATATTCATGGCAGTTACTGACTCTCATTTTTTGTGACATATTTTTCTTTCGTAGGTTAAATGCTTGTCTTATAGTGAATTTTGTCAGTAACTGCTAGCTCTTTTTACTTGAGTGATGCAACAAAGCCATCCCAGTGTCAGCTACTTTCATGACAACATTTAGTTGTTTTTTCTCGTCTACCTTATTTTACTACTCTGCTGAACGAATAACACCAATAGTTAATCTCATGCTGAAAGATCATTTTATGGTCCAAGTCAGTTCTTTTACAAGTCACTTCCAAGCTCATCAAATTTTCTAAGATCTTCTTAAGTTCTGAAAGTTGCAAACTTTTCAAATGAGATTTAAAACTCTGCAATTGTTTGAAGAACAATGGAGGACTCAGCTGGTCAATTGCAGCTTGTTCATTCATTCCATTTTGTATTAACAGCAAAACGCTTTCTAGCCGTAGAAAATAATTTGATATAATACGGATTAATGCTATCGGTGAAAAATTCTCTTGTAATATCAATACATCGGAAATTTTGATGAATTGTCCCATGTCTTTACTCACTATTGCAGAGCACAGATTATCAAGTGTAACATAATCATTGCCGGAGGTTGAAAAGCATAGATCTATATCAGCAAGTTTAAGATCTTTTCTTTTTCCTAGATATAAAACTAATTTTTCAAGCTCTGAATATATAGGCAGTTTGCTATGATTAAAATAAGACTGCAAGTGGTAGATTATCTCACTTGTGCACTCTATATCATTTTGTTTCAAGTAACTTGATATAATATCACAAAGATTACTACCGCTGTCCTTATAGCAGGTAATGACACCGAAAATTTTTGAGCTTTCCATATAACTTTTAGTTGTAGAACTATATGGAAGATCATTTGCTATCATTACTATATAATGATCGCCTATATTATGATCCAATATGTTTCTTAACTCTTTAGATATACTTCCACTGACATTTATCAGCTTAACTAACCTTTTTTTAGTAAACATCGAAATGTTTGCCAACTCGGAAAATAACAAGCCAGGCGACTTATTCACTACTGCAAAATCCATCACCTGAACTGAATACTCATTCAAGTTGGCAATTATTTCCTGTACAAAAATATCGACCTTACTATTGTCACTCCCATGAATTAATACACCACTTAAAGTATCGGGTTTCTCAAGGAATTTTTTAACTTTAGATGGCGTGATTCTCATGCCATCTATATTATATTATCACTATTTGGTGGTACATCATTTGATTGCACATCAGTTTCCAACAATTCTGAGCTTTCTTGATTTGCTGTATTCTGCATATCATCAGACACTTCTTTCTTTCCCGTAACATAATTATAAAAATTTTTTATAGGCTGTCCTATATATCTAGAAAAAAATCCTTCGGCCATATCTTTCACTCCACAAATTAACAATTAGCACATAAAAACAACGTAGCAAAAACTACTTTACGCTCAGATAGTTACACTCATTTGTTAATGAATTATGAACTTCCGAGACCAAAATTAAGTCGATCTACTTAACACCAATCTTATAAAATAAGCAATGATTAAATACACAGCTGCGATAAGTATAATTGCAGGTCCAGTTAATAAGTCAAAACTTGCAGATAATATCAAACCTGATACTCCAGAAATCACAGAAAAAACTGTTGCAACAATAATCATTTGCATTGGAGTTTTTGAAATGAGTCTTGCTGATGCAGCAGGTATTAACAAAAATGCAGCAATGAGTAATATTCCTATTAATTGAGCAGAAATTGCAATAAAGATAGCGAGTATAATCAAAAATTCTAGCCTAACAAAATTAACATGTACTTTCTCAACTGTTGCCAAATCTTGATTAATCGAAATCATCAGCCAATAGCGCCATCTAAATATTAATATCAAAGTAACTATTACGGAGGTTAGAAAAATTGATATTATACTACTTTGGTCAATCATTAATATGTCACCAAAAAGTGAGCTAATAATACTATTATTACCTGATGGAAGAAAAGACATAAGTATTAAACTCGATGATAAAACTACATTGGTAACTATGTTCAATATCGTATCAGCAGAGTATAATTTATTAAAATTAAGAGAAAGTAGTATAGCAAACATAATTGCAATGAGCATTATACTTACCGATGGGCTGATATTAAAGATCAAAGCAAGTGCAATACCAAGCAATGAAGAATGGGACAAACTATCACCCAAATACGATAACCTTTGCCATATCATAAATGACCCTAGAGCTCCTGTGACTAGGCTAATCATAATTACCGCAATTAGACTGTTTATAAAAAAACTCTGTGTAAATATCTCTAACATGCTATCAGATAACTGACAACAAATCTATCTTCAGATATTAAAACGTTATGGGTTCTGCATGCAGAACCCGTCGTCATAAATTCAAAATTTAAATTCTTTTGCTCCATAAGATAAGACTTCATTGAACAATCGCGTATCTTACCAGTACCTATTATCAAAATCTCTATTTCCTCTGTTAAAAAAGATTTAAAATACTCCTTGTTATTTATATCACTTTCTTTCAATTCAATCACCTTTTCAGGAAAAATTATAATTGAGCCATGATATTCTTGATTATTCACCCAAAATCTTTCTTCCCTGTAACCATCTATAAGATTTTTCTTCTTGGAAATTAAGGGCATAAATCAAACCATTAATTCCGTGTCGCACACCCACCATTCTGGATATTCCTTTTTGATATTTGCCGCTGCAGCTTTTGCACTTTCTTCACTATCAAACATTCCAAAACACCCTACACCACTACCTGACATACGAGAAAGTATAGAGCCTTCTTGTGACTCTAGTGTTGATATTACATTCTGAATTTCAGGTACAAGACTTATTGCTGCTTCTTGCAGGTCATTTTTTGTCTCTTTAAGAAGCTCTAACAAATTCTCCTCAGTGTTATCACTCCACTTAATTGGCTGAGAGAAATCCTCTTTATACTTGGAAAATACTTCTGATGTATTCAAAAACTTTTTTTTCGGTTTCACAAGTACCAGACTTGTGGGTAAAGAGCATTGTTTAATGGGGCATAATTCCTCACCAACACCTCTGACAAAAACTGGCTTACTATCTATACTTGCAGGTACATCAGCACCAACGCTTAAAGCTATATCATTTAAAAATTGCCTATCAATGTTCCAAAGCTCTCCCAGCATGCGTATCACAGCTCCAGCATCTGAGGAACCACTACCAAATCCCGCAGCAATTGGTACATTTTTTACAACCTTCACAGTGACTTTAGTGCGTACAGGAGCATGCCTAAGCAGTAGACTCACTGCTCTCGTTATAGTATTATATCGATAATTTATTCTAAACTCAGAATTTACAAATTCAACTGTAGAGTTATCATATCTAAAGTTTTTTTCTCCTACTTTTATCTCTAAAAAATTAGAAAGTTTAGCAAAGACAACCAAACTTTCAATTAAATGATACCCTCTTTCTTCTCTATTTATAATATGTAAAAAAAGATTGATCTTTGCAGGAGCCTTTACACAAAAACTTTCCATCTGTATATCTTCACTAACACTATCTTATTTACTATACTTGAAATGCCACTTCAGTCAAACTTTATACACTCCTAATGAGATCAAATGCCATAAATCCTAACTTCTCTGTATGGGTAAGTGCATCAGCTGGTACAGGTAAAACAAAGATCTTAATAGACAGAGTATTAAGACTTCTATTAGAGAATAAGAGAAATATTCTCTGCTTAACATTCACCAATGCTGCAGCAAATGAAATGGAGGATCGCATTTACAGTACACTTAGTAAGTGGGCAATATATCCAGAGGGTATATTGGTCGCAGATTTAGAACAATTAGCCCAGTGTGTAACCAGAGAAAATAAAGATTATTTAACAAGAGCAAGAAGGCTTTTTTCTGAACTGGAAAATCTTGGTCTTAATATTCAAACTATACACGCCTTTTGTTACAAATTAATCTCCAGCTTTCCTACAGAAGCTGGTATCGCTCCAAATTGTACGTTGAGCGAATGTAAAGAATTGCATTCCATCATATTTGAAAAAACGCTTCATAATGAAACTGTGCAGGACGATATAAATATCATTGCAGCTGAATTTGATGAAAACAAGCTGAGTGATTTGCTCTATACCTTATGTATAAAGAGATCAGCTCTAGAAAATAATTTAGGGTATATCAAAGATAAACTAAGTGCCCCAGATAAGATTCACGATTTACAGAGTGAAACGATTGAGCAGATAAAAAGATTAGCTAAAATATTAAGTGAGGGCAGCAAAAGAGATCAGAGTTACAGTGCGATACTTTATGATTGGTGTAATAGCAGAAAATCGTCCGTACCAAATGTTGTCATCCAAGTAGCTGACACTGGGACCCAAAAAAAAAGAAATATGGATCCCAGTGTCAGCTACTTGGATGACAACAAGATAGAGAACTTAGCTAAAGTATTTCTCAAATCAGAATCGTACGAAAAAAAGAGCATATCATCCATTATAACAAAGGGTGCTTTGGAAAAATTTGAAGACGTAGAGCAAATGATAGAAAGCATTCAAAATGCATTGTTTACCCATGTAAAGGACATAAATTCTTATCAAATATTCGGAAGAACCAGTAGTTTACTTAGTATATTTAAAGTATATGTTGATCTATATAATAGTGAAAAATCAAAGAATGCACTGCTTGATTATGATGATATCATCAATTTAGCAACAAATCTCCTTAGCAATCCAGGCTATAAAGATTGGATATTGTTTAATCTAGATCAAAAAATAGACCACATTCTTGTTGATGAGGCGCAAGACAATAGTATCAGTCAATGGAAAATTATAACAAATCTCTGCAATGAATTTTTTACCGGTGGTGACGAAAAGAGAACTTTATTCGTTGTTGGGGATGTAAAACAATCCATTTACAGATTTCAAGGAGCAAATCCCCATCTATTTAATTACATGCAGCAATATTTTCACACGAAAACCGGTGGCAGAGATTGGGTATCATGTCAACTTGAAAAGTCATTTCGCTCAACTCCAGAAGTTTTGATGCTTGTAGACAGAATATTTAACAATTTTCGTGAAGAAATATCTTTCAATGATAACAAGATAAAACATATTCCATATAGAGAAAACGATCAAGGATACATTGAAATTTGGCCGTTACTGCCAGGATATGAAGAGGAAGAGCAGCAAGCCTTACAAATTCATTTAACACAGAGGAAAGATTATGTAGTAAAGGATCGATTACTTGCTCAGGCAATAGCCCAAAGAATTCACAATTGGTTAAACGAAGGGCGGATTTTAGTCGCCAAAGATCGTCATATAGAACCAAGGGATATTATGATTTTGGTACGGCAGCGAAATGTGTTAGTTGATTACATAATAAGTGAACTAAAAAAAGTAAATGTACCAGTTATAGGCCGAGATTATTTTAGAATTATGGATTACATAGCTGTGCAGGACTTAATAGCTTTAGCTGAATTTTTGCTCCTCCAGGCAAATGATCTTGCTCTTGCAAATGTTTTAAAATCACCGCTATTTAACTTCACTGAGGATGATTTATTCAATATTGCATACAATCGTAAAGAACAGTCGTTGTGGGAAAAACTTCAAGATTATCAGGAGATTATCTCTAATGAATTAAACTATCTAATTAATTTATCTCAGACAAAATCCCCCCTTACACTATTCACTCATATATTGCGCACAGGCAGGAAGAAATTTGCTGCAAGGCTAGGTCTTGAGTGCTTCGAGATTCTAGACGAATTTATGAACCTCGTATTGCAATTTGAGCACCCATCTCTTCAAGCATTTGTTCAGTGGATCAAAGAAAATAATCCTGAGATTAAAAACGATATGCAATCAAAACTCAATGCTGTACGAATAATGACAATTCATAAATCAAAAGGTCTACAAGCTCCAATAGTGTTTTTAGTTGACACAAATACGGTACCAAGAAACAGCGAAAATATTTTGTTTGATGCAACGGAAGCACCATTTTGGTGTGGCAAAAATAGTAATGCTTATTGTAATCAAGTAAAAAGAGAGAAAAAACTAGAGGATTATAACGAATATTTGCGTTTGCTGTACGTGGCACTTACGCGTGCTGAAGATGAGTTATACATTTTAGGCAAAGAGCCAGTGCAAAAGGGCTCTTGGTATGATCTAGTTATTCAATATGGAGCATTATATGAGAGGAAAAAACTATACTTACAGCCGATATTTAAAGAAAAAGTTGAAGTGCTATGCATGAATGCAAACTACCCTTCTATTTATAAAAAACGTGATTATTTTGATGTTCCAGTGATTTCACCTCCATCAAACCTATCAATGTCATTGCAGCACGTAACGCTGGAACCTGGAGAAAAAAAGCCAGTGTCAAGCACTGGGATGACAGATGAGAATGCTGGAATGACAAAAAGGAGCATTGGGACGACAGACAGCTATGCAAGAGGCTTAATAATTCACAGTATATTGCAATATATGCCCAAGATAGAGAAAGACAGGAGAAAAAATTGGGTTAGGAAATATCTTGATAGCATAAACACTAGTGAAGATAAGGATGAAATTTACAGCAAAATATTAACCTTTAATGAAAAATATGATTACCTGTTCGACTTGGAGGGCAAATCAGAAATTCCACTTAGTGGAACAATTGACGGAAAACCAGTATTAGTGCGGCTAGACAGACTGTGCATAACAGAAGACAAAGCAATCATAATTGACTATAAATCACACCATAACGTTTCTATTTCCTCATCAAATGAAATAAAAAAGCAAATGTTGATCTATAAAACCTTAGTGCAAGAAGTCTACCCAGATAAGCAGGTAGAGTGCGTGGTTATTTGGATGGAAGATTTAACCTTACAATCTTTGATCTAAACTCAAATGTTCGTATAGTAGCTACTTGCATTTGTTGTAAACTCACTTTTACTCTATAGTTATCTTTTTACTACTTTATCTATTTTCTGAACTGATTTTCGTACTAGAAAACATCCAATAAGAAGAATTATAAAAGGAGTAAACCATAAAATGTAGGTACTAGATTTTACAGGTGGTACAATGATAATTGAATCTCCATAAGAATTTTTTAACTCTGAAACTATTTGCTCGTTAGTATATCCATCACTGATCTTCTTGCGAATTGTCTTACGCATACCATATGCAACTTGAGACTCAGATTCGGATAATAATTCACCAGAGCATACTGGACACTTTATTACTGCAAATAAGCTACTTGCTCGCTCTTCCATGCTTTCGTCTCTTAGTTTATCATCCAAAGTAAAAGCATTTATGCTTAAATGGAATATCAATGTAAAAAGTAAGCTAATTACTATTCTCATTCTTGGTGAATTGAGTGATAAAATCAGTAGTGGATAATTTTCCAATAAAGCCTGAACCTACATTATTGTCGTACTTTATTGAAAATTGAATGTCGTTATTAGTGATTTTTTCTGATAAGGAAGATATTGATTTTTCCAATTTATCTGCAGTCTTTGAATCATTAGTCACAAACGAAATTAATTCTTTATAATTTGATATGGCTACATTGATTTTATCTTCAAATGAAGATGTAACTAAATTGTAATTACTTACTCCACCATTCGCAGCAATAGAAAAGTTATTACTCTCAATCAAAAATTTTTCTATGTTGAAATTAATCTTAGAAGCTGAAATATGGTTTACAAATTCATAATCTAATTTAGCGTCGACACTAAGGTAATTTTCAGGACTTGCAGTATGTTTATAACGGTAAGTATAAAAATCAAATTCTAGTTTAGTATTTTCATTCAGTTCTTTATCAAAGTGAAATTGAATGTAATTACTTTTATCATTCACTTCAGTTATAACACTTTGCTGATTTTCTAAAACATCACATTTTAATCCATAATCTTCGTAACGAAATGTATCTATATAGTCTATTACAGTGCTATTTCTGTTGAATTTTAATGAAGATAGTAAATCATTTAGTTTAACAACAAAGTGGCTACTCACGTGTGTGTGACACTTTATATTCTTTTTCTCATCACTACGGACAGCAATGTTTACTTTATTGCTTGGTATATAGATATATACTGACTTATCAAATAATCTGTTTTTTATCATTAAAGCTTCAGATGAAACAGTTAATTGCTCATTAGAAAATTTTGGATTCGTTACACGAAAAACTAGGTTAAAAGGAAACCCCTTAAAATCATGTGAAATATCAACTTTTTCGTCATTAATGTAATCAGTTAAAAGACTTTTTACCTTAAATGCAGAAAAATACCAAAAACCACTATAAGCTAGAGGAATAAACAAAGGTAAGGAGATAAGAATATAGATAAAAATTTTACGCATTATCCTCTTATTTATCTAATGATATATTTCTTGTACCTCTGGGCACGGTTACGCACAAACCGTCAATATCTTTTGTGATTTTTATTTGGCATCCAAGCCTCGATGTCTCTGTTAAACCGAAAGCTAGGTCCAGCATATCATTTTCCTCATCAGATATAGGGTTATGTGTTTCTACAACATCATAAAATTTTGAATCAACAATCACATGGCATGTAGAACAAGCAAGAGAGCCTTCACATGCACCTTCAAGCAGATCTGGATCACTTCTGTGGGCTAAATTAAGCAGAGTTTCTCCTTCTGCAGCTTCATAGCTTTTCTTACTTCCATCAGGTAAAATAAAAGTAACGGATGGCATACTATTAAAATCTCTATTAACTTTTCTATATTCTACAAATAATAACTATTATTTGCAAACTCTTTGAAATTCCATCGCCTATCTCTTGTAATCTGTATTCCTATCAAGAAAGTAAGATAGATACCACCAGCATCTCACAGAGTTGCAAGTATAGAATTTTCTTAGTTTTAGATTTTACTAAATATATTACTGAATTAACATTATTAAACTTGATCTGCCATTTCTTCTGATCTTAAGTTATAATTTTACTAATGCCATTTGATTAATTGCAACTTCAGCATTGCTATCTTTCAATAAATTTGCAGGACTATTACAATGGTATGTGATTGCAGCAACAACAAGACAACAAACTCCAATTCCTATCCCTAACGCTAACATTCCTGAGTAGACTGCAATAGCTACTTCTAAAGCAACTCCTACTACTGCTAACGTAGAAGCAACTATGATAGAAGTATTACGACACTTAATACGAAGCTCATTTAGTTTATCTAATGCAGGAGTACCATCTTTATATTTTAGCTCTCTTAGTACATCTTTATTTTCACATTTGTTAAACAACTTCCAAGCATAACTTAACCTTGACGCTTGACCATAAAACCCCTTCTCAACATATTCAACCAAGAGATCAAACGGAGTTTCACCTTGGTCATTGTTAACATCAAATCTCGCACCTGCACTCACAAGTGATTCAACTTTGCGAAGCATTGACGTATAGGGCTGTAAGTTTCTTAAAGCATGATGTAGAGGTGTATTCCCATTTTCATCCTGAAAATTATATTTCTTTCTATGTAAAAAGCAATCAAAAATCTCTTTTTTCCAATTGTGTTTAACAATACCTTCTAAAATAGTACTTGAAATCTTTATGTTATTTTCAACTAGAAGATCTAGAGCTTTTTTATGCTTATATCTAACAATAGTATCTACTAGTTCATTCAACGCAGAAGTACCTTCTAGCTTCTTTAGCTCATCGGTTTTACAACCACTAAGCACCACCGAAAGATTATTTAATTTTTCTACTACTTTTTCCTTACGAGAGAAGTATGTAGCATAATTGACCAAGAGATCAAATGGAGTTTCATCTTTGCTATTTTTAACATCAAGCCTTGCACCTTTACTAAGAAGTGACTTGACAAAACCTTGGTATTTCGATTTACCCAAATCCAACCATTTTAATGTATGATGTAAAGCTGTATTTCCTTCTTTATCTTTATAGTTGATATCTAATTTATCTAAGTACTTATTAAAAAAATAATCCAAAAACTCTTCAGATTGGTATTCATAAGCATAGCTTAAGATTTCATTTCGTGATATTTCTATCCTTCCTTCAAAGAGCTTGAAAAATGCCACACGATCGTACATAATAGCAATTTGCACTAGAAATGTAATGTCACCAGCATCAATTGTAACTTTCTTTATTATATCATCACACTCTTCATACTTATTTGACTGGATATGTAACAACAATCCCAGAATAGTTCTTACATATTCGGATTCAGTTGGTTCTTCAGTCTCTTTAGCTTTGCCCATCTTGCCTATTTCTTTTAAACTCTTCTTTAGCCTTTCTATTTTCTCTTCGATTAATTTTTGACTTTTCGAACAATACATAATATATATTTCATTAAAAAATTTTTCTCTTTTCTCTTCTTGTTTAAGTTTACTCATCTCTTCCCGCAACAACTCCAGTTCATCACTACAATCCCCATACTCATACTTTCCTCTATCGTACTGGCTTTTTTTTGTTGGGTCAGATAACACTTTGCGTGCTACTGATATTTCCTTGAACTTTGTCAATTTCTCTTCAAGTTGAGCCCGTTGATCTTCTTCCGACTGTGATAGTAGCCTTCCGTCCTTCTTCTTTCCTTCTAGCCTATCTAGCTCTTTCACTTCCTCAAGCAATTTATCTGGATGAAGCTTCAATGCTAATTTGCGATATGCTTTTTTTATCTCACCATGAGTAGCATCTCTTTTTACTCCTAATATTTCATAATAATCAGGCATTTTTTTCTCCACTATTTTGATACATTTTTTATAACATTAGTAATACTATGTCTTTAAAAGAATTGGTACTATATAAGTATTTTAGCAAAGATTATAATATTTGTTAATTTATCAACAAATTGAGTGAAAATTTAAAGAGTTGTTTATGGTAATTGAGGAGCTACAACCGCATGACGTCTGCCATTAATCACTATTTCACTTATTGCAACTGCTGCAAAAACAAAACAATAATATACTTTTGTTAGTACGATGATAGGTGACAGAGAGGCAATGCTGCTTGCTAGTAATACGTGAGAACCATAAGGTAAGATACTTTTTGTGATAGAAGTAAATATTTCTAATAAATACGCACTACGGTGTGGTGCAATGTTATATCTTTGTGCAAGTCTTTTCGCAATATTACTAGTTAATAAAATAGCAACAACATTGCTGGAAACTAAAATAGTAAACAGAGATGATATTCCCGCAATCATAAATTCAGCTTGAGTTTTTGTCATATTCACCTTATCGGTGAATATATCTATCTTTTTCTGACTGTATTCGTACATTAAGTGGCTTAATCCACTACTGAAGAGAATAAATATCATTACTTCATTCATCTTATAAAAACCCCTATATATGTCACGAGAATATTCAATAAGAGAATAATCAAAAAAAGCTATTCCTAATATCCCAGCAATAACCATATTAATAGCTAATGTTACTAGAGTGTTTATTTCAAATAAACCCATAATTATTAAAGATATATAAGGGATAATTTTGACTATGGATAAATAATTCAGACTTGAGATAGAAACAACTTCTGTACTATTTGAAATTATTACTAGATAAATAAGTATTATAAGACCTGTAACAGATCCTGTCTTGAAAGTGAGTTTTATTTTATCCTTTACTGAAGCTCCTTGTGAAGAAGTAGCAGCAATAGTAGTGTCAGATATCATTGAAAGGTTGCTGCCAAACATAGACCCACCTATCACAGCTCCAACACCCACTGCACAATCAAAAGCTCCATTTTGTGCTAAATTAACAGCTATTGGTGTTATAAGTGCAATAACTCCGATTGATGTGCCGATTGCACTTGAAATAAAAGTAGAAAGTAAAAACATTCCAGGAAGTAATAATCTTGCTGGAAGAAATCGAATAGTTAAGTTAGTAATAACATTTATACTACCAAGCGATTCAGTAACAGTAGAAAATGCTCCAGCAAATAGAAAAATCAAACATACGGTAAGAGTAGTTTTATTACCCATACCTTTTATAAGAGTATCAATACTATGTTGAATTTTGTTTTTATTGAATAGAACAGCAAAAAATAATGCTGGTAATAAGCAAACTAACGGTGAAATTTGATGAAGAGGATTACCAAGTCCGATAAAAGAAAAATAAATACCACTTCCAAGGTATAAGGCTAGAAAGATAATAAGAGGAAGAAATGAAAACACTTATCGTAGTTGAACAAACCAGAAATATACTAGAATAAGCTATTTTAAGCAAATACTAATACAGTGTTTTTCTAATAATTTTGAACATCTTAAGCCATCTACTTTTGAATAAATTCCATTTGCATTTCTTGTATACTATCCTCTATTTGCTTTATTTGTTCTATTAGCCTTTCCTCTAAGTCAAAATTACCGCCCAGCCTTGCTTTAATTTTTTCTTCTTGTAATACATTTAATTCTTTCCGTAATACTATGTTATTCCAGACAGTTTCTGCCGATCTCTTCTCACTTAATTGACTATTTAGTACGCTAGTTTTTTCAAATATAAACTTTATAACACTAGACTCCTGTAGCAGAATTTCTTTATTAAAGTTGCTCTCATTAGTTACCATATTAATTACGCACTGTTGTAATTTTTTCATCTCATTAGTAAATTCGAAATGAGAAAATTGCTCAAAAAATATAGGACGGTTCAAGATTTCAGGAAATTCTACGGCTATACGCAAAATTATGGCCTGATTTTGCTCTGCTTCAATTAGCTCTGGAGATTTATTGTAAAGATACTCACCTTTTGTTGCTTTGCTATTAAAAATCAGCTTTTTAAAGTTTCTTCTTAATTCACTGACCTTATTGTAAAAATAATCTCTATAATACCTTCTAATACTGCTGTTACCGATAGCATTGACATATTTCATGAACTTGTGCTCAAGAATTGAATATTTTTCCGGAGCAAATTTTTCATAATTTTGCAAATTGCTACCAATTATGTGATGCCATAAATATTCAGAGTGCAGTTCTGTTGAGTGGTTAAAAGCAGAGAGTACGTCTTCTGTCTTATATTCTAGCTCATTGCATATATCGTATGGGTCCTTATTGTTTGGCAAAGTTACGAACTTCAATGTGTATCCAGGCTCCAGTATCGGTAGAACAAGTTCTGCAATTCGAATAGCAGCATGACGTCCGGCACTATCGCCATCCATACAGATGGAAATTTCTTTAGCAAATTTCCATAGATTTTTTATCTGCTCTGCAGAAATTGCGGTACCAAGCGGAGCAACTGTATTGCTAATTCCCGCTTGATGTAGTGCTATTACATCCATATATCCTTCAACAACAAATAGATGCTGTTTTTTGCGTATTTCACTCAAAGCAAAGTTTAATCCATATAAATTTTCTCTTTTCTTAAAGAGCTGACTCTCTGGGCTGTTTAGATACTTCGGCTGTTGCTCAGAGTTCAGCGCACGTCCGCCAAAACCAATAACTTTGCCCGTGATGTTGTGTATAGGAAATATCAGCCGATCATAGAAATAATCACGAGAATTCTTATTTATTAACCCAACATCGATCAAAATCTCGTCTTTAATACCAGAGGAGTTCAAATATTCCTTCAAGCCAGAACTTGGTGCATAACCTATTCTAAATTTATCTATGATTTTGAGTGAGATCTTGCGCTGCCTTAAATAAGCCATAACACCTCGATTTTTCTGCGCGAACCAACTTGCAGCTAAATTCAGTGCTGAAAACAGTTTGTCATTTTCTTTAGCAAAGCTGAGGTTTTTGGGTAACTCAACACCTGCAACAGATGCCAAATTTTCCAACGCTTCCTTAAAACTTAAGCCCTCAGTTTGTGAAATAAATTCAAACGCATCACCATGAGCTGAGCAACCGAAACAGTAATATAAGCCCTTAACATTGCTGACCGAAAAAGATGGAGTTTTTTCGTTATGAAATGGGCAGAGTCCAACAAAACTATCTCCTCTTTTTATTAACCTAACTTTTTTTCCTACTATGTCGGACAACAATAATTTTGACTTTATAATATCTATATGATCCATTTTACCGAATGAGTAGTGGTAGGATAAAAATTATATAGAATTTATGCATATCTGACTCGAAATTTATTCAGAAAGATCAGGAGAGCTTGACAAAAAGCTCAAAATAAATTACCCATATAAATACCCTTAAGTTGCAATTTCTTATATGTCAGATGTGATATCAGTTGCTTCAGACCACGCAGGTTATGAACTAAAATCAGAAATAAAGGCTTACTTGGAAACTTTAGATTATACAGTGATAGACCGTGGCTGCACTGCTGAACAAAAGAGTGTAGACTACCCTGACTATGCTGCTGAAGTTGTAGAAGATATAACAAACAAAAAAGCAAATTATGGAATATTAATTTGCGGTACAGGTTTGGGCATGAGTACTGTGGCAAATCGTTTTGAAGGAATCTACGCTGCTTTATGTAATAGTGTTGAGATCGCAAAATTAGCTCGCGAGCATGGCAACGCGAATATACTTTGTCTTGGTGCAGGGTTTACTGCGAGTGGATTAGCAAAAGACATAGTCAAACAATTCCTCGAAACAGAATTTTCAAAAGAAAGTAGACATAAAGAACGCCTTGATAAACTTAGCAATATTAGCAAGAAAAAAACCACAAAAACTTATAACGAAGATGAAATATCAAAATTCGCTAAAATAGCAGGTGAATGGTGGAATGAGAATGGCAAATTCAAGCCATTGCACATGATGAATCCTGTGAGAGTATCATACATCGTTGAGAAAATAAAAGAATTAAAAAAATGCGATTTAAAAGAACTATCATTGCTCGATGTTGGTTGTGGTGGTGGCATTTTGTCAGAGTCAATGGCGCGTATTGGTATTAGCGTTGCAGGAATAGATGTATGTGAGGAAAACATAAAAGTGGCACAGTTGCATGCGAAGAAAGTAGGGTTAAATATAGAATACACACACACTAGCATTGAAGAGCTAAGCAATGACAAGAAGTATGACGTGGTTTTGTTGATGGAAGTGGTTGAACATGTCGATAATTTAGAGTTTTTCATGAAAAAAGCAATAGAGCTGTTGAAGCCAGAAGGGCTAATTTTTATATCGACGATAAATAGAACTATTAAATCCTTCTGTCTTGCAATAGTCGGCGCAGAGTACATATTAAACTGGCTGCCAAAAGGCACACATAATTGGAATAAATTTCTCAAGCCATCAGAAATTGCAAATCATCTAAGAGAGAACAATGTAACACTACAAGATATGACTGGTATGGAATATAATGTAATAAAGCGTGAATGGAACTTGACCAAAGGTGTGGATGTTAATTATATACTTTGTGGAAACGTTGTAATTTGAAATCTCATTCAAGTACTAGAAGGTAATGCAAATATTCTAGGCAGTTTTACTTTACTTAGCAGCTAATTTATCATATGTATTTCCATAGGGTATCGCTATATTAGAATATGTTACAATTACTAACCTTACTTGCTGTTATCACTTCGGTTGTATTCTTTGGTCATCTAGTTCCAATGGAAGTGAAAACCTTCTTGTATTCAATAAGCCTTAGTATAAAAGAGATCTTACTATTTATAATGCCTTTTATTGTTTTTGCATTAATCTTTAGTAGTGTTAACAATCTTAAGCAGTCGGCTATAAAGTTTATATTGTTACTTATTATAACGATTTTCTTGTCGAATCTAGCTTCAAGTTTAATAGCTTATTCTGTTGGGCATTTCATCACACAAAACACTTATTCAATACAAGATATAACATATGAAGAAACAATTGTTCCTTTATGGTCATTTAGGATACCTGCATTGCTTTCTAATTTTTATGCCCTTGCTTGTGGATTTGTGTTAAGCATATTAGTGTCCACAATATTACCAAAAAAAAGCAAAGAGCTCTCGAACAAAATGTTAGATTTAACTCTCTTTATTTTGAAGACATTTTTGACGCCAATTATTCCAATGTTTGTACTTGGTCTTGCTTTAAAAATGGAACATGATCAGGTTTTACCCATAATATTTAAGGATTACTCAATAATTTTTATTATTATATCATCTGCAACCTACCTTTATGTTTTTCTCTTATATGGAGCAGCAAATTCGTTCAAGATCACAAGCTGGATAGCTAGTATAGGTAATATGATACCAGCATTTATTACTGCAATGAGCACAATGTCTAGTAATGCAGCTATGCCGCTTACTCTTGAAGGAAGCAAAAAAAATGTAAAGCAGCATGATATAGCATCGTCTGTTGTGCCAATAACCGCTAGCTTTCATTTAGTAGGTGATTGCTTTTTTATTATAATACTATCAATGATAATGACTTTTGGTGGTGCATTGTCTGCAACAGACTATGTGACTTTCCTTCTCTACTTTCTGTTATTTAAATTTGCTATTGTTGCAGTTCCAGCGGGAGGGATTATGGTAATGTTGCCCGTTCTTGAGAAGTATCTTAAATTCTCCCCAGAGATGCTTTCATTAATTACAGCATTGTATATAGTGTTTGACCCAATAATAACTTCAGCAAATGTTATGGGTAACGGTGCGTTCACTATGATGTTTACAAAGCTCTATGATAAGCTTAAGTGATGTCCATTCTAGCAATTAATACTGTAGGTGCTGGTAGTTCAATAGCAGTAATTGATTACGATGGTAATTGTTTTGTAGAACGCAATTCTGCAAACAATAGTCATGCAGAATCATTTTTTCAAATACTGAATACTTTGTTTGATAAGCATAATTACAGCTACGATAAAATAGACCATTTAGCAGTGATAGTTGGACCAGGAAGTTTTACTGGAATCAGAGTTGGTATATCAACTGCACAAGGTATAAATCTTGCTACAAATAAGCCGTTATATGGGGTTAGTGCCCTGGAAGCTCAAGCATATGCAATATCGCTACTTTGTACAAATAGCAAAAAAAATATTAAAGCTATAATCGAAGATGATCAAAAGTTTTATACGCAGTTATTTGATTTCAATTTGTTACCGCTATCAAATCCTGCTGTAGTAAGTGAACTCCAGCCTGAAACGCACTGCATTACATATATGGATTGCAGTTTACCAAAGTTGGATGCTAGCCATGCAGGGCTATTAGTCCGTTATAGACTAAAAAATAAACAAAAATTAAATGGAGTTGAGGCTCTATATTTAAATGAGCCTCAGTATATGAAATCGTTGCCTATTGCGTAAACACTATTAATTTGGCCAAGTTTGTACATCTGACTTACTATTTCTTCTGCTACTTCTTTTATACTCATATTTGAATTTTCTACCTCTATAGCATTTTGTGGTACAAATAAATCTTCCTCCCTAAATTTAATACTATTTATATTAGTAACCTTCCTATTTTTTCTTTGCTTTTTTGATTAGTACGCTCTTGTAATATCAATGGATTGCACCTAAGTACTATAGGGAGGATTTTTGTGCTCATTTTTTTACTAAGTTCTACTACTGAGTTATATATTCTTATGTTGTAATCATTATTTTTAATTAATTCATCAACAAATATATAATTTTTTGAGTCAATAGGATAGGCTTCTATTGCCTGAAACATAACATGTGTAGTGTTATATATTCTATCTCGAGCTTCTTTGGAAGTTTGATTATATTCAAGTCCACTTACAATTACTGCATTTATCATACTAGATAATACTATTGCTGTAGAAAGTTTACCACTTCCTGGAAGACCAGTGATATATATGAAAAATTTTGTTAGCTGTTTTTTTATCTCAACGTTTATCATATTATTTTTAATATTAAAACCTACAATTATAATAACATAAAAACAAGGCTTTAAAACATATGAAACATTACATAAAAAGTCGCTTTTATAGTTAAAATACTATGTAATCTAGAAATGTAAACTCTAATCACCTAAGGCAAGTAAAAGTGCTTAGTATTTTAACGTAGGTTCACCTTTTAGTTTGTAATAAACTTTTTTTTACGTATAAATCTTTAGAAAATTTTAGTCAAGAGCTATGTTATTAACAAATAGTGAGTTGAAAAGAGACCTAGTTAACGCCTATCAAATTTTATCTTATCTTAAATTAGATGATCATACGTATACTCATCTCTCTGTACGTTCTGAAGATAAAAAGTCATTTTATGTTTATCCGTTTGGTATACGTTTTTATGAAGTAGATGAAAGTTCATTGATGAAAGTATCGTTTGATGGGAATATAATTGAAGGCAAAGAATATCAATATAATAAAACTGGCTATGTAATCCATGGCTTCATTTATCAAGCAAGGAAAGATATTCAAGCAATTTTTCATCTACATACACCTTCTATTGTAGCAGTTTCTTCTCTCAAGGATGGATTACTCCCAATAAGTCAGTGGGCGCTGCACTTTTATAATAAGGTATCTTACCATGATTATAATTCCCTGGCACTTGATGATACAGAAGGAAAAAGATTAATAGCTGATTTGAAAGAAAATTTTGTGATGTTAATGCGCAATCATGGATCTATAACATGTGGTCAGACTATACAAGAAGCAATGTTTTATACGTATCACTTAGAACAAGCTTGTAAAACTCAATGCCTGATGCTAGCAATGAATAGGGAGTTGTCAATTCCAAGTGAAGAAATTTGCTCAAAAGCCGTAAAGGATCTTCTGTCTTTCGAAAGCAATCTTGGTGAGAGAGATTGGCACGCATGGGTTAGGTTGATTAAAGGTAAGTTATAAAAGTTTCTGACTCTTCGATAGATATTAGATTTCTTGCATAACCAGCCAGTCTGAAATCCAATAATGGTTTCACACGCTGTAATTCATGCAAGAAGTCTAATGTCTCCATCTCTACTTAAGTTAACACCCTTAACTAAGCAGATACAAGTAAATATAGCCCTTCCCATAATAGTCCAAAAAGGTCATAAGAAAGAAGAATCGACAGCATGACGAAAAGATTTGAATAAAGGAATGTTTTTTCTGGTTCTGTTTTTTATAGCAAACCAATAATGCTCAATTTTGTTGAAATCTGGAGAATATGGAGGAAGATATAAAATTTCTGCACCAACTCCTTTAGCAAATCTTATTAGACTTATGAAAAGTAGCATTATCAAGGATAACAGTTTGTCCAGGTTCCAAAATCGGTGTCAGAAACTGCTCAAACCATTTATTAAAGATATCCATATTGCAGTGGCCTTTAAAGGTTAACGGAGCAATTATTTTTCTTCCACTTAAGGCTGCAACCATGCTAATTCGTTGAGTTTTCTTTCCAGATTTTAGGGCATAAAACCGCTGTCCTTTCTGGCAATACCCATAGGTTCAGTGTTATCAATGCCAGACTCATCTATATACACTAATTCTTTAGGTTCTTTTGTTGCTATAACCTTTGAAAATTGAGCTCGCTTTTCTTCATTTCTTTCTTTATATCCGTAGGTCTTTTTTTTCTTGTGAATCCTATATTTTTAAGTGCTCGATGAATTGTTTGTCTACTAATATTGCCCCAGCATCTCTGACTGAGTTTTGCCACCTTGCTCATTTGCAAATTCGGCAAATGCATTCCAGTCGGTAATTTTATGCCACGCTTCCAAGCTTTTTTGATTGAAAATCTCCCGTTTTCTCACGTCTTTTCTTCCACTCATATAAAGTTGTTTCTCCAATCTTAAATCTCTTGGCAACAGTTTCTCCACTCTCTCCTTCATCCAATGCTTCCATTACCTTTTTCCTTAAGTCATAACTATATGCTGCTGGCATGCTTACCATCACTACTATAAATCCATATCTTACCTTTTTTGGACTATTATGAGAAGTGCTATAACTAGTAAGTTTTTTCAATCCTGCTCCACAGCAAATTTTAATGCTATGTGAGTAGTTATAGTGCTGTTAACAATTAAAATGACAAAAACTAAGATGGTGATTAGTAGTGTATAAATATTCAAGGATAAATTTTCAAATTGAGTTAGCAATTTGAAATATACAAAAGTTGGCATTATCATTGGCAAAACAAGAATTTGCGACACTCCTGATGCTAAGTTATTTCGACCAATCATCAATGCATTTCCAGTAGCTGAAATATTAATGATTATCAGCGTATTAAATAATAAAGACACTCCAACTGCTATTGAATGTTCAATATTATTGCCTAGAATTGCAAAGCTGAACATGAAAGAAATCACTGAAATCGGTAACCCAAATAACAACCAGTGAGCGAAGATTTTATAAGCAACTATCAGCCTAGAAGAGAGTGGCTGTAAAAAGATTTGCTCTAATATTCCATCATGATAATCAGATGTAAATAAATTATTTGTAGAGATCTGCAAAACAAATGTAGCACATATCCATGTTAATGTTAATATGACTTCTTGTTTACTGTTGTTTTCAAGTGTATATGAAGATAAACTTAACATTATAATAAAAATACATACTATATAAGTAAGATTATTATCATTTATTACTAATTTTTTTACCAAACTAATCATACCAGGATTTTAAATGTTTATTATAAATTATAGTGTTTACTTTGAGGGTAGTATAATTTTTTGTGTTTACAAGTTATATAAGTTTTAATATATTTTATTGATAATGCTATGGAAAAATTAATAAAAATAAAGTTACCGGAAGATTACGTTCCTTCAGAAAATGAAGAATATATGAACGTAAAACAACTGGAATACTTTAGCTTAAAGTTACAATCAATACTCTCTGAACTGGAGAAACAAGATCTAGAAGATAGTAGTATTTATTCTGATAGTGAAAATGGAGAATTAATTAAGCGCCGAAAAGATAGAAAAGAAAAAATTAAGGAGGCGTTGGAAAAAATAAAATTAGGCATTTATGGTTACTGCGATGGAACGGGAGAAGAAATAGGAGTCGAAAGACTTAAAGCTAATCCGCTTGCTATGTATTGTATTGAAGAACAAGAGAGAATAGAAAAAGAAAAGAACGTGTATAACATTAATGATTAGAACTTGTTCGCGAATTCAAGCATATTTCTCTCCTTAACATAACTCTACTCATAGCCAGATATATGAAATTTTCAGTGAGTAAATCTTATTCTTTCGATAGTCTTCTATTCCTAAAGCAAAAGTCCTTTCTACAACCCACCTTCTTGGCTGTACTTTAAACCCCTCATTGGTAGTAGCTAAGGCGGTGTGTCTTTGTTGACTTAGAACCTACATGAAGGCCTTTTGACAATCTCAATATCCATACCATATTCTTCCTTTATATGATTTTTAAATTTTCTCCTTGGTATCCCATCACATTTTTTTAACTATAGTATATTTTTTTCTTACTTTCCTGTATGATACTCTGGAATAGCTTTCTATTCTTGTCCATTCCCTTTGACTTAGGTCTGCTGGATGCTTTTTTCTCATCTTTACCCAGCACTAAAACTTTAGATATTATAGCCTTTTACTAATCTCTGGACAAGCTCTAGCTTCGGTAAACTCAGTAGAAGGTTCTTTTGCAAAAAATGCAGCATGTACAGCATTTTTAATGAAAAAACACGCGGCAAGTGCAAATATTGCTGTTGGTATATAACACCAAGGAGAAGCTATACTAAAAAAAGTAGCAGAAGCTACTGTTAAGCAACAACAAGTAAATATTGCTTGAAGCATAATATACTGTCTATCAACACCACCATACTCGGCCATTAATTTTCTAACTTTGTTATTGCTGCCGTATGGCAGAGTAAGCGTTTTAATCAAATTCATTACACAATTATTAGTGAAATATGGAGCACACTCTATAACTCTGGAGCCATTAACCTTCTGATTAGGATCTGCACCATACTTTAGAAGCAACTCTACATATTTTTCGCGTTTATCGTTGTCACAATTGATTGCTTGATATAATGGAACTCGACCATTTTTATCTAACATATTAGGATTAGCACCATATTTCAAAAGTATTTCCATAGTATGATCATCATCACACAAAAACGCTTTAAACAACGGATTTTTACCATTTTTATCTAACATATTAGAATCAGCACCATATTGTAACAATAACTCTACAATTCTGCTGTCATCGATAACCCTACAATAGTATAACGAAGCTTCATTATGTAATAGCTTTATATTAGGATCAGCACCATTTTCTAAAAGAAGTTTCAAAATACTATAATTTCTTGAATCTTTAGCTTGCATTAAAGCAATAGATAATGGAAAGTAAATATAAATAAGTTTTTCATTGATGTAATCACCAAATCTTCCATCTTTACTGCTTTTGAATTTGGAAAAAAGCTTTTCAAGAAACTTTATATCCTGATTATATAGAGCCCTACTTAAGTAAAACCTCAAATCTCCAGGCGAATTAATTTCATTTAAATTTTCGTCAGTTAGATTTGTAACCTCTTCTATGCTTTCCTTAGTAAGAAATTCATATGCAGAACCTAGCTGCTTAAATTTTTCTTCATTTTGTTTCTTCACAACCTCATTTTTACCTGAATGTTTATCAGGATGATATTTCAAGGCTAATTTTCTATACGCTGATTTAATTTCTTGTTCACTGGGCGCATCGCTTGATTGAAAACCTAATATTTTTAAAGCTTCCTTTCTACCTACAATAAATTCCCCACTGAAATATGTTAAATTAAACGTAACCCAAAATTTCAAAAAGTAAAGCTTTTATGTCAAATTGCATCTATTTCATAACTGTACAAATATTGTAGATCAGGAAACTTCAGTCCTTGATACTGGAATAACATCTCTATACTACTCCGGGCCAATCTAAATATTAAGAAATTTACCATATAAAAAAAAGGCAGAAGAAACCCTATTATCTATTTTTTAAATTTACGTTCTTTATTGTCTCATTTGACGTTCACTAAACAGAATGTAGTCTAAGTACAAACTTGTGAAAGGCTTATGTGTAATGCTTCTCCACATAATCACTAATAATTTCCTTAAATTCTTCAAAAATATTATCACCTTGTAAAGTTTTGAAATATTTGCCGTCTTTGTAGACTGCTGAAACAGGTTTTTCTCCATACCCAGGCAGGCTGATCCCCAGATTTGCATGTTTGCTCTCTCCAGGACCATTTACTATGCATCCCATAACAGCAACTTTCATATACTCTACACCAGGATTCTTTTTCTTCCATACCGGCATATGAGTTTTTATGTAGCCATTTACTTCCTCAGTTAATATACGAAAACGATCGCTACTTGTGCGTCCACAACCAGGACATGAACTCACCTGAGGGTTAAAGTAGCACAAACCTATAGACTGCAGTATTTCCTGACATACTACCACCTCATTAGTGCGTGATTCACCAGGGCGCTGAGTTAAAGAAGCCCGGATAGTGTCTCCAATACCATTTTGCAATAAATAAGTAAGCCCTGCTGTGGTATTTACTACGCCTTTGTTACCCATACCAGCTTCGGTTAAACCCAAATGCAGCGCATAATTGGAAGATTTTGCAAGTGCCGTATAAACTAAAATTAAATCCTGCACTCTACTGACTTTACATGAAATGATTATTTTCTCTGCATTAAGGCCAATCTTTTCAGCTTTTTTTGCACTACCAAGAGCAGACATTACAAGCGTCTTACGTAATATAACATCAGAAGTTTTTGGATTACTAGATAAGGAGTTTTCATCCATTAATTTTTGTGAAAGGTACTTATCAAGACTACCCCAATTTACTCCAATTCTGACAGGAAGATCATGCGTTATTGCATACTCTATAATTTTTTCGAATTTTTCATCACGTTTATCACCAAAGCCTATATTACCTGGATTTATCCTAATTTTACCCAGAATTTTAATGTTGTCTGGATAATCCTGAATCAGCCTGTAGAGCTCATATTGTCCACAGCCTACTAATATCTTACCATCAAAGCCTTCTTTATTTATTTCCTCTACTATATAAGGTATTGCTTTTGCTACTTCCTCTGAGTTCAAAGCAATTCGCACCAATTCTGAACCTGCATGCGCTAGTTCTATTACTTCTTTTGCATATTTCTGAGCACTACTTTTTATGTTGTCAGAATCTATATGTGCACCAAGTGCCATGGATTGAACAACTATAGGATTATTTCCACCTATCTTCACTTGTCCAACTTTTACAGTATGAGTTTTATGCCTGGAAACCGGCGATGACTCATATGCATCATCACTCAATGTCAGGTCTCTATCTAGCATATTATTAATCGTGACACTATTTTACTGTGTCAACTACACTGCCAAATGAACTTGAACCATTTAAACTATGCTGTGGTGTTCTATTTAGATCAGTAATAGAATCATGAGAGCACGTTCTTCTTGATGGAGTTTCTTTTATAGTAACATTTATAGGGGAAACTTTTTTTTCTCGTGTTGAAGTAACTTTTTTCCCTTTTTGTTGTTCACTTTTTTTATGCTGCTTACTTTCATACTGAGAAACTGGCTCTTGATCTATAAATACAGCACCCTTTAAACGTGCAAGATTAATACCATGCTGATTGATCATAGCATCCTCCCCATCTTCAACTATGCAAGCTCCCACGTTGTTTGGCTCGTTATCAAGGCTAGCAATTTTTTTTTCTTTTAATTTTTTGATTAGATCTTCTTTATTCATAGCTAGATCTTGTAACTTTTTTTTCTTGAGGAGCTCCCTACGCTTCTCATACAGTTTATATGACTCAGCAAAATCCTCGTCTGCATGAAAGTTTGCACCACCAGGGTTACCAGGAGGTATGTACCTCTTACTGAACTTTACCTTAGACTTCGCTTCAACATTATGTACAGTAAAGAAACTAGAAACCAAAAGTATTAATATAAATAAAACTTTAGAAAAGATCTTAAGCATACTATAGTGAATATTGTGCTTTAAAAGATACCAATTAACAAACTTCAAGTAAATCAGAATCTCTACCAACTTTATAATACAAACATCTTTCTAAAAAATTTACTACCAAAACCTACATAATCTAAAGGAAATTTAAGGTGTTACAAATTTTACGTAACACCCTTTCAAGAAGAGCATTACACTCTTCCTTGCTGTAAGTTATTCTTCAGTTTTTCGGTATCATTCACATTATTAAACTTTCCGCTTGGCATATCTTGAGACAAGTCGTTTTTCTTCTCTTTATCAAGCTTAACTCCCTGATAGATACAGAATGCAACAAAACTAGTTACAGCTATTGCAGCAACAGCACTGACTATGGCACAAGTTAGTATTGCTTGTTCTTGTCCCCCTACCATGTCTGCAAATGTTTCTACTTTTTCTTCTAAGCCTGTAAATTTTTCTTGCAAGCCGCTTAAGTGCTCTTGCATAGCTTGAAACTGCTCAGTACCAATCTTGTCTTCTAATGCACCAAAAACTTTTTCAAACTGCTCAACATCTATCTTTTGAGCTTCTTGCCACTCTTTTAATGCACTAAATACCTCTTCAAACTGTTTAGCATCTATCTTTTGAGCTTCTTGCCATTCTTTTAATGCGCTAAATACTTCTTGAAACTTTTTAGCATCAATATTTTGACTTTCCTGCAATGCTGTTACATCCGATTTATCAAAACCGAATACAAATTTGGTTATACCCATTTTTAACCCCCTAGCTAATTAATATATTACTATTGTACGTTTTTAGTAGTTAATTTAGTATTAAACACTATACAACTGGGATCCAATAAGAAATATCTGGTCATGCGCTGGAACTTTTGAATTCCAGTTATGCAAGAGATCTATTGATCTTAAAATAACTTTCTTTGGTTTAAGTTAAGGGTTATTCTACCAATATCTCTCTCTTTCCTGAGTAACTCGGAGCACTGACAATACCTTCTTTCTCCATTCTTTCAACAATATTTGCAGCTCTGTTATAGCCTATTCTAAGTTGCCTTTGAATGTAACTAGTTGAAACCTTTTGATCTCTCTGAATGATGGCCACTGCTTGCTTGTATAGATCGTTCTCTTCATCTTCTGTTTCACCTTCTGATTCCGCGAAAGAATTTTCATCTTCTTGAGTGATTTCCTCCATGTAGTTTGGCTCACCTTGCGTTTTCAGATGATCAACTATATTTTGCACCTCATCATCACTTACAAATGGACCGTGCACTCGAATAATCTTACCACCAGAGGCCATATAAAGCATATCACCCATACCGAGTAACTGTTCGGCCCCTTGTTCACCAAGTATTGTACGGCTATCTATCTTAGAAGTAACAGCAAAACTAATTCTCGTTGGAAAGTTTGCTTTTATCACACCTGTTATCACATCTACAGATGGGCGTTGTGTTGCCATTATGATGTGTATTCCTGCAGCACGAGCCATCTGAGCTAAACGTTGAATAGAGCATTCTATATCTTTGCCAGCAACAAGCATTAAATCTGCCATTTCATCTACGATCACCACAATATACGGAAATGTCTCCATTTTAAGTGGTATTTTTTCAAATAAAGGTTTACCCGTTGTTGAGTTAAAGCCAATCTGTACAACGCGCTCCAACTCTATTCCGCTATTCATCGCTTCTGTAATTTTTTGATTATAGTTTATTACATTGCGCACATTTAAATATGACATCATGCGATAGCGATTTTCCATCTCTTTCACTATCCACTTAAGAGCAATAACAGCTTTTTTTGGCTCTGTTACCACTGGCGTTATTAGATGCGGTATTGCATCATATATTGAAAGCTCGAGCATTTTGGGGTCGATCATTATCATCTTGCATTCATCAGGACTTAGTCGATAAACAAGCGACAGAATCATCGTGTTAATTGCAACCGACTTACCTGACCCTGTAGTTCCGGCAACAAGCAAGTGGGGCATTTTAGTCAGATCTGCAATAACTGGTTTTCCGCTTATTTCCTTGCCAAGCGCAATTGGAAGATTTAAGTTTGCATTTTGGTATTCTGGCGATTCAAGTAAATCACGCAGCATTACAATCTCTCGCTCCTTGTTTGGCAATTCTATTCCCATGGCATTTTGTCCACGAATTATTGAAATACGTGCAGAAAGTGCACTCATTGAACGTGCAATATCATCTGCAAGACCAATCACTCTTGCAGATTTTGTACCTGCTTGTGGTTCAAGTTTGTATAAAGTCACAACCGGTCCATAACATACACTTATAATTTTTCCTTGCACGCCAAAATCACTCAGAACCTGTTCGAGCAGAGATAAATTCTTATTGCTCTCTAATGCATTCAACTGTTTTCTCTGCAAAGATTCTTCTGCTTTGGAAAGTAAGTGAATGCTTGGAAACTCAAACTCGCTAGAAGGTGGTTTAACAATTTCTTCGGCAGCTTTTTTCTTTCTTTCTTTCGGTTGTTGTTTAGTGGTTATATATTTTTCCTCTACTACTAATGGTGCTATTGAATAATCAGTAGTTTTACGTAACCTGAAAAACAGAACCTTTGTAAAAAGGGAAAATATTTTTTTACATAGGAAAAGCAAAGAATAAACCGTTCTCTTCCAACCAATCAATCCTACAATACCTATTGATGCTACTACTGTGAATATGTAAAACGGGCAGTGGTCAATTAGAGCATTACCGACTATTCCACCGTGCATGTATCTAGCAGTAATGCCAAGCGAAAGTTGCGACAATATAGCATATATTGCTACATTGATTAACGTTAGGTAGATAATTTTCAGCAATGATGCTCTGAAAATTAAAAAGTAAACTATGGTTGTAGCTATTGTAATACTAGCGAGTCCAAGAAATTGAACCAATATATCAGCTAAATATGAACCTACTACTCCGCCCAAATTTGTTACTTCCTGATTTGTAGCTGTATTTAAGGATGGATCTTTATAATTATAGCTAAAAACCGATATATATATATACATTAATAGTGACAAGTATATCGCTGATTTTAGCTGTTTTTTTAACATCTACTTAAAGTAATAAGTAATTGTATATTTTACAAAGTGAATTGCTATTATCAATATCATCACGGATAAATCTAATCCATTGAATGGTTGTATATACCTTCTGATAACCTTTAGTGGAGGATAAGTGAGTCTGTTTAAAGTTTGCATTATGCTGCTTACAATCTCATTATACATGTTAACTACATTCAATTTAATCAACAAATCGAGAGCAATTGAGCATATTAGAACGAAGCTGTAAAGATCAAGTAACAGGTTAAGTAAGTATATGATTGGATGCATATTACTAATTTACACTAAAACCTATTATGTGTAGTGATATGTATAAAATCAAGCCCCACAATAATTTTTATGCTGAAATAGGTGTAAACAATAAGCTATAAGATATTATACCCTTTGATTCCACGTGGATAAAAAACTTATTGATAAATTAACGGAGAGATGTGTACTGTATGAATAGCTTTTTGATCATGTTTATTACATGCAGGATAAGTGTTCAGGTACGTATGAAACCAGCGCTTCTTTTCTTGTCACCTCTTGTTACCTAAATAGCCTCTGTTCAAGTAGCCCCTTTGTTGTCATCCCAGTGCCCAGACACTGGGATGGCTTTGTTGCACCACTCAAGGAAAGAACAGGCAGTTACTGATGGAATTTGTTATAAAATAGATATTTAGCCGACAAAGGAAAAATATGCCAATAAGAATGAAAGTCAGTAACTGCAATGAATATAACAAATTTCTTCAAGAAAGGGGAAATGTTTTTCATTATATCAACGATGCCATTGAAAATTGGTACGAAAATAGTCCAAAAGTAGCAGGTGGCAACAATGTCTACAGCGACAAAGTAGTGATTCTAATTCACATAATAACCTATCTATTCAGGATTGGTCTTAGGCAAACAGTGGGATTTATAGAGAAATATCTTGAGCAAATAGGGAAAATTTTGCAAATTATCAGCTATTCGCAGGCTTCAAGAAGGTTTAAAAAGCTTAATATCAAAATCAACGACTGCAGAGTTGATAAGAACGATATGGAAGATATTGAAATTGCTATAGATAGTACAGGTATCAGCATCTACAATAATATTCCAGGCCATAGTAAGGCAAATGGTACAGATAGAAAGTATCGCCGCTATGAGCAAACAAGATGTAATGCTAGAGATAGGTAGTAAAAAAGTTATAGCTGCAAAATACAGTAGTGGAGTTTATTCCGACCACTATGGAGCCTGTGATCTTATTGAAAGAGTGGATACCAAGTATAACATAAGCACGATATATGCAGATAGATCGAAAGAAGTTATACAAACTGTGCGATGAGCTTGACATAAAGACAAGGATTCCTCCGCAAAATAATGCAGTAGAGCATCCAAAGTTGGATTATATGAATGAGAGAAATTCTACAATCAAGCTCATAAAGTCATATGATGAAGATGGTATGAAGAGGTGGAAAAAAGAGATAAATTATTGGAAGAGATCTTATATAGAAAGTTTTTTCTCGCGACTGAAGCAAATATTTGGATTTAGTTTTAGGAATAAATCTGAGATTAATCGTGAGAAGGAACTGCTACTCAAGTGTTATTTGCTTAACAAATTTACTGAAATAGGCATGGCTAAGTTTGATATAGCTTCATGAATTTATTATACATTACCCACTATCCGAAGAGCTGTGCAACAAAGCCCACTGGGATCCAGATTGGCACTAAGTTGGTAAACATGAAAGCGCTTTATAACGTTTTTGATGTGAAAGCTAATGTCAGCTACTCAAATGATACCATTTGTTATAAACTCACTTTTACTCTATGGTCTTGTCGATATCCTGAACAGATACAATATTTTTTATTTATAAAATGAAGTAACTACTTATCGTAAAGTTGATCTATAGATATAATACTACCATTTGATGACTTTTCAGCACATTTCTCACTTTCATATTCTTTATCAGAATCAACGCTAAATACTAAAGTATCTCCTGAAATTTTATCATGAAACTCACTAATAGCAAAAAACGGTACAGTGACTTGTTCTTGTTTTCCACGAAAGCTCAAACTGACGCTAAACTTATCTTCAAGAACTTTTAGACCAAAAAATTGATGCTGTAATATAATAAGCATTTGAGTAGGGTATGATTCTTTCAAGTAGTCTGGCATGACAACACCATTAAAGCGCGTAAAAAATACTATTTCTAAGTGAGGAGTAAAAACATTATCTAATATAGTATTCAAAGCCTTTTTGATAACTTGAAATTTAGCATAACTAAGCGACTTCTGATAATCTGTTTTATCCATATAACCCTTACATGTTTGGGGGAACTTCTGTTACCCGGCGTTCCCTAAACCGTGCTTATAGCAATGAAGTTATAGTGCCTAAATTAAGCAGCTAATGCAACATTGTCTTCAGCAGCAAAGTTATCGTTTGCATCTAAATTGTGAACTCTTAGCGGTGGTATCTAACCGAGCAAAGCTACCATCTTTACTATGCATGTCGATCCTTACTCGCCCCCGTATCAATCAAAAAATATGGTGGAGGCGCCGAGTACTGCCCTCGGGTCCAATACACCTATTACAAGGTAATTTTATTGCCATAGTGTATAAAAAATACACATGCTTATTATACAGTAGTATTGAATAAATGTCAAGTTATTGAACTCCAAATTGATTGGCAACTAAAAAACTAATATAAAAATTACTTCGCCTATTTATCTAATCTTAGTATACTCACAGTAGAGGTATTTTTAGAGCTCAAAATCTATCTTCGTCTGCAGACTTTTCTATCAAATAATCAAACTAAGTAAAGAATGTAGCGTATCTTCTTCAGCGCACATGGGTGCACACATATGCTTAATCTCTGTCGTATGTACGTTACATTTTTTCTGTTCTTTATTAATAAATATGGGGGATTCTATGCCTAATTCTTAACAAAAAACTACTCAAATGCTTTTGTAGCTATTGAATTTCTGAGTTCAAGAAGGCAAGAGACAGTGTGAGAAATGGCACAAGCCGAAAAAAAGATAAGTTGTGGAACAAAAAATGCAGACAACTGTGGAAAATTACCCACTGGAATCCAGACTTTGATTGTCAAATAAAAAATTCACATCTTAAAAGGATCATATACATTAATTTCCTTAATTTTCACTTTTTCATTTAATAATCTTAAGATGGGCTGTAAATCATCGTCGATTGATAAGCACAGTACTTCTCTATCAAGATAATTGGCTAAATGATTCTTCTTCTCAAGAATTTCTGTTTCTTCCAATAAGTCACATTTATTTAACACTACAATTTCCTCTTTTTCAACAAGATCGCTATTGTAAAGCTTCAGTTCATTATGCGTACAATTATAAGCTGAAATAATTTCATCGTGAGTTACATCAATTAAATGCAGTAAAATTTTGCACCTTTCTATGTGCTTTAAAAATTTGTGTCCGAGCCCAACTCCAAGATGAGCATCAGCGATTATTCCAGGAATATCTGCTATTACAATTTCGCTATAATCCACTTTTGCTACACCTAAATGTGGTCTTATAGTAGTAAATTCATAATCGCCTACTTTCGTATCAGAATTCGAGCAGCGGGTTAAAAATTTAGATTTACCTACATTTGGCATACCAATAATGCCAACATCAGATAAAACTTTTAGCTTCAATACTATGTTTCTTTCCTCACCAGGCTGACCATGAGTAAAATGCCTTGGTGCCCTATTGGTGGAAGATTTAAAGTTAGTATTTCCAAGTCCACCTTTTCCACCTTGTACTACTTGAAATTCCATGTCAGGTTTATCAAGATCTACTATTATTTCCTCACTTTCTTCATCGATTATTTGTGTACCAACTGGAACTTTAAGTATAATATCTTTTCCTGCCGTGCCAGATCTATCTCTACTCGTACCACTTTTTCCACTACTTGCTTTAATATGTCTTCGACAACGAAAATTAAGCAAAGTGTTGAGATTTGCATCACTGATGAAAATTATGTCTCCTCCCCTGCCTCCATTACCACCGTTTGGGCCACCAAATTCAACGAATTTTTCTCGACGAAAACTCGCGCAACCATCGCCACCATCACCTGCTTTTAAATATAATTTAACTTCGTCTATGAAGTCCATGCTAACCCACAATAATATTTAGCATTTTCTCCTAATGAACTTTCTATTCTCATTAATTCATTATACTTTGCAAGCCTATCAGAACGCGACAGCGAGCCAGTCTTGATTTGTCCACAATTCGATGCAACCGCTATGTGGGATATCGTTGTATCTTCTGTTTCACCTGAGCGATGCGAAATAATAGCCCTATAGCCATTTGATTTTGCCATTTCAATAGCAGCAAAAGTTTCCGTAAGTGTTCCTATTTGATTTGGTTTAATTAGTACAGAATTTGCCATTTTTTCCTTTATTCCCTTACTTATTAGTTCACAATTTGTAACAAATAAATCATCCCCGACTAATTGAATTTTACTTCCCAATTTTGCAGTAAGTAATTTCCAACCTTCATAGTCGTCTTCATTCATTGCATCTTCTATAGAAATTATTGGATATTTGCCTACAAGGTCAAAATAATACTGAACCAATTCCTCTGAAGTGAGTTCTCTGTTTTCAAATTTATAAACTCCATCTTCATAAAAAGTAGATGCAGCAACATCAAGACCCAGTGCAAAGTGATTTTTCATCGAATAACCGGCAGATTCAACAGCCTGAATTATCAAATTAAGAGCTTCTTCAGTGCTTCCAATGTTTGGTGCAAAACCACCTTCATCTCCTACGTTTGTGCTATAACCTTTTTTCTTAAGAATGCTGCGCAAGTTATGAAATACCTCTGCAGATATTCTGATTGCTTCACTGAAAGTTTCAGCACCAACCGGAAGAATCATAAATTCTTGAAAATCGAGTTTATTATCTGCATGTACTCCACCATTAATGACGTTAATTAGCGGAACTGGCATCTGCTCTTCCCCTACTCCCAAATACTTATATAACGGCATTTTAAAGCTGTTTGCTGCTGCTTTTGCAACAGCAAGAGACACACCCAAAGTTGCATTTGCTCCAAGTTTAGATTTATTTTTTGTTCCATCTAGTTCAATTAAAACTTTATCAATTGCACTCTGGTTTGCTGCATCCATGCCAATGATTTTATTTGCTATCACTCCACTCACAGATTGAACAGCTTTCAGCACTCCTTTACCACAATACCTTTTTTCATCTTGATCTCTCAGCTCCAATGCTTCTAGTTTACCGGTCGAAGCCCCAGAAGGGACAGCGGCTCTACCTGTTGCTCCATCACATAGTTCTATTTCCACCTCAATTGTTGGGTAACCCCTGCTATCTAAAATTTCTCTTGCAAATACACTGCTGATCGTCTTTTTCATCATGCTAAACCTCCACTAGATTCACAATTGTGTTCACGTTCGGGAAATGTCACCCCAGCGCTGTAACATTTCAGTGTACGAACATTGCAATATACAGGTAATTTGAGTAGCGGATGGTCAGTGCTTGACACTGGAATCCAGTTTTTATTATACAGCCACTTATTTAAAGTTAAGTCTTCTGGATCCCAGTGTCTGGGCACTGGGATGACACCATTCTTAATGGAAGCTATCCCCATATCGCAATGTCTGTACAGTTGTTTGCCTAGACACTGGGATCCAGTTTTACTACACAATTTTATCATATAAATCACCAATGCTTAAGTTTATTTTACTAGCAGCAGCTTTGCAGTTTCTTTCGCTAGTTTAGCTATATTACTACCAGCACCAATAAATAATACTACATCTCCTGAACTTGTCGAATTACTAATAAAATGTGAAATGAGTAAAGCATCATTCATAATCTTCACATCATTAAACCCATTACTGATCAAGGTTTTTTGTATATCATCAATTCCACAGCCAGGAATAGGCTTATCTTCTGGAGGATGGACAGGAGTGAGAATTACATAATCAAACATCATGAAAATTCGTACGAACTCATCAAAAAAATTACGAATACGAGCAAAACGAAGCGGCTCGATAATTCCTGTTACCTTTCCTTTAGTGGTCAAACGTGCTGCTGACAGGGTTGCCTGTATTTCATTTGGATGATGAGCATAGTCCTCAATTAACTTAACACCTTTAATATCGGCAATTAAAGAAAATCTCCTTGCTACTCCTTTAAATTCCAAAAGACCTTTTTTAATCTCTTCATCACTAATTCCAAGTTTCACTGCAACTGATATTGCAGCCAGGGCATTGCTAACTTTATGCATTCCTATTGCATTTGATAGCACTACATTCTTTATAATTCTGGTACAAGGTTGAATATCTTCTTTTTGTCTTTCGAGAGCGAGTTCTTTTAATCGAAACACCATATGTACATTATCATCATCAATTTCAATACGCTGAACTAACTTTCTAATTATATTAAATTTAGTCTCCCAATCTACCTCTGATAAATCACACTTTTCCTTCGTTATATGCCCTCTTAACATCTTCACTTCTTCCCATACTACCCCTTCTAGTATATCTGCGCGTATTGATTTGCTGTTACATTCACCAAAACGTTTTCCAGGACAACGATAGTAACTTCTTCCTCCCTTAGCATTACTCATTCCATAATAAACGGATTTGCAACACTGACATATCACTAACCCTTGTAATAAGTATTTTCTTCCACTTTGTTGCATTTTTTCTATTTGTAGCTTTTCTTTTTCCACACTGTATCTCTACGACTTATATATATTTTGCCTATAGTAAAATACGCACATAATGAGCCAAATCAAGGAAAGTGCAAACCAAGTAATTGCGTATTCAAGATGCTTTATTGGCTGTATAGTCAATTTGCCACCAAAATTGTCTTGCCACAATATACATTTCTCTAGCTTAATACCTAGATCATTGGAGATTTCTTCTGTACTTAAGGTAAACCATGTATTTGAAGCAATATCATTTTTGATAAACCAATTTTTGCTACCATCACAATACAAAACGCCATCAGCAGCTACTTTTTCAATTTTTGCTTTTTCTTCTTTTTTTTCTCTGACTATTCCTTTATTTATTAACATGTAATGTCCATTGATAAGCAACATAGGAGACAGCACATGATAGCCACGTTGACCTGCGAAAACATATAGTTCTATATCACTTAAAATTCCGTCGATTTTAACGTTTCTGTAGTTAAACTTTGAAAGATTATCACTAGGCAGTAGATGAATAACTGGAAGATCCATATTTTTGATAATATTATTCTTCCAGCTCAATCTAAATAACTGCCATAACCCGAGTGAAAAAAGAAGTAAAAAAGGTATAATGAAAATAAATACTGTTTTTCTTAACACTCTATATTTGTGTTCTCAAGTAATTTTCAATACCCATAAGCTCAATAAGGTCAATCTGTTCTTTGATCCAATGTAAGTGCTCTTCCTCATTTTTCAGTAGTCCTTCTAATAACATTACACTCACGAAATCCTTTTCTTTTTCAGCAACGGAAATTGCCTCTTTGATGCCCTTGATACCTTCTTCTTCTAAGTTAGAATTATCTTCTAAGATTTTCTGCATTGTATCTTTTGTGAACTTTCCTTCATACTTTGAGATTTTATTTGTATCTTGAAAATTTGGCATGCCCTTAAGCAGTAAAATTCTTTCTGCCAACCTATTTGCATGCTCAAGTTCTTCATTAAGCTCGTTTTTCATCTTTTCTGCAAGTTTATTAATTCCGCTATTTTTAAGAATCGCAGAATGCAAAAGATACTGGCGTACAGAAGTCAGCTCATTTGTAAGTAATTTATTTAAATGTTCTACTATTTCTTTATTCATAACCTTTCTTTAGCTAATATACCAATGTAATCTACATAACAATCAAGGCAACATCAATTCATTTTTCTCACAACAATCGTATCAAATAGCACATCATGAAATGCCTGTTTCCTCTGAGAGAAGCAAGCAACTAAATACCAACTGAAGGTAAGCATCACTATAATCACTTCTAGTATACTTAAAGCATTTACTGATGTTTGAAAAAGTTTGATAAAGGTGATAATTGAATTATTTAGCATAGGAAGGAAAAACTGAGAGATAGTGCGATCAAATGCTAAGCTCAAACCTATTTTAGAACTATCTAAAGTGATAGTATATATATTCATTAACTGTTGACCAGGAGTTGCTTGAGCTGTTGAAGATATAAAATATGTAAAGTATCCACAATTTATACACATGTATGACAGGTGTAAAATTAATGGAAAATCCCCTAATGACAACACAATTAGTAAGGTTGGAATTAATAAAATTGCTACATCTATTAAATATGCGCAAAAGCGCCTGTGTACACTAGCGATCTCTGTCATTACCACCTATCTTTCAAATACTTTACTATGAATTCTGTAAGTTTATTAAAATGTTGAAAATATAACAAATCTTCATAACCTCTTATTGATTGTCCGTATACAATAGGTAAGCAATTTGCATTTTGTGCACATAGAATATCTGTGATGCTGTCACCAACAAAAAACACATTTTCTCTATTTACAGGTAGCGTACTCTCCTCTAGTGCAAATAGCAGTGGAGTTGCAGATGGTTTATCTTCTGCAGTATCACATGATCCAACTATTCTTTCAAAGTAAGAATCTAGTTTAAAGTAGGCAACTTCTTGACGTAAATTAGTATTTTTCTTATTGCTAACTATCGCTAGGTAAATATTGTGGCTTTTCAGTGTCTGCAGCATTTTCTCTACTCCTTCATTCAGAGTAATATTTTGTAACAATGCATTATCTAGGTATTTTTGATATATCTGATTCGCTTTTTTCCACTGATCACCAAACAAATTGACCATGTAGCTCTTTCTTGATTCATGAGAATTTCTATCAACAACCTTACTGCCAGATCCCATCAAATCTAAAGTATGCTTAATGGCATTAGAAATATTATCTTGAGTATCAACTAAGGTATTATCCCAATCGAATACTACCGCTAATCGGCTATTTTTCATTTTTATATTGTTACGTATTTTAAGCTAATAAGTAAATAATATTTTGATGATAAAGCTTCTATGTTAATCATTTTTACATAATTACCTAGTATACTTATTTTAGCATAAGCTTTTATATAGTAGGTATGATACAGCTTCAAGATATATCAAATATTGAGAAGAAATTTCAAGATGCTTTTGCAGGCGCTTTTCCAGAAAGCACGTCGCTGAAAGATAAAGTGAAGATTATCAATGAGTTGCGTCTAGATCTTAAAGCTTACAAAAGGCAAGTAACTAGACAAAGTCTCGAGAAAAAGTTTGAAGATATTTCTGCATTGGAAGATAAAGTGAAGGCCAGTGCAAAATTAAATCGTAGTCTTAGAGATCGAATGAACCGTGCAGCTAAAAAAGTAGCTAAAGATTTTGAAAAGATCGTCGAGTTGAATCGGGAACTTAAAGATGTTTTTCCAGAAAATTCTTCATTGGAAGATAAAGTAAAAATTATTGTTAAATTGCACCGAGAGCTTAAAGCTCAAAAAGGGCGTAAAGATGAAGTGAAGATTATTAAAAAATTGATTCATAATCTTGAAGGTCGAATGGATCGTGCAGCAAAAAAAAATAGCTGAAGATTTTAAAAAGATTGCTGGATTTAAACAAAAATTCGAAGGAAAAGACGTTTTTACAAGTAAAAAAGTTGCAGAGTTTGAAAGTAATAAAAAATCTCAAACTACATTAGAAGGCAAAATTTCTGATCAAATTCAACCACTATGGATTAAAATCCAAAGATTGAGAGAGAGCATAGAATGCTAACTTTCGACTTGAAAGTCACCAAATTTATCTTCTTTTTTAGAGTGATTTTCAATATAATTTTTTATCATTTCGTCAGTTACATTTCCGCTAGTCCTGACAAACTAGCCTACTGCCCACAACCCAATATCTCTTTTTTAGCTCTGGAAAGTTTTGCTGGATTTTTCTGGAACTTTTTCCTTTTATTAACTGCACTAACTTACTAATACTTAAGTATGGGGGTACAGAAACGTATACGTGTACATGACTTGACGCAACTCTACCTCTGATAATTTCTACTTGATTATTTGCACATACTTCTTGTACAACTTCTTTAGCTTTCTGTCCAATATCTCCAACTAGTACTGGATATCGATATTTTGTTATCCACACTATGTGATATATATACAGAGTGACTGCTTTTTCTATAATATTCCACATTCTTTCAGATTTTTCACCTTAAAATTATATTCTTAAAAGGATGGACTTCAAGTCCAGGGTTTTTCTCCCAAATTTGGGACAATAAAAAATTTTCTTTCAATACACTCGATTGTATTTCTCCCCAATCTACTTTATTTAAAACCCTATTTAATCAACTGAATCCCCAGCAAAAAGAAGACTATAAAGTAAATTTAGAGACAAAATCAACTGTCAAAGCTAAGCTTGTCCTAAAGAATGTTTACTTAAGCAATAAAGAGAGTTCAAGCAACTTAAGTACTGAAAACTCCAATGAACCGTTAATACAAAACAGAGATGATTTGCCAGCAGCACATTTCTCTCTTATATCTCCTGCGTTCGAGGAAACAGTTGTTGAACATACATTTGATACTAGACTAGAACTTTCTTCTGACAAAGAGAATCAATCATGTAGCCAAACAGTAATTCCATTTCTGGGTTTTGCTGAATTCGATAATCAATTCTGCAATACTGTAACAGAAAATTCAACAGTTAGTAGTAGTTTAACGTCGAATGAGCATATATCAGATAGCCTAGAAGGTGAGCAATTATCCCCAGAGTATTATAACTATTTGATAAATGGAGTAACTAGTCTGCAATCCTCAATTGTGGATGATTTGCCAGAGTTAAATTTATCTCCTATAACTCCTGCATTCGAGGAAACAATTGTTGAACATACATTTGATAGTAGACCAGACTTTTCTTATGAAAATGAACCGTTAGTAAACAAAAGAAAAAGAGCTGAAGAGAATCAATTATATAGCCAAATAATTCGTTCAATAACTGGAAAACAGCGATCACAAGACTTATATTTTACAGCGTATAATAGTCTTACAGAATGTGAATTAGAAGAAATATGCACAGTGGAGCCACCAGCAAAGCGCCAGTGCATATCAGTACCTCCATTTGAGGGTTTTGCTGAATTCCATAATCAATTCTGCAATATAGTACCAGAAGATTCAATAGTTAATGATAGTGCAGTGCCAGAAGAACATACTAGCCTGGAAGGTGAGCTAACTTTCCTAGACTCTCAAATAAATGGCGGAGAGCCATTCACTAGTCTGCAATCCTCAAATGTGAATCCATTGCCAGAGTTCAGTTTCTCTCTAAGCTCTGTTACGCTAGATGAGATGGTTAAGAGATATGGCTTTAATCACAATGACCACGCTCTAAGTGATTTAGAAGAGGTATATGTAGAGCAACCAGCAAAGTTCCATACATATTACCACAATTAACTAGGGACAAAAAAAGGTGGTAGATTAACCTACCATCTCCTCTGGTTTCACTATCCTTTCAAACTCCTCCTCAGTGAGCAGTTGAAGTTTTGCTGCTGCTTCTTTTAGAGTGATATTTTCTTTATAAGCAAGCTTCGCTATTTTTGCTGCATTGTCATATCCTATATGCGTATTTAATATAGTAACTAGCATTAACGACTGATTTAGTAAATCCTTTATTCTTTCTTCGTTTGCTTTAATATCAACTACGCATTTCTCTGCAAAATTTAAACTTGCATCAGCTAAAAGTCTTATAGACTGCAAAACATTGTAAATTATCACCGGCTTAAACACGTTCAATTCAAAGTGACCATTTGAGCCACCAATTGTCACTGCAACATGATTTCCCATAACTTGAGCACATACCATAGTCACTGCTTCGCATTGAGTTGGATTCACCTTACCCGGCATGATTGAAGAGCCAGGCTCATTTTCTGGTAACATTATTTCTCCAATCCCGCATCTTGGACCAGAACCAAGTAGCCTTATATCATTTGCAATTTTCATCAAGCTTACTGCTACTGTATTGAGTGCTCCACTGAGCTCAACTAAAGCATCATTTGCTGCTAGTGCTTCAAACTTATTTTTTGCTGAAATAAATGGAAAATTAGTGATTTTTGCCACTTCTTTAGCAAAATCCTCAGCAAAACCCTTTTTAGTATTGATTCCCGTGCCAACCGCGGTACCACCTTGTGCAAGTTCATATACATTGCTTAGAGTTGACTTTACTCTCTCTATTCCCTTTTTAATCTGAACTGCATAGCCAGAAAATTCCTGCCCAAGTGTTAGAGGAGTTGCATCTTGCAGATGAGTACGCCCTACTTTTATTATATCTTTAAATTCATGAACCTTATTATTTAGCGCTTTATATAATTCTTCAAGATTGGGAATAAGCAAGCGGTTTATTTGCTCTGCTACTGCTATATGCATTGCTGTTGGAAAAGTGTCATTTGATGACTGACCACAGTTTACATGATCATTTGGATGCACTGGAGACTTACTACCTAAATCACCGCCCAAAATTTCTATTGCACGATTGCTGATCACTTCATTCACATTCATATTGGTCTGCGTTCCAGAACCGGTTTGCCAAACAACAAGCGGAAATTGATTATTAAATTTACCGTCTATTACCTCCTGTGCCGCTGTGCAGATTGCATCCCCTACTCTATTATCTATGCTACCCTGTTTCATGTTAACACGTGCTGCTGCAAGTTTTACTATTGCTAGCGCTTTAATCAGGGGCTCTGGCATTTTCTCTGTACCAATTTTGAAATTTTCCAAAGAACGCTGAGTCTGAGCTCCCCAGTAACGTTCACTTGGTACTTTTACTTCTCCTAAGCTATCTGATTCTATCCTAATTTTTTTATCCATATTTCCTCCTTCTAGTGCTTGACGTTACCTACATATATGAATTAATTAAATCAAATTGTATTTCAGTGTCAAGTTGAGACATTTTTAGTGAAGACCTTAGAAAATTTTCAAGCCATATCTTTTGCTTCTATTATTTTTTTATTGTTATTAAGGCAATCATGCAACCTTAAGCAATAAACCTACTTTCACTCTCTATAAGGCTATTCTACTTAGAGCTTGAATAGTGAAAACATCTTTAAGCGCAGAAGCTATACCTTTGTTTGCTTTCTCTTTTTTTACTTCTACAATCATATAACCCAACATTGCACCTAACGCTAGACTAACGGTCGCTGATGCTGCACAAACTGTAATCACTGCTCCCGCAGAACATGATATTGTCATACCTGCAACATAACCTACTATACCACTAACACCAATGCAGACGTATTTCTTCCGTAGCTCTTTTTGTATATGACTTTTCAGATATTCTTTTACATCTAAATGCCCGTTTCTAGTAGCATAATTCAGAGCAGTGTTTTCATAGCCATCTTTCACATTAACATTTGCTTTTGCTGTTTCTATCAGGTACTTTACTACCTCTAAATAGCCACTTCCAGCAGCCCACATTAGAGCAGTTCTTCCATAGTGATCTGTTGAATTAATATCTTCTTTCTGTTTTTCTATCAGGTATCTTACTGTTTCTAATTGACCATTTTTGGCAGCTGAAAATAATCCTGCATGATTGTTAATCATTTGTGCAAATGATAATGTTTTTAGTTTAGGGGGTTGTAACTCTTGAGTATTAAAGTTTAATTGTGCTGGAACAATTTCTACTTCAAGCTCTACATGTTCTCTTGTGAAACGATCAAGTAGCCTTTTTACCTGATCAATTGTTTGAATTCTTACCTTATAATACCACGATAAAGAATTGATTATTTCCCTGTTGTTAAGAAAAAATATCACTAATTCTATTTTACCTGTTAAATCTTTAGCATAGATTGAGTATTCTATATTTAATCTATCTTGTGCAATATTTCGTATTGTCTCACTCTCTGTCCAAATTCTTACCTGTTCATTAATTCTCTTACTTACAAGAAAATTATATAATTCACTATCTTCTTCCTTCATTTTATTGAGCTCATCCTTACAGTCATACCAATAAGATGATAACTCTGGTATACAAGTAGGAAGAGGCAAGCGAGGTATTGACATATCAAGATTAGCTATTAAATGATATCTAGTTAGAAGCTTTGCTATCTCCGTATGGCCATTTACAATAGCATATGTTAGGGCAGAGAATTGACCTTGACGTTTCACATTTAAATCAGCTCCATTTGCTATTAGAAGTTGTACTACCTCAAGATGACCATGGGCAGCAGCATGAATTAGAGCAGTTATGTTTCCCGGAGATTCTGCATTAACATTTGCTCCCTCTTCTATCAAGTATTGTAATATCTCTAGTTGACCATTGTCAGCAGCCCATATTAAAGCAGTTCTCCCATAATCATCATCTATTGTATTAATAATTGCTCCACTCTGTATAGCTTGCTGAACAAAATCTAGCTGTCCTTTTTTAGCAGCATCAATTAGCTGCGCATTTAGCTGTTTTTGTGATGGCATATACCCCTCTAAAATAAATATACAATTTAAAGCTATTTTAGCCACTATTCAAGTTTTAATGGCTAAAATTGATTGAATCACTTTTTAGTGTTTTTTTATGGTTGTTTGAGTCTAGCAAAGATGAGTCTATATCACAATCTAGTAATTCTCCTACTGCACTTAGTAAACCAGCTGTACAACCAGCTATTTTGATCTGGATGAGAGGAGATATAATTTATAACCACTCCCCTATCCTTTCTAGTTGTTTGTAGATGTTAAATCTCAGGAATTTATCAAAATAAGGAGAGGCAATGAAGGGAGTAGTATCTCTTAAATAATTAGATAAGAAATCTGGTAGAATATTCTGAAATTCATGCATTTTTTGTCTATAATCTTTCAAAGCAACAACCTTTATTTTATCATAATCAAGTTTCCAATAAGCAAGCTCCGAGACTTCTTTTTTTGTTGTGTATTCCACTGCTAAAGCTTGTAAAATTAATTGCGGGAAAAATCCTGACATAACTTCCTCATTGGAAGGTGGTGAACCAAGTTTATAGTCTATAATTGCTACTTGCCCACCTGGTAGATACTCAACTCTATCACATCTTGCTGTCAATAAAATTTCTTCTGTCATTCGAGTATCTGACCAGCTCTTATTACACAATTGTCTGGTGTGTTCATTTGCAATCAAATTTTTTGGATCCAAGTAGTCAAGCACTGGGATGACACCCTTATTCTTAGTGGAAGTTGTACAGCATCCGCGCAGTTGTGTGTCACGCGCTGGAATATGAAATATCGGATAGGAAAAGCTCTTCTCCAACTCAACTTGATTGTTTCCAGTCCTATCAAGCTCAACAAAAGATTGAATTATCCTCTGCAACCTTACCCACCACATATTTGAAAAGTGGAATCGATTAGACGAGAATATTTCTCGTGCAATATTCATCAGCGACTTTTCGTTGCGTAAATATCTTGCAAGAATATTGTGTACCATAGTGCCAAACTCCAATATCGATGGCTTAAAATTTAAGTCTTTCAACTGTCTAAGGTTCAGTATGTATTCAACATAAAATGAATAAGGGTTACGAATCAGTTTTTCTACCGCACTGCAAGACATCACTTGCATTTTTGCTTGCCTCACTTCAGTTTTAGGTTTTGGCATAGGCTGAGTACATGGAACAATGCACTCAGGTGTATTTAATATTCTTAGCCAATTGCGATAAGGATATTTTGGTTCTTGTAACAGAACTTCCAAACGGCGCAATAGAATTGATTTTCTATCACTCACTAGCCTCGTAATATAAACCTTGCCGGCACCAAATAAATTGCGCAAAGTATACAAAAAGTACCCTTGCTCTTCTTGCACAGAAGGAAGGTTAAATTTTTCTCTATTCAGTGCACTCAAAAACGGATTCTGAAAATTTGGTATATCATTAAATCCAGCAAGTACTACAACCTTATTGTGATATAAGCTGAATTTATCTAAGTTATTTTCTGGAGAAAAAAACTTCCTTTTTAAAAATAATATCAGGATTTGGCTATATAACTCTAAGGAGCATTTTATTGCTACATCTTCACATGCATTTAAGAAATCACGAGTAAAATTACCTATTTCACCATTTAGCTCTAAAAAATTGATATTAGAAAGGACATTAACACACTGCAAATGAGCTGATGCCACATCAAAAATGGGATAATTTACAAGATACAGTAAAGGATTAAATATAATCTTTAACTTACTGATAATAATTAATATATCTTCTTTATGTCTTAGCTTTTTACAAGTATTAATAGCGTTAATAATATCCTTAAGACCATTTGTATTAAAGCTACGCAATACTTCTATCTCAAACTCAGATAAAATACGAGTGTACTCTTCTTGAGCGTAACCAAAAGTCACTAGCCTATGTTTAAGAAGAGAAAGCAATGCCACACCGTTCCATTTTGAGTTCAAAATCTCAATACTATAAAGCAGAAGCGTCACATAAGAATAGTTTTCCGATATGGTACACGCCATACGATCTGCAAGTAATTTATCAAAGACAAACAAAGAAGCGTTTTCATAACCTTCATTCTTTATAATTAGTGACGTCACTTGTGCTTCTTCCTCCCTTGAATCACAAGTGATGACTTCAATATTTTCAATTGATCCGCCACCAACTTCACTTAGATCAGCAGTTGTATCGAAGATATAATCAAGATATTCCTCAGGACTTCCTGTTATCCCAGCCCTTTCTTCTGTCATCCCAGTGCTTGACACTGGGATGACACCAGAACACGCTTCTGACAGAAAACTAACATCCCTTCTATCCACTTTTAAATAATCGAGTAAATCTTTCAGGCAATGTTGATAGTGTTTTTTATCAAGTGATTTCCAATCTTTTTCGTTCATTTTCAAATTCAGGTTAGGTAGAATTATCTTTCCAAATGGCAGGTCATATATAGCCTTAATCAATAACTTGTAGATTTCACCCTTTCCAATTCCAATAAAGATCATATGCTGATCTTTCTGCAGGAAGTTTATCATATTGTTTATGTAGTCATTCTTATGCTTTAGTATATCTATTACTCCCAAACCTTTTAAAGTTTTACTCCAAGTTTTGATAAGTAAATTTATGAAATTCGCTACTTTTTTTGAGTGCTCATCAAGTTGATAATCACCCTCTATTTGGGTATATTGAAGCAATGACGGCAAACTGTAAACCAGATCGATTGGAAAATTATCATTGTTTTTTTTATTCCACTCCAATATAAATTGAATGAGTAGCAGTGTTCTTTTTGTTGGGTTGATAACTTTAACTCTATCAAGATTTAATATTAAATCTTCTTCATCAATGTTTTCTAGTGAAACTATCTCTGGCAAAATTATAGTTCTGTAATTCTTGAATGCACTCAGCAATGCTATAACATCCCTCTTGCAGGGAAGTATGATCTTTATCTCGGGAATTTTTTCTCTTTCATATTCAGAAAATATGTGCTGAACCAGCACATCAAAAAGGGACTCATTCACATTAACAGTAAAAACTCTTCCCACTAACAGTAACAATTAATACAACACTTTTATTGTATAGAAATTATTTAAAATATAAATGTGCTCGCAGTTTCTTATGCTATGATATATTAAAGTCTTTCACAATATTACATGGCAAACATCAGAATAGAAGTTTTTAATAAATGTGAACAAGTTAGCCGCAGAAGGGTAGTTAATGTTTACTTGATTTACATAAGCAAAGAATTACCATCAAAATTACATGAAGAAATTTGTGGGCTATTTTATAATAAAGCCATACAAGACTGCCGTTATTATTCCTACAATGAAAACCTTGAAGAAGTTCAATATAACTTCATAGAATCACAAGCAAAGTGGGGCTTGGAGATAAGCTTTTTACCTGGCATGACCGATAACGTAGGAAACACGGCAAAACAAATTGTTAGAGAATATCTAATGAGCAAACGCCACATTGATGAAAGTGTTTCTATCAAGGCAAGAAGTTCAAAATTGATTCTAAGTCAAGGAGGTTTTCCAACCGAAGATGACATAAAACAGGAATTCAATCCTATTACTGAATATTGCACACTTTTCCATAAAGAAAACGGCAATTGCCATTGGAAGTATTACAGTAAACAAAATACCCCAGTTGGTGTCATTACAGCGCGTGACCAGGAAAAAAAAGAATGGATTCCAGTGTCAAGCACTGGGATGACACCAGGTAATAATGGAGCAAAATCTGTCAAACTCAATGTAAGTGACCAAGAGCTTGAAAAAATCAGCAGAGATGGAATCGATGGTAATGGCACTTTAGGGCTCTCGCTGGCAGCAATGAAAGCTATAAAGGATTACTTTAAAAAACTCGGTAGAAATCCATATGATATTGAACTTGAGTCTCTGGCACAGACTTGGTCTGAACATTGTAAACACAATATTTTTTGCTCCCCTATTGATGAAATAAAAGATGGTCTATATGCTCATTATATTAAGCGTGCAACGCGTGAGATAAATTCTAACATATGCGTGTCAGTTTTCTCCGACAACGCAGGAGGAATAATTTTTGATGACGATTACTTGATTGTAGATAAAGTTGAAACTCACAATAGTCCTTCAGCTCTCGATCCGTTCGGTGGAGCAATGACTGGAGTGCTTGGAGTTAATCGAGATATAGTCGGTTTTGGCAAAGGTGCAGAACCTATCATGAATACTTATTACTTTTGCTTTGCCAAAGAATCAAAAGGCAAACTTTATAGAGATAAAAAGCGTACTGATAAAATCTTACCACCAAAATATATAATGAAAGAAGTGATTCACGGTGTTAATGTTGCTGGTAATTGCTCCGGTATTCCAACGCAACTTGGATCGGTATACTTTGACGATAGATTCTGTGGAAAGCCATTAGTTTTTGTTGGAAGCATCGGAATTATTCCACGGAATATAAATAATGCACCTTCACACATAAAAGAACCCAAAAACGGTGATAAAATCGTAATTATTGGTGGAAGAGTTGGAAGGGACGGAATTCACGGTGCAACTTTTTCTTCAGAGGCATTGTCGGGAAACAGCCCTTCAACAATTGTGCAAATTGGTGATCCTATAACACAAAAAAAATTATCCAACGCCGTCGTAAAAGCAAGAGATCTTGGTCTTTATAATGCAATAACGGATAATGGAGCAGGCGGTCTATCATCGTCCATTGGTGAAATGGGAAAAGACGGATTTGAAGTTGATTTGAGCAAGGTTCTCCTTAAAAACGATGGTATGGCTCCGTGGGAAATATGGATATCAGAATCACAAGAGAGAATGACCTTAGCAGTGCCAGAAGAAAATCTTCCTGCGTTTAAGCAAATCATGAAAACACATGATGTGGAGGTCTGTGTAATTGGAGAATTCAACAAAAGTGGCAAAGCCGTTGTTAAATGTCCCCCAGGAGAAGTAATAATGGACATCGAAACTGAATTTCTGCATGACGGTAATCCCAAAGTGCATTTACAGACGAAACCGTGGTCTAAGGAGTCTGCTGTATCCTTTCCTGTCATCCCAGTGCTTGACACTGGGATCCAGCAGGTAAAGCCTGCAAACATTTTACGCCAAAACCCATACGATGGTAGAGCTGAGCGTGAAATGGATTCCAGTCTCAGCTACTTGCATGACACCTTTGAACTAAAAGAAATGCTAAGCAGACCAAACATACGCAGCAAAGAGTTTATAGTGGTGCAATATGACCATGAGGTTCAAGGATCGTCAATACTGAAACCACTGCAAGGCAAGGGAAGAGTGTGCAGCGAAGCTGTTGTCTCGAGGCCAGTCCTTTCTTCAAACAAAGGTGTTGTAAAATCGCAGGGATTTGGCTCAAGTTATGGAGAAATTGACACTTATCACATGGCAGCATGTGCGATTGACACTGCCATACGCAACTACGTAGCTGCAGGAGGAAATATAAATCATCTAGCGTTGCTCGATAATTTTTGCTGGTGTGATGCTTATAATCCAGAAAGATTGTGGCAACTAAAGAGAGCTGCAGAGGCTTGTTACGACTTTGCAACTGCATTTAAAACACCATTCATATCCGGAAAAGACAGTATGTTCAATGACTTCAAGGGATATGATGAAAATGGCGAGAAAGTGATGATATCTGCACCACCTTCACTACTCATTTCAGCAATTGGAATTATAGACAATATTGAAAATGCGGTATCGCTTGATGTGAAAATGCCAGGGGACTTGATATATGTGCTTGGTACAACCTACGATGAGCTTGGTAGATCTGAATATCAGTTATATAGTGGAATAGATAATAACAACGTGCCAAAAGTTAATGCAAAGAGCGCTAGGAAGTTGTATGAACGTTACAACCAGGCAATAAAAGATGGCATAATTGTCTCTGCAATTGCACCAAACTTAGGCGGCTTAATTATTGCTTTGGCAAAATCGCTAATTGCAGGAGACCTTGGTGCTGAAATTGATCTTTCACTAGTACCAATAGGAAAAACACAAAATACAGACATAATAAACAAGATAATAATGTTTTCTGAATCGCAAAGTAGAATATTAGTAACCATTGCCCCGCAAAATCAGCGGAAGTTTGAAGAATTGTTTAAAGGTATAGTTTTTTCATGTATTGGAAAAGTGACAGAGGAGAAAGCTCTCAATATAAAGGATATTATAAGAATAGATTTGAAAGACTTAGGTACTAGTTTAAATAACTTTTGATTACGCTAGACAAATTTTTCATTATGTGTAATGTTTGATTAAAATAAATGCATATTATTAAATTTGGGTAGGTGATTATGTCCATTTTATCAATACTCTTGCTTATCAGTCTTTCTTTACTTAACACTTCAAATAAATTAATGATATGTGCTGCCTTATTTGTGGGAGCTACTTTAGTTGTAAACTCAATGGTTGAGTTTTATGGTAGAAGCAAAGCTACTTACAGCTTAATAGTGTGTACAGTGATATGCTGTCTTTTTAAATTGCAAAATTTTGGTTTTATGATACTGGTTCTATATACTCCAATTTTAATCTCTCTTCTCTCAAGCATAGTTGTTTTTGAAGAATTAAAGTCGAAATTGAATTTTCATATGGCAAATTTCATCACTTTAATTATAGCATCGGTCATTGATAGTACGATTATTTGTGTTGGACTACTATACAAAATTTCTGCAGGTAAATGCTTATCAATATATATTAAAGATTTAATTTTCAAGTTTTCCTATGCATCGATATTGAGTATCTGCTTGTTTGTAGGAATGTATTTATTCTCCTTGGCAAGCAAGAAGTATTTTAAGGTTTCTGCATAACCCGTCTTCTGATATAGCCAAAATAGTTTAGATTTAACTATAACCGTCATTCCGCTATTTGTTAGCAGCTTGGCAGTATAATGTGAAAAGCTCTTATTCGGATAGCGGTTCTAAAATCAAAGTAATTGGAAACTGTTAACTTAAGTTATCCTTTAAGAGAGCTAGTACAATTTCTTACAGGTTTCATACATGATAAGAGTTTTATTTTTAGCTAAACCAATTGAAATAAGCTATAAAATCTGTTAAAGTCAGCTTTGTGCAAGCACCCTTAGCTCAGTTGGATTAGAGCATTTGACTACGGATCAAAAGGTCGGGCGTTCAAGTCGCTCAGGGTGCACCATATTTTATAGGAAATAGAGGTCATACTTGAAATTCATATATGTAATACCTATCTTTAAAGGTAAAATACTGAGCTATTATATATGAACAAAAAAGACTACTATGACCTGCTAGAAGTGAGCAGAAATGCTAGTACTGACGAGATAAAAAAAGCATATAAAAAACTAGCATTAAAATATCATCCTGACAGAAATCCTGGTAATAAGGAAGCAGAGGAAAAATTTAAAGAAGTAACAGCTGCATATGAAGTTCTATCTGACTCTGAAAAAAGAGCAGGTTATGATCGTTATGGTCACGATGGTGCTTCCGGTGGATTTGATTTCAGCCAAGCTGGAGGGGATTTTAGTGATATATTTAACGATTTTTTTGGTGGAGGATTCGGCGGCAGTACAAGTAGGTCAAGAACAAAAAGAAGTACAACAGGAGTATCTGGAGCAGATCTGCGCTACGACCTTAAAATTACCTTGGAAGATGCATTTAAAGGAATACAAGCACCTATACATTATGTGACAAATATAAAATGTAATACATGCCAAGGCACAGGTAGCGAAGGAGCAATCAAACCAGTTCAGTGCAACACATGCCAGGGAAGCGGTAGAATTAGAACTCAACAGGGCTTTTTTACCATTGAAAGAACGTGTACTACATGCTATGGGGAAGGAGAAATAATACAAAATAAATGTAAGAAATGCGGTGGAAGTGGGCGTAAAAGAGATGAAGTAAATATCTCCGTTTCAATTCCAAAAGGCATAGAAGAAGGAGCTAAGGTAAGGGTCAGTGGTAAAGGAGAAGCTGGAGCAAGAGGTGGAAAAAGCGGAGATTTATACGTATGTGTGAAAATAGCTACTCATCAGATCTTCACTCGCAATAGAGCAGATTTACACTGTAAAGTGCCTATAAGAATGACACTAGCAGTACTTGGTGGTGAAATCGATATTCAATCAATTGATGGAGCTAAAATAAAAGTAAAGGTCCCTGAAGGCACTCAAACTGGTACCAAACTACGTTGTAGGGAAAAGGGTATGCCATATATGAACTCACATGCTCGTGGTGATTTATACGTACAGGTAATAGTTGAGACTTTAAATCCAAAGAATTTAACCCAAAAGCAGATTGAGCTATTAAAAGCGCTTGAGGAAGAGGAACATGAAAGTGTAGAGCAGAAATCTGAAGGATTCTTTGGAAAAGTAAAAAAAAAATGAGAAATTTGCTAAATGATATAAAGAGGTAGCTGTCTACACTTAATTCTTTTTACCAATTTGAAAGCCTTCTCTTTTAGTGAAAAGATTTTTTTAAGTTATGCAAAAGTGATAAATTCCTTTATTTAAGGTCGAAGTTTTGCTATCCTCGCATTTTAATAATTTAAAATTAATGAACATAAACAAAAATGAGTTTTTATTTCTTCCTCTTGGAGGAGTAGGAAGAATTGGGATGAACGTTAGCCTATATCATTATCAAGGCAAGTGGATTATGATCGACCTTGGTATCGGTTTTGCAGATGAAACTATGCCAGGTGTTGAGCTACTCATTGCTGATGTAGATTTTATTGCTCAAAGAAAAAAAGATTTGCTTGGAATAATAATTACACATGCACATGAAGATCACTGTGGTGCAGTGCCTCATCTGTGGGAAGATTTGCAATGTCCCATATATACAACAAAGTTTACAGTTAATTTTCTCAAGGAGAAACTAAAGGAGTTTCGATTGGAAGGTGTGGTACCTGTGAAAGAGGTAGACATAAATGGCAGCATAAATTTGGGTCCTTTTACCGTTGAGTTTATAAATGTAACTCACTCAATTCCTGAGGCAAATTCAATATTAATTAGCACTGAAGCAGGTAGTGCACTTCATACTGGGGACTGGAAATTTGATCCAAAACCTGTTGTTGGATTAATTTCTAATATAGAGCGTTTAAAAGAAATTGGCGATAAAGGTGATCTACTTGCAGCAATTTGTGATTCAACAAACATACTGAGCAAACACGACCCTGAATCAGAAAGTGAAATTTATGATAATATTTACAATATAATAAAGCGGTCTAAAAAATTGGTTGCTGTCTCGCTATTTGCCTCGAATGTGGCGCGAATTGAAACAATAAGCCAAGCTGCAAAAGCACTAAATAGAAAAGTGGTTTTACTTGGCAGATCTTTATGGAGAATAGTGAAAGTTGCTCAGGATAGTGGTTATTTAACTGATTCTCCTGAGTTTCTAGAAGCAAAGGAGGCAGTAAATTTTCCAAGGGAAAAGCTGGTGCTACTTTGCACAGGTTGTCAAGGTGAGCCACTGGCAGCTACCGCAAGACTTGCCTCTAAGAGTCATCAAGCATTTAAAATGCAGCAAGGTGATACCATGATCTTTTCATCAAAAATCATTCCTGGCAATGAAACTCGTGCACATAACACGCTCAATGCCTTTATTGAGATGGGAGTGGAAGTTATTACTGAAAAAACAGAGAATGTTCATGCTTCCGGGCATCCAGTAAAAGCAGAGCTAAGGGAAATGTATTCTTTGATAAAACCTAAGATGTCTATTCCGGTTCATGGTGAGTATATTCATACGGATGCACATGTAAAGTTTGCTAAAGAGTGCGGTGTGAAAAAAGCAATAATGATTGCACCAGGTGATATTGTTAATTTGGAAAATGGGGAAAAAGTTAGCTCCATTGATGTCGACTACTTTGGTATTGATGGTATGTTACTCCGTCATCCAGAATGCAGCGTTATAAAAATGCGTGAGAGAATGAGAGATGCCGGAGCTATCGTAGTGACAGCAGTTGTAAACAAGAAAAATAAACTGCTTGCTAAGCCAAAAGTATTTGCACCTGGTGTTTTCGAAGCGCAAAAAGATGCAGCCATTATGCAAAAGATCATAAAGAAGGTTGAGTCAGCATTTGACTCACAGCCGATAAAAAAAATAAGAAATAAGATTGAAAGTTCAATATTTAGTATCTTAAAGGAATATTTACTAAAAAGACCTATAATTGAAGTCCAAATAGAACAGGTATAGAAGTATACCTCTTTTTATTAACCATTATTTGAGTAAGAAGTTAACAATGTATTCTTTGATGTTATTTCAGCATGCAATACTGGAATCCGTAAAAAAAAATCAGTGTCAGATCACACAACTATACAAACATTGTGATTTGAATCTACCAGAAGGGTGCCATCTCAACGCCCAGGCAAACATTGTAGTTTTAGAGCAATCTCCACCAGTAGAGTGTCATCCCAGTGCTCTGACACTGGAATCCAGTTTTTCATGCAACCTTGTCAAAGACGTTTATTTTAGAATAAAACAGCTACTTTTATGCTTGCCACCTCAGTGCACTTACTTGCAGTCAAATTTCTGGATTCCAGTGTCAAGTACTGCAGAAATTGATTTACTCTACTGTCATGCAGTTTAACTTCAAAAGTAAGCTATTTGCTGAGATGAAAGGAGGTAATGCAAGAAATCTAATGAAGCTATTCGTTCAACTGGTGTTATTTATTTCGTTATTTATTCCTTATTCCACAAAAGCTGTTTTATATGTTGATATAAAAAAAAGCAATATTGGTAATATTGATCTTGTTGTATCTAAATGTGCATGCAAGACAGAAGTGGAAAATGAGCTAAGTGAAAGCATCACAAAAGTAATTGAAACAAATCTATCTAATTGTGGCTTATTTAATGTGAAACGTGACGCGAAAGTTGAGTCTTGGAAAAGCGATACTGTAGTCACAATAAGTTTAAGTGAAGTATCAAACAGAAATTTAGAGCTATCTTTTCGTTTATCTGACAGCTTTACAAACAGAGAATTGCTTACTCAGTCGGTTGTTTTTCTAGCAAAAGACTGGAGGAAAATTAGTCATCTTGTTTCAGATCTGATACATGATAGATTGATTGGTGAGAAAGGGCATTTCAATACAAAAATTACATATATCGCTGAAGAAAAAGATAGCAATTACAAATCCGTCCGTAAAATTGCTGTGATGAATCAAGATGGAAGTAATATAAAGTACTTAACAAATGGTGAGAAATTTGTGTCAACACCAAGATTTTCACCAAATGGAAAGGGTATTGTTTATATATCATACACAAATGGTAAAAGTTATATAATATTAAAAAATTTAAAAGATAACACTGAATCAATAATCAGCGCATTTGAAGGAGTTATTTCTGCACCAAGATTTTCTCCTGATGGTAAATCTCTTTTTATTTCCCACTCATTGAGTGGTGAAACAAATATATTATCTCTAGACTTAAGCAGTAAACGAACAAAAAAAATTACTAAAGGTTCAGCTATAAGTACTTCTCCCTCTTTGTCTCCAGATCAAAAGTACATGGTTTTTAGTTCTGATATAAGTGGAAGTCAGCAACTATATATCATAGATTTCACTAAAAAAAGCAAAAAACCCAAGAGAATTAGTTTTGGAAATGGAAGATATGCTACACCTGTTTGGTCGCCAAAAGGAGATCTGATAGCTTTTACAAAAATTCAGTCAGGAAAATTTTACATAGGAGTTATGAAGCCAGATGGCAAAGAAGAGCGCTTGCTTTCAGAGGGACATAAAATTGAATCTCCGGCATGGCTACCAAATGGCAGAGAAATTATCTTTACTAACGCAGAATCACCAAGCAACTCTAAATTATATTTAGTAGATTTAGTAAAGAAAAATCAAAAAATGGTTTTTACTCCAACGAATGCTTCTTTACCAGATTGGTCTTATTTTTGAAAGTAGATCTATAAAATCGGTATAAATCTTGCTTTATCTTAATCGTTTATAACCTTCGGTACTACGAAATACCCATGCTCTGATTTTGTATTGGATAATATTTCTTCTTTAATGTTTTGAGAATTTATAATATCATCGCGTACATGAATATCCTTATCTATAGTTCCATAACGCATAGGAGAAACACCTTCAGTATTAACTTTCAACAAAGTATCATGTATCCAATCCAGCATTGTCAGTTCTTTTGAGTAGTATTGAATCTCATCATCGGATAACTTAATCCTCACAAGCTGTGCAGTTTTAAGCATTTCTTCCTTAGTAATTGTTATTTTTCTCTTATTTGCAAATTCTATTAACGAAGTGATAACATCTTCTGTTGATCTAGCTGGCACTTTTACCTCCTTGCATAAAGCAAATTAAAATATTTGCAATTGAAACAACCTCTATCTTATCATTTTTTTCAAATTTGTGAAATACGGTGTCCGTAATTACTAATTTATCCAGAGAAGAGGAAGAGATTTTCTCAACTGCATTTCCTGAAAGTATTCCATGTGTAATGCACGAAACTACAGACTTTGCTCCTCGATTTTTTAAAGCAAGAGCTGCATTACATAATGTTCCGCCAGAGTCAACTATATCATCAACAATGACGCAATTTTTGTTTGCAACTTCTCCGATTACATTCATTACCTCAGATGTACCTGCTTTTTCTCTATATTTATCTACTACAACAATATCATTATCCAACTTGTGTTTTTCCTCTAAAATCTTTGCAAAAGCACGAGCTCTGCCAATTGCTCCAACATCAGGCGCAACTATTGCCAAGTTTTCCTTGTATATAGAGTTAACAAATACTTCAAAACAGCTTAGATTAGTAACTGGTATATCAAAAAAACCTTCAATTTGACTTGAATGCAAATCAATAGCAGCAACACTGTTTGCACCAGCTATTTGAATAAGATTTGCAGTTAATTTAGCACTTAAAGCAGATTGCATATTATTGTTTTTAATAACCCTATCCTGCCTACTGTATCCGTAATAAGGAATAATAGCTGTTATTCTCTTGGCTCCAGATCTCTTTGCTGCATCAATTGTAAGCAGAAGCTCCATAAGGTTATCATTTACAGGGGAAGAAAGAGATTGTACTATATATACTTCTTGATTACGTAGATCATTTGCTACTTCTACATTTACCTCACCATCGGCAAATCTTGACACCTGATTGGGGAATAGCTGAGCATTTAGCCCACTTGCTATTGAATCTCCTAATCGTTTACTAGCGCTACCTATTATTACCTTCATATATACCAATTAAGTTTTGAAAATTATACAGAAACCATGGAACGATTAAAACTTTATTCTTGCCGCCAAGTGGATCATAGAAACGAAAAAGTTACTCGAAACATTTCACCAGCTTTCTTATCATAATAACGGTATTGGCTGAGTTCATTAAGTAATTTTATGCGCAGCGTAATGACAAAAAGTGTTATTCACAAACACATTTTACTACATAATCAGCGCTAATATTAAAATGCTTATAAAGAGCTTCATAAGGTGCTGATTCTCCAAAATTTTTCATGCCAATAAATATACCGTTTGAGCCTATATATTTATGCCAACCCACTTCACTTCCAGCCTCAATTGCAACTTTAATGCTGTCATTATTTAATATTGCCCCTTTATATTCATCACTTTGCTCGTCAAAAAGCCTCCAACACGGCATAGAAATGACCCTTGTACCTACACCTTTTTCCTGTAATTTTTCTCTTGCCTCAACTGCAATTTCAACTTCAGATCCGGTAGCAAATATCGTCACTTCTAGCTTCCCTGAATATTCGCATAGTATATATGCACCAAATTTTGATAGGTTGGCCAATTGGTCAGTATAAGAGTGCATGTAATTAATATTTTGCCTTGAAAGTGCAAATAACGATGGAGATTCTTTTTTTTCCAATGCAATGCTAATGCACTCCAAAGTTTCAATTGCATCTGCTGGCCTAAAAACATACAGATTTGGTATAGCTCTCAGAGAAGCTAAATGCTCTATTGGCTGGTGAGTTGGACCATCCTCCCCTACTCCAATTGAGTCATGAGTCATTACATATATAACCTGCTGTTTCATCAAAGCTGAAAGACGTATAGCAGGGCGGCAGTAATCGGAAAATACTAAAAAAGTTCCACCATAAGGAATAATTCCACCATGAAGAGCCATACCATTCATACAAGCTGCCATAGCGTGCTCTCTCACTCCATAGTGGACATAAGAGCCACCATAATCATTACTATCTATTGCCTGCATGTGCTTATATTTAGTACAATTTGAACCGGTAAGATCAGCAGAGCCACCAATTAGTTCTGGCATAGACTTAGTCAATATTTCCATTACTTTGCCGAAAGAAGATCGAGTAGCTTCGTTTGGCATGAGCTCACATATTTGTTTCTTCAGGTTAGCCAAATCACTCTCGATGTTATTCGGCAAACGTTTCTCAAGTCTTCTTTGTAGTTCTTCATTGATCAAGGATGTATAGTTTTGTTTTGCCCTCTTAACTGTTTCCATCCAAGCGTTTTTCACATCTTCTGGTACATAAAATGGTTCATAGTTCCAATTCAATTTTTCTCTCATCTGTTTTACATCTTCCTCTGTAAAGGCACCACTATGAGCAGAAGATGTGCCAGCACGGCTCGAAAATTTTCCGATAATAGTTTTGCAACAGATTAGTGTAGGTTTATCAGACTTTTGTGCCTGCTCTATTGCAAGGGATATAGCATCAAAGTCATGCCCATCGATTTTGTCAATATTCCATCCATACGCTGAAAAACGCTTTTCTACATCATCAGAACAAGAGAGGCTAGTAGAGCCGTCTATAGAGATGTCATTGTCGTCAAAAAGTGCTATCAGCTTATTTAATTTAAGATGCCCAGCAAGGGACGCTGCTTCATGGCTTATACCTTCCATAAGACAGCCATCTCCTAGCATTACATAAGTGTAGTGACTGATTTCAAACTGCTTTTCAAGAATCGATTCAGCAAGTGCCATGCCAACAGCAGTGGCAAATCCTTGACCAAGCGGGCCTGTTGTTGCTTCTATACCAGAAGTTAAGCCAAATTCTGGGTGACCTGGAGTTTTTGATGTAAGTTGCCTGAAGTTTTTTAGTTCATCTATACTAATGTAGCCTGTCAGATATAATATAGAGTATTGCAACATTGAACCGTGACCATTTGATAAGACGAAACGATCTCTACTGATCCATTGAGAATCATCAGGGTTATGGTTTAGGTATTTAGCAAATAATACAGTGGCAACATCTGCCATGCCAAGTGGCATACCTGGATGTCCAGAATTTGCTTTTTGTACTGCATCAATTGATAAAAAGCGGACAGCATTTGCCATGGATTTTAGTAGTAGATGATTCATGTATTAATAGGAAAACTTAAAAGTGAAGTATACTATATCATAGTGGCAAAAACAAGTTGACACTTAATGTTAAAATCATTAATAATTTATAGTTAGATTGTGAGAATTTTTGTATGACAACTGTTATCAATAGAAAGTATAGAATCAGTCGCAGGCTTGGTGTAAACTTATGGGGTAGAGCAAAAGATTCGGTCAATAAAAGAAAATACCCTCCAGGTCAGCATGGTATTCTTGGATTTAAGAAGTTATCTGATTTTGGTAAGCAGTTTGCTGCACATAAAAAATTTAAGTTCTACTATGCAATTTCAAGTAAGCAGCTTAGACGTACATTTTTAGATGCCTACAAAAGAAAGGGTTATACGGCTGATAATTTTATTGGTGCCTTAGAATCAAGGTTAAGCTCTGTTTTATATCACTCTGGTTTTGTGCCAACAATTTACTCGGCAAAACAGCTTATATCTCATAAACATGTTACAGTTAATGATAAGGTGGTTAACATATCAAGTTATAGAGTGAAGCCTGGTGATATAGTAAAAATAAGGGAAAGAGCAGCAAAAATTCCTATATTAATAGAGGCTGAACAAAAACAAGAACGTAAGGCTCCAGATTATTTAGAGGCAGATAGCAAAGCACTTTCAGTGAAGTATTTGAGAGCGCCTCAATATTCCGAAGTCCCCTATTCAGCAGACATGGAAGTCAATTTAGTAGTAGAATTTTACTCTAGATAAACAACATAAGGCCCGTGTGGCGGAATCGGTAGACGCAGCGGACTTAAAATCCGTGGGTTTTGCGACCTTGGGAGTTCAAGTCTCCCCATGGGCACCAGTTTAATTTATCAAAAAAGTATGAAATGGCTTGATATAGAAGATATTGCAGAAGCTCTAGAAGAGAAGTTTCCCAATAAGGATATAATTAGTATTAGATTCACTGAACTTAAGAAAAAGATCTTGGGTTTGAAGGAGTTTGATGATGATGAAAAGTATTGTAATGAAAAAATATTAGAGGCCATTCAAGCAGCTTGGATTGCAGAAAGATCTTAAAAAACAGATAGCTATAAGAAAATTACTGCATACAGTAAAAAGATAATCTTCTTGGAAATACTATACTTTACTCGAATTTTAATTAGCTTCATAATAATTTAATAAATTACAATTAAAAATGATTACAAGTTAGGCAAAAATATACAAATACTGCTTTTTATGTGTGAGGCCGAGGATCATGAAAACAATAAGTTAGTTTTTTGTATCAGAAAGTTGTAATATAATTTAATTTTAAGCACTGGAAAGATGTTTAAATATAGCGGGCCAAAGAAATTAAAATCTATAATAGAAAACTATGCATTAAAATGCATGAAAAATAAGATCAGCAAAAATGAAATACGTCTTATTTTAAACTGGAAAAGTATAGTTGGAGAGGAATTAGCAGAATGTACAAAACCACAAAAGATCTCATACGCACAAAACGTAAATTCTGGTGTTCTGCATCTGTTAGTAACAAATGGCAGTAAAGCATTAGAAATGCAGCATATGGTTTCTCTTGTAATAGAAAAAATTACAGTGTTTTTTGGCTATAAAGCAGTATACGGTATAAAAATCAAGCAAGGGAGTTGACTATTTAACTATATAAGGTTAACCTAGTTACATAGGATAAATTGGTATATTGAAGTGAGTAGAATTTGTGAATTAACAAATAGAAAAAAGTCTTTTGGTAATAAGGTATCGCACTCAAATCGTAAAACAAAGCGTACCTTTCTCTTAAATTTACATAAGGTTACATTAACGAGTAATATATTAGAAAAAAAGTTTAGCTTTCGTATAGCGACAAGAACTTTAAGAACTATAGATTACAAAGGTGATCTTGATGCTTTCTTGCTCAACACAAAAACAATCAAACTAAGTAAAGAAGCGCAAAAGATAAAAAGAAGACTAAAGAAAGTTTTAGCAAAACAAGAGGTAGAGCTAGCTGTTTCAGATGCATAGTAAGCCTACATGGCTCAGAGCAAAAGCTCCAGCTGGTAAAGTATTCAATGAAACCTTAAACACTGTTAAGCTACATAACTTACATACAGTATGCGAAGAAGCTGCGTGTCCAAATATTGGTGAATGTTGGAATAAACGTCATGCTACTGTGATGATTCTCGGTTCTGTTTGTACTCGTGCTTGTGCGTTTTGCAACGTTGCAACTGGCATTCCTGATAAGCTCGATCCTCATGAACCAGAAAATTTAGCAAAAGCAATAAAAAAGTTAAATTTAAAGCACGTTGTCATTACCTCTGTTGACCGTGACGATTTATCAGATGGTGGTGCAAATCAGTTTATAAGGTGTATAGAAGAAATTAGAAAGATAACTTCGGAAACAACAATAGAGATTCTCACTCCTGATTTTTTAAATAAGAAAGGAGCATTTGAAGCAATAGCTATTGCATCACCTGATGTTTATAACCACAACATCGAAACAGTACCAAGGCTGTATGCAAAAATAAGACCAAGAGCTCGTTATTTTCATTCACTATATTTGCTAAAGATGGTGAAACAGATTAATCCTAAACTTTTCACGAAGTCAGGGCTTATGGTTGGTCTTGGAGAAACAAAAGAAGAAATCTTTCAGGTTATGGATGATTTACGTAGCGCCGAAGTTGATTTCATTACAATTGGTCAATATCTGCAACCAACTCCAAAGCATGCAAAAATTGATAGATATGTTACTCCAGAAGAGTTTGAGCATTATAAATATATTGCTTATTCTAAAGGCTTCTTGGTAGTTGCATCAAGCCCATTAACGCGGTCATCGTACCACGCTGAAGAAGATTTTAACAGACTTGCTGCTGCTAAAACTTCAACCTAATTTAACCTATCTGTTCAAAGAAATGTGCACTCCCTTTCTTTTCATTCAAGTAGCCTCTTATCCTTCCAGTAGCCCATCGGTGTTATTTCAGTAACACCTGTTATTCGAGTAGCCTAACACTGAAACCAAGAGGACTGACCAGGCAATCAGAACTGGTCACGCGCTGGAATGACACCGTCATAAATTGCTAGGCCTTCATAATGTCATCCCAGTTTCCTCTTTACTCTTGTCATCCCAGTACTTGATACTGGGATCCAGAAGACTGATTAGTCAATCAGAACTGGTCACGCGCTGGAATGACATCATTTTTTTTTGCATGAAAAGACTGGATTTTCATGATACCCACTTATTAGTTTCGTCTAATTTATTTTACCACTCTGCTGAACGGATACATTCTAACTGAGAGCAAAGCACACTTACATCATTTAACACCTTCAGTGGCTCCCCTAGACTATGTTCCACTTTTGTCTCAAATTTAAATCCCAAATTTCCAAAAAATTCTTGAAAATACTCAATAGTAATGTCACACAAACTTCTACCACTTGCTTTATAATTTTTCAGCTCTTTCGGAATAATAAGAGACACTTTACCATCTTCATATGTTACATTTCTACCCTTACAGTTCAGTTTAAATTCTACTGAACTGTAAAAACCTGGTGTTTTGATATCACTAGCAAGATCACTGCTAAGTACCCTTATACATTCCATGCTAAAACTGAGTTTTAGACAATTGGAACTATGGCAATCCATACTATAAGTTATTATTATATCAGAATCTAACACAAGCAAGCCAAGTGGAAAAAGAGCCTTTAATAAATGCAGAAACAAAAAATGATTATATCCTTCTTGATGATAACTAGTTATCAATTCTTCTATAATAGAGTCATTTGGAACTGTTGCACCAACACGTATAAACATTTCCATAAAGACTACTTTAAGAAACAAACAATAGTTTCTTTTCCCTTTTTCATTCCCTAAAATGAGATCTTTATGTTTTGAATATAGCTCCTCGATAAGCTCATTGGTTATTTTTTGTTTGTTGATAGTAAGGTTGTGTGATCTATCAAGGTCAATATATGTGTTGTAACCAGAGTTTATGCTACTCCAACCACCTGATTTCATTGGTATAGATTTTAAATCAGAATACTTGAGCTTTTTTACTTCAGATTTCAATGCGTTAACTATTTTTTTTGACATATCACAATCTTATATTATATACGTATTACGTACTTTTCATCATAAGTAAAGGTTTTCTGTAAAACTTGATTTACTTTTTATTATACTCACCTTATTAAAAAAAGCGGAGATTTCAATATCTTATTTTAAATTCTTCAAGTTTAGATTCTTGTCTTTGGTTGTATTTATATCACTTAATACTCCAAGTGGCTTATCCAGATTATACTCAAAATTTTCCTCAAAAAAGTGAAATCCAAATTTTTCGCAAAATTTCTGAAAATACTCAATAATAACGTCAAACAAATTCTTATCATTTGCTTTGTAATTTTTCAGCTCCTTAGGAATAGTGAGAGAAACCTTACCTTCTTCATATATCACATTTTCACCTTCACATTTTAGTTTAAACTCCACTGAGTTTTGTAAATCACATACTAAAATTTTATTACCGTTATATATACCATCATTTACGCTAAAACTGAACTTCAGATAATTTGGATCTTCACAACTTATATAGGTCCTTTCTCTGTAAGAAGGAATTAAATAGTGGAATGAATACATGCACAATCCAAAAGAACGAAGTGCTTGACTTTGAGAAGAAAAGAATTGCTTGTACCCAGACCTGTTATAATAAGTTATCAATTCTTCCATAATAGAGTCATTTGGAACTGCTGCACCGGCGTGTACAAATATTTCCGTGAAGATTTGCTTAAGAAACAGACGATAACTCCCTTTTTTGTCCTTATCTTCTGTAATGAGATTTTCATGTTTTAAATATAAATTTTTAATGAGATCATTAGTTATTGCCTTCCCATTAATAACAAGGTCACAAACAAATTCATATTCACTATTGAAGTCCATATCTAAATCCTTATATGTTCTATAATCAGAACTTTCTGTAGACTTCAAATCAGCATATCTCCTCTACCTCGCCTTATCTTTCAGCTCATTAATCACTTTTTTTGACATATATACTATAATAGATATAAATCATTAATTTTTAACTAATATAGACTATGAACTGTAACTTGAGTTTCTTGCGGGTTTGCACTTGATTACTTTAACGATAGATCTTCCAATTCCATCTGATCTACTTGTACTTTTTCTAACTCACTTTTTACCTGCTTATGGTATAAGTTTTCTCTTCTCGCCCAAGATAGATCACTATCTATTATATAAACGTAATTGCCATTGTCCTCTTCGAAGCAAAACAGCTTCAGTTTACTTTCGTCTTGACCAATTAATTCACTACGAATTACTTCTACAGTATAAAATTGACCCAAATTCATACTTACTTCAGGATGTTGCATATACCTTAACACCCGTGGCTCATATAATTTTCTTATCTCACCATTTTTGAGATCACCTATTGTACACTCTATCTTCTTTAATCCGTATTTAATAACTCTCACTAATCTCTTCGTCTCATAATCCCACAGCTGTTCTTCTTCCAATCTTTTACATGCGGTAAAAAATTGTGATTCTTCTCTTTGCATAAACCGAGATAAACGTTCTGCCAACTCATAGCACATTTTTTCTTGACTCAGTATTTCTCTTTTATATTGAGCTAAAATATTAATCGCTATACTTGGACAACTTACTGCAATCAAGTCATTATTTAAATCCGTTTTAATAATTTTGCCGCTCTCTTGATTAACATGTACAGTAACTTGCCCTAACAAAATTCCCTTAGAAATCGTTATGTCTTTTCCTATATGAGTGTCAATGGCTTTTAAAGAATCAAAGTCTATATATATTGCACCTTTCTCTCCTGTCATTTTTTCTGAAAGAGCAAGAGCAATCAATCTAAAGGTATCTATTTCAACAGCAAAATACATCCTTTGCTCCTCTGACATATTATACATATTCTTAAAGAAATCCTTTATGCTAATGTCTTCACCATCTACCTTCCATCCTGTATCTATTTCGCTCCAGTCGTATTGGTGTAAATCTACAACATGCACTCCTTCCATTCCTTTCAGTTCACGCTTTAAATCATCTATTTGATTTTCTTCAAATCCAGGACCATTTATAACCAGATATATGTCCCTCTCCTCTTCATTTGTTAATTTATGATTTTTGATTATATCTAAGTAACTAAGATCACTATTCTTACCATTCAGTAGAGACGCACCATATACTCTTGGCACCCAAGTTAGTATTATTGGTGCTTTATTTGATAATTTTTTTATATTACCGATCATTGTTTTACCTCACAACATTCACGGCATAATAAAACATTAGTAAAAAAATTCAACCAATTGCTTTCACATTCTTTTAAAAGAAGACAATTTTATTGGCATCCGTTCAGCAGAGTGATAGAATCAGTTAGACGAGAAAAGAAAACTATAGGGTCAATTTGTGACACTAAAATCCAGAAAATTTAATTTCAAACCAGCACTTTCTTCCTTGTCATTCCAGCACGTGACCAGTTCTTATTGCCTGCTCTGGACCCCAGTGTTAGCTACTTGAATAACAATAAAGGGAGTCCTCATTCCCCTAAACAAATACTTTTATTGTGCTTTGCGCTTCAAGCCATTGACGGCATATACATCTGGCTCATCTATCACCTTCAGTGGCTTGCCAAGGTTGTGCTCTATGTTTATATTATGCTCAGAATCATACTCTATCCTTGTATCAAACTTAAAGCCCAATTTCTCGCAGAGCTTTTTAAAGTATTCAACAAGCTTATTAATAATATCAGTAAGCTTATCAAGCAGACTGTCATCGCCAGCTTTGTAGTCTTTTAACTCTTTAGGGATTGTAAGCAACACTTTACCATCTTCATATGTCACATTTCCATCCTTACATTTTAGTTTAAACTCTGCTGAACAGGATAAATTGCATTTTATAATCAGACCATTATCAAAGACACATTTAGTTCTTTGACTAAAACTGAACTTTAAACAATCAGGTTTATCACAATCCATACCAATTGTTTGTTCTCTTTCATTACCTAGTATCAACAAATCAAACGGATTAAGAGCACTCTGCTGCTGATAACACAAACAACTAGAATATCCTGCCTGATTATAGTTAGTTATCAACTCTTCAATAATAGAGTTATTGGGAGTTGCTGCACCAACATGTTCGAACATTTCTATAAAAACTCGTTTGAGAAATGGACGATAGTTGTTCTGTCCATTTTCACCTTCTAAAATCATACCCCTATTATCTGAGAATAGTGTATTGATAAAATCATTAGTTACTTTTTGTCCATTAATAGTGATATCACTGCATCTATTGAGATCTTTATATGTTACATTGCCAGAGTAAATGTCATACCAACCACTTGAGCTTAATCCTTTAGCTCCTAAATCAGCATATTTGAGCTCTTTTACTTGAGATTTTAATGTATTAACTATTTTCCTTGACATAATAAGCTTTATAATTACTTTATATGTATATAATATTAACATATACTGCGTTAATTGTCAACTGTAAGAACTTTTGCTCCGTAAAGTTTTCAGTCTCTGCTTTAAAGAACTTTCTATTCTTGAAATAGAAAGTTCTTTAATCAATGCTATATAAGTGATAGCTCTCCCATTGCTACCCTGTCTACTTCTGCTCCTTCCAGCTTATTATCTACTCGTTCACGGTATAGATCTTTTCCCTTCATCCAGGATAGGTCGCTCTCTTGCTTAAAAACATAATTACCATTATTACAATTAAAAGAAAATGATGGACATTTGCTCACTTTTTCGCCATCACATAATTGAACAATAAGAACTCGTCCTGTACTCATTTGAGCAGAATTTAAGCTAAATTCACCAAGCCCGGTGTTAATATACTGAAAGTTTTCGATATTATATAGCTCTTGTATTCCATTGCTTTCAAAGTCTGAAACGCATTTTTTAATTTTTTCTTTTACTTGTTTAATTATTTCATTTTTGAGTTCTTCATCTTTTGTTAATAAGGAAGCTCCTTTAGCAAGTTCTTCTTCTTGTTCTAAAGCTAGAGATAAGCGCTTTTTAACCTCATTACAAGCTTCTTTTTGGCTCAGTATTCTATCTTTATAATCAGACAAAATGTTAACTGCTATACTTGAATTATTTATCACAATGCAATCATTATTTGTACAAATTATTAGATTTTTATATTCGTCATAATGATTTGAGTTCTTTATATCTACCGCACTTTTGTAGTTCATGTTCCCTTCTTGATCAAGAAAACCTGCTATAACATTTCCTAATAAAATTCCTTCAGGGATTGTTATATCCTTCCCTATATGAGAGTCAATGGCTTTTAAAGAATCAAAATCTATATATATCCCACCTTCGTGTCCTGTAAACTGCTTTAAGAGTGCCAGAGCAACTAATCTAAAAGTATCTATTTCAACAGCAAAATATGTTCTTTGCTCCTCTGACATATTATACATATTCTTAAAGAAATCCTTTATGCTAATGTCTTTACCATCTATTTTCCATCCTGTGTCTATTTCACTCCAGTCATATTGATGCAAGTCTATAACATGTACTCCTTCAATTCCTTTCAGCTCATGTTTTAAACTATCTATTTGATTTTCTTCAAATCCAGGACCATTTATAACCAAATATATGTCCCTCTCCTCTTTATTTGTTAATTTATGATTTTTAATTATTTCTAAATAATTCAGGGTACTATTTTTACCATTCGGTAAAGATGCACCATGTACTCTTGGCACCCATGTTAGTATTATTGGTGCTTTATTTGATAATTCATTTACACTATTAGTCATAATTTTACCTCACTATATTGCTATATTTATAATATAGTGGATTTTTTAATAAAGTGTAAATCAATATACCTGTTGGTTAGCTGAAGTTCTTGATCAATAGTTTCGCTTTCGTATTATCCAATGAATCACCGTAGGTGACTGCTTTGAGATAAAACTTTTTACCCCTTTGTACTTCGAAAGAAATTATTGAATGATCAAGCAGAACGAATTTTTCACCTGCAGTGTGTTCATATTTCTTAGTGCCTTTTTGACCTCTAATTAGGCCACTCAATTTGTATTTATTCTTATCTATAAGCTTTGCACTTTGGAATTTTATTACCTCTTTTCCAACCAGCGCTAACACAGTTGGATTCATGACGTCTAGCTTACCAAAACGTAGCACTACTGTAATTCCCTCATCGGTAAATTCGATTACATATCCGTAAGTAGATTGTATATTTGCGCTCGCGATGGGCTTATAATTTTTATCATCATACGAAATAAAAAGTGTTGCTCCTTTCCAACCTTCCTCTTCACTAATTAAAGTAAAACTTGCGATATTACCTTTAATATGCGGTAAATCTATCATTTCTACGATAGATTTACTGATGTGAGAAGGAGGGTATTCTTTAAGCATAAGTGATCTTGTTGAAGGAAAGGAGAGCTTGTATATAGAGGGATCATAACCAACTCCCATTACTTGAATGGACATGCTTTCAAACTTTGTTTTTATAATTCTCATCGTATGTCTTTTCTCGCCATCTGAAATTGCTATGACATCACTTGGTAAAAGCCATGCATATTTTATCGGGAGCTTAAAGTTGTATACATTTCTCTCTTGCCACGAAGAATAAAGTAAAACTTCAGCTATATTTTGCGCCTCCCCTTCCTCCATAATGAGAGGTATTTAACTGTTGCAGCATTGCCCTGCTTTGGCAGTTCAGCATATTTCACATCAATTGGATAGCCAAAATTGCGGTTAAAATAGACAACATTGACTTTACTATTTAAATCTAGCTGACTAATATTAACAAGTTTTGCAACGTTATTGGTAACCATCTCGCCAATTGGTATTTCAGTTTTCACTCCCCTGCCCTTTTGAATAAATTTCAGTTTTGAGTTCTGTTCAACCACATCAAAAAAATAGCACCTTCGCAGCATTTTAATAATTGAGCGTACGGGTTGCTGATCATTTATTACATACCCAGATAGTAATCCTTTAACATCACTTGTATCAAACTGATCGCCTTTGAGACCTACCTTTTGCAACAGATCAGACAAAACATCGGAAACATTAAGTTGTGAAATTTTTCCCTGAATCCAGTGCCCGGTCTGCCAGTTATGGCAGTCAGCCCACATGTCACATAAATTGGGGAAATAAGGAAATGGCCTTGCATCCCACGCCCAGAGGAACATTTTCTCCACCATTTCTGAGCTTTGCCACTTTTTTAATGTTCCTTCGATTGCAGTTTTCTGCGAAAGAAAGCTCACCTCTCCGTTTGAGTATCGTGGATATTTACTCTCTATACTACCTTTATCAACAAACACATTGGGCTCATTAGTGCAGCCGTTCATACTGGGAAATCCATATTCGGTAAACCATATTTTCTTCATTTTTGGTTGCCATTTTGTTTTACTACCACCTGGATTTACATGAACTTCACTCCACCATTTCTCGATATTTTTCCACGCATATTCGCTGTCATTATACTTTATTTTCTCAGGATCACTTTTTGAGTAATCGTAAAAATAATCATACCCTACCCCACTGCTCCAACCACCCGCTACATCTTCCGCGGAATAGCCAAAAGGAGGTTCTTCGCCATCGGTGAGTGGAAAATAAGCATCGATGCCAACAACATCGATAAACTCTGAAGACCATAGTTCATCCATATTATACCAACCATCATATGAATGATACTCACTCCAATCGGCAGCGTAAGTTACGTTTACTTCTTTTCCAAGCTGAAGCTTTACTTGCTTTGCAACTTTAACTAGCTCTGCTACTGCGGGATAGTTACCCTCTACATCTTTTACTCTGGTGAGCTGCGCAAATTCAGATCCGATGATAAACCCTTCCACTTTAGTTTGTTTGGCAATGCTCGTGTAATGCCCTATGAATTTGCTATACCGATTCTCAAAAAAATCACTTATATCCTGAGGAGTACCGCCCAATTTTCCTCGCCACTCTTTGTTTTTTGTGTCAAGCAAGAACATTGGGTAGAGCATTACCTTATAACCTCTGCTATGCAGCTCTTCTATATATCTTATTAGTGCTGCATCACTAACCGTACCGCCATATCTTGGATTACCATTATCATCCTTTGAAATAAGCTGGGCATTATCTCTGGTTATATTTCCTACTTGCCAATCATCAGGCACTATAGCAGAATCGTCTTGAAATTCAACTGCAGGATATATTTTACAATCTTTGATATTCAAACTGCTTGCAAACCAATTAACCACTACCGATGCCCATTCAACATTTGGTAAACTTTCCTTCAATTGGTCCAAAGAAAGCATAGAATCGCTCTTTTTTGTGTGATTATTGTGATTTACTCTTTGTGCCGGTCCATAGGGAATATATTGACTACTGCTTATTTTTTCTCGTGCAATTTTCTTCTGTATTTTCGTATCATACACAAACTCCCCTGAACCTGGTATGATATTGATATTTTTAATGTTTTCTGCTACTGAGAATCCACTGAGCTTCAGTGCAGTTTGCACTTCAAATGTAAACACCGGAACACGATTACTATAGTCTGCCAAAGGAAAATTTTTGATGACTATGTAAGATATCCCTCTGTAAGCTGGTATATCACCTTCGATTGATAACATAAACGGATCAGGGTTTTGGTCTTCTCTACCGTGGTAAAAAGTATAATCTATTTGGTCAAAGCTAAGCGATTTTGTACCCGCCCAGATTCTATTTAATTTTTCTACTTTCCCCTTGCAAATTGCAATTGCGAGTGTTGCATAGTAGTTATATGTAATATTTATACCTCTTCCTGTTTTATTTTGAGTGGTTATCGCCTCCTCTTTTATTGGCTGTGACCAAATAATGTTTCCAGCAACGCGAGCAGTGCCATAGATAATTGGAATTGCTTTGCCATAAGTTGAGGTTTGAACTTGCAGATTTTTCAGCCTCGCCCCATGCGTTATCTTTTGGTCGGCATCAAGACCAAATATTGCATTATCAAGCTGTGCACCAAGCAGAGCACCGAGTCCTGAGCCGACAATCTGGCCAATTGGACCAAAAATACTGCCCGCTTTACTTAAAATTGATGATAAAATTATTGTAGACATAATATTCTCCTTTTTGATAGATTGTTTTGAATTTTTGAAAGAAGATCCCAGACTGGGATGAAATTGGGACCTACTGTATAGTAGTGTCATGCAACTGGTATCCAGGAAAAAAAGCGAGTAGCCCTTTTCCTGTCATCCCAGTACTGGGATCCATTGTTCTTTATTTCTGTATTTCAGCGTCACGCGCTGGAATGACATTAAATGATTTTTCTTTGAATTTGAGTTATGCAAGCAGCTCCTTTGTTGTCATGCAAGTAGCCCCTTCGATGTCACCCGAGTAGCCCTCTTCCTGTCATCCCAGTACTGGGATCCAGCCTTTCTTACCAACAAAAAACTTGGCATAACTTGCGTGCTCAAAAAATTCCTGGATTCCAGTACTGGAATGACACCCTTTTAGAAGTTCAATGACCCTTCTGGATAAAAACTATTGTCAAGCACTGGAATGACATGATTCGACTTGCATGGCATCATCCCAGACTATGTAGTAATTCTCCTTATTCCTCAATTTGCCGATTACTTCCTCGAGAAGATACATCACTCAATGAAGAGCTTACTGATGAACTTCTAGATAAGCTTCCAGATGATAGCCTTATATCCTTGTTTTTAGTTTTCCCGTTACTATGTTTCTTATCTGGCTCATCTTTTATGTTATGCTCCTTCTTGAAATTTTTACAGAAAGTGCGAAGATATTTTATTTCGCCTTCCTTTTCTGTAGTTTCGCTTATTTTATCGATTAAGCAAATCAGATTTGCCATTGAGAATCCCTTACTAGCCTGTACAAGAATTTTCATATCGCTATCTTTTAATTTTTCGAGCCGTTCTTGTAATATTTTTTGACGTGTATCGTCTTTATCCAGCCCAGGAACCTCAATACACTCCAAACGACCACCCCTAATAAGCGCAGGATCTAAATGATTCTTATGATTAGTTGCAGCAACTACCGTTATATTTTTTGAGGATAAAAACTCTTTATCCAATTTAGTGAGTAAATAAGTTAAAGGCCCTGCATCCTCATGAACAGTTCGCTTTTTACCAACTCCGTCAATCTCATCTATAAAAATCATACAAGGACTGTTTGTCTCTGCTTTCTCAAAAACTTGATCTATATTCCTTTGACTAGACAAGCAAGACGCAGAAACAGACATAAACGCAAACAGAGATTTAGTTTGATTTGCAATTGCCTTACTAATACTAGTCTTACCAGTTCCTGGTGGACCGTACAAGAGATATCCTCCGCTTTTTGACTCACAAATTCCTCTCAACTTTTCTTTTATGTCACTTGGTAATATAATATTATCAAATGTTGTATTCCATCCTCTTGCTTCACCTTTTGCGTAAAATTCCATATTCAGCTTTGCTTCTACTTCATTTTTTGTTGTAGGACTATTAATTAACCTTGCAGAAAGATCACTAACCTCTTTTTTTAACCCATTCACTTCATCTTTCGTTACAAAATTCTCTGAAATTCTATGAACTTTTTCTTCTAGACCACTAAACCCGTATTTATTTTCTTTATCCTTTCCATCTTCTAATTCTTCTTTAATTGGAGTTAGCTTATTTTCTTCTTTCCTTAACCCTTTATTCGGCTCTTCGACTTCAGCTTTCGAGTTTTCTTGAGATTTTTTACTTTGTTTAATCATTTTATATGAAAACACAATTACTACTGCAGAAAGCGCAAATAAAATAAAAATAACAGGGGGAGCTATATTTAAAGCTGCAACTGAAGATAAAAATGCAACGTAAGGAGCTACAGCAAAAACTCCAGATGTAATTAATGTAAGAGAAGCAATAGCACCAGCTATAAAAAAAGGTATATTAGCTCTACTAGACATATTTTAGCTTATAAACAGTTAATTTATAAATAATACATTTAAAGAGTACAAGCTTTTCATAGTAAAGCAAGACTAACTTAAGGCATCCTTAATCAATCTATGATCGAGGTATTATGCAGTATTAAGATATAAGATGGTATGTTGTATTTTTAATTCAGTGTTCTTTTTCTATCATTCCAGGGTACTGGAATGATAGATGCTATGATAAGAAATTCAATAACTTAAAGTAGGTAATTAAAGCCTCTAATTAAGATCTAAATCTATAGTTATTATAAGCAACACTAAAGAAGTGCGGAAGTAAAAATTTACAAAAGAGCATTATGTATACGTATGCTTTGTAGACCTACATTTTGCCACCCTTCTGTTAAGCTTTGCCTCCCTTCCATTACGTCTTGTCGCTCTTTTATTTCTTTTATTTCGTTATCGAATTTTGACATTAGATATTTAGCATAACCAGATGTTAATGCTGTTGATGCAGATACAGCTATTGCTACCATAACAGACGTTAATGTAATTTCCATTGTCTCGGTTATAAAAAGCGTCGATGTTACAAAATTCCCTAACATGGCAACTAAGCCACCAACAACTACACTACCTTGAACTACTTTATTTTTTAAAAACCCTTTTATACTCTCTACCGTATCTTCTTGGTGATTTATAATGGCATAATACAAAGGAGTTTTCTGCAAACTATCTTTTTCATAAACATCTGCACCTCTGTCTAGTAGAGCATCTACTATCTCTAAATAGCCATTTTTAGCAGCATAATGCAAAGGAGTACTACCATTTCCATCTTTTACATGAACACTTGCGCCTTCAGCTAATAGAGCATCTACTACCTCTACATGGTTACTTAAAGTAGCATAATGCAAAGGAGTACTACCACTTCTGTCTTTTACATTAATATCTGCACCTGTTTTTAGTAGAACATTTACTACATCTATGAATTTATATATAGTAGCATAATGCAAAGGAGTACTACCACTTCTGTCTTTTACATTAACATCCGCACCTCTCTTTAGTAGAGCATTTACTACATCTATGAGTTCATATATAGTAGCATAATGCAAAGGAGTACTACCACTTCTGTCTTTTACATTAACATCCGCACCTTTTTTTAGTAGAGCATTTACTGCACCTACACATCTACTATAAACGGCATGATGCAAAGCAGTCTCTCTATTTTCATCTTCTACATGAACATCCGCATGCCTATCTAATAAAACATTCACTAAATCCTTACAGCCAGCTGCTGCAGCTGCAATTAATAATGTAAATTCGGCATCAGGATCACTTTGGATGAATGTATGATTTATACTAAAATTTTTATTTTCCCACTCTTGATACGCTATTGTATCTTCCCTTCGCAATACCTCTTTTATTTTATTAATTACGTTATCTTTATTTACACTTGCATCTTTATCAATTGCACTTAATATCTTTTTCAGATTTTCAAAATTCATCTTTACCTCCTATAACTTTACGTTGCAGTTACTACACAATTACAAACAAAAGTAAACACATTTTTGGAAATTATTTAGAAAAAGAATCCATTAAAAAAGTCAGTGATTTGCAATAAATAACTGATCCATTTAATTGAAAGAAATATGTGATGTAACTATAGTCATTATAAACAACAATAGAAAAAACACGGAAGTAAAAAATTTATACTGATCTTATCATATTTATTATTAGCATAATTATAAACATGGGAAAGCAAATACAAGTCAACTTATCTAAAAAAATAGTGAGAGGGTCTTATCTGGCGCAAAATGGATGGCCAACCTTAGTGAAAATTATTTTGCATCATTGAATAATAACAGCATTAAACCAGCCAGCTCTATAAGAAAACTAATAGAGGCTTTTTTACTTGTTCCAATTATTACATCCAGTGCTATTACACTAGCATGTACCTATTTTTTTCTGAATGCAGTGAGTATTCAAAAATATGATTGCAGCTTTGAATAAGGGAAAAATTATGGCGCCTATGATTTTTGAAGGCTATTGCGATACAGACGTTTTTAATAGCTAGTTCAAGCTTTTTGCTGGGTGATTTTGGATAATGCAACTTTTCATAGAAAATAAGTGACTTTGTTAAAAGTGTCGGTGCTGAAGTTATATATCTGCCTCCATATTCTCCTGATTTTAATCAAACCATTGGTTTGTTATAAAAAATTTAGCCAGAAAGAATATTCAGCTATTCGAACTATTAGAAAAAGAGCTATAATTATAGACTCCGTATACACTATAACTAGACTTTTTTTCAGAGGAATGATACACAAGTTAGTACTAAGACACTAAACAGTTTTCAAAAATGAAAATTATACCTTAAAGCTGATTTTCATACAGTTCTTGCAAGCGATAGCACTCTCACTTCTCTGGCACCAGAGTTTAAAATTTCCTGAGAGCAAGACCTTGCGGTTGCGCCAGTTGTTACTACATCATCAACCAATATCACGATTTTGTTTTTGATAATTTCGCTGTTACTTACTTTAAAAGTATTTTTCAAATTTTTTTCACGCTGTTTAAGTGAAAGACCAGCTTGAGATTTGGTGTGACGAATACGTTTTATTGCAAATGGTGTATAAGATAAATTAGATAACTTACTTAATTCCTTCGCGAGCAATGCTGCTTGATTATATTTACGTTTAAATAAGCGTATTTTATGTAGCGGTATGGGAACTATGACCTCTGCATTTTGAAATATGTCTTTGTTAGCTTTGTACATCCACTTTGCATAGACTTTCACATAATTTAAATTATCAAAAAATTTAAAATTTATAATCATATTTTTGCTATGTTCATCATAAGCAAAAACTGATCTTAATACTTTAAATGGTGAAGGGTTACTGATGCATTTACCACATGTATCAATGTTATCTGGAATTACTACACCACAAACATTACAGTAATGCTTAGTTAAAAAATTGATTTTTTTATTGCATTCACTACATAAATCATAACTTTTATCAATTATACGTTCACAACTTACGCATACGTTTGGAAATATGAGATCTGTAGCTTTTTTTAATAAGAGAAGATTCATGAATTAAATATGTTAGGTATACCTTTTAAAATGCTCCTCATAACCTAATTATTAAGAAATAGTCGATACTTGATCCAATAAATATGTTTTAAGATACTTGCCTGTAACGCTTTTTGGAGTCTGTGCAACTTTTTCTGGAGTTCCTACAGCAACCACTTCGCCACCTTTTACTCCACCCTCTGGACCAATATCTATTATGTAATCAGCAGTTTTTATAACATGTAAATTGTGCTCAATAACTATAACAGTATTTCCTAAATCAACTAGCCTATGGAGTATTTTCAGTAAATTATTTACATCTTCAAAATGTAACCCAGTTGTTGGCTCATCGAGAATATACAATGTTTTCCCGGTAAATCGCTTTGATAGTTCCTTAGACAGCTTTATTCGTTGTGCTTCACCCCCGGACAACGTTGTTGACGACTGTCCAAGCGTTATATAGCCAAGCCCTACTTCCTGTAAAGAAATCAACTTTTCCTTTATCATTGGAAGATTTTCAAAAAAGTCACATGCTTGATCTATTGTCATATCAAGCACATCAGAAATTGATTTTCCCTTGTAAGTAACTTCCAATGTTTCTCGGTTATACCTCTGTCCTCTACATTGCTCACATTTCACATAAACATCCGGTAGGAAATGCATCTCGATCTTTAAATGCCCATCACCTTTACAAGCTTCACATCTTCCTCCCCTGGTATTAAATGAAAATCGGCCTATATTGTAACCTCGTGCCTTCGACTCTGGGAGACCTGCAAACCAATTTCTGATGTGAGTAAACATACCAACATATGTTGCTGGATTTGATGCTGGGGTCCTACCAATTGGCGATTGATCAACTTCTATAATTTTATCTATATACTCAAGGCCTTCTATTTTGTCGCATTGACCATGCCTTGCAGATGAATGATTTATCTTGTGTGCTGAGTATTTATATAATGTTTCTATCACTAAACTTGATTTCCCTCCTCCTGATATTCCAGTAACACAAATAAAATTCCCTATAGGAAATTCAACATTTATATTTTTTAAGTTGTTCTCACAAGCATTAACTACCTTTATGAACTGAGTTGTTTGCTTTCTTCTTTTTGAAATTGAAATTTCCTTCTTTCCACTTAAATACTGTCCTGTTATGCTCTCTGAATTTTTTTGTAACTGATCTGGTGTTCCTTCTGCAACAACTTTTCCTCCGTTTACACCAGCTCCAGGACCAATATCAATCACATAATCAGCAGCCATTATTGTGTCTTCATCATGTTCAACAACAATCACAGTATTACCCATGTCTCTCAGATTTTTAAGTGTGGCAATTAATCGATCATTATCACATTGATGAAGGCCAATTGAGGGTTCGTCAAGCACGTATAGCACTCCTGTTAAACCAGAGCCAATTTGCGAAGCAAGCCTGATCCTCTGGCTTTCACCACCAGAGAGAGTGCTAGATTCACGGTCAAGTGTAAGGTAATTTAGCCCTACATTCTTTAAAAATGTCAGCCTTTTGATTATTTCGTTTAATATTTTATTTGAAATTTGCTTATGTTGTTCTGTGAGCTTGTCTGGCAAATTTTCAAACCAATCAAGGGATTCATCGACGCTGAGCCCTGATATTTCACCTATGTGTTTTTCATCAATTTTCACTGTAAGTGCTTCTTTTCTCAATCTATAGCCAGCACATTCTTTGCAGTCAGTAACAGAACAATACCTATCAATAAGTGATGCATCGTAATCCATCTGGCGTTCTAGGATACTGACCAAACCTTGAAATTTCATTTCTCTAGAGCCAAAAAGTATTAAATCCTTCACTTTTTGGTCTATATTCTTCCACGGAACATCAAGACTAAATTTGCAATTTTCAGCCAGTGACAGAATTGCATTTTTTAGCAATCCATAGTTTGTATGCACTTGAAGGAATATTGATCCAATTGGCTTTAAAGCACCTTCAGATATCGAGAGCGTTTCATCTGGCACTATTAGCTTTGCATCAACACTTAGCTTTTTACCGAGCCCATTGCATGAACTGCATGCACCGTAGGGGCTGTTAAAAGAAAACAATCTTGGCTCTATTTCTTCAAGAGTAAAGCCAGACTCAGGACATGCAAAATTCTCTGAGAAAGTTAAAGTTTGACCATTTTTATACTCGGAATTGTGGTTATCAGGTAAGTTAACTATTTCTGCATACATTAAGCCATGGGCAAGTCTCAATGCTGATTCTATACTGCTTGGTAGTCGATTTCCTATATCATCTGATATGGACACTCTATCTGCAATCACAAAAATATCATGTTTCTTGTTTTTATCGAGCTTAGGCAAGTCATCTATATCACATATTTCACCGTTTATTTTTAGTCTTACGTAACCCTGCTTTTTAATTTCCAGTATCTCTTTTAGATGCTCTCCCTTTCTACCACGTACAATAGGAGCAATTATATATACTTTAGTTTCTAAAGGTAATGCTGTAATAGTATCTACAATTTGAGATACAGTCTGTTTCGTTATTGGCAATCCAGTTGCGGGTGAGTAAGGAATGCCTATTCGCGCATATATTAAGCGTAGATAGTCATAAATTTCAGTAACGGTTCCAACAGTTGATCTTGGATTTTTTGAGATCGATTTTTGGTTAATTGATATTGCAGGAGAGAGGCCTGTGATCGATTCAACGTCAGGTTTATCTTGAATATTAAGAAATTGACGTGCATAAGCCGATAGACTTTCGACGTATCGGCGTTGGCCTTCTGCATAAATCGTATCGAATGCGAGGCTAGACTTACCAGAACCACTTAGTCCAGTTATAACAACTAACTTATTTTTTGGTATATTGACATCAATACCCTGCAAATTATGCTCTCTTGCACCTTTAACTCTGATCATACTTCATGTACCTTTGACCATTACAGCCTCAAAATACATAAACTTACAACAACTTTCTACTAATTTTTTCAACTATTACGGAAAACGAAGTAGCACAACTAGTGCAAAACATTTTGCCATACAACTATATAAACATCTGTTTTCGCCAAGTTAGTTCGTACAACAAATGGTGTCATAAAAGTATGTTTTCTACAATCTCATCAAAAACATGCTTACCAATTTTTGGAAACAGGAAATTTTATTTTATATAAAATATAGAATTTTGATAAATTTAACTTTTTTGTGAGATTATGCAGCGATAAAAATAAATTTAGAGGGAAAGGTTATGGTAATAGAGAAGGAGAAGTTTTTTGAAATAATAAATGAGGTAGGTAAGAGTGAGGGTTTGAATAAGGATAATTTGCTTAAAAGAATAGAAAGTAAGTTAAGAGATGTTAACTCAGAATTATATAGGAATTATAACGATTTGAAAGTAGATAAGATGTTCGGTATTCTTGATTCAGGCAAAATTGTAAATTACACATTGCTACATTTTGCTGTAGAATGTAACAGTGTACTAATAGTAAAACTCCTACTAGAAAAGGGAGTAAAAGTTATTAATGAGCCAATACGTGAACTTGATGGAGTTAAGTCTAGGTTAACTGCTTTGCACATTGCTGCTTCGCGTGGTCATCAAGAGGTAATACAGCTTTTATTGGATGCTGGGGCAAATCCTCTATTAAAAAATAGTGAAGACAAAACTCCAAGAGCTATGGTTTGTAATATGCAAAATGGAGATATCATAATAAAAATGTTAGAGACAGGAGAACAACTTTATGCTGATGCGAGAGGAAAAGCTAGTGGAAGATATTCTTTATTGCAGCCTAATAATGAAGCTTCAGAAGACTACAGAAATGATGAACAGACTTCTTCAGACTCAATCATTGAAAACAGTATAAACAAAGTAGGTGATACATTAGAAAGAGAAGAGGTTCTAAAGTTGCAAGAGGAAGAACAACAAGATGAATCTGAAACTTTAGTTCAATCTATATTAGAAGATGGAGGAGAAATCAATACACGAGATCAGAATGGACGAATCTCTTTACATCATGCTGCTGTATCTAATGACTTAGAGGTGGTAAAATATCTAGTAGAAAATGGAGCAAATGTTAATGCACAAGATAAAGATGGGCGAAGCGTTTTACATTATGCTCCTATACATATGAATATAGAAATAGTAAAGTACCTGATAAAAAAAGGAGCAAATGTTGAAGAAATAGATAAAGATGGAAGGACTCCTTTACATTTTGCTATTGCATGTAGTGATCTAGGAGTAGCAAAATTCCTAATCAAAGAAGGAGCAAATGTTAATGCACAAGATAAAGATGGGCAAAGCATTTTACATTATGCTGCTACACAGGACAATATAGAAATAGTAAAGTACCTGATAAAAAAAGGAGCAGATGTTGAAGTGCAAGATGGCCAGAAACGGTATCCATCAGATATTGCTAACATGAATAATTGTACCAAAATAGCAGAATTTCTTCAAGAAGCAATCAAGAATAAAAGGAATTTAAAGAAGAAGAAAAAAACTAGATCAACAGAAGGAGGAACAACTAGAAGCAATGATCAGCTAAATTTGAGCAATGGCAGTAATGACAAAGTGAAGATGTTAGGAGTTCAGTCATTAAAAGAAGAGCGAAAAGAACTAACAAGATTAAAGAATTGCATTGTTGAACATGAGAATAGGTTAGAAGTACTTGATAAACTAAGTGAAGAGAATCAATCACTAAAACAACAAATACAAGATCTAAAAAGTAAAAATACAACACTTAATAGTGAATTAAGCAAAACCAAAGCAAATAAAGTATTACTAGAAAAAACAGAAAAAAGACAACTGTCTTTCTTAAAAGTTGCTTCTGTAAACCTTGTAACCATGTTGACAGTAGGTGTTATCTTTAGTGTAGCTTTCCAATTACCAATTCTATCAATGATTGCAATTTCTGTGATGTCTTCATTGATAGTCGGTGGAGTTACATACGCACTATCACCGCAACCTACTGAATTAAAAGAAGTAAGTATTCAATGCTCAATGCAACATGATGCTTGTAAAACTTAACTTGTGCGCTTCCTGGTAATTTTGATATAGTTATTTCAGTTGAAATTTACAGATTTACAAATGGCAAGCTTAAGTGTAAGAGAAGCGTTATGCACGGCAATCAGAGAAGAAATGCAAAATGACCCTGATGTATTTATCATGGGTGAAGAGGTTGCAGAGTATGATGGTGCTTATAAAGTAACAAAAGGATTACTGAAAGAGTTCGGAGAAAATAGGGTAGTTGATACACCTATTACCGAACATGGATTTGTTGGTCTTGCTGTTGGAGCAGCATTTGCTGGACTTAGGCCAATAGTGGAGTTTATGACTTTTAATTTTTCTATGCAGGCTATCGACCAAATTGTGAATTCCGCAACAAAAACAAATTATATGTCGGGTGGACAACTTGGATGCCCTATAGTATTTCGTGGACCAAATGGAGCTGCAGCAAGAGTTGCTGCACAACATTCTCAGTGCTTTGCATCTTGGTATTCGCATGTTCCAGGGTTGAAAGTAATAGCACCTTACTTTGCCTCCGATTGCAGAGGTCTGCTTAAAGCTGCAATTCGTGACCCTAATCCGGTAATATTTCTAGAAAACGAGATCGCTTATGGACATGAGCATGAAGTTCCTGACTCTGAGCTATCAAATAAAGATTATCTACTTGAGATAGGCAAAGCTGCTGTTATACGGGAAGGAAAGGATGTAACTATCACTGCTTTTTCATTGAAACTAATGGATGCGTTAAATGCGGCAGATTTACTCTCTAGTGAAGGAATAGAAGCTGAAGTTATCGACCTCAGAACCTTAAGACCACTTGACACTGAAACAGTTATTAACTCTATTAAGAAGACCAATAGATTAGTAAGCATAGAAGAAGGTTGGCCATTTGCAGGAATAGGAGCAGAACTCTCAGCCATGATTATGGAACAAGGATTTGACTACCTTGACGCTCCGGTTGTACGGGTAACCGGCAAGGATGTCCCCTTACCTTATGCTGCAAACCTAGAAAAGAAAGCATTACCACAAGTGGAAGATATAGTTGAAGCTGTGCACCAAGTCTGCTTTAGAAAGAAATAGTCCTATTGACTCTTTTTTTTATCTCCCGTTCCACATTCTTCCATAAAAGAGGCATTTGTAGAGTTTATACCACCCATTACTTTTATGACAATAGTTTTAGCGCCAAAAAACACAGCGCAAAATACACCGAGGGCGAAAAGAGCAGGCCACGGCATTCTACCAAATATTGCAAGTAAAGCTGCTCCTATTATCACTACGGTCATAAGCGGTCCACCTATTCCCCAAACGTAGCCAATAATATTACATATTACTTGAGCAGTTGTATCGTCATTAGAGTTAGCAGCACTTCCAACATGAGAAAAAGAAATAAATAATACTATAAGTAGAATACAAAAAACCTTTCTAATTGTAGGGTTCATCCCTATACCTTAAGTTTAAATACTATAATTATATCTAAAATAGTATAATTTTTAGTAAAACTAGCATTGTGATTTATACAATATTGCATAGCAAATGATGTCTATTGGTTATCAATCACTGTCAATTACTTGAGAGCTTATTTCGACTTTCGAAAAAGAGCAATAACACCCATGAGTAAAATTTCACATTACCACTTTTATGTGTTATGATAAGCTTAAATTTATAAAGAAAATAAAATTGAAAGAATTGAGAGAGAACCGGATAGCAAGAACGAGAAAGTTTTTATCTTCACTGTTTTTTTTGCTACTAATTGCGCTATCAATACGTAGTTTTTTATTTGAGCCATTTCATATTCCTTCTGGTTCAATGAAAAGCACTCTACTTGAGGGAGATCATATTTTTACTAGTAAATATTCATATGGTTATAGTAAACACTCTTTTCCATTTTCTCCAAACATCTTTAGCGGTAGAATCTTTTATACCCCTCCGGAGCGTGGTGATATAATAGTTTTCAAGCCTACAAGAAATGACAGCATTAGATTTGTTAAGCGGGTAATAGGAATACCGGGCGATAAAGTGCAAATGATAGAGGGGGAGTTATATTTAAATGATCAGAAAGTAAAACGAAGACAAATTGAAAATTTTTTTGATTATGAGTCAAAGCGTAATATAGCAAGATACATCGAAACACTCCCGAGCGGCAAGGAGCATGAAATTCTAATAGATAATCTTTCTAATAAGTTATCATACAATACTCCAGTTTATTATGTGCCTGATGATCAATTTTTTGTTATGGGAGACAATAGAAATAATTCTTTTGATAGCAGGTTTTCTGAAATTGGGTTAATACCAACTGAAAATATAGTTGGACGCGTAAGCATGGTTGGTTTATCGTTTAAATTAGGCAAAGTTGATTGGTTGCCGTTTGATTTTAGGTTACCTATTGCTCTGAGATTTGACAGGGTACTTCACAAAGTTGTATGAACTCTATCTGTCTGCTGATTCGCATAATTCTAAAGCAGAGTTTTCTAACTCAGAGATAGCATTATTAATGTTGTCTAAGTCATTTTCCTGTAAAGCGTCTTTTGCGTTCTGTAGTAAAATTTTTAACTTTTGCTCAGTAGAAACATTTTCAACTAGATGTATGAGCTTGTTACCGTTAATTTTAGCCTCTGCAAGGGAACGAGCCTTCATGTCTTCATCAAAGTTACTTACTGACTGATTGACCATATCTTGAATATCTTCTTCATTTAAGCCAGAGCTTGAATTTATTTTAACTGTCTGTTCGACTCCAGTAGTTTTTTCTCTTGCAGTGACAGTCAATATTCCATCAATGCTAACTGTAAATCCTATTTCAACTTTTGCAGAACCTGCAGGCAATTGTGGTATACCTTTGAGTTCAAATCGTGCTAGAGATTTATTATCTTTTATCATTTCACGTTCTCCTTGACAAACGTGAATTTTCATTGCTGTTTGCCCGTTAGCGTAAGTTGTAAACTCTTTTATTTCTGAAACTGGTAGTGGTGTATTTCTTGGTATAATTTTTTCAACTATTCCCCCCATAGTTTCTATGCCAAGTGATAAAGGCAGCACATCAAGGAGAATATTCCTATCTTTTGAGTTTGAAGTTAAATAATGAGCCTGCAAAGCTGCCCCATTGGCAACTGCTTTGTCCGGATCCACATCATTCAGCACTTTATTGCCAAAGAGTTTGATTAGTGAATTTTGCACTAATGGCACTCTAGTTGCGCCACCAACTAAAATTACCCCTTTTATATCATCGATTTTAAGATCTATGTTGCTTATAGTACGAGTAACTATATTTATAGTCTTATTAACCAAAGGACTGATTGCTTGCTCGAATTCTTCTTTGGTAATTTTGCACTTAAATAATTCACCATTGATGCTGAATTCAAAAGTGCCAGAGGTATCTTCACTTAGGTACTCTTTTATAGCACGTATATTGCAGATACCAGTTTTAGTGTATGAATGTTGTAATTTGTAGGTAGTTGTATCAGATGGTGCAGTGCTTGACACTGGAATCCAGTTCTTATTATATAACTTTCTGGTGTGTTCACTTGCAATCAAACTTTCTGGATCCCAGACTGGGATGACACTAGAGCATTTTTTATTTAAACCTACCTGTTCTCTATACTTTTCAAGCACGATTAAACTAAGTAGATGATCAAAATCATCACCACCAAGTTTAGTATCACCACCAACTGCAAGAACTTGAAACACTCCTTGATGTAATTTTAATATTGAAATGTCAAATGTTCCACCACCGAGGTCATAAACTGCATATATGCCACTGTTATTGTTCTTTTCAATGGAGTAAGAAAGTGCTGCAGCGGTTGGTTCATTAATGAGGCGAAGAACATCTATGCCAGCTAATTTTGCTGCATATTTGGTTGCGTTACGTGCTGAATCATCAAAATAAGCTGGTACAGTAATCACTGCTTTGTTAACTTTCATCCCTGTGAATTTTTTTACCCTCTTGCATAGAGTTTTTAGTATCTCAGCAGAGATCTCAATAGGAGTGAGATACTTTTCTTCTGAGCATTTTACCCTAATAACTTTTTCACTTTCGTTATCTATTTCACAATTGATACCTTCTTTATGCAAGTCTTTAACACTTTTACCCATTAAGCGTTTTATAGAGCAGATAGCGTTTTCGCCAACATCGTAGCCTACTTTTAGTACATCCTTTTCATATGAAATGACAGAAGGTAATAGTTCACGACCTTGCTCATCTTTAAATATTTCTACATTGCCAGCTTTATTTACCATGGCAATTAAAGAGTTAGTAGTTCCAAGATCTATACCAAAAACTACCTCATTTAAACTTGGTTCAGAAATTTGAACTGGCCGCATTTTCCTTTATCTCCTCAAATGACTTATATAAATATCTCAATCTAAAAACTTGCGTAGCAGCTTCATCAAAATTTTTTGTAGCAAAAGCATTAATTAGGTTTTTAGTACAATCTTTTACCTTTTCATCAATCATCCTACTTGCAAATTGTAAATCATCGCAGTCTAGAAAGTATTCTCTTATTTCCATTGATTCATTTAATATTTCAGGATCAAGATGCTCTTTTTTGCTTTTTACGTCAAAAAGATCCAACAAATGTTCGGCACGCTTTAGCGGTGACTTCAGTACCTGATAAGCTTTGTTGATATTTTCCATACTTTTGGACTCTCTTTCATTTATATCAGTTTTGCTTAGCTCAATATATTTTTTCTCCAGCTCATCAAAGCTGATGTTAAAAGCCGGTTCAATTCCAAATAATGTGAAATGGTTGCTAGACATGAAAACTCTCTCCACAACCACATTTTCCTTTCTCATTAGGATTTTTGAAAATAAAACCTGATGAGAATTTTTCCTCTACATAATCCATTTCAGAGCCAAGGATAAACATGATAGATTTTGGATCGATCAGCACCTTGACTTTTTGATCATCACTGCAGCTTTCTTCAATTACCGACTCCAAAGGACGAACATCATATGCATACTCAATATCATATTTTAAACCAGAGCATCCTTTTTGCTTAATTAGAACTCTTATTCCTATTGCTTCTTCAAGGTTAGCATGCTTCTTTTTGTCCAATAAAAACCTTACCCTCTCTACTGCATTTGCGGTTAGAGTGATAGGTTTTTTAACAGAATTTACTCCTTGAAATTCACTCATATTCCTCAATGTTTTTGTTTATTTTGATAATCATGAATAGCAGCTTTTATAGCATCCTCAGCAAGTACTGAACAGTGTATCTTTACTGGCGGCAAAGACAATTCTTCCACTATTTGAGTATTCTTTATCTTTGTTACATTCTCAATAGTTTTTCCTTTGATCATTTCTGTAAGCAAAGAACTTGAAGCTATAGCAGAACCACAACCAAAAGTTTTAAATTTTGCGTCTTCAATAACACCTTTATCGTTGACCTTTATTTGCAGTTTCATTACATCTCCGCATGATGGTGCACCAACTAAACCAGTACCAACATTTGGATCATTTTTATCCAGAGAACCAACATTCCTTGGATTTTCGTAATGATCTAAAATTTTCTCATTATAACTCATAGAACTACCCGTAAACCATTACTTACATTATAACATATTTAGGTTAAAAACTAAAGTAAAATACACTAGCAAGCAGTACATTTTACTCACAAAATATATAGGTTACGAGTGTATTTACTTTACAAATACATATAGTGCATGTCATTCTTTATATGGTAATTTTGAAAGGAGTATTTCTTGAGTTTATTCAGTAATCTTTATCAAGGACTATTAAAAACCTCCTCCCGTTTTAGTGGTGGAGTAAAAAATATTTTTTCTGGCAAAAAAAAATTAGATCAGTCGCTTTTAGATGATCTGGAAGAGCTGCTGATTAGCATGGATATAGGTCATAAAACTTCTAGATTGCTTATTGATAAGCTCGCAAGTATCAAATTTGAATCAGAAGTTGAGCATAGCGTTATCACACAGCAGTTAATGAGCGAAATAGAGTCGATATTAAACCCTGTAGTGCAGCCGCTCATTTTGAATAAAAAACCACACATAATAATGGTGTGCGGAGTGAATGGTAATGGAAAAACTACAACTATAGGTAAACTTGCCTATAAATATAAGGAAAAAGGGAAATCCGTTATGCTTGTTGCGTGCGACACATTCAGAGCTGCTGCGAGTGAGCAACTAAATATTTGGGCAGAACGTTCTGATTGCTCTATTGTTACTGGAGAACACGGTAGCGATTCTGCAAGTGTGGCATATAGAGCTGTAAATCAAGCGATAAAAGATAGCGTTGATGTTGTTTTAATTGATACAGCAGGAAGGCTACAAAACAATGTAAATCTCATGCAAGAGCTGTCAAAAATACATAGAACGATAAAGAAATTGGATGATACTGCTCCTCATGATGTTATTTTGGTTCTTGATGCAACTACTGGCCAAAATGCTTATAGCCAATTAGAGGCCTTTAGTAAAATGGTTGGTGTTACCGGGTTAATTGTAACAAAGCTAGATGGTACTGCCAAAGGTGGAGTAGTGATTGGGCTTGCAGAAGCTTATAAGGTGAAATTACACGCTATAGGAATTGGTGAAAGTATAGAAGACCTGAGGGAATTTACTGGCAAAGAGTTTGCTGAAGCGCTGTTTAAATGTGATTGAAGATCTCTTTAATTTTCTCATATGACCAAGCTTAATTATCATGAGAAGCCGTTTTTAGATGGTCTCATTCCAGCATGTGACGCTGGTTGCAAGTGATTATTGGGTTGGGTGAGCCGTTAACGTATAAAAATTACTTCCGCATATTTTCAATCTCATTATAATTACAAATAGAGATATTTTAAGAGCTCAAAATCTATCTTTAGTCTGCAGACTTTTTAATCAAACTTATTAAAAAATGTATTCTTCAGTGTATATCTGTCGTATGTGCACTGCATCTTTTTTCTAACTCTTTTTTACACAGGAGGATTTTATGTCCAGAATTCCAGACACTTGACCTTTACTTTAAAACCAACTGGTACCTACGGTTTTTATAAAAAAAATACGAAAAATAGAAATACTTTAAAGAATATGAAATAAGGATCTAATTTAAAACTGTTTCAATTATAGTTAATAGCAAAATTAAGGTTTTTTTATCAATCTTTATTCCACCTTTGCATTCCTCAATGATATGAATTTTTTCATAAGGTATCATAAAGCTATGTTGCTTTGAAAAATATTATGCTAATATCAGCATAATATTCACACTTATATGTTAAAATTATATTAAACTTTTAATTAAGGAATATATTATGACGGAAAATATATTAAGTTATGGTCCTACGTTAGAGCAAAAATCTTTATGTGATAAAAAATGTAAAGATGGATTTTTGGTAAAATATAATAGTCTAACAGAATTGGAAAACTGCCTTAAGGAATGTGAGTCTTCTCATTCTATCTCATCTCATTCACAAAAATTAATGTTTAATGATCTAAGTAAGAAATTAGAAGTTAATGCAAGCAATCTCCTTGGTGATAGCATAAAATTATCATTTATAGTAGATGAAATACATGCTCAAGATCCAATGAATTTTTAATTACAGTAAAAACAGTAAAAAAAGAAGCCAGTGTCACCTACTTGAATGACATTATGGAAGCTGGGATGACATCCTTCTCACAAGCAAAATGTTCATGCAGATAATATTTAATTGTGATTGAAGATCTCTTTTAACTCTTTTATATGACCAAGCTTAATTATCTCAATATCATGAGAAGAATAATTGCCATTTTTAGGCATAATCGCTTTTTTAAATCCTAACTTTTGTGCTTCCCTTAGTCTGAGATCAGCATGCGAAACATTTCTAATTTCTCCTGAAAGTGCAACCTCACCGCAGATTATTGAAGAAGTTGGTAGCGGTAAATTTACTAAACTTGAAATAAGAGAAGCAGCAACAGCAAGATCAGCTGATGGTTCCTGTATTTTGAGTCCTCCCGCAATGTTTAGGTATACTTCTTTATCATGCAAAAACATTTTACAACGAGCACTTAGAACCGCGATTATCATAGCTAATCTATTAATATCCCAACCAACTACTGCTCTTCTTGGAGTTGCCATATTAGTCCTTGCTATTAATGCTTGCACTTCCATTAAGATTGGTCTTGAGCCTTCAACTCCTGCAAATACGGCGCTGCCAACTACTTCTCTATCATGTACGGTCAAGAATAATGATGATGGATTATCAACAGGCATGAGTCCTGCTTCAGACATCTCAAAAACACCAATTTCATTTGCAGGGCCAAATCTATTTTTAATAGTGCGTAAAATGCGATATTGATTACTATTTTCACCCTCAAAATATAGTACTGTATCTACCATATGCTCCAGGGTTTTAGGTCCTGCTATTTGTCCATCTTTCGTTATATGGCCAACTATTAAGAGAGAAACACTATATTGCTTTGCAAGAACAGTCAATTCATGAGCGCAGGTACGGACTTGAGTTACAGTTCCTGGTGCTGATGTGACTTTGCTATCATACATAGTTTGTATAGAATCAATTATCAAGAACTTAATACTTTTATTTTTCCTTATTGTTGCTACTACATCAGTTAAAGATACTGTAGATAAAAGCTTAATTTTAGGTTCATTTATCTTAAGACGCTTTGCTCTGAGGCTCACTTGCTCTAAAGATTCCTCGCCAGATACATAAAGACATTCAAAAGAGGAAAGTTGTACAACATTAGCTGCAATCCTAAGCAAAAGAGTAGATTTGCCAATTCCAGGTTCACCACCAATTAAAATGCTAGCACCTTGAACGATACCTCCACCAAAAACTCTATCTAACTCTTCTATTCCTGTTAAAAAACGATCGGGGGTAATAATTTCACTATCTGATAACGCTTTTATTGAAATTGGTGCAGATGTACTTCTCGTTTCTGTTTTTAGTACTATTTCTTCGACAACCGTATCCCAACTGTCACATGCAATACACCTTCCTACCCACCTTCCAGTGCTATGACCGCAGAATTGACATACGTATGCAGTTTTCATAAAAGCCAAAATTATAATTCTAATAAAAATTAGCTAAATAAGTGAAATAAATTTAAATAGAGAAAATTACCAATCACACTTTTTATCTTGTGGTTTTATTTGCAATATTGCTACTAAGCTGACTAATAAGCAAAAAATTACATAAAGCCCAGCAGCAAAGTCTATTTTAGGAAACATTATAGTAAACCCAGTGCATATCATAGGAGTAAATCCACCATGCAGGGCATAAGAAATGTTACGTGATAAACTCACACCACTAAATCTAACATTAGTAGGAAAAAGCTCAGCAGTAACTATCCCTATAGGATTAATACCCCTCTCGATTATAGAAAGAGCCATAACACTCAACATGATTATAAGATAGCTTTTATAGTAATATGCAATAGATAACATAGGACAACATAATACCATTGTTATCACTATAAATAAGATTGCAGTGCGTTCTCTTCCTGTTTTATCAGCTAAAATTCCAAGCATTATTGAAGATATCGGCATTAATATACTGGTTATAATGAGTACAACTTCGTTGACATACGTTGTTACATAAGTTTCAACAGACACTATTTCTTTTGCAATTGTTCTAAGAAATATGGTAAATCCAACAGCAACATTAACAGGTACAGATATTAAAATGGCAAGTATCAGGGCTCTTTTATAGCGTTTTGTAAGCTCTATTATTGGTAAATTAGGTAAATTTCTTTGTTCTCGATTTTTTTCATACACTGGAGTTTCTCCTAGTGTATATATACTATATGCGCTTATTAATCCTAAAATGGCTGAAAAAATAAACGGCAGCCTCCAACCCCAAGCGTTAAAATCAGTGGTTTTTTTACAGATGATCACTGCAACCACAGAGAGCAATATGCCAATAGAGCGACCAAAACTTATTATTCCAAAAAACATTCCTAGTTTTTTCTTATTAGGTAAATGCTCTATGAGATAAACAGAGCTACCTCCTTGCTCAGCGCCAAGTGCAACCCCTTGTATCAGATGGATTGTAAGAAGCAACATAGTAGAGGTTATTCCTATTTTACTATAACTTGGAATAAACGCAACGAGACTAGAAGGAATTGATATTAGCAAGATAGCAATCGTTAACGCCATTCTCCTTCCATACCTATCACCAATGTGACCAAATACAGATGCACCAAGTGGTCTTACCATTGCACCCATTCCTGCAATTCCAAACAATTGCAATATGCTGTAGTAGATATCTTTTGCATAACAAAATTCTCTACTAATTATATTAACCAGATCAATAAAGAGCATATGGTCATACCATATTGCGATTCTACAGAGTATTGTTGCAATCAATACTCTTGTTTGTTGATTGTACACTTAGTTTAATTTGTAAATGTCTACTTATTTTTATTTTGGCTGCTTTTTAGAACTTTGCAACTCAAGCGTATGGCTTATATGTAAATATTATTAAAATTGGAACTTGCATAACCAGCCAGTCTGGGATCAAATAAAAAAATCTGGTCATCCGCTGGAATGACATGGTGGAATGTGTCATTCCAGTACTCCTTTTCTTGTCATCCCAGTGCTCCGACACTGGGATGACACCTCTCTTAAATTACTTTAGCTACAAATATCAAGAAATTTACCAAGTAGAAAAAAGACAAAAGAAACCCCCTATTAGCTAGCTCTAATCCTGAAAATTGGCCTGTCTTAAACAGCCCGTTTCAGCTTATATGGTTAAAAAACTGGAAGTTTTGTAAAGAAATAAGATGCACATAGTGCAAAAAATTAAAAATAAGACGACAACTGCGTTATGCTTTTGTCGTTTAATCTGCACAGACGAAGATAAATAGTATAGCGTTATCCTTATGGTAAGGGAGTTGAAAAAATTTATAAAGCAGGTTCTTTCATTAGTTTTTTTGCAAACATCAAACAATTACTTAGAAAAATTGGAAAGACCATTAAAATATTTTTTTACTTTTTATTCTATATATTTCAACATATTACCTTTAAGTACTAATAATTATGGCATTATTAATAGTTGAGTCGCCAGCAAAGGCAAAGACGATAGGTAAATATTTGAGTAAAGAATTCAAAGTGGCTGCATCTTTTGGCCACGTCAGAGATCTGCCAGCAAAGAATGGTTCTGTTGATCCTGATAATGACTTTGCCATGAAGTATGAGATTATTGAAAAAGCAGAAAAGTATGTAAAAGAGTTAGTCAAGGAAGCTAGTAAAACATCAGATATATACCTTGCAACAGATCCAGACAGAGAAGGGGAAGCAATAGCTTGGAATGTGATAGAGGCACTAAAGGAAAGAAAAGCAATCAATGATGAAAGTAACATTCATAGAGTAGTCTTTAACGAAATAACAAAAAGAGCAGTGCAAGAAGCTATAAAAAATCCACGTGAAATTAATATGGACTTAGTGCGTGCACAGCAAGCACGCAGAGCTTTGGATTATCTAGTTGGATTTAGCTTGTCACCGCTGCTGTGGACAAAATTGTCGGGAAGCAAATCTGCAGGGCGAGTGCAGTCTGTTGCATTAAAGCTTATATGCGAACGAGAAGATGAAATTAGTAAATTTATAACACAGGAGTATTGGAGCATAAAGGCAGAAATGCAAAATAGCAAAGATGAGGCTTTTTTTGCTATGCTAAGCCACTATGACAATAAAAAGCTAGAAAAATTTGATATTAAGAATGAAGAAGAGGCAAAGAACTTAGTCAGGGAGATCGAGTCAAGGCAGTATGCTGTAAGCACAGTAGAACGCAAGCAAGTTAAGAGAAACCCGCTTCCTCCATTTATCACCTCAAGTCTTCAGCAAGATGCAGTGAATAAACTGTATTTTAATGTGAAAAATGTTATGCGAGTAGCGCAAAATTTATATGAAGGTATCAATATTGGTGGTGAAACCGTAGGGTTGATAACTTACATGCGTACAGATGGGTTTCATATTGCAGATGAGGCTATAAACTCAATCAGGGGATCAATTAAGTCATTATATGGTGATAAATATTTACCGCAGTCTCCTCGTAAATATGTAAAAAAGGTCAAAAATGCTCAAGAAGCACATGAAGCAATCCGGCCAACTGATATTAATAGAACACCGGGTAGTATTAAGGATTACTTAACGCCAGAGCAATTTAAATTATACGATTTAATCTGGAAAAGAACCATCGCAAGTCAAATGGAATCGGCGATTCTTGATCAAGTGGTAGTTGAAATTAGTTCTATTGACCAGAAAGTGATTCTGCGAGCAAGTGGATCAAGTATATTCTTTGATGGTTTTTATAAAGTTTATCAAGATAACATAGAAGCCGAAAATGAAGGCCTGCTACCTGCCATGAAGGAAGAGGAAGCGTGCAAGTTGATTTCTGTTGATCCGAAACAGCATTTTACTCAACCGCCACCTCGTTATAGTGAAGCGAGTATAGTAAAAAAAATGGAAGAAGTCGGTATAGGTCGCCCATCAACTTATGCAACAATTATTTCGGTATTACAAGATCGTGAATATGTTTCATTGGATAACAAAAGATTTATTCCAAGCAGCCGCGGTAAGATCGTGACTATATTTTTGGAAACTTTTTTTCAGCGTTGTGTAGAGTATGACTTTACAGCACAAATGGAAGAAAGGCTTGATTCAATCTCAAATGGACATGCAGATTGGAAAAAAGAACTAGGCTATTTTTGGGTGCCATTTTTTAATCATGTAAATTCTGTTAAGCAAATGACACATGATGAGATTTTTAGTGGTATTCATGATTTGGTAGTCAATTGGTTTTGCTCAGAGGAAGGAAAGGAAGAAATAGGTAAAAAATGTCCTAATTGCTCTGGTGGTATATTGAAATTAAATTTTGGAAAAGCCGGTGTGTTTCTTGGATGTTCTAACTATCCTGCATGCAATCATACAAAAGAAATTACGGGCAGTAATGACAATTCAGAATATCCAAAAAGTTTGGGTATAGATGATATGACAGGCCAAGAGGTAATGATCAAAAAAGGTCCTTTTGGACTTTATCTGGAGTTTAATAGTGAGTCAGAAAAGAAAAAAAAGATTTCTGTACCAAAAGATATAAATGTTAATGATATTGATCTAAATACCGCCACTCGATTACTTTCCCTGCCGAAAATAATCGGAGAGCACCCTGAAACTGGAAAAGAAGTAAAAATAGGTCTTGGACGATTTGGGTACTATATTCTCTATGATGGTCGATACTTTTCTCTTAAAAAAAGCTCTAAGGAGGTATTAGACACACAATTAAACGAAGCTATACAAATTATTGAGAGCAGCCCACGCAAAGAGCTAAAATCTCTTGGTTTTAATGAAAAGGGAAAAGAAGTTTTTATCTGCAACGGTAGGTACGGATTCTATATAAAATGCGGTAAAACAAACGTTGCGTTGGGCAAGAATGCAGATATTGAAAGTATAGATCTGAAGAAGGCTTTAGAGTTAATTAAGAATAAAAAGTAGACTTCTTGCATAACCATATGCTTTTTATTGTTGTTCCAGCGCTACACGCTGGAACTGAGAAAAAAAGAGCCTGAATTACAAGAAAGAAAATATTCAGATAACGAGAAAGTTGTCACCTGGTTAGCAGCTACAGTCGTGTGACGCAGACGTGCTACCAGGAAAATAGTCTCTATCAGAGTTAAGCTTTGCTTGCAAAATGAAAAGTAAGACCAGCTTCTATACCGTGTGTGTGAAACACTTGATTGCCTATACTGATACTTTCTTTGTGTAACTTCTGGTCCGATGGTTTTTGACTTTTATTCAATTCTAATATCTTTTTTCCATCTGGGTTTACCGGTTGCTTTGCTTTCATTTCTCCTAACACCTCTGCTTCAAAATCAACATTACTACCAAGAACACCAAAACCTCTATATCCGATGTGCATATTTACATCTTCGTTTATACGATAATCAAAGCCAGCTTTCAATTGACCTGCAGGTCTTATTGACGATTTTTCAAACATTGTCATTCTTGTTGCACCGACTCCAACCCCAACATAAGGAGAAAAAGATAAACTATCACTTTTCCAATAATGATAAACATTTGCCATTACAGATGCGTTTTCTACTTGGTCATGATTAATTACAGTTTTATACATATAAGTTTTTTTATTAGCACTCTCACTAACGTCTTTTAGATACGAAACAGTTACTTGATTACTTGATAAACCAATATTATCTACTTTTACAGAAGAGTACATCCCTTCCAATTCAGCTCTATAGCTATTATTGCCTAGTTCTCCTGTGTAACCAAACGTTACATTTGCAGCAAAAGGTGGGTTATAATCTCCTTTATACTTACTTATTAACTGACCTTCTGTTCTCTGAGCGTCTATGTCATTTATAGATACACGGTTATCATCTTTAGCATCTTTGCCTCCAATTTTTGCTTTCAACTTACCCAAGTTCAAATATTGACCGTAATATCCACCACCAAAGTAAAATCCTTCTGTTTCACTTGCAAAAGATTGTTGTGACAACAATAAAGCAAGTGCTGTAACTGCTAATGTTTTTTTACTCATCATGACTATTCCTCTAGTTAAAATAGCTAATCTAGTACTAATTAATTAAAAATGATTTAATATGAAAAAACTAATTATTTTCTAAGCTAAAAAATAGGTAAAATTAACCTCTATCCTCGATTTTATTGCCGTCTAGTTTGTCCTCATCTTCAAATTCATCATCGTCAAATTCATCCTTACTGTCTTCATCATCAAACCCATCATCGTCTTCCTCATCATCAAACCCATCACCACCTTCAAACTTATCATCAATATCCTCGTCTTCAAATCCATCTTCAATCTCTGGCTCATCGTATATTGCATCTTCAGTTTTAGCTTCAACAGGATAATCAGCAGCTTCAATAGCATTACTCTCTTCTTCATTACTAATCTTATCTTTGTTAGCAGCAGAAAAGACCTTGTTTGGATCATATGGCTCTTGTGTAGGCACACGTGTTGGTTTAATCAGCCTTCTTGTGAATGTGCTATCACTATAGTACAAAATTTTCTTTGACTTAATTGGATAAGTCGATTCTATCAAAATTATCTGATCATCACGTGGCAGCATAATAATTTCTTGAGGTAAGAGCAATGCTCTCTGTGTTTCAGAGATATGCAATGATCTTGATGCAGGATTCAAGTCTAAAAATTTAGGTTTGTTTAATGATTCTTGTTGTACAGTTTTGTTTCCTATAAGCTGAGATATCAAATTAGCCGTTTCAATATTATTGGCTGCAAAAGTTATTCTATAGGTTGAGTTTGATAAAAAGGAGTTCATTCCTGCTTCTTCATATATTCCTTTAAGCTGTTCAGTATCTTGAACAATTAAAAATAACCTTACTCGATAGCCACGAAAGTATGCGATGCCCGTTTGAAATTGCTCCATTTTTCCAAGTGTTGGAAACTCATCCATTAAAAATAATACGCCGTAAGGCTCGTCATCCGATGGCAATTTTCTACATAAAAACTCAGTTGCCTGTTGGTAAAAAACCTGCATTAAAGGCCTGAGCCTAGTTAAGTTATCAGGAGTTAAACCAACATAAACTGTAGTTTTCTTCTTTTTAAAATCCAAAATATTAAAATCACTTGATGCAGTTGCAGTATCGATCAATGGGTTTGCCCACAATTCAAGCGACGAGTTCATAGTTGACACAACACCTGATCTTTCTTTGTCAGCCTTTTGCAAAAAAGCTGCAATGTTCATATACGCTACCGGATGTATTATTTTACCCATTGTGTCCAAAACTACAGCAAGATTGTAAACTACGTCATCGCTACGCATCGTACGCACAACCTCACCAAAAGATTTAACTTTCTCTGGTGCAGCAAGTAAATATAGTACCACCCCAACAAATAAGCTTCTTGCTTCGTTTTGCCAAAAATCTTGTTCAGGCATGATTAGGTTAGCTATTTTTTGCACATCGTCAACCATCTGTCCAGGTTTTTCACTAATCCATTCCAGTGGATTATAACAATGGCTTACCCCATCTGGCTGCGCTGGGTTCCATACATATACTTTTTGTCCTTGTCGCTCTCGCCAACCACTTGTTATTTCATAGTTTTCTAATTTTATATCATGCACAATTACCGAATCATTCCAAAATAACAAATTAGGAATTACAAAACCAACACCTTTACCAGAGCCTGTAGGTGCAAAGAGCAATGCATGCTGAAACCCATCAGCAATAAAATATCCTCTCTTATCTTTACCAAGCAATAGACCTTTTTTGCTTCTTAATCCCGCTTTTCGTATGTCTTTCTCTGATGCCCACTGTGAATCTCCATGAAGTGATTCTTTCTTTTTAAATGGCCGCCACTCAATTAGTCTTTCTCTCACATTCCACAAAATAATCATCAAAACAATTTGAGGCAGTAGAGAAGATACAACTAATTTAATTTTGAGCTCAAAGCTATATAGCTCTGGATGATGCCAACAATATTGTATATGATCAAAAATTGTCGGCCAGAGAGCTTGAGGAAAAGGTGTCAAGCTAGGATTAATTGCTCTAAAATCTACACCATCTGGACCGTCAACAAACAGGTAGAATAATATACCAGACAAATAGAAGCAAAATTCAAATATGCTAAAAGATACTACACCTCCTATGAGAATATTGCGTAGGTGATTTCCATTACTCATAAACTACTTTTTCTTAACTTACGTATAAATTTAAGTATTTTCATTTGAAGATCTAGTAAATAATATCTCAGAAATGCTTCTTTTGCCTCCACTGGTTCTTTTTAGCTGAATAACAATATCAATTACATTTCTAATGTATGGTATGATCTGATCTGGGGGAATTCCAAGATTTGCTTGCATAACCATAAGTTTTATTTGCTCAAGAGCCATTGCCGGACTATCCGCATGAAGAGTTGATATTGACCCTGGGTGGCCAGTGTTTATTGCTCTAAGAAAACTAAAAGCTTCTGCTCCACGCAGCTCACCAACTATTATTCTATCTGGTCTTAAACGTAAACATGCCTCTATCAAATCTTGAGTGGTCACTTTTGCCCTGCCTTGCCCTCCTTTAGAAGCAATTAAATGGACTTTATTGGGATGATCATTCAAAACTATCTCTCTTGCATCTTCAACAGTAATAATTCTTTCTTCAGATGGAATAGCACGCAAAGTAGCATTAGTAAAAGTGGTTTTACCAGTGGAAGTTCCACCACTAATTATGATATTTTTCTTACTTATTACAGCATATTCTAAAAACTCTTTTATTTTTTTTTGTTTCAGTAGCAAATCTAGGTGACGATCTACTGGATTATCGGTCACTCCTATAACAGTGTTAGAAAAAGCCCCCATTTTTTCATAATCATCCAATGCCAATTGCATAGAAGAAGGTTTACGAATTGAAATGACTACTTTATCAGGCTCACATGCTGGAGGAAACACTATCTGTATACGATAACCATTTGGTAATGTAGCTGAAAGCAGCGGTGTCTCTTCGCTCAGTTTTTGTTCTGTAGCTTGAGCAATCAACCTGCTAAGAGATTTTAAATGATTAAGATCAAATATTTCTAACTTTTCGCATCTTATTTCACCGCGATTTTCAATCCATACTTCCTTCGGTTTATTTATTGATATTTCATTTACACCTTCCTCTTGAAATATCCCTTGTAATGGCTCCAAGTATGTATCAAGTGCAGCATAGTTCATTTCAGTTATTTAATATTGACTGTGGAGGAAATACTATATCTTGGTTAACAAATACTTTCAATGCAGTTCCTTGATTAACATAAATAGTTGGCTTTTTATCTACACTCCTATCAACTATATCTCGCATGTCTTTGGAAAAATCATTGATTGACTTCCCAATTGCTTCATCATAAACAGATTTGCTTCTTTTCTGAGTTTGCCTCAACAGTTGACGTACATCGTCTAAAGTTATACCGATATTGTCACTAGTAATTGTATCAACTCCACTAGCTCCAGAACTTTTTATCACACTTACTATTTCTTCCTTTATTATTCTCAGCAAATCCTGATCACTTTTAGCATTTCGAATTTTTTCAATAGCCCTAATACCCAATTTCCATTTTTCGTCTCCTACCTTCCCAACTTCAGTTTTTATAGAATCCTCCAATCCCTCAACAATAGCCCCTTTGAGAGAAGAAATATCTATTTCAGTTGCAGTAATAGACTTCACTGCATCCATGGCAGTTAGCGCATCGATAAGATTAGAGGCTTTTTGTCCTACAACAGCTGAACCAATCGAAACACCAGCAAGTGCCACTGAAGAGAATAATGCACTTGCTATTTTATTATCAACTATTCCAGCTATCCCTGCCCTTCCAAGCTCATCGGTACCAGATGATGCAATAGCAACATCTATACCATGAGGAAGAATGATCCTATTCCAATTTATGTTCACGCGGGCTTTTGCAACATTTGAGTCGAATGAATAACCACCTATTAACCTTGAACCTTTTGGTATTAAAATTGTATCACCAGTTTCTGCATAAACGTCTCTACTAACAACAGCACGGAGCATTCCTTTTAAGTCAGAACTTATTGCAGTTTCAAGAATAGCGTCAATAACTTTACCTTGAATAATCATTAAACCAAGCTTTCCAGCTTTGGTAGCTTTGCTCGACTGTGCTGAGGTATTGGATAAAACAGCATCTGTAGCTTTACCTTCCCCACTACTACCTGAAATTGCTAACATTTGTGCACTACGTCTGTCTCTAGGATAACCGCCACCCCCTATTGTAGGAAATGAAGTAGGCAAATTGCTAATAACATTACCAGAAGGAAAATTTTGCTTTGGTAAAACAGGTATATTTGACAAGGGAATTTCTTTTAGTTGCTCTTCTTTTTTTGTCACTTCCTCTTTTTTGATTTGTTTTACTTCTGGTATGACTTGTGGGATAGGAAGAGGAGGTAAGGGTGGCAAGAGATCAGTTGCTATCCTCTCGGAAACTACTACATTATCTGGAACTTGTTCTAACTTTCCTTTCAATTCTTGAATGTTTTGCTTTGTTTCCTCTTTTTTAACAATCTCTGGACCCTCTTTATTAGAAGGACTAAAATAAAGATAGTACACTCCACCAACTAAGAGCGCTACCATAACTATCATCAATGCCTTATAACCTTGATTAGAGCCAACTGTTACTACCTTGCTTTCTATCTCTGATTCATCTTCTACACTATTATGCCTTTCTTTACTCATATTATATGTACCAGAACTAAAGTGACCTATTTATAACTTCAACTTCACTACCTTCATAACGCATTAATAGCTTTTTATGTACTCCTTTTATTACAACATAATCATCAAATAACAGCCTTTTACAGGATTCGCCTTCTATAAAAATCTGAGGAATTTTATTACTATTTCTAAACTTTAAATAGGTTAAATAACCATCATCGAATAACTCAATTGGAACTATATCTATGTTACCACCTTCATCAATATATGTATAGTTGTACCTCGTATTATTTTCTTGTATTATTTTTTCTGGCTTTTCTGTAATGTATTGCATTTGAGTAGGTAAAGAAACCTCATCTAAATCAACATCAAATTCATCTTCTTCTTGAGGATAATAAAAACGTATTACGTAAGATATATCCTTTTCAACGGAATAATCATGATCCACTTTTTTAGCATCAGTATCTGGGTATTTATCGTAATTTGGTCTTGAAATTAGATCAAAAATGTAATTTCTCTTTTTAGTTGTCGTAATAATCATGTTAGTGCGACTACTGACTTCAAATGGCATGACAAGCAGTTTATTATCATAAGGATTAATTTTCCAACTTGATGCATCACCAACAGCAATATTTTTGACTTTTTCCCCTTCTGCAAACTCAATATAAGAATAGTAACCTTGACTAAAAATTACTGTAAACACCTCATTAGGGCTATATACAAAAGTCTTTATTCTACTATCTACAGAAATAGGTTTATTATTAATAGATGCATTTAAGTTGCCACTTATTAGTAAAGCTAAAACTAACAATATCCTACACATATTCATCATCTACTCTATATGAAATAACTTGAAACCCTAACGGGTTAATATATCTTTGCTGATCATTCATTTCAAGCGATGCATATTTATACGACATCACAACTATCTTATTTTTCCTTGAGGAATTTCCATCTTTTCGTGTAAATTCTATAGAAAATCTCACTTGAAGAGCATCATTACCTAATTTTTGAATTGAACGAATTTTCAACTCACCTTTAGCATCTGAATATAAATTAAAAAGGTCATTCATATTCTGCGATTTTATATAGTTGCTAAATTCACTATATACACTAGGCGAAGAAAACAACCTTACTTTTGTATAATAATTATAATTATAATTATATGGGTCAAAAACCTCCCTTGCTTTTATATACTCTGAAATAAAATAATCGTTCAGCGTTTCATTTGCAGAATATTGTTTTACTGTAACAGGATCAACCAATTGCACTATGCCTGACTTTTTGTCAATTTCTATAACGAATGGCTCAATAGTGCTACTTGTGCTAATTTTAAATATAGCTAATATGCTTATAGAAATTGCAACTAGTAATATTAATGTAAATAAAAGTAAAGTATTTCTCTGAGCAACAACTGTGCTATAGCGACTTGAATTCCAATTTATATCCTTATCCAATGACTCATTACTTTTTTCTTGTTTTAAAAATTTCAGCATCTCAATATTCTTAAAAATCTTAACTTATATTAATTAACATAGCAAGCTAACAAAGTAGTTATAACAAAAAAGCTAATAAACCCTTAATCCATGGCCTAACTTGCCAAATTTTGTTTCCATATATGAATCATTATATTCATTGCGTTCCATAATAAGTGGTATACACTTTGTAACTTCTATACCGTTATTTTTCAACTCTGATAACTTTCTACCATTGTTTGTAAGTAATTGTATTTTGTTAATGTTCAATTTCTTAAGTATTTTAGCTGCAACAGCAAAGCTCCTTTCATCATCTTCAAAACCCAATACTCTATTTGCATCAACAGTATCAAGATTATATTTTCTTTGCATACTGTATGCTCTTAACTTATTAGTTAAACCAATGCCTCTCCCATCTTGCATCAAGTATAATATAATGCCATTCCCAAAGTCGGTCATTATTTGAATCGCTTGATGTAACTGGCTTCTGCAATCACATGATAAGCTGTCTAATAAGTCTCCTGTATAGCATGAAGAATGAATTCTCACTAATGGCTCATTATCTTCATCTGGATTGCCAATGATAATTGCATAATGTTCTCTTCCGCCACTTTTGGTTCTATAAGATATGATATCTACTTCTTGAGTCTGTTTTAAAAATAATGATGTTTTGCACACTTCATACACACTATGATTTTGTTGAAAATCATTCACAAGTAACGTATTTAGTGCAATAATGTCATTTTCTTCACACCAATTTCGCATTTCATGTTTATTCTCAAAAGTCATATCAGCCACTAACGCGTATGGCAATAATTCTGAGAACTTAAGCAAGGCAACAGCATACGCATCTATTGTCTTTGAGCATTGCAACTCTTTTATGCTACCTTCCTTTGAACAGTTTATTAAATGGAGCAGTTCATCAAAATTGCTTATCAACAGACGTTTGCTACTATGTTCTTTACTCTGACATATGTATTTTACCTTACTTGCAGTCAAAGTAACATACACATTACCTGATATAAGCTTATATTGACTAAATAAATTTTTTTCTAAAGTTTCAGCAGCAGCAAGCAATAGATAGTTATTTTCATCATCATATATTAAAATTGGAAGACCACGCCTGACTTCACTGATGGCCCTTTCTACTTTATTTCTACTTTGATTTCCTATAAACATTTCACCTACACCAAACAACTTGGTGCGGTCGAGAAGACTTGAACTTCCAAGGCTTTGTGAGCCACAGCGACCTCAACGCTGCGTGTCTACCAATTCCACCACGACCGCACTTTATTCTAGTTTCTATATAATTACTTTAAATTACTTAATCATTTTAGGGTTTTTCATCTAAAGTGTCAATCTGATACTAGGATAATTTAGGAAATGCCTGTATAATTTAGCTATGAATTTTATGGTTACAAACTTTAATCATTTAAGATAATCTTAATACTAATTCTTAATTTAGGTCTTTATACAAATGAAAGTAGCTAATATCTTCATTTTTTTAATTCTATCTCTTACAATTAGCTTTCACTCCACTCATGCACAAATATTGTACACATGGTCTCAAATCATTCCAGAAAATAAATTAAGCATACGTGCGATTATAGACAATAACATGTGTCCCATTGCTTACGTCGATAATAAGGAAGTAGAAATGCTAAGTCGCAGCTCAATTAACAATACCGAAACAGTTTGTGAACTGATAGTAGAAACAAATGCTCAAAACATTAGTATTGACAATATAAAAGTTCCCGTATTAGCGGAAAAGATCAGCAAAATTGCCTTCATTGGCGATACAGGATGTAGAATAAATATGTTATTTCAGCAAGAATGTAATTCTGTAGATAGCTGGCCTTTGAAAAAAAATTTAGATTCAATCGCTTTTCATAAACCAGATTTAATTATCCATGTTGGTGATTATCATTATAGACAAACAAAATGTAGAAACACAAAAAAGTGCGGCGATATTTATGGATATAGCAAAGAAGCTTGGTACGCTGATTGGTTTGAGCCTGCAAAAGATATTTTAACACAATCTCCTCTTCTTTTTGTTCGTGGAAATCATGAGAGTTGTAATAGAGCTTATGAAGGATGGTTCAGATATTTAGATTCATACCCCTTTTCCCCTCAAAAATGTGAAGATCTTATTTCCAGTTGGTTCTTAGATGCTGGGCCGATGAAGTTTTTTATCTTCGACTCTTCATCCGGTGAGGAAATTTTTACAACCCAAAGCACAGTTGATGCTTTTGAGAGGCAGTTTGATAAATTGATACAAGATAAGCCCACGTGGTTTTTGACTCATAAACCACTTTGGAGATCTCCAAAAAAAGAATTTTTGACATTAAAAAGCCATGGTAATCTTACACAAATTGAAGCTTTTGGAGATAAATTTCCAAGCAATGTTACTACCATAGTTTCTGGCCACATTCATATAGCCCAGATTTTATTAATGGATAATGTTCCAGATCAGATTATAGTTGGAAACGGCGGTGCATTATTACACGCTCAAGATCAAGAACCTGTTTATCAAAACGTAGAATTTAACTATCCAAATAGTAGAAATTACTTAGCACACGAAGTTAGAAACTTTTTCGGCTTTGGCTTTGCAATATTAGGTTTAGACGATCACAAATTTACTTTCTATAACCAAGATAATAAGGAAATGTATTCTGCAAACCTAACGAAAGACTTTAAACTTAAAACAAATTAAAATTAGGACTATTTGTTGTTATCGATTACTGACCTTACCGAGAAAAAGTAGAGAAGTAGAAATGTGAGTTGACAAAATAAGAGAAATATAGTATATTAATGGTAGTAAGAGTATTTAAAATTAATTATGCCAGTAGCAGTAAATACACCAGGTAACATACAAAGAATGTCGAAATTTAAAAAGGCAAGAGATATTTTACTAGCCCCTGTGAGATGGCTAGTCATTGGTTTAGCTGTAGTATTACTCATAGCATTTATTGTTTTTGTCATAGCGTTAATTCTAGTTGCTCAAGCATTGGGTAAGCTATATCTTCTTGCAGGAGGCAAATTACCAGAATGGTTAGAGCAAAGAACTGAAGCATTTATGGAGGCAGTGCGTGTCCCACAAACAACGCATGATACTAATGTAAATGATGCAATTAATATTAACGTTCAAAAGCTAAAAGAAAACTATGGCGAGCCTGATGTTGATGATAAGTTTATAGAGGAAATAAAAGGATTTATTGATCAGTTAGAGTGTATAGCAAATGGTACACAAAAAGCTGTGGATAAAGATCAACTCACAGAAGATGAGAAAAAACATGCACTTAAGTGCTTGGAGCGTATAAAAAACAACCCTGATACACATAGTGGAAGCGGATTAACATTGAAGCAAGTTTTAAATTTGGTTTGGAAAGCTTGTAAAGATGAAAATAAAAAAAGTGCTGATGATAATATAGATATTAATACCCGCATATCACAGAGAAAATATCAACTGGTTAAACATTTAGTAGAATCGCAAACAGAATATGGAGTACTTGTTGGCAGTGCATGTTTTACTGGTACCTTTAACAGTATTGTCTCTTCCTTGTACACTTTTGAAGAATTTTTCTTCTTGCAAAGAGCGGATAAGGCTACTGTAAAACAAGAGTTTGAAAATGATCTACAAAAAAAAGGTGAAGAATTATTTAATCGGCTTTCCAATGATAAAGAAAAAAAAGAAGTTGCAGAAGCTTTAAGTAATCCTTCTACAAATTTCTTTATTAGCTTTATAGAATCATTTAAAAATCACTCTGCACGTGCAGTTTTAGGCGATAAAAGATGTGATGAACTAATAAAAGAGCATTTTGGTAATCTTCAATATAAACCAACAATATCTTGCTTTATAAAGTAATCACTTAACTAACGGCAAAGTGATACCATGTTGATTCATATATTTTCCTTTCATATCATCATATGACTTCTCACACTCACTTTCGCCGCTTAAAAACACAAATTGGCATGCTCCTTCATTAGCGTAAATTTTTGCAGGAAGTGGAGTAGTGTTAGAGAATTCAAGTGTGACGTGACCTTCCCATCCAGGTTCTAAAGGTGTGACGTTCACTATGATACCACATCTTGCATAAGTTGATTTGCCAACACAAATTACTAGTACATTCCTTGGTATACGAAAATACTCCACTGTGCTGGCAAGCACAAAACTATTTGGTGGAATTATACATACATCTGTTTCCTTATCTATGAAACTATTCTCAGAAAAATTCTTGGGGTCTACAATAGCTGAATTAACATTAGTAAAAACCTTAAACTTATTATCTACTCTCGCATCATATCCATAAGACGATAATCCGAAAGATACAACACCCTTACTGCTTTTATGATTCACAAAAGGTTCTATCATTCTAGAGTTTTCAGCCTTTTCCCTTATCCATTTATCTGGCATAACTGCCATAATTGTCCTTTAAAGTTTTGTAATACTTATAATAATATGTAATAGAATTTAAATGTAAACCTGAATTAGCGTTACACTCTGGAATGGCAAAGTTTCCAGTATAAACTACCTATACAAAAATAAATTGGCAATATTTCAAGCCTGCCAAGCAGCATCAAAAACGATAGAAATAGCTTTACTCCACCACTAAAAGAGGAATAATTACCTGAAGGACCTATTAGGTTACTAAATCCTGGGCCAGAATTTGTAAGCATTGCAGAAACAGAGCTGATGCTAGTTATAAAGTCCGCATTGCTCAAGCAAGACATCACTATTGATGATATAGCGAACGTTAACATGTAAATTGCAAAAAACGTAAAGACAGATTGGACTTCATCATTTTCCAGTATTTTACCATTGAGTTTTACTCTATCGCTTTCACTTGGATTTAATAAAGAGCTAAAGTAATTCCTTATAGATTTTAGAAAAATGACTAAACGGAAGATTTTGATTCCACCACTAGCAGAACCACCACATCCACCAATAAAGGCTAAAAAGAAAGCTAAGACTGAAATAAAGCTCCAATTCAAGTAGTTGCACATTACATAGCCAGTTGATGTGATAAAGGAGGTAATGGTGAATGTGCTGTACCTAAATGATAAAAATACTCCTAAGTCAAAATTTTTATATAACCAAAAACAAGCAAGCAAAGATGAGATAACAACTATCTTAATAAAGTAAGAGACCTGTTCATCATAACAAACATCTAATCGTCTTATAATTTTTAAATAGCTCAGAAAAGGTAAAGAGCCTAAAATCATAAAGATAATTGTTATGACCTCCAATATAGGGTTATTGTAGTAGCCTATAGAATCGTTATAGTTAGCAAATCCACCAGTTGATACAGCGGACATTCCGTGACATACTGCGTCAAATAATGGCATGCCAGCTAGATAGTAGGAAAATATGCACAATAAAATTAGGCAGTAATATATTTCTGCAATATGTATTACTACGCTTCGCGTATGTGGTAACTTTCTTTTAAGAGCATCTGAGTACTCAGAATAGAGTAAATTATTTAAGCTCAAAACCTTAAATATGGGAAAAATTGCAATTCCTACTGTAATTACTCCAAAACCACCTATACCGTGCAGCATTGCTCTCCACAGTAGTATCCCCGGAGATTGTTGCTCGATGTAACTTAGAACAGTTGCTCCTGTGGTTGTAATCCCAGATACTGCTTCAAACAGTGCATCAATGTAGCTTAAACTATCAAGATAAAATGGAATAGCTGCAAATAGAGATAATGCAATCCAGGTACAACTGGTAATCGCAAAAATTGCCGGCATTCCATGTACCCTATTTAGTTTACCCAGTAAAATAAAAATCGCACTAAATGTGCAGGTAACTATAAATCCAACCAGAAAATTTTTCCATTCGTAACCTAGATAATTATTAGTAATAGCAGGAATAAGCATTGCTACGCCAAACAACAATAGAAAAATTCCCACAATAAACGCAATTGAACGTAAAACTTGCAGACTTTCCATAGACAGTACTGTGAAAGCTATATGTTATTAAAACTTCAACCGCTTTGCTAATTTTTTCTCTTGACTTGATTATAAATACGTATAATTATAGCGCTAAATTTGCCATAAGAGATAGAGGTAAGGTATGTTATTAACTGACAGACAAAAAAACATTCGAGATTCATTAATTAGTGAAGCTATACAAGGCAACTTTGAGAATATAAAAAATAATTACGATAGCGATATACAAGAAGTTTTGAAAAGCGAATTACCTAGTAATATACAAAAAGAGTTTAAAGACGATCTACCTAACCCTTGTACCACTTCACAGTTGATTATATTCAAAAAAAATCAAAAGGAAATTAATCAATGTATACAGAAAATGGAGCAAAAAATTGAGAGTATTTCGTGTGATATAGCTATGCAAGAAGCGAAAGGAAATGATGATTCGCATATGCAAAAAGTGAAAAACTTAAAGAGAACAAGTGATCTTCACCACAAATTACGTCAAGCAATAGATTATTTAGATGTTAAAAAAGTTAAAGCAGTATTAGAAGATTGTGATACAAATCTAGCAATGATTTTAAATAGACCTATACATTCACAGAGCAAAACTACCCTTTTACTTTATCCTCTGCAAGTTGGTCTTAATAAACGATATATAGGTGATGGTAAAAGATTGAAACAAGAAGATCTGAGAAATATAAAAGAAATTACTAAACTTCTTTGGGATAAAGCTTCTCCTGATATTCGCAATTTCTGGTTTAAATTTCATCAAGATCAACAAGAAGAAAGTACAAAAGACACAAAAGCAACCTTTGAAGCTCATTTGAAAAAAGCTCCTCCTGATATTCGTGACTTGTGGCTTAAATATCAAAGAGTGCCTGAAAATCAAGATGCAGCTGTAATAAAACTTCTTAAAGGTGAGCAACAACGACATGCCAAGATAGGTAGTGAGAAGTGGCTTGAAGATTTCATTCAAGAAGTTAAAGATTACAGAGAACAAAAAACCATAGAAGAAAACCTTGAAATAGCTACAGAGAAACCTACAACAAAATCTGTTCTACAAGACGCACAACTTTCTCAAATAAATAGAACTTGTTGTATTTTGTAGTAAATAAGTTCTTAGGAAATCTAAGTATGATAACAATAAAAACAAGAAATTTAAACGTTCTATTTTTAACCTAGTATCCAGAATAAAAAAATATCAAAGTCATCATATTATATCACGAACCTTTTCCAAGACTTTTTTTATATTTTCGCTTGAAAGTGGAATTAAGCCAAGCCTAGATAAATATCCACCTTCAGTACTAATAGAGTCTACAACTTCTCTAATGAATTCCCTTAATCCATCAACAGTATCTAAGTGTTCTTTCTTTATATAAAGATATAAAGGCCTTGCTAACATATACTCCCCCGATGATATATTTTTATAAGTTGGCTCAATTCCTGCGATTGTGCTTCCTTGAATCTCATCTTGGTTTTTCGCTAAAAAGCTGAAGCTAAATATTCCTAAAGCATTTTTATTGCTCTTCAATTTTTGTATTATTATGTTTTCATTAATTCCAACTTCTATATATCTTCCATCATCTCTGATATTACTACATGCTTTCTTTCTTTTTTCTTGGTCTTGATAATTCTCTTTGAAAATCCTTGAGTTCATACATGAATATTGATCAAGCATAATAAAATTAATCAAAGTTTCATGTGTACCTGTATTTTGATGTGGGCCATAGATTTTAATTTCTGTTTTTGGTAGAGCTTGATTTACATCAGACCAAAATTTCTTGTTATTCTTTACTAATCTATCATTGTCTTCAGAATATGAAGATAAAGTTTCAAACAGGTCATTTTTTGTAAAATCAAATCTATGGCTTTGATTTGAATTTGCAATAACAATTCCATCATAGCCAATTATTATCTCTATTACTTCATTCACTTTATTTCTTTTACATAATTCTCTCTCTACTTCCTTCATAGGGCGAGATGAAGTAGTGATATCTGGTGTGCCTTCCCCTATTCCTGAACAAAACATTTTGAACCCTGATCCACTTCCTATCGATTCTACAACTGGAGTTTTAAAGGAAAATATACGGCTGAATTCTTCAGATATAAATGAGATAAAAGGAAAAACAGTTGAAGATCCAACAATTCTGATATATCTTCTGGCATCAACATTTGACAGTGGGATGAGTAATACAAATGCAAAAATAAGGAAAAGGCGTTTCAGCATCGTTTTCGCTCAAGAGTGTAAACTTAATTATCGTAATAAAAAATCAAACTGAAAAGCTTTTTTTCTAGATTTCAAAAGGTATAACGATCAAATGTGTGCGTAATGATGAGATCTGAATCACAGCATTCATACAACTGTATCTATATCGAATCCTCTTATGTTTTTCAATACTGAAAAATTCTTTCATATTAACTTAATGATGCAATATATCCTTTTCTTTAATAGATAAGTCATCATCGACTTTTTTTACATTATCATCAGTAATGTTTTGTATTTCCTTTTTGGCAACATGAAAATCATCTTCTGAGATTTCCTTATTTTTCTTCATTTCCTCTATTTCTTCCATAACATCTCTGCGTATATTTCTAATTGCAACTCGTGCATTTTCAGAAAATTGATGCAATAGTTTCACTAATTTTTCACGAGTTTCTTGTGTTAAGTCTGGAAGAACTATACGTATAGTATTTCCTTCAACAACAGGATTTAAATTCAGGTTAGCATTGATTATCGCATTTTTTACTTCACCGATAGCAGTAGCATCCCAAACTTTAACTGATAGAGTTTTGTTATCTATAGCTGAAACTCCTGCAACTTGGTTCAGTTTTTGATGTCCACCATAGATATTTACAACTATACCATCAAGTAATGATGCGTTAGCTCTACCAGTACGTACACCTTTCATATCATCGTGAAAAGACTGAATAGTTTTTAGCATTCTTTCTTTTGTTTTAGCTTTTATTTCGTTTAACATAAATTACCTAATGTTTACAATCTGAAACTATAGTATAAGTGCCTTGACCCTTAATAATATCAACCATTTTTTCTCTTTTTAAAGAAAAAACTACAATTGGGATAGAATTCTCACGAGCAAGTGAAATTGCTGATGCATCCATAACTTTTAAATCACGAGTTAGCAGATCTGTATAAGAAAGCCTATCATACATCACAGCATTCTCATTTTTTTTTGGATCGGCAGAATATACACCACTTACTTGAGTACCTTTTAAAATAACATCACAATTCATTTCAACAGCACGTAAAGCTGCAGCTGTATCCGTAGTAAAAAATGGGTTACCTGTGCCTGCTGCAAAAATGACTACTCTACCTTTCTCTAAATGATGAATAGCCTTCCTTCTTATATAAGGTTCACATATAGTAGTCATAGGTATAGCAGACAACACCCTAGAGACTATAGAGCTTTTTTCTAAAAAATTTTGCAAAATTAAAGCATTAATGACAGTACCAAGCATTCCAATATAATCACTGCTTGCTCTTTCACAGCCACTTAAAGATGCTGATGCACCACGAAAAATATTCCCACCACCAACAACAATACAAACTTGAACTCCAAGATTACAAACTTCAACTATGTCTTTGGATAGTTTATCTATAACTTCCATATCATGGCCAAATAGCTTTGATCCCATCAAAGCCTCCCCAGAGATTTTGAATAACACTCTGGGGTACTTTACTTCTGAAGTTTTGTTACTTATTTGCACCATCCAAAGTAAGTAACTTATAATTAGCTAATTTAACAGCACTTGATTCTATAAAATCAGCAATCTTCATTTTATCATCTTTTATAAACTTCTGCTCTAGTAGAACAACTTCTTCATAGTATTTAGCCATTCGTCCATCTACTATTTTTTTCGCTACCTCTTCAGGTTTATTTAAGCTCTTTACTTGCTCCTCAATTATAGAACGCTCATTGTTTAATTTTTCTTGATCTAAATCATCTATAGATAAAGCTTCAGGTTTCATAGCAACTACATGCATAGCTATTTGCTTTCCAATCTCTTGTTTATCACCAGATGATTGCAATGCTACTAAAGCACCAATCTTACCTAAGCCATGCATATCACCATGTACATAGCCAGCAATAATCCCATCCTTAGTCTCTAGGTAGCAAAGATTGCTTAACTCTAACTTCTCACCAAGAACCGATGTACCACTTATAATAGCTTCCTGTACTGTACCAACATCTTCATATTTGGCATTTTTTAACTCATCAAGACTAGTACAACGTTCTTGACAAGCAATTGATGCTAAATTTGAAACTAATGCTATGAACTTCTCATTTCTAGCAACAAAATCAGTTTCACAATTGACTTTAACCAATACACCATAATTTTTAGCCAAGCACATAGCAATAAGCCCATCTGAAGCTACTCTATCAGACTTTTTGTCAGCTTTAGCAAATCCTATTGTACGTAACCTATCAACGGCTTTCTTAATATCACCATCACACTCTTCTAACGCTTTCTTACAATCGCTTAAGCCAAGCCCTGTTCTATCGCGTAATTCCCTTATACTACTTGAATCCATCTTCATTTACTTACTATTACCTCCCTTTCTGTTTCATCCTTCATACGCTTCTTTTTAGTTTGCACAATACCCCCTTCTTTTTCTTGAATAAGCTCATCATCCTTAACTCTAGACCTTGTCAAACTAGACTCTATTCCAGCTAATATAGAATCAGCAGCTAATTTACAGTAGAGCTCTATTGATTTTCTTGAATCATCATTTCCTGATATAGGATAGGCAATATCATCTGGGTCAGAATTGGTATCAAGTACTCCAACTACAGGAATACCCAGTTTTTTAGCCTCTTTAACCGCTATATGCTCTTTGTTAGTATCAATAATGAATAAAATATCAGGAACTGCTCCCATTTCTCTAATGCCACCCAATTCTTTATCAAGCTTTTTTCTTTTCTTTTCAATATTTCCTAATTCTTTTTTTGTTAAGATACTATCTTCATCATTTAATATTTTCTCATATTGTATCAAAGTTTTTATCGAAGAAGAAACAGTGTTCCAATTAGTAAGCATACCACCAAGCCATCGATCATTTACATAATATTGACCACAACGAACCGCTTCACTTGCAACAATATCTAAAGCTTGAAATTTCGTACCAACAAATAAAATGCGACCATCTTGAGATGCAACATCGTATAAAGCTTTCATTGCCGCCTCTAACAATGGTAATGTTTTTCGTAAGTCTATTATGTGTATACGATTCTGTTGATGTACACCATATATATATGGGGCCATTTTCGCATTCCAGCGACTAACTTTATGGCCAAAATGCACACCAGATTCAGCTAAATCACGTATAGTGACTTTAGGCAAATTTGTCATATTTACTCCTCCAAATAGTTTATCCTCCATGGCATAACCCTAACGGGACTACTTGCATAAGCCATGTGTGAAATTAAGTTATTTACATAGTAATAAAAAAGACAAAAAAGCGCAAACAAAAAATATTGACAAGTAGCAACACGTTGATTAGCTTTAAGATTGCAAACGTTAAAAAGCAATGGGGGGTGTAGCTCAGTTGGTTAGAGCGCATGCCTGTCACGCATGAGGTCGTGAGTTCAAGTCTCATCACTCCCGCCATTACAGCAGAAACACCTTAAAATTCCTTAACTTTCTTATTAATTTGAATTAATTTCTTTCAGAGACTTGACATGATATTGTAATTGCTGCTTAATCTATTTAACTTTATCGTTAATAATTAGGATTAAATATGTTCATTTCTGAGGTTTTTGCGGCAGATGCGACTAACAATGTATCAGCATCTGTTGCTAGCTTTATTCCACTCATTTTAATATTTGTAGTATTTTATTTTCTCATTATTCGTCCCAATCACAAAAAACTAAAAGAACATAGAAGGATGATAGATCAAATAAAACGTGGTGATACGGTTATTACTTCTAGTGGAATAATAGGTGAAGTAAACAAAGTTGACGAAGTAAATGCACAACTAATACTAGAAATAGCACCAAAAATTGAAATAAAAATCCTAAAGTCTGCTATATCTGAAATCTTAAATAAAGAAATTCAAAAGCCAGTAGCTAAATCTATTGAAAAAAGCAAAGTTGAAAAGAATGGCAAGAAAAATAAACTAGAGGAAAGTAAAAAAGACAAAAATGCTTCATAATTTAAGAAGTGTGTGGAATATTAGGTATAGTAAGTAGCGGTGATTCAGTAATACCAACTTTACTAACCGCGTTGCAAAAATTGGAATACAGAGGTTATGACTCTTCAGGTATAGCAATTATAAATAATAGAGGTAAGATAGAAGTAAAAAAATCAGAAGGTAAAGTTGAAAGATTGTGTGAAGTTGTTCATGAGAGCAAGATATCTAGTAGCAAAGTTGGTATAGCACATACTCGTTGGGCTACACATGGAGCTCCAAATCTTAAAAATGCTCATCCCATTTATATAAATAATGTTGTTGTTGCTCATAATGGCATAATTGAAAATTACAATATATTAAAAAAGGATCTGGAGGAAAAGGGAGTATCTTTCCACACCGATACTGATACAGAAGTGATACCAAACATATTAACTTCATATCTTGATGAAGGGTTATCACCAATTGATTCTATATTACAGTGTCTAAACAATTTACAAGGTTCACTTGCTTTGGCTTTATTATTTGCAGAATATCCAGATACTTTATTTGTTGCAAAAAGAAATTTGCCTTTAGCAATAGGATATAACTGTAATAAAGTGTTTGCTGCTTCTGATACTAATACTTTGAATTCATTTGTAGAAAAAATATTGCATTTAGAAGATAATGATATTGCAGTAATAAAATCTAACGAATTCAGTATATATAATAATGGTATACAAGTTAAACGCAGAACAGAAAATAGCAGTCCAAGAAATTTTCTAATTAGTAAAAATGGTTACCCTAGCTTTATGCTAAAAGAAATTTTTGAGCAACCGTATGCATTAAACAAAACAATAAATCAATTTTATAAACAATATAAAGAAATCAACAAAGAATTATTTTCTGAACTAGGTTACATTACTATAGTTGGATGCGGTTCATCCTATTTTGCTGGACTAATAGCAAAGTGTTGGCTGGAAAGTATTGCTCAAATTCGGGTATATCTAGAAATCTCGTCAGAATTTAGGTATAGCAGCGTCAAGCTCGAAGAAGGTAGTATTGGCTTATTCATTTCTCAATCTGGTGAAACTGCAGATACTATGGAAGCACTACGTTATGCGAGATTGCAGAAACAAATGATCATTAGCATAATTAATACATTTAATAGCAGCATAGAAAAAGCCTCAGATATTGTATTGCATACTCTTGCTGGACCTGAGATTGGTGTTGCTTCGACAAAAACCTTTTCTACGCAGCTTGCAATTTTAGCATGCTTTGCTGTAGAGCTTGGAAAAATAAAAGGTATACTGGGTAGAGAGAGGATAAAGGAACTAAGCGGTGCTATTAATTCCATTCCCGAACATGTAGAGCATGTTTTGAATGTGATGGAAATACAACATATATCAGGCAGTATATTAGAGCACAATAATATAATTATAATTGGGAGAGGAAGCTCATATGGAGTTGCAATGGAAGGTGCATTGAAGATAAAAGAGCTTTCATATATCAACACAATTGGTATTGCAGCGGGAGAAATGAAGCACGGTTCTATCGCCTTGATAGACTCTACTGTACTTGTTATCGCAATTATTCCTTACGATAATTTATTCTTTAAAACGCTATCCAATATACAAGAGATTATTGCAAGAAAAGGTAAAGTAATTGCCTTTAGTGATAAGCAAGGAGCACCGCTCTTAAAGGGAATTTGCATAGATGTGGTGCAACTTCCAGAAGTTGACAATTTTGTTTCTCCAATTATCTACAGTGTTGCTATGCAATTTCTTGCTTATTCTATTGCAGAAAAAAAAGGGTTAGATGTAGATTGTCCGAGAAATTTAGCTAAATCTGTCACAGTTGAGTAACTTATTTAAAGTGAGTTGCTAATTAACAGCTCTAATTGTCAGTTATAAATTACTGAATTTTACTAATAAATTCATTGCTATCATTAGCCCTCTGCGAAAGAATATGTAACTAATGTAAGGATGAGAGAGGCTAAAATCCACGCCTCAAATTAACAAGATTTGCCATTATGGTTACCAGACACAACTTAACCTAGCAAGCAAGAATTAACTAACAGAAAAATTGAAAACTAATATCAGTCTCTTATGTAATGCTACTAATATTTTTCTAATATGTTTTCTATTCAGGAAAGTCTACATCGCCATAACAATATTTACTAGAATGAGGTCTTGTCTCATTGTAAAAACACAACCAATGATCAACGTCTATCTGAAGATCTTCTAATGAATTGTAGATTGTTTTACAAAAAAAGAGGAGTAAATGAGAGTTCAGTAACTTGATTATAGAGTTGTACTGCCTTTCCATATTTGAAGCAAGTTGTTATTCTATCTCAAACCGTAGCACAAAGTAAATATGGCAATTTACACTAAAATTTTCTGTTTATGATTTATATTATGTAAAGATACTATTTGACCTTGAGCTTTAAAGATATTATGTAATAGCATTATTTAATATGCGAGGTTTATTATGGCTAAAGTAAGTGCTGGTGAAAACTCAAAAAAGCTTAAAGATGGTAAAAATCAGCCCATATCACCAAAAAAGTTCAAAGGCAGTCAGTCTATGTCACCAAAACGGAGTCAGAATTCTGGTGAAAAGCTATGGAATGCATTAGAATCATTAGAAGAAGCAAAATCAGAGTTGAAAAAAAGAAAATTTGAAATAGAACTAAAAAAAGACACTGAAATATCAGACGAAGGAATAGAAAAAGTAGTGGAATTGGAAAGGAAAACAGAAAAAGAGATAGAAGAAATAGCAATGCCAATATCAACGTTACTACTTAAGGAAACAATAATAAAATTACAAGGAACAAAAATAATAAATTTTTTAAAAAAATTAGAAAAACAAGTAAAAGAAATGCAAGAATTATGTAAGAAACTAGAATTAAATGCTAAAATAGAAGAAGAAGATCTAAATAAGCTCGAGGATATAAAGAAAGAATCAGAAAAGTGTTGCAGAGAGTTAGTGAGCTATATGCCTAATTCAAATAATCCTAGAATGTTGTACACTGCTGTTATTGGTGTTGGTCTTGCTGTTGGGCTGGTAGCAAGTACTATACTTGAACATACAACTAGACTAAGTATATTAGCAATAATTGGCATAGCTACAGCATCTGCACTCGTAGCTGGTGGTGCTACATATGAAGCACTAAGACCTAATACTAAAATAGATGAATCAAAAGAAGTCCAAATAAAGAGTTCTCATCACTCACTTTCCTAATCACACTTTAATTCAAACTTTATCAGTTTTATTCAAGTTGCTTCTAAAAGGAGAATATCAATGGTGTTCTCCTTACTGATTTGGTTAAAATGCAGAAAACGCCTATGTCAAAATTTACACAGATGTTAAGTGCTGCCACTAATTCCCAGTTAGTACAATTTGTGTATCTTATTGACATATTTAATTTATTCTGTTACAATTTTTAGTAATTAGGTTGGGGTAAAACAATGAAGAGTTTTAAATGGCTACTTAATCAAGTCAGACTTTCATGGATTAGCTTAATATCAAAAGTAAAGAGCTTTTTTCAAACTAACGATACACATCATCAAACAACTGCTAGCAATGGAAATGATCATACAAGAAAAATAAGTGTAGAAAATACAATAGAGGAGAAAGTTAATGAAGAGGATGTATGGTATGATTCTCTGAAAGAACAAGAGCCAGGTGAAAAAGAAAGAGATCTGGATGAAGAAGAATTTTTTGATGCTATTGAAAATTTGGATGAAGAGGAAGTGAGTGCTAACATAGAAGGAAAAGAGTATGAAAAAAATAAGTACTATAGTCTACAAGATGGTCTACAAGAAAAAAATGAATTTGATCACACAACGCACACTCTTACACTTGCTTTTGAAATTGAAAAGCCATTTCCAGACTCTGACCTTAGTAAATTTAAGTTATGCGAACTTAAGCAAAATGGTGATAAATATACGTTTATCTTAGAAAATGATCAGAAAAGTCGAATAGAATTACACTCTGAATATCTCAATATTTATTTTCCTAAGTATTTTGAGAAACACAGTAAAAAAGGAGCATACACTGAACTTTTTTCTCAAGAAGAAAATGGAATTAGCAATGATATTATCATCCCATTAGAAGTTCCAAAAGAGGTAGGGATACTTACTGAAAAATTCGGTCGGATGAACTTCATAAAAGCAAATATACAATCTCAAATACCAGATTTTCCGGGAGATATAAATCTAAAAGATTGTAAAGATCATGTAAACTTCTATCTTAATTCAAATAATACTATATCTCTTTTTCTAACGTCAGCACCGATAAAATTTGCAGCTAAATTATCAGGTACTCCAACAGAAACAAACTGGCCAATAAAGGATATTCTAGTCAGAGGTAGTTTTATTAATCAGCATATTCCTAGAGTTGAAGAAGCTTATATTGATAAGCATTCTATAGTTGAAGAAGCTTTTGAAGTAGTTAACGTAGAATGTGCATCAGAGCTGAAGATTTCTCAACCTAGCATATAGCCTTATATTCTTTCATCAGCATGATATAATTTTGTGCAGATTGTGTAATATGTTTTATTTCCTCATCTGACATTTTTTTGAAGAATTGTGCTGGCCTGCCAGCCCATACTTCACCACTTTTTATCACTTTTCCATGTGTCACCAGTGAGCCAGCAGCTACCATAGCTCCAGACTCCACAATCGCATGATCCATTATGATAGAGCCCATACCAATAAATGCTTTATCATGCACCGTGCATGCGTGTAATACGCAAAAATGTCCTACCGTCACCATACTACCAATAATCGTATCACCACCTGGGTTTCTATCTACATGAATTACAGTGCCATCTTGAATATTCGTTCCATCGCCTATTTTGATTGATCCAACATCTCCTCTGATCACACAATTAAACCAGATACTCGCATTCCTTCCTATTTCAACGTTACCTATGATACGCACACCATCTGCGATAAAAGAACTTTCATCCATTTTTGGTTCATAATCTTTGTATTTTAAAATTTGATAGCTCATAATTTAAATAAGGTTTAATACATACTTGGGTTCCAGTAGTCAAGTTACTCGGGTAAAGATATTCTTGACTTATGATCCTTATGCTCCTAAAATCTTTATTTTTAGCTCTATTCATAATGTCAGTAACAGTACTTAGTGTACTTCAAATAATATTAGTTGTTGTATTGGTAATTTTAGTGCTCCTGCAGCCACCTGGAAGTAGTTCATTAAGTGGCTTTAGTAATTCACAACAGGGAATGAATTCAATAATTCCGGTAAAGTCTTCTGAAAATCCACTCAGTAGAATAACTTCTATAGTTGCTGGGCTGTTCATTATAAATACACTGTTACTATCAGGATTATGTTCAAAAGATGTACATAAAAAATCAATTGCAGAGAAGATTATATCAGAAAAGAAGCAAGAAGGCCAATCAACTTCTGTTCCATTTGAAAATTAATGAAAGAAACCAAGTTTATCTTTGTTACAGGTGGAGTTGTTTCATCACTTGGTAAGGGTTTAGTTGCTTCAAGTGTGGGAGCACTTCTTCAAGCTCATGGATTCAATGTTCGCATCAGAAAGCTTGACCCATATCTCAACATTGATCCTGGAACAATGAGCCCAGCTCAGCACGGGGAAGTATTTGTTACTGAGGATGGTGCTGAAACTGATTTAGACCTTGGACATTACGAGCGTTTTACTAAAATTAAAGCAACCAAGGACGACAATATAACAACTGGTAAAGTATATAATAAATTATTAAAGAAGGAAAGGTGTGGTGATTATCTAGGCAAAACTGTGCAAATCATTCCTCATGTGACAGATTTAATCAAATCTTTCATTTTTAATGGTACAGAAGATTTAGATTTTGTAATATGCGAAATAGGCGGAACCGTAGGTGATATTGAAAGCCAACCGTTTTTGGAAGCTATACGCCAAGTTAATTATAAACTAGGAAAGCAAAAAGTTATCCTTATTCACTTAACTTTAATACCATATCTCACTGCAGCACAAGAATTAAAGACAAAACCGACACAGCATTCAGTTCGAGAGTTAAACTCTGCGGGGTTACAACCAGATATTATATTATGTCGCAGTGAAAAAGAAATTTCCGATAATCAAAAAGAAAAGATAGCCAATCTTTGCAATGTTTCTTTATCTAACGTAATACCTGCTCCTGATGTAAACCATATATACGAGTTACCGTCCTTGTATAATCAATGTGGGCTCGGGGCACAAATTTTGGATCACTTTCACTTAAGTAAGCCAAAACCAAGCTTACCTGAATGGGACCAAATAGTACACTCTATGAAACATCCAACACAAGAAGTTATCGTTTCCATAGTAGGAAAATATACTGAATTTCCTGACGCATATAAATCACTGATTGAAGCATTAAACCATGGTGCAATTAGTAATAAAGCTAGAGTGAAGATAAATTGGGTCAACTCAAGAGAAGAGAATGGAAAATCTATAGATGCAAAGTTTATCAGAGAAAAATTACAAAGCTCTAATTCAGTCCTTGTTCCAGGAGGATTTGGTGATAATGGAATAGAAGGTAAAATATTAGCAATAAACTATGCCCGTGTAAATAACATTCCTTTTTTAGGAATATGTCTTGGTATGCAGCTTGCAGTGATTGAATTTGCTCGTAACGTTATTAAGCTTGAAGATGTACACTCTGAAGAATTTTATACTTGCAAACACCCAATCATCAAGCTCGCTGATGGTAAGAACGTTGATCTTGGTGGAACCATGAGACTTGGAACATACAAGTGTAATGTAAATCCAAATTCAAAAATGGCAAATGTGTATAGTAGTGTCACTATTTCAGAAAGACACAGACACAGATATATAGTTAATTTAGATTATAAAAATAACTTAGAAGAGAATGGAATGATATGCAGTGGTATATCAGAAGATAAAACATGCATAGAGGCAGTGGAGCTAAAAAATCACTCATGGTTTATTGGTGTGCAATTTCATCCAGAATTTCAATCAAGACCATTTTCTCCTCATCCTCTCTTTACATCATTTATTAAGGCAACTATTGACAATAGAGTTTAATAGAACTTAATAAACTCTATTCTAATAGAGAGGTAAAAATGTTACTAAGAAATAGTAAAGATAGCATTACATATGGATCTGCGACCTTCGAGGAATTGAATAGGCATGTAGAACAAATAATATATAAATTAGAGGAGGATCAAATTATAGAGGATATAATGGAAGAAGTAGTTGTAGCTATAAACGAACTAAAATCGGTAGAAGAAATAAAAAAATATTTAAAGCGAGAAATAGATAGCCTTGTAAAAAGGACAATAGTCCTTAGTGAATTCTATAACCTAGAAAAAATAGAAAAGCCAAGAAAAGAAAATTATATTTACCCAAGCACCTAATGTTTAAGTACCAATACATGGAACTTGCCATAGAGCAAGCAAAACTTGCTCAGAAAGATGGCGAAGTGCCAATAGGCGCTGTAATAGTTAATGGAAACAATATCATCTCCTCTGCACACAATATATCTAATGATCCAACTGCACATGCAGAAATGTTAACAATTAGACAAGCATTTTCAACTTCCACGCTTTATGAAGCTGAAATGTACGTAACGTTAGAGCCGTGCCCGATGTGCGCTCAAGCTATCTCTTTTGCAAAAATTAAACGTCTGTACTTCGGGGCTTACAATCCCAAAGGTGGAGGAGTTGAAAACGGCACTAGAATATTTCAATTCTGTAACCACATACCTGAAGTTTATGGTGGAATATTAGAAACAAAATGTTCTCTTTTATTAAAAGATTTCTTTGAGAAATTGAGAACTTAGGGGAGTGGTTTAAGAAATGATAGATAGGAGATTATGAAAAGGGTTTAGCCGCATGGAAGTGGGATGAAAAGAAGCACTGGTTTCACATGCGTCTGAACAGACAGCATTTTAAATTTGTCCTGTGCAATGTTTGTACAGTTGCGATAAAAATTACTTGACAAATTTTGACAGCTTTGTTACTTTGATAGTGAAGATATTCTAGAGCTCGAAATCTATCTTCGTCTGCAGACTTTTCAACTTCATTAATTTATAATCTCTAGTTAAAGTATATTGTACTTATGTATAGATAACTTCTATCATAGCTATATACATTTTTCTGAGTTTTTTTGTATTACTTAGGAGGATCATCATGTTTAAAATCATGGATTACGCATATCATTGACATAAATGCCTTAAAAGGACAGATGGTACCTACGTCCTCTTTATATAGATTATGTATTTGTTCAGATACGACTAAATTGTGTCTAGTGTAGAAAAAATTAGACAAATTCAGCCTTATATAGAACCAAATTCAACGGAAGTAGAATTATCCTCATTTCCATAATAGTAAGGATTTGCTTCTTGCGTATTATTAACAGCAGTTTTTAATAGTACTTCCTTATCACTATCCCATGCAACTTTCTCCATAATTGCATTATAATCTTTACACTTTTGATCATTTCCACAGTCCCTGATTTTACCATTAAGCTTTAGATAAGGCTTTAATGAATTATAGTGTACTTGAGTATTATTGCCCTCTTTATCTATCATATTCCCTGCGTTATTAACAATTATCAATGGTGCAACTTGTTTCGCTTTCACAATATTTGCTCCACCGGGGTCTTTGATGAGATCAGGACATGATTCTCTAGAAAAAAAATTCTTGTTTAATTCTTTATTATCATAATCAGTGCCAAACTGGCAGAAACTCTTAACCTTCTCGTCCTGACAAGCTAACTCTAGTGGACTATCAATACATTTAAGACATTTCGTATTACTAAAGTTGGCTGCTGAACTAATATTATCAGTAAAGGCAAATTTAAAATTTACTGCACCATAAACACCCTCTGATCCCTTTTCTATATATGGCACAATTTTAGAATTACTATACATCTCAGGATAGAGTTCTTTTAATAAATCAGATGTATTAAAACCTTGACAACCTATCTTATTATTCGATTTATACAAAGTAGCCTTAGGCCCACAAATTTCTGGCAGGCTAAGATCTGGTGTTATTTCTCGAGATGTAATTTCTCCACTTTCATTCCCTCCTTCATTGGTAACATGTTTGCCTCTATCATTTTCATCCTCTCCCCTAATACTAGGTTTATCTTTATCAGTGCGATCGTCCTCATTGGTAACATGTTTGCCTCTATCATTTTCATCCTCTCCCCTAATACTAGGTTTATCTTTACCGATTCTTTTCTCATTTTTACATTCTTCAGCTGCTTTTTTATACCACTCAGTCTCTGCTTTTGCCATGTTAATTTTACACTTTAAAAGTTCTTCTTTTACTTCTTCAATCTTACTCTGCATCACTTCTTCTTTCTCCTGTTCAATTTTGTACCTCAAAATTTCCTCTTTTGCTAGTTTAGCTTCTAATTTTGCTTGTTCAGCTTCTGCTTTAATATCATCACATTTTTCCTGATTAATTGCCTGTCCACCGTTTTCTTTCATCTTCTCAGCATTTTTTTTACACTGTATTAACTCATTTTTTGTTGCCTCAGCTTCATTCTTAGTTTGTTCTACCTTCTCTCTTTCTTCTTGAAACTGTAATTTTAACTTATCAACTTCTGCTTTTGCTTCATTCTTAGTTTGTTCTACCTTCCCTTTCTCTTCTTGAACCTGTAATTTTAACTCATCAACTTCTGCTTTTGCTGCCTCAGCTTCATTCTTAGTTTGTTCTACCTTCCCTTTCTCTTCTTGAATCTGTAATTTTAACTCATCAACTTCTGCTTTTGCTGCCTCAGCTTCATTCTTAGTTTGTTCTACCTTCCCTTTCTCTTCTTGAATCTGTAATTTTAACTCATCAACTTCTGCTTTTGCTGCCTCAGCTTCATTCTTAGTTTGTTCTACCTTCCCTTTCTCTTCTTGAATCTGTAATTTTAACTCATCAACTTCTGCTTTTGCTTCATTCTTAGTTTGTTCTACCTTCTCTCTTTCTTCTTGAACCTGTAATTTTAACTTATCAACTTCTGCTTTTGCTTCATTCTTAGTTTGTTCTACCTTCTCTCTTTCTTCTTGAACCTGTAATTTTAACTTATCAACTTTTGCCTCAGCTTCATTCTTAGTTTGTTCTACCTTCTCTCTTTCTTCTTGAACCTGTGACTTTAATTCACTAGCTTCTGCTTCTAATTTTGTAATTTCTCTTTGTGATTCCACAGCATCTTTTTTACACTGTATTAACTTATCTTTTGCCTTCTTAGTTTCATCTCTACAGTCACGAAGTAAATCTTCTTCTGATTTATCATCCTCTTTTTCCGCAACCTGATCTCCTAGATTTTCGACTTGCTCACCCTCTTCACCATAAAAAAGTTTGTTGGCATATAAATTACTATTATTAACTTGATCGCTATAGATATTGTTTGACATTGTGACCTCCTATATAGTCAAAACTGGAATTAAATTAGAGTATAAAAGCTAGGAATTCAACATGGGTAAAAGAAACCACAGCTCAGGAAATCTCAGGTTAACTCAGAAATTATTATAAGCCAAAATGATTAAAAATTTTATAACTTATATCTTAGATCTAGCATGATAACCAACAATTATTCAATTTCCACCTTACTCACCAGCTTGACACAGTCCATCTTTATTCATTAGAGAGCCGTGATTCCTCTACTCTCCAATGATTAATCACTTGTCAGTTTTGAGTGTAGTAGTTGATAGCCTGTACGTAAATACGTTGCTTTTGTCCTTTAGAAATTTTTAGTCTACTATCTTTATCCAGAAAAAAATTGTAAAATTTCTATAGTTATGGTATAATTGTAAATACCGCTTGCCAATAAGCTGAGTATAAAAATGCCGTTCGGACAAATCATTACATATAGCACGATATTACTTGCTATAATTGCAGTATCTCTCTTTTTGAGAAAAATATACAAAAATCATATTAGGAAAATTATATTTCCTCTAAAAGTTCTCAAAGAAGAGTGGGAAGAAAATAGAAGATTTAATGAATTGTATCAAAAAAATAAGCAAAAAGAGTTGATGAAACAACAGGAAATGCTAAGGGAGAAACAAAAGAATATGCAAGTTTACAAAGAAGATCTAGAAATAGTTGATATAGCAAAACCGTTAGGCAAATGGACAAAGATGGTTATGATGGGTAATAGTTTAATGAAACATTTTGCACAATTGATACACAGAGAAGGTGATAAGAAAGGATTTTGGGAGCTATTTATAAAAGCTCAGTCTTCAACTAAGGGTAAATATAAAGGAAAAGGCAGATAATCCATGCTTGAATGTAAAAATCTATCCTGTGCTCGTAATAACAAAGTATTATTTAAAAACCTCAATTTTAAAGCTGAGCCAAAATCAAAAATCTTAATCACTGGTCCAAATGGTAGCGGCAAAACCAGCTTAATCAGAAGTTTATCTGGACTCTTACCGCCAGTATCAGGCAATATAAGATACTACGGAAAAGACATATATGATGATCCAAAATCCTTTATATCTTCCATGGTTTACGTAGGACATAAAAACGCCTGTAAAGATAGCTTAACAATTGGTGAAAACATAGAATTCTGGGCAAGAATACGGAACACTAGAGAATCAGTTATGGCAGCTGCTTATTGTTTAGAGTTGCAACCTGTATTTAACATTAGATATGGTGAACTTTCTGCAGGCTGGAAAAGAAGAGTTGCGCTTGCCCGCCTTTTAATTTCTAATGCAAATATCTGGCTGATAGATGAACCTTTCTGTAATCTTGATAGCACAACATGTGAATTAGTATTGAACCTAATCTCAATACGCTCTGAGCAGAACGGTACAGTAATTATTACAGGACATAGCTCTACAGAACAATTGTTTGACTTCAAGACAATCGACATACGTGATTTTAACAGACCTCTTGTATAATTTTTGGCCTTATTGTACTTACATCAATAATTTATTATCACATTTAATATTACGCATTAAAATTAACTCATCTCTTTCAAAGGCTCTATATTAAAAATCGAAAGTCCAGAAGCAATGACGTGTGCTAAGGCTTGGACGAGAAACATTCTTGCAGCGGTGAGATTTAAGTTATTCTCCAGTATAAACCTCATATTTAAATCACTTTTGCCATATCCCCATAAAACGTGAAACGCTTCTGCAACTTCAAGTAAGTAGAAAGTAATTCTATGTGGCTCACAAAGCCTTGCAGATATTTCTACCACATCTGGCCACTTTGCTAAGGTTTTTATGAGGAATAGCTCCCCATCTGTCTTTAAAAGTGAAGGGTCTGCTGTTGGGAGCTCTTTTGGAGCATTACGCATTAACGAATGAGCACGGGCGTGCGCATATTGCACATAAAAAATAGGGTTGTCTTTTGACTGTTCTTTAACTTTAGCAAAATCAAAGTCCAAGACCATATCATTCTTGCGTGTTAACATTATAAAACGAGTTATATCCCTGCCAACCTCTTCCACTACATCCCTAGCTGTAAGAAAATTTCCTGATCTTTTGGACATCTTAACAGGTTTTTCATTCTCGAAAAAATTCACAATATTATGCAGTTTTACCTCTATTTTTGCTTGATCATCACTGAGCGCAGAGACAACTGCTCTAAGCCTTTTAATATAACCGCCATGGTCACTGCCGAGCTCTACGATCATATTGTTAAAACCACGTGATATCTTATCAAAATGGTAAGCAATATCCGATGCAAAATAAGTCCAGCTACCATCCTCTTTTTTTAGTGCGCGGTCAACATCATCACCAAATTTTGTAGAGCAAAATAACATTTCTTTTCTGGAAATCCAACTTTCACTTTCTTTGCCTTTTGGTTTCTCCAGGTACCCTTCATACACTAGACCCTTATCAGATAATATCTTTATACTCTCTTCGATTTTGCCATTTTTTTGTAGCTCATACTCTGAAGTAAAGACATCATGACTTACTCCAAGTAAGTTCATGTCTTCCTTTATTATCTCTAAAATGGAACTTAAAGTATATTCTCTAATTACTCGATTATCTTCCTCTTCTCTAAGCTCCTTGCCATATTTTTTGGCCAGCCCATTCCCTATCAGTTTTAAATATTCACCTGGGTATAAACCTTTTTCGATGCTAATTTTCTCTCCCAGAACTTCCTTATACCGCAAATATACTGACTTTATTAGTGTATCTATCTGCGCTCCAGCGTCATTAATGTAGTACTCCTTAGTAACATTATAGCCAACTTTCTTTAGTAAATTTGCTAAAACATCACCAAACACTGCCCCTCTTGCATGACCAATATGCAGAGGACCTGTTGGATTTGCCGATACAAATTCAACATTGACAGCTTGATTATTTCCAATATTTAGAGTGCCAAACTCTGTTTTTAGCTCATTTATTTGTTTTAAAATCCCATGCCATACTTCCATTTTCAAGTGCATATTGATGAACCCAGGACCTGCTATTTCCACTTTTGCAACTTCATCAAAAAGTTCAAACTCTTTAGCTAAAACCTCTGCGATTTCAATAGGATTCTTCTTTTCATGTTTTGCAAGCACCATAGCAACATTTGTATAGATATCACCATGTGCTCTATTGCTCGGAGGTTCTACAATAAAGTTTGTTGCATTCGTACTTATAACACCCCTTTGCTTCAACTCATTTAATTTACTAAAGATTAGAGAGGCAACCTGCTTGAAAATGTTCATTAACTAAAAAGCTATAAAATCTGTAGCAGTATAGCGAATAAGTGGGGGAAGTTGAAGTTATGATTTTCTCTCCACTCTTTGTTTGATGTAAGGCAACCTTTTCTGGGTCTTTTGAAACCCAGAAAAACTATAGTTTACATTAAGTCGTTGCTGTCACTATAGTGAGGGAAAGCCATACCTTCGCTGTAACCAAGATCATTATTATCAGTCTCAGGTTTCTCTAGTTCATTCTTAGTATCAGGTTTCTCTAGTTTATTCTCAGGATCAGGTTTCTCTAGTTTATTCTCAGGATCAGGTTTCTCTAGTTTATTCTCAGGATCAGGTTTCTCTAGTTTATTCTCAGGATCAGGTTTCTCTAGTTTATTCTCAGGATCAGGTTTCTCTAGTTTATTCTTAGTATCAAGCTCTTTCCTCAGTTCATCCTTAATAGTTTGTTTTAGATCATCCTTAGTATCATCACTAATCTTAAACTTAAGACTTTTCTCTAGTTCATTCTTAATACTTTCTTTTATCTCATTCTTAGTCTTACCACTAATCTCAAACTTAAGACTTTTCTCTAGTTCATTCTTAATACTTTCTTTTAGCTCATTCTTAGTCTTATCACCAATCTCAAACTTAAGACCTTTTTCTAGTTCATTCTTAATATTTTCTATCAGTTCATTTTTAGTCTTATCATTAATCTCAAACTTAAAACATTTTTTCAGTTCATTCATAGTCCTGTCATCAATCTTACACTTAAGATCTTTACCACATTTATCATGAATCAACTTATTCTTATTAATTTTACAATCATCCAACTTTGTAAACAAATTAACTCTTACCATATCATTTACATAACATGTATTATTTGGCATTGGATGAGTATAGACGCTTTTAAACATAAAATAACTCCATCAGTAAATAAATTTATCAAACAATTAAACATAGAATAATGTGTGTACTAACAATACACACATTGTATTACTTTTATAGAAAATAAATATTTCCTTCTGCTGGTGTATTGTAGGTAGAAAGAAAGGCTGCAGCACTTTGAGAATCTACTATAGAACCGTTTATTACTTCTACACATTTATCACATTCAGAATTGTCTTCACAGCTACCCGCAAGTTTACCATCTACAACCTTAAGATTATTTTTAGAATTATGAATAATCTTTGCACACTCTTTAAACTTGTAGCCTGTTGGATCTTTGGTCTTAACATCAAGGATATCATCAGTTATTGGGTTAACCGTTATTGCAAGCTTTGAAAAATCAACGACTGTTTTAGATTCAGGTTCAGGTTTAACTTGTGGACAAGGTGGACAAGTAGGAGCAGGTGGACAAGCAGGAGCAGGTGGACAAGCAGGAGCAGGTGGACAAGCAGGAGCAGGTGGACAAGATGGTATATTTATATCGGGAAGCTGTATATTTAACTCAAGTCCATTATCGTACGGGTTAAATCGATTATGGTCACATGGATCAAAGTTATGATACCATGGATTGAATTTATGATGATGTCGTGGATCAATCATCAAGCTCTTACGTGTGGAAGTACAAGGGTCTATACATGAAGAAAAATTGTAAGTCATAAAAATCCTAAAAAATAACTATCTTACTATTATAAGATACAGAAGTTAACGATTTCATAACTCCAATGTTAAAATTAGCATATACAAATACAATACATTTAAATACGACTTTAACATAGGAGATATTGAAACTAAAAAGCTTTGCCACAGCAAAATAATGCTAAGATTTCAAGAAAAAGCTGTCAGTAGTCAAATTAGTTGTGTTAATTTTGGTAGAACTGCTATAGCCACTGCAAATGACAAGCAAGCATCTGTTTATTATATTTTTAAGCAAAATGTGAAGCACATGGTTTCCCATGTGCTATTCGAAGTACGTGTAGCAAGAGTGGCAGCACATATATTTGTAAGTGATCCAAACTTAGCAAAAATAATCAAATGTTTCACAATAAGGGTTATGATATATGTCATAATGGCTATTATATGAGTTAAAATGATTATGGCACGAATTAGTAGCACAAGGTACAAATGTAGGTGGACAAGATTGTGCACAATTCGATACTGGTGCTTGTAAAGCTGTTGGTAAATTATAAGGCATATTTAATACCGGTGCTTGTAAGCCTGATACTGGCAAATTATAAGCTGTGTTCGATACTGGTACTGGCAAACTATTAACCATAGATTGTAGTTTTGGTAGACTATTGTAAAACATAACGATCCTTAAAAAATACTATGATATTATTATAAGCTAAAATAATTAATAAAATAATAATTTAGATACTAAATTCAGCATAACAACCAACAAGTATGACTCAAATTTTCTTTCAACTTCTACTATATCTTCACCAATTTTGCATACAGCCCATCTTTACTCATTAGAGAGTCATGAGTTCCTACTTCCTCTACTCTTCCATGATTGATCACTATAATCTTGTCAGTTTTGAGTGCGGTTGATAGTCTGTGTGTGATTATAATTGTTGTTCTGTTTTGCATTAATTTGCTCAGTGCTTTTTGCACGAGGTTCTCACTTTTATAATCAAGGGCAGAGGTTGCTTCATCCAGTATTAAAACCTGAGGATTTTTCAGTATTGCTCTTGCTATTATAATACGTTGCTTTTGTCCTTCGGAAAGCTTTAGTCCTCTTTTTCCTACAAATGTATCAAATTTATCCGGCAGCTTATCAATAAATTCCATCGCATAAGCGCTGATAGCAGCTCGCCTGACTTCCTCATATTCAGCACCCGGTTTGCCGTATAGTATATTTTCCATTATTGAGCAAGAAAATATCATGTGATCTTGTGGTACTAAGCCAAACAGCGATCTTAGATCATTTAGCGCAATTGTCTTAATATTCTGTCCATCGATAGTAATACTGCCTTCACTTGGATCGTGAAAACGGAGGAGAAGCTTTAAAATGGTGCTTTTACCACTGCCAGATGGTCCAACAATTGATACTGCTTGACCTGCCTCTATAGAAAATGATACGTTATTTAATGCTGGCTTATCAGCATAAAAAAATGTTACATCGTTAAACGAAATTCCTTTTTGAACACTATTGATCCTTATAGGATTATCATTATCTAATATAGAGCTTTTCATGTTCATAAATTCAAATAAACGCTCTACAATTCCAAGACCTCGTTGCAAATCACTGATGTTATCGCTTAGATTGTTTACAGCCCCTGCAGCAAGTGCTGAATAAAACACAAATGAGGAGAGTTCTCCAATGGTCATATTATTACTTAAGACTTCTTTTATTCCCAAAAAAAGCAAAACAACTAGCGAACCTATCACACACGTGATAACTAGAGTTACTAAAATAGCACGCAAGAGTACTAATTTTACGTATGATTTTGATACTGAGTTTAGATGTTTCTGAAAACGAATTTTTTCATTTTCTTCGAGTACAAACGATTTGATAGTTACTATAGATCTAAAATTTTCCTCACTAAATGATGCAAGCTCACTTAATTTATCCTGAGCAAAGCGTGCATAATTGCGTACTTTTTTCCCAAGTGAAGTCATGACAATGAGCAGTATAGGTATTATTGCAGCTGCATATGCGGTTAGATGTAGATTTGTATACAACAGCATTGCAACACTACCAGTTAGTACCACAAAATTCCTCAATATTGTCAATAAGCTGCTGTTTATTATCGATTGCAATGCAGAGGTATCAGTAATGAGTGCTGAGATAACATCTTGCACACCTGTATTCTCAAAGAAACTTGGTTGTAAATCAGTAATACTGCTATATAAGTCATATCTGATTCTTGCGATAACTTTTTCGCTTCCAATGCCAATGAAATATAACCGAATAAATGCAGTGAGAGAGATGCCTAAAACTATCAGTATTGCAACTAATAGATTAGTAGTAAAATTATGCTCTGCGCCAGAATCAATTATGTTGCTTAAGCCCCTACCAAAAAGAAGAATCGTTAAAGCTGAAAATAGAACTGCAATAAACGCTACGGTAAAATAATGTAAACTAGGTTTTATATAGTAAAATAACTGCTTAATGTTAGATTGCATTTTATTTTAAAGTTAAGTATTTAGCTTCAGGAAAAAGTTACAGCATTAGTCTACAGTGTACTTCCTTAGAACAATACGTTCAAGAAACTTTAGCTTCTGAAGGAAAAACGCTGCGAAATTACAGAAAGTTAGCAAAAAAACTACTGAATAGACCAGAGTTTATTTTGTTCCAATATGTAATGCTACTATTCCATAACTCATATTGTGGAACTCAACATTCTTAAAGCCTACCTCTTCAATTTCCATTTTAAAGTTAGTCTGAGTTGGAAATTCTCTTATGCTTTTTACTAGATATTCATAAGAACCCTTATCTTTAGCAACTATGCTGCCAATTTTAGGAATTACTTTAAATGAGTATAAGTCATAAAATTTGGTGAATATCTCATTTTGATAATGCATAGGGGCAAATTCCAAGCAGACAAATTGTCCATTTTGCTTCAATACCCTATATGCTTCACTTAAAGCCTTTTTACGGTCAGAAAAGTTTCGAATACCAAAAGCTACTGTATAATAATCAAATTCAGAATCTTCAAATGGTAAGCTCTCTGCATTTGCACATACCCAATTGAAATTTAGCTGATTTGAATTTATTGCTTTATCACGCCCTTTGTCCAGCATGTTTTGATTTATATCACATACTGTAACTTGAGCACTTGGTTCACCTCTTGCTATTCTTATAGCTATATCTCCGGTTCCTCCAGCAATATCCAAAACCTTGGAGTTCTTTTTAAAATGCACACTACTTACCATCTTCTCTTTCCATAGCCTGTGCATTCCAAGACTCATTATATCATTCATGATGTCGTAGCAATTTGCTACAGAATCGAAAACCTCTTTAACTAGTTGTGATTTATCCATATTTTATATAGAGATTGCTTACATAATTATTTTAAACTTTAGCAGTTAAATTAATATACTAATGAGAAAAATATACTACAATTAAACATATTTAATCCAGTAAATCATTAGTGTCGACAGCTTTTTCACAAAATATCATCTCTCTTATTATGATATTATCTGTAGCAGTTGTTGATATGGCAACAGACTTATACTCAGTTGCATTGCCAAGTATTGCCAACTATTTTAAGGTGAAAGGTAATATAGCGCAGCTTACGATCAGTTTAAATTTAGTAGGAGTTGCAATATCTGGATTAATTTATGGGCCACTGTCAGACTATTATGGTAGGCGCCTAATAATGCTGATTGGCATGGCAATTTTTACTTTGGCAAGTATTGTATGTTGCATAGCTGACAATATTATACTTTTAATATTAATCCGTTTTATACAAGGAGCAGGAGCTGGTGTTGCAGGCGTTGTCGGATATGCAGCAATCAGGGATATGTACTCAGGTAGTGAATACTCAAGAGTAATCTCAAAGTTAAATATGGTAGTAGCACTTTCACCTGGAATAGCTCCAGTGGTAGGCAGTTATATAATTTCACATGGTTATAGTTGGAAATTTTTGTTTTTTATCATATCACTTGCCGCAATTATTATGCTCATTTTTATTTACTTGAAGCTACAAGAAACGCTGACCGTAAATAAAAGTAAAGCCAGTATTAATATCTTCAAGCAGTATATATTAATATTTAAGAATTATCGTTTCCTTGGGTTTTCAGCCATTCATGGATTAACTTTCATGTGGCTTTGGGCATACATTGCTAACTACCCGTTCATATTTGAATCAATGGGCGTTGAAGTACAATATTTTGGCTATCTCATATCAATCATAGTTATATTTTACATAATTGGAACTTTAATTAATAGAAGGTACGTACCAAAAATAGGAGTGAGCAAGATGTTAATAATAGGTTTGGTATTACCGATGATATCGGATGGTTTATTGGTATATTTTTATCTCACAAACAAGTTAAGTGTACTTATTCTTCAAGTTACTTGGATTCCGAGCAATATCGGGCTTGCACTCGTAATCAGCAATAACGTAACTTCTGCTTTAGAAACGGTCAAAAGTATAGGGCTTGGTAGTGCAGTTCTCTCATTTTGCAATATGATGTTTGGGGCTGTTGGAATATACATAGTAGGAAAATTCTTTTCTTATGGCATTTTACCAAATTTACTATTAACAGTTGTATGTTCTATAATTGCAATTCTTATATATAGTTTACTTAAATATACTGAAAAACACGAAGGATAATCATTATTTCTACAACCCAGATTTCATGAATTATTAATTACCTTACTATAGTAATGCAATTTTATAGAGAAGTGTTAAATGAATTATTCAATCAGAAATATAGATGCTGCTTTACTTGATGCTGCTAAAAGAGGTGATCTTAATGAAGCAAAGCGCCTAATAATTGAAGAAGCTGATGTTAATGCATATGATGGATCTCAAGGTAATTCTCTATATTGGGCTGTTAAAAATAATCATTCTTATATAGCAAAAGTTCTATTAGATAATGGAGCAGATTTTATTGCTTATGACTCTTCTCGAGAACGCCACGTGTTAAATAAATACGAAGAAGTAAAAGCTGAGCATTGTAAGGTTTCTCTACATCTGGCTGCCAGACTTGGCGACTTGAAAGTAGTAGAAGACCTATTAAAGAAAGAAGCAAATGTTAATACAAAAAATGATAAAGGACAGACTCCTTTAGATTTAGCTAAGACAGAAGAAATAAAAAATCTATTACAAAGCATAAAAGATGCCAATGACAAATTGCTTGAAGCTGCTAAAAGCGGTAATATTGATGATGTAGAAAATCTGTTAAATAGAGAAGAAAAAGTACAGGTTAACGCAGAAAATGAATTTGAAGAGACCCCTCTACACTTATCTGCTCAAAATGGACATAAAGACGTAGTGGAATTTCTACTCAGCAAAGGAGCAAAAATTGATGCAAAAAATGAATTTGAAGAGACTCCTCTACATTTGGCTGCTCAAAATGGACATAAAGGTGTAGTAGAATTTCTATTCAGTAAAGGAGCAAAGGTTGATGCACAAAGTGATGATCTAAGCACCCCTTTACATTTTGCTGCTAAATATGGACATAAAGACGTAGTAGAATTTCTACTCAGCAAAGGAGCAAAGGTTGATGCACAAAGTGATGATCTAAGTACCCCTTTACATTTTGCTGCTAAAAGTAGATATAAAGATACAGAAAAGATAGTAAAATTTCTACTTGATAAAGGAGCAGACGTTAATGCACAAAATAATGCAGGAGAAACCCCTTTACATTTAATTCTTCAAAAAATAGACCTAGATATAGATACAGATAAATTCTATACTCTACTGAACAAAAAAGGCATCAATGTTAATCTAACAGATAAAAATAAAGAGACTCCTTTGCATTTTTTTTTAAAAAAGAAAGCGATGGAGATACCTGAATTGGACGATCTACTGAAAGTAGAAAGTATCAATGTTAATTTACAAAATATAGATGGAAAGACTCCTTTACACCTGGTAATTGAAAAAAACAACTGGAATACATTGCCTAATGTATCGTGGAGCCGTGAAAAGATGGTCGATATTCTAATAGGAATGAAGGCAAATGTTAATGCAGTAGATAAGGATGAGAGGACTCCTTTACATTGGGCTGCAGGATATGGTAGAAAAGAGATAGTAAAAGCTCTAATAAACGCAGAAGTAAATGTTAACGCAGTAGATAAGGATGAGAGGACTCCTTTACATTGGGCTGCAAACTATGATAGAAAAGAGATAGTAGAAGCTCTAATAAACGCAGAAGCAAATGTTAATGCACAAGATAAATATGGAAAGACTCCTTTAGATTTAGCTAGCACAGAAGAAATAAAAACTCTATTACTAAAACCCCCCAAAAAAATTGATGACAGTATAGCATCAAAAGATAATGAAGTAGGTCAAGAGGAAGATGCTGAGCAAGAAGGTAATGCCCAACTAAGTTTACAAGAACAAGAGGAAGAATCACAGGAGATCAGTGCAGAAGAAGAAAGTGATGTAAAAATTGAAGCTGCTGATAATGGACATCTTCCTTATGCAGAACCTACACAAAATAGAGTATCGACAAATGAAGAGCAACCGAGCTCTTTTTTCGATAATTTGCTTAATATAATTATGAAGCCCTTTTCTTTAATTGCATCATTTTTTGGTGGCTTTTTTTCATGGTTGTTTGGATCTGATGAACCATCAACTGAATATGATCAAATAATTGCACCAAGTAACTCAGGAGGAGAGGAGCTAACAAACTATCAAGAGGGTGACAATAATATTATATAATAGATTTCTTGCATAACTGGCATTCAAAGGAAAATCAGTTGATGTCATGAAAGTAGCTGACACTGGCACCCAGTTAAATTTACGGAGTATAATGGATTCCAGTGTCAAGCACTGGAATGACAAGAAAGGGAGCACTGACTTGAACATTCCCCTGAACAGATACCTTGATACATTAAAGTTTCTAGGTTTGAGTAGTGAAATCCGATTCAGTGTGAAAATTAGCAAACTCCTTTTTAAGCTGTAGAATAAAATTTTTTATTTTAATGAAAAAATTGCTTCCGCATACTCAAGATGCCATTATAATGATGGTAGAGATATTTAGAGAGCTCAAAATTTATCTTGGTCTGCAGACCTTTTAACCAATTTTTCAATAAAAATTCAGCTACATCTGTTGTGTGTACATTCTGAATCTTTTTTATACAGGAGGATTTTATGTCCAGAATTCCAGATATTTGACCTTTACTTTAGCTAACAACAGGCGCCTGTAGTTTTTAGAATTAGTGTTAACACGGTTTTTCTACTTTTTTTTTCTTAATGTTTTAACTCAATACACACCATCATCATTTACTGCTTCTAAATATATCATTGCTAAACACACGCCGCTGTGTATTTCTATAGATAACTCATTGCCTAGACTTCGATTAAAGCAAGAATTCTTTCCTGGAAAAGCAAGGTTACTATGGCATAGTTCCCATTGTAATCCTTTAGTTGATATTTGAGCTTTCGGTATACCAAGTAAGGATATTTTAGTATTTTTTAGCAAAGAGGAAAAATAGCTAATACCTTTTTGTAAGGCGTACCCCACCATGGAAGGCGAAGGCATATAAAAGATACTATCTGTACTTGAAAAAATGTTGATATTTTGTAGTATATGATCAATTGCTCCTCCAGTAATACCCGTTACTATTGATGGCAATAACTTTACTGTTTTTAAGTGAGCCATTGCTTTAGAAAAGTCGCAATAATCTTGATCAGGTAGATATACTGTATTTAAGTTAGCACGTAAATTCGGATTTATACTATCCAAATCTCCTATTACAAGATCAGGTTTTACGCCAATTGATAGAAGCTTGTTTGCTCCTCCATCTACAGCAATAACAGGTATATCTTGTTTAAAAAACGATGAATCAGGTATTTCTCCATTTAGTACTACAATAGAACGATATTCTTGCTCCACGCTACAATGTAGCATATGGTTATAAAACGCTTCGTGCAGTTTTTGCATCGTAGTAACATTTTTGAACAATTGATATTATACTGATCACTAATCCAGCAATATTACTGAGTATCATAAAAGTTAAACCCTGACAAATACCGTAAATAAGCCAAGATGATGAAAAAATAAGATAATTCACCAACATTAGCATCGATACGTCACGAGTAAGTTTTGTGATATATGCTCTATATACTTGAGGCAATAACCCAATGAGAGATGTAATGAACGCGATGAAGCCAAAGCATTCTTCAATATTTATATACATACATTTTCCTACGTTTGTTTTAACAAGATCAGGTTCAAAGGGTTGTACTTTATGTACTCTCAGCTTTTTTAGAGCACCCCTAATGCGTGTAATTTATAACATCATTTAGTCTATTAATCAAGAAATTAACAGTGACTTGCATTCATGAAACCCAATCGGCTTCTATGCTAATTATTATCCAAACTAATAGTCGGCTGTGCATCCTGCTCAGAGATCAGAGCAACTAGCAAATTGTTTATCAATTGAACCTTTTGTTTTCCATCCAATTGTAAGCTTTTATTTTTTTCAAAATGGGCTATTACTTCTTCGATAATTCCTATTGCATTTTGCACTATATGCTTTCTTGCAGAGGTGATGGCATGTGCTTGTTGACGCCTCAGCATTGCTTGTGCAATCTCAGATGAATAGGCCAAATGCGATATTCTTGCTTCTGCAATTTCAATTCCAGCAATATTCAATCTTTGTTGTAGCATTGACCGCAATTCATTTGAAATTTTGTCAGAGTTTTTACGCAAAGATTCTTCATCGTTTTCGCTATCATACGGATAATTACTTGCCAGTTCTCTAATTACCGAGTCACTTTGCACAAAAACAAAATCATGATAATTATTAACATTATAATATGCCTTCGCAGGACTGCTCACTCTCCAAACAATTACTACTGAAATCTCTATCGGACTTCCATTAGCATCATTAACTTTAATTTTTTCTGTATTGATATTCTGAAATTTCAAAGAAACTCTATATTTACTCGAAAACGGAAGCGTTACGCATATTCCAGACTTAAAATAAGTTCCAATATAATGACCAAAAAACTCTATCACTCTTGCTTCATTAGGATCATTAACGAAAAATCCTTGAGAAAAAGTCAATATTGAAACAGCAGCAACTCCAAGTGCAATTGTGCTGTCATACACAAAAAGTACCAATAAAATTAACCCTAGCGCTATTAGTACAGGAAAAGCCCGAATTTTACTTAGATTTCTATCATTTATTGTATTTTTATCTGTACTGTCTTCATCAGATTGCTTTTTCACTTGCACCCTCTCTGCTGATTATTTCATCTACCTTACTTACAAATAATTTAAACTCTCTTAATTCACAATCAGGCAACTTTATCTCATTGCCATGAGCTATCGTAAGCGGATCAATATGTTTACCATTATATATAACTTCATAATGTAAATGAGGTCCTGTTGCAACACCAGTGCTGCCAACATAAGCAATGATTTGTCCCTGCTTTACTTTAGAGCCTAACTTTACATCGCTACTAAATTTGCTTATATGTGCGTAACAAGTTGAATATTTATTGTTGTGCTTTATTTTGATGTAATTCCCATAGCCACCATTCTTTCCTATATATTCTATTACACCTTCTGCAGTGGCGTGTATAGGAGTGCCAAGTTTAGCTGCATAATCTACTCCTTTATGAAAAGCAATTTTACCATGAATGGGATGCTTTCTATTACCAAAATTCGAGGATATACGAAAATCTCCGTTTAAAGGACTTACGAAACTCTTTAAGCTTATCCCCTCTTTATTAAAATACTCTTCTTTGCCGTTTTGTGACTCATAATAATATAAACTTATAGCTTTATTGCTTGTTGTTAGTGAAGTATATAAAATTTTTTCTTCAGCCTTCTGATCACTCTCACACAGAACTTCCAACTTGCTTTTGGGCACAATGTCTTTTTTAAAATCTACACCATAACCTTTATATATGTCGATTAATCTCATTACTGTATTTGGCGCCAAACCTTCTGCGTCAAAAAAAGAGGATTTTATGTCACTGGATATGAATAACAACTTTCTATCACTTTCTGTCACCAAAGCAGCTTTTTTTTTCTGATCCCGTGCTGAAGTAACGCTGGAAAGTGGTTTAGGTTGCTTTCTGTTATTCCAGTGCTTGAACAGTTTTTTAATCGAAAATGTTGTATAGCGTGCTGTTTACAATCAATTTCCAGTGTCTGGGCACTGGAATGACAATAGTATTTCTGCGCAAATGTTTCAGTTGCATATGCTGGTAAAATACAAAGCAGTGGAAGTATTACCAGCCTCATAGTTTATCAGCAAAAATAAAATTACCTTCAACATACTGCACATCATCATTATCTTCTAGCTCTTCAACTAATATAGATAATTTATCAATTAATTCTTTGTCGCTAACTTCAATCAGGTCCTTTGGTTGCCATGAAAGACGAGCAAGTTCTGGTTCTCCAAATTTTGTATAGAAAGCATCACGCACTCTACCAAAATCTTTCACTTCACAAGTTATAACATATAATTCTTCCTTGTTATTTTCCTCAACATTCAATACTTCTAATTCAATTCCATAGTTAAATAAATCTTCAAAATTTATACCCTCTGCTTTATAGACAATTAAGCCTACATGATCGAAAAGGTAACTCACACATCCTGTTTCTCCCAAATTACCGCCTTTGCGAGAAAAGATATAACGTATCTCAGAAGCAGTTCGGTTGCGATTATTTGTCAGAGCATGGACAATAAGTGCAGCACCAGAAGGTCCGCAGCCTTCATATTGTATTTCTTCATAACTTTCTCCAGCAACGTTACCAGCTGCATTTTTTATTGCTGTTTCTATTTTATCTTTTGGTAGATTTTCCTTTCGCGCAGAAAAGATAGCAGAGCGAAGACGTGGATTAAGCTCGGGATCAGTTAGCCCTTGTTTTGCAGCAACTGTTATTTCCCTAATGAGCTTCGTAAATTTTTGCGAGCGCTTTGCATCCTGAGCACCTTTTCGATGTTTTATATTTGAAAACTGTGAATGACCAGCCATAAGAAAACTAATTCACCCCTTCTACTAACATATTTTCATACTGCTCAGCTTCTAAGTCAAGGCCAAGAGCTAAGTGAGCTGTTATTAAATAACTAATAACTCTAGAAGAATATTTAGAATCTTTATTGCTTATCATATCTTGAAAACGCTTAATTGCTGCTAAATATTCACCACGCTTTAGGTAAAATTCACCAATAGAATACTCTTTTTTTGATATATGTTCTGTGATTAATTTTTCTTTTTCTTTGATCTCTTCTATATATTCGCTATTCGGAAAAAGATTAATATATTCAGTAGCTAGCTCTAAAGTTTTATATGCAATTTGTTGCCCAAGCTGCACTTTATTAATTTGCATGTAATAAGATAATACTCTTAAGTAATATACATATGGCAAATCTTCACCATTTGGATAAACGTATATATAATCATCCATATCACTTGCAGCACTGCTGTAGTTACCCATATTATAGTAAGAAACTCCAGATAATAATTTTGCTTTCATTGCCCAATAAGATAAAGGATACAAATCCTCTATCTTTTGAAATGCTCTAATAGCTTGCTTATATTTTTTCTGATCATAAAGCTTAACTGCCTCCTCATATAGTTCAGTTTCAGTGTGTTCAAGATCATTCGCATATAACTGCGTGAAGGGGCAAGTCAGAAGAAAAAAGCATATGATTAAAGTCTTATACATAAGATTTTTTTTGATCAAAATAAAGTATAGACTAAATATTACCTAAATAAACAAATTTTTGGCATTATCATCGAACGAAAAGCGTCTCTTGGCCACCATTACCTATATTGCTCGCACCACCACCTATTGCAACACCCTTTCCACTCACTTCTACGTTCTCTAGCTTTCTACTATAAGAATGTGTGATCAATCCACTTCCTACCATCAAAAGAGCAATACCTACCAGACCTAAAGCAGGCCCAACAGCAGATGATGCTAATGCTACTCCAGAAATCAATATTATTTTCCTGATTAGTAATAAAGAAGAACCAGCGAGCATTAACTTAGCTGAAGACATATTGCTTGTCTTTTTTTCAAACTTCTCATCAAAGTCTTGCTCTTTTTCTACTTCATATTTTTTACTTTTCTTGTACTCGCGATAGCAGAAAGTAGCACTCGCTACAAAGTAAAATAGACTAGAAATTGAAAAAGCTACGTCTCCTATTATTCCTTGCTCCAATGCTTCACCTACTATGCTAGCCACAATAACTAATGTAACTAAAGCAGCATCAGCATAGTTAAAGTAATCATCAACGGTACAAGGAAGGTCTCTCTTTTCTTTTTCTACTGTTTTCCCACTTTCAATATTCTCCAATTCTCGTTCTTTTTGTGCTATTTTTCTATTATTATAAATTAAATATAGCGTGCAAATAAGGGATAAGACTGTGAAAGGTAATATAGTATGGCCTAATGAGCTGCTTATAAGGCCAAGTAATACCTGATCGCTACATGTTTTTTCGAGCTCAATTGCCATCAATAATGCAAATGGAACCATTGTTACCAATGATACACATTTCCTATGTAGCTCTCTTTTTTTTAGTGTTAATAGTTCTTGTTCGAGCTTTTTGCTTTTTTCTTCCTCTCTTTCTTTTCTGACTTCTTCATCAACTGTTGGCCAAAAATCCCAGAAAAAATCTTCCATTTTAGCACCTTTTTTACCTTTGGATCTTTTTAAAAAAAACTTAGTGCCTGTAATACTAGTCATATGAACAGACCAACTTATGAACTAATACATTATATAGGATTTTAATTACTAAGTCAATATTATGAAATTATTAACTTTCTTTGTATACTCTTAAGCAATTTAGTCAATCTGTTTGATGCCAGCTAGAACGTAATTATAGCCTGACCACATAGTCATAACAGCCGCAGCCCATAAGCAAACCACACCTATATATTTAGTTGCTTCATAATCACTCATTATTAACGCTACTATAGCAACCATCTGCAAAAATGTTTTAATTTTCCCAGCCTTACTCACAGGTAAACTAACGTTTGTAGCTATCAAGAACTCCCGCAAGCCTGAAACTAATATCTCCCTACAAACAATTATAACTGACGGTATAATTGTAATATCATCTATCTTATGCTTATAAACTAGCATGATTATTGTTGAAGCTACTACTAACTTGTCGGCAATTGGATCAAATAATTTGCCAAAATTCGATTGGACTTTCCATGCACGCGCTAAATAACCATCAAAAAAATCTGTAATGCACGCAAACATAAAGATCAATATTGTTATTAGACTTGCATACTTACTCTCTATATAAAAGCTTGATATTATTGCCGGTATTGCGAGCGCACGAGAAATTGTTAGCAAATTAGGCACGTTTTTCTTAAGCATGTCACATCACCCTACGTAGTAGATAAATTTATACAGAAGTACAATAGAGTTCACAAGCTAATAGTTGAACATTCATAAAAACCCCATATACTTAGGAAATTACTAACAATAAGCTCAAAGCATGAATAATGATTTAGATAACACCACAAAACAAGAAGCACTTAAGTACCATAATAAAAGTGGTAAACCTGGTAAGGTATCAGTTATACCAACAAAACCCTTATCCACACAGCATGACCTATCACTTGCTTATTCCCCTGGTGTTGCAGCCCCATGCCTTGCAATAGCTAAAAATCCTAAAGCTGTTTATGATTACACGGCAAAAAGCAATTATGTGGCTGTCATTTCAAATGGCACCGCAGTGCTGGGACTTGGCAATATCGGTCCTCTTGCTTCAAAACCCGTCATGGAAGGCAAAGCTGTTTTATTTAAGCGTTTTGCTGACATTGATGCAATTGATATAGAAGTTGACACAGAAGATATAGAAGATTTCATCAATGCAGTAAGGTATCTTGGTCCAAGTTGGGGGGGAATAAATCTAGAAGATATAAGATCTCCTGATTGTTTTATAATAGAGAAACGTCTAAATGAGTTGATGGATATTCCGGTGTTCCACGATGATCAACATGGCACTGCAGTAGTTGTTGCAGCTGGTATAGAAAATGCCCTCGATATTGCTGAAAAGAAATTAGAGAATGTCAAGATCATCATGAATGGTTCTGGAGCAGCTGGTATTGCGTGTTTGGAAATACTAAAGTCCATGGGCGCTAAGAACATAGTGCTATGTGACAAACAAGGAGTAATACACAAAGACAGAAAAGAGGACATGAATAAGTGGAAGGAAAAATATGCAATTGACACTAAAGAACGTTCTCTACTTGATGCCATAAAAGGCGCTGATGTATTCATCGGACTCTCTGCAAAGGATGTGCTCAGCGAAGAGATGTTAAAAAGCATGGGTAAAGACCCGATCATTTTTGCTCTTGCTAATCCTGATCCAGAAATAAGGCCTGAGTTTGCAAAGTCTGTAAGGCCAGATGCAATAATTGCAACTGGTAGGTCAGACTATAACAACCAAGTCAATAACGTAATGGGGTTTCCTTATATATTCAGAGGAGCACTTGATGTACATGCAACGACAATAAATGAAGAAATGAAAATTGCAGCTGCAGATGCAATAGCGAAGCTTGCCCGTGAGCCAGTGCCAAATGAGATATCTGCAGCCTATGGCGGTCGTAAAATGAGCTATGGACGTGAATATATAATACCTACTCCATTTGATCCAAGATTAATTTCTATGGTATCTCCTGCTGTTGCAAAAGCTGCCGTTACCTCAGGTGTGGCAAGAAAGGAAATAGAGGACTGGAATGAGTATGCAAGTCAATTAAAATCTCGCCTCGCTAAGGCTCTCAGCACGCTCAATTTATTGTCTTCACATACGTAATTGGATAAATTTAAAAGCGATAAACCAATCCAAACTCTAAGCCATATATGCCAAACCTATTGGTAATTGTTGTAGTTGTTGATTGCATACGTGCAGTTTCATCAACTTCATTGCTTTTACCAGCAGGAATATATTTTTCGCCAGCTAGTATCTTTGCTACTGGCAGAATACCTTTAAATTCGTTACCAAGAATACCAAAATAGCGTAAACCAGCAAACGCTTGAGTGTTTGTTGTAAGTGGATAATTAACACCAAGCTTTGCTTGGTAAGCCAAAGCATATCTGGTTTTTCCTAAAAATTTAACCTTAGTTACACCTGCACCAACTCCAAAATATGGAATGCAGAGCATTTCTCCGACGTTAAAATCATTATACACATTGATCATTCCAGCCAAATTATTAAAACCTTCATTTTTCATCTTAAATGCAGCTTTGAACTTTACTTGAACATTAGGCGGCTTTTCTTGAATTTCAATATCAACTTTTCCACTTCTCCAAGGTGATTTACGTTCTGTTCCAACAGAAACATCATCATTACGACGAAGTTCAATATATCTTGCTTTTCCTTTATCTGAGTAATCTTCATCATCTAAGTTAGTCTGAGAATATAGAACTTCAAGATCAACTCTCATATTTTTGAATACATATCCTATTGAAGCACCACCTGCAAGTCCTGGAACGTATTTAGGACTATATCCAGCCTCAATCCTCTCCTCCTCATTAAAGCTAAAAACACCTTCCGTTACATTTTCACCTGCATCTTCTTTTCCTTTTAGAGAACCTATTGCATTGAAAAATGCTCCAAAATAGTTAGCTTGAATATAAAAATTCTTTAAATTATTTATTTCACTATCATAAGATAAGCACCTAAATGAAAAAGTGAGCAAAGTTAGTAGGTATGTAAATTTAAATCTTTTATTCGCCATATAAACCTCACATAATTTCACTTTTATGCTAACATACTTCTATTTTTTATGTAGCAATTTTTTATTGCGCTCAGTTGTTTTAGATTTAGAATAAGAGTATTGTAATTTAAAGTGAATCAATGGTTGTTGCAGTTCATGAATTAGAGAAAATTATCAAACAGTCATTCCCTGGTGCCGATATAAAGATTAAGGATCTTGCTGGAGATGATGATCACTACCATTTAAAAATAACTTCCCAGTGTTTTTCTGGAAGGACAAAAATAGAACAACATAGAATGGTATATAAGGCTCTTGAAGGTCAGTCTATACATGCATTGCAACTAGAAACTGGAGCTTAAAATTAAGGTGATATTTATGAACAACTTTGAACAAATAAAAAAAGACATAGCAGAAAACGATGTAGTGCTGTATATGAAAGGCACCTCTGACTTTCCTCAATGCGGATTCTCTGGGCTCGTCGTATCAATTCTCAAAAATTTGAATGTAAAGTTTAAATGCATCAACGTACTTGAGAATGATGAAATACGTCAGTCCATAAAAAGTTTTTCTGATTGGCCAACAATTCCACAAATATATATAAAGGGAGAGTTTATTGGTGGCTGTGACATAATCCGCGAGATGTATGAAAAAGGTGAATTACAGAGTTTATTGAAAGAAAAACAGATTGTTTAGTAAGGAAATAAGCAAGAAAAAAATAGGCGTGCCTCACACCTAGCCTGATTAAAAACTTTAGTTTTTTGACTTTTGTACACTATTTGTACATAAGACATTCTCTTTAAGAAATGTACCAGGCCAAGTAATATTTGCCTGTACATCACTAATAGCGCGTGCCATATTTACATTTTGTTTAGCCTTTTTTATTAGAGAACTTAATGACGTACTGATTTTATCAATAATGCGCAGATCAGCTTTAGGAACACTTGCTTCAATTGCTTTCAGACCACTTTGCACTTTATCAAGGCTATCACTTCTTATGGCAGCAGCAATATCTATAAACAATCGCTTTAGCTCTCGAGGTTGATCTTTTATAGTAAAAAGATAGTCTGGAACGATTTCGTAATCACCATTAACATTTTGTGTGCAATATTCTTCAATAGCCTCTTTTGCATCGTAGTAATCTTGTGGATTATCAGAACAAGAATATGCTGCACAAGATTCATTTCTATAATAAGGACTCCCATTACTCTCAATGTTTTCTATTCTCTTCTTTACACTAGAAACTAAACCTTTTCCAAATACGATAGTATCGTCTCTGTCTGATTTTGAAACAGCCTCTAATAGAGTAGGTATTGCGTCTTGTCTGTAACTAAAGATAAATTCTATGCATGGAATATTACCCAAACTATTTCTAGGGCCTTCTCCACACAAAAATTTACTTGGAACATGTTGTATAAAAAAGTTAACTACATCACTTGAACTACTGTCTCCTAGCATAAGTAAAAACTCGGGAAATCTAGGATATTTATTCAAAAATAATGCACCATATATTTCATCGTCAATTGACTCCAATTCATTGTCAAAAATAATACTCCTTATCTTATTATAATCTAGCTCATTTATAGCTTCTTTTAACTTTTTATTTAAGTCAAGGTTATTCAACTCACGATAACGCTTATACTTTTCTTCACTAATACGTGGCATATAATACACTCTTTTTTTATAAAACATTTATACAACTAGCTTTCTTGTTAATAATTGTCAATACTTAGATAAGTATATTAGTAAGTATTTTTATAATTATTGCTAACACGGAATTTTATCTGATTTTTACTAAAAGTGTATATACAAGCTAAACCTTATCACCAGGCTTAACAAATAGATGACCCAATGTTATTAACTTTATAGGCTTACTTTCATTATTTGCGACTACCCAAACTCCATCGTCTTCATAATCAACAATTTCTATTGCTGTAAATACTACATAATTATTATCATCAACAATCTTTATTCCAAGAATACCATCGTCATTTAAGCTTAAGGCCGAAGAAGGAATTTTATATGCAAATCTTTCACCTGAAGGGAGGCTTACACTAGCAGTCAGTCCTTGCAAAGATATAATCTCATTATCAGTTACCTTTACCTCCACTCTATAAGATCCAGTTTTAGGCTCAGCAATTTTACTAATAAAACTCACTTCACCTACTAATTCCCTTCCGTCTAGCAAATTAATTTGCGCTGTGCTACCTAGCTTTATTTTATTTACTTCATTTTCTGAAACATATAACACCACAAGAACCTGATCAAAATTAACTATGTCAGTTATCTTATGTCCAAGATTAACAAAATCCCCTTCATTTACGTTGATCTTATCTACATAACCATCAATAGGGGATTTAATCGCAGTATTTTCTAAATCCAACTCTAGCCTTTTTAGGTCAGCTTTTGCACTCTGCAATGCAGTAAAAGCTGATTCCACTCTTATCTGTGCTCCATACCCTTTTGTATTCAATTTTCGAGAGGAATCATACTCAATTTCACGCTGATTTAATAAAGCTTTGGCTTTTTCAACTTGCTCAACTCTGTCATAATCTTCTATCTTTAAAATTACATCGCCTCTTTTTACTTTTTCACCATCAGACAAATAAATAGCAATAACTTGACCACTTGTTCTTGAGACAAGGCTGACCCTATGCAAGGGATTTACCGTACCAGAAAAATTTAAATATACAGTGCGATTTTGTGGAGTATAATCCTGAGTTTTTAATGAAAAACTACTAATTGGATTATCACTATGAACCGCCTGATCTTTTTTTAAAAATGTACTGTTGATAAAAAACAGTAGAATAAGAGCAATACCGGAAACGATGATTACTTTGTTTCTCATCCTTAAACAGTAAAATTTATTGACCAATCTTGTTAGAAATAACTGCATAAATTTTCGAATCAGAAGTGTAAGTATAACACAGCTATTGTCACTCTATAAATAGTTTTATATGAGCAAGTTTTCTTACAATAAATAAGTTTTTATTGCAAAAATGCAATTTTTAATCAAATAAAAAAGTTGTGCATAAAATTTCCATCATATTATATGATGAAAATAAGAATATTGTAACAAAACTAAATATATATTTAAACAGAGCTTTAGCCCATCACTAAACCAACACCCAATTGCTCAACACTATCAATTTTAATTTGTAAAGTGCCCTTTATAAATTTATTAGCCTGGTCTGTACTCATAAAAACTGCATGTTTATTGGGCATTAATTTTTCCATATCTGCTCTATTTTTTTTATCTTGCAAATGAGGTTCGCAAATATAGCTATACTTTTTAAAATCTAGAAGTTTAGCAAAGCCATCACGATCATTCTCATGGTGAAAAGCAACATTTATACCTACTATTTCGTCCGTTTCTTGCAGCTTTCCATCTTTATCTATTACCTGTGCCTTAGCAAGCGCAACTGTAGGCTTATGGCCATAATTTGCTCCAATAACCCTTCTTATTGAATGTTCTATTGCTATTTTTTGCACTTCAGGACTTTCATCAAACTCTTTCAAAAAATTAAGGTGTAAGTTAATATATTCAGAGTATTTCAATCTGTGTTTTTTATGTATAGTTGGTTTGTAGGACAGTTCATTTGTAGGTGACTTATAGTTTGCAAGAAGGAATTTTTGTTCATATTGCTCATTAAATTTCTTTATCTTTTCAAAATGTCTTTTATATTGAGTCAATCCATCTTTCCCTTTTTTCTCCATCCTTTTCAAGAATTCCTCTACTGGCTCTCGTTTGGCTAGATTAATTTTGCGTATAAGCGGAATTTGTTTTTTCAAGCTAATCCAATATGGTAAGCAAACAACTTTCGCATCTTTCGAAAATAGACCTTCTAACTTTTTCACTGCATTGTATAAGTTTGCTGATTCTGGTTTATAATGCCCGCTATTATTGTCTATATAAGTTATTTTACCATTTACCACTTTCATTAAACCAGAACATAAAATCGGCTTACCGCCTGCAAGAGTTGAATGACGATAAGCCCATTCGCTTTTGTTAACATTAATATGTTCATGAGTTACTAATTTTCCATCAAGCGTGATAACATAAGCTACACAACCTTTTTTACCCTTACTAATTTTATCAGTTGTATCATATAATTTGCCCTCTAAGTTGTATAACTTAAGTTCCCCATCTTGCTCGCCAATAAATTTTCTTTGATCAAATTGTTCATCAGAGTTAAAATACTTAACCCTTTTATTAGTTCCAGGAATTTTTCTTCCTTCAACTCCAACTTCTGGAAACAAATTATATCGTGGAAAAAAATAAGTAAAATTATTCTCTATCCAATACAGAATCTTATTTATGATACCAAAAACTTTTCTATTACCTAAATCAATAGAGAGTTGCTGTTCCTTTGGTACTGCTAGATGATTGGACTTTGTACCAGACTTGCCAAATTCTTTGGCAGCATATTTAAACTTTTCTAGTAAATATTCCTTACGTTCTTTTGATATTGACATTTTTACCTCACTCACTATTATTTTATCCTATATTTATTATTTTAGACAAAAAGTCAATCTTTCTTAAGATATTAAGAAAAGAAAAAGCAGCAGCAAAATAGCTAAACTGACTTAGATTTATCGACAATTTGAAAAATCATCATTCCGCTACTTGTTAGCCGAATCTATGTTCGCACAGTTAGTTATCGCTATTTACCCAACAAACTTATGCTAAGCTGTGCTGCCACTAATTTTGCAACCAGTACTCTATAAGGCGAGCATGACACATAATCAACCCCTGATTTGATGAAAAACTCTATGGACTGTGGATTCGCTCCATGCTCTCCACATATACCAAGTTTAATTTCTTTTCTGGTTTTTTTGCCCCTTTCGATAGCTATTCTGATTAATTCCCCTACCCCTTCGACATCTAGCACCTCAAAGGGATCGTTTTTGAATATGTTGCTTTCCTTATAAGAATCGAGGAAATTAACTGAATCATCTCGTGAAAGTCCCATAGTTGTTTGTGTTAAATCATTAGTGCCAAAACTAAAAAATTCTGCGTGTTTTGCGAGTTTGTCAGCAATAAGTGCTGCTCTTGGCAGTTCTATCATCGTTCCAATTGAATAGTTCACATCGAAATTTTCGGCTTCTTTCTTTATTAACTCGCATATCAGAATAAACTCTTTCTCACTCATGATAAAAGGAATCATGATTTCAGGTTTCACTTCTATCTTCTTTTCTTTCCTTAATTCACTTGCAGCACTGAGTATTGCCCTAATTTGCATGCCATATATTTCAGGATGAGAAATAGCAAGTCTACAACCTCGATGGCCAAGCATTGGATTTTTTTCTGATAACTGTGCTATTTTATTTTTTACTGATTCAACTGACTTATTCAGTGATTTGGCAATTTTCTCTATAATAGATTGATTGTGGGGCAAAAACTCATGTAGAGGTGGATCAAGTAAACGTATAGTAACCTCCCTGCCCTCCATAATAGAAAATATTTCTTTGAAATCAGACTTTTGCATTTCTTCGAGTTTATTTAATGCATTTGTCCTTTCATTTTCATCATCAGCTATTATCAACTTTTGAATGAATTCGATTCTATCACTAGCAAAAAACATATGTTCTGTGCGACATAATCCTATACCTTCTGAACCGAATTCTTTTGCAATTTTTGCATCTTTTGGAGTATCAGCATTCGCTCTCACCTTCACTGTTTTGATTTCATCTACCCAGTTAATTATCGTTTTGAATTCTTGAGATAATTCAGGCAAAATTGTAGGAAGAATACCAAGCATAACCTCTCCTGTTCCTCCATTGATGGTGATTGATTCACCTTTATTTACTTTTATATCCCCCATAGAAAGAAATTTTTCATCTTTATCAATATAAAGTCCATTTAGACTACAAATGCATGGTTTACCCATTCCACGAGTTACAACAGCGGCATGCGAGGTCATACCTCCTCGCGCTGTTACTATTCCACTTGCAGCATTCATTCCATTAATATCTTCAGGGCTCGTCTCTGATCTTACCAAAATTACTTTTTTACCCTGCTCTGCAGCTTTTTCAGCATCACTTGCACTGAATACTACATATCCAGAAGCAACACCTGGAGAAGCTGGCAGTCCTTTGCCTATTACTTCTTGATCGATTTTAACATCAAGAACTGGATGCAATAAATTGTCAAAAGTTTTTGGATCAATTCTCAATATTCCTTCCTCTTTTGTAATCGCTCCTTCTTCTACCATATCAACTATTATGCGAATAGCAGCTTCGGCTGTGCGCTTGCCAGACCTGGTCTGCAAAATCCATAACTTACCGTCCTGTACAGTAAATTCGATATCCTGCATGTCCTTATTATGCCTTTCAAGTTTTTCACATACCGCGCATAATTCTCGGTAGACACTTGGTAGCAACTTCTCCATGGTACTTTCTTGCTCCCCGTCAATTGGCATAGGAGTATAAACACCAGAAACCACATCCTCACCCTGAGCATTAACTAAAAACTCACCAAAAAGCTTTTTTTCTCCAGTTGAAGGATTCCTTGTAAATATCACACCAGTTGCTGAATTATCATTCAGATTACCAAAAACCATTGCTTGTACATTAACTGCAGTTCCAAGGTTTTCAGGAATATTATGTATTCTTCTATAGGAAACAGCCCTATCGTTTTTCCAAGAGGCAAATACTGCATTAACCGAGTTTAACAATTGCTCTTCAACGTTCTGCGGGAAATGCTTTCCAGTTTTTTCACATACTATCTCTTTAAAATCATTAACAATTTTCTTTAAAACATCAACATTAAGATCAGCTAAGCTTTTTGCTCCACTTTTTTGCTGTTCACTATCAACAATGTCTTGAAATAAGTGATGGTCAAGCTGTAGTACAACACTCGAGTACATCATGATGAAACGACAGTAGCTATCATAGGCAAAACGTTCGCCACTTTTTTTTGCAAGCCCAACAACGGTTGCATCATTTAGGCCAACATTTAGGACTGTATCGAGCATGCCCGGCATTGAATTCACACTACCAGAGCGTATGGAAACTAATAAAGGATTATTTGAATCCCCGAATTTACAACCGATGTCACTTTCGAGCATCGCCATGTAGTTTTTTATCTCGTTACGTAGATCACAAGACAATTCATTATCTTGACAATAGGCCTGACAAACAGCAGTGGAAATTGTAAAACCAGGTGGAACAGGAATGCCAATGTTACACATCTCTGCCAGATTTGCTCCCTTCCCTCCTAGTAGATTTCTCATTGCTGCATTACCTTCACAGTTGCTTTGGCTAAAGTAATATATTAACTTTTCTTGCATTTTTTTCGGATTTTCACTAATAAACATACTATACATACTATTCTAATAAATTTGTCAGGCAGGAGTAATAAATTTTGTAAAATTCAGCACAATTAAATAGCCTCTTTTCCTTTCATTCCAGTACTCTTTTCTGTCATCTCAATGACCTCTATGATGTCATTCCAGCGCATGACGCTGGAATCCAGTTCGTCCATAATCTCAACAAAAACGTTGTGTTTTAGCATAATTTTGTGCTCAATATGCTTATTTATAGTAAAGACTTCTGGATTCCAGCAGGCTTTGTTGCACCACTCAAGGAAAGAACAGGCAGTTACTGATGGAATTTGTTATAAAATAGATATTTAGCCGACAAAGGAAAAATATGCCAATAAGAATGAAAGTCAGTAACTGCAATGAATATAACAAATTTCTTCAAGAAAGGGGAAATGTTTTTCATTATATCAACGATGCCATTGAAAATTGGTACGAAAATAGTCCAAAAGTAGCAGGTGGCAACAATGTCTACAGCGACAAAGTAGTGATTCTAATTCACATAATAACCTATCTATTCAGGATTGGTCTTAGGCAAACAGTGGGATTTATAGAGAAATATCTTGAGCAAATAGGGAAAATTTTGCAAATTATCAGCTATTCGCAGGCTTCAAGAAGGTTTAAAAAGCTTAATATCAAAATCAACGACTGCAGAGTTGATAAGAACGATATGGAAGATATTGAAATTGCTATAGATAGTACAGGTATCAGCATCTACAATAATATTCCAGGCCATAGTAAGGCAAATGGTACAGATAGAAAGTATCGCCGCTATGAGCAAACAAGATGTAATGCTAGAGATAGGTAGTAAAAAAGTTATAGCTGCAAAATACAGTAGTGGAGTTTATTCCGACCACTATGGAGCCTGTGATCTTATTGAAAGAGTGGATACCAAGTATAACATAAGCACGATATATGCAGATAGATCGAAAGAAGTTATACAAACTGTGCGATGAGCTTGACATAAAGACAAGGATTCCTCCGCAAAATAATGCAGTAGAGCATCCAAAGTTGGATTATATGAATGAGAGAAATTCTACAATCAAGCTCATAAAGTCATATGATGAAGATGGTATGAAGAGGTGGAAAAAAGAGATAAATTATTGGAAGAGATCTTATATAGAAAGTTTTTTCTCGCGACTGAAGCAAATATTTGGATTTAGTTTTAGGAATAAATCTGAGATTAATCGTGAGAAGGAACTGCTACTCAAGTGTTATTTGCTTAACAAATTTACTGAAATAGGCATGGCTAAGTTTGATATAGCTTCATGAATTTATTATACATTACCCACTATCCGAAGAGCTGTGCAACAAAGCCATCCCAGTGTCAAGTGCTGGAATGACACCGTCATACCTGTTAGAGTATGAATGTAGCCTTATCTCACACTCCTGTCATCCCAGTGCCCAGACACTGGGATCCAGAAGACTGATCAAGTAATAAGAACTAGTCACGCGCTGGCTCTCTTAAATTACTTTAGCTATAAGTGTTAAGAAATTTACCAATCAAAAAAAGGCAAAAGAATCCACATGGTGCTGATTTTATTACTGTAATTGATAATGTGCTAACGCTTAAACGAAGCGTGTTTAGGCTGAATAGAAAAAAATAAAAAAAGGCATGCAGCCGCCATAATTTCGCCAATAAACACAAGATTTATCAAGAAGCTTCTATTAAATGAAAGTTATGCAAAAAATCTATTGCAAGTCTTTTAATATTCTGTTAAGAGCTGGAACAAATAAAAATTATTATGTTTGGATTAGAGAATAAGAAATTTCTGATTACTGGTGCATCAGGCGGAATAGGCCAGGCAATTGTAGAAATTATGCATAAGGCCAGAGCAACTTTATGTATTTCTAGTACAAAAAAAGAAATACTCGAAGAAGTTGCTAAAAAATATGAAAAAAACATTCACGTACTTCCTTGCAACTTATCAAATCCTGAAGAGGTAAATCAACTAATAAATAAAGCAAGTGAGTTGATGAAAGGCTTTGATGGACTCATATGCAATGCAGGAATTACACAAGACAGCTTATTGTTGAGAATGACAGATGAAGCATGGCAAAAGGTGATTGATATTAATTTGACCTCCACATTTAAGCTAAATAGAGAAGCATGCAAGAAATTAATTAAAAATAATTGGGGAAGAATCATAAATATTTCTTCAATAGTAGGATTGACAGGAAATGCCGGGCAAGTAAATTATGCAGCATCAAAAGCTGGAATAATAGCTATGAGCAAATCTATAGCAAAAGAAGTTGCAAGTCGCGGTGTAACAGTAAATTGCATTGCTCCTGGATTTATAGATACTAAAATGACTGAAGTTTTAAATGAAGGACAAAAGGAAAAAATATTAGATAACATCCCAATGAAAAGAATGGGAACAGGAAAAGAAATAGCAGCAGGAGTATTGTTTTTAGCAAGCGATGAGGCAAAATATATAACGGGACATGTGCTTAACATCAATGGTGGGCTATTTATGTAGCAACACTTATTTATGGACAAATTATAAGTTTTACTTTACAATAAGTATATATATAAATTTATTTTCGCGTTAGTTTATTACTTGGAGGCAAAAGAATGAGCTATATAATAAAAAAATTTTTTAATGCTTTGTGTATAGTGCTGTTTCTCTCTTTTTCAGATTACGCAAATGCTGCTACTGATATAGATGATACAACTGCCCAAGTAATATGCAATATTATTGGTTATATTTGGGGAATAGGTGGGCCACTTATGACTGTAGTCATAATAGGTGCAGCTTTGCTTGCAATATTTGGTAGAATGCCATGGCCAGCTCTCTTTGCCCTAGGTATGTTTTGTGGTGTATTTTTTGGTGCCAAAGCGATTATAATGAAAATTATACCCGATAGCATTAAACAAGATAGTATGTTGAGCAAGTGTGGGGAAAAATAACTTAAAAATCAGGATGTTTTTGTGTGTATTGTTCCTTCATGTCTTCAATCTGTAACAAATAATGACTGTCTTTCGGTAAAGTTTTAATAGCTAACTCAGCGTACTTCATAAATTTCTCTAAATTACCTTCAATACAAGCCTTTTTCGTCAAAGCAAAATAATACATTGCCATATCAGCGCTACGTTTATATGCAATACTTAAATACTTCCAGACAAAGGCGTTATTTGTTTCTACGTTTGCAACCTGCTCTAGGTAAAAAATTGCCTTCTCTATTTCACCGTGTAATAATAAAGTATGAGATAACGCAAGTTTCACTAAATAGTTATTCTTCTCAGATAAATATCTAAGTGATTCTTCATACATTTTTATTGCTTCACTTAAATTTCCAGCTTTGTATAACATCTCCGCTTTTAATTCATATAAATAAGGATCATTGCGTGACTCTTGAATCAATGAATTAACTTTAGTAATAGCCTCTTCTATCTTTCCTTGCCTATAGTGAATTACAGCATTTACATACTTAGAACTACCTTCATATTTATTAGATAACACATGAATAGGAGCAAAAAAAGAGTCTAGCTTTGCAACCATACGCTCAAACTTCAGCAATTTATCTGCAAGGATTGGTTTTATATTGTTTTTAACCTTATAATTCTGTACAGCAAATATACGCTTATCACTAAGTGGGTGAGTGCGGAAATACTCTTCAGTGTTTTCATGCTCAATACTCTTAAAATAGTCAAAAATCTCTTTCATACCCAAATTATCATAGCCAGATTCATCTAGGTATCTTAAAGCATAGCTATCTGCTACACTCTCTTGCTCTTGAGAATAGTTAAAAAACAACCTTGAACTAAGCGTTACACCACTAAGCAAGATTGCACTCGCAACCTGAGGGTTAATGACAATACTAGAAACTAATCCTACCATATAACTAATCATTGCTATTGATTGAAAATAACCTACAGCACTACTCATTTGTAATACATGACCAGCAGATATATGAGCAATTTCATGTGCTAATATACCAAGTAAGACATAAGGTTCAGTCGAATATTGTAAAAGCCCTAAATGAATGAAAATGCTATTATTGTTAATTACAAAAGCATTAATCGATCTATCATCAACTATAAAAACTTTTATTTTATCATTATCAATACCCGCAGCAGAAAATAAAGGTTGCGCTAGATCCTTAACTACCGCTTCCACTTCACTATCTCTAATAATACTAACAGAGTAAGCGCTATTACAGTATACGAAAAAAAATAGTAAAACAAAAAGCTTAGACATGGAAATTCCTTGTTTGTATAACTTTGAGGAATTTTATATTTTAACACTTAAACTATACGAATCTATAAACGCTAGTTTAAATTTTGAACGTAACTGATAAGTTTATCAATGGTAGTTAACTTAATATTATGTTGTTCAGCAAATTCAAGCAACTGGGGTAAGCGCATCATAGAGCCATCATCATTCACTAATTCACAAATAACTGCAGAATGATTACATCCCACTAACTTAGCTATCTCAACACTTGCTTCAGTATGACCAGCACGTTGCTCTACTCCACCCTCATGTGCAATCACAGGAAAAATATGACCGGGAGTTATAATGTCATCCTGAGTTCTATTTTTATCAATAGCAACATGTATAGTTTTTGTTCTATCCTCAGCTGAAACACCCGTAGTAATACCATAACGTGCATCAATTGATGTAGTAAAAGCAGTATGATTTTCACCAACATTTTTTTTTTCCATGAAACTAAGGCCTAACCTTTTCATGTGAACTTTAGTCATTGCTAAGCAAACAATCCCTGTACCGTATCTAACCATAAAAGCCACATGTTCTGGCTCTAATTTCTCAGCTAATACAATCAGATCACCTTCATTCTCTCTGTTTTCATCGTCAACTAAAATGAATAATTTACCAGAACTAGCATCCCTCAATACATCTTCCACAGAAGAAATACCAGGTAGACTAATTGAAGGATAAGTTACTTGTACCATGATTTACTTAAACTCAATCTTAACTATTTTATACAATTTCTCTCCATTTGGCACTATCACTTCCACATACTCACCAACTTTTTTGCCAATTAAAGCACTACCGAGTGGTGAATCCGTAGAGATCAACTGCTTTGAAGCATCAGCTTCATATCCACCTACAATCTTATAAACATATTCAATTTCACTGTTATCATCACCGAGCATGCTTACCGTAACAGTTGCACCAAACATTACTGTATCACCAGACAAATTTTTTACTTCTATCACTTCTGCATGTGAAAGTTTACTTTCTACCTCAATTATACGGCCTTCAATAAAACTTAATCTCTCCCGTGCTGCATGATATTCTGCATTTTCTGATAAATCGCCTTGATCACGAGCATCAGAAATAGCCTGTATGATAGAAGGTTTTTCTTCCTTTAATTTCTCAAGTTCGACTTGCATACTCTCAAAACCTTCCCTTGTAATAGGAAACTTGTTAACAATGGATGAAGTCATAATCACCGCCTAAACGCAATTAAATTGAGTGACAAAATCACTCACAATACCAAGAATATCATCTTTTATATCATCATTCATGTCACCCGACAACTTTTTTAAAACTCCAGGGTGAACAGTTTGAAAATAATTGATAAGATCACACTCGAACCTATTGATGTTGCTCACCTGTACCTTATTTAATTGACCATACAGATTAGAAAAGATATACATAAGCAATACTTGCTCTTCTATTTGCATAGGTGAATACTGTTTTTGCTTTAATAATTCAATAAGGTATTTACCTTTGTTTAAGGACAATTGAACAGTAGCATCAAGATCAGAACCAAATTTAGCAAAGTCTTCCAGTTCTCTATATTGGGCCAAACTCAGCTTTATAGAACCAGCAACTTTTTTCACAGATTTCAATTGTGCAGCAGAGCCAACCCGAGAAACCGATAAACCTATATTCACTGCAGGGCGAAATCCTTTGTGAAACAATTCAGACTCAAGAAAAATTTGTCCATCGGTAATTGAAATCACATTAGTTGGAACATATGCAGATACATCACCAGCCTGAGTCTCAATAATCGGCAAAGCAGTCAAAGATCCCTGTCCTTTTTCATCAGACATTTTGGCAGCTCTTTCAAGCAAGCGAGAGTGTACATAGAATATATCTCCAGGATAAGCTTCACGACCAGGAGGACGTCTGAGCAATAAGGACATCTGCCTATATGCCACAGCATGCTTAGATAAATCATCATATACCACCAAGCAATGCATTCCATTATCACGGAAAAATTCTCCAATAGTGCAACCGGTATAAGGTGCTAAAAATTGCATAGGCGCGCAGTCAGATGCGCTAGCCACAACTACGGTTGTATACTCTAATGCTCCACTTTCTTTTAGCTTATTCACCACTTTTGCTACTGTCGAAATTTTTTGTCCAATAGCAACATAAACACAGTAAATTTTTTGATTTTCGTTTACCTCATCATTAATCTTCTTCTGATTGATAATAGTATCAATCGCAATAGTGGTTTTACCAATTTGTCTATCGCCAATAATTAATTCACGTTGCCCTCTACCTATAGGAATCAACAAATCTATAATTTTAATTCCTGTCTGCAGAGGTTCATGCACAGATTTACGGTCAATAATACCTGGCGCTTTAGATTCTATATACATTTTGTTCTTGGCTCTAATTTCTCCGCCATCGTCTATAGGATCGCCTAATGCATTTACAACTCTCCCTAATAATTCATGACCTACAGGCACCTGTACAACATCACCACTACATTTTACAACGTCCCCTTCTTTTACATCACGGTCATTGCCAAGCACAACTATTCCAGCTGTATCATGATCTAAATCAAGAACTATTCCTTCTACACCGCTTGCAAAAGATACCTTTTCACCAAACTTTGCTTTTTCCAGCCCATAGACCAATGTGATACCATCGGTTACTGAAATTACTTCACCTATATTTTCTCGTTTTATAGGATTATCAAATGTCTCAACCTTCTCTTTTATTATGTTTACTACTTCAGAGGCATTTATGCTATTCTTCATATACAATTCCTTATTTTCAACATTTCCATTTTACTCAAATCAACCAATCTATCCAAATAACTCTTAAGCGAAGCATCAATCACGTTAAAACCATACCTAACTACAAAGCCACCTAGTATAGAAGGATCAACCACATGACTGACTTTTATTATTTTACCAAGAAAGTTCAAAGATTCAGTAATTATTTTTATATCAGGTTTCTTTAAAATCTCTGCTGATTTTATAGTAATTTCCAATTCATTTTCACTTTCCCTTACAAGATTTAAGAATTTTTCTAATATAAGGATTAATAAACGGGAGCGCTTGTTTGCAAGTGTAACCATAATAAATTTGACTAAGTTTTCACTCAAGTTCTCCTTTATAGAAAGTATCGCTTCTTTTTTGTGCAAAAGAGAAACCATAGGATGAGATAGATACACAAAAACATCTTGATCTTTAAAAAAAGCTAACAAAAATTCTACTTCTTTTCTTATAATACCTAATCTGCTTCCTGAGACATGAAACAGTGCTCTAGCATAAGATGAAACTAAATTATTGTTTTTCATATTCAATTACCTGTTCTAGTAAATCTAAATTATTTTAGCTACCATTGTTCAATCCAAGCATTTTTTATATAAATAGGTCTTCTCCTTAAGGAAAGAAAACATAAATCATATCTGACTGAATAATCTAAAAAATCAAGATTTTTACTTAAGAAATATTTAGAAGAATTTATAATAGACTGACACTGAAAATGAGATATCGGTACTTCTTTTCCAAATAAACTTGTTTTAACTTCTATAAAAATCAGCTCCCTTTTTTTAGATACAATTAAGTCAATTTCACCCAACTTACAACGGAAGCGACGTTTTATAACATTATAGAATTTCAGCTTTAAATATATCGAAACTAACAATTCTCCAAAGTAACCTACAAAATAGCGTAACCTACTTACCATAAAAAGAATAATTAGCTTTGTGTAACTACTTTGCTTCCTTTTTTATTTTTACTATAAATCTCACCTTTTGCTGAAATATCTCTATCAACTAGCTCTATCACTGCCATTGGAGCGCAATCACCCTTTCGAGTACCAAATTTTATTATTCTAGAATATCCACCTTTACGGTCTTGATAACGATTAGCTAGAACGCTTAATAATTTATCAACTACTAACTTACTATTATGAAGACGTGAAAGCAAAAGCCTTCTACCATGTAAAGAATCGTTATTCTTAGCAATTGTAATAAACTTTTCCACATATGGACGAAGTGCTTTAGCCTTTGGTAAAGTAGTTACAATCTGCTCATGATTAATTAACGAGATAGATAGATTCTTTAACATTGATAACCTATGCTCGGTACAACGAGACAGTTTATTTTTCTTTATTCCATGTTTCATATACTACCTAATCCTCATCAGTATGTTGTTTAGCCAGTTCATCTATATCCTTAGGCGGCCAATTTGGTATATTCATACCCAAAGACAAACCTGAATTATTTAAAATTGCCTTGATTTCATTCAAAGACTTTCGGCCAAAATTAGCAGTTCTTAACATTTCAACTTCCGTCTTTTGCACAAGATCACCTATATAAGTGATATTTTCATTTTTCAGACAGTTATGAGATCTAACAGATAATTCCATTTCATCTACTTTACGCAATAGAACAGGATCATAGCCCAAATCTTTAGCACCACTAGACAAAGAAACTTGCGATTTTTTATAACTCATATCAGAACTAATAAAAGGCTGAAATTGCTCCTGTAATATTCTTGCAGCATAGTCAACAGCTTGACTTGGAGAGATTGTACCATCAGTTTCAATTGACAATATCAGCTTATCTTTATCAGTAACTTGACCAACACGACTATTCTCTACTCTATACGAAACCCTCTCAACAGGACTATATAAAGCATTAACTGGAATAAAACCAATTAAATCTTGTTCATTCATAGACTTTAAAAATTCATTTTCTTTATATTTATTTACAGAAAGATAACCTTTTCCACTAGCAATATATATAGTAATGTTAAGCTCCACATCTTGACCTAGTGTACATATCACCAAATCTTTATTAACAATAGAGCATTGGTCATCAGTTTCTATCATTCCAGCTAATACTTGACAAGGCCCTTTAGCGCTCAAATTTAAGCACTTATTAGACGTGTTATTTAACTTACATCTCAACATGCCCATATTTAATGCTATATCAGTTATGTCTTCCCTAACTCCTTGGATCGAAGTAAATTCATGATTCACGCCTTCAATTTTTATTCCATAAACAGCACTACCGCGAAGAGAAGACAACATTACACGCCTTAATGCATGACCCAACGTTAAAGCAAAACCACTTTCCAAAGGTTCTAGAACTATATCACTTTTTTTACTTGAATCACCTGATATTACCTTAATCGCATTAGGCTTAGTTAATCTATCTAAATTTCCACAGAAAGAGACATTATCACTATAATACATACAAAAACCTTCCAAATATCCTATACTCTTCTTTTTTTCCTTAGTCTACACCCATTATGAGGTATCGCCGTTTTATCTGCAATTGAAGTGACAGTCAATCCACAATTCCGAAGTGCTTTAACTGCAGCTTCTGCACCAAAACCAGGACCACGAATTATTACAGAAACAACCTTCATACCAAATCTCTCTATTACTTTCTTCGCAGCAGAATCGGCAACCTTACCTGCAGCATAAGGTGTGGATTTTCTCGAACCAGAAAAACCACATGCACCAACAGAAGTCTGGTAAAGCGTATTACCACAAACATCAGTCACATTTACAAAAGTATTATTAAAAGTTGCACGAATATGGACAATACCAGTAATAAACCTTTTTGTATTCTTACCAACCGTTTTAACTTTTTTCATAAAAACTCACGATAATAACAAATTTTATTTTTTTCCAGCAATAGGCAATTTAGATCTGCCTTTACGAGTTTTAGCATTAGTATGGGTTCTTTGTCCCCTCACAGGCAAACCTTTTCTATGCCTTAATCCTCTATAGCAACCGATTTCCATTAAAGATTTTATATCCATAGCTACTTTTTTTCTGAGCTCACCCTCTATGACATATTTTTGCCTAATAAAACTACTAATTTTCTCTATATCTTCATCTTGTAATTCTAAAACACGCTTACGCTCATCAATTTTACAGCTACGACAAATTATATTCGCAGTAGTAATACCTATACCATGTATATAAGTTAATGCAAAAGGAACACACTTCTTCACTGGAATATTTATGCCTGCAATACGTGCCACTGATACCTCGATACTTTATTAATAATAACTCTTAATTTATACCATAAAACAACTTATAGTCAAATCAAATTACAAGAAATTTTACTTTCAATCTCTTGCATTACTCTATCAACACTCAAATTAGCGTTAATTGTTAACAACTTGTCCTTATAATACTCGCGCAAACCCTCTATCTGAGAATGATATTCTCTTATCCTCTTATTAATTGCAAGCATATTAGCATCATCAATTCTCTTCTCCAATCTCGTACTTTTACATTTAGCACAAGTAGTATTCTTAAAAGAAGATATACTATATATACTTTTACAATCCAAACAAGTAAGACGATCTTTTAATCTATCAATTGCAATATTATCGTCAAGCTGCAACTCAATTACAAGATCAACATCCCTATTGCATCTTTTTTGCAAAACTTGAGTTAAAAAATGAGCTTGATTTAAATTTCTTGGAAAACCATCTAACAAAAAATCACCATCTATTAATGCAAGCTGGTCACACAATAATTTACATATAACTTCATCTTGAATTAAATTACCAGATTCAACAGTATCCTTTATTCCTTTACCTAATTTACTCTCACTAGATATAATATTCCTTAATAAATCTCCTACTGAAACTAATTTAAAATTATACTTTGCTATTAACAAACTGGACTGAGTACCCTTACCAGAGCCAGGAGGACCAAAAATTGTAATAATCACTTTAGTCTCCTTGTTTTAGACTCATATTTCTTTATCCAACTATCGTACCTATTTGAAAAAACATAAGATTGTACTTGCATAATAGTATCAGTAATAACGTTAACTATAATCAGCAAGCTCGTCCCACCAAAAATAAATGGTATATCATAATGATACCTCATAATTTCAGGTACAGTACATATTACCACCAAATACGCAGACCCAATAAATGTTAATTTAAAAACTATATCTTGAAGATAATCAGAAGTATGTTTTCCAGGCCCTCTACCAGGAATAAAACCACCATTTTTCCTAAGAAAATCAGCATTTTCCTCTGGATTAAATATAAAATTGGTATAGAAAAAATTAAAAAGCACTATGAGTATTAAGTAAGTTATAATGTACATCACTTTATTTGCCATAAAGTAGTTTAAAATAAAATCAGCAATGGCATGACCTTTATAGAAATTTGCAATTGAAATAGGCGTTAATAGAATTGCGTTAGCAAAAATAGTTGGTATTACACCAGATAAATTGATCTTCAATGGAATGTAAGTAAAATCATCATTATGTAATTTTTTAAACTGTTTTTTGGGATATTGAACAATTACCTTTCTATAAGAAGATTCTGTAAAAATGACTAAAAGGAGCAGTAAAAAAAACAATGCTATAACAAAAAGGGTAATGAAAAATGACATACTACCATTTTTATTTAATGTTAGCAGAGATGATAAAGCATTATGTAATTCAGATGTTATGCCAGTAAAAATGATTAATGAGATACCATTGCCTATACCGCTCACACTGATCCGCTCACCAAGCCATATTAAAAATATAGTTCCACCTAAAAGGCTAAAGACACCTATAGTACGAAACATAATACCAGGTTCAACTACAACTAATACCCCTTCTATATTCATTCTTTCTAACCCTATTAAGATCGTAATTGATTGAAAGATACAAAACACTATAGTCATATAGCGTATATAAGAGTTCATCTTTCGACGTCCCAACTCTCCGTCATTTTTAATTTCATTGATTCCTTTAACGGCAGAAGATAATAATTGCATAACTATGGATGCAACTATGTATGGCATAACGTTTAACGCCAAGATCGTCATTCTAGCTAAAGCGCCACCAGAAAATAAATTAAATACTCCAAAAACACCAGAACTCTCTTTTGGAAATATATCATTGATTATATCAAGATTAATTCCAGGAATAGGAACATAAGTGCCTAAACGATAACAAACTAAAGCCATTAGAGTAAAAAATATACGCTTTAGTAAATCACTTTTATATAACAGCGTAGAATCCAAACTATTAAATGCAAATTTACTGTTCATGATTTACGATAGTATTTCTACACTACCACCAACTGAAGCTACAGATCTTTTTGCAGCTTCTGATGCAAAATCAACATGAAACACAAATTTTTCGCTTAATTTACCCTTATTAAGAAGTTTGATTTTACTTTTAACAGATCTGATAAAACCTAACTTATGCAGTAGCTCCTTATCTATGATAGAATCCTTGACTATTTTTTTAGCTTCCATTAAGCACTGTACATCCCCAACATTAAATATAGAGTATAAGTTTTTGCGTATAGGCTTAAAACCTCTTTTAGGTAAACGAGTATATATAGACTGCTGTCCACCTTCAAAACCATTTATAGAAACGCCACTTCTCGCTTTCTGCCCTTTATGCCCCCTACCGGATGTTTTACCTTTACCACAACCAATACCTCTACCTAATAATTTAGGCTTCTTTTTCTTAGATAATTTGGTAAATATAGAATTTAATTTTACAGCATCATTCATAGTTTACCTATTTCCAACTATCTCACTAATCTTTTTACCCCTCTTACCTGCCACTTGGCGAGGAGATAACATAACATCAAAAGCCTTAAATACTGCACATATAATATTATGAGGATCATTTGATCTAGTAGACTTAGCTACCACATCCTTTATACCTAATACCTCAAAAACCGACCTCATTGCTCCACCAGCAATAATACCTGTTCCAGCTCTTGCAGCTCTTAAAACTATCTCACCAGAACAGAATTTAGCTTTAATATCATGATGTAAAGTTCTACCTTCACGTAAGTACACCCTAATCATCGACTTCTTTGCAGCATTTAAAGCTTTCACTCTTGCTTCAGCAACCTCTGCGTGTTTACCTATTCCACATCCTACCCTACCCTTACCATCACCAACAACAACCAAAGTTGAAAATGAAAATCTTCTACCACCTTTAGTAACCGTTGTTACCCTTCGGACTGAAACCAAAAGTTCTGATAAATCATTATTATTTTGTAAATTCTTTACAGCCATACTTCAAACCTTCTAAAATTCAAATCCAGAGCTTCTTAAAGCTTCAGCAAATTGAGAAATCAATCCTGTATACTTATATGCCCCCCGATCAAAGACGAACCGCTGCTGCAATTTTGTACTAGGGAGACGCTCAATCAATAAAGAAGAAACCTGTTTTATAGTTTCAGCATTAACCCTACCTTTACATACATTCCTAATTTTATCATCCAAAGTAGAAGCAGAAGCTAGGGTTGTTCCTTTTGCATCGTTAATCAACTGAACATAGAAATGTTTATTAGACTTAAATATGGATATACGTAAACGCCCAGCGCTCTTATCGAGCTTCGCTCTATTACGAAGTTTCCTTTTTTCATAGCTACTTAAAAAATTATACAATCTTTTCATTTTAATTACTTCTTTTTATTTACAACCTTACGCAGCATAAATTTGCCTTTTATTACAATACCCTTACCTTTATAAGGATCATATTTTCTAATTTTGCATATATCAGAAGCCACCATATAGACTTTTTGCTTATCCATACCGCGAATCACTAAATGAGTTGGCTTTATACACTTAATCTCAACGTCTTTAGGCACTTTATACTTAATATTATGACTATAACCAAGATATAAAGTCAAATACTTATCATCACATTCTGCTTTATACCCCACACCATTGATCTCAAGATCAACAGAAAAATCATTAACCATACCGTTAATCATGTTATTAATATTACTTCTATAAGTGCCCCATATAGATTTTATTTTATCATAATCATCCCTGCCTTGATCAACAGAAAGTAACAATTGGTTATCAACTATCTGACACAGAATGCCACTACACAAGTTCAGCTCTTTTTCTGCCCTAACACTTCTTATTAATACCCTACCATTATTATATTCAACTGAAAGATCAGCAGGAATATTGATAGGTGCGGCACCTATACGAGACATACATTTCTCCTATCATTTAAAATACACGACACAAAACTTCTCCACCAACTTTTAATCTACGTGCATTATAATCGGTCATCACTCCTTTCGGTGTAGATATAATAAAAATTCCAAGACCATTATACGCTTTAGAAATGTCCTTACACTTAGAATAATAACGACAACCGGGCTTTGATACCCTAGCTATATCATTAATCACAGGTGATTTATCATAATACTTCAACTGCACAACAAGGGAAGGGATACTATCACTCTCTTGCTTTTCATAATTAAGAATATACCCTTCCTCTTTTAAGATCTTCAATATAGAAGAATTCACTTTAGAGAATAGGACTCTTGTTTCCCTATGCATTGCCAATTGAGCATTACGTATTCTTGTTAAAAAATCACCAATACCATCAGATAACGACACTATTACACTCCTTATATCACATTTACCAACTAGATTTTGTAACCCCTGGAACTTGTCCAAAAGAACACAAATCACGTAAAACAATCCTACATAAACCAAATTTTCTATATACTCCTCTCGGCCTACCAGTTAAAGCGCATCTATTCCTAATTCTGATTTTAGAAGAATCTCTAGGCAATTTTTTAATCAGCTTACTTTGAGCTGCAAACCTTTTTGCAATAGATAAATCCTTATTATTCATTATAGATTTTAATTCTTCCCTTCTCTCCCTATATTGATCGCATAACTTTATTCTACGAAGATTCTTCTGTATCATGGATTTTTTTGCCATATATATTTTCTCTCAATTATCAAAAAAAGGGAATTTAAGAGCCAGTAATAATTCCTTTGCTTCCTTATCACTAACTGCACTTGTTATAATATTAATATCCATACCTCTAATTTTACTTATTTTATCATAGTCTATTTCTAAAAATGATATATGCTCCTTGATACCAAAGGAAAAATTACCATGACCATCAAATTGCTTCACACTAAACCCTCTAAAATCTTTTTCCCTTGGCAAAGCAATATATATTAATCTTTCTAAGAATTCATACATTTTGTTTCTACGCAAAGTCACTTTACAACCTACAGTTGCACCTTTTCTAATTTTGAAACCAGAAATAGATTTTTTTGCAAAGGTTAACACAGGCTTTTGCCCAGCAATCGAATGTAGATTATCAAATGGCTCATTTATCGCTTTATTGTCCGTAGCAGCATCTCCAACGCCCATATTGATACACACCTTGACAAGTTTAGGCACTTGCATTACATTGCTGTAATTAAACTTATCCTTTAAGGATTTTACTATATTATCTTTATACAATTGTTTAAACATATCAACCTAATCTATCACTTCTCCAGAAACTTTTGCAAAACGCACTTTTCTACCATCTATAATCTTAAATCCTACTTTAGTTGGAGTTTTATACTTAGGATCCAATATTGCAACATTGGATACATCAATAGCTAACTCTTTATTGAATATACCACCACCACTACCAGCTCTTGGTTTAGTATGTCTCTTACACACATTTACGCCAGAAACAACTACTTTCTTTTTAGCATTACGTATTATAACTTTGATTACCTTACCAATTTTTTTCTTATCTTTACCAGTTAAAACTATAATATCATCACCACTTTTTATTTTAGCACTCATTATAAAACCTCATCAGCTAATGACATTATTTTCATAAAAGAACCAGATAATAACTTTTTTACTGGACCAAACACCCGAGTGCCAAGTGGTTCACCTTGATCATTAATTAAAACCACAGCATTGCTAGAAAAACGAATTACAGAACCATCAGATTTCTTAACACTATTTTTTACTCTAACAACAACTGCTTTATATACTTTTCCTTTTTCAACTTTACCTTTTGGATTAATAGACTTAGTAGATATAATAATCGTATCACCTACAGATGCAGATTTCCTACCACCTAACAAGCCAATACAAAGCACTGCACGCGCACCAGAATTATCAGCTACTTCTAACAATGTATTTTTTTGAATCATATAAATACCTATTCCTTTTTAGCTATTGATAACAACCCATTTTTTAGTAACAGAAATAGGCTTATGTTCCTGTATTAAAACCCTATCTCCCTTTTTGCAACTATTATTCTCATCATGTGCTGTATACTTCTTGTATTTTTTAATAACTTTTTTATACAGCCTATCCTTATACACTTGTAACACCGAAACCTTTACAGTCTTATCAGACTCAGCATTAGTTACGACACCACAAAAAACCTTCTTAGGCATTTTTTCCCTCTCTCTTTCTTCTATTTAATACAGTTAGACTACGAGCTATGCTCTTTCTTATTAAGCTAAAACGCGAAAAATTGTTGCACTGGCCCAGCTTTTTTTGAAAAGCCAAATTAACAAATTCTTTCCTCAAACTCACAAGAAGTTCATGTAATCCTTGTGAAGATTCTGATTCAAATTTAACTATATCCATTGCAACTCCATTCAATTATGATTAGATATAAATTTACACTTCATAGGAAGCTTAGCAGTCGCTTTTTCAAGCGCCAATCTTGCTAAATGCATGGGAACATCACTACTAATTTCAAACAAAATCCTACCGGGCTTAGCTTTAAATACCCAAAATTCAACACTACCTTTCCCTTTACCCATACGTACATCTGCTGGCTTTTTACTAACCGGAGTATCAGGAAAAATTCTTATCCATACTTTACCAGAGCGTTTTAACGTTCTAGATATTACGCGCCTTGCAGTTTCAATATGCTTGGACTGAACCTTACCTACTTCCATAGCTTTTAATCCATAATCTCCAAAAGACAGCGTGCTACCACCCTTAGCATTACCCTTTATTCTCCCCTTAAATACCTTTTTATATTTACTCTTTTTGGGAACAAACATCTCAATATACCTTAACTACCAACATAAACCCAAACTTTAACTCCTATAATACCACATATAGTCTTCGCTTCACAAAAAGCATAATCTATATTAGCACGCAAAGTGTGTAAAGGCAAACGACCTTCTTTGTACCATTCAGTACGAGCTATTTCAGCTCTGCCAAGACGCCCAGAGCAACTTACTTTAATACCCTCAGCACCCATCTTCAAACAATTTTGAATAGCTTTTTTCATCGCTCTTCTACATGAAATCCTTTTTTCTAGCTGATGTGTAATATTCCTTGATATTAAAACTGCATCTATTTCAGACTTTTTAACTCCTACTACATTCACTTCGACACTACTTTCTACTTTTTTAGCTATTTTTTGCTTTATCTTCTCAACATCCAAACCTTTCTTACCTATTATAACTCCAGGCTTAGAAGAATGTATTATTACAGACACTAAAGTAACTGTACGCTCTACAGTTACTTTAGAAATACCAGCATGCTTAAAGGATTCATTTATATAACTGCGAATAAATAGATCTTGATGCAATTTCTGTTTATAATCGTCCGTAGCACACCAAACAGAATCCCAGGTATTACTATTTATTTGCAATCTAAATACTTTAGGATTAACCTTCTGTCCCATATTTTTACACTTTCCTTATTAATTTTCCATTTCTATAAATCATACAATTTCTTTCAATTTTATAGTTATATTACTATAAAATTTGCTCATTCTATTAGCCCTACCCATAGCTTTTGGATATACTCTACGCAAAGTAAGTGACTTACCTATTAAAATTTCCTTTATATATAAATTATCAACGTTCAATCCATAATTATTTTGAGCATTAGCAATTGCAGAATTCAACACCTTCATTATAAAACCGGCAGCCTTTTTTTCACAAAATCTTAATTGTACATTAGCAAAAGAAACTTTTTTATTACGCACTAAATCAGCAACCAAATTTAATTTGCGAGGAGTTGATCTTAAAACCTTAGAACCAGCCTCAACTATTATATCCCTATTTTTCATATCAATTGCCTACCTTCTTGTTGCCTTTTTATCACCACCATGCCCAGTAAATTTACGAGTAGGTGAAAATTCACCGAATTTATGACCTATCATATTCTGATTATCAACACTAACAGGAATGTAATCTTTACCATTATAAACAGCAAACTTTAAACCCAAACAATTAGGAAGAATTACAGAAGCCCTGGAATGAATTTTTATCACCTTATTAATAGAACCCTCTTTTAAAGCCCTCTGAACTAATCTTAGTACAGATGGATGTAAAAAAGGTGGTTTCCATACAGATCTACTCATAAATTAACCTTTCAATTTTTTTATATACTTATCACTAGATTTATTTTTTTTCCTAGTTTTCTTTCCTTTTGTTGCAACACCCCAAGGAGTAACAGGATGACGACCGCCAGAAGTTTTTCCCTCTCCACCTCCATGAGGGTGATCAATCGGATTCATTGCAACTCCACGCACAGCAGGTCTAATTCCAAGCCACCTACTTCTCCCAGCCTTACCCAGCTTTCTATTTTTATGATCAAGATTAGACACTACACCAATAGTAGCCTTGCAAGAAGATAAAATCAACCTAATTTGACCAGACCTGAGTCGTAATAAAACATATTGGCCATCACGACCAACGATTTGTGCATAACAACCAGCAGCTCTAGCAATCGCAGCACCATTACCTGGCTTCAGCTCAACATTATGAACGAAAGAACCAACAGGTATATGCTTGAGTAGTAAACAATTCCCTGGCAAAATATCAGCATCATCTCCAGCTGTCACAACATCACCAGGCTTCATACCTTGAGGAGCTAATATATAAGATTTAGTATCATCTTCCTTATATGATATTAATGCTAAAAACCCACTTCTATTTGGATCATACTCTATTTTCTCAACTATACCCTGATCACTTCTATTACGTTTAAAATCTATAACTCTATACTTCTTCTTGTGACCACCACCCCTGTGACGAGTTGTAATTCTACCATGATTATTTCTTCCACCACTGGATTTCTTGCCAAATACAAGAGACTTCTCCGGCTTATCTTTTGATAAACCAATTTTACTTATTAATATAGTCCCACGAGAAGACGGAGTAACAGGATTAAAAAATTTCATACCCATATTAAACGCTCATTATATCTAATTTTTGACCATCCATCAAAGAAAAATAAACCTTTTTTCTCTGTTTTTTACAACCAACCACACCCCTGAAACGTCTATATTTAGGTTTAACTCTAATAACATTTATAGAAGAAATTCTGACATTAAATAAAGACTCTATTGCCGATTTTATTTGACGCTTATTTACATTTACAAAAACATACAAAGAGTATTTATTAAACTTCTCTCTTAAAAGAGAAGCCTTTTCTGTGATTACAGGAGATTTTATTATATTATTATATTTAATCATAACAATCTACCTTCAAGATGCTTTAAAGTGTCTTTTGTTAACATCACGCATTCATGATTCAATATATCAAAAACATTTAACCCAATAGGTTTGATTAAATCTACATAATGCAAATTTTTAGCAGCACGTAACAAATCATCTCCATAATCACCAACTATTAAAAAAGAAGAAAATTTAAAATTTTTAATATATTCACACATTTTAGATGTTTTCTTCACATCAACATTTAAACTATCAAGAACAACAACTTGATTATTTAAATATTTTAGAGATAAAGCAATTTTCAAACCAAATTTACGTACTTTTTTATTAAGAGAATAAGCATGACTCCTCACAACAGGACCAAAAATAATTCCACCACCTCTAAACTGAGGAGATCGCAAGCTCCCCTGTCTCGCCCTACCGGTACGTTTTTGACCATACGGCTTAGCTGTTGTACCAGAAACATCACTGATACCCTTTGTTTTATGAGCACCAACTCTTCTCTTTGCTAATTGCCATCTCACTATATCATGCAAAATACTCAATTTTTGCTTGGCAGAAAATATCAAGGGATTAAGCTCAACACTACCTACATTATTATTAGATAGATCAACTAATTCACATTCCATAACTAACTCACCAAATTATTAGCATCATCACTCATATTCAACAGCAGACCTACTGGAAAAGGAACATCTTTATGTAAAGGCTTTTTAACTGCATCTCTCACAAAAACATAAGAGTTTTTAAACCCAGGAACATTATTACCCTTTACAGCAATTATGCTATTTTCATAATCAATGGATAATATTTTCATATTCTGTACAGTCACTCTGCTATTACCTAAATGACCAGCCATTTTCTTCCCCTTGAATACTCTACCAGGATCTTGACATTGACCAGTAGAACCTTGTGATCTATGAGCAATAGAAACGCCATGAGATGCCCTAAGCCCACTGAAGTTATGCCGCTTCATCACACCAGCAAACCCTTTGCCTAAAGAATAACCCGTAATGTCAAGATATTGACCAACTACAAAATGATTAACCCCCACCTTTTTACCACATTCTATTCCGAATAGATCAGTTAATCTACTTTCGTATAATTTACATTTACTATTTATACCCTTTTTCTTTAAATATTCCAACTGAGGTTTTGCTATTTTTTTTAAATCCCCTGTGCCTAAAATGACTGAATTGTAGCCACATTTATCTTGTCCTTTTATATCGATAATATAAGTTTCGCTGAGATGCAATAAGGTTACAGCCATGCGACTATTATCAAAATACATAGCAGTATGGCCAACATTGGTCATTAACAAACCAATTCTCCTAAGCGAATTTATTCTCTTCATTTCCTTTTCCTAAATATTGACTTCCTTAACCTTTAAATCCACTTCTACACCAGCAGAAAAAGATAAATCTGCAAGCATCTTCATCATAGTAGAAGTAGGATTATGTACAATAATTAACCGCTTAGAAATTCTCATTTCAAATTGCTCACGAGATTTTTTATCAACATGAGGAGACCTATTAACAGTAAATTTAGAATCTTTTCTTGGCAACGCAATCGGACCAGATAAATCTGCATTAAACTGCTTTAATTGATCAATAAACTCGCGAATACACTTTTCCAACAAAGAACAATCGAAAGCTTTGATTCTAATATATATATCTTGCTTCATCTTAGTTATTATACTCATTCTAAAATTTCCGAAACAACGCCAGAACCAACAGTTCTACCACCTTCTCTTATCGCAAAACGTAATCCTTTATCCATTGCTATTGGTACTTGCAACTCCACTTCTATACTTACATTGTCCCCTGGCATTACCATCTCCTTTCCATCTAGCAATTTTATGCTCCCAGTTACATCCGTTGTCCTTAAATAAAACTGTGGCTGATAATTTCCAAAAAATGGTGTATGCCTTCCTCCTTCTTCTTTCTTCAATATATACACCTCCGCATTAAATTTCTTATGCGGGGTTATTGTCCCTGGTTTTGCCAATACTTGCCCTCTCTCCACTTCTTCTCTCTTTGTTCCTCTTAGTAGTATTCCTACATTGAGTCCTGCACTTCCCTTATCTAGCAACTTCTTAAACATCTCAACACCAGTACATATCGTCTTTTGCGTCGCTTTCAGACCTATTATCTCTATCTCATCCCCTGTCTTTATCTCCCCCTTCTCTATTCTTCCTGTTACTACCGTCCCTCGGCCCGATATTGAAAATACATCTTCTATTGGCAACAAAAACGGCAAATCTATAGGCCTTGGAGGTACTGCCACATACTCATCTAACTTCTCCATCAATTTATCTATTGATTTCTTTCCATACTCACTACTATCATCCTCTAATGCTTTTAACGCAGACCCAACTATCATAGGCACTTCATCACCTGGAAATCCATACTTACTCAGCAACTCTCTCACTTCCATCTCTACCAAATCTATCATATCAGCATCAGCAACATCAGCTTTATTTATATATACCACGATATATCCAACACCCACCTGTTTTGCCAGCAATATATGCTCTCTCGTTTGTGGCATCGGCCCATCAACCCCTGACACTACCAATATCGCTGCATCCATCTGTGCTGCACCTACTATCATATTCTTTACATAATCAGCATGTCCAGGGCAATCAACGTGTGCATAGTGTCTCTTTTCTGTTTGATATTCAACATGCGCTGTTGCTATTGTTATCCCTCTCTTTCTTTCTTCTGGCGCTTTATCTATTTGATCATATGCTACAAAATTACCATAATGCTTTGTTATCGCCGCTGTTAACGTTGTCTTCCCATGATCCACATGTCCTATCGTTCCCACATTTACATGCGGCTTTCCAAATGCTTCTACTATCGCTGTCATAATTTTAACTCTTCTACCTAAAATATAAATACATCAACAAATAATATGTTGATTTTATATAAATACAACAAAAAAAAGAGCGGATAGTGGGAATCGAACCCACGTCACTAGCTTGGAAGGCTAGAGCTCTACCATTGAGCTATACCCGCACAATGGAGGAGGTAGGATTCGAACCTACGTACGCAATGCGGACAGATTTACAGTCTGTTACCTTTAACCACTCGGTCACTCCTCCACAAAAATCTGTTAAGAGAACACTACCTTAACTTAAGTTTTATTATTCCTAATATTAAACATCCAAATCCAAAAGATCAAGTAATAAAAGCTAATCTAACTGATTTCAGTTAGATTTTACTTTTATATAACAAAATATTGTCAATAAAACGCCCAAATAAGTAATGTGAATCATGTGTACCTGGCGCTTCTTCTGGATGGTATTGAGTAGAAAAGACTGGGTAATCCTTCATCATTATCCCCTCTACACTATTATCAAATAGAGAAATATGAGTAACTTCAACGTTACTTGGAAGAGAAGCTGAATCAACAACAAAACCATGATTTTGGCTAGTTATCTCAACTTTTTTACTCTCCAGATCATAAACTGGATGATTACTCCCTCGATGACCAATATCCATCTTGACAGTCTTTGCTCCCAAAGTAACTGCAAGTAATTGATGGCCCAGGCATATGCCAAAAACTGGTATTTTAGATTTCACAATAATTTCTATTTCTGAAGTTACACTCTCTCCTATCTCTTGTGGATCACCAGGGCCATTTGAAAGCACTATACCATCTGGATTCATGCTTAATATTTTGTGAGCAAAACCTGTATCTGGTTTGACTAATTCAACCGCACAATCAAGTTCTACTAAGCGTGAGATTATACTATTTTTTACACCGAAATCAACAATTACAACCCTATATTTTGCATTAAGAACGCTTTGAAAGTTATTACTTAAACTGACTTTCTTAGTTATTTCTATTCCATTTACAGATTTGTATTTCTTCAATTCATCTAATATATGTACCTCACTTGACGGACATATCATTCCATTTTGAGATCCATGTTTTCTCAAATATCTCGTCAAAGCTCTAGTATCAATTCCCGATATCCCAACTACATTATTTTTCTCCAACCAATCATTTAAACTAATATATGAAGAAGAGTGAGACATAGGAGAAAGTTCACGCATAACCACACCACTTGCAAAAACTTTTTCTCCTTCATTATCTTTGTGATTTATTCCAACATTACCAATATGAGGAAAAGTGAACGCTATTATTTGATCAGCAAAAGAAGGATCTGTTATAGTATGCTGATAACCTGTCATACCGGTGGTAAAACAAACTTCACCTATACATTTGCCTCTTTTACCTACCGATTTTCCCAAAAAGTACTTGCCATCTTGTAAAACTAAAGCTGCATCCTGCATTTAATTCTCTCAACTCATTTAAAATATTATATAAGAATTTTAAATTACAAGTAAGCAAATACTAAATTTCCCTTTAAGTTTATATAAAATTCAAAATTATAAGTAGCTTTCTTTTTTTATTATTTAGGAAAATTATAGCAAACTTAACTTGTGTGAATAGGCAATAGTCATTACATTCATACTTCATGTTATATAAATTCACATGGATAGAAAAACTTGTCTCATTACAGGAGCATCATCTGGCATTGGAGAAAGTCTAGCACGGTTGCTCATTAAAGATCGATGGTTTGTGGTTGGCATTGCAAGGCGCACTGAAAAACTGGAAAAATTAAAAGAAGAATTAGGTAGTAATTTTTTACCTATAACATGTGATGTAAGCAAAAGTGAAAATATTAAAAACTCGTCTGATTTTTTAAAAAAGCAAAATATTATACCAAATCTCTTTTTTCTTAATGCAGGATGTGGCGAAATAGAAGATAAGTTTCATACCAACATTCATAGAAAAACATTTGAAACCAATTATTTTGGCGTTATCAACTGGATTGAAGAATGGATTCATCATAATTCCTTGGCAACTTTTGCGGTTATATCTTCTCTTGTTGCTATGCATGCAACACCACATGCTTCTGCATACTGTGCCAGCAAAGCAGCACTAAAAAGTTGTTTTCAATCACTAAAAATCCAATATTCTAACAGTAGCACAAAGTTTATCACCATAATGCCAGGGCCAGTAAAAACAGATATGTTTAAGTCTAATAAACCACTTCCCTTCATATGGGAGCCAGAAAAAGCTGCAGCATATATTTTAAAAAGTATATTTAAAGGAAAGAAAGTTATAGCGTTTCCAATTTTCTGGCGGTTATTTTTTCATATTTTACAAATTCTTCCCACTAAAATGACTGCAAGAATCTTACGATAATCACCAAATCTACCATCTTGTAAAGCTAAAGCTCTTCAAAACTCAATCGCAAGCTTCTCCACACAAAAACATCTTGACTATCGCATGTTTCATATTATATGAATAAACTGTTAATGAAAGTGGAGGGTTGCAATGCCTAATAATACAGATCAGTCTAAAAAAATAAATGAGAAATGGTTATTTATAGGAGGTGCTTCACTGTTTCTTGTAATAATGCTACCATCAATTTTTCTCTTAGCAAAAATAGCTATGATGTTTGTTATAATCTCAACTACAGCAATAGCAATAAAAATTGCCTCAAAAGCAATATCAAACGTTTTAGAGGATAAAGAGAATCAATCAACACAAAATAAAATTATAAACCTAGCTATTGGAGCAGTGTCCATACTTGCAGGTGGGCTATCATTACTTATTACAGCAAAAGTTGGTTTCATCGCAATATGTTCAACTATAGCTATTTTAGCTCTGTATGAATATATTAAAGATGAAAAAATAGGTAAGGATATAAATGATAAATTCGATGAAATAGCTAATAATACAACTGAGTTTTGCGTCAACAGCATTGAAAAACTTATTCCATCACAAAGTTGTGAAGTGTAATCTTTTGTTTATAAATTTTTAGATGCATGGCTAACGTATAAACACTGAAATCAGCACTTCCTTTCTTGTTATACTAGTAATGGCTTCCATCATCAAAAATGTTGTATTACTTTTATACTCGCAAATCTAACTGGATTCCAATGCTGGAATAACATTACCTTGAATGGAAATCGGTGCGTGATGTACATCTGTATAGAGATTAAATATGTCATTCAGTTTGTTATCATTCTAGTACTGCCATTCTATAGGTAACAGCTGTACCTGGAGCTCCTCTCTTGTCATTCCAGCACTGGAATCCAGAAAACTTAATTTCAAACCAGTACTTTCCCTCTTTTCATCCCAATTTCCAAAATGTTACTCCAGTACTGAAATCCAGCTTTTTTATAACTATCGAAAACACTGTATTACTTTACAAATTTAACTAGATATAATTACTGGCATGGCACGTTCGTAAAATTACGATAAAAAATTACTTGACAAACTCTAATAGTTTTGTTACCATGCACGGTGAAGGTGTTCTAGAGCTCGGAATCTATCTTCGTCTGCAGACTTTTCAATTCAATTAATCTATAATCTTCAGTTAAAATATATTTTAGCTATACTTCGGTCGTAGCTGTATACATTTTTCTCAATCTTTTTTATTAGTGGAGGACTATCATGTTTAAAACACTGAATTACGCATATCATTGACCTACATGTCTTTAAAGGACAGATGGTACCTATGTCCTTTTTATATAAATTATTGTGTTTTTATGTCTTTTTTAGCAATGTCATTTATTGTTTTACGCCCCAGTCTTTTTCAAATATTGCGAGCCCTTGATCAGTAAGTGGATGATTAATTAACTGTCTAAGTATTTTTGCTGGCACAGTAATTGAATGAGCACCAAGCCGTGCAGCTTCTATTACATGTGCTGGACTTCTTACTGATGCAACAAGAACTTTTGTCTTAAAATTATAATTAGAATATATAGTGCATATATCTTCTATTAGCGATAAGCCATCATAGCTTATATCATCAAGGCGACCAACAAAGGGAGAAATAAAACAAGCACCGGCCTTAGCGGCAAACAGTGCTTGTCCAGGAGAAAAACATAATGTAATGTTAGCAGGTATTTTATGTTCTGTCCACAACTTTTTACAAGAAATTAATCCTTCATGTGTAAGAGGTAACTTTACTACGATATTACTAGCGATTTTCGCTAACTTAAGGCCTTCCTTAACCATATCTTCATGGCTATCTGCAACAACTTCAACACTAACAGGTCCTTTTATAATAGAACATATTTCGCTTACTAAATCTTCGTACTTATCTTTATGTCCAGATTTTGCTATTAAAGAAGGATTAGTTGTTATACCATCAATGAACTCTTTTAGCTCCTTAATTTCATTCAAATCAACACTATCAAGAAAAATTTCCATATTATTGTCCTATTAAAAACCTATTTTTACAAAATATTGTCATCTTTGAAAAGTATTAAATAAAATCGGATTTTTAACTCAACTCAATTTTCAGTCCGTTAGGAAAGAAAATATTGCACTGAGACACAGTATAGCGCTTTCCTTAATTGGTTGCATTTTATTAACAAAATTAGCATAACCAATTTCTGAAGTTTACTAGCTTTACGTTCAATAGAAATTCTTGCATAGCCTAAAACTTAGTGCTACTATTAGTATAGTAACACAAATAGATAGTGGGGAACAATAAACAAAATGACTAAGATCTAGTTTAACGCTCGCAACTAAATTCAACTAAAAAGGTTAATACAAAAGGAGTTAATCACTCCCAAAGTAAATATATTATCAAAACAATAGTAATAGGGGGTATACTATGTCAACAAATTTCCTGACATTGAAAAACATATTAGCAGAACTGAAAAGAAAAAATAGCATTACTGTTTTAGAAGAATACTATCAGGACAAATGGGAGATTTATGACTTGCTCATGGATTTGACAAATGATGAAAATTTTAAGCAAGCATATATAGATCTATCTTTCAACAAGAGCTTTAAAAAAAACTTTATAGAATTAGCAAATCAGGCAAAAAAAGCTGTAAGTAAGTATTTTAGAGACAAAGACATAGACCTTCGAGCTTTTTATGTAGAAACTAACAATTCTGATAAAGTGTTAAACATTAATCTTATTAATTACAATAGAAGTGAGCCAATAAGAATTAGTGATATCTTACAGCAAGAAAGGGATATTAGCACATTGAATATTTATTGCAATAAAAAGCATGACATATACGCTTACCGAAAAGGTAAGGAAAGACATTATGAATTTAAAGAGGGTGCATATTATGAAATGACAAGCACTTGGCCTGTGCAGGACAAGGATGGGAAAACTTTTACCTGTACTATGGTTATGAATGTAAGTAATTCTGGTATAACTAAAGTACTACAGTTTAATGGTAAAGATTTTGAATCGCCACCTGAGGAGTTTTGGGAATTAATAAGACAAAATGAGGAATTATATATTCAAGACCTCTCTCTACATGATGCTGTAAAAGCATTATTGAAAAAGAACAAAAATGCTAACATTGCACCGGCTGTTAGTAATCTGCAAAATAACGAACATATCGTAATCAATCAAGACGAAAAGATGAAAGATCTTGAAAATGATGCTAAAAGCAATCCTATTCTTTCTTTCACTAGCAACAATGTATCAGAGGTTAATCCACAGCAGATTGCAACTCAGGCAATTGCAACTCAAACAGAAGTTAATTCACAGCACACTGAAACTCAAACAGAGGTCTCTGTGCAACACGTTAAGACTCAAACAGAAATTGGCTCTCAACAGACTGAAACTCAGACAAAAGTTGATTTACAAGAGGTTGCAATTCAAACAGGAATTAGTTTACAGCACACTGAAACTCAAACGAAAATTGGCTCTCAACAGGCTGAAATTCAAAGTTTACAAGAAGTTGCAACTCAAACAGAAGTTAATTTACAGCACACTGAAACTCAAACAGAGGTCTCTGTGCAACACGTTAAGACTCAAACAGGAATTGGCTCTCAAGAAACTGAAACTCAGACAGAAGTTAATTTGCAAGAAGCTGCAGCGCAAACAGAAGTTAACTCACAACAACTAGATCAAAAGCTTACAAAAGCTGAACAAGAAATTAGAGAATTAAATGAGCAGAGGAACGAATTACGATATAGGTTCGACAAGGCTGAACAAGAACTTGAAGAGTTAGAAAAGCACAATAGTGACTTACAGAATGAACTTGGAGAAGAAAAGCAAGAAATTAGAGAATTAAACGAGCAAAAGAATAAATTACAATATAGGCTCGATGAGGCTGAGCAAGAAATTAGAGAGTTAAATCAGCAGAGAAACAACTTACAATGTAGACTCGAAGATGCTGAGCAAAAATTTGAAGAGTTAAAAAAGCATAATAGTGATTTACAGAATAAACTTGAAGAAGAAAAGCAAAAAAACGTAAAATTGCAAATTGGACTAACACAAAAAGATGAGAAGCTAGAAAATATATCAACAGAGCTGCAAGAGAAAATACAAGAACTTGAAAGTGCACATGAAGAAAAGAAAGACCTGAAGAAAAAGCTGGAAGTTGCCAATGTAAAAAATAAGAAACTGGAAGATACATTGCAGATAGAGAGCGAGCAAGCAGAACGTATAATGATCGAAGAGAATGAGCGCTTAACGAATTTAAAATATAGGCTCGACAAGGCTGAGCAAGAATTTGAAAAGCATAATAGTGATTTACAGAATGAACTTGGAGAAGAAAAGCAAAAAAATGCAAAGCTAGCAAATATGTCAACAGAGCTGCAAGAAAGAGCGCAAGAACTTGAAGGTGCATATGAAGAAAAGAAAGACCTGAAGAAAAAGCTGGAAGTTGCCAATGCAGGAAAAGAAGAGTTGATAAGTGAGTTAAGAAAATTGCAAGAGGAATTAGACCAGCTGTTAAGTAATTGCATAATAAAGCAAAAAAAATCAGAACAGGAACTCATGGAGGCTAAGCAAGAAATTGAAGAATTAGAGAAGTGCAATAGTGATTTACAGAATAAACTTGAAGAAGAAAAGCAAAAAAACGTAAAATTGCAAATTGGACTAACACAAAAAGATGAGAAGCTAGAAAATATATCAACAGAGCTGCAAGAGAAAATACAAGAACTTGAAAGTGCACATGAAGGAAAGAAAGATCTAGAGAAAAAGTTAACAATTGCTAATGCAAAAAATGAAAAACTGGAAGATAAATTGAAACAGTTTAAAAAAGCGGAAGAGGAAGCAGGAGATATATTAGATGAAAATTGGAAAGATATACAGAATTTAAAATCTACAATTCAATGCTTAGATTATAAGTACAACACAAATCTGGAATCTTATAAACAAGAGGTAGATCAGCTAAAGTGGAAATATGAAGAGTTAAAGAACGAGGTAGAGCTTAAAAATAAGCAGATTAAGAGTCAAGAAGAACAGTTACGGCAGGATGAACGTTTAACGAATTTAAAACCTCAAATGCAAAATTTGCAAAGTGAGCATAACGCACATTTAGAATCTGATGAACAAGAGGTAAGTGAGCTAGAGTGGGATGAAAAGTGGGATTTTAAATCGTCAGAGGGAGAGCTAGAGACTAAAGATGAGCAAATTGAGAGGCAAAGAGAACAGTTACGGCAGGAGATGGAAGAAGAAATAATGGATCAATACCGTTCATTTATAGAACCAAAGTTTGAAGAGTATGAGAATGAGATTGAAATATTGAAAGAAAAGATTAAAGATATGGAAATTGAAAGAATAACGGGAGAAAGAGAAGAGCTAAACGGTAAAGAGCAACATCTAAATAACCAAGTAGAAATGTTAAGTACAGAGATTTCTCAACAGGAACCTTTGAACAATCGTGCAAAAATATCTGATCAGCTTGTAGGGGAAGTTGATAATGCAGAAAGAAAATCTAGATCTTCAAGCTCTGATAGTGCATTTTATAGTGATGATGATTGTTGTAATTCACTTCTAGACTTCATCAGCAGTCCCTCAAAGGTGTGTAGCCAAAGTCAGCACGGAAGTGTTTAATAAACATACTTATTTAGATGCATGTAAAATCAGTGCTTTTTTTCCTGTCATTCAACTCTTGTCATTCCAGTGCGTGACACTGGATAAAAACATTTGTGAATTACGCAATGGACAACAAATTCTAGGAACATATGTTAAAATAATATCCACGATTAAAATAAGATAGATCCCAGTGTCACGCACTGGGATGACACTATTTTTTGTACTTTTACCTTCAAAGCTGCAACTTTTGCACAATTGTAGTCTTGACCATACGATCCTAGTTGTAAAAATTTCTAGATTTCAGTGTCTGAGCACTGGGATGATATCCTTCTAATGTTCGTACAGTTGTGTGTCAGCTACTTGAACGACAAACATTGAGATGACAAGAGTAAACCCATTTCTTGAACAAAAAAAGAGCCCCTAAAGAGATTTGACATCAAGATAACTTAAATATATACCAACTCTCTTATTTTTTAATGATTCCTCATCATGAGTCAAATGATCAAAAACCTGAATTTGATTTGTTACAATGTTACAATTATTATTTGCAACCTCCAATATACCATTATCAATTACAATTTTTTCCTTTGTCTGGTTACTCATTTGAACAGTAATTATACCAGGCAATAAATAAATTAAATAAGGGGAATGGTAGGCTAAAATCATCAATTCCCCTTTAAGCCCGTTCACTGAAAGAGAAACTACTTCATCGAATGAAATTCGATTATCAGGAGAAAAAAATTGCACCTTAAAAGTGTTCATAATCTTTAATGTCCGGCTCCAACTTCAGCTTTTATTGATTCAGCCTTTTCTATTGCTTCACTTATACTTCCCACCATATAAAAAGCAGCTTCTGGCAGATGATCATATTTACCTTCAATAATTCCTTTAAAACTAGAAATAGTATCAGAAAGTGAAACAAATTTGCCAGACATGCCAGTAAATACCTCCGCAACATGAAAAGGTTGAGAAAGAAACTTCTGAATTTTACGAGCTCTATCAACAATAATTTTATCTTCATCAGATAGTTCATCCATACCAAGTATTGCGATAATATCTTGCAGCGACTTATAAGTTTGCAATATACGTTTCACCTCAGAAGCCACATTATAATGTTCTTCACCAATGATTTCAGCAGATAAAGACTGAGAAGTTGAGTCAAGTGGATCAACAGCAGGATATATACCCATTTCAGCTATCTGCCTTGACAACACTGTGGTTGCATCAAGATGAGAGAATGTCGTTGCTGGAGCTGGATCGGTCAAATCGTCTGCAGGAACATATATAGCCTGTACAGAAGTAATAGAACCAGCAGTAGTTGAGGCTATTCTCTCTTGCATAGCGCCCATATCAGTCGCAAGAGTTGGCTGATAACCAACAGCCGACGGTATTCTTCCAAGCAAAGCAGAAATTTCAGAGCCAGCTTGAGTAAAACGGAAGATATTATCTACAAAAAATAGAACATCTTGATTTTCATGATCACGAAAATACTCCGCCATAGTTAGTGCTGTTAAAGCAACCCTAGCCCTTGCTCCAGGAGGCTCATTCATTTGACCATAAACCAAAACGGCTTGAGATTTTTCGTGCTCACTTATATCTATTACATTCGAAGTAATCATCTCGTTATAAAGATCATTACCTTCACGCGTTCTCTCTCCTACTCCAGCAAACACAGAAAATCCTTTATGAGCTTTTGCTATGTTGTTAATCAGCTCCATTATCAGAACTGTTTTACCAACACCAGCTCCACCAAATAAGCCAATTTTTCCTCCTTTAAGATAAGGAGCAAGAAGATCTATAACCTTTATTCCTGTAACTAAAACTTCTTCCTGTATCTTCTGCTCAGTAAAGCTTGGAGGTGATCTATGTATAGGTTCTAAATCATACTTTCCTTTTAGCGGACCACACTCATCTATAAGCTCCCCTACAACATTAAAAATCCTTCCTAAAGTTGAGCGTCCAACCGGAACTGATATTGGTGCACCTGTATCAACAAACTCATCACCTCTTGACATACCATCTGTGCTATCCATAGCAATGCAACGAACTATATTGTCACCTATATGCTGTGAAACCTCTAAAACTAGCTCCTTGCCCTTATATTTTAGTTTGCTTTTTAAAGCATTAAATATCTTAGGCAACCCGTCTTCAAATTTTAAATCAACAACTGCTTGAGTTATTTTAACTACTTTACCTGTACTCATCTCTTTCATCACCTAACACTACAATTCTATAAAAGAACTTCTAAAGAAAATAAATCTTATATTATTAACAGAAATTTTGCAATATTAAAACACTTACTAGTTACGTTTCATTATAAACAATGCAAATGCATTCAATAGCCAAGTAATAACAAACAGCACCAAACTAAGCGCATAAGCAGCAAGAGTTTGCACACTATTGAAATCCTGATCTCCGGTAAGTAATGTAGCAATTTGTACAGTGATAGTAGTAACTGAATTGAGAGGATTAAAGGTCAAATTTGCATTGATTCCCACAGCCATTAGTACAATCATTGTTTCACCTATTACTCTTGAAATTGATAATAAAATTGCACTTAAAATTGTAGGCATTGCATAAGGTATTGTTATATGCCATATAGTTTCCGCTGGTGTTGCGCCAAGCGCCATAAAACCATAACGTAAACTTTTTGGAACAGATCTTATAGCATCTTCAAGCAAAGAAATAATAAAAGGAAGAATCATTACCCCGATCGATAAACCAGCAATCAAAGCACTTTCTGAGTGTATACTTAAATTAAAAAAATTTGCTACCTGCTTTATAAAAAAAGACAAAAATATAACTGAGAAGTATCCATATACAACAGTAGGAATAGCAGACAAAACCTGTAAGGCTGTATTAATAACATAACGCACTTTTTCACTCGCATACTCACTAATATATATTGCAGAAAATAAACCAAGCGGCACCGCAACTAACATTGCTACAATAGTTATAAGTAATGTCCCCACTAAAAGTGGCGCTATACCAAAACACCCCACCTCTCCTTCACCAATAATAGCTACATTATGCTTCCATTTTAAGCAAAATAAGAATTCTGAAATAGCTACTTTATTAAAAAAAGAAATGGACTGAACAAAAATAGATAGCATTATAAATAAAGTGATAAAAAGTGATATTGCTAAAGCCATAAATAACAAAAATTTTACCATCTTATTTCTTTTACCTTTAAGGATAAAAATCAGCATAAAAAAAAGTAACGCTATAGAAATAGAAGTTATAAAATAACCATCATAGAATGCTAACAAACAAGGTAGCATCCACATACAACTCAAATATATATAAGACTTAACTTTACTTACTGCTTGAAACTTACTCAAACAAAATAAAAGGACTAGTAAAACAAGTACGCCTATAATTAAATTCATTTTTCCATATATCAAATTTTATTCAACAAGAATGCCACAGAAGTTGACCATTATTTGACAATAGAGCAAAATAGTTTAAAATAAATAGTCATATTAATATAAAAACAATGAAAAGAACATTTCAACCAAAAAATTTTAAAAAAAAGCACAAACATGGATTTCGTTCACGTATGTCAACAAAAGCTGGAAGAAAAATTCTTAATAAGCGTCGCTCATTAGGGTGTAATAAATTATGCGCATAGTAAGCATAAAAAAAAAGAGTTTTCCTTTGCTTTTAAAAACAGATTAGCATCTTACAGTCTTTTTTATCGAGGGGTATATATATCACTATATGCTATAAAAGAAAGAGAACCTGAAAAGTATATTCATGTTATTAGAGTAGGTCTGGCTATCAGTAAAAAAGTCGGAAAAGCAGCAAAAAGAAATAAAATAAAAAGGCAATTACGAATGCTAGCTAAAGTTAGCATTTCTAATATAAGTAATGTAGGATACTATTACATAATACTAACCCATCAAAACATTATGCAAGCAGGCTATAAAAATTTACAAAAAGACCTCAATATTTGCTTAAAGAAAGATAAAATAAGAAGGAATTTTCACTAAAGTATTTACAGCTATATTTTTTATGATAAGATAAGTGAGGTTTTTAAAATAAATTAATAGATGTGGGTGCTTGAGGTAGAAAGTATAAAAAAACAAGATAAAAAGCTCGATACAAATAATGCTGAAGAGAGTTTTTATGAATATAGAAAGTCTAGCTATCGTACACAATGGGGAATGGCATTTGAACAAAGCCAATATTTAGAACAAAATAAAGATAATCCTAGAGGGAAATTGCTAAATTTTAATATAGAAGCAACTCATTACAATAAGAGAATAGTTTGATAAAAGTACCCGTTCAGGGAAGTGGTTGAAGAAACGATAGGTAGGGGATTGTATAGTTCTCTTTGTTTCCATGTTAAGTATAATGAAATTATCCTTTCAAGTTCCTAGCTCTGATTACGTAAAATATGAGCTTTTACAGTAAACGATATAATGCCTAATTTGCTGTTCAGCGTGATAGTGGAATACTTTCTGGTTTACTTAAAAAATTTCACATCATTCTTTCAGATTTTAAAATATTTTTCGCAACTTGAGAAGCTCCAGTTGCTTCAGATAGGTAGCTTCAAGTAATACCTTATACGTTTTGCAACTTTCTTACACTTCTGTTTCATTTTTTAATAAAGCTTTTTTTAGCATAAATAATTCAGTGGATGCGTTTTTTAAGTAACAGCCTAGAATTTTAACTTCAATAGTCCAGCTATGTTTCAAAGTACCTTTCAGCGACTATTACGATTGCAACATACACTGTCTTTTAAATCTTCTTTCCCTTTAAAACTTGCAGTATTGCTTCAGCACTAACCAAGTTTACCTTTATTATAACACGTTGATGCGCAAAACCTCACTTTTCTTATTCGATTTGCTCATACACCTTTTTGCATTTGAGGGAATTCTATATTCACTATTTGATACGCTTTCAATTCACATTAAAAACATCACTTATAATTTTCACGTTTTGAATTTTTATAAGATCCACTGAGTGCTACAATTATCACCTAACTATTGGACCAAATGTATCTGCTTTTTGGTAGTTTGCTACTTCTTCTTTCTCCTCATCTCCAACAACTTAATTAATATTCAATTATATAAAGTTTGATTTTCGGAAGATCAATTGTTTGATGATTTGTTAAATGTTGCTATCTCTCCTCCTAATTTGGAAATAAGTGACAAATTCTACTTTTAAATTTTCTACTTTTATCTTAAAGTTTTCGCAGAGTTCTAAAAGATCAGTTATATTACCTCACAGCTACTCTATGTTTACCTTGTTTCATCGCTCTACTGAAAAGATATAAATAAGAAGAAATTTTTATAAACTTGGCAACGACCTACTTTCCCTTTTTAAGTATCATCGGCGCTAAAAAGTTTCACTTCCGAGTTCGAAATGAGATCGGGTGGTTCATTTTTGCTATAGCCACCAAGTCAACAAAAATTTCTGACTTAATAAATTTTAACTTAATATTTAACACTGCATATGCACATATAGAAAGCAAATAAATCAATCAGGCTATTAGTACCAGTTAGCTTCACATGTTACCATGCTTCTACACCTAGCCTATCAACGTGGTAGTCTCCCACGGCCTTAATTGGGAAATTTTTTTGAAGAGGGTTTCTTGCTTATATGCTTTCAGCAATTATCCCATCTATACATAGCTACCCAGCGATGCTATTGGCATAACAGCTGGTACACCAGAGGTATATACATCTCGGTCCTCTCGTACTAGAGTCAGATCTTCTCAAATTTCCTTCACCCACGGCAGATAGAAACCGAACTGTCTCACGACGTTCTAAACCCAACTCACGTAACACTTTAATCGGCGAACAGCCGAACCCTTGGGACCTTCTCCAGCCCCAGGATGTGATGAGTCGACATCGAGGTGCCAAACGGTGTCGTCGATATGAACTCTCGAACACCATCAGCCTGTTATCCCCGGCGTACCTTTTATCCGTTGAGCGATAACCCTTCCATACAGAATTACCGGATCACTATGACCGACTTTCGTCTCTGCTTGGCTTGTCAGCCTCGCAGTCAGGCAAGCTTATGCCATTGTACTATCAAGCTGATTTCCGACCAGCTCTAGCTTACCTTCGCACGCCTCCGTTACTTTTTAGGAGGCGACCGCCCCAGTCAAACTACCCACCATACAATGTCCTAGTTCCAGATAATGAAACATAGTTAGATATCAAAAGTGTAAAGGGTGGTATCTCAAGGTTAACTCCATTATAGCTAGCGCCATAACTTCAAAGTCTCCCACCTATCCTGCACATCACACTTTTAATAGCAATGTAAAGCTATAGTAAAGGTGCACGGGGTCTCTTCGTCTAACCGCGGGTACCCCGCATCTGCACGGGGAATTCAATTTCGCTGAAGTGATGTTGGAGACAGTGGAGAAATCGTTACGCCATTCGTGCGGGTCGGAACTTACCCGACAAGGAATTTCGCTACCTTAGGACCGTCAGTGTTACGGCCGCCGTTTACTGGGGCTTCAATTCAGAGCTTGCACCCCTCCTATTAACCTTCCAGCACCGGGCAGGCGTCAGACCCTATACTTCCACTTACGTGTTTGCAGAGTCCTGTGTTTTTAGTAAACAGTCGCTACTCCCTATTTTGTGCCACCTACTTATAGTTGCCTAAAAGCAGGTTACCCTTCTTCCGAAGTTACAGGTATAATTTGCCGAGTTCCTTCAACATCATTCTTTCAACACCTTAGTATACTCTACTCATCCACCAGTGTCGGTTTACGGTACGGCCTCATAAATATAAGTGCTATTTCCTGGAGCTTCTTTTAAGCATAGATCAATCCAATAAGACCTATACAAATACAAAACCCGTCACACTTAAGAGGTTTAGGAATATTAACCTAATTGCCATCGACTACTCCTTTACGGACTCGCCTTAGGAACCGACTAACCCTACGCAGATTAACTTAACGTAGGAACCCTTAGATTTTTGGTGAGAGTGTTTTTCACACTCTTTTACGCTACTTATGTCAGCATTCTCACTTCCGATATCTCCAGCAGTTTTTACAAACCACCTTCACAGACTTACGGAACGCTCCGCTACCGCGCCTATTAATCGAAATTAATAAGCACCCACATCTTCGGTATACAGCTTTAGCCCCGGTACATTTTCGGCGCAGAAAAACTTATTTAGACAAGTGAGCTGTTACGCTTTCTTTAAAGGATGGCTGCTTCCAAGCCAACCTCCTAGCTGTAATGGTTTTTCTACTTCCTTTCCCACTTAGCTGTAATTTTGGGACCTTAGATAGTGATCTGGGCTGTTTCCCTTTCCACCACGGACTTAGCACCCATAGTGTGTCTGCTGTATAATTAATTATTGGTATTCGGAGTTTGGTTAGATTTGGTAAGATGATGAATCCCCCTAGTCTATCCAGTGCTCTACCCCCAACAACATAAATACAACGCTCTACCTAAATAGATTTCGCGGAGAACCAGCTATTTCCAAGTTTGATTGGCCTTTCACCCCTAATCACAACTCATCCAATAATGTTGCAACATTAACTGGTTCGATCCTTCAGTATGTTTTACCATACCTTCAATCTGGTCATGACTAGATCACTTGGTTTCGGGTCTAATCCATAAAACTAAACGCCCTATTCAGACTTGCTTTCGCTACGCCTACACCTATCGGCTTAAGCTTGCTTCATAGATTAACTCGCTGACCCATTATGCAAAAGGTACGCTGTCACTCTAAATATCAATAAATTGATATAGAGCTCCAACTGTTTGTAAGCACTTGATTTCAGATTCTATTTCACTCCCCTCCCGGGGTTCTTTTCACCTTTCCCTCACGGTACTTGTTCACTATCGGTCGTTAAGGAGTATTTAGGCTTGGAGGATGGTCCCCCCATATTCAAACAGGATTTCACGTGCCCCGCTCTACTCAAGGATTTAAAAACTTTCTATTTGTACAGGACTATCACCTTCTATGGTTACCATTTCCAGAGTATTCTAATTCTTATTTTTAAATCACTAGCCTTTTCCGCTTTCGCTCGTCACTACTAACAGAATCTCGGTTGATTTCTTTTCCTTTGGCTACTTAGATATTTCAGTTCACCAAGTTTGCTTTATATACTTAGTATATAATAACTAGCTAAGCTAGTTGGGTTTCCCCATTCGGAAATCTGCGGATCAAAATTTGTTGACAATTTCCCGCAGCTTATCGCAGCCTGCCACGTCCTTCATCGCCTCTTAACGCCAAGGCATCCATCAAGTGCTCTTAATAATTTATTTATCTGACTATATGTAGAATATGCAGAGTTAAATATTAACTTACAATTGAATTGAGATTAAATAATCTCTACCATAAAACTTTTCAAACATCTAAAAACTAATCTTTTATATGTTACAATCTGATAAATCATATGTCAACGCCTTTTTACACAAAACATTTACCTATTATTATCAACAACAATATACCAGCAATCTTAAACATTATAATCTAAGAAATATTTGACAAATTGATATGTACAGAAAAATTAATGAAAAAGATATTTTGTAAGATAAAATGTGTTAAAATTAGTTACCTAAAAATGAAAATGAACATTTGGAGTATTTCTAATGTATGAAAAGTAATCTATCTTTTATAAAAAACTTTGCTTTAAATTGTATATCCAAGCTCACTGGCTTATTAAATAGTAAAAAAGTAAAAAATTTCATTATGGATAAATACAGTACTCTCCATAAAGAAATTGTAGTGTTTCTTGAAAAATCTAAAAACCTGTTAAATACCAACACTGAAATCGGGTTATATCACTTCTATAAAGGTAATATATCAGATGCAAAGTTAAGATTTTGGTTAATTAGCATATTCTACCCTAATTTACCTCTAGTCTGGTATAATATCGGAAGATGTCATTTTGCAGTAGGCAATACTAACAAAGCTTATAATTATTTAACAAAAACCCTAAAATTAGATAGTAGTCATAAAGAAGCTTCTTACTATATAAAGAAAATAACAAACACATCAGATATTGTGGAATTGCCTGAAAATCTCATAAAGCAATATTTTGATTACACAGGTGAATATTTTGTTGAGCATTGGCTAATTGCCAAACAATACAGAGGGCATGAACTAGTACACATGATAATTACAAAAGTCTTTAACAACTCCACTTCTAAACTGAATATACTCGACCTTGGTTGCGGTACTGGAATATGTGGTCACTTCCTAAAAATAAGTAATATTAGAAGTCGCATAACAGGAGTTGACATCTCAAATAGAATGCTCAATATTGCAAGAGGATGCCTTATAAAAGGTAAACCTGTTTACGATGAGTTAATACATACAGAAATGAAAGAGTTTCTTAAACAAGAGAAGAACCAGCAGTATGATGTAATTATCTTTGCTGAAGTGCTACACTATCTACATGATTTTCTAGCAGAATTGGAACTAGCAAAAGGATTGACAAACAAAAAAGGGGTTATTGTATGTTTAGTAAGAAGAAAGGAAGGTAAAGGTATTGACTTTGTAAACAAAGGAGATTATTTTCGTCACTCAGAAGATTATATTCAGCATGTTGCAAAAGAAACAAATATGCAAATAAGTCAAATGAGTTACTGTAAAATATATGGCAGCCAAGTTGATGGTATCTTGTTTGCATTACAGTATCCACAAAAAAATTTAACAACTTAATCGAGAAATCGCTCAAATAAATGTCTATATTATCATAAAGGGAGTCTTATGAATTACATTGCTATTAACTACGCAAAGGATAGTAAATTAACTGATTTTGGAAAAGCAGTTCTATTGGACAGGTATTTAATAGAAAATGAAAGTTATCAAGATCTCTTTATACGTATTGCCAATTACTACTCTGATAATAAAGAGCATGCACAGCGTCTTTATGATTACATGAGCAATTTATGGTTCATGCCTTCAACTCCAATACTTAGTAATGGTGGTACCAAGAGAGGATTGCCTATTTCCTGCTTTCTTAACGAAACTGAAGATAGCTTGCAGGGAATAGTTGATTTATGGAATGAAAATGTTTGGCTCGCTGCACGTGGTGGTGGAATAGGTAGTTATTGGGGAAATTTACGTTCAATTGGTGAAAGTGTCAAAGGTAGCGGTAAAACATCAGGAATTGTGCCATTTATCGTAGTACAAAATGCTCTGACGCTTGCAATCAGCCAAGGATCCTTAAGAAGAGGAAGCTCAGCAGTTTATCTTCCTGTATGGCATCCAGAAATAGAAGAGTTTCTAGATTTACGTAAGCCAACTGGTGGTGACCCAAATCGCAAAGCATTAAATATACATCATGCTGTAATAGTAACAGATAAGTTTATGCAAGCTGTTGAAGATGATCAAGAATGGGATTTAATAAGCCCTCATAACAATAAAGTTATTTCAACAGTAAAAGCACGGGATATATGGATTAAAATATTAACAGCAAGAGTTGAAACTGGAGAACCTTACATTATTTTCCTTGATGCAACAAATAACAATAAGCCAGAATCTTACAAAAAACTCAACTTAGACATCAAAATGTCAAACCTATGCAGTGAAATAACTTTAACTACAGGTCACGATCACCTGAAAAAGTCACGCACTGCTGTATGTTGTTTATCATCCGTAAATCTTGAATACTACGAAGAATGGAAAGATAATGAGCTTTTCATAGAAGATATAATGCGTTTTCTTGATAATGTATTAGAGGATTTCATAAATCAAGCACCAAATGAAATACAGCGAGCAAAATATTCCGCAATAAGAGAGCGTAGTATCGGTCTTGGCGTGATGGGTTTTCATTCATTTTTACAAAGTAAAATGGTTCCTTTTGAATCAGTAACAGCCCAACAATGGAATAAAAAAGTATTTAAGCATTTGCGCGAGCAAGCAGATGTAGTTTCTAAAAAATTAGCAGAAGAAAAAGGGCCATGTCTTGATGCTAAAGAAATCGATCTAATGGAAAGGTTTACACATAAGCTCGCTATTGCTCCAACTGCCTCAATTTCGATTATCGCAGGCAACACTTCCCCTGGAATAGAGCCATATGCAGCAAACGTATTTATACAGAAGACACTTACAGGTTCATTTGTAGTACGAAATAAATTCTTGCAAAAACTACTAGCAGAAAAAAATCAAGACAATGATGAAATATGGTCCTCAATTTCAACAAATGAGGGTTCTGTTCAGCATTTAGATTTTCTTAGCAAGCATGAAAAACTGACATTTAAAACAGCATACGAACTTGATCAACAATGGATCATAGAACATGCAAGTGATAGAACTCCTTATATTTGTCAATCTCAATCAGTAAATCTGTTCTTACCTGCCAATGTGCATAAACGTTACTTACACAAAATACATATGCTTGCTTGGAAAAAAGGATTAAAAAGCTTGTATTATTGCAGATCACAATCAATGCAGAGAGCTGACAAGGTCTCACATGACATATTCAAAAAAAGTGAAATATTGCAACAAAAAACAGATATTAATTATGATGAATGTCTATCATGCCAGTAGACTGTACATAACTTACTGTCACAAAAATACAATTGTACAAAAGTTATGTTTTCATAGATGCTACATAGAAATCCAGATGAATTTCTAAAGTCTATTCCAAGAGATAAACGTATAATGTGCCTTGATATGGGAGAAAAACAAATAGGCATAGCATTTAGTGATAAAACACAGCTTATAGCTACAGCTCATAGTATATATTATAGAAGAAATATGAGCAAAGATTTAGGTTATCTAAATAGAGTGCTTAAAGAAAATGAAGCTGGATCAATGGTAATAGGACTACCATTCACAATAGATGAACAAGAGACCGAATGGTGCAAAGTAATAATCCAGTTTGCAAATAAAATAATAAAAAAATGCAAAGTACACATATACCTACAAGACGAAAGTCTATCAACATCTCTTGCAACTCACGCACTAAAAATTACTGGAATATCAATCACAAAATCAAAAAAAATAGATGATAAAATTGCTGCATGTATTATTCTGCAACGAACGTTAGATAAGATAAATACCATCAAATAGTTTTTTCAACTGAATTCATGTAAAACTATTCAATAAAACAAGAACTTCTCGTATAAGCATGACAAATTGCTGTAGCAAGAGCATCAGCAGTATGATGACATTTTATATTTAAGTTTTTAACTATTTGCTTCACCATAAATATAATCTGATCCTTATCAGCATGACCATTTCCAGTAATGCTCTTTTTTATATAGTTTGCATCATATTCATTCATGGGTAAATCCGTCATTCGTAATATTAAAATTGCAATCGCTCTTGCATATCCTAAAGTTAGCGAAGATTTTGGGTTCTTATTAACAAAAATTTTCTCTACTGCAGCTTCATTTGGAGAGTATAGAGAAATTACTTTCTTTAATTCTTCAAAAATTATATGTAAACGCTCACCTGTACCCAACTTACTATCAGTTGATATGGCACCACCACCCAAAAATTCAATACTATTTTTTTCTTCCAGATTGATAATTGCCCAACCAGTTTTGCTTATTCCTGGATCTAGACCTATTATCTTAATCACTTAATAAATGCTGAGCCAATAAACAAACAAAAATAAAAATATCCAAACTACATCAACGAAGTGCCAATACCAAGAAGCAAACTCAAAACATAAATGATCTTGAGGTGTAATCTGATTTTTTCGAGCTCTAAATAAACATACTGACAAGAATATTATCCCTATTATAACATGTACACAATGAAAACCAGTAATCATGTAAAAGTTGGATGTATAGATAAGTTTCTCTCCCGCTTCTTGTAGAGAAAAACTTGCTTCATAATACTCAATTGCTTGCACTATTATAAAGAACATCCCAAGCAATATAGTTATAGACAGCATTTTAATCATGCTCTTTTGATCATTTTCAAGTAAAAAATGATGTGCTGAAGTAATCGTTGTACCAGAAAGTAATAATATTAGTGTATTCATAAATGGTAACGACCACGGATCCGGTGGTAAAATCCCTTCAGGGGGCCATTCAACTTTTTTTGTAGGAGAAAACGCTTCAAATAAAAAAACCGGATCAAGCCAGGCTTTAAAGAATGAACAAAAGAACGCTATAAAAAACACAACTTCCGAGAGGATAAATAAGTACATTGCAAGCTTGAGTCCATGTTTTACAATGGCAGTATGGCATTTATCATAAATTGCTTCTCTTATTACATCTCTCCACCAATAAAACAGCACTCCTGATACCGCAGAGATTCCCAAAACTAAACCAAATATTCCAGAAATTTGTTTATGGAGTGTACCAACTAATCCAAGTGCAAGAACAAGAATTGCTGCTGATATAGCAATTGGCCAGGGACTTGGGTCCACTAAATGAAAATCATGTTCTTTACTTTTCATATCACCTTCAAAAATACATATCAAGCATACAAATTAGCTTAAAATTGTCAATATTTCTTAAAATCTTGATCAAATTTTGAAAAATTATATGCGCTATTCCAAAAGTCTAACTCAAATTGTGCAGTTATTTTAAATAATTCAAGCATTCTGGTTCTTTCACTTTCCCTTGCTTTGTTACAATACTCGTCAACAATATCTTCCAAAGCAACACATCCAGATTCCATCAAACTACCGCCAAAAAAATCAAACCAATCCTTATATCTATTATTTTTTTTAATTTTATTTCTCATATTATCAACAATAATTTTATATATAAAATGGCAAGAGTAAAGAACTGTTACAGCTTCATAAATGTCGCTATACGAAGTAGACAAAAGAAAGTTAGTAAAATTGAAACATTCAAGCGACTTTTCTCCACGATTTATGGAGTATACAGTAAAGTAGTGGTCGTATAACACTCTCATAATCTCTATTCCTCCTTTAGCCACCCCAATCAATGGAACAATGTTATTACAACTCTCCATTTTTGATGCAGTCATTAAAACAGTACGAACATAATCAGCTAAAAAGAATGCATCTTGTTGTATATAAAATTTGAAGTTTTCTATGTTTAAAGTATTATTTGCTAATTCAACATTGAAAGGATGCTCAATAATATCCTTTAAAAGATTTGACCCATAATAACTCTTAATTATACCACTAAACATCACATAAACTAGAATATAATTTAGTGTTAATACTACAGATTATGCTAGAGAATACATCTCATCCCAAAACATTATTTCTAGCTCTAGACCTCTCTTAAAAAACTCACGCATCTTTTTCCTCTCACAATCACCAGCCTTTGCATATAGATTATTTGCAACGTCAGTAACTTGATTAATCGTAGCATTCATTACTGTGTTATTATAGATATCAATCCACCCTTGATATCTGTGATCTTCAACTTTTTTAGGCATAACCTCTCCTACCATATGATTTATAATAATTTGGTATATATTAAAACAAGGATAAGACGCTGCTAAAGCTTCAGCAACAGAATTATGATATGCAGCACGCATAAAAAAATCAGTAAAAGCAGAACAAGATTTTGATTTTTTATGATTATCGGATAAATCACAAGTCTCAAAATATTCAGTATACTGCTTTCGAACCGCAAATGTTCCCCTTGCTACATTAACCAAACTGCCCATTATTTCAATGTCATCAACTTTAGCTGCAATAATCAATAAAGCACGAGTACAGTCCACTAAATATAAAAAATCCTGCTGAAGATAAATTTTGAACTTTTCATAATCTAGCGTATTGTTTATCAATTCAACATTGAAAGGATGTTCTTTTATTTCTTCAATAAGATCAGATGATTCTTTTATAGCAATATCATAAAATTCTTCTTTTGGTTTGTTGGACATCTTGTAAGCCTCATAAATATTAAAACTAGTATAGTTACTAAAAAGTTACTTACAATTTATAATAAGTTATTATATCAGTATCAAGCTAGAAATAAAAGAGTTTAATAGTTTAAAGAAATTCTCTCTTTTCTTCTTCTATATTAAATTCTTTACAAAAATCAGTAGATAAGTCCACACCTTCCCAAGAAAATCCACCATCACTTTCTAACTTTTTACCAAAATGCCCATAGCAGGCTGTACGTTTATATATAGGACGATTAAGTGATAAATGTCTTATTATGCCTTTAGTTGATAAATCTATGTTACCTTCAATAAACCCTTTAATCCTCTCTTCATCTATTGTATTCGTGCCAAATGTATCAATGTAAAATGAAGTAGGTTTTGAGACACCAATTGCATAAGAAAGCTGCACAAGACAACGTTCAGCTAAACCTGCAAAGACAATATTTTTAGCAAGGTATCTCGCCATATAAGCTGCGGATCTATCAACTTTTGTTGCATCTTTTCCAGAAAAGGCTCCTCCACCGTGTGGAATATAGCCTCCATAAGTATCAACCATAATTTTTCGTCCGGTTAATCCACAATCACCAACTGGTCCACCAATAACAAATCTACCTGTTGGATTGACTAAGAGATTTTCTTTAGGGCACATCCACCCTTTAGGTAAAGATGAAGCTATGTAAGGATAAATTATTTCCTTCACTTTCGATTGACTCAGATCCTCAAGATGCTGTATTGAAACAACAATACTTTCAGCACGCACTGGAAGGTTATTCTCATACGCCAAAGTGATTTGCGATTTTGCATCCGGACCAAGCTTTACCTCTTTGACCATACTCATGATATTTCTCAGAATCGAGTGTGCATAAAAAATGGGTGCTGGCATGAGGCTTTCTGTCTCTATTGTTGCATAGCCATACATTATGCCCTGATCCCCAGCACCTTGATCCACACCTATTGCAATGTCATTTGATTGTTCATGTAGTAATATATTTACTTTCACTGTTTCCCAGTGGAAACCATCATGCTCATAACCAATATCTTTTATTGTATTCCGTACAATACTTTCAATCTTGCTATTTTCAATGTTCGGCCCAAATACTTCCCCAGCTATAATAACATTATCTTTAGTAACTAAAGTCTCTATTGCAGTACGAGAGGAAGAGTCATTAAAAAGGTATTCGTCAAGTATTGCATCTGAAATCTGGTCTGCTACTTTGTCTGGATGACCGGCTGCTACTGATTCACTGGTTACTGAATTCTTATGTAAAACCATCGTTTAGTTACACGATATCAAAACTATTGCAAATTTAAATGGTGGGTCTGGGAAGAGTTGAACCTCCGACCTCACGCTTATCAGGCGTGCGCTCTAACCACCTGAGCTACAGACCCGTATCTATTCAAGCCAAGGCTTGCATATCATCTGTAGGCACAACATCAATAAACGTCTTTTTATTTGCTGATTTTCTAAAACTCACCCAGCCTTTCGTTTTAGCAAAAATCGTATGATCTTTACCCATACCAACATTCTTTCCAGGATGAAATTTTGTACCTCTTTGACGTACAATTATGTTACCTGGAATAACCTCACCATTCTTCTTTATCCCGAGCCGACGCCCTGCCGAATCTCTACCATTACAGGAACTACCACCTGATTTTTTAGTTGCCATATCTTACCTCTTACTTTTGAAGACTAATTTCATTGATACGAAGAACAGTAATATACTGCCTATGACCATTTTTCCTACGGTAATTTTTTCTTCTCTTTTTCTTAAAGATTATAATTTTTTTATCTCTACACTGCTCCAGTACTTCAGCTTTAACAACAGCATTAGATGAACAAGATAAGCCATTGTTTGAAACACAAATCACTTTATTGATTTCCACTTCCTCTTTTTCTTCAGCTTGTAATCTTTCTACTTTAATTATGCTGCCTTTTTTTACTAAATACTGCTTTCCACCAGTTTCGATTACTGCAAACATGACAAATATCAATTATTGTTATTAACACTAATCGTAAATGATGTCACACATACTGTCAATATAAATAAAAACATGAAATACTTCTACCTTTATCTGCTTTTCCTCGTGGAGAGTAGTCAAGTTTTAAAACTTGACTACTCTCAAATTCTCTTAGTCTCATGAAAACTTTACGACGTTAATAAAAACTCAAGCTTTCACTAAAAACATTCAATCGGAGCTTATAAATTAAAACTCATTCCAAGTTCAAACCCATGAGAAAAATTACTGAACTTGTGAAGTTTATAGCCAGCGAAAACATTCGTTCTCTCAGAAAGTGGAAGATTAATACCAGCACCTATCTGGTAGGAAAAAAACTTTTCTACGTCTGGCTGTTGATCTTGCTGTGCTGGTTGAGATACTTTAGCTCCACCTCCTACACCAAAAGTAACATAAGGGGTAATATCCGTACTTTCAAATTGATGATGATAATGAAGCTTTGCCATGAATCCTAACTCTGCCAAAGATCCTCCAAACAAAACAGATTTCAATACAGGACCAGCTGAAATTTTTATGCTATCTGTATAATGATAGCCAAGCTCATAATTAATACCAAGATTGCCATATGACGACGAAGTATAGATTCTATCTCTAATCCAATCAACTCCAAAAGACGGTGCTGACAGAGAACAGCAGACTACTAAAGTAAGTAATTTTTTCATTTTTACCCTCTAACCATGAATATACGCATATATACTCACAGAAAAGTTAAAAATTACATAACTTACATAATAAAATCGGAATCACTTTCTTAGCTACTTGCCTTTCTCTTGCAATTGCCAAACTTCTCTTTGTCACATTTTGTTACCTACTGCAATCATCATTTTAGCCTATATCACTTGCTTTTTTTCAACAAAAATTCAAACCAGACTTCACTAAAAACATTCAATCGGAGCTTACAAATTAAAACTCATTCCAAATTCAACCCCATGCGAAAGTTCATGAAACTTCTGCAGCTTGTAGCCAGCAAAAACACTTGTTCTCTCAGAAAGTGGAAGATTAATACCAGAACCTATTTGATAAGAAAAAAATTCTTCTACGTCTGGCCCTTGATTTTCTAAAAGAGGAATTTTAGCAACTCCTCCTATACCAAAAGTAACATAAGGAGTAATATCTGTATTTTCAAATTTATAATGATAATGAAGCTTTGTCATAAGTCCCGCGTCTAAAATCCCTTCACTCATAACAAGTTTAACTGCAGGACCAAATGAAATTTTAATGCTATCTGTACAATGATAGCCAAGATCATAATTAACACCAAGCATGCCATATGACGAAGAGGTGTAGGTTCTATCTTTAACCCAATCAACTCCAAAAGACGGTGCTGACAAAGAACAGCAAGCCAACAAAGTAAGTAACTTTTTCATTTTTATCCTCCAAAGATTAATATATGCATATACAAGCATATAAATATTAAAAATAGTATAAATTGCAAGTAAAAAATTGGAATTATTTTATTTTTTTTGTTATTTGTCTTTCTCTTGCAATTGCCAGACTTCCCTTTGGCACATCTTTGACTACAACGCTACCTGCTGCAACTAGAGAGTCATCATGAACATTAAGCGGTGCAATTAATGAACTATTGGCACCAATAAAACAATTGCTTCCAATATTTGTTCTATGTTTCTTTTTCCCATCATAATTACAAATAACGGTACCTGCACCTATGTTACTCCCCTGCCCTACCTGAGTATTTCCTATATAACTTAAATGCTTTATCTTAGTATTTATACCTATATCACTTGCTTTTGTTTCAACAAAATTACCTATGATTGCACCATCACCTATTGTTGTATTTTCACATTTGGCAAATGGACCAACCCTAACACCAGATCCTATTTTTACTCCAGGACCAAAAAAAACGTATGGGTAAACAATCGAATCCATACCAATTTGCGTATCAAGAGAGAAGAAAACAGTTTCTGGAGCAACAAGCGTTACTCCAGAGTTAGTGAAAAACTTTCTTTTTTCTTCTTGAAAGTAAAACTCGGCCGTTGCAAGGTCATTCCTATTATTTATGCCAGTTGCCTCCTCCTCATCAGCAATAACATAGCCGACATTTAAATTACTCTTTACTGCAATGGCAACGATATCGGTCAAGTAATATTCATGAGCTTGGTTATTACACTCTATTTTCTCCACCAATTCACGTAGATTCTTTTCACGTGCAACCATTATTCCGGCATTAGCAAGAAATTCCTCATCATTATTTCTACCATTTTGTGCTTCTACGATTTCTCTTAGGGAACCGTTCTCAATAATTAGTCTACCGTATCCTTTATTATTAGTTTTAAACCCAAGACAAACTAAAGCATTGCTCTCTCCTAAGCAGCTTATCATTTTAGTTATTGTGCTGCTTTTTATTAGTGGAGTATCCCCATACTGCACAACAACTATATCTGACAATTCTTTCAGGTTCCTCATTGCAATTTTGACTGCATCTCCCGTGCCGAGCGTTGACTCTTGTGTAATTAGTTTTATACCCTCAAAGCATTTCAGCCTTTGAGTTAAAGGCAAATCGACTACAATAACTATTTTTTCAGGATTCAGCTGCTTTGCATTGTAAATGACATGCTCAAGCATGGAGAAATTACCTATTTTGTGCAGAACCTTAGGCAAGCTTGAATTCATTCGTTCACTATGCCCAGCAGCAAGTACAACAAATGTATAAGATTTATTTGTCACTTATCTTAAAGACGAAAAATGAAAACCATAATGGTTGAGCCAACTAACTCTATTGTCGTAAAAGCTCCTTAGATCACTAATTTGATATTTCAGCATTGCTAGCCTTTCTATACCAATCCCAAATGCAAAGCCACTGTATTTAGTATCGTCTATTCCAACATTTTTAAAGACATTTGGATGCACCATACCACATCCAAGTACTTCAATCCATTTACTATCTTTATAGCTTATGTCCACTTCCGCAGAAGGTTCAGTAAAAGGGAAAAAACTATTACGAAAGCGTATTCTTAGACCCTTATCTCCGAAAAATTTACTAAGGAAGCAATGAATAGTAAATTTTAATTGGCCCATATTGACATTTTCATTAACATAAAGTCCTTCTATCTGATGAAACATAGGAGTGTGAGTTGCATCAAAGTCATTTCTGTATACCCTGCCTGCAGCCACTATTTTAATTGGAAAAGTTTTTGTCTTTTCCATGGTTCTAATCTGCACAGATGAGGTATGAGTGCGCAGCACCATTCTTTTATCATTTATTTTATTCCTTAAATAGAAGGTATCTTGCTCCTCTCGTGCAGGGTGGTGACTTGGAGTATTTAATGCATCAAATACGTGAAATTCATCTTCAATATCAGGACCATCAACTGCTTTAAAGCCCATATGCGCAAAAATGAGCTTCACTTCACTTATAACTTTACTGAGTGGATGAATCTTGCCAATTCTTTCTGGTCTGACAGGCAGTGTGATATCAACTGCTTCATTTTGCAGTTTTAACTTAACTTCTTTATCTTTCAGTTCATTTTCTTTGCTTGTTATAAGCTGGTCTATCTTATTGCGTAAAACATTAATCACTGCACCTAGGTCGCGTTTCTCTCCTGCATCATCTATATTCTTTAAGTCATCGAAATAAGCTTTTACTACACCCTTTCTCCCCAAGTATGACAACCTAACTTTTTCTAAATCCTTCAAAGAAGCAGCATTTTCAATCTCAGAAACTGCCTTATCTTCAAGTAAAGGTATTTCACTTATTAGCTCTTTATTCACCTTAAAAACGCTAGCTTAAACTTTCATTATAGTGCAATCTTTAATATCATCAATAAAACTATTTGGATAAAAAGTTGTCATCAGAGTAGCTGATCTCTATGATTGGTATCATTAAAATTGCCCCTATCCGAGTGTTTCCTTCTTCTGTCATTCCAGTGCTCCGACACTGGAATCCAGCCTTTACTTAACAATAAAAACTTAGCATAACTTTCGTGCTCAAAAAATTCCTGAATTCCAGCATCAAGTGCTATCTCTATAGGACTACTAACTAATCCAGAATATTAAAAAATTCACCAAGCGAAAAAAAGGCAAAAGAATCCCCCAGTAGTGAGTTTTGACCCTATAATAATGTAAATCGGCATTGTAATAATGTGCTAACGCTTATTTAAAGCGCGTTTTGGCTGAATGTAGAAAAAATAAAAAAGACATGCAGCCGCTATAATTTTATGTAATCTGCCAATATATACCTGAGTTTTTTACTGAATTTTGTTGTTAAATCTGCAGAGATTAAAAACAAGGATAAACACTCTTATTGTTATGATAAGAAGATTGATGAGATTTGTAAAGTAACTTTTTCTGCTCTTATTGAATCCAACACGCCGCTGTTATGCAAGGGCGCTATAATTATTAATTTATTGACTAATTATGTTTTTTATTTCACTCTACATTAAAAAATTTACTCATGCATAGTAGTAACATAGAAACTAAGAAAAAATACGAAATTGAGGGTTTACCTAAGTTTTTTAAGGATAGATCTAAAGAAATAAGTAAAGCATTTTCTAATGAAGTGCTGGAGATTAGCACCATTCGCTCAAAAAATATTACAAGTGATACGCAAGAGTTTTCATTTAAGCTCAAGCTACTGACAGAGGTAAACCCTAATACAATATTACCTCAAATAAAACATTTGATTGACTTTTTTGAAACCAGCCTTTCTCAGGAGAAAAACTTCACAGCCAATATAAAAGTAGCAAAAGAAAGTGAAGAATTATATAATAACTACCATAAAGCTAATAAAACTGTAGAAGAATTCATAAATAATGCTCCAATTCAAATCCTCATGCAGGGCATAACGATAACGCTACAAACAAACGTTAAAAACATCAACCTCAATAGCTTGCAACAAATCGAGATATTCTTGAATAAGCAGCTAAAACATGTAGAAAAAGCCAAAAGTGAGGAGCAAAGTCAAGATACATTACAAATAGAAGAAACTGAAAATAAAAACGAAAATGTGATTGAAAAAAGAAACACGCAAGATAAACAAATTGTGCAAGGTTCGTTTGGCTACAATATAGCAAGTAACAGAAAGCAAATTACACGTGCACCAGTAATTGTTGCTACAATGCATGAAAATATTTCCTGGTTTAGGTCTCTTTTTCAGCCATTCAATTTTTTTAATACGGCACAATTCTTTTTCCCACAACTGCCCAAATTTTCTATACAGAGTAACAATATGCCACCTGGTGTTATTCCAGCACTTGACCAAGAAGAGAAAGAACCAGTGTCAGCCACTCGGATAACAGAGGGTAGTATAGGAAATTTAGTCCCTCAAGAAACAGAGCGGGATATAGGTCAAACCAGGTCGCACACAGATTATTTTAAAACCAACAGAAAAAAGAAGTCAAAAAAGCAAGCTCAAGAACTATCAGAAGAAGAAAAACAATCTATCGTAAAACAAGCTCAAAATGATGCTAGAGTAGCTATGATAGATAACCAGATTGAGCGTAGAGAAAAAAAACTCGATGAAATATTTATTGAAGTGATGAATGGATATAAAAATCAAGACCCAGAGACATTTCACAATATTTTCAACTTAATATTTAATATTGTTTACTTTCAAGATAAACAATTACATGAAGTATTAGAATCAGATGAGATATCAGAAGTGCTAGAGGTACTCAAAAGGCCACAACCTCCTAATAACTCACTTCTAGGTAAAGAATACTTACAAAAGCAAGTATATAGAAAAACAGTGCAATTGCTCAAATTAGTTTCGGGCATTCCTATACAATCTTCTCCACAGCCTCGAAATATTTCTCATGAAATTTTGCCAAGCAAAGCTGTAGAACATTTACCAAAAACAAATGAAGCTAAAACTCGATTGCCTACTAATATTGGGCTCAAATCACCATTAAAAACTGTATTTTCCTCGAAAGAGACTTATCTTTGTCTATTTTTAGTAGCAGCTTCTATATCAGCACTCTGGCTATGGCACTTGCCGCTGGGAAAAGTGTCAATTTTAAAGGAATTGGTGCCAACAGAAAAAAGGAAAAGTATCGGTCTAACATTAAACATAGGGTTACCGATATTAATTACACTGTGCGTTTTGAACCTGGCTTACTTTCTATATTCTGAATATTCTGTAGAATCTATTGAGCAGATAAGTGAAAAAGATCTTCCTTTGCACATCTAACAAATAAGATCTTTTGTGATATAATTATTTATTTTATTGCATGTTTAAAGGAATTATCCAAGATATTGGCACTATAACTGATATCACTATCCACCCTAACTCTGATCAAATCTTCCATATTGAGACACAAAATTTATCCTCTATAAACAAAGGAGATTCAATATCCTGCTCCGGAGTGTGTTTAACTGTTGTCGACATAATGAGCAATGTATTCACAGTTCAAGTATCTCAAGAAACTATGAAGGTTTCTAACTTAAATATGTGGAAAATAGGAAAAAAAATAAACCTAGAACAAGCAATGAAACTGAGTGACAGAATTGACGGCCACTTGGTTCAGGGTCATGTGGATGACACAACAGAAATTTTAACAATCAATCAAAATTTAGAATCTCATGAAATCAGACTATCATGCCCACAAGAATTAATTAAATTTATTACAAAAAAAGGTTCTGTAACGCTAGATGGAGTTTCCCTTACAGTAAATTCAGTTGTCGATCAAGAATTCACTGTGAATATAATTCCCTATACATGGAAAAACACAACTTTTCAGCATAATAAAACAGGTAATTACCTAAATTTAGAAGTTGATATGATTGCCCGGTACTTAGACCAGCTGATAAAATATCAATACAATTAATTTTACAACTTTGTTATTTACAACTATTATATCTTGAAAATCATATAGATACAAAATATGTTTTTCGATAGCCTAATTATCTTTATTATTGTCTTGTGTGTAATAATATCGATAACTAGAGGTTTTATAAAAGAGCTATGTGCATTAATGTTCTTGCTCTTATCAGTCTTTTTGACAGCTAGTTACTATGATTTTTTTATTATAAATTATAGTAAGTATTTTAACTCTAAAGTTACACAAAACATACTTTCTACAATCTCTGTATTTATTATACTTAATCTTACATTCATGACAATGAATAACTGGCTAATGTACATATTATCACCTATAAGGTTGGGATTAATGGATAGAGTTACTGGAATCTTTGTCGGAGCACTCAGAGGAATATTGCTTTCTTATGTACTATTTTTTGCTGTGCACTTATATTGCCACACAGTATATGATAAAAAAGAGGGAGAGTCTAAAATAGACGCAGAAGACATATTGCCCAATTGGATAATAAATTCACACTCTTATCAGGCTTTATTTGTGACAACAGAAGAAGTAATTAACATGTATGTACCAGAGTCATTGATACTAAAAATAAAAGAGATTGGTGAGGAAATGGTTGATCAAGAAAAACCTCAAAACAATAAAGAAAAGTGAGTGTTGATTTTCTATAGCTAAACTAGCCTAGACAGCTATTATCCACAGCAGTGCGCCATAGGTTACCAATTCCTATTACTAATCAAACAAAACTGCAAACATTGACGAATAAGTAAATCATCAAAAAAATTTAAATGTATAATTTTAGTTCATCAATGTAATAAAACAAAACTTTTTTAGTGAGTTCAAAATCTTCTAAGGTATTTCCTTCACATCTTGCTGTTATGCAGTTTTGCGTATTTGATACTCTAAGAAGCCACCAACCTTTATCATCAGTTACCTTAATTCCATCAAGCTCTGAAAATACAATGTTTTGCTGCTTTAGTGTCTCCTTGATTGATTCAATTATTTGAAATTTTTTCTCATCCTTCACCACAATTTTCACTTCATGAGTGATATATAACTTTGGTAAATCTTCAATCGCCTCAGATAGGCTTTGGTTTTTCTTAAGTAAAATGTTAATGACTTTAACAGCAGAATATAGTCCATCATCGAAGCCCAGCTCAGAGAAGAAAAAATGTCCACTCAGTTCACCGGCAAACTTTGCCTCCTCTTTTACCATCTTTTTCTTAACTAGTGAGTGTCCAGTGGCACAGGTAATTACTTGCCCCCCTAATTTGCTAACGAAATCATGCACTTTCATACTCATTTTTACGTTGGCAATAACTTTGCTTTTTGGGTGTTCCGCCAATACTTCACGTGCAAAAATCATAAACAAGTGATCATTGGAAACAACATTACCTTTATTATCAATCAAGCGTACCCTATCACCATCACCATCAAGTGCAATACCAAGATCACATTTATCTTTCTTGACAATATCTATTAACTGAGCAAGATTTTTCTCTTCTATGGGATCTGGGTCGTGCAGTGGAAACGTTCCATCGATAGAATTATTGGTTATGATGTGTATATGACTTGGTAAAACTTTTTCAATATACCTTACAATTGTTGGACTATTGCCAAAATCCCAGGCTATTTTTAGTTTTTGTGTAGTGTTATTCTTGAGTACATTTTTTAATATGTTAACGTACTCGCTATATATATTCGTGTTAATTAAGCTTCCAATTTTCGTGCTGTTTTTAATTGTACTGCCTATAATTTCCTTCATTTCTTGATCTGAGTAAACTTTTTTACTACTGAAAAATTTAAAGCCGTTATATTTTCTGGGATTATGAGAAGCAGTGATCATAATCCCAAGATCTGCATTCATTGTTGCAGCGTAGAGCATAGGTGAAGAACAGAGCCCAACGCGTATAACATTTGCACCGGATAAAATTAAGCCTCTGATTAATTCTTTTTCTATACTTGGTGAATCTATCCTGCTGTCATAGCCTACACAAACGTTAGCTGCAGTTTGACCAAATTTTCTGCCTATTTCATACCCATCACTGATCTGCAGGTCTCTGCCTACCACACCTCTAATATCGTATTTTCTTATAATAGTATTGTCCATACTGCACTTCTTGGAGTGGTTAATATATAACATTCCCGCCAAATACTCAAGTTTATTTAACTATAAGATTAGTTGATTTTTTAAGAAAATATGCTAATATTATAATATAGTTCTCTAAAAATAAAAATTATGACAAAAGAAAATTTACTTGTAACTGAAAATCAAGGTCTAGATTTAGATGAGCAGAAGAAAAATGATATTTTAAGTTTCATTAAATCTTGCAAAAATTTTCAGGATTTTATCAGAAAACTAGAAGAAGAAAATTTAATCTGGTACTTTATCAGCCCTTTACGCAAAGATGAAAACGTTAAAGAACAGATAAATTTAAAGTGGGAAAATGAGTTTCAAAAGTTTGAGCAATCAATAACTGCAGCACATAAAAAATTCGCAGAATCTCTACCAAGTGAAAATTTCTTAGTATATACAACAAAAGATAATGACTTTCAAATTAGGTTTAAAAATAAAGAAAAACCAATAGAGATTAGCACCCTTTTAAGAGCCAGTGACGAAGGCAAGGTTTATAACCTATCTTTAGGGAAAGATAGTCAAATAACTGCAACCAAAAAAGGCAGCGAAAGGCACTATGATTTTACTGGTTCAAGCTCATGTGAGATGACCATTAACTGGCAAGCTAAGGATTCTAAAGGCAATAGCATAGATTGTAGCATGACTGTAGAAGTAAATTCTAAGGGCATAAAAAGAGTGATTGGTGAACCAAAATTTGGAGGAATAACGAGTTCAGAAGAAGCATTAAAATTAGTTGAGCAGAATAAAGAAGTTTTTATCAATGGCAAAACTCTATATCAAACTTTCACTGACATGGTCAAAAGTGTGAACAATCAGCAAACACCAGCAGAGGAAACATTTACAAAAGATTCACCACAGTCAGCTACACCAAGTAGCAGTGGATATTCTTCTCTTAATACACCTTCTTCACGCAGAAGTTCTTTGTCTATTAGTAGTGAATTTAATGGTGAAGATGAAATATTTGAGAGTGATACGTTTAGTGATGAAGAAGAGAACAAACAAGAAGGAAATGAGTTAGAGGAAGAAAACACATATCTCAAGAAGGAAAACGCGGAGTTAAAAAGCCGTAATACGAAGATAACAGAAGAAGGTGAAGCAGAAGCAAGTCAATTAATCGAGGAAAAGCAAGATTTGGCAAAAGAAGTCACAAGACTTAAAGATGAATTGAAAAGAAAGGAAAAAGAGTTAGCTGAAAAGGATAAAGAGATAGATCGATTAGCACAAAAAGTAACCGTACTAGAACAAAGTCAAAAAGATAAAAATGCTAGAATAAAAGATTTAATTAATCAATTGAAAGATAAAGAAAGTGAGATTCAGTCAACAAATAGAATAAATGCGGAACTACAGGAAAAATTTAAGCAAAGTGAAGCTAAGTTAAGTACACTAGAAAAAAAGAATACAAATTTTGAAAATGATCTCAAGAAAATATTGGTAGAAGGTTCACAAGATAATCACGAAAAGCAGTTTGTAGAACAATGGATGGAAGCAAAAAATGAAAACGAAAAATTGACTGATAAAGTAAATCAATTAGCTGAAGAATTAAATCAACTGCAAAAAGAAAAGGGAAATTTAGAAAGGGAAATTTGGCAACTTAAATCTGGAAGATCACTTGCGGATGAGTTCAGTGAAGTAAATGCGAAAGTAGCTACTTCAACTCAAACTGAAGTTGAATATGAAAGTAGAAGAATCCAGGCAAGTGATCACGAAACTACAGTTCCTAAAACACAAGACCAAGGTACACAAGCTGCGGATAAATCTTCAAGCAAAAGAATTAGTAAATTAGGAAAGGAAAATAAAAGTTTGGCTAGGGACAAACTAATGATATCTGAACAATTAAAACAAAAAACAAAAGAGATTGATGAGTTAAAGAAAAATTTAAAACAATTACAAGAAGAAAACACACAACTAAGACAAAAAGCTACTAAAGGTACAGGTGTTGATGCATCATCTTCAACAGATCAAAAAAAGACTAAGGAAGAAGAAGCTCGAACAAACATACCACAAAACATTATGGATTGGCCTGTTCCAATTCCGAATGATAAACCGGAAAAACAGCAAACTCCATTAGAACCAACTAAGGTCAATACAGAACTATCAAATCCAAACACAGTTCCTGCTAAGACTACGGAAAAATCTACCCCTTTAGGATGATGAGTTTTTACTTCAACTATAGCTAATCCAAACGAGATATTATATTGCAATAATCACTAATTTTCTGTGCTTTCAAAAAAACACATCAAGCAAAATCATTTGAGAGTAAGTGGACATTGTTAGATGAATTAACCCTAACTTAAGAATCAGATATATACAATATTAGTATGTTTAATTAATAGTGAGGTTTAAAATGTCACCTAGTGAAAAAAACTCTTCAAATTTTGTTGAAACTAAGCAAGATGATCTTAAAATGATTCAAGATTCTTCATTAAATTCAGATATCATTCACGATCCCAAGAAGCTAAAAGACAGAATTATGGATCTGTTAAAAGGAGATACAGAATTCTCCAAGATGAAGCAAGGAGATAAGGCCCTTGTAGTAGGTACAGCAAGTGGATTATTTGCAGCAGTGTTACCATTTTTGGCAGTTGGTGCAACACTTGCTATACCAAGTGCTATAGTTGGTCTTACTCTATTTTTCGCTGCGAAAGTTGCTGTAAAAGCAGTTCAATCTGGATATAAAGGGCTCAAATGGTCAGCAGAAAAAACAGTTGAAGGAGCGAAGCATATTGGCGGAAAAATCAAAGATGGTGCTGTATATGCCAAGAATTCGGTAAAAGAAACTGCAAGTTCTGTAAAACAGGCAACACAAGAGAGAGCTAGCTCTACATTAAGAAAAATGGGGGATAACATTCAAAACCTTGGAAGGAAGATGAGTGATAGTGGTGCAAGCATGTCTAGTTTAGATGGCATCGCATATTCAATAGGTAATGAAGATCAAACTGTTATTTTGAAAACAAAAGAAAAAACGAGAAGTTTTAATAGTGTAAAGGAAATGTTTGTCAAGGAAGTTTTTGAAGACAAAGGTGTGAATAGCTCTGCTTTAACTAGGAAAATATTTTCTAAGCTGGGGGAAAAAATATTAGAGAAAGCTTATTCTGTTGATGGTCAACACAGTGCCAAAAAGGACCAGTTGATCAACCGATTGAAGCAGCAAATAGATTTTATCAATAAATTAGATGCTAAGAAGTTGCAACATTTGTTAGCTAAAGATAATAGCAGCCTATATGAAATTTTTTCTGAACATCATGATGAGATTAAGGAAGTTATTAAAGAATGCAAGGAAGAGCATACTCGTTTTAATACTTTAGAAAGGCTTAATAAGTCAGCAAAAAGGCATAAAGCAAGTTCTATGAATTCACTGGAAAATAGCTTATCAGGTAGTAGTTCAACGAGTTCTATAAGTACTGTTAGCAGCAAAGCAGAATTATTAAATCCTAATGAGCATAAGGAAGTAAAAGAACCTACTTCATTTTGGAGCAAGTTGTTACCATCACTAAAAGGTGGCAAAAAGCCAGAGGAAGCTACTTATATAAGATATCAAGATTCTGAGTTGGATCAGATACAATCTGCGGAGATAGGAAATAGCCGTTTTTATGTTGCTCCGGAGAAACCGCCAAGAAGCAATTCAATGGGTTCTATAAGCACTGACAGTACTGCTACAACTTCTAGCTTTGCCAGTTACCGTCGTAATTCTGATAGTGGGTTCAATTCACCAAGTTCTTCTCCGGAACATGGTATGTTCACTGAGAAAAATGGCAAGTTAAAAACCCAAGCTGACTTAAGAAAGACAGGTTCTTTGGACAAATTGGTGGGACCTTCTTCAACAGTAACTGCTGAAGTCGATGTAGAGCATCAAGCTCCAAAAATGAAGATATAGAGAGTAAACAAAACTATCTATCTTCTTAAAAAAGATGTTACTCAGTGAGTAACATCTTTTTTTCATTTTATCAAAAACATTCGCTTATTTAAGATCAGTTTTCTAGCACTGGGCCAATTTATGGAGTTTCTCTTGCCTTTTTCATAGGTTACGTAAGAAACTTAAAAAATAAAAGTTTTTATTCAATAATTTGTGTATAAGGGATATTATTTTACTGCTAGTGAAATAAACCAGAATGAAGTCTATTTTATTGACAAGGCCTTTATTAGATTCGTTGAGCACAAGAAGCACGCTAAAAAAATATGGATACAAAGTTTTTATAGAGCCAGTATTCACAATAAAGTACTTAAATCCTGATATATCCGCGCACGAATTTGATGTTGTGATATCTACAAGTAAAAACAGTGTAAAGGCTTTCAGTCAAATATGTAAAGAGTATGGCTTTCCAATTATTACGGTTGGTAATTCAACCATGCAGGCTGCAAAAAATTTGGGATTTTCCGATATAATCTCAGCAGACAGCAACGTTGATGGTCTGATATCATGCATAAAATCTCATTATTCAAATACAATAAAGTTCTTATATATAAGGGGACAAGAAGTATCATGTGACCTAAAAAAAAGATTATCTGAAGAAGGTTTTAACGTAAGAGAAGTTGTACTCTATAAAACAATTACTAAAAGGAGTCTAACTAATAGGTGTAAAAATTTACTATTGGACGGTAAAATTGATAGCGTTGCTTTTTTTTCCTCACAAACTGCAAGGGTATTTTGTTCATTAGTTCTAAAAAGTGGGCTATCTCCTGTGATGAATAATACAGTTGCATATACCATGAGTAAAAACATTGCTGATAGTTTAAAGTTAATCAAGTGGAAAAAAATTATAACATCGAGGTTGCCCACAGGGGAGAGTTTAATTGATATAATTAATAAGGATTGTTGATGCTAAAGATTGCAACTTGGAATGTAAACTCCATACGTAAAAGAATTAACCAACTTTGTAGTTTTATAGTTGATAGTCAGATAGATATAGTTTTGCTGCAAGAGATAAAATGTACAGAAGAGCAATTTCCTTATGCAGAGATAGAAAAGTTAGGATATGAATATGCTGTCTATGGACAGGTTGCAAGAAATGGTGTTTGTGTTTTATCTAAATATCCAATACTGGAAAAATTAAAAATTGATATTGTAGAGAGTCATCAAGAAGCACGTTATATAGAGTGTGTGATAAAACACTCCAATAATAAGGTAAGGGTAGGAAGTGTATACGTTCCAAACGGTCAAAGCCCAGACTCTCATACTTTTGAGTATAAACTCAAGTTTTTTGATAACCTATATGAAAGGATGGGCACTTTGTTGAAAAATGAAGAGTTAACTATTATAGCTGGCGATTATAATGTTGCACTGGATGAAATTGATGTTTTTGATTCAAATTTATTAAATGGCCAAGTGTGCTTTCATATAAAAGAGCGTGAGAAATTAAGAGCGATCTTGAATCTTGGTTTTAAAGATGCATTTAGAATATCTCACCTCAACTTACAACAATTCACTTGGTGGCATTATCAAGGTAATTCACTCAGAAACAATCAAGGAATGCGAATAGATCATATGCTGCTATCGCCACAAGCTGCAGATAAATTGGAAACATGTTACATAGATGATAGGTTGCGTAAACTAGAAAACCCATCTGATCATACTCCTGTTGTATGTGTTATAAAACAATAAAAGACCTATTACACAATTCACCTTTGGCAAATAGGTCTTACTTGACTGCTGTCTTTTCTGTGCTTTTGGCTGGCTGATCTATAGTAATTTTTCCATCAAGCATAGTAAGCTGCTCACCCCCTTTATTTCCCACCTGAGGAGCTTGTTCCGGAGTAGGTTGTTTTTTACTCCCGTCAGCAATTGTTTCAAGAGAGCTTTCAATTGGGGTTTTTAAAATATCATCAATACCCTTGCGAATTTTTTCATTCAATTTTGCTCTCTTTTCTGTATCATCTTTATCTGGTGAGCTAGGGTCATATAAAGTACCTGGCCTATTATTTGAAAAAAGAACTTCAATTCCTCCCTTTACAGCAAATATTGTACCAATAACAGCAGCAACTATCGCAAGTGTAGTAGGACCAAAAATTAATATTGAAGCAATGGAAAAAAGAATAGGAAGAAAAACCTTACGTAAGCACTTTGTTACCATCTCTTGATCACTAAGTAGTGGTTCATCCTCTTCTTTTTTATCTCCACCTAAAAATGGTATTTTTTCTTTCACTCCATCCATAAAGGAGCCAGAAATATTTTTCGGGTCTATTTTTATTCCCAATGGGAACCCAACAAGTTTTATTAGTAAATCTTTAGCTTCTGTACCACGTACATCATCTAAGCATTCCTCTACTACTTGCTTTACTTTACTATCTTCCTCTCCAGCCAATTTTTTCTCTCTAACTTCTTTAAATATAGAAAGTAAAAACTGACAAAAATTCTCTTCACTGAGTGGTCTTATTTTTTCCGGATTGACATTAGTTAGTAGTATCTTCTTATAAGCTAATATAAAATAATCAGTTATTCCTTTGCTCTCCTTTAATTTGGCTTTAACTTCTAATACTTTTACAAAGTAATCGTAAATTTCCTTATGTTCCTTCTTGAAGAGCATCTCATTTTGCCCGGTCACCTGAGTAGATGACTCTAAAGGCTTATTTTTTGCTTTTGGAACTGTCATAACGATCTATTTGTACTAACCTATGCTATAATTATAGCATATTTTTCGCATTAATTCAAATTTCTTAGAACCTGTCTTGAAAGGGAAAAAAGAAAAGAATAAAGCAAGAAATAGAAAAGTAACAAATGATAAGGGAATGTAAAAAATTGCTTCCATATATTTTAAATCTGATTATAATTACAGTTAGAGATATTTTAAGAGCTCAAAATCTATCTTTGTCTGCAGACTTTTCAGTCAAATTTTTAATCAAAAAGCGTAGCGTATCTTCTTTAGTGCATGTAAATATGCTTAATCTCTGTTGTATGTGCGCTGCACTTTTTTCTAATCTTTTTTTTACACAGGGGGATTTTATGTCCAGAATTCCAGATATTTGACCTTTACTTTAGCTAAAAACCAATAGGCGCCTATTGTTTAACGCTAATTAAAATAAAAATTTTTCTAATATATAGAAAAATCACTGTTTACTGAAAACGGGGCAAGAAAGCTGCTAATGTCACAGAATTTTAGGTAAACGTTGTTTGCTTAACGTGCTCTCCTTACTTCAAGAACTCTTTAATATGACTACTATTATACTTGCGAAATTAACCACTCAAGGCATCCGTTCAGGGGTGTGGCAAAATAAGGTAAAAGTGAATTTACAACAATAAGGCAGTGCCCAGACACTGGAATGGCTTTGTTGCACCACTCAAGGAAAGAACAGGCAGTTACTGATGGAATTTGTTATAAAATAGATATTTAGCCGACAAAGGAAAAATATGCCAATAAGAATGAAAGTCAGTAACTGCAATGAATATAACAAATTTCTTCAAGAAAGGGGAAATGTTTTTCATTATATCAACGATGCCATTGAAAATTGGTACGAAAATAGTCCAAAAGTAGCAGGTGGCAACAATGTCTACAGCGACAAAGTAGTGATTCTAATTCACATAATAACCTATCTATTCAGGATTGGTCTTAGGCAAACAGTGGGATTTATAGAGAAATATCTTGAGCAAATAGGGAAAATTTTGCAAATTATCAGCTATTCGCAGGCTTCAAGAAGGTTTAAAAAGCTTAATATCAAAATCAACGACTGCAGAGTTGATAAGAACGATATGGAAGATATTGAAATTGCTATAGATAGTACAGGTATCAGCATCTACAATAATATTCCAGGCCATAGTAAGGCAAATGGTACAGATAGAAAGTATCGCCGCTATGAGCAAACAAGATGTAATGCTAGAGATAGGTAGTAAAAAAGTTATAGCTGCAAAATACAGTAGTGGAGTTTATTCCGACCACTATGGAGCCTGTGATCTTATTGAAAGAGTGGATACCAAGTATAACATAAGCACGATATATGCAGATAGATCGAAAGAAGTTATACAAACTGTGCGATGAGCTTGACATAAAGACAAGGATTCCTCCGCAAAATAATGCAGTAGAGCATCCAAAGTTGGATTATATGAATGAGAGAAATTCTACAATCAAGCTCATAAAGTCATATGATGAAGATGGTATGAAGAGGTGGAAAAAAGAGATAAATTATTGGAAGAGATCTTATATAGAAAGTTTTTTCTCGCGACTGAAGCAAATATTTGGATTTAGTTTTAGGAATAAATCTGAGATTAATCGTGAGAAGGAACTGCTACTCAAGTGTTATTTGCTTAACAAATTTACTGAAATAGGCATGGCTAAGTTTGATATAGCTTCATGAATTTATTATACATTACCCACTATCCGAAGAGCTGTGCAACAAAGCCCACTGGAATCCAGCCTTTTGTAGTCTCATTGAAAGCGTTGCTTTTAATATCTATGATTAGGTTGCTTGTGAGCACCAGTGTCAAGCACTGGGATGACATTACTTTTGCTTCAATATTTACACATTAGCCATGCATCTGAACAGATACTACTTAAGTCCTTTCAAGACAGGTTCTTAGGGTCTACGGTATAATTAAGAAAAGCCCCAGTTGTCGCTAATTTTTATTTCTACTTCAAGTGGTATAGAAATTTCTACTGCATTTTCCATTATATCTTTCATAAGTTTTGCTGTTTCTTGCACTCTGCTCTCTTCCACTTCTACAAGTAATTCATCATGAACCTGGAGGATTATTTTACCTGACTTTAACTGATCAAAAAGCCGAATCATCGCGCGTTTTATTATATCAGCGGCAGTTCCCTGCAGTGGTGCATTTATTGCTGCCCTTTCTGCAAATTGTCTTAGATAAGGAATTTTATTGTTGATGTCTCTTACAAAACATCTTCTACCAAACAAAGTCTCTACATAACCATGATTTCTCGCGATAGATACTGCTTTTTCCATATAGACCTTTATTTCTGGGTAACAAGAAAAATAGTAATTAATGTATTCAGCAGCCTCTTGAAAGGTAATGCCAAGTCGCTTTGCAAGGCCAAATGGACTAATGCCATATATAATGCCAAAATTAATGGTTTTTGCTTTGCGTCTTAATTGCTCATCTATTTCTTGCACTCCAAAAACTTGTCTTGCAGTGATATCATGAATATCTTGCCTGTTTGCAAAAGCTTCTTTAAATTCGGTAACATTTGCAACGTGTGCCAGGAGTTTTAATTCTATTTGTGAATAGTCGGCAGAAATTATCTTGCAACCTTTTGGTGCAATAAATGCTTGTCTGATGAAATTTCCTTCTTCGCTCCTGATAGGAATATTCTGCAAGTTAGGGTTGCTCGAGCTCAGCCTTCCAGTTGCAGTCACAGTTGTTGAGAAACTTGTGTGTATTCTACCATCAATAGGATCAACTTGCTTTATTAGCGCATCAGTGTAGGTACCCTTTAATTTACTTAAATGTCGCCAATTTAAAATTTTACTTGCAATTTCTACCCCTTCTTCTTCAAGAGCCTCTAGAACTTCATAATTGGTGCTATACGACCCAGATTTTGACTTTTTCTTTTTACTTAGCTCCATTTTATTAAACAAAACATCACTTAATTGTTTTGGCGATGCAATGTTGAATTTTTCTCCTGCTAAATTATGTATATCGTTTTCAAGTACAGCAATTAGCTGCTCAAACTTATCAGACAATTCCTGTAGTTTTTGAATATTGAGCAGTATTCCATTTTGCTCCATATCAAATATTACTTTCATGAGAGGTCTATCAAAGCGCTCGTAAATCGTAAAAAGTTTTTCCTGAAATAATCTTTGTGTCAGTTTCTCATGGATCGCTATTAAAATTTTTGCCGAGAAAGTTTCTACATTTTTACTTAAATTGTGTGCAATTATGTTTGGAATGCTGTGATCATGCTTACCTGTGTCAAGGCTGTATGACATGATCATCAGGTCATCAATTGAGTCTAGCACTCTCTCTATTGTAGGAAATATTTCTCTGATCTTTCTAATATCATGTACTATTTTAAGCACCCCATTTGAAAATAAAGTTGAATTTATTATAGTAAGTGCATCTTGTAGGCAGCTTTGATCTATGTAGAAAATATTATCCTCACTACAAGATAAGGAGATTTTGTTCAATCTATTGTTTTCAAAGTGGCAATGAATTGCAATTTTACCTTCATATCTGCAATGCTCCAAAAATTTTTCTAATTCTTCACTACTATATTCTGTTTTCTCTTTTGTGCTAGATCCACTATAAGAAAAGAGCTTTTCTACTTTTCCTATCAATGAATTAAATTCATATTTCTTCAAAAAGGATAACAATTTTTCCATATTTGGAGGATGAACTTCATATTTTACAATATCATGTTGAAGATCTACTTTTTTGCATAGTGACAAAAGTTCTCTTGAAATTAGTGCTTTTTCCTTATGCTCAGTAAGAATATTACGAACTCTTGTTTGCTCAATGTTATTGATGTTTTCTATAATGTTATCCAACGAATCAAATTTATCCAGCAATTTAGCTGCAGTTTTTGGGCCTATTCCTGGAACACCTGGAATGTTATCAGATGCATCTCCAGTTAGAGAAAATAAATCAAGAAGCTTATTTGAATTTACACCAAATTTTTCTATCACTTGTTTTTCATCTACGTATATATTTTTGATAGGATCAAATATTAGAATGTTGTAATTCAAAAGTTGAAATAAGTCTTTATCTGATGAGACTACTACTACTTTAAAGTCTTCGTGGTTGGCATATTTTGCAGCTAGTGTTGCAATTATGTCATCTGCTTCATAGCCTTCAATCTCTTCATAGCTGAAGTTAAAAGCTTCTACCGCTTCTCTCAGTATTGTAAATTGTGGAATTAGATCCTCAGGAGGTGTTACTCTGTTTGCTTTATACTCAGAATATAAACTGTGCCTGAAATTTTTTTTGCCAGAATCAAGTGCTATAGTTAAGTAGTCCGAATGGGAAATATACTTCAGAACCATATTAAGAAAACCGTACACAGCACCTACTGGAATACCAGCTGTGGTAGTCAAATGATGCAAAACGTAATAAGCTCTGAAAAGAAAACCATAACCATCAATGATTGTGAAAGTTTTTTCTTTCATTGTAGATATTTATGTGTGCCTTTGATGGTCTGTTATTTAGCTGTAAAAATCAAGCTCTTGTTTCCTATAGCCAAAATAATCATAATGCTATAGTTACTATAAGAAAACATATTACGTAAGGGAATTAACTATTCTGCCACAATTTTGCTCTATCACACTTGCCATATTTAATATTCCAGCTTCATCGTAATAATTTCCAATTACTTGTAAAGCAAGTGGTAAGCCTGCATTGGAAAGTCCAACAGGAACAGAAATAGCAGGTAACCCTGCTAAGCTTGCCGGCACGGTAAACACATCATTGATGCACATAATTAGCGGGTCTGGCTTTTCATTTAAGCCAAAAGCCTCTGTTGGAGCAGATGGCACAAGTATGTAATCTATTTTTTCAAACGCTTTTATAAAATCATTTCTGATTAATGCCCTAATGCACTGTGCTTTTTCATAATACTCATTGTAATGACCTGAAGAAAGAGCATAAGAACCAATTAAAATTCTCCTTTTCACTTCTTTACCAAAACCTTCTGCTCTTGTTAGCGAATACATTTCTTCAAGGGTATCAGCATCAACCCTGAATCCATAACGTACACCATCATAGCGAGCAAGATTAGATGAAGTTTCAGCAGAACAAATTAGATAGTAAACCGGTATCGCATATTTAGTATGAGGCAGAGTAATGTCAACAACTTCAGCACCATTTTCTTTTAAATTGGAAGAAACTTTTTCCCAATTATGAACTATTTCATCTGAAATTCCATCCATCTTATACTCTTTTGGTATACCAATGCGCTTACCCTTAATATCACCATTTATAAAACTGGAAAATTTAGGCACTGTCCTTTTGCTCGATGTTGAATCTTTTTCATCATAGCCACAAATTATTTCAAGCATTAATGCTGAATCAGAAACGGAACGAGTAATTACTCCTGCTTGATCGAGAGAACTTGCAAACGCAATCATACCAAAACGCGAACACCTTCCATAAGTTGGCTTTATTCCCACTACTCCGCAATAAGCTGCTGGTTGACGTACAGACCCACCAGTATCGCTTCCTAATGCTCCAGCGCATAAAAACCCAGCAACTGATGCTGCAGATCCACCAGATGATCCACCAGGAACAACTTTTTCTCCGTCACTTTTTCTAATCCATACATTTTTAACAGGACCAAAATAGCTATTTGTGTTCGCAGAACCCATAGCAAACTCATCCATATTAAGTTTACCAAGCATGGCTGCTCCACTTTTTAAAAGCACATTAGATACCGTAGATTCATAAGTCGGGACAAAATTTTCCAGCATTTTTGAGCATGCTGTTGTTTTTATTCCTTTTGTACAGAATAAATCTTTAACACCAACTGGTATGCCCATAAGTGGTGAAATATTATCTTTTTGTTTCAAGAAGTATTCATCTGCTATTTTAGCAGCTTTTATCGCGATTTCTGGGGTTTTTGTTACAAATGCATTCAGTTGCTCATTTTCAACTGCATTAACATGCGTCTCTACAAGCTCAACAGCAGAAAAATCTCTCCGCCTAAGTCCATCATGCATCTCTGTAATAGTGAGCCTTCTCAATTCATTCATTAATATTCAATTTTAGCGAGGCATTAATTATAACAACAATAGGACAGAAAATCTATATATTTATGATCGAAAACGGGAATACAATCAAGATCAATTCAGATTTCTGAAATGGATTGGTTAGTAGTACGTTTTAAATAGCCGGTTTGGCACACAATGCTAAGCCATAAGGGTTTAGCGTTTCTAAAATCAAATATCAACATCATGCACGTTAAGTGCATTGTTATTTATAAAGTCACGACGTGGTTCAACTATATCACCCATTAGCACCGAGAATATGCTATCTGCTTCTTCACAATCTTTTATTTCAACTTTTAGCAGAGTTCTAGTTTCTGGATTGAGTGTAGTTTCCCAAAGCTGATCAGCATTCATTTCACCAAGGCCTTTAAATCTCTGCAGAGTTAAACCTTTTTTACCATAATCCATCACTATTTTTGCGAGTGTACTTGGAGACTTTATTTTTATTTCAGTTTCTTGCGACTGTAAAAATGAATCACCATTAAATAAGTCAATTATGTTATCAAGAGAACTCAATATATTCCGTATTTCTTTGCTTTCAAGCATACTAAGCGAGAATACATATTTGTCTGCTAACCCTTGAAACAATTTAGCAATGTGAATTTCCTCATCTTTTACTTCTACTTCCCAATTATATTCACTATACATCAATTTTAAATATTTTAATATCTCATCAGCAGACAATAGAGCATTCTTTTTGCTTAAAATTAGCAATGATTCTAAGAGATCTTTTGGTATTTCCCTATCATAATTTTTGCTAATGTTTGAAATACTGAGGCACTTATTCAAAACGAAACGCAAATCTTTGCCTACACCATTTAATGTTAATCTTTTAATCGCTGAATTTACTATATACTCTTCAAAAGTTTCATCATCTTTGATATAAGTATCTTTAGCATTTTTTGTAACTTTATAGAGCGGTGGCTGCGCTATGTATAAATATCCTTTCTCAATTACTTCACGCATATGTCTAAAAAAGAAAGTTAGAATCAAAGTTCTTATATGCGAGCCATCAACGTCTGCGTCTGTCATAATGATAATTTTATGATACCTAGTTTTTTCAATATCGAAGTGCTCACTCCCTATTCCAGCCCCAATTGCCGTGATCAGAGAGCCAATTTCTGCAGATGAAAAAATACGATCCAGCCCTGCACGTTCTACGTTTAGAATTTTCCCTCTTAAAGCAAGTACCGCCTGTGTTTTACGATTACGTCCCTGCTTTGCAGTACCACCTGCGGAATTACCCTCTACTATAAACAATTCCGATAACTCAGGAACTTTTTCCTGACAATCGGCAAGCTTTCCCGGTAGAGTTGCAATATTAATATTGTTTTTATTTTTAACTAACTCTCGTGCTTTTCTTGCGGCTTCTCTTCCTTTTGCTGACCTAATCGCTCTTTCTACTATACTTGCTGCTAACTTGGGGTCAGTTTCAAGTATTGTACTCAACTTGTCAAAAACTATGCTCTCTACAACTGCCCGCGCTTCAGAACTGACCAATTTATCTTTTGTCTGTGAAGAAAATTTAGGATCAGGCATCTTGAGAGATAAAACACAAGTTAAGCCTTCTCTAACATCTTCTCCAGTCAAATTCACTTTTGCCTTCTTCAAAAAACCTTCATTGTTTGCATAGTTATTGATACATCTGGTTAGTGCAGATCTAAACCCTGCCAAATGCGTACCACCATCCCGTTGTCTTATATTATTTGTGAAGCATAGCATATTCTCATAGTAGGAATCATTCCACTCCATTGATATTTCTACACTGGTACCTAGATCTTTTACATTATCTCTAATGCTGGCAATTTTAGTAACATGTGTCTTATTCTTGTCTAAGTACCGTACAAAATTAGCTGTACCAAAATTATCTTCAGACTCTTTACTATCGTTAAAATGAGACTCTACATGTGGTTTATTACGGAGATCACGCAAAATTATCTCAATATTTGAGTTTAAAAATGCCAATTCTCTGATGCGACTCTCAAGAGTGGAGTAACTAAAATCAATACTACTAAAAGTCCCCGTTGATGGCATAAACGTTACTCTAGTTCCTCTTTTATTTGTGTTTTCATTAATTATCTTTAAAGATTCAATAGACTCACCATCTTCAAAGCGCATAAAATGTTCTTTTTTATTGCGCCAGATGGTTAATTCCAGCCAACTTGATAATGCATTCACAACTGAAATTCCAACACCATGTAATCCTCCGGAAACCTTATAGGTATTGCTGTCAAATTTACCTCCTGCATGCAATTGGGTCATTATTACTTCTGCTGCCGATATTCCTTCCTCTGGATGAATGTCTGTTGGAATGCCACGACCGTTGTCGGTTACAGAAACTGAACCATCTTCATTTATGCTAACTTCAATCTTACTACAATAACCAGCTAAAGACTCATCTATCGCATTATCAACAACCTCATACACCATATGGTGCAAGCCTGATCCATCATCAGTGTCACCAATATACATACCTGGACGCTTTCTTACAGCATCAAGACCTCTTAGGATTTTTATTGCGTCGGCGTTGTAGTTACTTTCCATGGAATTGCTTTATTTATAAATATTAATTAATATTACATTTGTATGTGCTGATTAGCAACATCTTTAAGTTGAGAGAAGGATCCTTGACATGTAGATAAAACATAACATATCACCTACACGAAGTGGTTTTACATGTTATTTCAATACATAAACTTAAGTTCAAATAATCATACAAAACTCTGCTTCATATTTTAAAATAAATGGCGACAATCAAATACAATTTACCTTCTCCTTTCAATTGGACTTTCTAGCTCAACACAGGATAAGTTGCTCATACACTCTTCTAATATTTCATTCTTTTTATCATTGTTTAATCTATTGCTGAACTCTTGACACCTTCTCTCAAGAGCTGAATGCGTAGTCATAATATACCTTACTGTTTCAGATGATAACTCTGGTAACTCGCTACGGATCCTTTCTTGTTCTGTTCCAGAGAAATTGGTGAAATTGGCTCTGGCCATTTCAGGGAATTTTTGTGTGATCGTTTCTTTTATCATTTCTCTAGCCTCTTCTCCATCGAGTGTAATAACCACTGATGGATGTAAGCCAGATAAAGACTCAAATAATTTATTGTATGTTCCACCTGCACAACTTTGACCTTGATTACCATAAGTTGTTGCAGCGTCTACAAGACCTTTTACAAACATATCCTTTCTATTTTTTATGCCTGCATCACTCAAAGGAATTCTTTGATTCTCTGTTCCTGTATTTCTATCATTGCAGGCTTTCCAACATAAAATAGCTGCTTGCTTTAATGTTAACTTACTATGATTGTCTTTAAAATTATCTCCTGTTCTATTGATAAATCTTAAGCATTCAAGTGCATGAGATTTATCGCCTTCTGTAAATTCATTTGATTGTTTGATGTACTCTTCAATGTCGGTTGTGTTGCCTCTATTTAGCTGTACATAGAATTCATCTTTGCTTAAATTCTCTTTATACTTTTCTATGAGTCTATCAACACTCAAGTTTATACTAGCAACTGCACTTGGGTCATGAGTAGTTTGTGCCATAAAAGGAATGGCTGCTAAATCTTGAAAGAAAATAGGCCTTTCTTCCTCTGGAATTTGTTGTATTAAATTGTTAAACTGCTGTATTTCTTCAATGAGTGATTTGTTTAGCAAACATAAGCACAATATAGGCAGTACCAAAAGCACACAGGAATTAATAATGTGTATAATTAAAAAAATGCTTAATGTTATTCTAATAACATTTTTTGGCCACGCTGATAATCTTTTTTCATTTTCCCTTGGTTTGAAAAAATAATTTACTAATGATAAATACAAAGAGAGCTGTACAAGAAGAAAAAATGAAGGAATCATACTTACTAATAAAACTATATTAATGAATCTTTTAATTTTATTAGTGTTGTTGTAAGCATTTTGCACTCTTTCTATTAAAGCCTGTGCTCTATTTCTATTTTGCTGTTGATTATTATTTTGACCTGCAAACATACCCTATTCTAACATTAACATATCATACTATAGAAAGAATGTAAATAAAGCAAGGAATTTAGAGCTGCTTTTATTTTTGTTTGATTGGGGATACCACTTCTATACTTTCCGCTCCATCTAAGGTACTATTTGGTTTTTCTACAGTAATCTTGGGAGTTACTTTATTCTCGATATCTGCTCCATATGAGCTAAGTACTTCAATGGCCTTTTCATTCCCACTATTGAGTGCAATATCCAAGGCATCCATTCCAGCTTTATTTTTGTGATTGATAAAATTCTTCAACCGATCTCTACCAAAGCTTTCTATATATTGTTTAATGATGAGTTCCACTACTTTTCCAGGACAATTATTAGCAGCAGGAAAAAGTATTGTGTTGTTATTATTATCTTTTTTCGTTATGTCTGCTTTGAGTTTATTTATCAAATACTCGATAACTTCTACTCTGCTATCATCCTTTGCTTCAGTGCATTGCCTAATAGCTAAAAATAAAGCTGTACGCCCATTATTATCAATATCTTCAATATTCTGTCCCTTGTCAACTAAGGCTTGTATTACACTTTTATTTCCATATAAAGTAGCAAGGTGAAAAGGTGTATGTCCTTCAGTGCTTTCTCTTTCATCAATTGACGCACCATTGCTAGCTAGCAATTCTATAAACTCTGGCGTGTTTGCAAAAATTGCAAGGTGCATTGGTGTTAAGTCATCTTTGCCATGATTTCCAGTTTTTGCGTTAACGTTTGCTCCGTTATTTATCAGCAATTTCGCTATTTCAAACTGCTTATACCCGATAGCAATATGTAGTGGTGTACGATTACGTTCATAATTATCATTGACATTTGCACCAAACTTTATTAGCAGCTCTGTAGCTTCAATATCACCCATCCGAATTGCAGAGTATAAGGAAGGAGATTCATCTTTTTCTATTTCCCCTGTCATACGAAATTAAGAACACAACAATTCATATATTATTAAGAATTATTATTAAGTTTTTATTAAAATAATATTAACAATAGCTAAGAAATTAAATTTTCATTAAAAATTAATCTCTATCAATGGTTATATAAGCAAATGTTTATATAACCATTCCAAAAGTGAAGAAGTGAAAAAAAGCTTTTCATGAGAAATTATAAATGATAAATTGTTAATAATGAATTATCGAGAATAAATTATGTGCTTTGGTTTACCTAACATAAACAGAGAAGGTTATTTATTTATAGTTGTTTCCTTTATCGTAACATGTATAGCATTCTCTATATCTTGGGGAGCTGGAATTACTTGCTTATTTCCAACGTTATTATGTACCTATTTTTTTCGTGATCCAGCAAGAGCTGTACCAAGCAATAAGGATTTTATATTAAGCCCCGCTGATGGTGTGATTTCAAAGATAGAAGAAGTTAGTTACTCTTTATCAGAAGAGAATGAAGAAGAAAAGAAATTTACACTTGTCAGCATATTTCTAAGCGTTTTGAATGTCCATGTGAATCGTATACCAATATCTGGTACGATAAAGGAAATGAACTATAAAAAAGGCAAGTTTGTTTCTGCAATGAGTAATAGATCCAGTAATGAAAATGAAAAGCAGATTATTGTGATTGAATATGAAAAGGGAAAAGAAATCATTGTGGAACAAATAGCTGGATTTATTGCACGCCGCATTGTTTGTAATTTGAGGACATCTCAGAGCGTAAAAGCAGGTGAAAGATTTGGAATTATAAGATTTGGTAGCAGAGTAAATATTTATATCCCTGCTGGAATAGAGGTAAGAGTCTCAGAAGGCCAAACTGTTATTGGTGGTGAGACAGTTATAGCAGATTTAAATAAACAAGAGAAGCTTACCTTTGACATTGTATGAATAACGATGAAAGTAACGGTAAATCCTTACCTATTACCAAGTTATTTCCGAATTTTATAACTTTACTGGGTTTATGTGCTGGCCTTACTTCACTTAAATTCACATTTAATGAACAATGGGAATTTTCAGCAATTTTTATTATCATTGCAGCAATAATAGATGGAATGGATGGCAGAATAGCCAGAATTTTAAAATCAACTAGCGATTTTGGAGCACAACTCGATTCTTTTGCAGATTTTCTAAATTTTGGTTCAGCACCTGCTTTTCTTTTATATTTTTGGAAGTTAAATGAAATTAAAGTTGTAGGATGGATTTTAGTAATGATATATGTAATCTGCATATCAATAAGACTTGCCAGATTCAATGTTTCGTTACATTCAGAACAATTATACTGGAAAAAATTTTTCTTTTCCGGCGTTCCAGCTCCTGTATGCGCTTTACTTGCTCTGTTACCAATAATTATTACCTTTCAATCTCATGAGAGTGAATACTTACTTCTTATAGAGCAATTTTTTAACGTAAAGAATACAGCTTGTTACTTTTTGGCCATTTCATTTTTTTCGATAAGTCATATTCCAACTTTCTCTGCAAAGTACATTTATGTTCCTAGAAGCCTATCCTATATATTTGTGTCGTTTTTTGGAATATTGATCATACTGTTTATAAGCAAGCCCTGGATAACACTACCAATTTTAGGCGCATTGTATATACTTACTATTCCAATAAGCACTGGACTTTATATATACTACACATATAAAACTCATTAGCTATATAAAAGTAGTGAGCAGCATGATTGTAAAAGCAACTGATCTATTAAACTCTTTTTTATATATAAAGATATTCAACATACCATTTATAATTATTTGGGTAATTGCAACTGGGGTTTTTTGTACGATTCGATTCAAATTCATTAACTTTAGGTTGTTCAAATATGGGATACAAACACTATTCAACCTAGAGAGCCATAATAATAACGGCATAATCACCCACATTCAGGCATTTGCAACGGTAATTTCAGGAACAGTTGGTCTTGGAACAATATCAGGAGTTGCAATAGCTATTACAATAGGGGGGCCAAGTGCAGTTTTTTGGATGATAATTACCGGAGTACTTGGCATGTCAATAAAATTTGCTGAAGTAGTGCTTGCATTTACTCATCGCTCTGAAAACACAACTGGTGGGGCTTTTTATTATATGGAACATGGACTTGCAAAGATTGGATTTATGAAGACTGGCAAATTCCTTGCATTTATCTACGCAGTTATGCTGCTTGTTGCAATGATTCTAGGCGGCATACCATTTCAGGCAAATCAAATTGCAGCGTTGTCAAGTAACTTATTTGAATACAACACATCTGTTATTATCTCGCTATTTGTATTAATTGTAATACTGGGAGGAATAAAGCGAATTGCTTTAGTTGCAACAGGTTTAGGGCCGATCATGATAATGTTATATATAGGCATGTGTATATATTTAATCTGTGTAAACGGAAATAATCTACTGAATGCTCTATCTATAATATTTCAAGATATCTTTAACAAATCAGCTATAGGAGGTGGAGTATTGAGTGGATTAATAGCAGGGGTAAGAAGGTCAGTGTTTGCTAATGAAGCAGGTACTGGAACAGCAGCTATAGCACATTCGATTGTAAAAGAGAAAGACCCAGTTAAAGTTGGAAGTGTTGCAATGATTGCACCATTTGTAGACACAATATTAGTCTCATTTTTGACTGGTATTGTGATAATTATCACCGATATGCATATCACTAATACCGTAGGTGATATTACGTTAGTTAGCTCAGCATTTTCAACAGCCTTACCTTTATTTAGCAAGCTAGCTCTTCCGCTGATAATGTTTTCCTTTGCATTTTCCACAATAATAGCTTACTATTACTACTGTGAAGTTGCCCTAGTGTACTTATTTGGTAACAAAAAAGTACTGATATTGTTTCAGTTTTTTATAGTGGGTTCAGTGTATATCAGCTGTATATCAAAAAATATAGAATTTATATCTTATTTAGGTGATAGCCTGTTTATGTGCCTTATGATTCCAAATGCTGTTGCGATATATCTACTGAGAAGGGAAGTCTTAAATACAATAGATTCTTATTACAAAAGGTATTAAACATGATTTATAGAATGCTTTATATAGTGTTATTTTGCCTACCATTTAATGATGTATACGCTGCTTCAGTTTTTCATAAAAGTTATGACACTGCATTAAATGGAGTAAGCAACTTCATGAATGAAGTGTTGTTTTTCAAGATCTTTCACGTACCATTTATAATTCTTTTATTGGCCTTTGGTTATATATTTCTAACACTACGTTTTAGATTTCTCAACATAAGGATGTTTAAGCATGCGTTCGCTATTTTATGTGGAAAATATGACACAGATCATCATGATGGTCACATTACGCATTTTCAGGCATTTGTAACCGCGCTATCAAGCACAGTAGGTCTTGGAACTGTTGCTGGTGTTGCAATTGCAATTTCAATGGGAGGGCCAGGAGCGGTACCTTGGATGATGATCACAGGCTTTTTTGGTATGTCTGCAAAGTTTGCTGAAGTAACTTTAGCATTCAGACACAGAACAGAAGGTCAAGAGCAGTTATTTAGTGGTCCTTTTCAATATATAAGAAATGGGCTAGAGGAATTTGGATTTAAAAAACTTGGTATCGTACTGGCTGCAATATATGCAGCGGTTTTTGTATTATCAGGTCTTGGTGGAAGTGTAGCGTTTCAAACTAACCAAATGGTTTCAATATTATCTGGTTATTCAAATTGGATAGATGGTCATCCTTGGTTTCTCTCTTCCATAATTTCTACGTTACTTGCTCTGGTGATTATCGGTGGAATCAGGAGAATAGCTAAAGTCTCTTCTGCGCTGGTGCCTATTATGTCACTCATATATATTTTGAGTTGTTTCACGATTATTGCATTCAATATTCACAATTTTAGCAATACATTAAAAATATTGTTTTCCAGTATGATAGACTTCAATGCTGTTGGTGGTGGAGTAGTAGGAGCATTTGTCGCTGGGATTCAAAGGGCAATTTTTGCCAGTGAAGCAGGTGTTGGTTCTGCTGCAATTACTCACGCTGTAGCTAAAGATGAGGAGCCGGTTAGGACTGGTCTAGTTGCTATGATAGAACCATGCTTCGATACAATGTTAATTTGTTGTTTGACAGGAATAACAATAGTAATAACAGGCGCATACCAGACTGGCATTGGCGAGGGAATATTGATCACCCAAAAAGCATTTGAAACAGTTTCTTCTTGGTTTCCTATACTTTTAACCATCGCTGCGCCTTTGTTTGCGTTTTCCTCAGTAATTTCATTTGTATATTGTTGTGAAATGGGATGGCTGTATTTGTTTGGTGTAAAAAGTGTAGTAATATATCGTATAGCGGTGGTGGTAGTTGCATTTTTGTCAGGTTTGTCTAAAGATATAATGGCTATTGCTAATATTGGTGGGGCTTTATTCTCTTGTTTAGCACTCATCAATATGACAGCACTTATACTGTTTAGCAATCAGATTAACAATGAAGTCCAATGTTATCTAAAAAGGCTAAGGAATAATAAAATTAATTAAATTCTGGCATATGAAGGTACAACAACAGATGTCATTCCAGCACCATCTTCTCTTCATAGCAAAATTCCCTTTTGTCATCCCAGTGCGTGACACTGGGGATCTATTTTGCATATAGTTCCACCGTAGTGTTATATTTTAATGTAAAATTTTATATTTATCTACTAGATTCGTTTGCGAATAAAGTTCGCTGGATCCCAGTGTCACGCACTGGGATGACAAGAGAGAGGATGCTAGAATAATGGAGAAATATATAATTCTTATATTATCCTACATACTAGGTTCAATACCGTTTAGCTTAATTATTGCAAAAATAAATGGTATAAATTTAAGAGAAGTAGGTTCAGGAAACATTGGTGCTACAAATGTTGCAAGAACAGGAAATAAGAGACTTGCTGTCCTCGCATTATTTTTAGACTCTTTGAAAGGATTTGTCGGGGTTTATACAGCACAACAATTTTGTGATAATAACGATTTTTATATATATGTATCTGCAATTTTAGCAGTTCTAGGGCATATGTTTCCTATTTGGCTAAGGTTCAATGGAGGAAAGGGGGTTGCAACAACTTTGGGAGTTTTAGTAGCACTTAACATTTCTATAGCATTAGCATTTGTATTTGTCTGGCTAATAGTATTTTTTATCTTTCGGTACTCCTCTCTTGCTTCCTTGGCTGCTAATGCAGCAGCTGTTATAGCATCTTTCTTTTTTCAAAAGGAATTATTCCTTATACTACTCACTGTAGCGATATTAATTTTCTTGAAGCATTACAAAAATATTGCAAATCTTCTGCAAGGCAGAGAGCATAAGTTTTTATAAGCAATGAGATGTTAAATCACTGACACTTAAACTACGAGATAAACTGCTTGATGGTATTATTTTATCTTCTTTATTTAAGATTGTAATTTTTACTCTTGTTATACTCTCTACTTCTTGAGGTATTAAAAATTCATCTTCAATGAATCTTTGCTTCACTTCTTGTATTTTTTCATAAAGTGTGGTTACATTGCGCTTATTTTGATTATAAATATCTTCAATCTCTATCTCTAGCTTGTGTGAAGCTTCTTTTTTTAACATGTTATTTATCACTGCTTCTGTTATTGCTAGCTTTTCTTGCAGAATTTTCTTTATTTCTTCTTTATCGTCTCTGCTATTTTTACTCAGTTCCGTGTATACCCTATAACACCTTTTCTCTAGTGGTAACGTTCTTAAACTATCTAACATTCTGGCCACTTGACCCTTAATAGTCTTCTTGGCTTTCAATTTTAATTCTTTTACTTCTTCTTTTATTATTTTGCTAGCTATTCTCTTAGCTTCAGTTAAAGATGAGTCCTTGAGAAAAAAATCTGTTCTAAGTAAATTTTGGTTTAAAAGCTCCAAAAAAACTTTTCCTTTGATGTTTTCGAGTTGATCGTCTAAACCATCCCCCTGTAGTTCATTTGTTATGTGCTGAGACAGCGCAAAGTGCTCTAATTTATTTAACTTTACAGAGTTAATATTTTTCATTAACGTCAGCACAATTTGTTCACTATATTGAGAAGTAAAACTCAGTAATCTTCTCATTAAAGTAATGCTTACTTCTGCAATAAAATCATCAACTATTTTTTGACTTTTATCATCTTCATAATTATTTTGGGCGTTATGCCAAGCCCTAAGAATTTCTTTACTGTTTTTCTTATTTTTTAGCCTGTCTAACATAAACTTACGTGCTTCATTCTCTGCTTCTGTAAGGAGCATTTGTCTAGGTGGTGTAAATTTAATCTCTGGATCGGAATGAATACCCTCTAATGTACTTAACATTCTGTAGATAACACCAGTAAAACATGTGTTAGGAATTCGTTCTTTTCTAGAGAAAGTTTGGCTATCTAGTAAATTTGCAATCAACGCGTCTTTTTTATTTTTTACATCTTCTCTATCTCCATCATTGCAGGCTCTAAGAACTAACAGAAGAATTTGTCCACCAGTGAAGCCAGAGCTATGTTTCTCATTACCTTTGCAAAAATCTTGCAAAAACATTACTAATTTTCCCTTATTCTCATTACTAAATGGTTGGCCATCAAGCATATGTAAGTGATTTATATATTCAATAAATTCTTTAAATCCCTCATTATTAATAGCGTCTTCTGGTACTGGATCATATTTGCGTATTAACTTACCAATATTATTACTAATATCGTCATTCAATTGATGGGGCAGTAAATGCTCATAAGTACCATCAAACTTATTTGTCATACTGCGAGTATTTTCTTTTATGCCTTCTAAAAAGAAACTTATAGCAGCTTTGAGTAACGTAAATGGATTAAAATCCTTTGGCCTTAATTCACTTTGTAATAGAATTAAAACCATTGCAAGTGGTATTGTTGCAAGTAACGAAACGAGCAGAAAAGTAGTTGTAAAGGTTAGATATGTTACAGAAGCAAAAAATAAAAGGAAAGATGCTATCTTAATTTTATTTTTCTCAAAAAATATTTCCCAATATTCCTTTTTACTTATTTTTTCCTGCTTTGCAGCTTTTATGTCTTTATAAACGTAAAAAGTTTTTATTTCAGATCTAAAAAACAATGTGGCAAAAGATAAAAAGACATTGGCAGGATTAACTAAAATGCTTAAAGAAACAAAAGCTGCGAAGTAACTTGCTGTCTTTAATCTGTAAGAATCCTTTCCAGGAAATTGTATTTGGGAAACACCTATCATAGTCTACTCTCTATAATATTATGATATTGTAGTAATAACAAATAGCCTATAGATGTCAATGCTTAAGTATTTTACTGTCTACGCACTCATCGTATTCAATTTCAACTGTAGAGTGTGCAATTTCAAATCTATTTAATAGTATTTTTTTTATCTCATACAGAATATTAGTATGTTGCCCATTTTGCTTTATCTTGGCATGCATAGTAAGTATAAAATAATTATCAGATAGTGACCATGCATGTATATGATGCACATCTATCACTTCAGGTAACTTAGATACAATCTCACTTTTTATCTCCTCAGCAGATACACTCTCAGGTGTACCTTCAAGGAGTATATGGCAAGAATTCTTGAGAATTTTATAGCCACTGTTTAAGATTATTACACTGACAAATACTGACAAAATAGGGTCCACTATTTGCCATCCGGTAAACATGATAATTATGGATGCAAGTATAGCAGCTACAGAACCTAAAATATCTCCGATAACATGCAATACAGCACTTTTTATGTTTATATTACTTTCGCATTTACTATGTAATATAAAAAAGACTATAATGTTAGAGATCAGGCCAAGTGTGGCAATTATTAGCATTACTTTCCATTCAACATTGACCGGACAAATGAATCTCTTTATTGATTCAATTATAATGACCGCTGCAATGAAAAATAGAGTTAAACCATTAACAAATGCTGCAATTATCTGCAATCTGTGATACCCATATGACCTCTGTAAATCAGATTTCTTAGCTGAAAATTTGTGTGCTATCCAGCTTAAAACCAAGGCAAAAAGATCAGTGAGCATATGTCCTGCATCTGATAGTAGAGCAAGCGAATGTGAAATTACTCCACCTGCTATCTCCATAAGCATTGTTATTGCGACTATTATTATGGAATAAATTAAGCGCTTGGACTCTGCTATTGAGTGTTTGCCATTGTGCACTGCTGTCATATAAAATCTTTTTATGAGCAAAAATCGTGGGTAACACTGGGCTCGAACCAGCGACCCCTTGCACGTCAAGCAAGTGCTCTACCAACTGAGCTAATTACCCATCGTAGCTTTAGTATAGTGCTTCAGTGAAATGAAAGTCAATTTGCTTTTAGACTTCTTGCTGAATGAAACTCCTTGACAAACCTTCCCACTTTCCTTATCATACCAATAAGAGTACTTATCCTTGTTTTTGATCCTCGCGGGTTCAACAACAAAAATTCAGTAAAAAACTCAGATATTTATTGGCAAATTACATAAAAATTATAGCGGCTGCATGTCTTTTTTATTTTTTCTACATTCAGCCAAATCGCGCTTGTTAGGACATTATTACAACGCCAATTTACATTATAAAACTCGCTACTAAAGGATTTTTTTACCTTTTTTTCTACTCAGTAAATTTCTTAATTATAATTCCGCTACTTATTAACAGCCATGGAATTTTAGCTATATTCTCGATTTTTCATATTGAGTTAACTATCTATACTTTTTTATTAAGATATAAATTATATCAATATGAGAATTTACACTTTCTTAGCGGAAGTAGCTTTATGCTTGATATTGTAAAGACTAATAAATTAGGGGTTAAAGTAATGACAATCAATCGACAAGTAAATAAAAATATATCTAAAGATGAATATTTTAACAACAAGCATATCATAGAAGTTAAAGATTTAAATATCAAAGTAGAGGTTCATTCTCATGATTTAAGAACAAGTAAAGTTGCTCACATTGAAAGTGAGATAAGAGAAACAGCTACTAATTTTAAAGATGCATTTAAGCTGGAGCCTGGTAGCTCAGAACAAACATTCAAAATTTATGTGTTTGATGATAAGGCTGATTACACTCATCTTGGCGGAAGCGAACGTTTTGGTTCTTACCTTGGAGATGAGGGTGGTAAATGTTACTACAAAGGAGAAGCTGATGTTTTTGCTGAGATGTATGTCTATCAGCAAGGTGGCGTTCATAACCTTCAGCATGAATTTGCACATGGTTTAACTTACTTGGCTACAGGAGGAAAATCTCTACCTACAGTATTAATGGAGGGAATTGCAGATTACTTTGAACATCATTCAGATCACAAGTTCAATGCTCAAGGGTCAAGCATTGATAAAACTGAAGCCGCAAATTTGGATCTAGGTGGAATTTTAAATTTACAATACTCAGCCAATGGTGAAGAAAACAGTTTAGTGTATAAAACTGGTCATGCGTTGATAATGTACTTACAGGAAAAAGATCCTAGTTTATTAAGAGACTACCTAGATGCTTTACGTCAAGGTAACTCAGATGAATCAAAAAGTTTCTTGAAAGACATAAAAGGACATGATGCTGACTTCAAAAGTTGGCTTGCTGAGAATGATACAGAAACTGCAATGGAACATCTCAACGCTTTGCAAGTTACAAAAGGAGATTTTATAGCAACTGGTCAAGAAATAGTGGGTGGAGAAATTAAAGATGTATCGTATTATAAAGCAAATATAGAAAAAATAGATGGAGAAAACGTTGGAAGTTTCTCTGCTGTAGAGCACGTGTCATTTTACGATTATGCTCGTGCTGTTAATAGGGCAACAAATGATACCCTCGATATATCAAAGGAATATCATTTCTTAAAGGCAGTAAAAACTACTGATGGGCAGGTTAAGCTGACTTACTCTGATCAACAAGGTAATGAATATCAAAACAGTCAAGAGTATAAAATGCAAGCTTTGAGGATATTATCAAAATATGGTGAAGATCTTAGAAAATCTTACTATGATGGGAAAGAAGACTTAGATAAGCAGAAGGATATAAAATATAATGATGTGTTGAAAAGCCTTCGTGAACAGGAAGAAACACAGCGTCATGATGCATACGAGCAATACAAAAGAGGAGAGATCTCTTATGAGAAATTTGTAGAAAAATGCAATTCAGCCAGCACTAATTATCATAATGAAGGTAAGAGATTATATAATGCTACACAGGACAAATATACACAACTGAAAGATGATTTGCTTGATAAAACCATAAACGCTGGCTTGAAACAAGTAAAAGAAACTCAGAACATTGACGTAGAAAAGATGTTAGAAGAGATGGTTAATATCGATCCAAACCTAATCAGAGGTGCTCATATTAATCTACAAGAAGGTAAAGTTTTCTCTATCAAAGCTCTTGGTCACGGAGATATGGGTGCACTATCTATATATGATGGGAATACAAAGCTTGGAGAGTTGTCGAGCGAATCGGGCTTTTTTAAGCAAGTTGAAGGTCAAACTAAAGAAACTTTTGTTTTTGAGGACATATTGCACAACTTGAATACTCAATATGACGGTGGTGCTTATATGGCTATTACAAAAGAAAATGGTCATTATAAAGCTTCTCTGATAGATGGCAGAACAGTTGAACGTGATGAATACTTTGATGAAGCACATTTACATGAAAATGAATTGTTGCATCCTAGCACTGGACACATTCAAAAAGATTTAGATTCTCTGCTTCTTAGAGGGACCAAAATTCTAAATCATCAGGATTCAAAGCATGCTCAATATTCTGATGAGCAAAGAGAAAGCGGTGTAATCGTAGAAAAAGGAACATTATTGGATGATAAAGGGACTGATAGAACAGACGACGATGTATACGAAGCGGTTGTAAAGCAAGGAGGCGAAAATCTACATGCATTCAAAAATATGGGCTTCTATATCACTGAAGAGATGAAAAATGAAAGAGGTGAAGTTGTAAATGGGAGTAACTTATTCATTCATGATCACGGAAAAAATGTACGCTATCAGTTACCTGAAGAAGTTACTCATCTAAAGTTAGTGCAAAAGGATGAAGGATACAAATTAGTGCCAGCTGATGAACGTGGTAATGAATATAGGTATGATGCTCAAGGTAATACTATACCAGAAGAATACAAATATATCAACCCAGTATTTGCACATGAATATGAAAAGAGAGATTATTCTCATAAACATATAAATGTGGGCCTTATAAACTTAGAAAAATATGCCCCTGGTAAACTTTTTACCATTAAACATGATCCAAATGATTATCAGATACAAAGAAACTCGAGTGGTGAAATAGTGAGAATCAACAATCAAAGATATTTCACTAAAGTAAAACTATTTGATGGTGATACTGATGAAGAAATAGGAATGTTATCTAATAATTTCCATAACTTCAAAGGAAAAATATTCTTTTCTGCTGATTATAACTACAGCTATAATGATTTCCTCGCATCTGTTTCTCCTCAAGTTGAAATTGAGAATATGGGAAATGGAAGTAAAAAAATAACTTTCGATCAAGGCAGTGGCGATATCGGCGATACTAACAGAGGCTACACGGACTATCAGAGAATATTCACAAAAGAGAAACAAACCGAAAGTCCAAAAGGGCAAGTAAGTGAAACTAAGACAGAAGTTCATAGTACTACTAATGTTGTTGCTGAAGAGAGAAACGACAACAGTGAAATATAGTCTGATCAACCACAAATTCCAACAAGGGCAAAAAGGTCAGCTTCAGTGGAGGAGAAAGAGCAGGTAGTGTTGAAAGACACAATCTTGAAAATAGAAAAGAGCTATGATAGAGATGTAGAAGGAAAGCATAAGGCAAATGTAATCATAGATTATAATGATGTGAAAGCCTTGTATAATAGAGCAGAAGGAGCAGATAAGCAATCTGTGTTAGATTTTTGGAACAAACTGCATACATCGGATTATAAGATTGGTGCTTTGCCGGAAGACAAGTATTACTTTAAAGATGGCAAATTTCTAATTCACGATAGTGACACGAAAAAGCTTATAGTGTTACCTGAAGATAAGGTATCCATCAAAATAATGAAGGATGGTGATAGTTATAGTTTGGCTATATCAAATGGTAATGGCAAAGTAATAAGCAGCATTAGTAAAATAGATAATCCAAATTACGAATTGCTATCAGATTCAAGTCACTTTAGCTTAGAAACACAAGATAACTTTGAGTTATTAGATCAACATCATGAATATAATCTCTATCTAGAGAATGGTTTTGTGAAAATGTTCGACTGCGCAAGCGATCACGTTTATCACGATCATAACTCAGCCTATATCTAATATATAAGGAGGGCCCTGCCCTCTTTTTGTTATTCCAATGCCCAGACACTGGCATCCAGTAAATTTGCTAGTATAAAAGTAATCAACGTTTCTTATGATGGAAAAATGGATTCCAGTGTCAAGCACTGGAATAACACCAAAGGGGCTACTAGGATGACATCGTCTGCTACATACTTAGATCACAAGAGAAGAATTCTGAAGCGAAAAGCTTCAAGGAAATCTTATGCAAAATCTAGTATTTACGGAATTTATATTATTTTCATGCACATTATGGTTTTTATAATTAACGGAAAGTGATATGGCTAGTTTAACTTTTAAAGACAACTCTGGAGGAAATGTACCATCCCCTAACATTAAAAGCATAATTTATGAAGATGCTGCACAGAATAAGTATACCTTTGGTGTAGACAATGCTACTAATGTTTTCAACACTTTTAAGTATGAACCTAATGGTGCTGCTGAAATAGATTACAGTGCTACAGCAACAAAGTTCATGACTGGAGGTGCAATTGCTACATTATTAGGTATTGGAACTAATGTAGATGCAATAAAAACTAAGACTGATTCTATTCCAGCTGACTTAAGCGCTGACTTAGTTACCATAAAAACTCAAGTCGGAACAGATCTGATATCAGGAATAAAGGCTAAGACTGATAAGATTACAGATACCTTAGGAGCTGATGTCACTGCTATAAAGGCTAAAACTGATACTATTCCAGCTGACTTAACAGCTAAAGTAACTGCTATAGAAACTGCTACAAATTCTGCTAATTTAGGAGATAAAGTTACTGCAATACAAACTAAGACTGATAAGATTACAGATACCTTAGGAGCTGATGTCACTGCTATAAAGGCTAAGACTGATAAGATGCCTGCTGATTTAGGAACTGAGTTAGGTAATTTAGCTAAATCTGCTGATGTTACTGCTATAAAGGCTAAAACTGATACTATTCCAGCTGACTTAACAGCTAAAGTAACTGCTATAGAAACTGCTACAAATTCTGCTAATTTAGGAGATAAGGTTACTGCAATACAAACTAAGACTGATAAGATTACAGATACCTTAGGAGCTGATGTCACTGCTATAAAGGCTAAGACTGATAAGATGCCTGCTGATTTAGGAACTGAGTTAGGTAATTTAGCTAAATCTGCTGAACTAGCTCCTTTAGCTAAATCTGCTGATGTTACTGCTATAAAGGCTAAAACTGATACTATTCCAGCTGACTTAACAGCTAAAGTAACTGCTATAGAAACTGCTACAAATTCTGCTAATTTAGGAGATAAAGTTACTGCAATACAAACTAAGACTGATAAGATTACAGATACCTTAGGAGCTGATGTCACTGCTATAAAGGCTAAGACTGATAAGATGCCTGCTGATTTAGGAACTGAGTTAGGTAATTTAGCTAAATCTGCTGAACTAGCTCCTTTAGCTAAATCTGCTGATGTTACTGCTATAAAGGCTAAAACTGATACTATTCCAGCTGACTTAACAGCTAAAGTAACTGCTATAGAAACTGCTACAAATTCTGCTAATTTAGGAGATAAAGTTACTGCAATACAAACTAAGACTGATAAGATTACAGATACCTTAGGAGCTGATGTCACTGCTATAAAGGCTAAAACTGATACTATTCCAGCTGACTTAACAGCTAAAGTAACTGCTATAGAAACTGCTACAAATGCTGCTAATTTAGGAGACAAGGTTACTGCAATACAAACTAAAACTGATAAGATTACAGATACCTTAGGAGCTGATGTCACTGATATAAAGGCTAAGACTGTATTTATTCCAGATACCTTTACTGCTGATGTTGCTGCTATAAAAGATGCTACAAGTGCTGCTAATTTAGGAAAGAAGGTTACTGCAATACAAACTAAGACTGATAAGATTACAGATACCTTAGGAGCTGATGTCACTGCTATAAAGGCTAAGACTGATAAGATGCCTGCTGATTTAGGAACTGAGTTAGGTAATTTAGCTAAATCTGCTGAACTAGCTCCTTTAGCTAAATCTGCCGATGTTACTGCTATAAAGGCTAAAACTGATACTATTCCAGCTGACTTAACAGCTAAAGTAACTGCTATAGAAACTGCTACAAATTCTGCTAATTTAGGAGATAAGGTTACTGCAATACAAACTAAGACTGATAAGATTACAGATACCTTAGGAGCTGATGTCACTGCTATAAAGGCTAAGACTGATAAGATGCCTGCTGACTTAAACGCTGAGTTAATTAAGTTAACTACAATAGGAAATGCTATAAATGGTAATGGTAACGTCACTGAAGCTGCTAAAGCTGTACTAGAGAGCAGTTTCAAGAAAGCTATTAAAGAAGCTGGAGAAGATGGTAGCGAATGGCTTAAAAATGAGATAAAAGAGATAGTGTCACAGCCATCCTTCGAGATTCCAACAGATTCAAGTTCACCTCTTTCTTGGGATTGGTAATGTAAGTGCTAGTGAATGACATCGCAAGATGTCATTCACTGTTGTCATTCCAGTATCACATGCTGGAATGACATCCTTGTTTTATTGCAACTAATTTGCAGTGATTTTTGTTTTAATGTAAATGGAATATAGTCCTATTGCTGCTGCGTTTGAAACATTTAGACTATCAATTACGTTTGACATTGGAATTTTTAAAAGATAATCACAACTTTCTTTCACTAATCTCCGCATTCCTTTCTCTTCAGAACCAAAAATAATTACTCTTTTTTGCCCAAAATTCTTTATTTCATCTATATTTTCCTTTGCATTGCAATCAAACCCATAACACCAGTAGCCTATCTTTTTTAAAGACTCCATCGTTTTTACTATGTTTGTAACGTATATTAGAGGAACAATATCCAGTGCTCCACTTGCTACTTTTGCGATAGATGCATTTTCGCTCGGTGAATGGTGATGTGGTAAAACCAGTGCATCAATGTTGAAACAAGCTGAGGTTCTTAAAATCGACCCTATATTGTGTGTATCAGTAATTTGATCTAAAATGACTATAGTAGAGCTGTCACCTGAACCTTCAGCTATTTCTTCGATATTTAAGCTGTGAAAAATAGGAGCAACTTTTAAAGCAATTCCTTGATGATTGACACCTTTGGGTAAAACATCATTGAACATTTTGTTCTCTACCAGTCGAGGTTTAATGCCCTTACTATCTGCACATTGTTTAATTTCTTTCTCAAATTCTCTGTAGAAATTTTCTGTTACTAACAGTTCTATACACCGCCTATTTTTGTTTCTTAATGCTGAAATACAAGTGTGCTTTCCATATATCCAACAGTTTTCATTAGCTTTTGATGATTTCATCTCATTATTGAAAATCAGTTTTTTATAGAATAAGCAATATTTTACTGTGTTTATATATTGTTGTAAAATTATGCAGTTCAATTAATGAATTTATGTCAGATGATGAGTTAGATTGGCAAAAAAATGTTAAGCCAATAGAATGTGGAAAAGTTACTTTGAAAGTTGATCACAAAGTAAATATAAAATCTATGATTGATAAAGGTGCCTCTAGTTTACAAGAAAATTTTCTTAATACTGATAATGGTGATTCATCATTTTGTCTTGACTACAATACAAAATTAAAGATCGATAGGGGCAAATATTTTATAAGCGATAAACTCGATTTGCATGGCTATAGTATAGATAATGCTTATTGTAAATTGATAGATTTTATTATCAAAAATTATCAAGCAAGGAATAGGTGCTTATTGGTAATTACGGGGCATGGTAATAGTACAGATAAAATAGACACTATAAAGAATAGCTTAAATAAGTGGTTGAATGACACAAAAGTTCGAAATATGATCTTATACTATCAGCAAGCCATAAAAAAACATGGTGGCAAAGGAGCTTTTTATGTCTTATTAAGAAGAAATAAAGGTTAATTTTAGAGTACCTATTTAGGAGTACCTTTCTTAGAATTCACGTGTTGAAGAATGATTTCTGCTAAACCTTTACTAATTCCAGGTACGTTTTGAATTTCAGCTAGAGAAGCTTTGCTTATATTTTCTACAGAACCAAAATGAGACATGAGTGCCTTCTTTCTTTTACTGCCAACACCGGATATTTCACTTAATTGTGAAGCAAAAAACTGTTTATCGCGTTTTTTTCTATGCGAAGTTATCGCAAAACGGTGAGCTTCATTACGCAGCAATTGTAAATAAAGCATGACCTTACTGTCACTTGCTAGAGTAAATTCTTCTCTGTCCGGCACATAAAATCTTTCATTTCCTGCATTACGATCATGACCCTTTGCCATACAAGCAAAAGGAACTTTTATATTCAATATTTCCAACACATTCTGCACTATGGAAACATGTCCTGGACCGCCATCAATCAGTAAAAAATCAGGGATTATATCTTTTATATTGCCAGAGAAACGTCTAGTCAGCACTTCTCTCATCATTTTATAGTCATCACCTGAAATTTCTTCTTTTATAGTAAATTTTTTGTATTCACTTTTTAAAAAACCTTCCTGCCCTGCAACAATCATCACACCAACTTGTTGATTTCCAGATATATGGCTATTATCATAAACCTCGATACGCTTTGGAATATTTGGTAACGAGAAAATCTTCCTAAGCTCTTCGAGCTTTTCTAGGTTATTTCTATAATCAGTAAGCTTCTGTTCTAGACTATGCTGAGAATTATTGTAAATAAAATTCAACAAATCACGTTCTTTACTATTTTTCGCATGCAAAACTTTTATTGATTTTTGAGTAAGAGCATAAAGTGCTTGTTCTATAATTTCCTTATCCTTAATAAAATCGGGAACGTAAATTTGCGCTGGTGGTGTGTTAACTGGATTATACAAATTGACCAAAAAGGTGGATAAAATTTCATCATTTGAATGATCACTACAATTCTCAATGAAGTAAGGAATGCTTCCATAGTTACCTTTATCTCTGAAAGATAGTACACCAATGCATGCTAAGTCTGCCTCACGTACAACGCTAAAGAAATCTGCATCTTCTTCAAAAGAAAAATCCATTGGCTGCATTTGAATTTGCTGAAGAAATTTCAATCGATCTCTATAGACAGCAGCAAGCTCGTAGTTCATCTCCCTACTGCACTTTTCCATTGTAGAAAATAGCTGTCTTTGCACTTCTTTATTCCTTCCTAGCAGAGTATCTTGTGCTTGTTTTACTGATTTGCAGTAATCATCTTTTGTAATTTTATCTACGCATGGTGCTGAACAGCGCTTAACTTGATACTCAAGACATGGTCTTTTTGTTGAAGAGAAATATTGATCTGAACATACTCTTAAGAGAAAAGCTTTTTGCAATGATAATATAGTGTTCTTAACAGCAGCAGCAGATGGAAAAGGGCCGTAGTAATGAAACTCATTCTTCTTAAACTTACCTCTATATTTCGCTATTCTTGGATAATCATGCTTAGAAATTGTTATATAAGGATAAGATTTTCCATCCCTAAGCAAAATATTATAAGATGGTTTTAACGATTTTATTAACTGTGCTTCAAGAAGCAATGCTTCGATTTCATTCTCAGTGATGAATATTTCAACCTTAATAACCTGTGAGATCATTACTCTGATTCGTTCAGAAAGGTTTTCGAATTGAAGGTAGTCAGATAATCTCGACTTCAAGTTTTTTGCTTTACCAATGTATAAAACCTTACTCTTATCTCCAATCATCTTATAAACGCCACAGGATTGTGGAGATGATTTGATTTGTTCCTTATATTGCCTGAGCATTTATCAATTGTTTAACCTGTATAAGGTTAAACTCTGCTACTAAATGAAAGGTAGAAACAACATTTGCAAGCAAAGATAACCTGTTTATTCTAAGCTCATTAGAATCACAGTTAATCTTTACACTGTCCATAAATTGATTGATAAATGGAGCAAAACGAGCAAGTTCATCAAGCGCTGTATTAAAGTCGTTATTTTCTATCGCTTGTTTGATGTTTTTACAAGCAGATATAGCACAATTTGATAGCGCAATCTCCTCATCTTCAATCAAAAACTTCTTACTGTAAGATGCATTATAAGTAGTGCCATCACTTTTTCTCACTTTGCTCATCATGTTACTGGCTCTTTTATAAGTGCTTAGAACCTGTTCACCTTCTTTTGTACTAAGATAACGATCCAATATCACAGTTTGCTTTTCCGCTTTCAGCAGATCATTAATATCGACTTTATATAGTATTGAATCTACAACATCTTGCCTTATATTTCTATTTTTTAAAATAATCTTGAACCTTTCTAAGCAGAATTTAAATACTAGTTCTAAAATTTGTTTTTCACTTGGCTTATCAACTGGAGTTATATTTTTATTCAATAGAAGCCTTGAACATAAAGATACTGACTTATCTATCAGCAATCTAATTGGAATATGCAAATTATTTTCAAGTATTGTTCTAATTATACCAATTGTCATTCTACGCAAACCAAACTGATCATACGAACCAGAGATTTTCTCACCTGCTGCAATTAAGCCAACCAAACTATCCATTTTGTCTGCAATAGCTACAGCAATCGCAGTAGGAGATCTAGGGCATTCTTGGTCCGATCCAATTGGCTTATAGTGCTCAGTTATAGCTTCCACTACTTCTTTATCCTCTTGAAAATAAGAAGCGTAGTATCCACTCATTACTCCTTGCAATCCCGGAAATTCTTTCACTATCAACGTTGCAAGATCTGCCTTTGCTAAATATGCAGCACGTTCAACTTTAATTAATGAAGCATGTGGAATAAATATCGCTATATACTTTGAAAGAGCGATAATACGCTTCACTTTTTCTTCTACGCTACCGAGCGAAGCATGAAATGAAATAGAGCTCAATTTTTTGACATAGTAATCTAGGTTTTCCTTCTTGTCTTGAGATATCAAAAACTGGGCATCAGCAAGACGTGCTTCTAATATTCTTTCATGGCCTTTGACAACTTCATTGTTGTTAACATTTACAACAGTAACAAAATGTGATATTTTCTGTCCATCACTTAAAGCAAGATACTTTTGCTGCGTATTAATTATACTAAGTATTACTTTCTTCGGTAATTCTGATGATTTTACTTTACCAAATAATACTATTGGCCACTCTATAAGCCCTGCCAATTCATTAAGTAAATAATCATTTTTTTCAAGTTGTAAGTTCTCCTCTTTTGTAAACTTATTAATCTGATCTAGTATAAATTGCTTTCTTTTGTCCAACTGGAGAATGACATTATTTTTTTCTAACAATTCAAAATAGTCTTTGGGCGTTTTAACAGTAAGTACTGCATCACCTGAAAGAAACCTATGACCATACGTCACGTTGCATGCTGTAACCCCTGCAAAAGATATAGGTATTATTTCGTCATTTAAAATACATAGAATATTTTTAATTGGCCTAACCCATCTCTCTTTTCTTTCACTCCATCTCATACTCTTTGGCCAAGAAAAGTTTTTTAGCATTTCCTCCAGTTGATTTTTGAGAAACCCGTTGATGTTAAATAAGCAGCTTTCTCTCTTAATGAAGTAAAAATCTTCATCATTTACTTTGCGAATGAGTAAATCTTCTTCACCTTTCCGATTTTTTCTCAAAAAACCTTCGATAGCACTTTTCGGTGCATTAACTCTTGGTCCTTTAATTTCATTGTTAGAATCTTTTAGCTCTAAAGCACTTATGCCATCAATAAAAAGAGCAATGCGACGTGCAGTCACATAAACTTCTATAGATGCAAATTTCACATTATTTTTACTAAAAGCATTAGTGATATAGCTCTTAACCTGAGCTGCAGATGAATTCTGCATTCTTGATGGAATTTCTTCTGAAAGACATTCAAACAATAATTGTGACAACATATTCTACTTTGCTCTATATAATTCACAGCATTTTTTTGTTAACTCTCTCACTCTACCAATATAGGCTGTACGTTCATTCACACCAAGCACACCTCTTGCATCAAGTAGATTAAGTAGATGGCTCGTTTTAATACATTGGTCATAAGCTGCTATCGGCAATTCTTTTTCAACAAGGAATTTACACAGTTTTTCTGTATCCTCAAACTGCTGTTGTACTACTTTAGTATCATAATAATCAAGTGCCAGGTAAGAAAACTCTCGCTCTCTTTGTTTAAAAATATCTCCATAAGTTACACCATTATCGTTCCACATTATGTCGTAAACATTATCTACACCCTGTATGCACATTGCTAAACGCTCTAACCCATATGCTACTTCACCAGGAATTATTCTGCAGTCAATACCTCCCACTTGCTGTATATAAGTAAGTTGTGTTACTTCCATTCCGTTGCATGTAACCTCCCAACCAAGACCGGATGCGCCAACACTTGGGTTTTCCCAATCATCTTCAATAAACTTAATATCATATTCTTTTGTCGATACACCAAGAGCTTTTAAGCTATTTAAGTAAATATCTTGCAAATTGCTGCCAGATGGTTTTATTATAACTTGGTATTGATGATGCTGATATAAACGATTAGGGTTGTCGCCATAGCGTCCGTCTGCAGGTCTGATTACTGGTTGTAGATACACAATTTTTGTTGATTTTTCGTCAATCGCTGACATGATTGTTGCGGGATGTAGTGTTCCAGCTCCAACTTCAGACGTATATGGATGAAGTATAGTACACCCTTCATCTGCCCAAAAATCTTGTAATCCCTTTATTATATCCTGTAGATTCACGCAAACTGTATATCTTTTAAACTGAATACATAAGCAAATAAGTACTATTCTATACTTATTTTTTTAATAGTGCCATGAAAATAGTCACTCAAGGCTATTGAACTTTCTTTTACATACTCAAATATGCTTTTGTTTAAAACAATCGCATCATGCATAGTCAGATCGCAGAATATAAATGCAGTCAAGTACAATAAAATCACTGCATAAAACACATGAAAAATCCCTTCAAATGTGATTGATATTGCATTGTTATAACTAAGCTGTATCGTACTTATCGGCCATGGTTTTATTACTTCTACAATATTAAAAAATAAATAAGGTATTATAAAGAAAAAGAACAAATGCATAAGATCATTAAACCAAAATGGACATTGAAGTATTGCCTTGCATATACTTAAATAGAATTTACTTACAATATAATAAATTGACATTATTGCCGGCATCGAAAACGCAACAGTCATCACCTGTCCTGATGCTATTTGTATTACTATATTCTCATCACTGCTGGCTGAAGGATCTTGAGTATGAAAAATAGATATGCCAACTAATTGCAGCACTAACATAACTATTGCTAGCTTGGTAAAAATAGCAGCTACAACTATGCCTGAATTCGGCATTTTATATAGTATAAAATCACCTCCGTATGTAAGCATTAATATAATGTCGGTAATAAATAATATTAGAAAAGAAGACCAATAATGCTGCCAACCCGGTAAATATCCTACTCCTAAAAAAGAGCTTACTATTTTGGCAGGAAAAACCTTGCCTAGCATCTTACCCAAAAATTGAAAAAAAATCCCCATGTCCTAACTAACACTTGACTTATATTTTTCACAATACTGAATTGTAATGGACTTATCAATACACTTCTTGCATAGAAAAAAGGCAAATAGTTAAAAACGATCTAAACCGTTGCCCCTTTATACTAGTAGCCTCCTTTTTTGTCATCCCAGTGCTATCCCCTTCTTGTCATTCAAGTAGCTGACACTGGGATCCAGCCTTTCTTACCAATAAAAACTTAGAATAAGATCTCCTTTGTGCTCAAAAAATTCCTGGATTCCAGTGGGCTTTGTTGCACAGCTCTTCGGATAGTGGGTAATGTATAATAAATTCATGAAGCTATATCAAACTTAGCCATGCCTATTTCAGTAAATTTGTTAAGCAAATAACACTTGAGTAGCAGTTCCTTCTCACGATTAATCTCAGATTTATTCCTAAAACTAAATCCAAATATTTGCTTCAGTCGCGAGAAAAAACTTTCTATATAAGATCTCTTCCAATAATTTATCTCTTTTTTCCACCTCTTCATACCATCTTCATCATATGACTTTATGAGCTTGATTGTAGAATTTCTCTCATTCATATAATCCAACTTTGGATGCTCTACTGCATTATTTTGCGGAGGAATCCTTGTCTTTATGTCAAGCTCATCGCACAGTTTGTATAACTTCTTTCGATCTATCTGCATATATCGTGCTTATGTTATACTTGGTATCCACTCTTTCAATAAGATCACAGGCTCCATAGTGGTCGGAATAAACTCCACTACTGTATTTTGCAGCTATAACTTTTTTACTACCTATCTCTAGCATTACATCTTGTTTGCTCATAGCGGCGATACTTTCTATCTGTACCATTTGCCTTACTATGGCCTGGAATATTATTGTAGATGCTGATACCTGTACTATCTATAGCAATTTCAATATCTTCCATATCGTTCTTATCAACTCTGCAGTCGTTGATTTTGATATTAAGCTTTTTAAACCTTCTTGAAGCCTGCGAATAGCTGATAATTTGCAAAATTTTCCCTATTTGCTCAAGATATTTCTCTATAAATCCCACTGTTTGCCTAAGACCAATCCTGAATAGATAGGTTATTATGTGAATTAGAATCACTACTTTGTCGCTGTAGACATTGTTGCCACCTGCTACTTTTGGACTATTTTCGTACCAATTTTCAATGGCATCGTTGATATAATGAAAAACATTTCCCCTTTCTTGAAGAAATTTGTTATATTCATTGCAGTTACTGACTTTCATTCTTATTGGCATATTTTTCCTTTGTCGGCTAAATATCTATTTTATAACAAATTCCATCAGTAACTGCCTGTTCTTTCCTTGAGTGGTGCAACAAAGCCATTCCAGTGTCAGCTACTTGAATGACATCTTTAATCTCCGTATAGCTATGCGTCACGCGCTGGCCTGAAGCTTTAACTATAAATATTAAAAAATTTACCAAGCTAGAAAAAGGCAAAAGAATCCCCTAGTAACCCCAACTATGGATTAGCCAGCAAAGAAAGGCATAGAAATAGAGGGCTTTTTCGACTGCATGGAATAGGAAATCAGAACAGAAAAAACATGAATTAGGAAATTTGTTGGCGATCTGTGTCTTGTGTGCTCAATCTCAAATTTGTTTTTCAAGGAGTCGAAAACAGTCTCAACAATCGATCTTTTCCTTAGTAAAATCTTCTCTTTAAGTGAAATGAGTACGTTTTTCATACCTTTTTTTACTTTAGTGACGAGTTTTAGGCCTCTATCAAAGAGTTTCTCAAAGAGCTCTTTCTTTATATAGCCCTTATCTCCAAACAAAAGTCCGGTCAGTCTTTTAGTGAGAGTTGGCACAGGTTTTCTGTCATCAACGTTACCTTTGGTTAGAGTAAGTGCTTGAATTTCTCCAATTTCATTAATTACCAAGTGCAATTTAAAGCCAAAAAACCAACCATATGTGCTCTTACTAATTTCTGCCAAACCATCAAAAACTTTGTTCTTGGAGATTCTTTTTTTGTGGCAAACAGCGATTGTAGAAGTGTCTATGTAGGCAATACCTGTCATTTTTGCTTGTTTGCAGAACCATTGCAAAAGTAATGCTAAATACCATAAAACCCGTGATTTAAGAGCGATAAATCGGTCATATGTTGGCAATTTAGAAAACTCAGATTTATAAAGTGGCAGATAAAGTAGGTAAAAAGCTTTGAAACTTTTGCAAGGGGATTGATGATATAATAGAATTATGGTGAGAATTTCCGAAGTCCGGTATTCTAGTTGGTTTTCTTCCTTTTGATAGGAGCATATTAGCAAAACTATCATCGACTGTGCGACAAAAATCCTCGACGCAACAGTAAAGTTCTGTAATATCTTTCTTCATGGGTAACCTCTTAATTATTGATAAAATACTTGAGCTTACCCTGTTTTCCTCTTCTTAGCTGCACTTTTATCTCTTTATTTAATCCATAGTTGGGGTTAGTAGTGAGTTTTGACCCTATAATAATGTAAATTGGCATTATAATAATGTGCTAACGCTTAAAATAAGCGTGTTTTGGCTGAATGTAGAAAAAATAAAAAAGACATGCAGCCGCTATAATTTTATGTAATCTGCCAATATATACCTGAGTTTTTTACTGAATTTTTGTTGTTAAATCTGCAGAGATTAAAAACAAGGATAAATACTCTTATTGATATGGTAAGGAAAGTGGGAAGGTTTGTCAAGTCACTTCGGCCAGCTACCTACTTAGATGTTCCACACTGCTAAGTAGATACCAAATTTTTTGCAACATCAAGTGCAGCATAGGTAAATATTGCACTTGCACCTGCACGTTTAAAACCAATTAAGGACTCATAAATCACTCTGTTATAATCCAACCAGCCATTATTTGCTGCAGCTTTTATCATTGCGTATTCACCGCTTACTTGGTAAGCAAAAATCGGAAAATTGAACTTGTCACTTGCTGTTTTTATTATATCTAAGTATGGCATACCCGGCTTTATCATAATAAAATCTGCACCTTCATTTATATCCATTTCAATTTCGCAGATTGCTTCGCGTGCATTTCGATAATCCATTTGATAACCACTTTTGTCGATGAAATTTGATGATGCGCACGAACCGACAACTTGCCTGAATGGCGCATAGAAGCTAGAACAGTACTTTACTGCATAGGACAATATTGACACATTCTGAAAGTTATTATCATCCAATGTTTTTCTTATTTTTCCTATCCTGCCATCCATCATATCAGAAGGAGCAACTATATCGCATCCTGCTTTTGCTAAAACAAGCGCTTGCTTACACAATATTGACACAGTTTCATCATTTTCCACATCCATCTTGCCGTCTTTTAAAATGCCATCATGACCGTGAGTAGTGTATGGATCTAGTGCAATGTCTGCAATAATGCCAATATCAAGTACCTTCGATTTTACAGCATGAATTGCTTTGCAGATTAAATTATCAGGATTATATGCTTCCTCAGCTTTTTCAGATTTTAGTTTACTATCAACTACAGGAAAAATTGCAACAGCATTAATCCCCGAGTCCTTAGCTTTCTGAACTATAGAAATTAATCCATCTATTGAATAACATTTGATATCAGGTAAGCCAGAAATTGGCTCAATTGTTTCTTCTCCGTCATGAACAAATAAGGGAAAAATCAAATCATTTACTGATAAAGTGATTTCACTTGTTAAATTGCGAATCCACTTGCCTGAGCGCCTGCGTCTTAATCTTATGTTTGGAAAGTTAAACATTGGACCCAGGCAAGTTCCCAGTAAAAAGCAACACTCCTGAAATGAGTATTACCCAAAGCACTGATATCGGTAGAAACACTTTCCAACCAAGACGCATTAGTTGGTCATATCTGTAACGGGGTATTGTTGCCCTGATCCAAATAAATATGAACAATAATAAAACTATCTTCAAAACGAACCAAATCAAACCTGGAATTTTATATAGTAAACTAAGCTCTAGTGGAGGATACCACCCTCCTAGAAAGAATATTGTCATCACAGCGCTTGCTAAAATCATATTTGCATACTCTCCTAGAAAAAAGAGAGCAAAAGGCATTGATGAATATTCGACGTTATACCCAGAGACAAGCTCTGCTTCAGCTTCTGGTAAGTCAAATGGGTGACGGTTAGTTTCTGCAAGCAAAGAAATAAAAAATATTATTCCTATAGGCATCATCAGCAAATCAATCCAAAATGGCATATTATGTTTCGCTACCACCATCTCTGCAAGATTCAACGTACCAGTTGTAATAACAACTGTAGCAACTATTAGACCTATTGAAACTTCATATGAAATCATTTGAGCAGCTGACCTTATAGCGCCAAGAAATGCATAATTAGAATTACTAGACCAGCCTGCAATAATAATGCCATATATTCCCAAAGAGGATATAGCTAGCACATAAAGCACTCCAACATTAATATTTGCTATTACCTTAGGGATTATTACCTGCTGTCCATTTTCTGTAATTATTTCAGCTCCAAATGGTATAACTGCCCAGGAAATTAATGCTAAAATAAAGGTGAGCATTGGAGCCATAATAAACAGTATGGTGTTTGCTCTAAATGGTATTATCGGCTCTTTAATTATCAATTTGATAGCATCTGCAAATGGCTGTAGTAGCCCAAATGGCCCTACTACACTTGGACCATGCCTTAGTTGAATTGCACCAATAACTTTACGCTCAAAGTACACTAAATATGCTACTGAAAGCAAAAGTGGAATAAGAAGAAAAAGAATATCAAATATCAAGTACATGCAACCCTAAATCAAAAAAATAGTTCATAATTGTGGCAATAAAAAATACAGCAAATGCTCTAGACACACAAGACAATGTCCCTATTGAAATCAATAGGACAACACTTTTCTGTACAGCATTTAGCTTAATAGAATAGTAAAATGATATGCATATGAATGACACTAGTGACATCATAATTAAGATCATTGTGAGAGGCAAATAATTCCCTCTTCCCTCGGTAACTATAATAAATGTTATTGCCATCCATACATATCCTTCCGTAAATAGTGCAATAATATCATTGATAAAATCAACTAGCTTATAAACGAACTGTTTTTCTAATGTATTTTGTTCTTTACACAAAAATATAGAGTTTAATTTTCGTTGAAAATATACCAGAGTTATTAGTAATAATGGTGTTAGAATAAATAAAATATTAAGTAGAGTGTTCATAAAAATCCTTAGTACAATCTGCCATTATTTTTGAAGCGCGACTTATTGAGTCTGTCATATAAAAATTACACTTTTTTAGAGTGAAAGAGATATTACTTAATTTTATTTCATCACAGGTAATTGGTACCCATTTGTTTTTCACCACTTGGTCAGCATCTCTAAACTGTGGACCAATAGTGTATAATTTCTTCCTCACATCAAATAAATTATCATATAGTAAGGAAAGGCCCAAATATTGGGATAAATTTTTTATAATCAACCAATCTTCCTTTGCTTCACCAGGAGGAAAAACAGCTAAATTTGTTCTCTGTACTCGCCCTTCAGTATTTACATAAGTTGCATATTTTTCTGTGTATGCAGCTCCAGGTAGAATGACATCTGCTATATGCGCTCCCCTATCACCATGGTGGCCTTGATAAATTACAAATGTACTTTCTAACTTTGATATATCAATTTCATCTGCGCCAAGAAGATAAACTACTTCTATCTCACCACTTTCTGCCTGTTTTAGCATCTGATTAATGTCTTTTCCACCTTTGCTAGGAACGAATCCAATATCGAGTCCACCAACCCTTGCTGCAGCCTTATGCAGTACGTTAAAGCCATTCCAGTCATCTCTGATCATGTTAAATTTTTCTGCAATTTTGCCAGCTAGAGCTAAAACTGATTCAGAATCATCTCTTATTAATGCATCTTGACCGATAATTAGCATAGGGTTCTGAGCCGCACTCAGTAACTCGCAGAATTTGTGATTTCCCTCTTCTATTTCTTTTAGAACGTTTGGACCATCACCTAATCTTTCAACATTATATAGATATTCAAGATTAGGACCAATATTTGCAATAGTGAAATTACCTTGTAAATATCTCTTTCTCAATCTTGCGTTAATTATTGGTGCTTCTATTCTTGGATTTGTATTTATAAGCAGACATAAATCTGCATTTTCTATACCCTCAATAGTGGTGTTGAATACATATGACCCACGATTATTTGGTATAAGCTTTGCTCCATCTTGCCTACAGTCTATATTCCCCGAGCCGAGCTTCTGCATCACTTCTTTGAGTAGAAGCATAGACTCACAATCTGCTAAATCACCTGCAATTGCAGCTATTTTATTTGATTTTGTATTTTTTAATTTCTTTGCAGCAACAGTTAGTGCTTCATTCCAATCAACTGGGGCTAATTTACCATCTTTTTTTACATAAGGTTGATCAAGACGCTGAACTTTTAGTCCATCATAGGCAAAACGGGTTTTATCTGATATCCATTCTTCATTTACCTCTTCGCTCAGCCTTGGTAATATTCGCATAACTTCCAGGCCACGATAATCAACTCTAATGCTACTTCCCACAGCATCTAGCACATCTATAGTCTCACAATGTGATAGCTCCCATGGACGCGCTGTAAAGGAGTAAGGCTTTGAAGTTAAAGCCCCTACCGGGCAGAGATCTATAATATTCCCAGATAATTCAGAGCTAATATGCCTTTTTATGTAAGTACTAATCTCTATATTTTCTCCCCTGCCAATTCCTCCAAGTTCATTTGTACCTGCAACATCGGACAAAAATCTAACACATCGAGTACAATGAATGCATCTATTCATTGCAGTTCCAATCAGTGGACCAAAATGTTTTTTTGGCACAGCTCTTTTATGCTCATCAAGTCTGCTTATTCCTTTCCCATAAGCCATTGTTATATCTTGCAAATCGCACTCACCACCTTGATCACAAATTGGACAATCAAGTGGATGATTAATTAGTAAAAATTCGAGCACTCCTTCACGCGCCTTTTTTACCTTGGGAGTATCCGTGTGAATAACCATACCCTCTGCAACTGGCATTGCACAAGAAGCTACTGGTTTTGGAGGGCCACCCTCAACTTCAACCAAACACATTCTGCAGTTACCAGCAATTGCTAAACGCTCATGATAACAAAACCGCGGAACTTCAACGCCCACAACTTCACAAGCTTGAATTATAGTGAGCCCATGCTCTACTTCACATTCCTTAGAATTAATAGTAACTTTAACCACAACTACTATACAGCTTCCCACTTTATAGGATTGCCGCTTACCTCATCTTCAACTAGATTGCCGTTATCGTATTGAGCAGACATATAGTTCATACGTGAATCACGGTCTATATATCTAACCGGCTTTACCGGTTTATCCTTATACATTTTTTGTTCTGCTTTCTTACGCTGAGTAGGGTTATTTTTACTAGCTGTTTTCGCTTTTCCGCCTGCTGCCATATAAACTCCTAAAAACTTCCTATTTTATTCTAACACTTAAGTATATACCGTCAATACCCAATAGCTTTAAAGTTTTAATAGTCCATCATTACAATCATCATTTGAACAAAATACTTTCTCTTGATGCTGCTCAAGTGTGTAACTTTAGAATCCCCAAAAAAGAAAATGTAAGTTACTTTGATGATATCATTTTCTACGTCTTATAAATAGACATTCATGTAGCCGTAAATTAAGCTATAAACTCAATACAAAGATCCTTAATTATTAATCTCATAGTACTTCTCAACCAACTTATTTAGCAACCTTACACCGAAACCTACTGCCCCTCTTGGAGAAATATCAGTGCCTTTTTCGTGCCAAGCAGTGCCTGCAATGTCTAAATGTGCCCAACAAGTGTCGTTTACAAAACGCTGTAGAAACTGTGTAGCCATTATACTATCTCCACCAGAACCTGCAGGAGCTATATTTTGCACATCAGCAATCGGCGAATCAATAATTTTGTTATAAGTTTCATTCATAGGAAAACGCCATAATTTCTCATTTACTTCATTTCCTACATCAATCAGATGATTCGCTAATTCATCGTTATTTGAAAAAAGACCAGCATATTCATTATTTCCCAGTGCAACCACTATAGCACCAGTTAAAGTTGCAAGGTCGATCATAAATTTCGGTGCAAATCTATCTTGTGTATACCATAAAGCATCTGCAAGTATGAGCCTTCCTTCTGCATCAGTGTTCAACACTTCTATCGTCTGTCCAGACATCGAAGTTACTACATCACTTGGTCTTTGAGCATTACCGTCCACTGCATTTTCTGCAAGTGCAACTACACCAACTGCATTTACCTTTGCTTTTCGTCCAGCTAGAGTACGCATCACCCCAACCACAGTAGCAGAACCCGCCATGTCATATTTCATTGACTCCATGCCACGCGAAGGCTTGAGTGACACTCCACCAGTATCAAACGTTATGCCTTTACCCACAAAAGCTACAGGCTTTTGTTCCTTGAAAGCTCCATTCCATTTGATCACTACTAATTTTGGCTCTTTACTACTTCCCTGTGCTACCCCAAGCAATGCTCCCATTTTTTTCTCTTCCATCTGCTTCTTACCAAGCACTTCGATTTCAAGGCCAAGCTTAGTAAGCTCGGTTTTTATATAATCAGCATAGGATTCTGGATATAAAACATTAGGTGGTTCAATGGTAAGAGTACGTGCAAGAAATATGCCTTCACCTTCTTGTCTTAAACGCTCAAATGATTTTTCAGCACTACTGAATTGCTCATCTTTCGTTAGCACTGTGATCTCCTCTACTTCTGTAACTTTTTCATCCTTTTTGGTTTTATACTTATCAAATTTAAAACTGCGCAAAAATGCACCGTATGCAACATTTGCTGCATTGCCTTCGATTGAGATTGCCGCTCGCTTGATTCTTAATCTGCTTAGCTCACAATATATTTTACCACCAATATTTAATCCTTTGCTTTCATCCCATTCATCTCTCATTCCAAGACCAGCAACTATAATATTTTTTCCCTCTGATGAAGTAACGGAGAAAAATTCACCAAAACCTCCATTAAAATCACTAAATTTCTTGATGTTATCTATAGCTTGCTTATCTTGTAGAACATTAGTTATGAGCTTATCACCCTCAAAAAAACCTACCACTAGCGTCTCAAAATCGGGTAAAGCTTTAGAAATTGTTATCTTCATCGTTGACATCTCCGTTGCAAATAATTGTAAGCTGCACATAAAGCATAGTAAAAACATTAGTAAGATATTTTTCATATACATTTTAAGTACAATAGCGCTTAAGACTACTATGAACTCCGCTGATATGCAAGGGCTTTATCTTTTATCAGAAAATTTGTTATGCCCACCTAGGGTTATATTAAATGTGTAGGTCTTCATAGCCTGATTGTTATAAGTAAATGGTGCTATCAGAAGGCTTGCAAGTCCACTCTCAATAAGATTACCAAGAAGAAGATCATCACAGTTATCGCAATTATGATCAGCAAAAAACATTTGTGTTGTGAATTCTGGAAAATCTGGATGTTGGACCAAAAAGTTGATGTGTGGAGCCCTATCACCAATTTTACCTGGTACTATTGTAATAAAATTATAATAGCCAAGGTTATTTACTACAAATCTTCCTGATCCAGCAAAATTTGGATCAAGCTCCACATTTTCATCATAATAGCTCATGCCAAGTGAGTCTGCGTGCCATATAGAAACCACAGCATTTTGTATCGGTAAGCAATTTACATCAGTAACTCTACCCACTACATTTATTAATTCTCCTGATGCATTATTTGGAGAGCCAGGTTTTCTTCTTAAATTATTTGAAGAGTTAAAGCTTTTTGGCCTTGTTTCAAGATCATAAATCCCTGGAGTTTCAATACAATTAAGCAAAATAGGATCAGCTGCAAATAATGACAAATCGAATATAAATTGTACTAAAAACGCTAATAAGATATTTTTTACATTCATTTTGTTTATAGTGCTTTTATCAGAATTATAGCAACCTTTTTCTTTTATTAAAGACAAGACTTTCTTTGAAGCCTCCTTAGAATCACAACTATCCTTTCAATGTATGAGTTTTAGGTTTTAGTACTGCATACACAACTGCACGGACTTCCAATTTAGAAATTGCAAATCAATCCAAACACGCAAGTTTAATGTTACCGCCACATGCTGTAGTGTTGACACTTACAACCTTTTCTATAGAAAAACGTTGCAGATAATTAGGACCACCAGCTTTTGGTCCGGTACCTGACAGTCCTCTACCGCCAAATGGTTGTGTTCCAACTGCTGCACCTATTTGATTGCGATTGATGTATACATTTCCAACTGATATTTTCTTGCTTATTAAAGCGATCTGACTTTGTACACGGCTTTGCAAAGAAAACGTAAGTCCATATCCTGTATTGTTTATATCACTTATAACTTCATTTAACTGCGACTTATTAAAACGTATGATATGTAAAATAGGCCCAAACACTTCTTGCTTTAATTGCGAAATTTTTTGTATCTCATAAATGTACGGAGGAAAGAAATAACCATTATAAGAATTTGTATCCATTGGTACCTTGAACAAAAGGTTTGAATCTTCATCCCTTGATATTTTTTCCGTATGTTTAGTGAGCATATCAATAGATGCTTTGTCAATTATTGGACCAATATCTGTGCTCAGTTGTATTGGGTCACCTATCTTTAGTTCTTGAGCTGCATTGCATATCATTTTTACCTGTTTTTCTGCTATATCTTCTTGAATAAATAGCACTCTGAGAGCAGAACAACGTTGACCGCCACTGCGAAATGCAGAAATTAAAACATCCTTAGTTACCTGCTCTAAAAGAGCAGAACTATCAACAATCATAGCATTTAATCCACCAGTCTCAGCGATAAGTGGCACAATAGGACCATCTCTACTAGCAAGCATTCGATTAATTATTTGAGCAGTTTGTGTTGAACCAGTAAAAGCTACACCGGAAATTCTATTATCTGGTACTAATGTTTTACCTAAATACCAACCATCCCCTGGAATAAGGTGTAGCACATTTTTTGGTATTCCAGCTTCGTGTAGTATCTTAACGGCTTCATAGGCAATAATCGGCGTTTGCTCTGCCGGTTTTGCCAGCACTGCATTACCTGCTGCAAGTGCAGCTGAAACCTGTCCAATGAAGATAGCGAGTGGAAAATTCCACGGTGATATGCATAAGAAAACTCCTCTGCCTTCAAAAAAGATGAAGTTATCTTCACCTGTTGGACCTGACAATTTTTTCCAGTCATTCAGTTCATTTTTTGCTATCATTGCATAATAGCGCAAAAAGTCGATTGCCTCTCTTACTTCTGCTATTGCATCGGATAAAATTTTTCCTGCTTCTACAATCAGAATATAAATTAACTCTTTCATCCTTTCCTCAAGCAAATCTGCAGCTTTTTCAAGGCATTTAGCGCGCTCTTCTGCTGAAACATTCTGCCACTTAGTAAAAGCACTATGTGCTATTTCAAGAGCATTTAAAGCATGAGCACTTGTTGCACTTGACACTTCCCCAATTACATTTTCCAAATGTGCAGGATTCACTACTTCGGTAAATTCCGCACTGTCAAGAAACGACTCTCCATCAATTATTGGGCCAACTTGCCATTTCTTTTCACTAAATTCCCTTATATCATTTGCAAATTGTGAAACTGCAATTGAATCGCTAATATCCATTCCCAAGGAGTTTTTTCTTTCCTCTCCAAAAATATCTCGTGGCAACGGAATGCTTGGATGAGGCTCATATTCTAAGCTTTTTACTTTTTCTAATGGATCTGAGACTAATTCTTCAATTTTAACGTCAGAATCATTTACTTGATTGACAAACGAGCTATTAGCTCCATTTTCAAGAAGACGCCTAATAAGGTATAGCAATAAATCACTATGTTTACCAACTGGTGCATATATACGACAATTGATGCTTGTTGCAAGTTCTGAAATTGCATAATCATACAAACTTTTACCCATTCCATGTAAGCGCTGAAACTCAAACCCAGGATGATTTTTATCGGCAAGCTCTATTATAGTAGCAAAAGTATAAGCATTATGAGTTCCAAAACATGGATAAAAGTGATTCTCTTTGCTTAAAAGTTTCTGCGCACAGGCAAGGTAGCATACATCTGTGTGGCTTTTTCTAGTAAACACCGGATAACCAATTAACCCTAATTCTTGTGTGCGCTTGATTTCCGAGTCCCAATATGCTCCTTTCACAAGTCTCACCATAACCTTATGCTTTGATCGAATGGCAACATCTTCAACAAAATCAAGAACAGACAAAGCACGTTTTTGATACGCTTGCACAGCTAGACCAAGCCCTTCCCACTCAGAAAGTGACTCATCAAGACGCAACTGTTCAAATAACACGAGCGACATCTCAAGCCTTTCTGATTCTTCTGCATCTATACAAAGTGAAATGTTATATTTCTTCGCTTCATGACACAGTTCCAGCAACTTAGCTCTCAGCTCTTCAGCTATATTACCAAATTGGCTAAATTCATAACGTGAGTGCAGTGAAGACAATTTTATTGAAACCCCTTGAGATTTAAAGCAATCATTTATGTCAGCAGATTCACCTATGGCTTTTATTGCATGCATGTATAAATTAAAATACTCTTCCGCATCCTCAACTGTGCAAGCAGATTCACCAAGCATATCAAAAGAGCATAAATACTTACTGTAGTCATCTGATTTCACACTTTCCAATGCTTTTTCTATAGTTTCTCCAACAATAAAATGCTTGCCAAGAATGGATATTGCTTGTTTCACCGCTTTGCGGATTATTGGCTCTCCTAAATTTTTCAATAACCTGGAAATTATGTGATAGAATTTTGAATCCTCTTCATTGTTTCTCAATATACTGCTTCCTATAATTAAACTCCATGTAGAAGCATTAACAAACAATGAAGAGGAACGCCCCAGGTGTTTATTCCATTCTTGGTTGGCAATTTTATCTTTGATCAATTCATCTATTGTGTAATCGTCTGGTATTCTAAGTAATGATTCAGCAAGACACATTAGCGCTACTCCTTCTTCGTTAGAAAGTGAGTACTGTTGTATAAAAGAATCTATAATGCCTAATTTACTACCTCTAATCTTTTCGACAATTTGTTTTGCAATATTGTAAATTATGTTTTTTGAATCAGCCGAAAGTTCTGATTTTTCTACAAGATAGCGTATGTGACTTTTTTCATCAGCACGATAAAATGCCTGCAATCGTTTTCGTAATGCGTTAGGTTCTTGTATAGAACTGATCATAATTATCTACAAAACACCCTTTACCATATATAAGATAAGATTATATCATAACTTTACATCGAATAAATTACTATTTAAATAAAGAGCCAGAATCGATTCAAAAAACCTAGTTGATGACTGTGATAGCTCAAAAGGACTGCGCAAGTATATAGCTCAACACTCCACCACTAATCAAGTACTTAACCTCAGTTGCAGTTTGTACACAGCACTTGAGTTGAATGGATTGCTCTGAATCATCCTTTCTTTTAATGATACATTCTAGATTTCCATTTGGTACTACTTCACCTTTTATGCTCACTATCTCACTACCATCAAATATCTTTCTCGTTACTCCATCCTGAAATGCAAGTGGAAGAACACCCATACCGACCAAATTGGACCTATGTATGCGTTCAAAACTTTCTGCAATCACAGCTTTAATTCCCAGCAATGCAGTACCCTTTGCTGCCCAATCCCTACTTGAACCCGTACCATATTCTTTTCCTGCAATGACAACTAATGGAACAGCTTCTCTTTTATATTGCATTGCTGCATCAAAAATTGACATAGTTTCTTGAGAAGGAATATGTTTTGTATAGCCACCCTCAGCGCTCACCATTTTATTTCTTATTCTGATATTAGCAAAGGTTCCACGCATCATTACGTTGTGGTTACCGCGGCGAGATCCATATGAATTGAAATCTTGCGGTTCAACTCCAAGACCTTTTAAATATATGCCTGCAGGACTATTTGAGGCAATATTTCCAGCAGGGGAAATGTGGTCGGTAGTGACGCTATCGCCAAACATCGCTAGTATTTGCGCATTCTTTATATCAACTATGTTGCTTTTATTGTTCTTAGTCGATAAATTATCAAAATAGGGAGGGTTTTGTATATAAGTGCTTTTCGCGTCCCAATCATAGATTTCACCTTTCTCACACTTTATCTTTTGCCAATGCTCATCACCAGAAAAAACATCCTTATACTTTTGTATGAACATTTCACGCGTCACAACACTTTTAACACAGCTCTCAACTTCATTATTTGTTGGCCATATATCTTTGAGATAGACATCATTTCCATTCTTATCTTTGCATATTGAATCTTTTGTCAAATCAATTTGCACAGTGCCTGCAAGTGCATATGCAACAATAAGTGGCGGAGATGCCAAGTAATTAGCTTTGACTAACGGATGAATTCTTCCTTCAAAGTTACGATTGCCAGACAAAACTGCAGCAACAGTTAAGTTTTTGTTTTTTATATCATCCTCTATATCCTTATTAAGTGGACCAGAATTTCCAATGCAAGTTGTGCAGCCATATCCAACTAGATTAAAACCCAAAGCATTTAGATCTACCTGCAATCCAGACTTTTCTAAATATTCTGTCACAACTTGTGACCCTGGAGCAAGAGAAGTTTTAACCCAAGGCTTTGATTTTAATCCAAGTTTAATTGCATTACGAGCTACAAGACCTGCAGCAATCATCACACTTGGATTTGAGGTGTTAGTGCAGCTTGTTATTGCTGCAATCACTACGCTGCCACTCTGGAGCTGATCGCCGTAGATAGGTTCCAACGGAGGTCTGTTTGTCTCATTAATAGGAAAAGATGTAGAAAAAGATTCCGCTACTTCTGAAAGGAAAATCTTATCCTGTGGTCTTTTAGGACCAGCCATCACTGGCTTTACGCTTGATAAATCAAGCTCTAGTGTGTCAAAAAATGCTAACTCATTACTGCTACGCCACAATCCCTGCTCTTTTGAATAGACTTCAACTAATTTGATCAGCTCTTCTGGTCGCCCTGTTAAATGTAAATAATCGAGTGTTTTCTGATCAATTGGAAAAAACCCACAAGTTGCACCATACTCTGGAGCCATGTTAGCTATGGTTGCTCTATCTGCCAAAGATAAATAATCTAAACCATCACCATAAAATTCTACAAATTTGCCAACAACGCCTTTTGTTCTCAGGATATTAGTAATCGTTAGCACTAGATCAGTTGCTGTTACTCCCTCTGAAAGTCTTCCTATTAATTTAAATCCTACTACTTCTGGAATTACCATACTAATTGGTTGACCAAGCATCACAGACTCAGCTTCTATTCCACCAACACCCCAACCAAGAACCGATAAACCATTTACCATAGTAGTGTGACTATCTGTACCGACTAAGGTATCTGGATATAGAACTCCGCTATCGTTACATACAACTTGCGCTAAATATTCAAGATTCACTTGGTGGCAAATTCCAGTACCTGGTGGCACTACTCTAAAATTTGTGAAGGATGACTCTCCCCATTTTAAGAATTGATACCTCTCCAAATTTCTTTTTACTTCCAGTGCAACGTTTTTACCAAATGCAGAAGTGCTTCCGTAACTATCTACTTGAACAGAGTGATCGATCACAAGATCAACAGGTACAGATGGATTTATTTTGCTGGGGTTACCTCCGTTTTTCTTCACATAATTACGCATTGAAGCTAAGTCAACGACAGCAGGAACTCCTGTGAAATCCTGCATCAAAACCCTTGCTGGCTTGTAGCTAATTTCGTGATTAATGTGTTTCTTGACGCAATTTGCTAATATCTTTATGTCATCTAATTTAACGCTTACTCCATCTTCGTTGCGCAATAAATTTTCAAGCAATACCTTGAGTGAACAAGGCAATTTTGTTAAATTTACTCCTAAAAATTTACCAGCGTTACTTAGGTTAAAGTAGTTATATAACCTTCCATCAATATTTAAAGTCGTCTTTGCATTTAAAGAATTGTTCATCCTGTATTAGTTAAAATTGGAATTACTAGCGCTACTTTTTTGTTGTTGACTTTGCTGCTGATACATAGTTTCAAAATCTATAGGATCTAGCATAAGTGGAGGAAACCCACCACTACTTGTAGTTCTTGCAATTATTTCTCTTGCAAAAGGGAAAAGAAAAGTAGGTCCACCAATAAATAAAGCTTGTCTCACCTCTTCCTCACTTAGCTCTGTAAAATTTTCTATTGAAAAAATACCGCAATACTTTACCTCGCAAATGAAAGCTATATCATCTTTTACATCTTCATCTTTTACCGTTGCTTTGGCTTCTATATGCAAAGTAATTTCATGAAAAGGCTTTTCTTCACTTATTCCTTTTTTATTTTCTGTTCCTTCTAATTTTGCTGAATTAATATTAACCATTACATTAATATCAGGAGCTTTACTAGAAGGAAGGAATGGCGAATTTGGATTCTCAAACGAAAAATCTTTGACATACTGACCATGAATTTTCATTTTGTGTTGTGACATTTCTTACGTCTCCTTTAATTAAGTTGAGATGTTTAATACTTTCTTATATAATATATTCATTTACAAATGAATAGTAAACCTAACTATAGGTTAATATGAAAAACATATTTTTATCAATAATTAATAATATTTAGATACTTTATATATCAAGGAGTTAAGTTACCATGATAGAGCTTGTAATATATGCTTTACTAGCGGCGTTTATTTTTTCACGCTTATATAATTCTTTAGGAAGATCAGCCAGTCTCAACCTAAAAAAGCTAACAGGTGTATTGGATGTAAGTCAAAGTAAAGAAGATGTGGTAGAAAATATCGAAGATTATATTTATAGCAACGACAAAAGTTCAATAGAAACTACTTATGAACAAATATTACAAAAAAACAAAGAGTTTTCTATTTCCAATTTTATAGAAGGTTCAAGCATAGCTTTTGAATTAATAATAAAATATTTTAACCAAGGAAATTTACCTCAATTAAAATCCCTTCTGGACAAAGACTTATATAACAGTTTTGTGGATAAGATTAAACATCGTAAAGAGACACATGAGTCCATAATTGTTTCTATCGTTTCACAAAAGATCTTAGAAATAAAGTTAGTAAAAAACGTAATATTTATTGCAGTATATTTCCTTTCAGAGCAAATTAACTTCGTTAAGAATAACGAAGGAAACATCACATCAGGTAGCATGTCTACTATTAACAAAGTTGAAGATGTATGGCAATTCAAAAAAAATATTAATTCATCAGATCTAACTTGGTTACTTGTTTCTATTAACTATAAGAAGGCAAGTACTGATAAAAATTTAACAACAAATGACAACTGATGAAAAGTAGGCTACGAGAAATAGTACTTGATACTGAAACTACAGGTCTTGATACTAAATCTGGACATCGAATTATTGAGATAGGATGTGTAGAACTAATTAATCGTATTCCAACAGGTAAAACATTTCATCGATATCTCAATCCAGAAAGAGATATACCTTACCACTCATTTAAGATTCATGGTATTAGTGAGGAATTTTTGGAAGATAAACCACTATTCTCAGATGTTGCACTTGAATTTCTTGACTTCATATCCAATGACATTTTGGTGATTCATAATGCTGAATTCGATGTTAAGTTCCTTAATATGGAGTTAGGCAAGTTAAATGCTGGGTTAATTTCCTCAGATAGAGTGCTAGATACATTACCACTTGCAAGAAAAAAGTTTGTAGGATCACCTGCTTCTTTAAATGCATTATGCAAGCGTTTTGATATATCGCTAGAAGGTAGAGAGTTACACGGAGCATTAGTTGATGCTCAATTGCTTGCAAAGGTCTATGTTGAGCTTACAGGAGGATTGCAAACCTTTTTATTTAATAATGAATGTGCTCAGGACAATAACTCTACGTTTATTCAACATAAAGTGCGTAATTTAGCTCGCAGAGAACATTCACCAAGTATTAAAGAAATTGATGAGCATAAGAAATTGTTAGATAAAATTAACAACCCACTTTGGAAGGAATATATTGAATCAATCAACTAATCAATATATGATTTAACTTTATTGGAAACGCTTTAATGATAAAGTTTATAAGGTTATTGTCTAGTTTGCTAATAACAGTAGCAGCTATCTTCTTAGGTTATTGTTATTTTACTAAGCAAGGCATATTTGTTTCACAAAATACAGAAATTAAAATAGGTGGGGATTTTTCTTTGATTAACCAAAACGGGCAAATAGTACGCAGTAGTGATTTCAAAGATAAGTATATGATGATTTTTTTTGGATTTTCCTCATGTAAAAGAATTTGCCCTATGAACCTTGGAATAATTTCAGAAACACTTGCAAAGTTAGACGAGAAAACTGACAACAAGCTACAAACATTTTTTATCACAGTTGATCCTGAGCGCGATAATACAGAAAGGCTTAAAGAATTTCAGCAGCAATTTGACCATAGAATACAAATGCTCACTGGTGAAAGACAAAAAATAGATGAAGTAGTTGCAAAGTATAAAGTATATGCAAGTAAAGTAGATGGAGAAGAGGAAATTAACCATTCTTCAATGATATACCTTATTAGCCCTGAAGGAAAATATGTCACACACTTTGTAGCTGATTTAAATTCAGATGAAAGTCAATCTGATAAGATTCTGGCTGAGATAAAAAAATATGTAAGCTGAACTAAAGAGCTTAGCTTACTTTAAATTTATGCTAACAGCTATTTTGATTAAACTAAGTCGTTTTTTTAATTTTTTCTAGGATCAACTCAGCAGCTTTTTGTTCAGCAATTTTCTTACTAGGAGCGCATGCAGAAACTTTGTCATAACTCTCTATGCAAACTGATATAGTAAATTCAGGATTGTGTGCTGGTCCAGTTTGTTTTACAAGCTCATACTTCGGTAAAGGTAATTTATTTCTCTGAGTCCATTCTTGCAGTGAAGTTTTAGGATCTTGAGGAGGATCGAGGATGTCCTTAGCTAGCTTTTCCCAATGTCGGATAATAAATTTCTCAACACTCTCAAGTCCGCCGTCAATATAAATTGCACCTATTAGTGCTTCAAGCGAATTTTCTAAATTTTTTAAGTTACATTTTCCTCCGTTACAACGTTCACTATTATTCATGATAATAAAGTTACCTAACTCTATTTCTTTAGCAACATTAGCAATGGTACTGCCACAAACTAAATCCGTTTTTCTTTTTGCCAATGCTCCTTCTTTTTCTTCAGGAAACATTTTAAACAGCATAACAGACACAACCATATTCAAAACACTATCGCCCAAAAACTCTAGCCTTTCGTAGCTTACAACCTGGTCTTCGCTATTTCTCTTATTTACGCTTGGGTGGGTTAATGCCTCTTCTAATATTGCATAATCTGTAAATTTATAATTAATAACTTTAGATATTGTATCGTTCAAAACTCTCATATTAATCATTCAATAGAAAAGCACTCTCTATCATACCTCTACACTAAAAAGTTAGCTCTACTTTACTAAAACAATATCAATAACTTCCAAAATTAATGTATACAACCCACTGCTTCAGTAATGTTACTAAATCCATCTCTTTTTACCAATTCTGCAAGCTCCAGATTGATTTTGTTCACAACTTGATGCCCCTGGTATACAAGAGCAGTGTACAGTTGTACTAAAGAGGCTCCTGCCTTTATTTTTTCATATGCATCAACACCACTTGAAATTCCTCCGCATCCTATCAATAGAATTCTGCTTTTAGTAAGCTTGTACATGTCACTCAATAACTCGGTTGAAAGTTGAAATAATGGCCTGCCGCTCAACCCACCACTCTCATTATAGTAAGAATCTCGACTTATCGTAGTGTTGCTTACTATTAAGCCGTCAATTTTATATTCTAGTGTAAGCTCAGCGATATTTTCTTTTGTTTGCTGATCTATATCTGGAGAAATTTTTAATATTATCGGTATGGATTCAGAGCTATCGATTGATTTCCGGGTTAGAGTGATAGATTTCAACAATTTGGATAATTCTTGTTTATTGTGCAAATCGCGCAAGTTAGGTGTGTTTGGGGATGAGATGTTCAGTACTATATAATTGCTCTTTCCATATACTATCTTTATTAAGTCAACATAATCGCTGATTTGGTCCTTTGATGTACTGTTTCTTCCTATATTTATACCAAAAATACAATTACCAAGTTTAGTTTCACTTATCTGTTTAAGAAAATAGTCTACTCCTTTATTATTAAATCCCAATCTATTAATTATTCCTTCATCTTTAATTAATCGAAAAATTCTCGGTTTTTTGTTTCCATATTGGGGATGTTTAGTTACAGTACCAGCCTCAATAAATCCAAAACCAAATGAGAGCATCGGCTTTACAACTTCCGCATTTTTATCAAAACCTGCAGCAAGACCTACAGGACTCCTAATTTTATTACCAAAAAAGTTTACATTTAAAGACTTAGGTAGTTCTATAGGTTTCCTACAGGGCATCTTTTTTAACGCCGTTATTACCAAGGAGTGAGCGATTTCAGGCGGCAGTAAAAACAATAAATTACGTAATATCATTTTGTAAAACACTTTGCTTATTTTTAGTTTATTTTTTACCATGCAACAAGAATAACTTAGAAAGCTTGAGGTTTATCAAAATAGTAAGTATATAGTTTCTATGGGTAGTAAAAACTAATTTTTCTGAAGGGAAACCAGAACTTGATCAGTATTTTCATCTACTAATTCGAGGTAGCCAAATTTGTTAATTTGAGATTTTATTAGTATAGGAATCTTATTTCGATTTAAATAAAATCCCTGTTTTGATTGTTTATTAATCCGCAACCTTACATCCCCATTTTTCCAAGCAAGCATCTTATTTATTCCAGATTTTTCTTTACAATTATCTTCATTTACAAATCCTAAGTATTCATCTTCTGAAGAAGATATTGCAATCTCGCATATTCTATACCCTACCCAATTCCCTAGATATGGATCAGTATCGTCTTTTTCGTGAAGCTTGAACTCTCCTTTGACATATTCCCATGGAGCTTTTGCATCACCTACCTTTTTTAGAAAGAGTACGTCCTGATCGAAGTTTATAATGGTCCTTGTATGAAATGTTGTTAAGCTTGTGTCCCATAATAGTTTTTCTGTGATGCTAAAATGCTCTTTATCCTTTTGCATATTTTGAAATGATACGATTATCACATCTGCTCCAACTTCTCTTCCATAGTTAACATATTGACTAGCACGCCCATGTTTGGCTGTGAATGATGACTTACCTATTAACAGAAAGTCATTAAATAACGCATTATATATAGTCTGTGCACTGTAAGCTGTACCGACGTAAACCGGCTGTTTGTTGGATGAAGGGTACTTTTCTGGTGCAAGATGAGTATACGAGCTCTTTAATAAATAGTGAAAAGTGCAACTGGTAAGCAAGAAGGGCAAACCAATCAATAATAAAACTTCTGTTAATCTCTTTGGCATTTTACTGCTTATATTTTGAATATAGTATCTTATTTTTTTAAATATTTCATTAAAAGCCACACTTCTTGTTAAAATTTCAGAAGAAAAAACGATCTAATTGGAGTAAGAGGCCGGGACCGGAATTGAACCGGTATAAAAGGATTTGCAGTCCTCCGCATAAGCCATTCTGCCACCCAGCCGTTTTTTATGCGTAGATATTAATTATATCTTTTAGCATAGATAAAGCATCCTCTTTTTTTCTTTGAAAAGTGTTGCGCCCGATAATTGAACCATTACCACCACCTTGCTTAATTTCTTTTGCCTCATTGTATATATCATCCACTGACTTTGACTCACCACCAGAGAAAACTACTATTCTTTTTCCTGCAAAGCAAGACTTTTTAATATATTCAATTCTTTTAGATAATGATTCAATATTTTCTATTTTTTCTCTTTCCAGATGATTGGTTGGAAGTTTTACTTTTATTATGTTGGCACCGAGCAAAGCCGCTATATGCGCAGCATAGGCAATCACATCAACTGCTGTTTCACCTTCTTTGGAAACCCCTTCACCACGTGGATAAGACCATAGCACTACAACAAGGCCACAAGATTTAGCCTCAGCTATAATTTTGCGAGCTTCTTCCATCATATCAAAACACTTAGCAGAACCAGGATATATAGTAAACCCAACAGCCATGCAGCCCAAACGCAGCGCATCTTTTACAGAGGCAGTTATTGCTTGATCTGAAGTTAAGCTTTTTGAGTGCAAAGAGTTAGCGCTATTAAGCTTCAAAATAAGTGGTAGCATTCCAGCATAAGTTGAAGCACCAGCTTCGATCATACCAAGCGGAGCAGCGTATGCACTTACTCCTGAATCAACTGCAAGCTGAAAATGATAATGTGGATCGTAAGCATCAGGGTTAACTTCAAAACTTTTTATTGGTCCGTGCTCAAATCCCTGGTCTACAGGGAGAATTACTAACTTGCCAGTTCCACCAAGTTTCCCATGCATAAGAATGCGAGTAAGATTCGCTTTTACTCCAGGGTTTTCACTTTCGTAGTAACTTAGGATTTGTTTTACTTCTTCACTCATTAATATCTTCAAATTTACTCAAAGTGTAGCAAAAACTATAGTTGAAGCAAAGACCTTTTTATGCTCTTGTTCCTACGCCTATATTTAAAGGTGTAACTTTAGGATCAGTAGTATGCTGTTGTGGTTTTTCTTGAACTAAATCTTCAAAATACATTTTAACAATAGGAAGAACGAGCGGCATAAGTACTAATTTGTAGTCATACCATGCAAATTTTTCTTTATAACTAAATTCCGCATCTTCTTCATATAAACACTGGGTACAGTATTCACCATATAGTTCAAAAGCTTTCACAAAAGTCCTAAGTAAAGCAATAAGTAATAAATCTAATGCTAAATTAGCTATTAGCATCGTTCCATATTGAACAGGCCAGCCATTTTGTGCAACTTCCGACATTAAACTGCATACAGCAAACGCTGCTGATATACATATTACATAATTATCAGCAGCAATAAGTAGATTGTATCTTCTATTTAACCTATCTAGATTTCCTTCTTGTGAGCCTCTTTGTTTACTTGCTGCATAGATAATACTACAAAAGGATATAATAAATAACCATGGCCAAACTCCAATGCTGAATGCATAAAATTTATAAGCAATATTTTGCACTTTGCCACTGTTAGCAAGTTGTGATAAGCAATATTTGACTTGAGGCGACGGACCAAGTACCACATTTGCTAATATAAAAAATAAACATGCTCTATTCACAGCTTTCTCTCTACGCAATAGAATATCATTGATTCTCCTTTGTTTTTCCTGCACTTCTCGCTGTAATGTTATAGATATGCCAGCTGCTTTTAAGTCGTTAAGATATTTCTCTAGCTTATCTTTATCTGCACTAAGTTTTTTAAACTTTTCTTCAGCTATTTTTTTCTCTTTCTCTCCTACTACTTTATCAGGGTGACATTTTAATGAAGCTCTTCTAAAGCGCCGCTCAACTAACTTAAGTACATCATCAAACTCCTGGCTTATTACTTCTTCCGCTTTTATTCCCAGCCTTGAAAATAAATTCCGTAAATCTTGATTACTGTAATATTGATTTCTGGTTAAACTTGCCACTATAGCCTCATTAAAAAATAGTGACTATACTACAAATTTAATACTCAAGCAAGAATTTAAACTATATCAAAAGCAATTCCGTGTTTACCAATATAAATCCTTAATTTCTTTCCTTTAATTAATCGACGATTCAGTATTTCTTCAGCCAAATGACTTTTTATCTCTTTTTCAATCAGCCTCTCTATTGGGCGTGCTCCCATTTCTTTGCTATAACCTGTTTGCGCAAGATAAGACTTTACTTCTTCTTCCACTGAGCAGCTTATACCCTTTTGCACAAGTTGTTTTTTTAATTCCTGAATAAATTTATCCACAATGTGCAAAATGACATCCGCATCCAAATCAGAAAAGGAAATGACTGCATCAAGACGATTACGAAATTCGGGGCTAAAAACCCGTTCCATTGCTTTTTCGCTGTCACTGATGTTAAAGTTTTTATACCCAAAGCCAATAGAACTTTTGTTACGTTCAAATGCCCCTGCATTGGTTGTCATAATTAAAATCGTATTGGAAAAATTAACCTTACGTCCGTAAGTGTCTGTAACACAACCATAATCCATGATTTGTAGTAATATATTATAAATATCACTATGAGCTTTCTCAATTTCATCAAGAAGTACTACGCTATATTGATTATTAGATACAGATTCTGTAAGCAATCCACCTTGGTCGTAACCCACATATCCAGGAGGGGAACCAATCATTCTAGATATTGTGTGAGGTTCCATATACTCAGACATATCAAACCGAATAAGGTTCATACCCATATTTTGTGCTAGCTGCTTCGCAAGCTCAGTCTTACCTACACCAGTTGGCCCTGCAAAAAGATACTTTGCCAAGGGTTTATTGTAACTTCTCAGACCAGATTTAGCAATTTTAATAGAATTAACGAGAAACTCTATCGCTTGCTCTTGACCAAAAATGGCCCTATTGAGATTTTCTTTCAAAGATTTTACTCTTTGCATATCATCAAACCCGCAAGGTACGTTTGTAATCCTAGCGATAGTACTCTTAATGTCTCTACTGTTTATAATTTTTCGCCTGCTTTTTTGTAACTTACAATATGCCCCTGCTTCATCTATAACATCAACTGCTTTATCAGGTAATATTCGCCCAGTAATATACTTGTGTGAAAGTTCAGCTGCAGATTTAATGGCATGTTTCGTGTAATATACTCCATGATACCTTTCATAGTAATGCTTTATACCATCTAGTATCTTTACTGTATCATTAATAGAAGACTCTTTTACATTAATTTTTTGAAACCTCCTTGCTAATGCTTTATCCTTTTCAAAGCTATTGCTATATTCTCTATATGTAGTTGCACCTATACAACGCAACGCACCTCTTGCAAGTGCAGGTTTGAGCAGATTGCCAGCATCAAGAAAGCTGCCACTCGTTGAACCTGCTCCAATAATAGTGTGTATTTCATCAATGAAAAGAATAGCGCCAGGTTTTGCCTCAATTACTTTTATTATAGATTTTATTCTCTCTTCGAAGTCACCTCTATAGCGTGTTCCTGCAAGAAGTGATCCTAAATCCAAAGCATAAATTATGCTGGATCTCAGTGCACTCGGAACACTACCTTCAATAATTTTCAATACCAAGCCTTCAACTATTGTTGTTTTACCAACACCTGGTTCTCCGACATATAAAGGGTTATTTTTTCTGCGTCTTAGCAAGATTTCTATAGTGCGATTTAATTCATAATCACGACCAATGACATAATCTATTTTTTTGCTTCTTGCATAATCATTTAAATTTCTACAATAATTTTGTAGAACTTCTTCATCTTTTAATAATTCACCTTTATTTGCTACAGTAGAGATATCGTTATTCTTATCAAGTTTTATCTTGCGATTAGTTACATATTCTTCTATATCACCTGAATATTTTATATTGGATATGTTATAAATCAAATTAGAATCCTTTGCATTCTGTTTGCATAATAGCTCTTCAATGTATAAATCTTGCTCAGACAGAATCTCTAATAGAATACTTGCTCCATTTATTTCTTTTCTTCCCAGACGATGAGCTCGTATCATGGCTTTATGTATTATGCGTTGAAATAGCACATCAGGCTCAACTTTATTGACAGTTAATTCGGAGTTGTCTTGTAAAAAACCTTTTGCATTATTACCACGATCATTCCTTAATATAATATTATCTATATTTATGATTTCACCAGCTCTGATGTTACATCTTGATAAAACATAATTTACATCCACATCTTTGGTTAATGCTAGCAACAAATGTTCCACTTTTGCATATTTAAGCTTACAATCAGAAGCAATCTGTAACGCTCTATTTAAACTTGCCTCTAAATTTTTAGAAATCATCTATTCTCTTTAAAAGTGTAAATTTATATATAATTAGTAGCACACAATTATTAAAAAAACTGAAATCTAGCAGCTCGTTGTAGCCAAATTGAATTAAGCTACAGATTATAGTCCACACAGCCTAACATTATACCGTTGTGATAATCTCAAAACGTTATAAGCAGCAGAATTAAGATTATCAAATTGTAGGTAAATCTAATTTGGGCTAGCTATATATTCTTTCTACCATCCTCCAATCACTTCACTTTGCAGCAAGTTTACTGGAGCTTTTAAAGAATAGAAGAATAGTTAAGTACATTAATACGCTTTTTCTAGTACTCTGCTTTTCTTCTTAAATACATTGATCTTTTTTCTACCGTATTTAGCCTTTAACGTACTTGGCCTTTTAAAGATCTTTTTGCTGTTACGTTTTTGAGATTGCATACTACAATCAAAATTTGGCTCTCCTTCTTTATCTGCTAGTGCAGGCAGTCTTCTCTTATCTTGAGGTGTAACAAAAGATAATGCAAATCCTTCAGCTCCCGCACGTGCAGTTCTACCTATACGATGAACATAATCAGCTTGCGATTGTGGTACATCATAATTGATAACATGTTGAATGTGCGGAATATCAAGACCGCGAGAAGCAACATCTGTTGCAACCATGATTTGATTGCGGCCACGACGAAAAGAATCAATGACTCTTTCACGCTTGTGCTGCCTTAAATCACCATGAATTGCCAAAGCGCTATAGTCATCTTTGTGCAATTTGTCAGCTAGCTGATCCGCTCCTCGCTTTGTTTTGACAAAAATAATGATTGATCCTTTGCGCTGACATAATTGTGTAACAAGCTTGCCATATTTTTCTGATTCTGATGCATAAACAACTTCTTGTTTAATTTTTACAGAAGTTGTAGCCTGGCAATCGACAGAAACACGCTCTGGTTGATTAAGATATTTTTCAGTAAGTTTTACTATTTCTCCAGGAAGAGTTGCAGAAAACATAAGAGTTTGCCTTATTTTAGGCAAATGCTTCATAATTTCTTCAATCTGAATTCCAAAGCCCATATCAAACATACGATCCGTCTCATCAAGCACAAGAATACCAACATTCCGAGTAACTAAAGTTTTACGCTCAATATGGTCTATAATACGACCAGGAGTACCTATTATAATTTGTGGTTTTTTCTGAAGCTGATTTAGCTGCCTAAAAATAGGCTCGCCTCCGATCAACAAAGCAACTCTTAGTAAAGAACTTTGAGATAAGAGTTTTCTTATCTCACTTGTTACCTGATGAGCAAGCTCTCTGGTTGGCACGATGACTAAAGCTGAACCAATGCTTGGCTCATTCATCAATTTAGCAACCAGTGGAATAGCAAACGCTAAGGTTTTTCCAGTTCCCGTTTGAGCAGACCCAAGAATATCTTTGCCCTGAAGAGCTAGAGGAATCGCTTGCACCTGAATCGGGGTTGGAACACAAAGATTATTTTTACTTAGAGCTTGCCTAAGCAAAGTTGGAAGCCCCATTTCATGAAAATTACTCACAATACATTACCCTATTAAAAAGCTTCACGATAGACTAATCTTCCAATCTTAAATTTATTGCAGACTTTTTATCTTCTCCGTTCCTACCACGCTCTTCTTTAAGCTCATAACTTACTCTTTCCCCTTTCATTCCTCTCTTTTTATCCTCTCCTCGAAGTTCATCAGGTCTTATTCCTGAACGTTCTAATGTACTAACATGTACAAAAACGTCCTCACCTTTACCTTCTGGCTTGATGAAACCATAGCCTTTTTCAACATTAAACCATTTTATATTACCAAATTCCATATGGATAACTCCTAAACTACTAACTAACATTATTAATGTGATGAAAAACTTTGAAATTACGATTTAGAATGCTTTAAGCTTAGTTACTGCAACTAAACTTCTATACTCCATAGTCTATTCTTAACATTACATAGTAATAGTACACAATTATTGTACTTAATGCAACTAAAATTTTTAATCACTAAGTGAACCTGCTACTGTCATTTCGCTAACTTTAATCGTTGGTGAATTAAACTGCCCACAGAAAGTTAGGTCATTTGCAACAACTAAATTGCTAAACATATTTTTCAAATTGTCGGCAACAGTAATCTCGTGTATTGGATACGTTATTTTACCATTTTCTATAAAAAATCCGCATGCACCTTGACTATAATCGCCATTGATTAAATTAACACCAAAACCAAATAAATCAGTTACATATATTCCTTCTTTTACTTCCTCAATTAATTCCTTAAACGATCTATTACCATTTTTGAAATAGAAATTACTAGCTGAAGGAATAATTGCAGCATTACTTGCACGAGTTGCATTTGCGGTCGTTTCCAAGTTTAATTTCCTAGCCGAATATAGATCTAAAATCCAGTTTTGCAGTACTCCATTTTTTACAAATTCATTTCTTCTGCTCATTATTCCTTCCCCGTCAAACGGTCTTGATGTTATACCCCTTGGTAACAATGGGTCATCAATAATGCTAATCTCAGTATTAAAAATTTGATTATTTAAACTATTTCTCAAAAAAGAGCTATTATTTACAATATTGCTACCATTTATGGCAGAAGCAAAGCTCTTTACTAGCTCTTTTGCTGCTCTTTTTTCAAAAACAACCGGAAATTTGCCTGTCCTGATTGTACATGAACCCAATTGATCTATTGCTCTTTTTGCTGCTTCTTTCCCTATTGACTCCGGTGTTTTTAAATCACTGAAGTTGCATGCTACATCGTAATCGTAGCCTATTTTCATTTCATTCTTTTCTCCAGCAACAACAGAAACCTGATTAACAAAAGTTGACTTACTAAATGAACCAACAAAACCAGAAACGGTTGATAATACTGTATTTACTGAAGTATGTGAAGATGAAGCTCCTTCGGAATTAATAATATTTTTATGTGCAAGAGCTGAATTTTCTGTAGCTTCAGTAATTTCTTTTAAGTTATCAATTGTTACAACATTATTATCTGAGATATTTAAATCTGCAGAAGAGATATAATTACTGCCATCTACAGCAAAACTAATATAAGGATCTTCCTGGGCATTCTTTGCCATTTCCACCACTTGGCTCACTGCACTACTAAGATTATTCAAATCGTTTGTGGAAATATACGCAGCTTTGTTCTTACCTGCTATAGCTCTAATTCCGACAGTACAGTTTTTAGATTGTGATATTTGTTCAATTTTTGATAGACGCTGAGAAACCGAGGTCTTATTAGTTTCATATATTGTAACTTCTGCGTCTTGATTCTGCTTTTTTATTAGTTTAGTGATATCTGCTGCAATATTTAATATATTCATTTTTCATTCCTTGAGTTTCTATAAAGATTCTGCACCACCTATAACTTCAATCAAATCAGTTGTAATTGCTGCTTGACGAGAACGATTATAAAGTAATGCTAGTTTATTTAGCATTTCTTTTGTATTTCTGTTTGCTGATTCCATAGCAACCATCCTAGCACTATTTTCACTTGCTGCACTTTCAAGTAAAGCAGAATAAAGAGAAGCTGTAACATAATCTTGAGTCAAAGATTTTAAAATAAACTCAATATTTTGTGGTTCATACTCATAGCTGTAATCTGTTAGAGGACTAACTACAGAATTATCAATTAATAATGAGTCTTTACTCCATGGTTTTATTGTTTCTAATATTGGCTTTTGCATGAAGGTATTATAGAATTTACTGTAAAAAACCTTAACTTTATTGTATTTACTTAGATCTATATCACTAACCAAGGCTTCCACACGCTTTAGTGTGATTCCCTTACTATTTTCAACCTTCAAGATATTTTTAGAATTAAATCTATTTTTGCCTGTCTCAAAAGCTTTCTTACCAAAAAAAACAATGTCTACTTTCTTATCATTTGCAATTAATTTGTTTATATGCTCCTGACTAAATTTAACAACAGAGGAGTTGAAGCTGCCACATAAACCACGATCAGATGCAATAATAAATACTAGGAAAGAATCTTCATTATTGATATTTAGAATTCTTGCTAGTAACTCTTGATCCGCTGATAGCGCTAGTGAAGAAATAATGCTATGCAGCTTAGATATATGCAATTTTGAATTTGATAATTTCTTTTGGCTTTGTAATAATTTTGCTGCAGAAACCATTTGCATTATTTTCGTGATTTTCTGCACAGACTTAATATTTTTAATTCTTAAGGATAATTCCTTTAAGCTCTTCATTTTATATATAATTCTAATTTATTAAAATATATAACTGGTAATGTCTAAAAACAAGTTTTTTTGACATTGGAATCAAACCTAACTAAGAAACTCACAGATTTACTGTTTTGAGATAAAGATTATATTAAAGCAATCTCGATGTAAAAGTATCACACCTTATGGAGTCTTATAATATAAGGTAAATACAATTAAGACTATTGCAACTTGAGCACTTATAATCCCATTGCTTTAGCTCTTTATTACAATCAACACATTTCCAACCTGGATCAGGCACAGCTTCTGAGTTCATCTTATTTAGCCAGTAAATTGCTTGATCATACTCTTGTAGCATAATCTTGAGCTGTACCATAACAAGGTAGATTGATATGTAATTAGCTTTTTTCATAGCAATATCTAAATGCTGACTTGCAAGATCATATTTCCCTAAGCTAATTGAAGACAAAGCAAGCAAGCAATAACTAAAATAATAATCAGGGCGTAAGTTATATAGTCTTTCAGCGCCTTTATTATTTAACTTGATATACATTCTAGCTGATTGAGGAGTAGGATTTACTCTATACTCTTCCTCTAATACTGTGGAAGCTTTTCTGATTTTTTCAAGCTTGATATATAATTCTGCCTTTAAATAATTGATGGGCTGAAAAGTTGCATAATAACTTTGTGCTTTAGCTAAATAATCTATAGCTTTGCAAAAACTTCCTTTACTTTCGTATTGCTTTGCTAAAGCGCAATAAAAAACCGCTAACATCTTTTTACGATCAAAGGGAAGAAAAATATTGAATTTGATAGCTTCCTTTAACTTTGAAATTGCATTTATCCAATCTTCTTGCAATATACAATGCTCTATTTGAAAGGGAATAGACAAAATTTTATCATTAATTGAACTAGAGCAATATTCTATAAATTTTTGAAAGACTAACCTTTCTTTCTTTAGGTGAATAATCAGTTTATTGATCAGAAGTAGAGCTAAGTTGCGATTTTTACTTGCAATACTCGTTAAATTATGGCTGAAAAAGCTGTAATTTCCCGTTTTACCTGAATTAAAGAGCTTTACTAAAGATAATTTATCACTTTCTTCATTTAGATTTTTAATTAGCTTATTGGTGTTCTCTATATTACCTAAATCTAAGCTAAAGAAAGCTTCAAAGAGAAGCAATTCTTCCCTACTTCTTCTTCTATTTTTTATGTTAGCAAATGTTGATGAAATAGAAGAACAAAAACGTGCAACTGCAATCAATAAAAATAATAAGACTACGCAAGCAAGAATAACGAAATATAGATCAATACTTATAGTGTAATTGCCTAATTCCAATTTTATTACTTCACCACTTACCTTGATCCATATGCCAAATAAAAACGAAAAAGCAAAAATTATAAAATAAATCATGAGATGTATTGTAATAAGTGACGATATATTATTGAAGTATTCTTGAAAGCTACAATAAAATCATTCAATTTATTAAGCCATGGTTTGAATTCTGGGTATGTTAAGTCACTTATTGCGGTGGCTATGCTCTGCCAATCATTATCGCTTATTAATTCTTCAATTTCCGCAAGCTTTAACCTGAGTGGATCACTACGATCATCTATCTTGATCCAATTTGAAATGATTTTTTTAAACAAGTTACTTTTATTGTAGTTAATAACAGTCATGTTCTTCTCAAAAGACAATTTCAACCCGCATAAAGTATCTACCTCTTTCAAATTTTCCAATTCATTGACTGCATTTTCTATTTCTGGATCGTCAAGCTCTGATATCAAAGGCTTTATTGAATTTATATGATTATCAAACTTGGCTTCTTGCAATAACGAATTCTTCATCTTAATCACAAGTAGCAGCAACTTTGCGAGGTTCTTATGTCTTGAACTACCGTCACCTTGCTCACATTGAGTGTGCAGATTTCTCTTTAAATCAAATATCTTTTTCTCTACCTTAATTTGATTAACTTCAAGCAACATTTTAAGTTCATCTATCTTTTCCGTTACAATACTTATACTATTTTCACTCTCTTGCTGATTTATTTTAAAAAATATTATGTTATTTATTGTAATATAGCTAACAAACAACAATATAATTAAGAACCAACCTATGCATTTTCTCCAAGTATCATTCATAACGTAATATCTCCACAGGATCTTGAGCAGCTGCTTGTAATGCAGGAGGAATTGTCGCTAAAAATGATAAGAACAATGCAAGTGCAGAAATGTTAATCACATCTTGAGAGACTAATATCACTGGCAAACTTGAAAAAAAGTATATCATAGGATCAAACAGTTTGATGTTGGTAATGTTTTCTAAAAACACTCTAATACTTTCAATATTGAGAGAAAAAACAACCCCTATAATAGAGCCAAGACAAGTTCCTGTAAAACCAATCAGCAATCCACAAGCACAAAATATGCGCATAATGCTTCCGCTTGTTGCACCAAACGTACGCATAATTGCAATTGCAGATTTCTTTTCTTGCACTATCATCATCAAATTTGAAACAATATTAAATGCTGCTACAACTATAATTAAAGTGAGAATTAAAAACATCACATTTCTTTCAGTCTTTAAAGCATTAACATAATGGCTTTGCTGAGACTGCCAACTTTCAGCTCTCATTCCTGTTTCTTTTGCTATAGCGTTTGCTAGCTTATTAGCCATAGCAATATCATCTACAAACACTTCTATATTTCTCACATTATCTTTATAATTAAAAAAAGCTTTAGCTGACTTTATGGGCATATACATTAAGGTATTGTCGTACTCAAACATACCCATATCAAATATTGCTACAACTTTATATTCTTTCATTTTTGGTATTTCACCAGACAGTGCATCAAATCCTTCAGGTGATATAAGCATAATGTTATCACCATAATCAATATTCAAAGCTTCTGCTAATCTTGCCCCTATTATGATACCTTCATCGAATTTTTCCACGTTACCCATAATTACATTATTCTTAACGATAGTATTATTAAGTAAGTCTTTAGTTGACACACCACGGACTACGCTACCCACAATTCCACTATTTGCTGCAACGATCACTTGATCATTGGTCATAGAAGTAGCTTTTAATACACCTGGGATTTTCTCAATAGATTTTAACACTGCGTGGTAATCTGAATTTATGCTTCTATCAAAGTAAACATTAATATGACCATTAATGCCAAGTACAGAGTCGAGCAGCTTTGCTCTGAACCCATTCATTACAGACATTACTACTATTAGCGTTGCAACTCCAAGAGCAATACCAATAATAGAAAACAAGGCCATTATAGAGCAAAATCTAGAATTCTTTGCTCGCAAATAGCGAATAGCCATAGTAAATTCAAAGGCAATAGACATTATACTAAGATTTAAATATCATACTTTTTATGCTTCATATAACTGTAATTTTTCCTTTACCTCAAATGAGGTTGTCTAAATTTAGCAAGCTTATAGAATATATTCAATGTTCTATATTAAGACCTTCCATATATATCGTCCAATCTTACTATATCATTATCAGATAAAAACTTTCCTACCTGAAACTCAACTATCTCAAGAGGAAATCTTGTACTTTTATTCTCAATTTTATGAAACACCTTCCTTGGAATCTCTACTACATGATTTTTTGTTATAGCATATGTTTTGTCATCTAAACTCACGCATCCAACCCCTGATAGTATTATATGGTACTCATCTCTATAGTGGTGAAATTGCTTAGAAGTGCAGCTCAGTGGATTTATAAAAAGGTATTTTATAAGAAAATCCTTGCCCATTAAAACTACACTATAAAATCCCCATGGCTTAACCTCTTTCCTTATTGGCTTTACTTCCTTAACTTTATTAATGAACAACATTAGGCTCTTACTTGGCCGTTTATAAACTCTACCTAGTAAATTTTTTGCATCATTTTCTGTCATCAAAACTGGCTCTCTTCCTTTGATTACAGCTTGAAACGACTCAAAATTCTTATTAAATCTCTTACTTAACTCTAAAACTGAACCCCAAGTGCCAACATCCATCCAATCGAAATTGGCTTCTATCATTACAATATTTTCTGCTTTTTCTATCACTAGGTGATCAATAGATGTATCACCCATTCCTGCACAATTTTGCTGTTCTATAGCTCTTCTCATAATAATCCAAACAAGTTAAGATATGGATTTATGGTAGTGGGGTTTGTATGCCAGCAGCGTATAGTTACGACTTAAGGAAAAAAGCAATGGAAGCATTGGATGAAGGAGAAAGTAGAGCAAATGTTGCCGAGAGATTTAAAATTGGAAAAACAACTCTATATGAGTGGCAGAAAAGACGTAAGGAAACGGGAGATTTTCAGTCAAAAAAGCCTGGAAGCGTAGGATATAACCATAAAATTACTGACTGGAATGTTTTTACCAAATTTGCAAAAAACCATGGTGGCAAAACTCAGTCAGAGATGGCTAAACTCTGGGGCAATATCAGTAGACAAACGATTCACCGTGCACTTAAAAATATTGGATTTACAAGAAAAAAAGACCTACGGATATAAAGAAAGAAATGAAGAGAAGCGAGCTCACTTTTCAAAGGTTATAGCAACAAAACGTCATGAAAATCTTGTATATATTGACGAATCTGGAATAGATAATACAGAAGACTACCCATACGGATACTGCAGAAAAGGAGAGAGGTTTCATTCACTAAAATCAGGTAAAAAAGCTCAGCGGGTCAGTATGATTGCAGCTCTAAATAAAGAGAAAATCATTGCTCCATTGACCTTTGAAGGATATTGCAATAAGGATGTTTTCGAGGCTTGGTTTGAGCAGTTTTTAACTCCAATTTTAAGGTCTGGCCAAACTGTAATTCTTGATAACGCTACTTTTCATAAATCTAAAAAAATAGATAATCTTGCTAAAGGAGTTGGTGCTGAAATTCTTTATCTTCCTCCATATTCTCCAGACTTTAACAAAATTGAGCATCAGTGGTTTGCTATAAAGAACAGAGCTAGAAAAAATATCCCTATTTTTAAGTCTTTCCGTCAAGCTGTTGATTCTGCTTTTTTATTCTGACTATTATGAGAAGAGCTATAAATACAGAAATCTCTCTCGTGATACAAAATGCTTCATACTTTCACAACATAAATTATAGAGAGTCGGAGCAATTTTTTTTATCTCATCTATATAGCGTTTTGCTCTAAACACAAATATTCCAGAGTTCCAATAATGATCGTTACTTACCTTACGCTCGGGTTTTTCTGTAAAATCTTTTACTATATGACATTTTTCTTTCTGACCATATACTGCATTTATATAGCCGTATTCAGAATTGAATTCATGAGGCTTTACCCCAAAAGTGACTATAGAGTCAGTTTCAGAGGCTAGCTTAGACGCTTTCTCAATAGAAACATAAAAACTATTCAAATCACCTATAAAATGGTCTGAAGGCAGAACTAAGATTGTCTCGTTCCTATCGCAGAGAAGCACAGCAATTAGTATTGCTGCCGCTGTCCCAATTTTAACTGGTTCAAAAACTACTTTACATTCCTGTAATGCATGTAATTCCTGCATCAATAATGACTCATATTGTATATTTGTGGTAATGATGGGTGGCATATAATCGCCTTTTAGCCTCAACAAAGTGTTGTGAAACATAGTATTCTGACTAAATATTTTCTGAAATTGCTTTGGCTTAGATAGAGGCCAAAGTCTGCTGCCACTACCACCACACAGTATTACAGGGCGCATTTAATTAAGATATTAATTATTTGATTAATATCTTATACTAACGGCAAAATGCATGCAAGTTTTTATTGTGAGATGATTAAAGTAAAAAGTAATTTAAAGTGATGGTTGACTACGAGCATTATGGAATCCCTACATTTCGTGATGAGTCTTGTCTTCTTTCTATCTCTCTATCAATATGAGGAGTGCTGCTTTTTTGATTAACGGCTGCAGCTATTTTTTTATCAGTTTTGTTTTGCGGCTTCTCCTTTAAGCTTTCTCCAACACCTGGTTCTCTGGATTTATCTATACTTTCACTACTTTTATTCAGCGCCTTTTCCAAGTCTCTTTCAATACCTAGACTTCTAGCGTCAAGCTCATCCCATGTGCCCACTATACTGAGTGGCTTATGATCCTTCTGCTCCGGCTTTAGCCCTTCTTCACCTTTAATAATATTAAAGTCACTTTTTGCCTCTTTCCAACATTCTTTCAATTGGTGTTTCGACATAGTAAGATAAGCATTACCATACTTTTTCTCATTTTCTACAAATAATAAAATTGGAACCTTAAGTATTGTAGCTCCCATATTTACTAAATTTTTTACTACCACTGCAGGAGTGAAAAAAAGATAACCAAAAGATTTTGCAACTCGATTTTTTCTAGCTATCAAATTCTCTCCTAATTTCATAGGAATAAAAGTCAGCATTCTAGCACAAATCTTAGCTAAACCCGCAACAAAAACAATAGGAACAGATATCAGACTTTTATCTAGCTCTAGATTACCATCCTGATCTCTAATTTCTGAAAAATGGGTGCTTAGCTTCTTGTAATCACTAGCGTATAGTAATTTTCCATTTCTTCCTTTTTCATCTCTATCTTTCTCATCAACTTCTCCCGTGTCATCATTGATGAAGCAGCCTTTTTTAGCAAGAAAAGAGGAATTAGTTAGCTCAAACTTATCATCTTTTTCCCGAGCTTCAAAAATTGGAATATGTTTTTCAAGATCAATTTTTGAAAACCCAAATGGTTTATAGTAGCCATCATAATGCTTAACATCCTTGTTTTTTTCCCGATTAACTAAAAAGTCAATGGTAAAATAGGACCTATCATCCGTTTTCTCGACAAGAGCTAATTCAAAAGTTTTCTTGTCATACAAAAGTTTATATATAGTCTCACCATTACTATTCTTACTTTCTACAACTTTCCCAGATTTCACAATCTGATCGTAATTCTTTGGATATTTGCATTTTCTTCCATCTGTATATGTCATTACCTTCCTAAGATCCTTGACATAAATTTGAGATTCAGATGAAGCAAATAAACCTTTTGCTTTAAGCGTAAAGTCTGCTACTCCTTTTTTTAACACTCCAAACATGTTGTCAAACCAAAATCACTATAGCTCAATAATAAAATTAGTAAACTAATAATATACTAACACAGAACTAACAATTTTACAAGAAAATATGCCTATAAAAGAAAAAAGTCGTAAAAGCAAGGACTATATAAGTAATGCTTGATAAGTATTTTATGCATGTAATTGTAAAAATCCTTAGAAGTACGCTGTCTATATAATCTTCACACACTACCTGCATTCCAAGAACTGCATGCCAAAAAATGCAAAACACCAGTATAACAAAAAACAAAAGCTCTAGTGGATGATTAATAGCCTGAAATAATTTTTCATTAAAAGATAAAGGGCTATCAACATAAAATGTGCAAGAAAATGAGTAAATAAACCAAGGAAATAAAAATAACAAAATCACCGCAGAAACACGCTGGATCCACCAATGATGTACTGAATTTACAGATTGACTCATATAAATATAAAAGCCATAGTAGAAAGAAATAGCATTATTGTTAGTAATATAGCACTTTTTAAAACACTAGCAATTTCTAAATTAAGCCCAGCATCCCACAATAAATGACGAATACCATTGAGAAAATGATACATAAAGCTTACAAAGCATAAGATATAAGCTAATTTAGCAACAGGAGTGAACAATAATGCATTTAAGCACCTTACTATAATTAACTTAGGGGAGTAAACATATAATATAAAATACCAAGAAAGTATGATTAATAAAAGAAATAGCAAGATACCAGTCAATCTATGCATAATAGAAAAAAAACTAGTAACTTGTACTTTATATATTTGTAAATGTGGGGAAAGAGGCCTGTTACTCATAAAATTTCGTTATCGAGAAATTAAAAAATAAAGTAGAAGTAAAGACAGCAGTATAGTACATAATGACACTATTATTTGAAATGGTGAATTACGTACAAAGCCTAAGGAGGTAATCCAGCTGCAGATTCCCCTACTGCTACCTTGTTACGACTTCACCCCAGTCACTGATCCCACTTTAAATAACTCCTTCCTTGCGGTTAGGCCATTAGCTTCGAGTGAAACCAATTCCCATGGCGTGACGGGCAGTGTGTACAAGACCCGAGAACGTATTCACCGTGGCATGCTGATCCACGATTACTAGCGATTCCAACTTCATGTACTCGAGTTGCAGAGTACAATCCGAACTGAGATGTCTTTTAGGGATTAGCTTAGGCTTGCGCACCTTGCAGCCCATTGTAGACACCATTGTAGCACGTGTGTAGCCCACTCCATAAAGGCCATGATGACTTGACATCATCCCCACCTTCCTCCAGCTTATCACTGGCAGTTTCCTTAAAGTACTCAGCATTACCTGATGGCAACTAAGGATGAGGGTTGCGCTCGTTGCGGGACTTAACCCAACATCTCACGACACGAGCTGACGACAGCCATGCAACACTTGTGTAAAATCCGGCCGAACCGACCCTATCCCTTCGAATAGGTATGATTTTCATGTCAAGAAGTGGTAAGGTTTTTCGCGTTGCATCGAATTAAACCACATGCTCCACCGCTTGTGCGGGTCCCCGTCAATTCCTTTGAGTTTTAATCTTGCGACCGTAGTCCCCAGGCGGAATGTTTAACGCGTTAGCTGTAATACAGAAAGTAAACTCCCCATATTTAACATTCATCGTTTACAGCGTGGACTACCAGGGTATCTAATCCTGTTTGCTCCCCACGCCTTCGCGCTTCAGCGTCAGATTTGAACCAGATAGACGCCTTCGCCACTGGTGTTCCTCCTAATATTTACGAATTTTACCTCTACATCAGGAATTCCTCTATCCTCTTTCAATCTCTAGATTAATAGTTTTAAAAGCAATTCCAAGGTTAAGCCTCGGGATTTCACTTTTAACTTATTAACCAGCCTACGCGCCCTTTACGCCCAATAATTCCGAATAACGCTAGCCCTCTCCGTATTACCGCGGCTGCTGGCACGGAGTTAGCCAGGACTTCTTCTGTGAGTACCGTCATTATCTTCCTCACTAAAAGAGCTTTACAACCCAAAGGCCTTCTTCACTCATGCGGCATGGCTGGATCAGGCTTTCGCCCATTGTCCAATATTCCCCACTGCTGCCTCCCGTAGGAGTCTGGACCGTATCTCAGTTCCAGTGTGGCTGATCATCCTCTCAGATCAGCTATAGATCATTACCTTGGTAGGCTATTACCCCACCAACTAGCTAATCTAATATAGGCTCATCTAATAGCAATAAATTTTTCCCCCGTAGGGCGTATACGGTATTAGTTGTCGTTTCCAACAATTATTCCGTACTACTAGGTAGATTCCTATACATTACTCACCCGTCTGCCACTAAGTTATACCATAGCAAGCTACAATATAACTCCGTTCGACTTGCATGTGTTAGGCCTGCCGCCAGCGTTCATTCTGAGCCAGGATCAAACTCTCAAATTTAGACTTCAACCTATAAAAGGTTGAGGGTACATCGGATAAATCCGACAAAAAATAATTTAGCTTAATACTGCTGTCTTTATTTCTACTTTAGAAATATTTTAATCTCCAACTATTCAAACAACTTTAAGGATATTATTATGTGATATAATCACTATGTCAATATGTTTTTGCAAATCAAAAGCATTAATGTATAAATATATAACTATTTGGAATATTAACATGAAAAAATACATCTTTCTGCTTACACTTGCGCCAATGTTAGTTGGCATCACATTATACTTATTGCGCAACATTGATAACACAAAACAATCTATAACTGCAGGTGACAAGTTTTACGAAGTATTATTCTTAAAAAAAGATAATAAGTCGCTGCTAGAAGAAATAGATTCACATTGGGAGTATTTAGCAAATTTTGAACGCGCATTCAATCATATCTCAGATTCAATGCCAACAGACACAGCATCTATTATTTATAATGATTTGGCAGACGATAAAGATGCTCCTGATGTTTTACGTGAGTTAGCACAATACTTAGAAGTAATGAGCTTACTTCACTCCAGCGGTGAAAAAACAAATAGAGATAAAATTAGTAATTTAGAATCAAATGCAGTGTACCCTTATTCAAGCCAAGAAGCTATCGCTATAGTAAAGATACACAGTAACGACATTAAAGGTGCAATTGAAATATTGCATTCATTATTAAATGATAGAGAATGTCCGACTCTAATCAAGGCCAATGCACAAGAATTACTTCGGATATACGAAAACTAAAAAACTTGCTTGCATAACAATTTGGCAGCGCATTTAATGAAATAAAGAACTTTACTTGACAAACCTCCCTATTTTATTATGGCACTAAAAGTATTTATGACTCAAAATTTGTTTTTGACTGTAGGATCAATCACAAAATCCAGTAAAAACTTAGGTGTTTATTGGTAGATTACATAAAATTATAGCGGTTTTTTAAATTTTTTCTATATTCAGCCAAGTCGCGCTTGTTAGAACATTATTACAGCACCACTTACAGCAATATAGAGTCAAAATTTCACTACTCAGAGGTTCCTTTTACCTTTTTATTTAGTAAGACTTCTCTATATTTATAGTTAATATATCAAAGAATAAACTTCACTAGCAGAATGTCATTCTAGCACTAAAATGACAAAAAGAGGATAAAATCGCAATAGTATGTATCAAGCACCGTTGTATTTTCTCTATATTTTAGATTATTTTGTTTACCCCCCTCCCTTTACCATTCAGCTACGCAGATAGTTACTACAAACCGTAAAGATGTTTAAAAGAAATCTAATTTTTTATCAACTCATACATTTCATTACCAACTTCACAACAAGGTTCTGCAGTTGGATAAAAATAATCAAAAAAGAAATAATCCTTTAGTATTTCTGTGCTGCATCCAGAATTATAGTAAGTATCAAGCCTTCCTTTAAATATCAACAAGAGTATCTTTATACTTTTTCCAAATCACCCTACCCTAAACTGGTCTACGATGTTTGATAGGTATGCATCTCGATCATTTAACCCTTTGCTCTTATATTTACCAAGCATACTTTTCATTTTAGAGTTAAGATCGAATGCTTTTATTTCAAGATCTGCACCTTTCTTCATATAATCTAAATTATTAGCTAATTTTGTATTAAAACTCTGTGTAAGCTGTTGCAGCCAGCTCTCTTGCTTTTCGTCTTTATTAAAGCTAGTATCAAACCAACCTCAGTCACATTTGCAACAATCACATGCTTTACACCATATTCATTTAGAACCAAATGCATTACATATTTCACTAACCGCTTTATTTCAATACTTTTTCTGCTTTAACATTGTTATAAGCAGTGGCACCCATAATATTATTTCCTCGATTATAATGAAAAATAAAATCTCCTTTACCTACGTCTGGATGATGTTTAATTACTGCGTTTAGTTAATCAGCTAAACGAAATTTATTGAGGAAATAAGAAAAAATAGGGTTAAGAATTTCAGATGCTGTTGCATATAAAATCGCATAGTTATGACCTTGCTGTTCATAGTATCGATCAAAAAATGAGCATCTCCATGATGACTTAAATTCTTCTAAACCTAAATACTTTGATACATATTCAACAACAGTAAGGCCATTGCTAAAAATCCTCCTTAATAAAAAGGGGCATTAAGTTTCACGTTTCTTACAAAGGATAAGTTATTAAAATTTCAATAATTACACCATTATCAGATAAACTATCACCCAGAACACAAAAATTTTTACACTTTGAATTAGAGTTATTATTTTTATTTGCCATAACATTCAATATCTAATCATACTGCTCTATAAAGCCTATAAAAAAAGAAAAATAGGGTGAAATTATAGAACTTTGGCTGAATTTTACCTATTTTTTGAGCAGCCCTTCTGCCTTAAAAGAAACCTCTAAGTTTTTTAGCACGGCTTGGATGTTTCAACTTACGTAGTGCTTTTGCCTCTATTTGCCTAATTCTTTCACGTGTAACATTAAAAATTTTTCCTACTTCTTCTAAGGTATGCTCCTTTCCATCTTTACCAAGGCCAAAGCGCATCCTTAGAATTCTTTCTTCTTTTGGTGTTAAAGTTGCAAGAACATTGGTCGTAATACCACGCAAGTCGGCAAGTATTGCAGCATCCTCTGGTTTAGAAACTCGCTTATCTTCTATACAATCACCGAAGGTACTACTATCATCCTTTCCTGTTGGAGCTTCAAGACTTACCGGATCTCTTGCTATCTTCATAACTTTGCGTATTCTTTCTAGCGGCATCGCCAATTCTATACTCAATTCCTCTAATGTAGGCTCTCTACCCATTTCATGAGTCATCTTTCTTAATGCTTTGTTGATTTTACTGATAATTTCCACCATATGTACTGGTATTCTAACTACTTTAGACTGTTCAGGTATTGCCCTAGTGATTGATTGTTTTACCCACCAAGTACCATAAGTCGAAAATTTATACCCACGTTTGTAATCAAACTTATCCACAGCCTTCATAAGACCAATATTACCTTCTTGTATCAAATCAAGCAGATCAAGGCCTCTTTTTGAATACTTTTTAGCAATCGAAACCACCAGCCTTAAATTAGCCTTAATCATTTCTTGCTTTGCTTGAGAGACTTCTTGTTCATGTTTCTGTATTCTCTTGATTACCTTCTTAAACTCCTGAACTCTATCTCCTTGTACATAACTCTTAATATTGCTTAAGGCACTAGCTATATACTCATAGCTATCGTTTATAAACCTTAAGAATTTATTTTTTAATTCACCTGTAAAAAGAGATTGATTTTCATTAATCTTGAGAAAACTTATTTCACTAAACTCGTGCTCTAAAAGCACATCATCATAAACATTATAAAAACTTTCTCTATCAATATCGTACTTTCTAGCTTCAGTAATAAGATTAGCTTCTTCAAACGTGATTAGTCTATTTATTTCGTAAAGTTTTTGTGTAATTCTGGTAATAGCAGCATCACTAAACTGAATTTGTAATGCTACAGACCATATTTGATTATATAAATTTTCTAGCTCATTAGAGAAATCTTTAGAATTTTTTTTCAATACCAATGCTTCATTTGTTAAAGCAATGATCTCATCCAATGCCGTGATAACCTTTGGCAATAAATCACTTTCCATTTCAAGAACAGAAATATTTAAGTTAGCTGAACTTATGTCTTCACTCTCATTTCCCTTTTCATCATTACCTTTTTCCTCATCATTAACACAATCTCTAACATCTTCAGCTTCACTTTCTTCTTTGTCTACCATATTGAAATCAGAGTTATAAATTGCATCCAGATTTATAATTTCTCTCAGTAAAAAAGTTCCACCACTTAAATCATCACGCCATGTTTTGATTATTTTGAATGCCACTGATGTTTCAATTATTGCACGTAACATGTTATGCTTTTCAGATTCAATTTTTTTTGCTATCTTAATTTCATCTGCTCGTGACAAAAGCTTTACAGAGCTCATATCCTGTAAATAAATCCTTACTGGATCATCGTTTTGCACTAAAGTTGTAGTAGTATTCAACGATGTCTCATCATCATCAAGCTTATTACCATCATTATTAGAAGGAGCTTCTTCCTCATCTTCACTACTTTCGAGTATGTTAATTCCAGAGTCTTGCAATAAAGCTATAGTATCATCTATAAAATCAGTTGAAAAATTTTCATCTGACAACTTATCATTTATATCATCAAAAGTGATAAAACCGCCCTTTCTTATACTTTTGGTTACAAGATCTTTGATGATCTTTTTCCTATCTTCCGTACCATTAATAGTTGACATCATTACCTTTACAGTTTATAATTTTATTTCTTATTTATCAAATAAACTTACAATTAGCAAGCTTATAGTTTTATTCTTAATTTATAGTTACTTGCTACTTCATATAGTTTAAGATACTATCAATTTATTCACATTCTTCTTAATCAACTAATCTCTCTATTCTTACTAATATGGACAATCCAACTGAAAATGTTGCAATTCCAACCACTATAGCAGTAAGCATTAAGACGTGAGGTATAGGATTGGTATATAAGTGAAAATTTGAAGTCAATATAGGAGGTAAAGAATTTTTTACATACCCTAAAGATATGTAAAACAACAAAACAGATGATTGTAAGACACTTAATCCCATCATTTTTTTGATTAAGTTTTTATCATTTACAATGATATAGAAACCTAGCACCATTAATATAGTAATGCCTACATAATTATATAGAGTCATTGTTTTTTCTTGCGAGCAAAATTTATATATATGATTAACATGGAAGAAGAGACGGTAAGCAATACACCCAGCTCCACTAAGAAAATACCCAATTTTTGACCTGTTCTACTATCAGCTGACAATATACTATAGGATAAAAAATTTTGGCCAAATAAAACTGTTATAATACCAGCTCCTCCATAGGTTAAAATACCTAGTACGTTAGTAAATTTGATAATAGAGTAAGGTATTGCTTTTAAAGTTGTAGGTATATCAAATAACATAGAATATAATATTATCCCAGAAGCAATAATTATTCCCGCCTGAAAACCTCCACCTGGAGTATAGTCACCATGAAACTGTATGTATAAACCAAAAAAAATGATAAAAGGTATCATCAAAAATGTTACTGCACTTAATACCGGATCTTTAATCACTTTCTTTCTCTTCTAATATTAACATTATACAAAGTGCAGCAGTAAAAACTACTATAGTTTCTCCAAATGTGTCATAGCCACGAAAGCTTGCTAAAACAGCTGTCACTATATTAGGAATACCAATAGCTTTTTCAGTATTTTCTACATAATAAGGAGCAACGTGCAAGTGAACTGGAGCATTATGACTGCCAAAATCTGGTAATTGAATCATAAAGTATGATAAACATGCAGTCAAAAATAACATAAAAAAAAGTGTTGTGGGGCTATGAGATAAATTTGCTTTGTAATTCTTTACCAAAGAGAGTGCTGCAAACGTAAAGACTGTGCTCAATCCTGCACCAACAGAAGCTTCAGTAATTGCAACATCTGGCGCATTCATAATCAAGTACATAAGTGCAATAAGTGAACTAAATACACACATTAGAACAGCACTTACAACCAAATGTTTCGAAAGAACTATAAAAACTGTAACCGTGAGTAACAGCAAAAGTAATATTAGATTCAGTATTTCTAGCATCTTAACCTTCTTTAATAGTCTTTACTTTTATAATAAGTACGCGCTAAAATATAACTGTTAGTTGAATTGGCTATCCATATTATAAAAATCAATAATATAACTTTAATAGTATTGATTGAAAATTCATTTTGCCAAGAAAAACCAATCAACAACAACATTGCGCCACTAGAATCTGCAATACCTGCAGCATGTAGTCTAGTATAGAAATCAGGAAATACTACTACTCCTACGCTTGAAATGACTATTAAACAAACACCTAAAAATATGAGAATGGATGCTACCATAAATTATCAAAACAACATTAATCTCATTAGCGCTATAGTTGATATAAAGCTGATGCTAGCATATAGTAATGCTATATCAATTAAAAAAAAATCATTCAGAACAATCGATATTGCTGTTATGAGTAAAACTAATTGTGTTGATAAATTATTGAATGCTAAAATCTTATTGTAAACGTCACTTGACCTAAATACTATACAACATAACATTACACTCATACAGAACAAAAGCACATAGATAGCAATACTAATCATTTATAAACTATTATAACCTCTGTAGATTTCTAAATCGGTACTTCTTCACCACTATCTTGATCATCTATTTCATCATCGTGGCTTTCTTGACTTACATCCAGACTTGTGTTAAGTTGATGATCAGAAAAATTTAACAAATTTGCTAGCTTACTTGGACTATTAATATAAGTATTATCTGTGTTTCCTTTCATGTGCTCCTTGCACCTTTTCACCAAAAGGTTAAACAACTCATGAGTATTCACCTTCTTTTCTGCTATTTCATATAAAGAAACTATCGTATCCTTATGATCTTTAAACTTAACCATTTCAACGGGATCGCTTGCCCCTGTACTCAAATCATGCGTTCTTTGACTTGCTAGCAGAACCAATTTAAAACGGTTGTGTACCTGTTCTACACACTTTTCTACAATAGACTCAACCATAAAATACCACCTTGATAAGCTTTATACTATATCACAAAAAATAAGATGTCAACTTCAGATCTATTGAGATCCAATTCTACATTCTACTTTTTCTTCTTTAGCTTTTACTGATTGATTTTCTGTTATTGTAATTGTTATTTCATGATCAAGCTTTTTCAAAAAACCTAACAGTCTCTCTAAAGAAAAACCACTTATCTTACCACTTTTAATTTGTGACACCTTTGGTTGATCAATACCAAGTTTCTCAGCCGCACAAGCTTGAGTCCAAGTATTTTTTCCTATAATTTTACTTATTATGCTCAGCAATTTTTTTTTTATTGCTTCACTATCCAGATTGTTTAATGATATTGTTTCCATAATTTTTACTCTCACATACCAACTAGCTTTATTAAATATTATATCATAATATTTAATATACCAATATATTAATAGTATATAACTTGTCAATAACTATCTGATACTCAAAATTTTAAATTGACTATAATTTTTATCAAAATACTAGTAATTTCAAACTATTATTTTGTAAAAAACTTACTATTAAAGAGAATAAGTTGAAATTGCAAAGTTTAAAATACAGAAATAATCATTTTACAAACTCGTTTTAGAGACTGTACATGATCTCAAGAAAGGAATAAACCGGAGATAGAGTATGTAAATTATGAAAACAGAGCAAGATGAGTAGGAGAAAAACTGAGTAGAGTTCTGTAGAAAGAAACAAAATCAAGAAGATTTAGGATATATTTTACATAGTGTTACAGGTCCTAAAAAGTGGCTTCAGTGAATCAACAATGTTTTCAAAATGGCAAGATTATTTTAATAAATGAAGTAAAAAACATAGCGGAAGTAAAGAAAGTGTTTTGAAATATATATAAAAAAGTAATTGCAAAGAAACAAATAAAAGGATGTAACTGTAGAAATCTTTGCCGTATTGTCAAAAGGTAAGTCTCTAATACTCTTATAGAAAAGTGTAGACAATTGTGATAAGCAAAATTCAATACTAGCTTACAAATCGTCTTCTTGCTTCCACCGCTTTGCTTCTAAAAAGATTATGAATAGACCCTTATATCCGAAATTTATACCTCTATATTTTAATATAGGGATTCATTTCAATTTTTAAAGTTTCTATTTAATAAGAATGCTATATCATATTCGTAATTTAATTTAAATATCTGTTGCTTCTGAAATACTATTTGGTTAGTAAATAAAATCATGTCTAATACAGAAAAAATGAAAAAGGATGTTGCTGTAATTATGGGAAGCGAGTCGGATTATGGCACTATGGTGCATGCTATTAACCTATTAAAAGAATTGGGAATTTCACATGATGTATTTATAATATCCGCACACAGAACACCAGAGAGACTCTTTAATTTTACTAAGTCTGCTCAAGAAAAAGGCTTTAAGGTTATTATAGCTGGTGCGGGAGGAGCGGCTCATTTACCTGGTATGACTGCATCGCTTACTTATTTACCTGTTATCGGTATTCCTGTGCATAGCAAGCAATTAAATGGGCTAGATAGTCTATTATCTATAGTGCAGATGCCAAAAGGTGTTCCAGTTGCAACAATGTCTATAGGAGAGAGTGGAGCATGCAATGCCGCTATTACCGCTGCATCTATATTGTCGATTTCTAATAGTGAAATTGCAGATAGATTAAAAAAATGGAGAGAGGGGCAAACTAAAGCAGTAAAAGAAAAACCAACATTATAATGGCAATAGTTCTTTTAGATACAAAAACCATAAATCGTATAGCAGCAGGAGAGGTAATAGAAAGGCCTGCAAGTGTGGTAAAGGAATTAGTGGAAAATGCAATAGATGCCAGAAGCTCAGAGATAGAAATTAAGATAGAAAGTGGTGGGCGTAACCTCATTACTGTAATCGATGATGGTAGCGGAGTAAAAAAGGATGATTTAGAACTTGCGTTTATGCGCCATGCTACTTCAAAATTGAGTGACAGTGAATTGATAGAGATCAAGCATCTTGGCTTTAGAGGAGAAGCTTTGCCTTCAATTGCAGCAGTAAGCAGAATAAAATTATCATCTAAGGCAAGCAAAGCAGATCAAGCATGGTCTATAAGGTATGAGGGGGGAGAAAAAATAGGAGAGCTTATTCCTTATCCTTTATCGATAGGAACATATATTGAAGTACGAGATTTATTTTTTGCCACACCAAATAGACTAAAATTTCTCAAAACCGAAAGGGCAGAAACACAAAGCATTGTTGATATTGTAAACAACTTAGCAATGATCAATTATGGAATTGAGTTTACTCTTATCTCCGATAATAAGAAGCTTCTTAAGTATGCTAAGCAGAACTCATTATTTAGCAGGCTATGCGAAGTAGAAGAAGAATTTCATGAAAACTCTCTTGAAATTCTTGAAGAAGAAGACAGTATTAGGCTTACAGGATATATCTGCAAACCTACTGTCAATCGTAGCAATTCAACTCAGATCTATACATTTGTTAATGGTAGACCAATTAAAGATAATCTACTTATTGGTGCAATTCGTTATGCGTATCACGACCTTATTCCAAGCAATAGATATCCCTTTGCAGCGTTGCACTTAGAGATACCGTATGATCAAGTAGATGTAAATGTGCATCCAAATAAATCAGAGGTAAGGTTTCAGAACAAGAGGCTAATATATGAAATAGTGAGAAGAGGGCTAATAAAAGTATTATCAAAGAGAATAGATCTTGCAGAAACTGTGGTGAGCCAGACTGAGATAACAAGGAATCATCTATCATCAGATCCTTTTAGTAGGTCTAGTCTTAAAAATGAATTTTATGGAAGAAGGTCTGATCCTTTTGAAAACCAGTTAATGAGAGAATTTACTTCTCCAAATATAGAGACAAAAAGCTTATCAGAACATTCAAAATCGTTTGATTATACTGGTATGCAAAAATCTCCTCCGCGAGCGGAAACTACAATTTTGGAAAAGAAACAAATCGATCTAATAAGGGACTATCCACTTGGGTTTGCACACTGTCAAATCTACAATACTTATATTATTGCCGAGGTAAGAGACAAACTAATTATAGTAGATCAGCATGCAGCCCATGAAAGACTAGTATACGAGTGCTTAAAGGAGAAATCAAGTATAAAAAGACAAAAACTTCTTTTGCCTGAAATGGTTGAAATCAAAAATCAAGCTGGAATGGAGATGATTAAAACTTATAAAGATAAACTTTTTGAGATGGGTTTTGAGATTGAAATTAAATCAGAAAATAAGATCATAGTAAAAGAAGTGCCTGCAATCTTAGGAACAGTAGACACAAAGAGAATGCTCATTGATATAGTGGATAGACTAACAGAAATAGAAGATATATTACCTATAGAGGATAAGGTGAATAAAATACTAGCCACAATTGCTTGTTATGGATCAATAAGAGCAGGCAGAAAGATGAAATTAGAGGAGATGAATGAGTTGTTGAGGCAAATAGAAAAAACACCATATTCTGGACAATGCAATCACGGAAGACCAACCTATATAGAAATGAAATTAAGCGATATTGAAAAGTTATTTGAGCGAAGGTAAGAAATTGTCACAAATGTGTATAGATTATACAACCCTAGTTTCGTCATCTCAAAACTCAGATACACAATTGTTCGAACATTGCAATTTGCAGGTAATTTGTATAGTAGATAATGTCATTCTATTACTTGACGATGATTTATTATGCAGCTACTTGATTAAAATTAAGTTTCCTAAATCCCAGGCATTGTCTTTTATGTTAATAATTAATATACAACTAAAGATACTTATCAAAAACGACAATAAAGAATTCAAAAAAAGCCAGAAATTCTGTAGAATTGACCATATCATATAGAGAAAAAGGAAGTGTATGATCACATCCTTCACTCCGATCATTAATCTGCAAACAAAATAGTTTTGCATTTTTTGATAAGATTAAGTAATATCAGCGTATTAGTTATACAATTAATAATTTTTATGGATGAGCGTAATCCTTGGAATCTTGGAAAGAAACCGTCAGGTTCAAGTAATGAAGATATTTTAAGTAAAGCTGTGTCTGATATAAGATGCTTTTTTAATGGCTTAACCAGAAATAGAGGGAAAAAACCTTATTTCATCATTTTTATTGTTTTGTTGTTTTATTTTTGTACTGGTTTCTATATTGTCCATCCGAGTGAGGAAGGTATAGAACTTACTTTTGGCAAATATTCCAATACAGAAACATCTGGTTTGCGTTATCACTTTCCCTACCCTATTGGTAAGGTTTTTAAAGTGAATGTTAAAGAAGTAAATCGTGAAGAAATTGGGATAAGCAGCTCTTATGGGCGAGATACAGATCGTGGTGAAGGAGTGATGCTTACCGGAGATGAGAATATAGTCAACGTTAACTTTGAGGTCCAGTGGCGAGTTAGAGATGCCAAAGATTATTTATTCAAAGTGCGGGATTATAAACCTGGTTTCAGCGTTAAAAATGCTGCTGAAAGTGCTATGAGAGAAATAATAGGTAAAAATACGATCTCTTTTGCACTCGAAGGTCAAGGTAGGGCTGAAATCTCCAGAGATACTAGAATTTTATTGCAACAGATTCTTGATGGATATCAAATGGGTATAGAAATTTTATCTGTTCAAATGAAAAAAATTGACCCACCAGAAAAAGTGATTAGCTCATTTAGGGATGTACAAAGTGCTCGTGCAGATAAGGAGCGTACTATAAACGAAGCATATGCTTACAGTAATGATATTATACCTCGTGCAAAAGGTGAAGCAATAAAGATAAAATTAGATGCAGAAGCATATGAGAACGAAATAATAAATGAAGCGAAAGGTAATGCAAATCGCTTTTTATCTCTTTATGAAGAATATAGACAAAATCCTTCTCTTGTTAAGAATCGTATTTATCTTGAAACTATGGAAAATATTTTTAGCAAGGTAGATAAATTTGTTATAACAGACGATCTGAAAGGTATGTTCTCTTATTTACCTCTTACAAATCTAGGAAAATAGTCATGAGTAGTAATATTAAAATTGTTTTTGCTTTTGTATTTGTTGCATTATTGATTGCATTATCTAATTCAATCTTTGTTGTTCAAGAAACAAAACAAGCAATAGTTATACAACTCGGTAAAGTCGTAAAAGATGTTAGGGACAGTGGTTTATATTTTAAATTGCCATTTATAAATAACGTAGAATTTCTTGATAAGAGAATTTTAGATCTAAGTCCTGATAAAACTCCAAGGGAAGTGATAACTGCAGATCAAAAGCGTATTATAGTAGATGCTTATGCAAAATATAAAATAATAGATCCTATCACTTTTTATCAGACTGTGAAAAATGAATCAGGGCTAGTTAGAAGATTATATCCTGTCATAGAAGCTCACATAAGGGAGAATATAGGAAGATTTTCATTAATTAGTTTATTGAATGAAAAGAGATCAGAAGTTATGCAATTAATTCAACGTGGAGTTTATTCTGAAGCTGGAAAATTTGGCATAGAGATAGTAGATGTAAGAATTAAGAGAGCAGATCTACCAGAAGAAAATAGTTCTGCAATATTCCGCCGCATGCAAACTGAAAGAGAAAAGGAAGCAAAAGAAATTAGAGCAGAAGGAGAACAAGCTGGACAAGAAATTAGATCAAAAGCTGATAAATTAAAAAGGGGAATTGTCTCTAGTGCAGTAAAAGAATCACATGAAATAAGAGGCCGTGGTTATGCTGAAGCAACTAGAATCTATAATGAGGCATTCAAGGTTGATGAAGAGTTTTTTAACTTTTATCGCTCTATGAAAGCTTACAGTAAATCATTTGCTGAGGGTAATACTAAATTTGTGCTTTCACCAAATAATAATTTCTTAGATATTTTGAACAAGGGATGGAAATAGTTTATGAAAAGTAAAGCATTTATTTTATCTATATTTGCATATTTTTTAATTTCATTTGCTTCATATGCTAATCTGTTTGCAAAAACAGTTGCAGATCCTGTATGTAGTTGTAATAAAGGGCTTGCTGATATAGTGGAAGAACTTATTCCCGCAGTTGTAAATATTTCAAGTGAGCAAATAGTTAAGCAAGAAAATAACAGTAGAACTAAAATTCCCTTTACGCCAAGAAATAATTTCTTTGATGACTTTAGAGAATTTTTCGAGCATTTTGATCAATTTTTCGATAGAGCTCCTAGCATTAATAGAGAAGTGACGTTACTTGGGTCTGGATTTATTATAGATAAAAGTGGAACCATAGTAACCAACTATCACGTTATTAAAAATGCCCAAGATATTACAGTTACTATGAACGATAATACTTATTTCAAAGCAGAAGTTTTAGGCTATGATGCAAAAACTGATCTTGCTGTGCTTAAGATTAATTCTGATAAAGATCTTCCTTTTGTTGAATTTGGTAATTCTGATAAAGCAAGAGTTGGTGATACAGTTATTGCAATAGGCAACCCTTTTGGTTTAGGTGGCTCTGTAAGTACAGGAATTGTGTCTGCAAGATCTAGAGACATTAGTATTGGTACTATGAATGAATTTATTCAAACTGATGCTGCAATTAATAGAGGTAACTCAGGGGGACCACTATTTCATCTAAATGGAAAAGTTATAGGCATTAATACTGCTATTTATTCCCCATCTGAGTCTGGCGGTAACGTGGGTATAGGCTTTGCTATACCATCTAATCTAGCTATTTCAATTATTGACACATTAAAAAGTGGTAAAAAAATAAAACATGGTTGGCTTGGCGTGCAAGTTCAGCCTATAACAAAAGAATTTGCTGAATCCTTGGGTTTAAAAGATATCAAAGGTGCATTAGTTGCAAGCGTAGTAAAGGGCAGTCCTGCAGAGAAAGGAGGAATCAAAGTAGGTGATATACTATTAGAGTTTGACGGCAAAAAAATTGATAGAATGACGCAATTACCTCATATGGTTTCACGAACTGAGCCCGGAAAGAAAGTACAGGTTAAGTTACTTAGAAAAGGTAAAGAAGTCAATATCAAGGTTGCAATCGAGGAATCTACAAATGATGATTCAGGTAATAATCAAGAAGAAAATAAATCAACATCTAGTTATATAAGTGGTTTAACCGTTTCAAATTTGCCAAAAGAACTAAAAAATAATGCACCCACAAAGGGTGTAGTAGTTACTAGTGTAGATAGTAGTAGTAATTCTACACTACGTGTTATTAAGAAAGGTGATATAATTATTCAACTAGATGGAATCGATATTGAAAATACTAATGATTTTCAAAAACAAATTGATTCAGCAGTAAAGAAAGACGGCAAAGATTCAGTAATGTTGCTTATTTACCGCAACGGCAATCAATTTTTTACCTCAATCAAATTGAAGAAGTAGCTATTTATCTAGCTGGTCATGAAAAAATTGCTTGACAAATTTAACTAGCTTCTTTATCCTGAGGATAAGGCTGTTTCTATAGATTAATAGAATTTATTCCTATACTGAAAACGTTTCCAGCGAGATTATGGAAGAACTGGAACGACATCATCTATCAGATGAAAGAGCTATAGTAGTAAGAAATTGGATAATATAAAGCATTTTTGTGCTCAGTTGTCAAAAAATAACTTTCTTTCACAAATTAGTTTATAAGTAAATTAGTATAAAGCATAATCATATTTACTTATCATCATTATTAATCAATAATTAATACCCATAAATTAACTATATCTAATCGCAAAGGGAGGTGGAGATGCGTTTTAAACTAGAAAAAGAAGATATTCCACAAAACGATTGTAATAATAGAATTGGTCGTAGGGTACCTGCACAAATAAGATTAAATAACAAAACAACATTTAGCCTGCCTAGTGTATCTTACATTATCATCGACAACAATATTGGCCTGAGTTTTCAAATTTGGGATTTGAAGCATGACGTGGCAAGTATACTAAACGACTTATCTGAATGGCCACAATTAAAGCTAGAAAGGGTAGGAAATGATTACAAATTCGCTTTAGTTACTACCTCTGATCAACCTTATTATTATTACTATGATGGCAAAAATACTATGATAGATACTATTGATCGTATACCTCATGGTTACACAGATGGTTTCTATGTTAACGCATATAATCGTGAAAGCTGTAGTATTTATTATGAACTGCTAGAAAACAGGAAGGTTTTAATAGATCCAAAAGACATAATTAGTAGCGAAAATGTCAGTCTTATTTTGGAAGATCTTAAAAGTTCACCTGATAAAAGACTCAAAATAAAAATAGGAGACTATTTGTTTAAAGAATCAAGAAATATATACAAATTATATAGGAGCGCTCAGGTATATAATTTAACTGGTGGAAAAGTTGGCATATTGAATGATATCCTTTCAGCATTTACTCGTATAAGCAATACATTCGAGTTATTCCCTTTTCATGAAATGGAGAGCTTGAAAGCACAAGATACCTATTTCGCAGTAAAAAAGTTAGGCAATAGTTATGTTGGTTGCATATCGTATGAAAATAGCACATGCAAAAATTTTTATAATTTTAACACTAATTCTTTTGGGTATGAGCACGACAATAGACCAGGTCCATATCCTTATTATTATAACTTAGAAAATTTTGATAACTTTTTGGAGGTTGATGTGAATATTCAAGAACATATAAATTTAGAAACAGAAATTGAACTTTTAAAACGCAGAATAGACAGATTAGAACGTACTGGTGTACAAGGTCCTAAAGGTGAGCCAGGTGAAAGGGGACAAAAAGGTGATAGAGGCTTCGATGGAGCGCCTGGTCCTCAAGGTAACAAGGGAGATACTGGATCGTCAGGTGCGCATGGATCAAAAGGCGATCAAGGCCCTAAAGGAGAAAAAGGGAATCAAGGCACTAATGGAGTAACTCCAAGTATTAGTCAAGTTGTTACCGAATTTTCTTCTAACAGAGCCCATCTATATCCTTTAGCAGCAGCTATAATGGAAGAAGATCAGAGTAATTCCATGGGATTTTCAGAAAGAATAGCACATCTTTTTGGTGAGCGTGTAAAGCGAGAAGATTCTTTAAAAGCGTTAGTTAAAGGCGTACAAGGTCCTCCAGGCCAAAAGGGCGAACCAGGTCGTAACGGTCAACGGGGGTTAAAGGGCGAACAAGGTCCCAAAGGTAATAAGGGTGACCGAGGTTTTCCTGGTCCAGAAGGTTCTAAAGGAAATACTGGCTCAAAAGGTGAGAAGGGAGATGCCTCAAGTGCTATAGAAATTGCAACTGAATTAGTTACCAGTAAAAAAGCTGAGCTAGGAGAAGCAGTTCTTAACGCAAATGGTATCAAAGGTGAAAATCTTGCAACTCAGATTGCCGGTAAAATTAATCTTAATTCGCAGGAACTTGTGAATAAAATTGATGTAGCAAAACTTACTGAAGGAGTAGTAAGTAAACTTTCTTTAGAGGAAGCAAAAAACATTATAAAAGATACTGTGAGTAAGATAACAAGCGATGCCACAAAGAAAAATAATCCCGATCCTATAGCCTTCCAAAAATATGAAAAATTTGCAGAAAAGCTTGCTAAACTACTTGTTGATAGAAGCAGTATGAGCGAGATAGAAGCTCACAATCTTATAAAAGGTAAGGTGAGCGATTGGGCACTTGCTAAGTATCTTCTGCTTCATAGTGATTTAAATAATCAGCCAAAGGCTCTAGAAATCGTGAAGCAAGAAATAGACAAGGAAAAATTAGTTGAGTATTTGCTTGAGTATGCCAAATTAAAAGGCGATGTGAATGCAGCAAAAACAATAGTTGAAAATATTGTTCATCAGTTCTTTGACACTCAAAAAGTAGGTGAATTAGGAAGAGCAGTACTAGAAGCAAAAGATGATCAAGATAAAAAAGTGCTGGTAAATGATCCAGTCTTACGTGAAGGAATAGCAGAAGAATTGAGACAAAATCCAGGAAAGATAAAAGGTCCCAAAGGAGATACTGGTTCTAAAGGTGATAAAGGAGATACCGGAACAGATGGATTGCCAGGTGCACAAGGTCCTAAGGGAGAGCCAGGCATAAAAGGTGAGCCAGGCATAAAAGGTGAGCCAGGTATAAATGGAACAAAGGGAGATATTGGTCCTAAAGGATTAGACGGAGCCATGGGAATAAAAGGTGATATGGGTGAGAAAGGAAAGATAGGTTCTAAAGGTGACAAAGGAGATACTGGGTCTAAAGGTGATAAAGGTAGAGATGCAAGTCCTGAAGAAGTTGCACAAAAATTAATTAATAATGGCACTATTGCTAATCAGGTGCTTGAATATCGTGACCAAGGCGGAGATTTAGTATTAGAGAAGCAAGTTGCAGGAAGAATTATTAGTAATCAAGATATTCAAACAGGAATAGCCATTGCATTAGCTGATAACAGAATGGAAGAGCTAGCAGATGTGTTACTAAGTGATTCTAATCATACATTAGTAGAAAACCTTGCAAATAATACCGAGCTAACACAAAGCATTGCAGAAGAACTAAGGAAAAATCCAGGAGAAGTCCAAGGTCCAAAGGGAGAAAAAGGAGATATAGGTCCTAAAGGATTAGACGGAGCCATGGGAATAAAAGGTGATATGGGTGAGAAAGGAGAGATAGGTTCCAAAGGTGACAAAGGAAAACCAGGCACGAATGGGTTGCAAGGTCCAGAAGGTCCTAAGGGAGAGCCAGGTATGAGGGGCTTCAATGGTACACAAGGTCTTACAGGTAACAAGGGTGAGCCGGGTATAGAAGGATTAAAAGGAGATATAGGACCTCAAGGTATAAAAGGTGAGCCAGGTATAAATGGAACAAAGGGAGATATTGGTCCTAAAGGATTAGACGGAGCCATGGGAATAAAAGGTGATATGGGTGAGAAAGGAGAGATAGGTTCTAAAGGTGACAAAGGAAAACCAGGCACGAATGGGTTGCAAGGTCCAGAAGGTCCTAAGGGAGAGCCAGGTATGAGGGGCTTCAATGGTACACAAGGTCTTACAGGCAACAAGGGTGAGCCCGGTATAGAAGGATTAAAAGGAGATATAGGACCTCAAGGTATAAAAGGTGAGCCAGGTATAAATGGAACAAAGGGAGATATAGGTCCTAAAGGATTAGACGGAGCCATGGGAATAAAAGGTGATATGGGTGAGAAAGGAGAACCAGGTGCAAATGGATTGCAAGGTCCAGAAGGTCCTAAGGGAGAGCCAGGTCTGAGGGGCTTCAATGGTACGCAAGGTCTTACAGGTAACAAGGGTGAGCCGGGTATAGAAGGATTAAAAGGAGATATAGGACCTCAAGGTATAAAAGGTGAGCCAGGTATAAATGGAACAAAGGGAGATATAGGTCCTAAAGGATTAGACGGAGCCATGGGAATAAAAGGTGATATGGGTGAGAAAGGAGAGATAGGTTCTAAAGGTGACAAAGGAGAACCAGGTGCGAATGGGTTGCAAGGACCTAAGGGAGAGATAGGTTTGCAAGGACCTAAAGGTCAAGTTGGTAGATCTGGTCTTAAGGGTATGCCAGGTCCACAAGGTCCAAAAGGAGATACCGGAGCTCCAGGTGCGAATGGATTGCCAGGTTCCAAGGGAGAAGATGGAATAGGTGCTACATTAGCTGATCAGTTTTTACGTGAGATAAGAAAAGCAAAAAATGAAACTCTGGATGCTAAAAAAGCAGCAGAGGCAGCTAAAAATGCTTCAGAAGGTTTTGCCAAACAAGCTAAAGATACGGAAGATAAGGTTAAAATACTACACAATCAAACAGTGAATCTTACAGGAGAAGCTGAAGATTCTGCTGATCAAGCACTTCAATCCGCAGAAAATGCGGAAGCATTGCATAGTAGCGTAAGAGATATGTTTTGTACAACAAATCCTGCAGATCAAGTTTGTAGTGCACGCAGAAGAAGGAGGGAAACTAAAAAATCATCAGTGACAAGCGGAGCAAGCAGACCAACTTCATTTATATCTCAAGTAATAAATTTCTTTTACCCTGCGGTAGGACAGGACAAATATAAAGTAAAAAATGAAATAGAGGAGCTTAATCGAGTGACAAAAATAATAGATGCAGTAGATATTGTAAAAAAATTTGAAGAAGTATTAGGAGAAACAGCTGTGAAATGCGGCATTTCAAAGAAAAGTCTAAATTTTAATCCAGTAGAACTGCAGTCAACCATTATCAATAAGTCATTACTTAATGATGAAAATCATAATGAGTTGTTGAAGTTCTTGTGTGTAGCTGCGAAAAAATCATTACCTGATTACAAACAAACTAGTAAATGTTTGGCTACTTTCAAAGATCATATGGAAAAAAGATTAAATGAGCAGCAAAGAGCTTTCGTTAATACTGAAAAAATAGTGGCAGATAATGAGCAGCCAAGGAGTTTTATGAGTTATGTCTCTCCTCCTAGTAGCCTAAGTGCCATTAATCAGCAAGTTGTTGGTTATTTAAGGTAATATCATGGAAAAACATATATTTAAAATAGAGGATAAAAATCCGCTCTATAAAAAATTGATTAAACTTCCTGCTGAATATTATATATTAAACAAAAATAGTAAGGTTATCAATTCACATATTGGTACAATTAAAGTAGAGAATATTAATGGTTTGAAGTTAAAGAAGCAGGGAGATAAAATATCTTTATATGAAGAAAACTTACCCCTGCAGGCAGAAAGATCTGATGAAAGTGGAAACTCTATTAAAGAGGATCTTATTGTAGAACAAGAAGCTATAATAAGTACAAATAGAAACAATATTATAGAAAAGCTTGAATCAAAACCTATCTTGATTTCGCTTTACAACATAAAAGATAGTCCTAACTTTGGCCTCAAATTGTCTGGTAGAGATATAACTGGAGTACTCAATTTTATCAATTTTAACGATGAAAATGACCCAGTACTACAAAAAATTCAAGAAGAAAAAGGTGGACTTTATTTTACAATAGAAGGTGATTATATCTATATATCAGATGAAGAAGGAAAATGTCTTCCAGTATGTGAAGATGGTAGTTGCTATAAGTATCAATACACAAAAAATGAGCATGATATATTAGAAATTAGTGAGATATCAACAATAATAAAAAACTTAACTAAAACTGAGCAATGCAGTGCACCAGCTAAGGCAGGGCAGAATTTTACTTTGCAAAAGGGAAAAGAATTATCGGATAATATCTATCAAGCAGATATCATGTTAAACGGTAAGCTTGTAGCTACTTTACCAAAAATAGGTTACTGCATGCTTGATGACCAATTGGTCATACATAATCACGTTACAGAAGAAGAGATAAAAATTCCTAGAAACTTTCATTATCTTAAAGTCGTTAAGTCTAGTAATAATGATGATTATAAATTAACATTTTGTAATTTCTTAGGTAATGAGTTTTTTGAACATAAAAAGTATGATTCTCAATACTCAAATGTTCCAGATGAATACCAGTATACAAGTTTAAACTATATGAAAAAGGGATATAAGCCAAATTTCTGCAAGTTACTTAACGATAAACCATCTTTTTTTATTGCAAAAGGAACTACTAATCAAGATTCTTCAGGCCACTGCCCAGCTGATGTATTTGAATTAGCAAAACGTGAGAAAATGGCTACATTAATTGATCAATTTGGCTTTTTCAATAAAGAGGGTAAGTTTCAATATTGTGATTACCATACAAAAGAAGATTACGATGTTTATGATTCTTATAAAATTAATAAAGAGTACAAAACAACAGATGAATTTCTCTTCAATGATGACATAGTTCTTTATACTATTCCAGAGCTATCTTAACCACGCACAAAGTATATTATAATTGTTTCAATAATTGTTTTTAAAATTGAATCGAGTAGACTTTCAAGCAGTGTAAAAATGTATTTTTTTAGTTTAGATTCGCTACCATTTTGCCGCTCGTTAGTAACGCAGTGGTTTTGTAATAGAACACAAGCTGCAAAAACTTAAGGAAAAAATGGGTCAGTGCTTGACACTGGCATCTAGTTCTTTCTATCAAAAATGCTGTAAAGTGTTCACCAATTTAGTTGGATACCAGTACTGGTATGATATTATGAAGACCTAGCAGTTTATGACGGTGTCATTCCAGCGCGTGGCGCTGGAATCTAGTTCTTATTACCTGAGTCTTCTGGGTCCCAGTACTCGTATGACAAGAAAAGGGAGTATTGGTTTCAGCATTAGCCATGCATCTGGATCCCAGTATCAAGTACTGGGATGATAAGAGAAAGAGGACACTGGGATGAAATTATGAAGGCCGGGATAAACACTATGAGGACTGGAATGACATTATGAAGGCCTAGCAGTTTATGACGGTGTCATTCCAGTGTGGAATCCAGCTTTTTTGTAACTTCATTGAAAATATCGTATAGCTATTTGTTCACAATTCATTCTTCTGGATCCCAGTACTCGGATGACAAGAAAAGAAACACTGGTTTCAATATTTGCATGCATCTGAACAGATACAGATGGCTAAAATGTTGAAAAAAGCATATGCGTCAAAAGTTTAAAGCTCGCTACCCTAGACTTCTTTGACTTGTTAAGAAAGGTCTTTTTTCCCCAGATTCTATTGTCACATGCTGAAATGACATCTCTTGCTTCTTCATGTAATTATGCAAAAAGTCCTTTGAATTTTTACAGCTTGAAAAATCTTTATAAAATTTACTTTCTTTAAATGCTTTAACTTTCTCTTCATTATTTAGTGAGCCATGTTTAGAAAAATATTCATCTGTCGCTTGAATATATAAATTAATCAGCTCAGGAAAAGTGTAATCAGTTTTGTTGGAAGATTTTAAGCACGTAATTGGCAATTTATGTATATCTTTCTCAGCTTTTTTAGGATCAATATATTCATCATTTTTTCTTAATATTGTATACTGCTTGAAAAATTCTTCATATTCCTCAAAATCTTCAAATACTTCTTTTTTTTGGTAATCTTTTCTTCTACCGCTTTGATCTATTTTTTCTATTTCTGTTGCAAGTTGCGCTGGCTGTTTTATCGTTTTATCTCCCTCTCGATTAAAGTACATTGTATAAGGAGTAATTGAATTTACGATTTTATATGTCTTCCAGTGGCAGCCAAAAATCTTTAGTACCAATTTGATTATCGGAGCAAGAAAAATTTTTAATTTTGCTATGAATCCAAAATAATAAAGAGAAGCTTGTTTAAGTGAACTTGCAGCATTGCTAACGATGCATCTTAAATGTATATCCTTATACTTAAAATTTTTATGAACCTCTGCAGCCACATGTCCACCTAGGCAGTCTCCAAACAATATGATATCATCTGGCTTTATACCTTTTTCCAATAAGTTAGTTACAACTGCTATACCAGATTTAACTCTATTGCTACGTATCAATGAACTGTTTTTACTTAAACCAAGTCCAGGATAATTAAAAAGATGTACATTGCTCTGTGGCCCAATTCCAATTTTGGGAATAATCTTTACCAGGGCTTAACGCTCTATTTCCACCAATAAAGTATATCAGATGTTTTTCACCTCGATTATTGTTTTGATTTTTACCAAGAAGCGTAATTGTCTCTATTTTTATCCCGTTTTGAGTTTTTATAAATTCTCTCTCAGTTTGCTCTCTTGTTTCTTTCATATTTTAACTCTCACTATAATTATACAAAAAAATCTTAAAAAATCAACAAAATCTCAATTTTATGAACAATATAAACTTTTTAAAATTCATTGAATTATGCTTTCAAACGGTAGTACCGGGGTGTGAGTATAATGATTATCAATATATAAAAGTCATAGCGGATAGGCTTGAAGCGGCAAGTTCAGGTGAAGTGAAAAGAATAATATTCAATATGCCTCCGCGTTCAATGAAGTCTATTTGTGTAAGTGTTGCATGGCCCGCATGGATACTCGGAAATCAGCCAACTGCAAGAATAATAGTTGCAAGTTATTCTCGGCTCCTCAGCGAAAAGCACTCACTCGATACCAGGTGCATAATGCAATCTGATTGGTATAGAGAGCTATTTCCGAAAGTAGAATTATGCAAAGATCAAAACACTAAATATAAATTTCAAACAGTGCAAAGAGGATGTAGGATTGCAACATCAGTTGGGGGAACATTAACCGGTGAAGGTGGAGATTTCATTATCGTGGATGATCCACTAAGTCCCGCACAAGCTTTGAGCGAAACATTTAGAAAGCGTGCTGCAAACTGGTTTGATCAGGCTTTAGTAACCAGGCTCAACGACAGAAAAAAAGGAGTTATCGTTCTTGTGATGCACAGACTCCATTTAGAAGATTTAACTGGTCACCTCCTCTGTAAACCAAGAAACATATGGCATCATGTCTGTTTACCAATAATAGCTGAAGATAAGGAGATTATTTATTCAGTTAATAATCATATTCCAGAGCATGAACAGGAAATATACTCAAGAAAAGAAGGTCAATTGTTGTATTCCCTAACTGAAGGAAAAGAAGAAATTGAGATGATAAAAGCTGAACTTGGGAGTTATGGTTTTGCTGCTCAATACCAACAAAACCCTCTACCACTTTCAAGTGCTATAATTAAACGAGAGTGGTTGAAGCGCTATAAAAATTTTCCTGATAGCCTCTTGCATGTAACACAAAGTTGGGATACTGCAATTTCAACAAACAATACAAGTGACTTTAGTGTCTGCACTACCTGGACAAAAGTAGATAATACATTCTATTTACTCGATGTATATCGCGCAAAACTTGAATATCCAAAACTTAAAGAGAAAGTTCTGTCGCTGGCTGCAAGGTGGAAGCCACACGCAATTTTAATCGAAGCAAAAGCAAGCGGTCAGCAATTGGTTCAGGAGCTCAGGAAAAACAGTGATTTACCTATTATTCAAATAGTACCACATGATGACAAATTAACTCGATTTCACCGAATTGTCCCAATTATAGAATCTGAGCGGGTTTTTCTCCCTAACCAAGCAGTATGGCTTAGCGACTTTGAGTATGAGATTTTAATGTTTCCAGAAATCCGTCACGACGATCAAGTAGACAGTACCGTGCAATATCTTCAGTGGGTGAGAAATAATATTGCTAGAGTGGTAGCTATACGTTCATTGTAGCTTGAAAAGGTTCCTCGGAATTGTGTATAATTTTTTTAACTGAGTTTTATCCATTTTCTGAATGATATTTTAGGGTTTATTGAAATAAATACTACGCAAAAATTCTATCTCTGGGTGCTTAGATGAATATCTTTATATTAGACGAAAATCCTGTAACTGCAGCACAAATGTTATGCGATAAGCACATAGTAAAAATGCCGCTAGAAACTGCTCAATTGCTTAGCAGTGTTTTTTCAATAGCATTAAAAGAGCCAAATCCTTTAGTCAGCATTACAAACCAGAATATAGAAGTTCCATATAAACTTACTCACAAAAACCATCCTTGTTCTTTATGGGCTAGACAATCAAAAGGAAACTTTGATTGGTTAATAAAACATGGAAAAGAATTGTGTATAGAATATAGCTTGCGATACAAAAGAACGCATAAATCCGAAGAAGTTATAGATTGGTGCGATAATAACAAGGATTTGCTAATATTTCGATCAGCTGATATACAAGCTTTTACACAAGCGTTACCTGATCGATATAAATGTAATAACCCAATAGAAGCATATAGAGAATATTACCTAAAAGAAAAGATGAGATTTGCTAAGTGGGAAAAAGGTAGAGAAGCACCAGATTGGTTGCTAGACAAAATGCTATAGGTTATAAAATTATCCAAACCGATCATAAAAAAGGTAGAATTGAAGTTGCAAAAGCAATGCTGGCTGATAATGTTGATGTTTATCAAGTTTATTGATCTTTCTATTTGTGAGATTAAAGAATTCAGTAAACTGTTATTCCCAGTATATGGTAGGCTACTTGCACTATAGAGTGTCATGTACACATCTGTACTAACAAGCAGAGGTAAATCTAAGTCAGTTTAGATATAACATTTACTTTAAAAAACTTTATTTTACGCTGATATTCTAGCGCTTTTCTGTGGTATTTTGTTGGGGTATAATTTGCAAAACTATCTTCCTTATAGGTTAAAAAATTACACTGCTTTATATGTAACTCTATCCACTCTGCATAATCCTGATGATCAGTTGCAATAAATATTTCACCTGTGACAAGTATTTTTTTTGCTAATAAATTTAAAAATTCCGTATTAATTAACCGTCTTTTGTTGTGACTTCTTTTTGGCCATGGATCTGGAAAGAGAATAAAGAATTTTTCAACACTGTTGTCAGGAAAATTGGCAATTAATTCTCTTGCATCTTCTGTCCATATTAAAATATTTTTTATGCTGTGTGCTTCTATGCTTTTTAGCAAGGAAGAGACCCCCTTTAAATAAGGCTCACATCCTATAAATAATAGATCAGATTCATTGAATGCCTGATGGAGCATATTTTCACCATTACCGAAACCTATTTCTACTCGTATTCTTTTTTGTAAGTCTACGATCTTTTTTATAGATTCCTTGCTGTTTTTAATAGAATACTTCTCCAAAACATTCAACTTCAACCTAGATCTTCTGGAAAATGACCTAATCCAATTATTATTCCTAGATAACATATCTTACATAACTTAATCTTTTATAGCTTAAACAATTCTCGAAATGAATTAATGAGAATTTACTTGTCACTAATTATTAATATTATATAATATATGAGTTCTAATGAAGTTAAAATTAAAAGGTATGGAAAGTACAGTTGCTATCAAGAGGCTATCATCAAATAGGTTCATAGAAGAGATATTTCAAGATCAATTTGATAATCAAGACAATGACTTTTGTGAAGATTCTTTTGCTAACAAAATTAAAGAAGGAGATGTGGTAGAAGGTATAATCACAAGAAGAAATTCTAATGATATTGTGGTTGATGTTGGTTTAAAGTCAGACGGAAGAATTCTGATTAAGGAGCTCAGTTGTAATGATGATATCACTGTTGGCTCGAAAATTAGAGTTTATGTTGAAAGAATTGAAGATTACCATGGTAATGTTGTTCTTAGTCGTGAGAAAGCAATCAGAGACGAAAAATGGAATAAATTGGAAGAAAGCGCAGTTACAAAAGATGAAGTAACAGGAATCATTAAACGCTCAATTAAATGCGGTTTTATTGTTGATCTTGGTGATGGAATAAGTGCGTTTTTACCGCTGAGTCATGTGGATTTGAAGCAAATAAAAGATGCTAATCACCTTATTGAAACTGAACAAAAATTCATCGTGCTTAAAATGGATAAGAAGCAGGGGAATATTGTAGTATCAAGAAAGCTGGTATTAGAGAAATTGCATGCTGGTGAAAAAATTAAGTTTTTAGAATCTTTAAATGAAGGTGATGTCGTAGAAGGCAAAATAAAAAGCATCACTCACTACGGTGCATTTGTTGGCATTCATGAATCAGATACAGTGGGAGTTATAGATGGGCTGCTACATATTACAGATATCTCTTGGAGTAATGTAAGTCATCCATCTGCAATTTTTTCTTATGGTCAGCATATAAAAACTAAAATTATAAAAATAGATAGAGAAAATGGAAAAATCTCCCTGGGTGTAAAACAATTAGGAGACAATCCTTGGCAAGATCTAGAGTCAAAATGTCCAATTAACAGCGTACACAAAGGATGTGTAACGGGTATAAAAGATTGTGGATTCATTGTTGAGATTAAACCTGGGATTGCGGGTTTGGTACACTCATCAGAAATAACTTGGAGCAAGAGTAATTTACCAATTAGTAGTTTTGTAACAATAGGACAAGAAGTGGATGTAAAAATTCTCGGTATTGACATTATTAAAAATAAGATGAGTTTAAGCACAAAAAGGTGCGTAGAGAATCCTTGGCAAGTATTTATTGATAAATATCCTCTTGGTTCTATTGTTTCTGGTAAAGTTAAAAGCAACAATGGTTCACAAATATCTGTGACTTTTGATAATTCTGAGATATCTGAGGACGTAGAAGGAACAATTTATATGCAAAATCTAAGTTGGTCGAAAAACAATTCAGATGAGATAAAAAAGTATAATGTAGGTGATGAAATAGAAGCAAAAGTGATAAGGGCTAACGTAGATCGGACAAGAATTTATCTTGGAGTAAAACAAATAGAGTATGATCCTCTTGAAGAACTGATAGAGAAAGTTAAAGTAGGGGATAAAATTCAGGTTACTGTAAGTAAGAGAGAGGAAAATGGTCTAATCGTTGAAATTGAGAACAATGTAACCCTTTTAGTAGATCAAGAGCATTTACCAGAAAATAAAAAGTTTTCTATATCAGAAAAAATACAAGTTGAAGTAGTAGGTGTTGAAAAATATAATATAATATTATCTGCCAAATAACTTCTTGTGCTTCATATAAATGGCAACGAAATCTGATATAATAGCAAAAGTGGCAAAAAAAAACCTTTTGTTAGATAAGGTTATTATAGCAGCCATAGTTGATAGTTTTTTTCGAGTGTTTTCAAACACGTTAAAATATCATAATAGAGTTGAAATCAGGGGGTTTGGTTCTTTTTCAATTAGAAGCTATAACTTGAAAGAAGCAAGTAATTTGACGTCACAGAAGGTTGCAAAACATCAATACTTTAAAACTTATTTTCGTAGCAGTAAAAAGTTATCCCTCTTGATAAATGAATGAAAATCTATATTGTAAATTTGAAAGTTGTACAATATAGCATCATATGCAAGTAGTAGAAATAGTTATACATAATAACACATATAAAATATCTTGCGAAAGTAAAAAGAAGGACCATTTATTACAACTTGCTAATAGCTTCAACAAGCTAGTTAGCTCCATATCTCAAAGAACTGGAGGTAAGGGCTCAGATGCATTAAATTTCTTACTTGCAGCATTGACTCTCGAAGACAAAATTTTAGAATTAACAAAGCGATTAGACGAAATAAATCAAGAATGCAAAAAGTATAAGGAGGAAAAAAGAGTAGAATATGCTGAAGTATTAGATAGGGTAAACAAGATTATTGGGTGCATAAGTGATTAAAGGAAGCAATCAAATCGACTACCTCACTACTCAAATCAGGGGGGAGAAGTCTCTTACGAGTTATGTAACAATATAATTCGCAATCATCAAGATCAACTATTTTTTCGTATTCGATTAGTTCACTTAAGGAAAATTTATCAAGATATTTCAATGCAAAATGCCCTAAAAGTATATCAGTTTCTTTACAACCCCTATGCCAACTCCTATACATCAGTTTTCTTCTTAATAAGGAGATATCTATCATTGTCATTAAACTTTTTTTTAATTTAAAGACTAAACTAAATACTTGTCAAGCAAGGCGCATTTTAATATACTCAACGTTTGATTAAGATTTAAAACATAGGTGGAATTAATTTCTCATCAACTTAGCGCTGGAATATATTATTTTTTATCGTTTTCTTTAATAATTTCTATCATAGTATTCGTGCATGAATGTGGGCATTATATTGTCGCTAAAGCATGCAAGGTTAAAGTTGAATCTTTTTCTATAGGCTTTGGTCCTGAAATTTTTGGTTTTAACGACAAGTCTGGAACTAGATGGAAATTAAGTGCCTTTCCATTGGGTGGTTACGTTAAAATGTTAGGGGATACTAATGCAGCAAGCGTTCCTGTTGATCAACAAAAATTAACTGAAGAAGAAAAATTATACTCATTCCATACAAAACCTCGATATCAAAAAGCAGCAATAGTTTTTGCAGGGCCTTTTGCAAACATGATATTTACCGTTATAGCCTTCACAATATTTTTCAGCGTGGCAGGTTATTATCGTACTCCACCAGTAATTGGTAATGTAATTGAAGAAAGTGCAGCAAAGCAAGCTGGCCTATTACCAGGTGACACTATTACACAGATCAATGAGTACAAAATAAAATACTTTGAAGATATTTCACGCGTGATAATGTCCAACCCTGAAACAAGAATAGAAATTAAGTATAGCAGAAATAACGAAGAGTACAGAACTATTCTAACTCCGTTTACAGTTGAGGATAGAGATGTCTTTGGTAACATAATAGAAAGAAAAACTATAGGAATTACCTCAATTAATATGATAGGGTTAAAACAGTCATCTTTTCTTGGAGCTGCTAGCCTATCAGTGAATGAAACCTACCACACTATGTGTTTAACAATCAAAGCACTCTTTCAAATTGTTGTTGGTAAAAGGAGTATAAATGAAATAGGTGGGCCAATAAAAATTGCAAAATATTCAGGGCAATCAGCTAAAAAGGGACTTATTATGGTTCTATATTTTATGGCAATTATTTCAGCGAATTTAGCTGCAATTAACTTGCTGCCAATACCACTACTAGATGGTGGGCATTTATTTCATTATATTATAGAAGCAGTTATACGTAGAGATTTGAGTTTGAAATATCAAAAATATGCAGCCACTTTTGGTGCTACCATACTGTTTTTGTTGATGGCAGTTGCAATCACAAATGATATTAGGCATCTTTTTTAAGATACATATGAAAAAGTTATTTCACATACTAATAATAATATTTATTTCTTTTCCCACTCTACTTGTTGCTCTAGAAAATAAGGAAAAAGTACAGATAAAAAATATTAAGTATATTGGCAATGAGCGAGTAAGTGATCAAACAATAAGGTTTTATACAAAATTAGAACCAGGTAATCATATAAATGATGATGATGTAGATTCAGTTATAAAAGATTTATATAAAACAAAGTTATTTGCTAGTATTAACGCCTATATCGATGATGAAAAAAACTTAGTAGTAAAAATTCATGAGAATCCATTGATTAACAAAGTAATATTGAAAGGCAATAAGTTATTTAACAGTAAAGAGTTGCTAAATAACGTTATCCAGTCAAAATCACTAACTATTTTCACTGAAACAAAATTACAAAACGATTTAATAAATCTAGCTACTCTTTATAGGAACAGTGGTAAAATTGGTGTTAAAATTGCATATGAGCTAGATAAGCTTGGTAGCAATAGGATAAACCTAATTTTTAAGATAAAAGAAGGAAGAACTTCTAAAATTAAGGGTTTACGATTTATAGGTAATAAAAACTTTTCAGCAAATGAGTTAGAGCAAGTTATCAAAAGGCATAGCAATGATATATTTAGTAAGTTATTTAGAGCCATTTTTAAAAGCGGAACTCATTATTCACCTCAATATCTACTGATTAACACAGAACTGCTTGATCGCTTCTATTCATCTAAGGGATATATTCAAAATAATATCCAACCAATTGTTGAGGTTGATAATAATAACCAAATAGAGTTAACTTTTTTGATTGATGAAAAGCAGCAATACTTATTTGGAAATAATGAAGTTGATATTGAAACTGAGATTAAGGATTTAAGTTTAAGGGAAGAAATATTAGAATTTATCAAAGAGGAAAATAATCAAATATTTAATAGAGTTAAAATTAACAATACAGCAGAAAAAATAAGTAAACATTTAAACGAAAAAGGATATATATTTGCAAAAGTTAATCCAGAATATACACAACATAACAATATTGTGGATGTAACTTACAAAGTGCTACCAGGTAAAAAGATTTATATAAACCAAATTACTATTGATGGCAATGACCGCACTTTAGATAAAGTAATTAGAAGAAAACTTAGCATGGCAGAAGGCGACGCATATAACACATCTGAGATTCAAAAATCACGTAGAAAACTTATATATAGCGATTTTTTTGAAACAGTAAAAATAAATAGTTATATAGTGGATGACAATGCAGTGAATCTTGATTTAAATGTTAAAGAAAAAAGAACTGCCTCGTTATCTTTAACAGGTGGTATGTCTCTTCCTGGTGGAGTATTTGTTAAAACCGATTTCACAGATCGTAATTTATTTGGTAGTGGTAAAGAAGTATCTTTTGCTCTTGAAAAAAGTCAATATGTTCTTTCTACTAGTATAGACGCTGTTGAAAATAATTTTAACGACTCTGATACTTCACTAGGCATGGGTGTTTTTTATGAAAAACAAGACAAACCAAACACTACTTTCGATACCTGCAACTGGGGAGGAATAGCAAAAGTATCATATAAAATCTCAGAAAATCTAACCAATTCCTTTCAATATTCTTATAAGTATAATCACATACACATGGACAATAAGGGTGGAAAAGATGAGGATATCTCTGAGATAATAAGAGATCAAGAAGGTGAGTATCAGGTTTCATCAGTGGGATACACGTTAGCGTACAATAAACTGGATAACCTCTATACTCCTAAAGAGGGATATTTATTGCGTTTAAGTCAGGATATTTCAGGATTATGGGGAAATGTAAATTTCCTAAAATCTGAATTCTTATCTTTTTATACACATCCTATATTAAGCAAAATTGATGATGATATAACACTGCGCTTTAAAGTAGCAGCAGGTCATATTTTTTCTTATACCGATGAAGATCTAAACATTGGCCAGCACTTCTTTAAAGGTGGCAATGAGATTAGAGGATTTGACCTTTCCGGCATTGGACCAAGAGCAGAAGACAAAAATCAAAGCTCATTGGGAGGCAAAACTTATTTTAATTTAACACAGCAAGTAGATTTTCCACTATCTAAATTATACGACTATGCTGGTATCAAAGGCTCACTATTTGTTGACTATGCAACACTTTTTGGTTTAGATGAAAAGAAGGGATATAGTGGGAAATATTACGATAGTAAGCTTATAAGAGTATCACCAGGTTTTGGCTTTTCAATGCCTTCTCCTTTTGGTAGAATTAGATTAGATTTTGGGTTTCCTTTAGTAAAGGAAGCTTATGACATAATACCATCGACAAACGTTAAAATTTCTATTGAAGCGGGGATTTAAATGAAATATATACAGTTATTTACATCAGTTATTGCCTTAATTATTTCCTTATTTGTGGGGTATAAGTTTGTAGGGTATCAACCTCAGAGCACGCTTAATACAAAGGCTGCCATTATTGATAGTGATAAGGTTATCAATGAATCTCTGGCTCTGCAAAATATACAACAACAAATAAAGGAGCAGAATTCTAGATTACAGAAGGAATTTGAAAATGAGTTAGAAAAATTTAAGCCATCGAAAGAAGAATTTGACCTTTTGTCAGAAGAAGCAAAAAAAGAAAAGACAGAACAATTTAGTAAGCATACTGTAAGTGTTAGGGATAATTACGCTAAGAAAATGTCACATTTAGAAGAAAATTATAGAGAAGCAGTAGAAAGTGTCTTTAACAAGATAAAAGAAGTTGCTAAAAGAACAGCAGAAAAAAACAACATAGATTTGGTACTATTTATTTCAAAAAAGAATCAAGTTTTATACTCTATGGATGAAGTAGATTTATCGGATGTAGTATTAAAAAATGTAAACAAGGAAATACCCGAATTTGCTTTGCAAAACATTGAATAGACTTATGCAATGTAATATCAATGATATTATAAAAATACTACCACATTCTTATCCTTTTCTCTTAGTAGATAGGGTCATAGAATGCGATCCTGGTATGAGTATAAAAGCAATTAAAAACGTGACTTTCAACGAGCAATTTTTTATTGGTCATTTTCCTGGCCATCCGATAATGCCAGGAGTTTTGATAATTGAGTCTTTAGCTCAAGCATCTGCTATATGTGTTCTCGGTAAAAAAACAGTAGAAAATAAAGTTGTATACTTTATGTCCATTGAAAACGCAAAATTCAGAAAGCCAGTCACTCCAGGAGATACCTTAATTCTTCAATCTAACTTTGAAGGTTTGCGTTTAGGTGTATACAAATTTAAGTGTGTTGCATCTGTTGGAAAAGAAGAGGTTGCAGGAGCAACAATCTTAGCAAAACTGCAAGATAAATAAAATCTTCATCTATAAGAAACAGTATGTACACTGTATAGTATAAAGATGCAACTGAATTTCAAAGTCTCATTTTCAAACTTATACACTCGTAATGAATTAATAAAGTTAGATAAGGCGTTTTTGGATTACATAAAATCGTGCGATGAAAGCTTGTTTTATTCATTAGTTGAAGCAAGAGAAAAAGCAGCTTCTTCTTCGATGTCATCCCAGTGTTCATCCCAGTGCTTGACACTGGAATCCAGAAAACAAGAAGGATGGATTCCAGCTTGGATGAAAGATGGTTGTAATAGCCAGTTAATAATGGATCTCTCACATTTACTTGATGAATTTATTGCAAAATTTTTCAATATTGAAAAAGAAGTAGAAGAGTTAAAGGAAAAACACAATGACTTTGCTGTAATATACAGATGCAAAAGATTATTTGTTCAGCGTTATGCATTGAAGAAATACACTGATGTAGCAAATATTGATTATGTCACTAACAAATTAAATAGTTTCATTACTTTACCGACAACAGAAAAAAACTTTTCTGAGCAGGTAATGAGTTGGCTTGAAAATAAAGAGGATCACAAAGAAGAAATAGAACTTGCGGCTCAATATGCAGTTTGGAGAGTAAAAAATAAACAGAGTATACTATTTAGCATACATAAGAAAATTGATTACGAAAATCTCGTATCATTCTTGAAAAAAGAAGTAGACGAGGTTGAGGTTCTGTATTCAAATGAGGTGAAAAGAAGATATGGTTTTGATCTAACAAGCAAAAAGGTGAGTTTGAATAAAGCACTAGATAATGCTCACTACTGCATATTTTGTCATAAGCAAAGTAAGGACAGCTGCTCAAAGGGGCTAATCAATGATGACAACACTTTCAAAAAGTCTCCACTTAGAGTTGAGCTGCACGGCTGCCCACTAGAGCAGAAAATATCAGAAATGAATTTGGTAAAAAGCGAAGGATATAGCATAGCAAGTCTTGCAATTGTGATGATAGATAACCCATTATGTGCAGCTACTGGGAATAGAATATGCAATGATTGCATAAACTCATGCATATATCAGAAACAAGAGCCTGTAAATGTGCCAGTGGTTGAAACAAGGATTTTGGACGACGTACTCAATTTGCCGTACGGATTTGAAATATATTCTCTGCTTAGCCGTTGGAATCCTTTAAATTTTCAGCGTCCATTGCCAAAAGAAAATACTGGAAAAAACGTTCTAGTTGTAGGACTTGGTCCTGCGGGTTTTAATTTAGCTCATCATTTATTAAACGATGGGCATAACGTTATCGCCATTGATGGACTAAAGATTGAACCTTTGATCGATAATTTTCAGCTAATTAAAGATTTCAAACACGAAAAATTGAGTGAACGCATGGCAGATGGGTTTGGTGGGGTGGCAGAATATGGCATTACTTCCCGATGGGATAAAAATTACTTAAAGATTATTAGATTACTACTGGAAAGGCGTGAGAATTTCGCACTTTATGGAGGCATTCGTTTTGATGGCACGATTAATGTTGATGATGCCTTCAACTTGGGTTTTGATCACATCGCACTAGCACTTGGCTCTGGCAAGCCACGAATGATCAAAATAAAGAATATGCTGGCTCGCGGAGTGCGCATGGCATCTGATTTTCTGATGTCATTACAACTTACCGGTGCTCTTAAGTTCGACTCCATAGCAAATCTGCAAGTTCGCATGCCGATAGTTGTCATAGGTGCAGGACTCACTGCAATTGATACTGCCACTGAAGCTTTAGCATATTATCCAATTCAAGTAGAAAAATTTCTTCTTCGTTATGAGATATTAGTTGATAAGTATGGAAAGAAATATGTTGAAAAAGATTGGACGGAAGAAGAATATGAAATTGCAAATGAGCTTATATCGCACGCAAAATTGATCCAAGCAGAGCAAGAGTTAGCAAAAAAAGAGAATAGAGAAGCAAAAATATTGGAACTAACTAAGAGCTTCGGGGGAGTGAAAATTATATACAGAAAAGAGCTAAAAGATTCACCGAGCTATCGATTAAATAGCGAAGAGGTGCAAAATGCATTGTCAGAAGGAATCTACTTCATTGAAAACTTAGAGCCTATTGAAATTGTTACAGACAAATATAATCATGCTGAGTTGATAAAACTGATTGATACAAAATCCCACGAAATTAAATGTATCAAAGCACGCTCTATTCTCATAGCAGCAGGCACTGAACCAAACACGGCTATTGCAACAGAAGATAAAAAGCATTTTCAACTAAGTAATGGATATTTTATTCATTTAAACTCATTAGGAAAAGAAATAGATCCAGTATTTTCTCCTAAGATGCAGGATAAAGACAGGATATTGGTATATAAGCAAGACAATAAAACAATTAGCTTTTTTGGTGATCTTCACCCTTCGTATAGCGGCAGCGTCGTGAAAGCTATGGCAAGTGCTAAGAACGGCTACCCTATCATTTCTCAGCTTTTGAATAGAGTTAGCTTCATTTCTCCCACTCCAGCTAGAATCTCGGAGTCATATGCACACTTGTATGAATGTTGTAATGTAAGAGTAACTTTCACCAAAAAAGATGTCATTCCAGTGCCCAGACACTGGGATCCAGAAAACTTAATTTTGAATGAGTACATCAGATGGTTGTATAGTCAGAACTGGATTCCAGTGTCAGCTACTTGCATAACACCACCTACTATGCGAATTACCTACAAATTGCAGCATTTGTACACTAAAGCGTCACGCGCTGGAATAATATCAGAACACCTGGCTAACGAAAAATTTTTTAATAGAATCAAAGAGCAATTCACCGCAAAGATTATAAAAATTCAATATTTAACTGACAAAGTTGTGGAAATAGTGATCAAAGCACCACTTGCGGCAAAAAATTTTAAACCCGGACAATTCTTTAGGTTGCAAAATTTTGCAATCAATAGCAGAAAAGTCAATAATACAACCCTTGCTATGGAAGGTATAGCTGTAACCGGCACTGAAGTAGACAAAAAAAAAGGAATTATTTCCACTATTGTGCTTGAAACTGGCGGTTCCACTAATTTATGTAAATGTTTTAAAGAAGGTGAACAAGTAATTCTTATGGGTCCAACTGGCAGCCCTACTGAGGTTTACTAAGTCTGGATATTAAAGTGATGCCAAATTTTATTTCAAAAAGTAAATAATTTACTAACGCTCGTGCACAAATTAAAAATAAATTATGCACGAGTGTAGCACTGTGAATTAGGAGTGCTATATTAAAGCTTACCTCACTATTAAAGCTATCGGTCAGATTAGATTAAAAACCTAATCTGACCGGTTTCTCTATAACCTTCTAAACCCTGATATAATTATATGGTAATTAGCTTAACTAGTGGTTAATATGCAAATTGATTTTATTTGTATGTTGAGGTAGCATAAACCATACTGTTTTACATCATTGTGCAACTTTATAAATTTTTATTGCTATTTCTGTTGACTACATTAATAGTGATAGTCCTAATATTACCTGAAAATTTAGGTACTACACTGAATTGCTCTCATCCAGTTCTAAATTTTGATTTATCTTTTCGTATCGTACTAATATCTTTTTTATCAGTTGCATTTTTAGCTGTTCTACCAACACAAAATTTGACTTTTTCAGAGATGCTATCTTTTGCTGCTTACACTACCTGTTCACTCTGTGCAATTTTATCCAAGCAGATGATATTGGTTATAATATTCTGTGAATTAATGACCGTCAGTGCATTTTTTACTATCGCAGCTGGCTGTAGAGATAGTGGACCTGCAATAAGGTACGCTTGTGTACACTTTTTCGTTGGAGTTATATTAATAGCAGGATTGGCACTTCAAAGCACTAACCTGATAATTTGGGGTTTGTTGATAAACTGCGCTTGTTTTCCTTTTTCATTTTGGGTTGTTGATGCATATCCTGCTGCATCGCTACATGGCACCACATATCTCTCTTTATTTACCACTAAAGTCTCTTTTTTAGTGATGCTTTTACACACTTATAACCTATGGCAAGATTGTACTGAAATATTAGCGCTTGTAGGCGCCATCACTGCAATTTACAGTATTATATTTGCTTCTCTTGAGCAAAATATTCGCAGATTTTTATGCTATAACGTTGTAGGACAAATGGGCTTGCTGATTATTGCAGGAAGTTTGCTCAGTCCTTCGGAAAAAGCAATACCAATTTTGATACTGCATATAATCTTCTCTCTTGTTTATCAATCATTATTGTTTGTGGTCAGTAATTCGATTATTTCACGAACAAGAACAATTAGTTTTAATGGAGTAGGTAAACTGATGTCAGTGGAAGGCATGTGTGCTATAATTGCAATACTTACAATGGCTGCATTTCCTGGAACCGCTGGATTTATTAGTAAATCATACATTACAGCCGAGATTGAAGCAAGTAGTGCTAATTTAGAAGTGTATAAAAACTTATACAAGACTCTAAATTTACTGCTTTATTTAAGCGTGGGGCTCAAGTTTCTTTACTACATATTTATTGCAAAAAGTAAGTCGAAACCTTTAGCAGATAAGGGAGGCAAAATGACTATGATTATTTTAGCATTTATATGCGTAATCGCTGGCAACCCTTACTTACCTATTTACAATAAACCTTCAATTTTTGATCTGGTGTACAATACACAAAACATTTGGTCTCAGTTTTATTTATTACTATGTACCACTTTATTGTTTATTCCTTTACGCAAGTTATTTTTGCCAAGAATAAATTTTAAAATGGATGTTGATTGGATTTTTAGAGCTTTCATACCTTATACTGTCTTGCTGTTCAATCAACTGGTCTTTAAAGTGAGAGAAATGTCTGCCACCGTACTGCAAAACTTGACTAATTCACTTGCTAGTTTATACTTTAATAATATTACTAAACTTAAAGAAGTGCTGAGTTATAACTCAGTGAGTTTTGTTTCAGCTTCTTCTCTCTTTTTAATGAGTATTCTACTAGCGCTATTATGTTTAAATCGTTAACCGAAAGTTTAAATTCTGTATTTAGTAAACTGAGAGGAAAGTCAATCATTTCTGAAGATGATTTTAACCTTGCCATGCGTGAAATACGTATAGCTTTAATTGAAGCTGACGTTTCACTTGAAGTTGCGAAAAAATTCATCAATGACATTAAAGATAAAGTGATTGGGGAAAAAGTCATAAAAAGCGTTTCTCCATCGCAAATGATAATCAAAATTGTGCAGGATAATTTAGTTGCAGTTCTCGGATCAGAGAAAAGCGACTTAAACCTAGCAGCTAAACCCCCTGCTGTGATTATGATGGTGGGCCTACAAGGTGCGGGTAAAACAACCACCTCAGGGAAGCTTGCTTTAAAGTTAAAAAAACAAAAGAAAAAAGTGATGCTCGCTTCTTTAGACATTTATAGACCGGCTGCCCAAAAACAACTTGAAGTGCTAGGTAAACAAATAGATGTGCAAACTTTACCTGTAGTAATAGACGAGAAGCCCGTTACAATTACAAAAAGGGCACTGGCAGCAGCAAAGAACGAAAATTATGATGTATTAATACTAGACACCGCAGGCAGGCTTCATATTGATAATAATATGATGAATGAGTTGAAAGCCGTAAAGGAAATAGCTTCACCTGCAGAAGTTATTTTAGTAGCCGACGCAATGATAGGCCAGGATTCGGTCAATATTGCCAAATCATTCAATGAGATAATAGGTGTAACCGGCATTATTCTCACCCGTGTTGATGGTGATGCACGTGGTGGTGCTGCTCTTTCTATGAAAATGATCACCGATTGTCCAATTAAATTTATTGCTTGTGGTGAAAAATTAAGTGATCTCGATGATTTTTATCCCGATAGAATTGCAAAAAGGATACTTAGCATGGGTGATGTTGTATCATTGGTTGAAAAAGCTGCTGAGATTGTTGGTCAGGAAGAAATTGATAAGTTACAAAAGAAAGTAAAAAAGGGTAAATTCGACCTAAACGACCTAGTGGGAATGTTAAAGACTCTGAGTAAAATGGATGGCATTAGCAACATAATGAAATTCATTCCTAGTTCATTCACAAAAAAGCTAAGTAGCAGTGTGCCCGATGACAATAAAGTGAAAAAATATATAGCCATCATAAACTCAATGACCGAAAAAGAAAGGCAAAATCCAGATATTTTAAATGGCAAAAGAAGACTTAGAATTTCTAAGGGGTCCGGAACAAGTGTAACTGACGTTAATCTTCTAATTAAGCAGTATAATCAAATGAGCTCTATGGTGAATAAGTTCAGTAAAATTGACCATAGTAAACTCAAAGAATCTGATTTGATGGATATGCTAAGCAGAAAGTAAGTCAGCAGGTAGTGGAATGAAATAAAATCATCAGTTGTAATTGCTGTTGAATAGTAAAGTATATTATTTTAGCGTGAAGTAATAAATTCAATAAATTTCTTCAGTTGGAATTGGCATGATAATCAAAATTGATACAAGTTACTTTATCTATATTTAATGCGCTGTTTTATAGCTAACACACTATACCACCGTAGCACTACACTAGTAACAGACCGAAGGTTATCGATATCTCAAGTTAGGCTAGTTACAGCATCCATAATATCGTTTGTAAACCTGTAGCTATATACAATAAATGAACTTTTTTATATATTCGTTGTTAGTATTTTGTATTTCCTGAACAGTTCCGTGAGAAATGATCTCCCCTTCATATAATACTGCTATTTTGTCAGCTATTTTAAATGCACTATGAATATCATGTGTAATCGTGATAATTGTAGGACGAAGATCTTGAGATAATTTTATTATTATCTCGTTTACTACATCTGACATGATTGGGTCTAATCCTGAAGTTGGCTCATCCAATACAATAATTTCTGGGTTGTGTGCAATTGCTCTTGCAAGTGCCACTCTTTTCTTCATTCCACCTGATAGTTCTACTGGAAACATTTCTGCTATGTTTTCTTCCAGCCCAACATCATTTAACTTCTCAATTGCTAGGCGTTTTGCCTCCTTTATGCTGATATTAAAGCGTTTTTTATAATTAAAAGATATATTTTCCCACACTGTAACGTAGTCAAACAAAGCGGAATTTTGAAATAAGACTCCAAATTTATTTTTGCTTTTACTATTTATTTTAATAGACCCTGAGTCTGGTGTCAGTAATCCAATAATTATTTTTGTTAATACAGATTTACCACTTCCTGAGCCGCCAAGTATGACTAATGATTCTCCTTTCGATATATTGAAAGTTATGTTGTTTAATATCGTTCTATCATCAAAGGATAAGCTTATATTCAATATTGATATTATGGGGCTATGCATGTATTAAAGTAATTAAGTAATTTGCTAAAATTATCAATATAGAGGATATAACAACAGTTGATGTTGTTGCAATACCTACTCCTCGTGCACCTTCCCTACAATGGTAACCGTAATAACAACTTGAAACAGAAATTATGGCTCCAAAAGCAGTCGCTTTCATTAGCCCAACAATAAAATCGTACATATTAAAGAATTGAGCTGTATATTTTATGTATATATTTAAATTGTGGTTAAATTCAAAGACTGCGGTGACATACCCTCCAAATATTCCTATTAGATCTGCACATACTGTAAGTATTGGAAATACTATAACTGACGCTAGAATTCTTGGTACAATTAAATATTTGAAAGGATTGATGTCCAAAGTTGTAAGTGCATCTATTTGTTCAGTGATGCGCATCGTGCCAATTTCTGCTGCAATTGAGGACCCAACCTTTCCTACCATTATTAAGCTGATCAAAACTGGCCCTAACTCTTTAATGATAGTGATCGTAACAAGTTTAGGTACTACTTGTTCTTGATTAATCAATATACCACTTAAGCTACTCTGTAAAACTATCACTGCTCCTATAAAAACTCCAGTGAGCCCAACAATTGGCAAAGAGAAAAAGCCTATCTCTATAATTTGTCTTGCCACATTGCTAAAATAATATGGAGGAATAAAGCAGTGGTATAGAGATTGAATAAAAAATACAAATGCGTTACCAATCCTCAACAGAAAGTTCATAAAGCATCTACCGATTATTCTAACGCTGTCTATATTAAAGGAACTCACTTTACATTTATCTTAGCTAAAATTAGTTTTACTGATTTTATTAAAATTTTTATTAACTTCGCCAGAGTATAGTCAAGATATGTCTTAAGTTCAATATACTTTGATCAAAATGCTTGAGTTTAAGTTTATAAGACTGAATTGTATAAGAAAACCTTATTTATTTTGCTATTTACTCCTTGTAAAAAACATGCTACTAATAAATTGTGTTATATAATTGAATTGGAGTAAGTTTTGGCAGTTCCGAAGAGAAAAAAGTCAAAGTCAAGGCGTAATATGCATCGTTCTCATCATGCTATTAAGCCTAAGAATATTGTAGTATGTGCAACAACTGGAGAATTCATGTTGCCTCACAACATAGCAGTTGACAATAGTTACAAAGGAAAACGTGTTTTCATTAAACAAAAGGCGGAGTAACTCATGATATGTTACCCACGGTCAACAACAACATAGTTATCGCACTTGATGCTATGGGAGGGGATTTTGCACCTCTTTCCGTAATTCAAGGTGCTAGTTTTTTCTTGGATAATCTTGTTGACCCAGGTGTTGAAGTTTTTTTTCATATTTATGGAGATCAGAAAGAAATATCTCCTTTGCTTTCAAAATACAAAAAAGTAAGCGATAACTCCGAATTTACCCATTGCTCTGATAATGTTCTTCCAAATGATAAACCCTCTTTTGCACTTAGACATCGCAAAGATTCAAGTATGAAGGCAGCTGTTGAAGCAGTGAAAAAAGGTAAAGCTTTTGGGATGGTGTCTTCAGGCAACACTGGAGCATTGATGGCTATCTCCAGATTTATTTTAGGAACATTACCCAATATCTATCGTCCTGCTATTGCATCTGTCTGTCCAACTAAGACAAAAAGCTTTGCATTGCTTGATCTTGGTGCAAATGTTGACTGTAATACTGACTCATTATTTCAATTTGCATTAATGGGGAGTATATTTGCAAAAATAGCATTAAAAGTTGAAAATCCTGAAGTCGCTTTGCTAAACATTGGTACAGAGGAAGTGAAAGGTACTGACTCAGTAAGAGGAGCTTTTGAGTTACTCAAAAATGCTCCAAGTATTAACTTCAAAGGATATATAGAGGCAAGTGAATTTTTAGATGGTAATATAGACGTAATTGTTGCTGATGGTTTTGTTGGTAATGTAATGCTCAAGACAGCTGAGGCAACTGCTGGTACTTTTATCAGTCTAATAAAACAGGAAGTATTTAATTCATGGATGACAAAAATGCTTGTCGGCATATTGTTAAAACCCAAGCTAAATAAAGCATTAGAGCGTTTTAATCCTAAAATTAGAAGTGGAGCTATGTTTTTAGGGCTAAATGGTATCATTATAAAGAGCCACGGAAATTCTGATGCTATTTCTTTTGCTCACGCTATAAAATTTGCAGTAAATGCAATCAGTGAAAATTTGAACCAGAAGATAATTAACGGGGTAAGTCATATTGAGTAAAAGTTTCATATTGAGCACTGGTTCTTACCTACCAAAAAAAATTTTGAGTAATAACGAAATTGCATTGATAGTTGAAACAAACGATGAATGGATACGGCAAAGAACAGGAATAGTTCAAAGACATATAGCAGATGAAGGAGAACTAACGTCAGATTTAGCTGTTAATGCAGCAAAAAATGCTATAGAAAAAGCGAAAATTTCAATAGATGAAATTGGTTTGATCATAGTTGCAACAACAACACCTGACAAAACTTTGCCTAGCTGTGCAACGATTGTACAAAGTAAGTTAAAATGTAAAAATGCATTTTCTTTTGATGTACAAGCAGCATGCTCTGGTTTTATATATGCAGTTACAGTTGCTGATTCGCTCATAAAATCTCACAATAGAATAAAATATGCGCTCGTTATTGGTGCTGAAATAATGTCTAGGATTGTTGACTGGGAAGATAGGTCAACTTGTGTACTCTTTGGTGATAGTGCTGGTGCAGTGATAATAAAATCAGAAATGGGTAGCAGCGGCATCATATCAACAAACTTACACTCTGATGGCAATGTGGACATACTATGTACGAACGGAGGGGTATCCTCTACTCGTGATTCTGGAAAGATACTTATGAATGGAAGAGAAGTGTTTAAACATGCAGTGGATAAGTTAACAGCCTCAGTAGAGGAAACTCTGAAATGCAATAATTTGAAAATCATTGATATTGACTGGTTAATTCCCCATCAAGCAAACATTCGTATTATTGAAGCAGTAGTAAAGAAATTAGATTTTCCTATAGAGAAAGTGATTAATACCGTTGATAAGCATGCAAACACCTCAGCAGCATCAATTCCACTGGCCTTAGACTATGCAATACAAGAATCAAAAATAAAATCAGGAAATCTGGTACTGCTGATTTCAATAGGTGCAGGCCTGACCTGGGGTTCTGTGTTACTGCGCTATTAGACTTCCTATTACCCACGCTTCTTTTTTCTCAGTTTTATCGTTACATGCTGTACTGACAAAGTTTTGAGATATTATCACAAACATTATATTCACAAGAAATACTTGACTTCACGTGTACTAAGAAGCATTTTATATATGATGTGTGCCCGTAGCTCAGTTGGATAGAGCAACAGCCTTCTAAGCTGTGGGTCGTAGGTTCGAATCCTACCGGGCACATTCTTCTATCAATGCTTTCTATAAATTTTCAAGTATTCTGGTACCACATTTTCAATTGCTAGTGGTCTAATTTTCATTGTTCCGAGATCATCTGACTTTTCGATTGAACTACTCATCATAACTTTCACCTGATCTCGAGTAAGTATAGGGCTTGCATCTCCGGTTATAGGTTTTAACAGTACAGAAACAACTTTACTTTCTAAGAAAAAGGCTATCAATCTTGCCATTGGAAAAGGTACATTGATCAGTAGACACTTTCTGTTAGTCACATTCAGAATAAACTTTAATAAGCTTTTAAAAGAGTAAACTTTTGGTCCACCTATATTATAAATTTTTTTATCTTGCTTATTAAAGCTGATAATACGGTATACCACTTCAGCTAAGTTTGTTACACATATCGGCTGAAACTTCGTTATTCCACTACCGATTAACGGCAAAAAAGGAAGAATTGTTGCTAATCTTGCAAATTTATTGAAGAAACTATCTTCTTTACCGAATACAAGACTTGGCTTAATTATTATTGCTCCCTGAAATGCTGAAGTTACAGCTTTTTCACCTTCTAATTTACTGTGGGCGTATCTTGACAGCTTACTATTTTCTATTCCCATGGCAGAAAAATGTATCATCATGTATACACTTTTTATTTGCGCAGCTTTTGCTACTCTTTCAGCTACTCTAACATGAACGTCATAGAAATCGTATTTTCTTTTTTCATATAATATTCCTACTAAATTTATAACAACATCACACCCCTCCATACTTTCTAAAATTGATCTTTCATTAAAAAAATCTCCTTCAATTATTGATATTTGTCCTAAATTTCCACATAACTTCAGACAAGCAGCTTTTTCCTGATCACGAGTAAATATTCTTATTAAATACCCCGCCGCTGCCAAGCGTCTTACGATGTGTTTTCCTATAAATCCCGTTCCACCAAAAATAATTATACGTTTTATCACAGTTAAAACTTCCAATAACTTAACTTTAAATTAATACAATAGTTTTATTTAATATTCTATTGTGAATTCCTGCACTATAAGGTCCATTCTCATTCCATGAGAACCTTTAACTAAAATTACATCATTACCTTGAACAATATTAGCTAAATTACTTTTCAATTGGTTAGAATCATCGAAATGCATGCCTTTTATATTCTCCGGTAAAAGTTTATTCAATTCTAACATAAATTTACCAACTGTATGAACTTTATTCACATTTTGTTCTACTATAGAGTCAAGCAATTCTGTATGAAATACTATGCTTTCATTACCAAGTCCTAACATATCGCCAAGTAGTGCCACTTTTCTTAAATTAGAATATGTACCTAAAGTTCTTATTGCAGCCTTCATTGAAGTAGGGTTAGCATTATAGGAGTCGTTAATCAAATGTACTAATTTTCCATTGTATTTAGCTTGATGAACATTACCTCTACCTTCTGTTACAGTAAAATTCTCAAGTGCTAGTGGTAATTTAGATAAATCAAGTTCGAGACTTTGCAAAACTGCTGTAACAACTAATGCAGAGTATGCAAAATGTTCGCCTTTTACAGGTAAATTACAGTTCATAATTTGACCACTGTTCAGTTTGATTTTTAAATTTAGACCGTTATCGTCTCTTATTAGTTCTAACAAACAAACAGTAGCACTTTCATTCTTACCAAAGCTTACTACATTTCTGTTAGCATTTGATAAGAGATAATCATAATGTTCATTATCCTTATTCAAAACCAAAGTACCATTATTTTTCATACCATGTAGAATTTCTAATTTCGCTTGCGCAATATCAAGTAGAGATGAAAAGTTTTCAACATGCGCAGGTTCAATGTTGGTAATAACTGCAATATCCGGATTGCTAATCTTCGATAACTCTTTTATTTCACCAGCTCTACTCATTCCTATTTCAAGGATTAAATACTGGCAGTCTTCTGGCGCTTTTAGAATCGTAAAAGGCAATCCTATATTATTATTCAAGTTACCTTCATTTACATGAGATACTCCATAATGCAACAAAACAGTGTTAAGCATATCTTTTGTAGTGGTTTTCCCAACACTACCTGTAATTGTGATAACTTTAGCATTAACAAGAATATTTCTAATGTAATATGATGCCATATTATGCAAAGCTTTTAGAGTATCTTGCACAATAATTAGAGGAAAATTTCTATATTTATCTTCGCTTACTACCGCAGCAACAGCTCCTTTTAAAAATGCTTCATGTAGAAAATCATGCCCATCAAATTTCTTTCCCTTGAGAGCAATAAATAAATCACCTTTTTTTATGCTTCTTGTATCCGTTGAAATATTTGAGCTATACACCGAATTACAAACACCCTCCCCTCTTCCGCCAGTAGCATCTATAATATTATTTGCGTTCCATTTTAACATAATTTATCTTTAAAGGTAATTTGAACAAGAAAAGCAGCAAAAATACTACATACTTTGGTAATGTACAAATAATGATTGCTATTTCTATAATTTCATCTTATAATAGATATACAAGCTTAAATATTTTCGTCTATAATTGAGTGTGTTTTACTATCTGATTGTAGAAAGTGACTTGGAGGTATGTATGGCAAAAGATGAGTCAAATAAAAAGTCTATTTTGGCTAAGATAAAAGGCGTGTTTTTTCTTGTGCCTAAAGCACTTATTTATCCTATGAAGAAACCGTTTGCTTCAATTGATGAAATGAAGCATGATGCTAAAGTTTCATTAAAAAACGCTGTGAGTGATTTGCCTAAAGAAGAAGAGAAATATGACCCACCTATAAAAACCACAGAAGCTAGTAAGTACCTCGGCATACAAATAACAAAACAAGAAAAAGGTAAGGTAAGTTTTTTAGCGTCAAGAACTTTAACGGGGGATATACCTTACTTGAGTCCAGAGAAATTAGATGAAATAAGGGAAGATCTGCCCAATATAACTATTTTTAGAGAAGAAAACAAAATTGTAATTGAAGTTGATGTTGAAAAAATTATCCAAGAAATAAAAGATAAAAATCTAGGTATGGATGAAAAAGTAATGAAAAAGTACGCTCTTGAAGGAATTTATAATAAGATTGATTGTGATCTTAAAAATTTGGCAAAAATTACTGGTGGAGAGTTTAAAGTTCACACAGATCGGAAATTGCTGTATGGTATTGCAGAAAAGTTGTATAGTGGATATGATAGTAAAAAGCAGAAGTCACAGGAAGTTGTAAGGCCTATGGATAAAGAAAAGTCATCAGAGAAAATTTTAAATAATTGGCAAAAAGCTATTAAACAAGATTTTGAAAGTTGCGAAAGCATAAGAGGTAGGGGGAAATAAATTATGGAGAGTGTTATGAAAGAAGTTCAAATAGAGGAAAGGTATCATAGCCTAACTGTTCCTGGAGATATGTATCATTTACAACCAGAAGTTATTGCTGCAAGAAGGGCAAATAGAATAGAAACTTTTTCAAAAAGACACCAAATGGACTATGGGTCAATTTTGCGTGGACAAGATATACAGCTAAAAGACGACGTTTCAAGTCTTGAAGATGCTTCTAGCGAAGCAGCAATAAGCCCACCTTCTACACCAAATCATAAGCAAAATAGAAGAGGACCAGGAATTTAATAAAGTATGGGTAGTACAGCTTATGATGACACTAATATCTTTGCTAAGATATTAAGAGGTGAGTTGTCTTATGAGGAAATACATAAAAATGAAAATGTGCTGGCTTTTCGTGATAAGTATCCTGATGCACCAGTTCATATTCTAGTTATACCAAAAGCTCAATACGTTTCATACGATGATTTTGTTCTGAAAGCTTCCGAAGAGGAAATAGTAAGTTTTTTTAAAACTGTTAGAGAAATAGCACATAAATATAACTTAGAAAAAACAGGATATAGATTAGTTACTAATCACGGTAAAGATGGAGAGCAAGTTATACCGCACTTTCACATACATATTTTAGGTGGTAAAAGATTAGGAAAGCATGTAAATTCATAGTGTTATATGTTTTTTAAATGAGTGAATATTTAACCATATTAATTTTTATCTGTGTATCAATTGTAGTATCCTTTACTTTAGGTGTATTACCTATGTTTCTTGCAGTCAGTAACCCAGATGGTGAAAAGCTTTCTACATATGAGTGTGGCTTTAATCCTTTATCAAGAGCCAGAAAAAGTTTCGACATAAAATTTTACTTAGTTGCAATATTGTTCATAATATTCGATTTAGAAATTGCTTTTCTTTTCCCTTGGGCCGTTTCTTTATCTAAAATAAGCTATTGCGGATTTTGGTCTATGATGATATTCCTTGCAATACTTACTATAGGCTTTCTTTATGAGTGGTGTAAAGGTGCGTTGGAATGGGAATAAATTTATCTAATGGCGACTGGAATCGTTACAAAAAAGAAGGTTTTCTTATCACTAAATTTGGCGATTTAATAGATTATATAATGAACTGGGCAAGGTCTGGTTCATTGTGGCCAATGACATTTGGTCTTGCATGTTGCGCAGTAGAGATGATGCACACTGCATCCAGTCGTTATGATCTTGATAGATATGGCATAATCTTTCGTGCAAGCCCAAGGCAAGCAGATGTTATGATTGTTGCTGGCACGTTAACTAATAAAATGGCAGCAGCATTGCGTAAAGTTTATGATCAAATGGCAGATCCCAAATACGTCGTCTCTATGGGAAGTTGTGCAAATGGCGGTGGCTATTATCATTATTCTTACTCAGTAGTCCGTGGTTGCGATAGAATTGTGCCAGTTGATGTGTATGTTCCTGGATGCCCTCCAACTGCTGAGGCGTTGCTATATGGAATGCTATGTCTACAAAATAAAATAAAACGAACTAAAAATATATAGCATGGATAAAACTGCAAAATACATACAAAAAAAGACTAAATGTGAATGTATTCAGAAAAATGATGGCACTATTGTAATATATTCAGCTTTGAATGACATTGAAAATCACTTACTCTTTCTACGTGATGATGAAAAGTGTAGGCTTGAATTATTAGTTGACGTTTTTGGAGTTGATTACCCAGATAGAGAAAAACGTTTCGAGCTAATATACAATTTGCTCAGCGTTGTACACAATATCAGAGTGCACATAAAGCTTCAGTTATGTGAAGGTGATATACCTCTAAGTGTAGCAAAGATATTTAACGCAGCTTCGTGGTTTGAGCGTGAAGTATTTGATATGTATGGAATAGAGTTTTCTGATCACCCAGATTTACGTAGGATTTTAACGGATTATGGATTCAAAGGTCATCCAATGTTAAAAGATTTTCCTCTCACTGGCTACGAGGAAGTAAGATACGATATAGAGGCAAAAAAGGTTGTATATAATCCTATAGACTTACCACAAGATTTTCGTATGTTTGACAGCTTATCCCCTTGGGAAGTTAGTAAAGCCACAAAAGTAAATATAAAGGAGTAGAAAATGACAGCACAAAGAAAAAAAATATCTTTGATTGGTGCAGGAAATATCGGTGGGACTCTTGCCCATATGATTGCACTAAGAGAGCTAGGAGATGTTATTTTGCTTGATGTAAGCGATGGAATACCACAAGGTAAAGCACTTGACATTACAGAATCATCTCCTATTGATCGATCTAATGTCAATATTACTGGTACAAATAGGTATGAAGATATAAAAAACTCTGACGCAATTATAATAACTGCTGGCATTGCCAGAAAACCTGGAATGAGCAGAGATGACCTTCTGCAAACTAATGCTGCAGTAATGAAAGAGGTTGGGGAAAATATTAAAAAACATTCTCCAAACGCATTTGTAATAGTGGTTACCAATCCTTTAGATGCTATGGTTTCAGTAGTATACAAATCTTCAAGCCTGCCAACTAATATGATTGTTGGTATGGCAGGAGTGCTTGACTCTGCTCGTTTTCGTTATTTTCTTGCAAGTGAGTTAAATATTTCTGTCGAAGATGTATCTGCTTTTGTGCTTGGAGGACATGGTGACACTATGGTACCACTAATCAATTATGCTTCAATTGCTGGCATTCCACTTACCCAAATCATTGAGATGGGTGTGATTACGCGAGGAAAAGTTGATGAAATAGTTGAGCGCACTCGTAATGGTGGAAAAGAAATAGTTGATCTACTTAAATCTGGATCTGCATACTATGCTCCTGCATCTTCAGCCATAAGCATGCTAGAATCATACTTAAAAGATAAAAGGCGTATATTACCATGCGCTGCTTATCTTAATGGTGAATATGGTGTGAAAGACTTATTCATTGGTGTTCCTACTATTATTGGCAAAAATGGAGTTGAGAAAGTTCTAGAAGTTAAAATGAACGATAGTGAACAAGAGATGTTTTATAAATCTGTAAGTGCAGTAAAAGAGCTCTGTCAGCTAAATTAATTGCCCTATAGAATTTCTTTGAGCTCAAGCTTCGAAAACAGTCTAAAAAAATTATTTGTAGTTATTTTTGCTACTTCTTCTAGCGATTCATTCCATAATTTCGCTAAACAATTCACAACGTATTTCACCATTGCTGGTTCATTTTTTTTTCCTCTGTAAGGCTCAGGTGACAGGTAAGGTGCATCAGTTTCAACTAAAACACGCTCACGTGGCACATTTTGTGCAATTTCTCTTAGTAAGTTCGCATTTTTAAAAGTAATAATTCCAGAAAATGAAATGTATAATCCCAAGTCCATAGCCTTATAAGCAAGCTCTTTAGAAGAAGCAAAGCAATGCATTACTCCACTAAAAGCGTCCTTCTTCATTTCTGAATTTAACATATCAATCATCTCACTATCAGCACTTCTAGTGTGAATAACTAAAGGTAATCCTGTTACTTTTGCCGCTTCTATGTGTGATGCAAAACTTTTTTTTTGATTGCTTTTGTTATCAGATTTATAAAAATCTAATCCGGTTTCACCGATACTAATTACCTTTTTGCCCTTAGTAAATTCAATCAATTCATCAGCATTTATACACTCACCTTTTTCCACAGTAGTATCAAGCGGATGTATACCAACGGAGCAGTAGACTTGATCATAGGATGAAGAGATTTTTAATAATTTAGGGATATCATTAATGCTTATACATATGTTATGCAAAATTCTCACACCATTTTGCTCTGCTCTTGAAATTACCTTTGGTATTTCATCATCAGAAAAATAAATTAGATGACAATGAGAATCAACTATCATAAATAGATCCTTTTATGATAGAAGAAAACTCTTCTATCACTTTTTTATAAACTTCTTTTTTGAACGGTATAGCACTGGCTACCAAATCATCCACATTTTGCCAACGCCACTCTTTGAACTCTGGATGATCAGTATAGTTAATATTAATATCCTTATCCTTCCCACAAAATTTCATTAAGAACCACCTTTGCTTTTGGCCAGAATATCTCCCATTCCAGCATATCGGTATAACTTCCTCGGGTAAGTTGTAATATATCCACTCTTTATTTTGAGCCACAACTTCTGCTTCATCAGTACCAACTTCCTCCAATAGCTCACGTAGCGCTGCCTGCTCTAGCTCTTCACCTTCATCAACTCCTCCTTGTGGCATCTGCCAATAAGAGTCACTATCAAAACGTTTTCCAATAAAAATATTTCCCTGTTTGTTAAATAACATTATGCCAACACAAGGGCGATACTCTTTCTCCTCACTAATCACAAATACTCTCTGTTGCTAAATTATCTATCATAGAAGTTCCAACTACTTTTTTACTATTCATTTTTTCAACAATTTTTTTTTGCAACTTCTTTTGCGCTTAAGTTTGAGCTATCAATTTCAAGTGAACCTTGAGGGACAAATAGTTTCTTTCCTTTAATTCTTCTCATAGCAAAATCTGAATCAGTAATTTTTCTCTCCTGCTCTCTTTCCTTTAATTGAACGCGCTTTACTAGTTCTCCACTATTACAATATAACACCACAGGGAGAATCTCCACGTTCATTTTTTTACTTAAATTCACCACTGAGTTGTATACTTTTTGATCATAGGAATCACCTTTTATCAATTCGTTTGTAAATATATAATGCTTTGATTCTATATGGTATTTTTCCAATATTGCTAACATATTCTCTCTAATCACAAAAATTTTTTCCCATATTTCACTTGTAACCTCAGCATTTCTGAAGTCAATCATATCAAATATAATATTATTAAACAGGTTATTGTCTACTATCACCCCATCAATAATATTACACAGCTCTTTTGCAATCGTAAGTTTGCCACTACCCGGAAATCCGATTAAGTAAATGATCATACCATCAGAAAACTATCATATATTACAAATATATGTATTATAAACGTTACACTAGAAACATATCAAAAATAGTTCATATTCAGAAATTTTGAGTGTATCATTACAGATAAATTATATAATTTAGAATAATGAATGGTGATACAGAATCAATAAAAAATACAATTGTAGATGTAATAGATCAAAACAAAGGTCAAGATATAGTTACTTTTGATGTACAGAATAAAACTGTCATTGCAAAATATATGATCATTGCATCCGGTGATTCGAGCCGCCATGTAAAAGCATTAGCTGAGCACGTGATGAAAAATCTCAAGCAATATGATAAAATAGATGTAGAAGGTATGGATGAAGGTAACTGGGTGATTGTGAATTTTCAAGGTATAATGGTTCACCTATTCAGGCCAGAAGTAAGAGAATATTATAAGATAGAAGAGTTATGGAATTGATTATCCAGGTAGCTGGTATACACTTTCAAATGTTGTAATTTTGAAGGCAACCCTTATGAAGTTGGTGGTGTCATTCCAGTGCTTGACGCTGGAATCTAGAAAACTTAATCATAAACGAGCACACTATACAACATTTTTGATGAAATTTCATAATAAACTGGATTCCAGCGTCAAGCACTGGAATGACACCATCGTTAACAACACCGTTTACACACAAAATAACATATTATGAAACATAAATCCGAGTTTTTAAACTTCATTCAAGAAAGAGGATACCTATATCAATGTACAAACATTGATAGGTTAGACCAGCTATTATCACAAGATAATTATATAATTGCATACATTGGGTTTGATTGTACGGCACCAAGTTTGCATATTGGCAGTCTCATTCAAATCATGATGCTCCGTCACCTACAAAAATTCGGTTATAAGCCAATAGTTCTACTTGGAGGTGGCACAACAAAAATTGGTGACCCATCTGGTAAAGACAAAGCAAGAAGCGTCTTGCCGATAGAAGATATCAATCAAAATATACTTGGTATAAAGAAAACCCTCGAGAAGATGATATCTTTCGATTATGGAAAAACTGGTGCAATCATAGTAAACAACGCAGATTGGTTAGATAACATAAAATATATAGACTTTTTGCGTGATATAGGGACACATTTTTCTGTAAATCGCATGTTAGGCTTTGATAGTGTGAAAATTAGGCTAGATAGGGAGCAAAATCTAAGCTTTCTCGAGTTTAATTACATGTTGTTACAAGCCTATGATTTTGTCGAGTTGAATAAAAAGTATGGCTGTCGTTTCCAGATTGGAGGGTCAGACCAATGGGGAAATATAGTAAACGGAATTGAACTTAGCAAAAAGTTAAATTTACCTGAGCTGTTTGGTCTTACCACACCTCTTTTATTAAACGCACAAGGAAAAAAGATGGGCAAAACTGAAAGTGGGGCAGTATGGCTTGATGGCAGCATGCTAAATTCTTATGATTACTGGCAATATTTTCGCAATGTTGATGATCAAGATGTTGGTCGTTTTTTGAGGCTTTTCACTGATTTACCAATTGATGAAATTAAAAAACTAGAGTCCTTGAAGGATCAAGAAACAAACGAAGCAAAAAAGGTTTTGGCAACAGAAGTGACGAAAATATGTCACGGTTGCAAAGAAGCCGAACTTGCACGATCTGCTGCAATCTCTGCTTTTGAAAATGAAGACAGTTCATTGCTTTCTGGTTACACTATTACAAAAGAACAAATTGCAAATGGTATACCCTTGATAGACCTGCTGTATGACACCGGTTTTGAACCTTCAAAAGGTGCAGCAAAGCGTTTAATACAAGGCAATGGATGCAAAGTTAATGATAATACTATAAACGATGTTAACTATACAATAAACTCTGAAAGCTTTAAAGGTCAGCCATTTATAAAATTATCTGCAGGAAAGAAACGACATATTAAAATTTTAGTGAGTGAAGTAAGAAAGTAAATTTGTCTCTGTTCAGCAGAATAGCAAAATAAGGTAGCCAAGAAAAGACAATTATAGGAACAAATGGATATCATTAAAGCAGCTGACACTGTGGCAGAATCGCTAGGCAACCCTACTATCGCTAGCAGTTTCTTGCTGTCGATTTGCTGAGATTGGTTTATCAACTTGAGTGTCAGGCTTTGACAATTTATATATAGCATTGCCAACTATTAATGCTGTTGCTGTAATTGCAACTACTGCTATAACTATAGGTATTAACTCAGCTGTAATTGCTCCGGCTGTAAAAAGTGCTATAGATATAGCAGTACCTAATAATGCAGTTACTCCACCGGCAATCCACCCTTTCTTAATTGCTGGACAATTAAGATAGTATAAAGGAGTCTCTCCCCACATATCTACTGCATTAACATTGACACCTCTTTCTACAAGAGCATCTATTATGGCCATACTGCGAAATAAAGCAGCATAGTGTAAAGGAGTCCTTCTCCATATATTTATTGCATTAACATCTGCACCTTTTTCTATGAGAGCGTTTGCTATGTTTATACTATCAAGATAAGTAGTATTATGTAAAGGAGTATCTCCTTTTACATCTTTTTCATTAACATTTGCCCTTTTTTCCATGAGAGCCTTCGCTATATTTTCTAGGTTAAAGGAAGCCACCAAGTGCAAAAGAGTCGCTTTTTCACCATCTTTAAACACATAATTTATATCAAAGCCAGACTTTTCCCACTCTTCATATTCCTTTGAATATCTTTTCAGCTCATTTTGTATTTTTTCAATTACGTTATCTTTGCTTAAATCTTTGTCAACATTAACTAAACTCAATAATTCGTGCCAATTTGAAATTTCCATTGCTATAACCTTACCTTTAATTTTCAATAATGTATTTAATTATATGATAAGAAGTCAATTTAAATAAATTACACATACATGGAACTTATCAGATAAATATATAATATGAACTAGATTCCAGCGGGCTTTGTTGCATCACTATCTATGAAAGGCTAACTATACAAGCAGCTTATTGAAAATCTTATTTTTTGCAATCTATCTGATTAAATTTAAGAATAGTAATTTATTGTTTGTACTAGTAAATTTAATTCTACTTAAAATAGCTAAAGCATTGAAATTCTTGAATTCTAGCTAGATTAGTGAATGATAGTAAAACTTCTTTTACTTAAATTTAGATATTTACTGATTGTCCTTACTATAAATGCTAGAATAATAAGCTACTGATATTCTACATTTTATCTTTTATTCATCGTAGATAGCGATGCAACAAAGCCCAATAGCGTCAACTTAAGAAAAGATGTTAAGGAATAAAATACTGTAAAAAATAGGACCTTTGGTTTCTATTTTATTTCAATAAAGAAGATATCAGTAAAGCTTATCTATTAAGTGTCACATAGAGGAGTGCTATAAACGACTCAAAGTAGAAGCAGAATTAGAGAATTTTTCTGGGATAAATTTAGAAACAAGAATTTTGTGCAAACTTGGTCATGTGCAATACTTCATATGTGTAATGCACAAGAGCCTTGGAACCCAGATCAAATTGCTGAGTATCGTTTAAATTTTTCAGTTTTATTTGGTGTAATGAGACAGAAACTTTATCAGGTGCTTATTAGCACCAAAAAACTTTCAAGCCCTTTTTAAAATACGCACTAAAGTTAACTTGAAGATTGTATAGCCGCAATAAAGTAGATAAGCCTAAACGCCATAATGTCTTTAGGAGAGCTTGCTAATTCATTCTCTTAAGTTAACGCCATTGCCTGAACAGATACATAAAAAAGTAGTACTTGCAAGAAAGAGTTACTTAAGAAATTAATTAACTTTGCTATTTTCTCTAACATACCTAGAAGAAATAGATACATTATCTAATGCAGTCCTAATACTAGCATTGTTCTCATTAACAACTACAGCTAGCTCACAAGCATTCAAAGTATATCTACCATATGGAAACAGTACAGTACTTACTTCAGTAAATGCATCTTGTAGCATGCTACTATTTTTAGCTCGTATTAAAGTAGAATTGACACATTCATTATTACCTTTATATATAGCAAAGGCAAATGGTTTAATGACATACGTCACGCCTGGAAACTGCACAATATCTTTAGAAGTAAGGATATTTCGTAGTGTATCACTGTTTTGAACTCGTATTAAAATAGAATTGATACATTCGTTATTGCCTTTATATATAGCAAAGTTAAGTGGCGTTAAAGTACACGCTATAATACTTAAATACTGTACAATATTTCTAGAAGAAAGAATATCTTGTAATATACCATTTTCTTGGGCTGTTGTTAAAATAACATTAATATACCTTCCCTTATTATGATGTATGGCAAAGCCAAGCGATGTTAAGGTGTACATCAAACCATTTTGATAGTTTATAATATTTGGAGCAGTAAGAATATCTTGTAGTATACCATTGTTTTGAGCTTGTTCTAAATAGAATTAACACATTCATTATTGTCTCTATGTATAGCTAGGCTAAGTAGTGTTAAAGTGCGTTCCCCACCTCTTGGAAATTGTGTAGTATATCAAGTGATAAGAACTTTAGTAAATCATTTCCTGAAACTGCTTCCAAGATATCGCTGATGCTCCTTCCATTCCATATAGATCTTTTTAGCTAAAAATACAAATCTTTTTGTTTTCGTGTTAAATTTTGATGATTTAGCATATTCTTGTAACCTCGTTTTAAAGTCAGTGCAGTTTAATTATTCTATGTTAGTATACACCAATAGAAAAAATTTCATCATATGTTCTGGAAAAATTTTACACAGGTTAATGAGGAAATCGTAAGAGAGAGCCTAAAAAAGGTTATAGAGAAGAAAAGTGGTAAGAATGTTGGTGTAGTATCCTCAATTGTTATTAAGGGTAAAGATGTTGCTTTTGCTCTTGAAGTTACTGAGCCAAATGAAGAATTAAGAAAAAATTGTGAGCAAGCTGTTAAGGCGATACCGGGAGTAGAAAAGGTTACTGTAGTTGCTACTGGTCAAAAACAAGCTAGGCAACAAAAAGCTAAACTTCATATCGAAGGAGTGAAAAATATAATTGTCGTTGCTTCTGGTAAAGGAGGTGTGGGTAAGTCGACAGTTGCACTAAATCTAGCTCTTTCGTTAGCAGAATTAAAACATAAAGTTGCGCTAGTTGATGCAGATATATATGGTCCTTCGATTCCTAAAATGTTGGGCACTGAGAAATTAAAACCAGAAATACAGAGTGGTAAAGCAATGCCTATAGAGAAACATGGTCTCTATACTATTTCAATTGGCTATTTTATTGATAAGGACCGCGCAGTAATATGGCGTGGACCTATGATCACAAAAGCACTTTACAATTTGCTAATGGGAACAAGGTGGTCTGATATAGAATATTTAATCATTGATACACCGCCTGGCACTGGCGATGTACATTTAAGTCTGATGGAGAATTTTAGTTTAACTGGAGCAATAATAGTTTCAACTCCACAGGAGCTTGCTTTAATCGATGCACAAAAAATTTATGATATGTTCACAAAGCTCAGCGTGCCAATTATCGGCATTGTGGAAAATATGAGCTATTTTGTTCAAGATAATTCAAAAATACACATATTTGGAAAAGGTGGTGCAAAAAAAATGTCTGAAGAGCTGGGAGTCAAACTCTTGAGCAGAGTTCCTCTAGATCCGCAAATATGTAGTGCTTCTGATTGTGGAAATCCTTCAATACTAAGTGAGGATTTAGTAAGGATTTATGAAGGCATTGCTAAAGATGTTAGGTCTTTTGTATGCAGTCTATAAAGTTTTTTTAAACTACTTTTAAAATAGGTAGAATGTAATTTTAGGTGAATAAAATATTTCAAATGGCAGCAGCTACCTCGTATCTGAACAGACAATAGACTTCTTGGATAACTTAAGAAACAAGTAGTAGAAGCAATATTAGGGAAGGTATAAATTTTGAGCAGGTAAGTAAACTTGATGAAGAGAAGCTTCGAAGACTAAGAGGAGTAAAAAGAAAAACATTGGAAAAATAATAGAAATTTTAATAGAGGAAGAGGCCAAGAAAAAGGCAAGAGGAGGAAAACCAAATATATTTATTAATAGCACTCGAATATTTGTGTAAATACCGTACATATTTCCATATAGTGCAAAGCTATGGAATAAGTGAAAGTTCTTGCTAACGGCTGAATAGAAGATGCATTGATAAAACATCCAGATTTCAGAAAGATAAAGAGCTATTAAAGTTAAATAGGAGTATGCAAAAGTTTTATAAAAAGGGAATGTTCAACTCCCCCATAGAAGATCAAAAAATATCCTTAGGTTATCCAAGAAGTCTATTGTTGGTAAACATAAAAGGCTATTTGCCTTTTTATCTAGTTTATGCAGGAGGTCTATATTTATTGTTGAGTGTGATTTTAGGCATTTCTGCTAAAACGCAACTTTTAAATCGCCAAAATTTCTCCTTGCCTTTACTAATTCCGATTCTTGGAGTGCACACATAATCTGGTTTGAGGTGATATTCATAGAGACAAAATTCATGACTTATAGTAAGGTCTTGTTTATTATGTTCTTTTGTAATGTTTAATTTTTTGCACAGTATGCCTGGCCCGCCTAAATTTGCTTCAAGCGGTTCAGTGAGCTTTAATCCTCGTATTAACACTGCTGCTGGGAATCCTTCTGCTTCTGTTACAATATTTAGACAATAGTACATTCCATATATAAAATATACGTACGAAAACCCTGGCGTACCAAACATTACTGAGGTTCGATTAGTATAGCCTCTTGCTGCATGACAAGCTGGATCATCCATTCCTATATACGCTTCAACTTCAGTTATTATTCCACTAAAATTAGAAAATTTCAGCATCTTCCCTAGCAGCTCCCCAGCTACGGTTAAAGTTGGCCGTTCATAGAAATTTCTTGGTAATATTGTGTTATTCATCATAGAAGTACAAGTTACTTACATTTGCAAGCAACTCATACTATTTTCGCTTTTCCTTATTTAGATAAGAGGATACCTACATCTCTGAGAAGTAGAAGTTGGTGTTGTTGTCACATTTGTTACATCTGTTGAAGGCTGCTGTAAAACCTTGACTGATTCAGAGCTCTTTTGTTGCAATTGCGGTACTAACGCTTCATATAAAGATTTTGGTTCACGTCTCTTACCTATTTTGACTTCTTTATTTGCACGCAACTGCTCTGCAGTAACACCGTTGCCTTCAAGGAGAGTTACACCATTATTACCATCAATGTTAACTTTAATTTTGCATTCTCTTCCATCAACATACCACTTTAAAGTCATTTCATATAACCCACTAATTATTTCATAAACTCTTTCCTCATTATCACTATCATTATTAATATAGCAACATGCCCCTCTCTTTTTTTCTTGATTAGGATGACAAAATGTAATTGTTCTTACACCATACTCTTTACATATACTACCGCCTAGAAGTTTAGCTATATCTACTCCTTCTTTATTGGCATGTAGCACAACTCTTACGGTAGGATAAACAATATTACCTTCCCTTTTGCCTTCTTTTATCATTATGGACTCTATGGTATATACCTTCGATATCTCTGCCTTAATTTGGTCAGCAATCTTGCCTACAATCTCTTTACCATGATAGTGAGATTCTCCTTTCTTCGGAGAAAAAGGTTCTTTGTTCGTAATATTAGTGTCAGAATCATTCTGTAACTCAAAGAATTTATCCCATTCTTCATCACTGTCTAATTTGATATATCCACGCTTGTTCTTGCCTGATACTGCATTCTGAATACTAGACGATCCTTCTGTTACAGTTGTACCAGAGCTATTGCCTTTACCTTTTAGAAGAACAAGATGCTCTTCTGACCTTTCTTCCTTACTCAACTTTGAAGCTGCATCACCAAAAGAAGGTTTCTCTACTATATGCATGTAAGAACTTTTAACTCTACTCTCATTATCAGGTACTGTAGTAGCCCACAAAAGCTTTTTAATATAATCTAACATATGCTACCTCTTACCATTAACTAAATATCAGTATGTAAACTTTGCTATAGCTAATCAATAACTAAATTTACTCCAAATAAAATGAGCTGATAAAAAGGTATAAATTGAGATTAGGTAAAGCTTTTGGTATAATATCTAGTTAATTTTGAATAGGCAGGTGATCTCATCTACAAAGACGTTTTTTATCTCATTTATTTTTGGGTTTATTCTCTTTCCCTATTTTATAAAACTTCTAAAAAAGATAAGTAAAGATGGACAACCAATCAGATCATATGGACCAGAAAGTCATTTAATAACAAAAAAGAATATACCACCTATGGGTGGAATAATAATACTAACTTCTGCTTTATTACCAATCCTGCTTTGGACTCAATTAACACCAGAAATTTCATTGCTGGTATTTATAACTCTATTTTTTGCTCTACTTGGATTTATTGATGACTATTTAAAATTGAAGACAAATCACCACCGAGGTTTAAGTGCAAAAACCAAAATACTTATTCAGTTTGTCGTTACTCTGGTCTGTATGTTTATACTTAAGCTACAATCTGCTGAAGGTTTTACAAAAATTTCTCTATTTAGAGAAGTAGCAATCGACCTTGGCTATCTATATCTTCCGTTTGCTGCATTTGTTATTGTTGGCTCTTCTAATGCTGTGAATCTTACAGATGGCCTAGATGGCCTTGCTGCAACTCAAGCCATTACTTCCTTTGCTTTTTTGGGGCTAATTGCATACATAACTCAGGCAGATGTAAACATTACTTTATTCTGCATTGCATTTATAGGAGCTATTTTAAGTTTCTTGTGGTTTAACACACATCCAGCAAAAATATTTATGGGTGATGTTGGAAGCCTATCAATCGGTGCAGCTTTAGGACTCACTAGTGTTCTAATTAAAAAAGAAATGCTTTTTGCCGTTATTGGAATAATCTTTGTAATAGAGACTTTATCTGTGATTATTCAGGTATCATATTTTAAATATACAAAATTTAGATATGGAGCAGGAAGAAGAATTTTCCTTATGACACCAATACATCATCACTTTGAAAAGAAAGGGTGGTCAGAAAATACAATAGTTATAAAATTTTGGATAATTTCTATCGTTTGTTCGATTTTTGCTTTAACTTTCTTATTATAGGAACTATGAAATATCCAGATTTCACATTAGAAAATACATTATCAGGAATTATAGCAGGAGTAGATGAAGTTGGAAGAGGTCCGCTTGCCGGTCCAGTGATATCTGCAGCTGTAATATTTACTGATAGAGATACGGTTATTGATGGAATAAACGACTCAAAAAAGCTAACCCCTAAGTGTAGGCAAGTTCTATACGAAAAAATAACGTCTGTTGCAAAATTTGGTATAGGAATGGCAAGCGTAGAAGAAATAAACTCATACAATATTTTGCAAGCAACAAAGCTTTCAATGAAACGTGCGTTGGCAAACTTGAATCTAGAACTAGATTATGTGCTAGTTGATGGTAATCAACCACCTGAAGTAAAATGGCAAGTAAAATCTATAGTGAATGGTGATAGTTTAAGTATATCAATTGCAGCCGCTTCAATCGTTGCAAAAGTTACAAGAGATCGGCTTATGGAAGAATTGCATAATAAACATCCTCAATATAATTGGTATAAAAATAAAGGATATGGAACAAAAGAACACCTCAGCGCTATTGGCCTTCATGGAATTACGAAGCACCATAGAAAGAATTTTGCACCTATAAGAATACTATAGCCTTTAATCACTTACCTTTTTTGAAAGGTATGTTTTCATTAAACAGGCAGACTGTACTTGATCCGTTTCTTAAGGTAAATACCGAGCTTACTCTTTCAATTATCAGGTAGTCATCAACTGTACGAAAATTTATCAAGGATTCATATCCTGCAGAATCAACCATAAAAACTGCCGGGAAATCAGAGTTTATTTTATTAAATTGTAGATATGTAAATTTTCCGTCATCAAAAACCTTAATTGGTATTATTGATTGACTGCCTTTAACGTGCGAGATGGAATAGTTAAAATTCAAGCCTTTCTTTATAACCTCAATATCACTTATATCAGGGATAGTGGTATGACTAGCTTGCTCTAGAATATCACCGTTACTCGTTGAATAAATTTCATCACTGTTGAACAGTGGATAAAGAAACCTTACTTCATATGCTAACCTTGGATCATCTAGCCCGTTTGCTTCTTCAGCATGAAATTCGAAATAATAAACTCTTTTATTGGTAATTATAGTTGCATTAGTATCGGCAATATCATCTATAGGCTTAATAAATAATCTATTACCTTGAGGAAGGAGTTGCCAACCGGTTGCATCACCCATTGAAAGACTCTCTATTACCTCCCCTGGCTCAAACAATATGCTGGATTGATAACCATAAAAGCCAGTGTACTTATGTATAGCCTGTGGATTATAATTCATTACCTTTATGTGGTTATCACCAGCTATTGGTCTTGGTTCCTGTTTTGCAAGTGCATAACCACCACAAAAAAATAATAGTGCAACAAAGAGTACCCTAATCATAGTATCAAAATAAACTGATCTTCATTTTATCATTGATAGACATGCACTGCAACTGTTAAGCTATCCCAGTAGTAAGCGACAGAAAATGCAAGCTTCATAATAATTCATTACTGCAGGAAAAAGGGGAGTGTTAAATAAACTACAGATTTTATGTCTAGGTTACTCCACAAAATTTTTCCTTTCCTTATCCAAGATTCAAATTTATAGTATCGATTCCTTTTTATGAAATATGAAGCCATCTCAAGTTATAGTTAAACCTATATTCAGTGAATTACTTTCACAAGTGCAATTGATTTTAGTGTTATACTGTTCTAACAGTAAAGAAGTCATATAGATAATAATGTCTTTTGTATCCAAACGAATATCATTTTTTTTTGTTAATTTGCTCACTAATAATGTACTTATTGATTTATGTTCATTTACTACTTTTATAGTTAGTAGTGTTTTATCTTCTGTTTTAGTCAGTAAAATAGACACTAATTCAATTTGTGCCACTGCACTGATTATAGTTATCACCATATTGGAAATTATCTTATTTATTTTTTCAATTAAGTTTTCTGTAGGACATTCACTTACTCTCCACTGAAGCTTTACTTTTTTTTTTAATAAATAATTTTCTATATTGGATTTAGTCTTAACAAAGCTGCAATTATCTGATGAATGAGAATACGCTTGCTTCATAACTTTATATTTATATATTAAATCATCGGAGCTTTCTTTAAGCAATGACAATGCTTCGTTTTGCATATTAGGGTTGTTTTCTTCAAGCTCTTCCAATCCACCCACTATTCCTTGCATAGAACTAGCAAAATCATGAAGAATTCGTCCTGATAGGCACTCTGTTATTAACATTATGTTTTTATTCATTGGATAAAAGTATAAATGATTTAAGTTAACCCTATATTGGTAGGCATGTAGTAGTCAATTTAAGAGAAAGTTTCGTTGCGCTTTTTGTGTCAAAGCATTAATGTAGTATTAATAATTATAAGATTTGTGAAGGCGTTATGAATACTTATGCTAAATCTGGAATAGACCTTAAACTATATAATGAACTAATAAAAAAAGTTAAACCTATTATTGAAAAGACTAAAGGAGAAGAAGTAATTAGTGAAGTAGGATCATTTTCCGCATTGTTTGACTTTTCTTCGCTGAGTAAGAAATACGACCATCCAGTACTTGTTTCCTCAACTGATGGAGTGGGCACAAAACTATTAATAGCTCAAGAGGTGAATAAGCATGATACTATAGGTATAGACTTAGTTGCAATGTGTGTAAATGATTTACTTGCACAAGGAGCAACACCTTTATTTTTCCTTGATTACTTTGCAACAGGCGTTTTAAACAAAAACGTTTTATTGTCTGTAATCCAGGGCATTGCAGAAGGGTGCAAGGAATCTAAAATAGCATTAGTTGGTGGAGAAACTGCAGAAATGCCTGGAATGTATGGTAACAATCACTATGACCTTGCAGGGTTTGTGGTTGGTGTTGTTGATCGAAAGCAAATTCTTCCAAATTGTAGTATAATGAAAGCAGGTGACTGTGTAGTTGGTTTAGAATCAAATGGAATTCACTCAAATGGATTTTCTTTGGTGTGCCATATTTTTAAAAGCTTAGGTATAAATTATAATGATATATCTCCATGGAATAATAAATCTTGGGGTGAAATATTACTTAAGCCAACAAAGATATATGTTGATTCTTTGTTGCCTATTATGCCAAAGGTAAAAGGCATTGCGCATATAACAGGTGGCGGGTTAATAGACAATATTCCAAGAATTCTCTCAGGAAATTTATTTGTAGACATAAATATTAATTCTTGGAAATGGCCAGATATATTTTTATGGCTGAAAGAAGAAGGTAAAATAGAAAAGAGAGAAATGTTAAAAACATTTAATTGCGGCATAGGTATAGTACTGATTGTAGATCCCGATAATATGAAGGATGTGGAAAGCCATTTCCAAAAGCGTGGAGAAAAAATTGAGATTATTGGAAAACTTGATGAAGCATGTCAGCCTCCACTTGATAGAGTAGTATTTAGTTAGTCTAACTTTACCGACAGTCTTTTTGCAACTTCTGAGTATGCTTCCTTTAAGTTTCCTAGATTTAAACGGAAAACATCTTTGTCTAGCTTTTTATGAGTATTTTTATCCCATAGCCTACAATTATCAGGGCTGATTTCATCGGCTAAAATGATTTTAGTGCTGTTGTTTATCAATTTGCCAAATTCTAACTTGAGATCAACTAAATATATATTTGCATTTGAAAATAGGTCGACTAAGATTTTGTTGATCTTTAAAGTTGTAGTTTTAACTTCTTCCATTTCTTTATGGGATAACCAACCAAAATATAATATGTGATTTTCATTCACCATTGGGTCGGCTAGGTCATCATTTTTGTAAAAAAACTCGATTATAGGAGATGTAAGTGCCTCACCTTCTTTGATATTAAAACGTTTGCAAAAGCTGCCAGCTGCAATGTTTCTAACCACTACCTCAAGAGGTATTATCTTGAGCTTTTTGACTAGCTGTTCTCTTTCGTTTAGAGTGTTTATAAAGTGCGTGCTAATTCCTGCTTCTTCAAGCTTTTCCATGATAAAAGCACTAACATGATTATTAATTATTCCTTTGCCCTCAATAATTTCATATTTTTCCTTGTTGAACGCTGTAACATCATCTTTAAAGTACTGTATAACAGTTGATGAGTCTTCAGTTTCAATAATGACTTTGGCTTTACCTTCGTATATCGTTTTATTCAGTGACATGATTAATTTAGCTGTATACTATAAGATAATATCAAATTGCTGCTTAGTTTACTACAAATTTGCTAATGACGTTTAGTGTTACAATATTAACCATATTTCCAGAAATGTTCCCCGGGTTTTTGAACTATTCTCTTGCCGGAAAAGCGTTGGAAAAAAAAATATGGAATCTTGAAATAGTAAATATTCGTTCTTTTGCTAAAGATAAACATTCAACTGTGGATGATGTTCCATATGGAGGTGGAGCAGGGATGGTTATGCGCCCAGATGTGATTGGTAATGCAGTTGATAATGTGCTTTCTGCTCATAAAAATACTAGATTTATTTATATGACTCCATCTGGTACAAAATTTAATCAGAGAATTGCGAAGGAGTTAACAGAAATTCCTCATGTAACAATATTGTGTGGTCGATTTGAAGGTGTTGACCAAAGAGTAATTGATGTGTATACTCCTTATGAGTTAAGTATTGGAGATTATATACTTTCGGGAGGTGAGCCAGCTGCGATGGTGGTTCTTGATGCATGTATTAGGCTTCTTCCAGGTGTAGTAAATAATTTCGATAGCGTTGCTGAAGAAAGTTTTAGTTATAGTGGTGGTATACTTGAATATCCTCAATATACTAGACCTGAGCAGTGGAGTAGGTACAAAGTTCCTGAGGTTCTGTTGTCTGGCAATCACAGAAAAATAAGTGATTGGAGAAGGGAACAGTCATATGTTAGAACAAAGGAACGTCGACCTGAATTGTTGAATGGAGATGATAAATGACAAACTTACTTGAAAAATTTAACGAACAACAAATACAAAGGTTAGCCAAAGAGATGCCAGCTTTTTGTCCTGGCGATGATTTGAAGGTCACTTTTAAGGTAGTTGATAGTACGGGTGAGCGTATACAGATATTTGAGGGCGTATGTATATCAAAAAGAAATCGTGGATTACACTCTTCTTTTTCAGTTAGAAAGGTAAGTCATGGAGAAAGTATAGTATCACAATTTTTTGTTTACTCTCCTGCATTAATTTCAGTACAAGTGATGAGAAAGGGAAAGGTCCGTAGAGCAAAATTATATTATCTGTGCAAGCTATTTGGGAAAGCTGCAAGGATCAAAGAACGTACTACTTATGTTAAAAAAAAATCTAAGTAGATACAATAGGGAGTGATGTCAATTGTATCATCTCAAAACTCTCTCTTATTATCCCAGTGTGTGGCGCACAACTGTACTTTCCCTCCTGCTGTGGTGTCATCCCAATGTTTGACACTGGGATCCAGATTCTCCTTTTGGTTTGTGCTTTCATGGAAAATATAAAAATTATTTGCAGGCAAAGCCTGTTAGATCTCAGTTCAAGCACTGGAAAAAGGGGAAAGTCTTTTCAAATCCTCATGTAAAGAAAAGTAAATGGGTATAATAAAGAAAAACTTTCTTAAGTTACTTCAATCTAAGCGCGTACATGCTCGTGTAAAAAGAAAAAATAAAAAGAACAACATTTTATGCTTTTGCTCTTTTACAGCACTGATTGTCTCAATTGGGTGTCCTATATGTATATTACTAAGTATATTAGTTAACTCTTACAGTGCTTTAACAGTAACGAAAATTTTATTACCAGTTGAAATAAATGCTGATCTTATTTTAACTAATAATCCTGGTGATTTACGATATAAGTCCATTGGCTTACTCAACAATTCTTTACGTAAGGTGTTTGAAGGAACTGATTTTAAAGACGGTGACGAAATTTTAAGTCGTAATTCTTACAAAGAACTAGAGAAATTTTTTCATAAGAAAGTAAAAGATAGTGGTGAATATGAGATCTGGTTTACCGCGTCAAGTATAATTAATTCAATAAATAAATATAAACATTTGAATGATCATTATGCTAAATTACTTGATTGGTTAAAAGAGAAGGGAAGAGTAAGAAAATTTTTTAATAAGTCTCTGTTTCTTAAGTCTGATTCTTGTGAGCCTGAGAATGCAGGGATTTTAGGGGCATTTATCGGTTCATTAATGACAATTATAGTATGCTTAGCGTTGGCATTGCCAATAGGAATTATGTCAGGTATCTGTCTTTATGAATTTATGCCTAGAAATAGGCTAATAACCAGTATTGTAGAAATTAGCATGAATAACCTTGCTGCAGTGCCTTCGATAATATTTGGTGTGGTAGGACTGACTCTCTACTTGGGCATATTTGGTTTACCCCGTTCTTCACCGCTTGTTGGCGGGATGACTCTTTCATTTATGATGCTGCCTAATATTATTATTGCAACAAAAAATGCCTTTACAAACGTTCCTATTGCAATAAAAGATGCAGCGTTTGCGCTAGGTGCACCTCACATCAAGGTGATATTGGATCACTCTTTACCGATTGCGTTGCCACGGATAATACATGGTGCAGTGCTTGCAATTGCAAGGATTTTAGGCGAATCTTCCCCTTTACTTATGATAGGCATGGTAGCATTTATTGCTGATACACCTACATCCTTCTTCGATCCGGCAACTGTTTTACCTGTACAAATATACATATGGTCAAGTAGTCCTGAAATTGCATTTATTGAGCTTGCTGCCATTGCAATTATAGCTTTATTGTTAATGCTATTTGCTTTGAATTTAATAGCAAATTTTGTAAAAAGAAAGTTCGAGTTTTTTGATTCATGAAAATTACAATCCTATCTGGTTATGGCTTAAATTGCGAAAAAGAAACTGCATTTGCATTTATGGAATGCAGCAGAAAGCTTGGTATTAATAATATTGAAGTAAAAATCGTTCACATTAATGATATTATAGATAATCCAAGTGAACTGAAATTAAGCAATATACTTGCAATTCCAGGAGGTTTTTCCTATGGTGATGATACTGGTGCTGGTAATGCATTTGCTTTACGTATAAAAAACAACTTGTTAGACGAATTTCAAAATTTCTTATCTCAGGATAAGCTTATTATAGGGATATGTAATGGTTGCCAGATATTAGTAAAATTAGTTCCAGAATTCTCTAATCTAGCTTTAACCTCTAATGATATAGGTAATTACCAATGTCGTTGGATTAGAGTGAGAGTTAATCCGCAGAGTAGTTCTGTTTGGCTACGGGGCCTGAGTGAGCTATATCTTCCTGTTGCTCATGGAGAAGGCAGGTTTTTTATGGATCAAGATATTTTAAATCAATTGATTGAAAATAATTCCGTTGCACTGCGTTACGTTGATAAAAATGGTGACTATGCAAATTTACAATTTCCTTACAATCCAAACGGATCTATATACGACCTGGCAGCTTTGTCAGACAAAAGTGGTAGAGTTTTAGCTTTAATGCCTCACCCAGAGAGAGGAATATTTTTTACTCAGCAGGACAACTGGCCTCTTGAAAAAGAAAAATGTAAACGTTCAGGAGTGGCTATGCCAAAATATGGTGATGGAATGCTCATATTTGAGAATGCACTAAAATATTTTGCGTAACGTTACATACAACAAGCCATAAAAAGTTACTTTCCTTGTTATGACAATAAATCCTTATCTTTGATCTGCAGAGTAGCTTTCTCTAACGTTAGGGATATAATTGTTCCACTTTCCAATTGCTTTTCTCAACAAGAGTATATCTAAATCTAGTGTGTCTCCTATATTCACCTTCTTGCCAAAATTCAATTACCTTTGGGATTACGCAAAATCCCACCCAAAAGTCAGGACGAGAAACTTGTGTATTGTGAAATTCTTTCTCTTTCAATTCTATAGCCTGCTCAAAATCTTGCCAATTTTTCAGAACTCTTGATTGTTTTGAGCACCACGCGCTAATTTGACTATCACGTGCTCGAGAAGAGAAATATTCGTCAGCCTTTTTGCCGCTTAGAAGCCTAACTTCTCCTTCAATTCGTACTTGTCTAGAAAATTCTGTCCAATGAAATACGAGTGCAGCTTTGGGGTTCTCAGTCAATTCTTTTCCTTTTCTACTGTTTACGTTAGTAAAGAACACAAAACCTTCTTTACTATACTCCTTTAGTAATACCACTCTTGCAGATGGAATGCAGTCTTTGCTACACGTTGCTAGCGTCATTGCAGTTGACTCTTTACACGGAAAATTAAGTACTTCTTGATACCACTTTGAGAACAAATCAAAAGGATCTTTTTCAGGTAAGAGTGTCATATGCAAAAATAAAATTTAATTCTGACATGCATTGCAAAAATAAGTGCTACGACCATTTTGTCGTATAAGTGTTATGATATTGTTGCAGATTCTGCAAGGTTTTTGCACTTTACCATATACGTAAAAGTTATTTTGAAAGTATCCAGCAGATCCAGATGGTTGTGCATAATCTTTCAGTGTTGAACCACCAGCAGCAATTGCATCACTCAGAGTATTTTTTATTTCGATAGCAAGTTTTTCGCACTCTATATATGTTAAATCTTGTGCTAGCCTAAGTGGTGATATGCGAGCTCTAAATAAGCTCTCAGAAGCATATATGTTACCTACGCCAACTATTAGCTTATTATTCATTAATACTGATTTGATATTTGCTTTTCTGTTCTTTAGCAACTTCTGTAAATAATGTCCGTCAAATTCATCTGTGAGGGGTTCTATTCCTAGGTTATTAAAAAAATTTAGTTCTTGCTCTCTGTTTAAAACAATCACTAATCCAAACCTTCTTGGGTCATTAAAGATTAGTGAAGTGTTGTCAGAAAATAAGAATATCACATGATCATGTTTGTTCTGTGCTTGATTGTCTTCAACATATATAAGCTTTCCGCTCATGCCAAGGTGTATGATTACAGCCATACTAGCATCTATATTCGAGATTATATATTTACCTCTACGCTTGATATCATTTATAACTTTGCCCTTTAGCAAATCATCAATATTTTTTGTTATTGGTACACGCAAATTCCAATTATTGACTGTAACATTGCTTATTTTCTTATTTTTGATTTTATCAAATAAGAAGTTAGAAATGACTTCCACTTCTGGGAGTTCTGGCATCTTGTCTACTCTGTTGCTGTTTTTTTCTTTTTAGAATATTTTGCTTTAAAGCTTTTGCCAATCTTTTTCTCTCTTCTTCTTTTTCCTTATTTTTTTTCATGTTATTCATTATCATAATACGTGAACTTGCCGTTGTAGCTCAGGTGGTAGAGTACGTCATTGGTAATGACGAGGTCCCAAGTTCGAATCTTGGTAACGGCAGTTTAGAGGACGATATTCATAAAGTCAATCCTCTAGATGCTAATTAGATTATAGAAAAACGTCTAGTAAATACCTTTTATACACTACCATTAAGCTGCTTTTTCAGTATTACTATTCAATAATACCTGCCGTAATTTTTCTTTAGAAAATCCATGCATTAAAAGAAATTGTATAATCCTTTGCCAAAAATCCCTCACAATATACTGAAGGATTATTAAAATTTACGTTGGCAGGGTTAAACCTGTTACCATAACTTCCCCCACCACAAATATTTTCATAACAACACTGCTTACAATCATCAGGCCTGTTTTCCATATCACTCAAAAAGTTATTAAAAAATTTATCTGATAAGAACTTAGCCCAACTAGTATTGCTTATGTTATATTCAACAAACTTATGAGGGACACATGTTCTCAAATCATCTAGTGGACCGAGATCACCATTATTGGAAACACATATTAACGGTAATACAAAAGGACTTCTTTTGCCAAATCCTTCAACTCTTGAATAATTACCGTAAAATAGCTCTAATGAAAAGTTATATAGAAATTTCTCTATCCTTTTTATGATAGTTCTCAGTCAGGTCTTCTTTTATCTTATCTGCCCAGCATATATTACCATGCCCTCCACCATCTCTATCAAACTGACAATGGCTATTGTGATTATTTCTACCATGAAAATTATCTGAAAGCTTTTCTATTCTTTTAAGTATGACACTACTACTAACTTGACCGATATTAGCGCTAAGAAGCTCTAATAATAAATCCACTTGTTTTTCTTTATTGTTTACCATAATTATTTTGCCTTAAAATAGCAAAGTCTAGGTTTACTATAGCTTTTGTCAAGCATTTATCTGAGCTATTTATATATTGGAATGCTACTCGTCATTTTATTTGCTTTCAAATGTATAACTTTCGGTATCTTGTTTTCAAGGACTTTTAACTTAATATTACCACTATTAAAGTCAATACTATAACACTTTAGTTCTTGACCATCCTTGAGTCCCATATTATGGCAATCACTACCTAATTTAACCCCACGTATCTTTTGTAGCTCTAGACTTCTGGTTAAGTTAAAGCATATATCACTATACTTATCAGTATCTTGGAAAGTTAAATTTTTATTGAGTAATCTACTAGGTAACAAACTGAGAAGTATGCTAGAATCTCTTATAGAGGCTATGATATCTTTTATAAAGGACTCTGATAAGTAATGTTTTAAATGACTTGCAAATAAGTCAACATTAAAATTAACTTTCTTTGAAGTTATTTCACTTATTATATTATTTATAGTAGTCAATAAGTTATACCTTCCATTACTAACCTCATTTAATTTCTCATCTATTATCATTGCAAGAATAAAACCTTTGTTATAACTCAACATGCTTATGTTTTGATCAAGTAAATGCTTTTGATTTGTTTTTTCGAAATCAATATTAGGTATTAAAGAATTAAAATACTCTTTTAAAGTAATATTAATTATTTTTAAGTACTCATCTTTATCAATAAGTTTCGTGTCAAGTAAGGTTTTCACTCCATAAAATTCCGTAAATCCTTCAAAAAACCACTTATATTTTATTTCATTTTTCTTATCGTTGTCTTGCTCTATTATATGTCCTATATATCTGTGAATTAATTCATGTGATATCACTCTAGTATAATCTTTGATATTTTTTTTTAAGCTTCCCTCAATAATTACATAGTCCTTTCCTGCAGCACCTGTAGTTCTACTAAGATTGGGATTATCAACAAGTACTATATTATACGGCTTACTTTCTAGTATGAATAAGTTATCTTGAGCTAAGATAATTTTATTAATAATATTTACAAGACTGATACTATTATGAGCATTGGTATAAAGCTTATTTCTTTTATCAAGATCAAAACTTCTAAAATTGTCAGTTCTAATAATTTTTTCTATATTATCAAAAGGTTTTCTAAAAGGTAAAAAATCAGGTGAGTTTTTTAAATGTGATGAAGAGTTATCTAAAGCAATAGCAGAATGCATATACTGAATGTATATAAGGAAAAAACAAATAATATAATTTAATAGACTGTGTACATTTTTAAGCTTAATGTTTGCCATAAATAAAACAGGACATTGAGAAGTGTAAGTAATTACGATTAAGCAAATATAATTTATTGCTAAGTAGGTGATAAGGATAATTTTAATTATCTCTTTAAAACTTTACTCTTCCCATATTATTGAACACCTTATAATAAAGACTGAGAAGAAAGTTACAAAGGATTGTATATTCTTATCATCATAGCGCTGTTACTACAGTAATAACACTAAGAATAACTATAAGTTTCTTTGAATGATAGTTGAATTTTGATTGAAATTTTGAGGCTATAAAAACCGTAGGTACCAGTTGGTTTTTATTAGCTAAAGTAAACGTCAAATATCTGGAATTCTGGACATAAAATCCTCCTTTGAAAAAAAAGATTAGAAAAAAATGCAATGCACATACGACAGAAATTAAGTATGTGTGTATGCACCCACATACGCTGAAGAGGATACACTACATTTTTTTATGAGTTTGATTGTTTAATAAAAAAAAGTCTGCAGACAAAGATAAATTTTTGAGCTCTAAAAGTATCTCTAATTGTCATTATAATCAGATTTAGAATATGCGGAAGTAATTTTTTAGCTATAAGAATATATTATAGAAAAAAGGAACCCAAAAGTTAGCGTTATTGGTAATCCAACTTGGTGTAACGGCACTGTAGACCTTACAATAAAGACTGAGAGGAAAGTTACAAAGGAAGATTATCATGCTTCTTCCATATTCTTTCTACTTTCTTGTTTTTAAGTAGCTCTAGTGCTTTGTGAAAGTGATGCCTTGTTTTACTTGGCACTATAATGTCATCAATGTATCCATGTGATGCAGCAAAAAATGGATTAGCAAATTTCTCTTTATATTCTTTGATTAACGTTTGCTGGTCTTTTTCATGCCTAAATATAATTTCAACTGCACTTTCAGGGCCCATTACAGCTATTTCAGCAGTTGGCCAAGCATAATTTATATCACCTTTTAAATGCTTTGAGTTCATAACAATATATGCACCACCATACGCTTTTCTAGTGATAAGGCTAATTTTCGGCACGGTCGCTTCAGCATAAGCGTAAAGCAGTTTCGCTCCGTGTTGTATTATATTATTGTATTCTTGATTTGTACCTGGCAGGAAACCTGGAACATCAATAAGTGTGATGATGGGAATGTTAAATGCGTCACAAAATCTTACAAACCTCGCAGCTTTTCTTGAAGAGTCAATATCCAAGCATCCTGCAAGGTGCATAGGTTGATTTGCAACAACACCAATAGTATTTCCTCCAATTCTGCCAAAGCCAATTATGATGTTACGGGCAAAATCGGGTTTTAGTGCAAAAAATTTCCTTTCATCACACACCTTTTCAATAAGTTCATACATATCATAAGGAGTATTAGGATTACTAGGAACTAGAGTGTTCAAAGATTCATCAACATCATCAATTAAGTTGCAGATTGGTACAGATTTCGTTGACTCTTGATTATTTACTGGTAAAAAGGTAAGGAATTCACGGATTCTCAGCAGCATTTCAACATCGTTATTGAACGCAAAATCTGCTACTCCTGTTTTGCTTGTATGAATTTTTGCTCCACCAAGATCTTCGTGGCTTACATCTTCATAGGTAACTTTTTTCACTACATCTGGTCCGGTTATAAACATGTATGAGCTATTTTTTACCATGAAAATAAAATCGGTTAGCGCTGGAGAGTAAACTGCACCGCCAGCACATGGGCCCATGATTAGAGAGATTTGTGGTATAACGCCTGATGCATTTACATTCCTTTGAAAAATTTCTCCGTAACCAGCAAGGGAATTTACTCCCTCTTGAATTCTAGCTCCACCAGAGTCGTTTAGTCCGATAATTGGAATCCTGGCATTAATTGCCATATCCATAATTTTGCATATTTTTTTTGCATGTGATGCACCAAGTGATCCACCAAAGACAGTGAAATCCTGAGAATAAACAAAAACTTTTCTGCCATGAATAGTACCATGGCCAATTACAACTCCATCACCTAAAAAATCAGCATTTTGCATGCCAAAATCAGTTGCGTGATGCTTCACAAACTTATCATACTCTTGAAATGAATTTTCATCGAGCAATATACTCAGCCTTTCTCTAGCGGTTAGCTTTCCTTTTTCATGTTGCTTGTTAACTCTATCAGGACCTCCTCCTTTTTCGGCTTCTAATGTTTTGATCTTTAGAGTTTCTAGTATTTCAGAGTCTTGCATGTAGTAAAATAACTTTCAAATTGGTTGTAAACTTTATTGAGCTTACAAATCCTATTGATTATACACATACACCGTTACTGCATGCAACGGTGTATGTGTACGATAATTAATGCGCTAGCAATTTCTATTTAATATTTTGAGAATGCTGAGACTCACTAACATTCTGTGCACTTGCACTTGTTACACCTGTTGATGGATTAATTGTTATAACTTCTCTTTCAATTCCTTGTAAGTTTGAAGCCAATGAGACCAATTTTGCTAGAGTCATGTCATTATATTTATCCATCTTCTTATTCTCATAATAGCCAATTTTTATTTTTACAGCTTTGTTTTCCTCGAAGTCCTCAGGACTTATATTATCACTTAAATCAGTACAAAATACGTTACCATTTCCACTAATATTTAAAGCAATACTGCAATCTCTATCACCCACTTTCCAGTTAAATTTAATTATACAAGACTCATTTAGTGTTTGATAAAGCCTTACACCATCATCACTTTGTGAAACACGCACCAACCTTTTATCTTCTGGAGATACCAATGTAAAAGCTCCAATTTTTGGATTACTATCCTTTAAGGCTTTACCAGGAAATGAGTTATCAAATTTTAACTCACCTCTGCCTTCTTTTAACGATACCCATGCAGTAAATGATTTATCTTCTTTTCCTCTCAACCTCACATCTATAGAATCATTACCTGTATATTCAGCAATTCCTTTTCGAATTACACTCAGAAATTTCTTAGTTTCTTCATCATTGTCACTCAAAAAAAGCTCCTTATTTTCATGTGACCGGGATGGATCATTGAGATTCTCCAATGCTTTAGCTAAAGTTATATAGTTATATATACGTGTCCTTTTGTTATAAGGTGTCCCTAATTTATAAATTTGAGGAGTTAATTGAGCAACTTGACCGCAATTCATTATTAAAGTTTCATTTGCATTATGCATAGCGCCTCCAATTCTACATAATAAACTTAAGATAAAATATCCTAATTTTAGGATAGGTATATAATCTATCAAGTCAATAGTTAAATTAAAAAATTTTGATTATAATTTACTATTTATAAAATACGCTCTTAAACTATGCTGAAAATAGTCATAATAGGCCTTCCAAATGCAGGCAAGTCAACTCTATTTAATAGGCTGGTGGGAAGAAAAGCAGCGGTAGTTAGTGACATTCCAGGAGTAACGAGAGATAGGCGTGAAGGAATTGGAAGAATTAGTGATTTAGAGTTTAAAGTTATAGATACAGGAGGATGGAATGACCAAACCAGTTTTTCACTACAAGTTATTGAACAAATAGAGTTTTCTTTGTCGAGTGCAGATGTAGTTTTCTTTCTTGTTGATGCAAAAGTGCAAAACGAGCAGAACAAAGAGTTTGCAAAGTGGCTGAAGAGAAAAACAAATAAACCTGTAATACTAATAGCAAACAAATGTGAAAGTCATAAATCGGAAAATGTTGATTATTTGCAGTTTTTCAATTTCATAGGTCCGGTATACATCTCAGCCGAACATAATCTTGGCATGGTTGATCTTTATGATGCATTAGCTGGTGTGATTGAAGGTCTTAGCGAAGGCACTGAGCTGCCTGAAAGTGAGTCCATTAGACTGAGGATTGCAATCATCGGTCGCCCAAACGTTGGAAAATCAACTTTTTTAAACAGTTTACTTGCAGAAAATAGACTAATAGTAAGCTCAGAACCCGGTACCACGCGTGACTCTGTGGATATTTCATACGACCATAATGGGAAATTAATCACTCTCATCGACACTGCGGGAATCCGCAGAAAGGCAAATGTTGTTGATAACTTAGAATCAAGATTTGTTGAAAAAAGTATAGAGTCAATAAAGCGCTCTCATGTAGTGATTTTAATGTTAGATTCCTTGCTTGGCATTGAGCAGCAGGATTTATCAATTGCTGAAGCTGCAATTAAAGGGGGGAAGGGAATTATCATTGTTTTAAATAAGTGGGATTTAATAGGTAAGGATGACAGAAGTAAGTTAATAAAATTTGTCAAACAACAGGAAGTGACTCGGTTATTTTTGGAAGTGCCAACTGTAACAATTTCTGCATTGAAAGGTATGCGCTGTGGTGATGTGATAGATAAGTGTCTTGAAGTGAGTGAATCCTTAAACAAGAAGATCAGCACTGCAAAACTGAATAATTGGCTAATAGATGCTGTGGAAAAACATTCTCACCCACTTATAAAAGGTAGAGAGATTAAAATGAAGTATATTGCTCAAATTGGCACCAAACCTCCAGCTTTTTCTTTGGTATGCAACGTCCCGGAAAGTGTTGATGAGAGTTATAAACGTTATTTGACTAATGGTCTTAGAAAAAACTTCTTTGTTGAAGGTGTACCAGTTAGATTGCTTTTGAAAAAGAATAAAAACCCCTATGTAAAGTAGATAATCTTGTTTTACTAATAATATACTTTTTTATCTTAGTAATATTATTAATAAGTAAATAATATTACTTAAATAAGTAGTTGATAAATTAATATTATATAGTAAAGTATTAACTTGTTTAGTACTTTTGCTATGAATTATAAAGGACAAGATTTAAGGCCTGGATCTCCACATACTTTCACGGTTGATACACCTTTAGTATTTCAGTAGCTTCCAAAAAGATATGGATACCCGATTCCAGAAAAATATTTGGAAAGATTGAGCAATTGGGCAAAAAGGGAAGATACGCGTGTAGTGAAATTAGTAATAAATGGATCTGGTTTTACTCCTACGCAACGTAAAGAGTTGGAGAATAAAATATCAAACAGAGAGTTTAACCCAAACAAAAACATAGAGCTTATAGACTTTAATGAGCTGGATTTAGGAGAGTATGAATTTAGCTTTCACTTACAAACAGATAAGAAAACAGAACTATCTAAATGTCCTTTATACACTGTATCTCAATATTTCAAAGATCTATACTCTATTCCAGAAAGTAAAATTTTGGTGTTGAGATAGACAGTATGCGTATATTTATGTTGTTGGTATTGAAATCTCCTATGATCTATTTTGATTTTGATATCTTACCTAAAGAAGATAAGAAAGTTGGTGAGATTCAGGCTGTGCATGGCTTTTTGGTTGCTGAAAATGACAGAAAAGGTTATGACTATGATGGTATAGCAAGTATTGAAAATGCTATCATTGCTCTAAGCTATGATGGTAGAGTAAAAATTATGGAAATTTACAATGAAGTAAAGAATAAGTTTCAAAAAGATTATCCTTTGTTTAAGTTATCAGAACATGAGATTTACAAAATTATGGAAGAGATAGTATATTTCACTCTTTCTAATGACGTTCTTCTTCTTATATCTAGCTATCAAGATTCTAACAAACGTTACAACAGACGTTTGGAAGAAGCAAGATTGCTTATGCAAGAAACATTTGGGTTTAAAACCAATGGAGGAGAAGTTGATACTCAATATGACAATAGCTGGACGAAAAACAAGGATGAATTGTATACCAAAGAAGAAATTGCAAAAATAGATAGTGATACTAGGGTTGTAACTAGTATGCAAACTAAATCAGTATCTAGCTGTGAATACATACATAGAGGCTAGATAAAAAAGTTATAGAGTGATATGTGTCGCTTTATAATTATATAGAACATTATTAAACAAAAGTTGACTTTTTCGGTTGTTGTGGTAATTCGTTAATTATGTCAGATATAAATAACAGTTCTACAATCTTTTTGCTGTCAAGTGCCGCTGCTCTGATTTTTGCATATGTGCTAGAGTATTTCTTCAATATGCTACCATGCAAGTTATGCATATACGAGCGAGTAGTTTACTATGTTACAGGGCTACTTGCAGTTGCGTACATGTTCAAAGACAACAAAATCCTAATCTATGCGATGTTTTGCAGCTATCTCATTGGTGCAATAATATCTTTTTATCATGTAGGTCTTGAACTCCACTTATTTCATGATGTTTTAGGCTGTACAGAGCAAGCAAGTGGTAACGTTAGCATAGAAGAGTTGAGAAATAATCTATTAAACCCCAATTACTCTCCGTCTTGTGACAGGCCTCATTATATTTTTGGTGTTTCATTAGCAACATGGAATCTTATTTATCTTATAGTAGCCCTGTTTGTATCAGGTAGGATATATTGTAAAGAAAGAAATTTAAGGCACAATTGGTGCAAAAAGTAGCAAGAGTAGATGCTGCATTTGTACACCGCTTAGTTGTCACCCAGTTTCCGCAATTTAAAGATCTGTCTATCTGCCAAATCGTGCCCGGTGGATGGGACAATAGAACATTTCGTCTGGGTGATCACATGCTTGTGCGTATGCCAAGCGCTGCAAAGTATGCAATGCAGGTGGAAAAGGAACAAAAGTGGTTACCCAGGTTGGCACCTTTACTGCCACTTTCAATTCCAAAGCCTTTGGCAATGGGAGAGTCGTGTGAGGGTTACCCATGGCAATGGTCTATTTACCAATGGATTGATGGCAACACCGCTGCATCTGTGCACATAGCAGATCTGAATAACTTTGCAACCAGCCTTGCTCAATTTCTCGCTGCTTTACAACGCATAGATACTACAGATGGGCCTCTTCCCGGACCACATAATTTCTATCGTGGAGGGGTACTAACAACCTATAATGCTGAGACAAAGCAAGCAATTGCCGTTCTAAAAGATAGAATAGATGCCAATGCTGCAATCGAGCTCTGGGAAGCAGCGCTAGCAAGCGCTTGGAAAGGTTTGCCAGTGTGGGTCCATGGTGACGTTAGCGCTGGCAACCTATTGGTGCAAGAAGGAAAATTGAGTGCCGTCATTGATTTTGGAGGATTGGGGATCGGCGATCCCGCTTGCGATCTAATGATTGCTTGGACGCTGCTTAGAGGAGAAAGCCGAAAAATCTTCCGTGCAATGCTTCCGTTGGATGCTAGCACTTGGACTCGTGGCCGTGCCTGGGCTTTATGGAAGGCTCTTGCTGATATTACCACAAACACGAACGCTGTCGAAGCTTGGCACACTATTAATGAAGTGTTTAGAGATTATAAACGCAATTCATAAAGTATATTTGTATGAACATTGTGATTTGAGAGCAATCTCCACTAGAAAGGATGTAATCTCAGTATTGAAATCCAGTTTTTTTATCAAAAAATTTTTTGTATAAGGAAGGTGTCATACTAGTCACAGCTGTACGAACATTGTGATTTGGGCTAAAAAGATGCGAGTAGCCCCTTCGGTGTCATCTTATGTTTTTGTCATCCCAGTGCCCAGATACTGGGATCCAGAACAGGTAATAAGAAGTGCTGGAATGACATCCTGAAATTTTAGCTACAAATATTAAGAAATTTACCAAATAGAAAAAAGGCAAAAGAATCCCCCAGTAGTGAGTTTTGACCCTATAATAATGTAAATTGGCGTTGTAATAATGTGCTAACGCTTATTTAAAGCGCGTTTTGGCTGAATGTAGAAAAAATAAAAAAAGACATGCAGCCGCTATAATTTTTTGTAATTTGCCAATAAATATCTGAGTTTTTTACTGAATTTTGTTGTTAAATCTGCAGAGATTAAAAACAAGGATAAATACTCTTATTGATATGATAAGGAACGTGGGAAGGTTTGTCAAGTCGCTTCTATACACCTGAGCATTGATCATACGGGTTCCATCTGTTATATATAGTCTTTTGCACACGAAAAAAACTGATGAATGAGTATGATATTACAGTTATAGGCAGCGGTCCTGGTGGTTATATAGCAGCAATTAGGGCGGCGCAGCTTGGGTTTAAAACTGCAATTGTTGAAAAGGAGGAAAATTTGGGTGGTATATGCTTAAATTGGGGATGTATACCAACAAAATCGCTACTTAGAGCGTCTGAAGTTTATAGATTAATAAGAAGATCAGAAGAATTTGGCATAAAAGTAAAGGATACAAGTTTTGATATACAATCAATAGTGAAATATTCAAGGAACGTTGTTGATAAGCTATCAAGTGGTGTTGAGTATTTGATGAAAAAAAATAACATCAAAGTCCATCAAGGCTTCGGTAAACTTGCAGGTAATCGTACTATAAAAATTCTTAATGACAAAAAGGAGGAGGAAATTTCTTCCAAGCATATCATTTTAGCAACAGGTGTAAGGGCAAGAAATCTTCCTGGAATCGAAGTAGATGGAGATTTAATATGGAATGCGCAGCACGCTATGACTCCAAAGAAGTTACCAAAATCTCTACTAATCATAGGTTCTGGTGCGATAGGAATAGAGTTTGCAAGTTTTTATAGTACTTTGGGAGTTGATGTAACAATTATAGAAGTAAAAGACACTATTTTGCCGCTGGAAGATAAAGATATTTCAAATTTAGCACAAGAAATATTCACAAAACAAGGAATAAAAATATATACGAGCAATAGTGTAAAAACTTTCACTAAAAATAAAGACTCTGTTCAAGTGCAGCTAAGTGGTGGTGATAATAAAGAATTCGATAGAGTAATTGTTGCAGTTGGCGTTCAAGCAAACACTGAAAATATAGGTTTAGAAAATACAAAAATTAAGTTGAGTCCTTCTGGTTTCATTGAAACGAATGAGTGGTATGAAACAAGTGAATCAAGTGTGTATGCAATAGGTGATGTAGCTGGTCCCCCATGTTTAGCGCATAAAGCAAGTCATGAAGCTGTAATCTGTGTTGAGAAAATTGCCGGTAAAAATGCTCATAAGTTAAAAAAAGAGTGCATACCAAATTGCACTTACTCTCATCCGCAAGTAGCAAGCGTTGGCCTTACTGAGGAACAGGCAATAAAAAGTGGATACGATATAAAAGTAGGAAAATTTCACTCCAACTTTAATGGTAAATCTATTGCACTAAGTGAAACTGAAGGTTTAGTGAAAACAATTATAGACAAAAAAACAGGCGAACTTCTGGGTAGCCACATGATAGGTGCGGAAGTAACAGAGTTAATTAGCAATTTTGCTCTTGCAAAGCAACTAGAAGGAACAGACTTCGACATAAAATCTACGATTTTTCCTCATCCAACCATTTCAGAGATGATACATGAGTCAGTACTTGCTGCAGATGGTGAATCGCTGAATAGTTGAACTAACGTTCTATCGTTTTGGAGCTACAAGTATCCTGATTAGGCGATTCAATTCTAATAGATTGATTACCAATATCAGATTTTTCTAACTTTTCTTTTAACCCTTCAGCTGCTTCTTTCACTTCAAGCTTTTTTTCCTGATTAAGATCCTCTGGGCTTTTTCTTTTACTGTCTAAACCTTGTTGTCTATCAATATTTTTATTGAGTTGTTCTTGCTGAGGTAGATCAACAACTGAGTTAAAAAGAGCTTTTATTATGTTTTTTAATAAACCTCCGCTTCTGCTTTGCTCTTGAGGCTTATTTTTTACGTTAGATTCTTTTTTACTGTCACTATTTTTAGGCATTTTTAACTCAACTATCATAAAGCTTGATAAAATTTTACATGCAAAGTATTAAAAAATAATTAACAATCTATTATCAAATTACTACTTACAGATGACTATTATTCTAGCAACAGGCGGTACAGGTGGGCATGTTTTTCCAGCTATAACCTTAGCAAAAGCACTAAAGGTACAAGGGCACAATTGTATATTATTCAATGATCAAAAAACCATCAATATAGAAAGTTATATTTTACCATTGTGCAAGCCAAGTGGCAACAAATTGAAGTTTCTCTTTTTGTTAATGTATAGTTGTGTATTAGCACTGTATCAAACGAGAAAATTAAAACCAAAGCTAATCATTGGTTTTGGTAGCTACGCTTCTTTTCCAACTCTTCTTGCAGCAAAGATTCTTTCTATACCTATAGTTTTACATGAACAAAACACAGTTTTAGGGAGAGTAAATAGATTCTTTTTCAAGAGTGCAAAATTAATTGCAACTAGCTTTCCAGAGACTAAGTATGCAGAAGGTAGTAAATGCGTTTTTACAGGAAATTTTGTCGATATAGAAGCACAAGGCTATTCTAGAGCTGAAACAGTTTTAAACGTGTTAATAATAGCAGGCAGTCAGGGTGCAAATTTTTTTGATGATGTAGTGAGCAGCGTAATTTGTGATCTACCTGTTGAAGTAAAAGAGAGGATTAGAGTAACGCAGCAATGTACGAAGAAAAATATAAACAAGGTCAAGAGTCTATACAAAAGTGAAGGAATTGATTGTGAGTTAAGTGAGTTTTTCGATGATATGGAAAATAAACTGGCCAATGCTCATTTGGTAATTAGCAGAGCGGGGGCAACTTCAATAGCAGAGATTACTCTTGCTGAGCGTCCTGCTGTATATATTCCTTATCCTCACTCAAAAGATAACCATCAATTTTATAATGCAAAACATATTGAAGATTCGGGAGCAGCTGTAATGGTTGAGCAAAATAGTAACGCGAAAAAGAATCTAGGAGAGTTGCTAGTTGATTTATTGCAAAATTGTCAAAAATTGCGTGATATGGCTAATAATACTAAGAAAACAAGAATAAGGAATGGAGTTACTGAATTTATTAAGGCAATAGCTCAAGAACTTAGTTGACGAATTGCTTTTTCTTCAAATGCATCCCATAGTTCTTTTTCTAGTGATTTACTATACAACTTATTGATATAAACTACTCCCGTAGGCGAAGTTGTGTTAATTTCAAGAAGGAAGTCATCTATAATATCAATACCAACAAATATTAGCCCTCTTTTCTTTAGCTCAGGACCGATTTTATTACATATTTCAGTGTCTCTATCATTCATTTCAATAGATTCAAAACTTGCTCCAAGCCTCATATTTGTTCTGATTTCTCCGCTAGACTTTGGAACTCGCTTCATTACTCCTATTGGCTTTCCATCCAGTAGCAGTATTCTTTTATCTGTATTTATCTTTTTACAAAATGCTTGTGCAATTACAGGACATTCATATTTTGCAATCATGAGATCGACTACCACTTGAATGCTATTTTGGTCTTGTATTCTTATTACGTCATTTCCTCCATAGCTATATAGTGGTTTCAAGATGATATCTTGATAGTCGTGACAAAAATTTCTAATCATCGATATATTTTCAGTGATCAAAGTTGGAGGAATTAGCTCTAGAAATAGTGAAGTAATTAATTTTTCAGGACAGTTTCTTATTTCTGTTGGATTATTTATTACTAACGCAGTAGTCTTTTCTAAGATATAGGTTGTTGTAATGTACCGCATATCAAAAGGTGGGTCCTGCCTGATAAGTATGATATCCATTTCATTCAAATCTATAGTTACATCTTCTTTAGAAGTAAAACCAAAATCATCAACGCTGACTTTCTGAGCAAGAGCAATTGACTGATTTAACTTGAGTGCTAGATTATTAGGAACATAGACAAAAATTTCGTGCTTTCTCCTCTGCGCTTCTTTTATTAATGCAAATGTAGTATCAGTTTCAAAATTTATATTTTCATCCATTTGAAAAGCTACTTTCATTTATCCTCCCTTCCTATTACAATATACTATAGTACCATAAAAGTGTTAATAATGGAGCAAAGTATGGAATTAACAGTAGGAAATAATGCACCTGATTTTAGTTTGCCAACAGATTCTGGCGAAATTTTATCGCTGAGTGAATTTTTTGATAAAAAAAATGTAGTCCTTTATTTTTATCCTAAAGACGATACTCCGGGCTGCACAATGGAGGCAAAAGGCTTTAGAGACAATATAGAAAATTTCTCTTCTTTTGACACAGTGATAATTGGTGTATCAAAAGATAGCGTTAAGTGCCACGCTAACTTCAAAGCAAAATATTCTCTGCCATTTTCTTTAGTTTCTGATGAAAATGCTGAAATGTTGGAAAAGTATGGTGTTTGGGTAGAGAAAAGTATGTTTGGCAAAAAGTATATGGGAATAGAGCGCACTACTTTTTTAATAGATAAAAAAGGTAAAGTAGTGAAGATCTGGAAAAACGTAAAAGTTAGTGGACATGTTGATGAGGTTCTAGAAGAAGTAAGGAGAATATAAATTAAAGAATGACTACCCATTGCTATATAAAAAAACTGAAATTATATAACTTTCGTAGTCATTCAAACTTTGAACTGGATTTAGATGATAGACCAGTTGTAGTAACTGGCAAAAATGGTATTGGAAAAACTAATATACTTGAAGCAATCTCATTGCTTGCTAAAAGCAACGGAATGAAAAAAGCAAAAATCAATGAGATGCAAAATAGGCGCAGTAATGAAAGTTGGGTAGTGTATTATGATTTTTTCAATGGAGCAGAGCTTAACTCAATTGGTATAGGAAAGAATCTTAATAAGAAATTAATACAAATTGATGGGAAAACGCAGTCAAGCTACTCATCTTTGTATAGAATATCTAATGTAATATGGCTAATTCCACAAATGGACTATATTCTTCTTAATTCTCCAAGTGACAGGTTAAAATTTTTAGACCGTATAGTTTCACTATTTGAAGAAAATTACACCTATTGCTACATGAAATATAGAAAAGCTAAGCATGAGCGAAGTAAATTGCTTAGAGAGAATATTTTGGACGAAAGTTGGCTCTCTAGTCTTGAAAACGTCATGGCTACCAATGCAATTGATATTTTACGTATGCGATCATCTGTTTTAAAGATATTACAAGACACAATTGATAACCATTCTTGTGAGTTTTTTCCAAAGGCAAGTTTGAAATTTAGCAGTCAGCTAACTTTGAACGATACTGCAGAATATTTTCAGAATCGTCTAAAGGAAAACAGAGAAAAAGACTCATTAACTGGTAGAGTAACCTTTTCTGTACATAATGATAATTTTTGGGTTTTTTGCCAAAAAGGGGACATGCCAATAAATCTTTGTTCTACTGGAGAGCAAAAGCTATTACTGCTTTCTATCATCTTATCTAGTGTAAAAGCAAGGTGTATTCATTACAATAAAGCACCTCTTCTTCTGCTTGACGATATAATGTCGCATCTGGATAAAGATTACAGAAAGGTGTTAATGGAGGAGGTGTTAAGCATTCAATGTCAAACTTGGATAACCGATGTAAATCAAGATAATTTCAATAACTATCTTTGCTCTTTCAAGTTTTTTGAATTATCAAGTAAATAAATTTCAAGCGTGCTGTCATACATCAAGCTCATATTCGGTATGTAAATCTCTAATTAAAGCCTCAGCGTGTTTTTTTTGAACAACTATACTGATCTTGATTTCGGACATTGTGACAGCAAGTATTTCTATCTTTTTTTCGCTTAAAACCTTGAGTGTGCGATACATCACTTCAGTGTTAGACATAACACCAATACCAATTATTGAAATTTTAGCTATATTATTGTTTACGACATAATTTTCATTTTTGTTCAATAACTTTGTCATTAAATCAACATCAAATTTAGAAATCAAAAAGCTTGACCCATGTATCATGTCAACTTTAACGTTTGCTCCTGCTATATCTCTTAAAGTATCCAGAGTATTTGCAAAGTTAGTAAAAGTTACAAGAGCTTCGTGAGTGCTATAAGTTATTCCAGTAATTAAGTATCTTTCCAGTACATCTTTTTCGTGTAGTACTGTAGTGCCTTCTACTTCCTCAAAAGTGGATAACACTTGCACCTTAATATTATGCTTCATTGCAAGTTGTACTGAACGATTATGCAATATTTTAGCACCAGATGACGACATCTCCAATATTTCATTGTAAGAGATAGATTTAAGCTTGCGTGCCCTTGGAACAATTTTTGGGTCTGCTGTATATATTCCGTCAATATCAGTAAAAATTTCACAAGTCCTAATACCAAAGACTACAGCAAAGGCAATTGCTGAGATATCAGATCCTCCTCTACCAAAAGTAGTGATTCTATCATCGTGTATACCCTGAAAACCAGCAATGATTGCAGCAGTATAACCCTCAGCAAAAGATCTTTTTACATGGTCAATTTTTATCTTTTTTATTTTAGACTCAGAATAAAAATTATCCGTTACAATTGGTAACTGCCAGGCGAGCCATGATTTAGCATTAACTCCAACAGACAGAAGAGTGATAGCTAATAACCCGCAAGAGATTTGTTCTCCTGCTGAAAGCAGGACATCATACTCTGATAACTCTTGTCTACAATTTAAATTTGAAATTTGCCTGGCTTGAAAAGCCATTTGGTCAGTGAATCCTGCAGCAGCAGATACAACAGCAATTACATTATAACCTTTTTCAATATCGTTTTTTATTAGATTTGCAACTCGATTTAAGTCAGTTAGCGAAGTACCACCAAATTTTTTTATTATTATTTTGTTCATAGTTACAATAAGGTCAATTTCACCTTTCTAGAGAGTATAGTTGCTTAATTAAATGTGTTTTTCTGATCACTAATTAAAGTGATAGAGGATTATTCATCTTTATCACTACCAAGGTCTTTTAACATACTGTAGTTGCCTTTTCTAAATTTACCTTTTAAAGATGTAACTCCGCTTTCGCTAATTCCACTTAAGCTTAATGCTGCTCCACCTAGCTGCAATCCAATCTCAGACGTCTCGGGAATAATTTTACTAGCCCCTAGATCTTTATAAACCTCCACATTATTCAAATCTGGTAAACGTATTATAATATTTACATGTGGGAAGTTTGTTGCAACTAGAGAAACTATTTTCTTTATAGTGACTTCGTTCTTTATTGAAACCACAAGAGCTTGAGCTCTTTCTATTCCTACTGATTTTAAAATTTCATATCTTGTAGCATCTCCAAGATATATAGGGAAACTGTCATTTTTTCCTTCTTTCACTATTTTTGATTGAATATCTACAACAACATAACTTAAATGCTCTGCAGTAAGCATTTTCGTTACCATATATCCCACTCTACCAAACCCGGCAACTATTACGTGGTTATAAAGATCTTGTGTGTCTGTTTCGATTGCTTCATCGTCTAGTATTATTTTTTCAGTGCTAAATGAATTTGCTATCCAGTCTCCAATTCCCGATAAAAGAGGAGTAAAAGCCATAGTTACTGTAGTTACCATCATAAGCACTTGAGCGATTTCACTTGATAGTACATCTAATTCATCTGCTAAACGGAATAAAATAAATGCAAATTCACCGCCTTGTGCAAGCAGTAATCCAGCTTGTATTGCAGGTGCACTTCTAAATCCAAAAAATCTACACAATGTATATATAATGGACGTCTTTAAAACGATAAGGATAATTGATAATAAAGTAACGAGTGGTAACTTATTGAGTAAAAGGTCAATATCAATAGACATGCCAACAGTCATAAAGAATAAACCAAGAAATAAGTCTTTAAATGGCAATACTGCATGTTCTACCGAATTCCTGTGTTCTGTTTCTGCAACTAGTAACCCAGCAACAAATGCGCCTAATGCCATTGATAAATGAAATTGTTCAGTAATAAATGCTGATCCTAATATTATCAGAAGTGTTGTTGATATAAAGATTTCATTACTCTCCATTTTGGCAATAACCGAAAACAATGGCCTCAGTAATAACCTACCAGTTACAAATATCAACACCAATGCAATAGCTGCTTGCACTAATGAGCCTGCCAACGAGCTTATTAAGCTGTGTTCAGAATTGCCAGTAAGCAGGGGCACTAGTACTATTAGAGGTACCACTGCAAAGTCCTGCATTAGTAGCACTGCTATTGACAATCTACCAACTTGGCTTGCTTGAGAACCCTTTTCTTGCAGAACCTGCAACACTATTGCTGTTGAGGATAGTGCAAGTCCACCACCAATAACTGCTGCCATGTTTGTATTTACTCCAAAGGCAAGAGCAATGCACCATATTGCTATCATGGTAACTATAACTTGAAGGGAACCAAACCCAAACACATGCCTACGCATAGCGATAAGGCGTTCAAATGTCAATTCAAGACCTATAATGAACAATAGGAAAACTACGCCAAACTCTGCAAAGTTATCCATTACTTCAACTGAATGTATCAGATTAAATCCATGAGAACCAATCAATGCACCTGCAACAAAGTAACCAAGCACTGGACTAATATTCATTTTCCAAAACGCTATGACTATAAACACAGCAGCGGAAAGTAAGATTATAATATCAAACAAATGCTGAGAGCCGCTGTGCATAATATTTAACCTGTAGAATTAGACCATTTTATTGAACAACCAATACTTGATTTTTGGTCAATTGGAAGATTGCTAGTTTTTGCAATAAATTTCATCGCTTGAAATAAATCACTACTTCCTATTTCATAATTTTGAACTTTCTCTTTTTTTGCATTGTTAAAACGTCCACGATAACGAAGTTTTAAATCAGCGTTAAACCCAAAGAAATCAGGGGTACAAACAGCACCATACTCTTTAGCTACTTCTTGGTTACTGTCAATTAAATATGGAAATGTAAACTTATTTTTCTCTGCAAAATTAATCATGTTTTCAAAGGAGTCTTCTGGGTACTTATTCACATCATTTGGCATGATTGCAACGGTGTTTACCTGATAATCTTTTTTCAACAAATTAACATCGCTTACTAGATTGCTAATAATTGATTGAACGTAAGGACAGTGATTGCATATAAACATTACAATAAGACCATTTTCCCCATAGCAGTCACTTAATGTATAATATTTGTTATCCACTCCCAAGAGATTGAAATTCTTTGCAGTAAAGTCTAAATCTATCTTAGGAGTGTCTAGCGTAACCATAGCTCATAGAGAATTGTATACCGTATATAATTTATGATCTTATTGCTTAAATGTCAAATGGTTTCTATGTACACTATTTGCATTTAGCATTGTAATTATAAAATTTATGTTCATAACCTTCGAAGGAATAGATGGTTCTGGTAAAACAACACAGTCTGAGTTACTTGCAAATTATTTCAAGCAAATTCACGGTGAAAATAATGTCGTATTGACTAGAGAACCAGGTGGTACTGATTTTGCAGAAAAAATAAGAGGATCACTACTTAAGGATAATATTGATCCCATCTCTGAACTTTTATTATTTACCTCAATGAGATATGAACATATGAAAGAATTAATACTACCAGCTCTTAAAGAGGGAAAGACAGTTATTTGTGATCGATTTATCGATTCAACTATTGCGTATCAAGGGTATGGACTAGGTGTTGACTTGAGTCTAATAAGAGACTTACACAAATTAGTGGAAATTAAATATCCAGATATCACATTTATTTTAGATATTGATGTTCAAGTTGGACTCAGCAGAGCAAAGGATAAAAATAAGTATGAAGAAATGAGCATTGATTTCTATCATAAAATTCGAAAAGGATTTCAAGAAATAGCTATAAAAGAATCTAATAGATGTAATGTTATTACTGGAATTGCAGATAAAGACAACAATAAAGTGTATAGTGAAATTATTGATGTAATAAGAAAAAAGAAAAAAGGCATGCAGCCGCTATAATTTTGTCAATAAATACCCTGAGTTTTTTACTGAATGTTACGATTGAGCCTACAGGTCAAAAACAAGCTTTGAGTTAGAAATAACATTGCTATTATAATAAAAGAAATCGCAATATTTGTACAATTGAAAGATGGTTGCGGGAGTAGGATTTGAACCTACGACCTTCAGGTTATGAGCCTGACGAGCTACCGAGCTGCTCCATCCCGCGTCGTTGCTTATTTATTATTATATGCGTAATAATAATAAATAAAAGAATAAAATCACACTATTACATATATTTATATATCTATTAACCTTTCTTAACATGATAGTAAATTATATACATAACAATCTGTGCAATGAAAAATATAACTTGATATTGTGGTTCCCTATTTTTCAGTGTGCAGGAATTTTAACCTATTTCTCATTAAATTTTGAACCAAGCTGTGCTTTCACTATATCTATTTTTCTCTTGCTTTCACCTATACTAATTCTGATTGCAATATTATACAGGAAATACGCAATATTATGCATTTCTTTAATTGCAGTGCTCATAGGATTTACAGCCAGCAAATTCAGAACAGATTCAGTTAATACTCATATTCTTGATAAGGAAAGGTATGTGAAAGATATTGTTGCTACAGTGAAGGATATTAACGATAGGGGCTCATATAAACAATTTTTGCTTTATGAAATAAAAAACACGAAGTTCAAGCTGGATAACATCAGAATATCAGTTAAAACAAAAGCGGAAGAAGGCATTAAAATAGGGGATCAAGTAAAATTATCAGCAAAACTCTTTCCTCCAAAAATTGCGCCTTCGGAATATGCATATGATTTTGCAAGAATAGCATATTATCAGAAAATAAGTGCAACAGGCTTTGCAACAAGCAAAATAGTCCTGTACAAAAAGGCTGAAGCAAGAAAATTTCAAGAGTATATAGAATCTTTCCGTCAATATATCTATGAAAACCTACAGCAAAATACCAAAAAGCCACACGCGGACATAATCTCTGCATTATTAATTGGCAAAAAAGACGGGATAGATCAAAAAACTATGAATGCGATACGAGATTCAGGTATAGCACATTTATTCGCTATATCTGGTTTACATTTATCGTTTGTTGCTGGTCTATTTTTTATAGTATTCCGTAATTTATTTGCAATATCTGAAACTTTGACTCTTAAATATAACACTAAAAAAATATCTGCATTCTTTACTATCTTGCCAACTACCTTTTATTTGTTGATTACCGGTATGCAAATTTCTGCTCAGCGTGCCTACATCATGGTGATCTTGGTACTTGTTGCAATAATCATAGAAAGGAAATATCGAGGATTAATAGCAATTGCGTTTGCTGCTTCGGTGATACTCATAGTGGAGCCAGAAGCAATCTTAAAGCCAGGTTTTCAAATGTCATTTTCTGCTGTTTTGGCACTAGTTGCCAGCTATCAGATCAATGCTAATAAGTTATTCAAAATAAAAATAATAAAATATTTTGTGTCGATAATGATCAGCTCAGTCATAGCAAGTTTAGCAACTGTTCCGTACACAATATACAATTTTAACTATTTTTCAATCAGTGGCATTATCACAAATTTGATTGCTATACCAATAGTTACACTCATTATTATTCCACTTGGAATAATTTATGTTTTATTGATTCCTTTAGGTATTGAATGGATTATAGCGCCATTTATAGAGCGCCCAATTGACAGTATCTTGTGTATAACAAATGCAATCGCTAGTCTTCAGTATTTGGTTATTCCCACTCGCACTTTTCCTGGCTCATCAATTATTATAATAACACTTGGGTTATTGTGGCTATGCTTGTGGGAAAGGAATTGGCGTTTTTTTGGAATTTTCTTTATTGTGCTGGGTATTTTCTCTAGCGCTATGTATAGAACCCCTGACATCCTGGTCAGTATTGATAATCTTGCTGTAAAAGAAGATGACAGTTTACTATATTCTCTTACTAGGAAAAATAGGAACTTTGTTGTCAAAACATGGGCTAAACAAAACGGGCAGAATCAAATTTTGAATCACACTAAATTCAGTAATTCAAACAAAAGGCTAAAATGTAATGATTATGACTGTACATATAATAAAGGAAATAATAAGTCAGTGTTGCTAGCTCATAAAAGAGAAGATATTTTAGAAAATTGTAACAATGTCGATCTAGTAATTCAGTTAAGCAAGTTTAACTATCCAGCTTGCAATACTAAAATCATCAAATACTCTGACTTAGAGGCATATGGCACACACTCTGTTTGGCTAGCAAATAGTGGCATAAAGGTTAGCAAAGTCCGTTCTAATCGTCCTTGGCATAAGCCAAAAAACTTGTTTTAAAAGTGTTATTAGTATATAATTAATTAGGTGCTAGGAAGTTTATGCCTTTAGATATAATAAATCCTTTAAGTGTTAAAGTAGATCATAATTTTGCCAAAATAGATGATGCTATTGGTTTTTTCCCTAGATTATGGCATGCAGCAAAGAAATATTCCGTAAGTAACACTCTACCTATAGCAGCTGTAAATACTTGGCTTCAATTTTCTTTGGCTTATGTAGCTGCAATAATAATAACTAGTAATAATTTAAGCTTTATTACAGATATTTTTAACCCAACATTCATGCCAATTTACACTTTGGTTTCTATTATTCTTTTAACAACTTTTGCAGCCTCTTCTGCTATGAGATATATGCATAAGCAGAAGATAAAAGAAGGAAAAAAGCCGATAGAGGAATTAATAAATGATAAAATTAGAGGTGGCAAAGACAACGAGATAAGTGAACTTGCTGAAAATGCTCTAAAAATAGAGATAAAACCAAATTTAAGTTTTACAAGTCACAAAAAAGCAAGCTTTTCAATAATTTTGCCAATCTCTGAAAATCAAAAAAAAATATTAGATGATCAAAGACAAGAGAATAAGAATAAGGCAATTTTTCTTACCATACCATATGTAATTAGTGCTGTAATTATAGTTGGTGCGTTAATACAAAATAGACTGAGCTTTGCCAATATTCAGGATTTGGAATGGGCCATAGTTGCACTGGCTAGTATCATTGCTATTGTTGGGATATGTATAACATTCAGCAAGCTAAAAAACAATGAGATAAACAATAATCATAATATTGTTAAAAAGTTTAACAATTTGGATATTCTCTTTCCATTCAGAAGAGGTGGGGTTGTATCAGTAATGGAAAAAAAGACAAAAGATGAAGAAGAAAATGATTCTACATCTCGATTGATAAAATTACTTGATAAGCACTTGACTGATTTTACAGATAAAATTGTTGACTCACTTGATAAGCAGTTAGATGAAGTTAAAGGTCTACTCGATAATAAGCTTCTAAAGCCTGCAAATGATGAAATTAAAGAAACACTTGTTCATCTACGAAGAGTCAGAGAAGACATCAAAGAAGATTTGGATGAGTTGCACAAGGAAATCTCGCCCATTTTAAGTGAAGCTAAAGGGCTGGTAAAAAGAGCAAGTTCACTAAACATTGAAAGTATTTTTTCTAGTTTAGATAATGCTATTAAAATCGCTGAAGATAAGGTTGAGCGATTTGAACCAAGCAGATTTGTTGGCTTTTTTAAATCTGGGGAAAGCACAGTTAGTGATGATCCTTTGTTTATAGATATGTTGGAAAAGCAAAAAAAAGAGGCGGAAAAGATAAGGAAGAAATTAGAGGAAGAGCTAAAAAACGTAAAAGATGAACTAGAAGAATTAAAGAATAAACAAACTCAATCAACCGAACCTAATAGCAGTGAAGGCAGTATTACTGCTACTTCTCTTGAAAAACAGCGAGATGAAGAGAAAAAAGCAATAGAAAAAAATAGATTATTAAAATCAAAAAAAAGGATGAAAGAGCTGGAGCAAGAAAATGCAAAATTGGAAAAAGAATTATCTGAACAAGAAAAAATGGATGAATGGAGAAAAAAAGTTAACGGTAAAGCAAGTGGCTTTCTATATTATTTATTAGAGTCTATTAAGCTAGAAGAAAAAGATAAAAAAGAAGAAAAGAGGGAGTTAACGCTACGGAATTTTGATAATAAAATAATAATTTACTGGAAAGATGGCTCTCAAACAATTTGCCACATTAAAAAACAAGACGGCCTTCAAATTCAACCTAGTACAAAAGTTGATTTTGTGAATCCAGATGTTCATGCAGCATTTGAAGTAGCATGTTCAGGACTTTAAATATTAGTAGTGAAGAGAAAAAATTAAGATTAGATACTTATGTAGCTAAAAAATGCAACATATCTCGCAGTAAAGCGCAAAGATTGATACAGAATGAGCAGGTGAAATTACTTGGTATACCGATAATTAATAATGATCACATAGTAAAACCAGGTGAAGAGTATGTGGTGCATCTCATTCAACCTGACATATCCACATCAATTGAGCCTAATTATGACATAAAACTTGATATCGTCTATGAAGATGATGACATTATAGTTCTGAGTAAACAAAGTAGATTAACAGTACACCCAGGTGCTGGAACAAACAATGATACACTCCTGAATGCAGTGATCGCTCACCTTGGCAAAATTCCATATACAAATACAAGACCAGGAATTGTTCACAGGCTTGATAAAGATACTAGTGGACTCATGGTAATTGCAAAAAATGAACAATCCCACAGCTTCTTGTCTGAACTGCTATCAAATCGTAAAATAAAACGGGAATACTTAGCAGTAATTTGGGGAGCATTACCTAATCTGCAAGGAACAGTAAAAACCCATATTGCTCCAAAACGCAGTAATAAAGAAATGATGTGTGTCACAAAAACAGCAGGTAAATTAGCAATCACTCATTATTCAGTGAAGAAAATTATAGGGCAAGCAAGCCTGGTTACATGTACTTTAGAGACAGGCAGAACACACCAAATTCGAGTACACATGAGCCACATAGGACATTCTGTAGTTGGTGATCAAGTTTACGGAAAAAATAGTAGTAAAAGTGAAAAACATGCTAAAAACTCTGACTTTATCCGTAATTTCAATAGACAGGCACTACATGCTCACACGCTAGGCTTATATCATCCAAAAAGTAAAGAATATATAGAATTTGTTTCTGATTTACCACAAGACATGCAAGTCTTAATCGGTGAATTTGAAAATATATCTTAACAACATTCATATCAATATTATCATCCATGTTATCAAGAAATTAATTAATGAGAGAAAAACTGCTGCACTACCTAGATCTTTCACTTTTTTTGAAAGTATATGTTGTTCACTGGAAATACGCTCAATTGTTGTTTCAAAAGCAGTGTTAATAATTTCTACAATTAACACCAAAAATAGGCTACTTACCATTACTGCACGTTCTAAATTACTTACATCTAAAACAAACAAAGTTGAAACACATATTATAAAAAGCAGTAACTCCTGTCTAAACGCAACTTCTGATACAAAAGCTGATTTTATTCCTTCACAGGAGTATTGAATTGCTTTTATTAGACGAGTAATGCTTTTCTTCATTATCAATTTTGGAAACTCAATGAATTACACTTATTGCACTCAGGTAAAAAATGCATGAAAATACCTTTCAGTCGTGATCACTTACAAAGATTTTTAAGTTAAAGTCTAGCATATTGTTTGAATCAAGAAAATTAGTACAAAGCCTTTCAACAAACGCTCAAGGCAGTTATAGCATTTCTCATAATAGTCCGAACAGGTCATAGGAAGGCAGAATCAACAGCACGACGAAAGGATTCGAATAGAGGAATGTTTTTCCTGGCTCTGTTTTTTATAGCAAACCAATAATGCTCAATTTTGTTGAAATCTGGAGAATATGGAGGAAGATATAAAATTTCTGCACCAACTCCTTTAGCAAATCTTATTAGACTTATGAAAAGTAGCATTATCAAGGATAACAGTTTGTCCAGGTTCCAAAATCGGTGTCAGAAACTGCTCAAACCATTTATTAAAGATATCCATATTGCAGTGGCCTTTAAAGGTTAACGGAGCAATTATTTTTCTTCCACTTAAGGCTGCAACCATGCTAATTCGTTGAGTTTTCTTTCCAGATTTTAGGGCATAAAACAGCTGTCCTTTCTGGCAATACCCATAGGTTCAGTGTTATCAATGCCAGACTCATCTATATACACTAATTCTTTAGGTTCTTTTGTTGCTATAACCTTTGAAAATTGAGCTCGCTTTTCTTCATTTCTTTCTTTATATCCGTAGGTCTTTTTTTTCTTGTGAATCCTATATTTTTAAGTGCTCGATGAATTGTTTGTCTACTAATATTGCCCCAGCATCTCTGACTGAGTTTTGCCACCTTGCTCATTTGCAAATTCGGCAAATGCATTCCAGTCGGTAATTTTATGCCACGCTTCCAAGCTTTTTTGATTGAAAATCTCCCGTTTTCTCACGTCTTTTCTTCCACTCATATAAAGTTGTTTCTCCAATCTTAAATCTCTTGGCAACAGTTTCTCCACTCTCTCCTTCATCCAATGCTTCCATTACCTTTTTCCTTAAGTCATAACTATATGCTGCTGGCATGCTTACCATCACTACTATAAATCCATATCTTACCTTTTTTGGACTATTATGAGAAGTGCTATATATATTGATACTGACACAAAAATCCTTTAATTAAATTTCTCTCGCCTTAGCTTACACGATCCTCATTTTGAAATAAGTAATAATTTATTATAGTCTTGATATTTAAACATTTTGTATCTGCTGTAATGATTTCACTTCCAATTTGCTATTCTTTACATATTGAATTGCAAGCGCTAACGCTTTACTCCCAGAAGCTGTGGTGCTATAAGCTATATTTTGCAAAATAGCAGTTCTCCTGATATCTTTGCTATCTGAAACTGATTTCACACCTTTTGAGGTATTGATCACTAGATTTATTTTTCCATCTTTGAGCATATCAACTATGTGGGGTCTGCCTTCTCTCACTTTATTTACAGCTTTTGCAGCAATGCCGTTATTGTTCAGATACGAAGCTGTGCCTTTGGTGGCATATATTTCAAAACTCAGTTCTTTCAACATTCGTGCAACAGGCAATATACACTCTTTATCATCATCTTTTACTGAAACCAGAGCTGCTCCTTCTGTTGGTAACTTGTATCCTGCAGCCATGTGCACTTTTGCAAGTGCAGCTTCGAAAGATAAGTCAATTCCCATCACTTCTCCTGTTGATTTCATTTCAGGACCAAGTAAAGTATCAACTCCTGCAAAGCGGGTAAATGGAAAAACAGCAGCTTTAACTGCAAAATGATTGAAAGGCTTGTTTTCCTGATTCAAATTTTTACCCAAAATAACCTGAGTGGCAAGCTTTGCAACAGGAATGTTGATTACCTTGGAAATGAAAGGAACTGTACGGCTAGCCCTTAAATTCACTTCAAGTATGTATACATCACTCTCTTGAACAGCAAACTGAATGTTTATCAGACCTTTCACTTTTAATGCTAATGCTATTCTTTCAGTTTGGAGCTCGATCTCTTTTATTACTTCGTCACTCAATGTATTTGTCGGTATTGAGCATGTTGAATCGCCAGAGTGGATACCAGCTTCTTCAATGTGCTCCATGACCGCTGCAATGAAAACTTTTTTCCCATCACATACAGCATCAACGTCAACCTCAACTGCATTGACTAAAAATTTATCAAGAAGCAGCGATCCGTGTTCAAAAATTTTGGTTTGATTCAAGACATACTCTTTAAAGCTCTGAGTATCGTGTCTAATCGACATAGACTGACCGCCGAGGACATATGATGGCCTGACTACTAGTGGAAACCCCACCTTTTCTGCGTTGGTTAACGCTTCTTCTACTGAATGGCAGATAGAATTTTCAGGTTGTTTTAAATTAAGTTGCAAAGCAAGATTTTTAAATCTCATGCGATCTTCTGCAAGGTCAATAGAATCAAACGAAGTTCCCAGAATTTTGAAACCTCTCTCGTTAAGCACTTTGGCTAACTTTAAAGGCGTTTGCCCGCCGATTTGAACTATTACACCAACCAGTGTGCCATTTTCTTGCTCTTTGCTTAGTATTTCAAGCACATCCTCTGCAATCAGTGGGGCGAAATATAAACGATCAGCGGTATCGTAGTCAGTTGAGACGGTTTCTGGATTACAGTTAATCATTATTGTTTCATATCCCATTTCTTTGGCGGCAGAAGCTGCATGTACGCATGCATAATCAAACTCAATACCCTGACCAATGCGGTTTGGACCACTTCCTAAAATGACAACTTTTTTTCGATCCGAAATATTCGCCTCACATTCCGTTTTATTTTCAACATCACCCTCATAGCAGCCATACATATAAGCAGTGCTCGATTCAAATTCAGCTGCACAGGTGTCTACACGTTTATAAACTTGTTTAGTACCAAACCTTTTCCTTATTGCTTCAATTTGCTCTACTTTCTTATTGCTTAACTTTGCCAACCTTGCATCTGAAAATCCCATTTTTTTCAGCTCTAACATTTCATATGCAGTTCCAGGAAGGCCGTTTTCCTTGATTTTTTGTTCAGCCAAGATGATTTGCTGTATATTTTGCAGAAACCATAAGTCATATCCTGTAATCGAATTTATTTCTTCTATGCTAATTCCGTGACGCATTGCGTCAGCAGCAATCAGTAATCTGTTTGGCAGCAATTTTGCTAATTGAGATTTAACATCTGTGTCTTCAGAAAACACTTCATCAAGTCCCGTGAGCCCTGTTTCAAGTGAGCGAAAAGCTTTCTGTAGTGACTCATTAAAAGTGCGGCCTATAGACATTACTTCTCCCACTGATTTCATGGAGGTTGATAGTTCACAATTCGTCCCCTTAAATTTCTCAAACTCAAATCGAGGAATTTTAGTGACGATATAATCAATCACTGGTTCGAATGCAGCAGGTATAACTGGAGCACAGTCGTTACATATTTCATCGAGCGAATAGCCAATAGCAAGTTTAGTTACAACTTTTGCAATAGGATAGCCTGTTGCTTTCGAAGCAAGTGCAGAGGAGCGAGAAACCCTTGGATTCATTTCAATTACAACGAGGCTTCCATCTTCTTTAGGATTCACTGCAAACTGAACATTTGCACCACCGGCGCTAACATCAATTTCTCTCAACACTGCTATAGATGCATTTCTCATTTGTTGATATTCAGCATCACGCAGAGTCAAAGCAGGAGCAACTGTGATACTATCTCCGGTGTGCACTCCCATTGGATCAATATTTTCTATTGAACACACTATTATACAGTTATCCTTGCAGTCACGGATAACTTCCATTTCATATTCCTTCCAGCCCATAATTGATTCATCTATCTGAACTTCATTTATTGGTGAAATTTTTAGAGCACTTTCTGCAATATTGAAAAACTCCTCTTTATTGTATGCTATGCCGCTACCTGCGCCACCAAGAGTGAATGATGAACGGATGATTGCTGGTAATCCAATGTAATCCAAAGCCTTTTTTATTTGTTCTTGATTTTTTATAATGATACTTTTGGGGTATTTTAGACCTATTTTATCCATGGATTGGCGAAATAATTCTCTATCTTCCGCTTTTTTTATTGCTTCTCTATTTACTCCTATTAATTCTACGTTGTATTTGTCTAACACTCCATCATCTGCAAGTTTTATTGCGCAATTGAGTGCTGTTTGCCCGCCCATTGTTGGCAATATTGCATCTGGCATCTCCTTAATTATAATTTTCTCTATGATTTCAGGTAGCACCGGCTCAATATAAGTTGCATCAGAGAATTCAGGATCTGTCATTATAGTTGCGGGGTTGGAGTTAACTAAAATGACTTTATAACCTTCACTTTTTAATACTTTACAGCTTTGCGTTCCAGAATAATCAAACTCGCATGCCTGACCTATAACTATTGGGCCTGCTCCTATTACTAATATAGATTCTATATCTGTGCGTTTTGGCATAATTACAATAATAGTCTCGACTCAAATAATGTTACCAATCTTTCCTGTGTATGTGAATTTTTATTAAACCTAACTACCTTTAGGCTTAACAGTATCTTTGCAGATACTATGGTAATTTACTCGGGAGATTTGCTAAGTGGTAAGATTTGTCCTGATATGCTACAATCTTCAGAAGCAAGTTCTACAAATTTGTCTGTCAGTTTATCAGGTGGCACCAATTCAGATATATCTTTTCCCGGAAATGCTTGCTTATACATTTCACTATCGATAGGCTCTTCCGAATACACGGCATTTATGCACAAATTCGTATGTTTTGTCTCAGATGCATATATCTTCACCATTGCTTCTAGTGCAACTTTACTTGCAGCATATGGCATCCAATATGGATAAGAGGAAGGAGAAAGTGTTATCTTTGAGGTCATGAATATCGCTCTTCCAGCATTAGACTTTTTTAGTATCGGACCCAAATTTTTTAGCAAGTACCAACTGGCAGTAAAATTTGTATTCATTACCTTCTGTAGATCTTCAAGCTCACAATCGTGAACAGGGCTCAACTTACATAAAATTTCAGTGCATGTAATCAGTATATCAAGTGTGCCAGATTCTGATAATTTTGGGCTTTCTATCATATTTGCCAGTTTTTCTACGTTTTCAAAGTCTAAAAGATCAAGCTGAATTAGTTTTACATAGCCTTCTTTAAGCTCTTCAATTTCATTATACAGTGGCTTGAGGTGATCGATAAACCTTGAAATCAGAATCACACATGCACCTTCTCTTACAAACCTTTTTGCAACAGCAGAGCCTATTCCACCTGAAGCCCCGGTAATTAAAGCTACTTTACCTTCTAACTTACCCATTTCTTTCTCCTTAGCAAGATCCATTGAAATATTTTAGCTGAAAATTAAATTTTGCTCCATATATAAAAATCAAACTTAGCACATAAAAAAATAGTAACGATACTACCACACCACCTAAACTTCCATATATCAAATTCAGTTGATCAAAGGAAGCTTTTAAATATTGCTTGAAAGCTGAAGCAGAGATCGTCCAAAGAATAACAGCCACACAAGATCCGGGAAATACGTCTGATAAGTTTTGCTTTATGTTTGGCAATGTAAAATATAGCCAAGATACTATAGTAAAAAGCACAAACTCAATAAGTAAATATCTAGTATAACTTAGCCCTTGGTAAGAAAAATCAATTAACATTGGCACTAATGTAAAAAATACTATAGTCAGAGTTGTAACAAGCGTAATTACTAAAAATTGTAATATACTGAGCACCCTTCTCCATATATAAGGCGATGAAACCGGAACTTTATAGGCCTTATTCAATATCGTTCTAAATCCTTCAATTGTCGATGAGGCAGTCCAAACAGCGCCTACAATTGCCAAGGTTAATAAGCTTTGCGGAGGGCCTGATATTATCTCCCTAATACGTGGCATCAAAGATGATAAAATATCCTGTGGCATGTTATCAATAATAAATGCCCAGCCGACATTGTATTGATCTAAGAAATTTGCGAACGTTGATGCCATGGCTATTAAAACAATAAGAAAAGGAAATATTGATAACAGGATTAAAAATGATAGATACCCTGCATGCTCCACTCCATCATTATAAATTGTGTCAATTAAAGCACGATAAAGGCAATAAACGATACTATAAAATTTCTGTAGCACTTGTAATATAAATAAACTAAGAAAAGTATTCTAAATGAAATAAAGCATACTTTTAAGCAAAAAATCCTCACCGTTTACTTAAATTTAATCAAAATGATAGATAATCCAGCGTTAAATACGGAGGCATAATGAAAAATTTTCTTCTACTTGTAGCTTTAATTCTTTCCTTTGCATTTGATGCAAATGCTAAAAATACTTTTGTTGATAAAAATGATACAACATCATCAGTGATATGCAAGATAATAGGCTATACTCACGGCATAGGTGGACCGATGATCACAATAGTGATAATTGGTGCAGCTTTGCTTGCGATATTCGGCAGAATGCCATGGCCAGCGCTTTTTGCACTCGGTGCGTTCACTGCTGTGTTTTTTGGCGCTCCTGTAGTCGTTTCAAAAATAACACCAGAAGGTGTGATTTGTAAAAACGGTGCAGTAGCGGATAAGTAATAGAAATTACTGGAGGCATAATGAAAAATTTTCTTCTACTTGTAGCTTTAATTCTTTCCTTTGCATTTGATAATGCTTTTGCTGCTGCTGTTACTGATGATGCAACAACCAATACAATATGCAAAATAGTAGGCTATACTCACGGTATAGGTGGGCCTATGATTACAATAGTGATAATAGGTGCAGCTTTGCTTGCGATATTTGGCAGAATGCCGTGGCCGGCGCTCTTTGCACTCGGTGCATTTACTGCTGTGTTTTTTGGTGCACCTGTAGTTGTTTCAAAAATAGTACCAGGTGGTGTGATCTGTAAAGATGGTGAAACTGCTTGCCCTGATGGTAAAAGATGGGATGCAACAAAAAATACATGCGTATAATAAGCATTAAAGCTTCAAAACATTAGCAAATGGTGCTTCTTTAAGGAGCACCATCATTGCACGAACTTGTGATTTAAGAGCAATTTTTGCCAGTTCATCCAAGTACTGGTTTACTTTATGACGGTGTCATCCCAGTGCTTGACACTGGGATCCAGGAAATTTGATTGGATATTAAGTTTATGAGCATAAAAGCAGTTAATTTTATGTTAAAACACAACATTTTTGATGAGGCTGTATTAAGAGATGGATCCCAGTGTCAGCTACTCGGATGACACCATTTGCTACGCAATTTACTTTCAAAAATGAATGCTCGTACAGCTGTGTGTCAGCTACTTACATAACACCTCTCGAAAATTACTTTAGTTGCAAATATTAAGAAATTTACCAAATGAAGAAAAAAGGCAAAAGAATCCCCGTGTGACAAGTTTTATAATGTAAATTGATAATGTGCTAACAAGCGTGATTTGGCTTAATGTAGAAAAAATTTAAAAAGCCGCTATAATTTTTATGTAATTTGCCAATAAATATTTGAGTTTTTTACTGATTTTTTGATTGAGCCTGCAGGTCAAAAACAAGGATAAATACTCTTAGTATCATAGTAAAGGGAATGACGAAATTTGTAAAGTAGTTTTTACTCAAATGACGCCCAGGCAAAAACTATATGGTTATGCAAAAATCTATTTTTAAAACTGTTAATATAACATAGAAAAAACCTCACCTTCATTAATAATAGATTACTTACCAATTGGGTAATCACCAGTGAAGCAAGCATCACAATATTGCGGTGTAGCATTGTTACGCACCTCTCCTTTAACAGCCCTGTATAGGCCATCAATACTCAAGAAGGCTAGGCTATCTATTCCTATAACTTCCTTAATTTCCTCTACAGATTTATTTGCAGCAATTAAATCTTTGCACTCTGGCGTATCTATTCCATAAAAACAAGAGTGCTTAATTGGTGGACATGAAATCTTTAGGTGAATTTCTTTTACTCCTGCATCTTTTAACATAACTATTATACTTCTGAGCGTGCTACCACGCACTATACTATCGTCTATTAAAATTATGTTTTTACCCTTTAAAATATGCTTATTAGCATTGAACTTTAATTTTATTCTAACCTTACGTATTTCAGGGATTGGCTGTATAAATGTTCTTCCTATATAATGATTACGAATTATCCCCAGTTCCATAGGTAATCCTGAATGCTTTGCATATCCAATAGCTGCAGGTATTCCAGAATCAGGTATTGGTACAATCATATCTACATTGTTCTTTGGTGGACTTTCCTTTGCAAGTATTCTTCCTATTTCTTTTCTTGTATCGTATATAGACCTATTCTCCATTATGCTGTCTGGTCTTGAAAAATAAACGTATTCAAAAATACAAAAACTTGATTTTTGCTTTGGGAAAGGAAACATTGAGGCTAGCTTACTATCCGAACTGATGGTAACTAATTCGCCTGGTTCTATTTCTCTAATAAACTCTGCATTTATTATATCAAGAGCACAAGTTTCAGATGCAAGAACGTAAGAACCGTTTAACTTTCCTAAAACAAGAGGCCTGATTCCAGATGGATCACGTACTCCAATAACTACTTCTTGATTGATTGCCACAAAAGAATAAGCACCTTGTATTTGCTTTAATGCATATATAAAACTCTCTAAAAAGCTATCTTTTTCACCGCTTGCTGTCAGATGCACTACTACTTCTGTATCAATATCTGACTGAAAAACACACTCTTGTTTAATTAATTGTTCGCGTATCGGAGAAATATTAATTAAATTACCATTATGTGCTATGGCGAAATCTCCAAATTTGCCACTTTTGCCAAACATGGGCTGCACTCCAAATTTACTACCACTGGTTGAGTATCGAACATGACCTATTGCACAGTCTCCAGGTAAGGATTTCTTTATTTCATCTATATCATCAAATACGCTGCTCACTTGACCTTGAAAGTGATAAGAGAGCAGCTTATCGTTGTTACTGGTTACTACACCAAAAGACTCTTGACCTCTATGCTGCAAAGCGTGGAGAGCAAGTATAGAGTTAAAAGCAGCACTTTGGTTGCAACTTATGCCAAATACCCCACACTCCTCATGTACTTCATCAAGCATGAAAAATATTAAATAAAGCCTGATTGTACTTTAGTAGAGGTAAAGTACAAGAATTTTATTTGTTAATCCCTTTCAAAGTTGAAGCTTTCTACGGTAGTTTTGGTGTATACCAGAAAGTAGATTATATGCAATTAACCAATTTTGAGATTTTTGACAATTTTTTAGCACTGAAGAGAAAAAGATATTTTTATTGACTTATCTATGTATTGAAGTAATCACTAAAAAGTTTTATTGGTTATGGTATATAATATGTCTAAGCAAGTAGGTAAACAAGGTGAAAGTAATCTTATTTTAGAGCCTGAACAGTTCTCTAACAGCTTCTTCAATAGTCAACAGAGTAGTTCATCAAATCCAAAATTACCGACTATAAGTCGTAAAGATAGGCATATGGATTTAATCAAGAAAAGGTACGCAAAAAACAAAGATGTTGCAGAATATCTAAGAAGTTATGACTTTATTAAAAGAGCAGAAGAATTGTCAATAATTTATCTTTTTGAGCGAGACTCATCTTCTACGAAATTGCAAATACCATTGACTACAGATGAACAAATTCTAGTTAAAAAATTTTGTGATGAGATGATAAAAGGTATAACAGAACACGATGAGCAAGAAAGCGTTTTAAAGTACATGGAACGCATAATAGAGGGTTATTTAAATCAAGGAATAAGATTAAACTCATATTACGGTAAGGATAATAAGACTGTAACAAATTTTATATTTGAAAAAATGGAAGAATTAATTAATCGCTTTCATGCAAATCCACACAATTCAACTACAAAAAATATCATACAAAAGATCACTCGTAATTTAGTGTTAAAAGGTGGGGTAGAAAAAGGATTATCTTTTTATAGCGATATTGAAGGCGGATATTACGGCTCTAATTATTTAAATGATCTTAACGAACAATGTAAGAGTAAGAAAAAAATGCTAGAGGGTCTAGCATATGAAGGTATTGTGAAAGAAAATAACAAGCAAATTGATAAATATGATCTTGAAGTAGAAGTAGATAATAAATATTTTTATATTAAGTATCCACAAGGTAGTATTGTTGAAATTGCGAGAACTTTAAATAATGAAAAAGCTAAGGATTTAGAAGTTGGCATATTTCAGATTGAGGAAAATATAGTAAAAGTTGAAATTACAGAAGATGGAAAAAGAAATTACACAGATATCTTAAAAGGTGGTATTGAAATATTTTTTACTACTAAAATAGGAGAGATTAGTATTTATCTACGGAAAGATGGTAACAAAATGGTAGTAGAAATTGATGAGAAAAGCAAAATAAGGTTTAGCAAGTTAGAAAACAAATCAAGCTTTGGAGGGAATTGTCTTATACAGGGAAAAAGTGTTTTAGAAGTTATGGGCAAGAGTTTTGAAAATATTCCTGAGGAGTTAACTCAGACTATTAAAAACGTTCCATCTACTAGTCTTATGCAAACATGTTTACAACAACAAGAAAACTCTAATAGGGAATTAAATTAATGTATTTTTAGGATAATAATTAAGAAATTAATTATAAACATTCATACGCATTCGATTGTAGTAGAGGATATGAGGCAGCAATTAGCACAAGAACTAAAGGCAAATGTGGTTGGTTGTCAAATAGTGATTGATTAAATCAATTTAGAGAGGTAAATAGCAGCTTTGCAGCTTGTTTTTATGAACAAAGATAAAACGTTGTAGCCAAGTGCGCTTTCGGCATTGTGCTGAATTGCAATATCTCTGTGCTCTAATTCCTCATCGCGAAATTTACTTATAGTTTCTCTTAATTCCCCATCTTCTAAATGTAAGACTTGCTCCTTGTAGTGCTCTCCGATCACTTCTTCAACTGCAGCAGTGCAAGCCATAGCGGCTTTTTTACCCATCATGGCAGTTACAACACCAAGTGATACCCCTAAAGCACCCCAAACTGGCAACAAAACAGTAGGACGAACTCTTTGCTCCTTGATTTTCTCATTAAAATAGTGGAAATGTTTTTTTTCCTGCTCCTCCATTTCAATTATTTTGTCAATTATGGAAGATTTTTTAAGAATAAATTTTTGACCAGAATAAATGCAAATGGCTCCATATTCGCCAGCATGATTTACTCTAATTGCTTGTTCTAAAAAATTTCCTTTCAATTTTTTTATATTGCTTTCCAATGTTTCCTCCATTTATTTCTGCATTAGTACTACTATAAACCAACATATTATAGAGTAAATAAAATTCCATGCATACATTGCACCAACATTGTGATTACAGGAACTCAAGTAGCAATAGCAAAAGTTACTTGACAGACTCTCCCACTTTCCCTTATCATATCAATAAGAGTATTTATCCTTGTTTTTAATCTCTGCAGATTTAACAACAAAATTCAGTAAAAAACTCAGGTATATATTGGCAGATTACATAAAATTATAGCGGCTGCATGTCTTTTTTATTTTTTCTACATTCAGCCAAAACACGCTTTAAATAAGCGTTAGCACATTATTACAATGCCAATTTACATTATTATAGGGTCAAAACTCACTACTGGGGGATTCTTTTGCCTTTTTTTTGTTTAGTAAATTTCTTAATATCTATAACTAACATGAACTAGGCAGTGTGTCAATAGGGTGTCATTCTAGTCTGGAATGATAGGAGAAGGTACTGCGATGACAACAAGTAGTAAGCTAAACGTCCGTGTGGTTATTGGTATTATCAAGATATTCTCTAATCTTCTTTAAATCTTCCCAAGCTAAGCGTTTTTGTGCTGGTTGACGAAGTAGATAGGCTGGATGAAATATAGCGGCTGTGGTAATTGCATGAGATAAATATTGGTTAGTATAAGTATGAAATTTGCCACGCAAGTTCGATATAGTCTTTGTGTTATCAAGAAGGCTATAACATGCGATTCCTCCAACAAAAATCAGAATCTGCGGTAAAACAAGAGCAATATGCTTCTCAACAAATGGTCTGCACATATCAAGCTCTAGATCAGTTGGTTTTCTATTACCTGGTGGACGCCAAAACACGGTGTTGCTTATATATACCTTAGTGCGGTCCAGATTAATTGCACCGAGCATCTTATCGAGCAGCATTCCGCTTGCACCACAAAATGGTATGCCTTTCAGGTCTTCATTTGCTCCTGGTGCTTCACCAACAAGCATGATTTTTGCATTTGGATTACCATCGGAAAAAACAGTATTAGTTGCAGTTTTTTTTATTTCACAACCCTCAAATGACTTAACTGCACTTCTTAGTTCATCTACACTACCACATTCACTTGCAAGCTTCCTTGCTTCAATGATCCAATCACTTGGGAACATGGCTTTTTTCTGCTCGATGACAGAAGACTGTGCAGCTCTCTCATTTTCCACTTTTTTTTCCTCTTCACCTTCAGTTAGCGTGCAGTCAACACCCACTTCATGATAGAACTTCAACAATTCTAGATCTTCATTGTTCATAGTGCCTCTTAACCTTTTGAGCTTTTTTCATAGCCATATCGTACTTCAATTTAGACAAATGTCTAACGTATAATATACCATTTAAATGATCTAACTCATGCTGAATACACCTTGCAAGCCAACCACTAGCTTTTAGCGTCTGTTCTTCGTTATTTAAATTTTTATATTTCACAGTTAAATATTTTGGACGCTTAATTTCATGGCTTTGCTCTGGAATTGAAAGGCACCCTTCTTTGAGAATTACTTGTTCACCCGATAATTCTGTAATTTCAGGGTTAATCATGCAAAATTTGCCAGTTGATTCATATCCTGCTGGCCCATCTTCAGCCTTCTCTGGCTGAACGTCCATGATAAAAATTCTCTTCAGCACTCCAACTTGTACTGCAGCAAGACCAAGACCTTCTGCATAGTACATAGTTTCGAACATGTCGTTTACTAATTCTTTAATTTTATCGGTTATATCTATTACTTCACTGGCACGTGTAGTTAACCTTTCATCAGGGGCAATTACAATTGGCAATTTAGACATAAAATTAAAATTTTATGTTTTATTTTTTCCTTTGTACAGTATTTTGGGTATATTAAAATGTTGCTGTATTTTTAATAGAAATATAAATTATTAAAGGAAGCTACAATTTGAATGGAATTGTGTCATAAGGTCAACTAATGTACTCTGCAGTAATAATAAAACCAAAGCGAAATGTTTTTGCCGTTTTAGACGTAGGTACAACAAAAATTATCTGTCTCATTGTTAAGATCAATAGCAACTTCAGCTATAAAATAATAGGAACGGGTTATAAAAGTGCAGAAGGTATAAGCGGTGGATCAATAACTGATGCAAAGCATGCAAGTTACTCTATTTCATCAACTATAGGTTTAGCTGAGCAAGTATCAGAAGAGACTATAGACCAGATATATGTGAATGTAGCCGGATGTGGAGTCTCATCTTTTAACGTATATAACGAAATTATTGCAGCTAATCACGAAATTTCAGACCGAGACATAAAACGTGTAGTCTTTCAGACATTTGAGAAATATATCGAAGAAAATGTCATCATTCACAATATACCACTGAAATATCACTTAGATGATATGACTGACATAAAGGAAGTCAGTGGATTATATGGAAAAAGATTATCTGCTGATGTTAATGTTGTCACTGCTTCGCGTCCAGCGCTTACCAATATCGAAAATTGTATAACTAATAATAGTGGGATAAGTATGTCTGGTTGTGTTGCTTCTGCATATTCTGCAGGCCTTGCCTGTCTAAGTAAAGATGAAAAAGAGCTAGGAACTGCCGTTGTTGACATAGGAGGTGGATGCACTGCAATTGGAATTTTTAAGAGAGGAAAACTTGTGTACACAAGCAGCATTCCAATTGGTGGCATTCACATTACCCGAGATATAGCTTATGGACTATGCACAAGTATAGAGCATGCTGAACGCATAAAAATACTATACGGTAGCACTATTGTAACTTCAATAGATGAGAATGAATGTATTGCAGTGCAAAGTAATGAAAGCGATGAACCAACTCAAGTGTTTAAGTCTGAACTTGTTAACATCATAAGACCAAGGGTTGAGGAAATACTTGAGCTGATAAGAGAACAATTTCAAGAACAGAAAGATCCAATTAATAAAGTAGTGATCACAGGTGGAACCAGTCAACTCACAAGCATGAAAGAAATTGCAAGCTATATATTCAATAAACAAGTCCGTATCGGATGCCCTGAATCTTGTAGCGGTCTTGATGGCGAATACGACAAAAATCCTGTATTTTCTGCTGCTTTAGGCTCTATAAAGCTAATAGTTGACACCTTTTATAGAAATAATTCTGGAATGCTTGGTCACGATGGCAAAATAAGTAAGTTATACCATTGGGTTAAATCAAAAGTCACAGTCTAGATTTTTGTCTTTATCTCTTAATATACAAATGGCTTGATCTAAGAGCTTATTTTTATAGTATTATTACACTGATGTATCCGTAAGAGAAGCAGAAAATTACAATAAAACGTAAGAAACATGAACATAACTATACATTCACAAGAAGATTTTGACTTTATGCGTAAAGCTGGCAGGCTTGCAGCTGAAACCCTTGATTTTATTGCACCACACGTCAAAGTAGGCGTAACAACTAATGAATTAAATGATCTATGTCATGATTTTATAATCAATGCAGGTGCAATTCCAGCACCACTGAATTATAAGGGATATCCGAAATCAATTTGTACTTCGAAAAATGCTGTTGTATGTCATGGTATTCCTGATGATAAACCTCTTAAAGATGGAGATATTTTAAATATTGACGTTACAGTGATTTTAAATGGCTGGTATGGTGACACAAGTCGCATGTTTTGGGCTGGTAAACCCTCAATAAAAGCAAAGCGTTTGTGTAATGCTACTTATAATGCGCTAATGGAAGCAATAAAACAAGTCAGGCCAGGCAATAAGTTAAATAAAATAGGACTTACTATAGAAAAATATATTGAAGATTTTGGATATTCTATCGTACGCAATTATTGTGGACATGGCATAGGAAAGGTTTTTCATGCTCCACCAAATGTTGTACATTTTTATGATGAAGGTGAGGATCTTATCTTAAAAGAAGGCATGTTTTTTACGGTAGAACCAATGATCAATGCTGGAAAACATGAAACTCTGCTCAGCAAGCTAGATGGCTGGACAGTGACAACACGTGATCTTTCACTTTCTGCACAGTTTGAGCATACGCTTGGAGTCACAAAAGATGGAGTTGAAATATTTACACTATCACCTAAAAATTGGCATTTTCCACCTTATGATTAGATTTTTTAAACACTTGGTTTTTGAAAAAATCTAACTCTTAACTTGTGATATAGCAACTAACCCAATTAATGCACAGAAAATCATGTAAAAACTTGCTAAAGTTCCTTGTCCTGTAACTTTGATAATAGTTGTGCATATAAATGGTGCAAGACCACCAAAAAATCCCGAAGCTATATTTCTTGATAAACCAAATCCACTGTATCGTACCTTTATTGGGAATAATTCACACATAAACGCGCTAACAGGACCAAGAGAAGCAGCTATTGGGATTATAAAAAGAACGTGCGCCATTATGGTGAGCAAATTATTACCACTTAGTATCATTGAAAAAACTGGATAACTTACTACTATAAAAGTCACAAATGCAAATTTCATGACTCTTTCTCTCCCTACCTTATCAGAAAGTATTGCAAATAGTATAGTCAATCCTCCAAGTGCAACCTGATTCAATATTTCTACTGCGTGATTAAAGTGAGTGTTTATTGTTGATGCAAGTAGATTAAAAAACACTAAATATATGTAAAGAGATGCATTCTCAACTATGTCAACTCCAATTGATATTAGAAAAGGTTTTTTATAGCCATTTAACAGTTCTTTTAACGGTAATTCATGTGGCTTTTCCTGCTTTTTATATTCTGGGCTTTCATCGAGTATATATCTCATATATATACTGATTAATCCTATTACAAAACTGAAAATAAAAGGCAATCTCCATCCCCAAGATTCAAAATCGGATACTTTTTTGCATATAAGCACCACTATAAGACTTAATATTGAGCCAAGAATTGCGCTCAATACTTCAATACTGCCAAAGAATCCTCTTTTATTTTTAGGAGCATGCTCTATTAAAAATGGGGCATTTCCTGCCTCTCCTCCAAGAGATATACCCTGCAATAATCTTAAACATACCACCAGTACTGATGCGAGTACCCCAATGTTCTGATAGCCTGGAACAAATGCAATAAGTACGGTTGATAGAGTCATCAATATGATAGAGAGAAATAGAGCAATCCTTCTTCCATATTTATCGCCAATGTGGCCAAATATAGCAGCACCAATTGGTCTTATTAAGAAACCCACTGCAAACACTCCAAAAGCTTTAAGTATGCTGACTAATTTGTCGTCTGATGGAAAAAACACATCTCCGATTATGCTTATTAGATGGCTGAAAAGCATGTGATCATACCACAACAAAGTGTTACAAATTAAACTTGATAGTATTACTTTTGTTATTTGTTGCACGAAATCTTCCGTAATTTGTTTGATATTATAGTAATATTACTTACTTTTTCAAACGTGAATTATGTAAATGTTATATTAATAATATTATCTTATTAAATTTTTATATCGTTGATTATATTTAAATATTCTTATACTATACCTATATATTTCCATATATTTTTTGGCGAGAAAGTTATTTTAATTTAAGTGCACAAAGTCTCTTGATATGACACATATTCCAGTTTTGTTGAAAGAGATGCTACTGCAATTGTCACCACACAGTGGTGGTATATATGTGGATGCCACGTTTGGAGCTGGAGGATATAGCAAAGCAATATTGGAATCCGCTGATTGCAAAGTGTATGCAGTTGATAGAGATGAAACAGTTACTAAATTTTATGATGATCTAAATGTTAAATACCCTAATAGAATAAAGTTATTTATTGAAAAGTTTAGTAATATCAAAAATTTATTAGATAGTAATAATATTAAAGGTATCAATGGAATAGTTTTCGACGTTGGAGTTTCATCTATGCAGCTTGATAATGGAGATAGAGGATTCTCATTTCTACGTGATGGCCCACTTAACATGAGCATGGATAACTATTCTCATATGAATGCTTCGACGTTTGTTAACGCTTTACGTGAAGAAGAGATTGCGAACACTATATATAATTATGGGGGTGAGCGTCATTCCCGCAGAATCGCAAGAGCGATAGTAAATGCGCGGAAGAAGAAAATTATCAAAACTACATTTGAACTTGCGGATATTGTACGTTCTGTAGTGTTTCGTGGAAAAAGCAAGATTGACCCTGCAACTAGGACATTTCAGGCAATCAGAATATGGGTAAATGATGAGCTAGGAGAGCTTGAAAAGGGTATTAAAGCTGCATCTGAGATTTTAAGTGAGAACGGCAAATTAATTGTAGTTACTTTTCATTCTTTAGAAGATCGTATAGTCAAAACTGTTTTTAAAGATTTATGTGAACCAGGATCTACTAAAACATTCTCCCTTTTAAATAAAAAAGTGATCAAAGCAAGTTCAGAAGAAATAAATGTAAATCCACGCGCGCGTTCAGCAAAACTGAGAGCTATACAAAGGTTATCATGAGGACCTTTCATGCCATTTCAATAATTATATTTTTATTGTAGGGTTATTTAAGGTAAAATTACACGTTCAATCACTAAATAGAGAACTAGCATGAATAAAGCATAAAATTAATTTAGTGCAAAGCGACATAAAAGTCCTGCAAGCAGAATGGAGTTATTTGAGTAATCTAAAAAAACTTGCAGTCTTACGGAGAAATACCTAAAAAATAACCCTTTGATACTAGCTAGCCAGATTCGACTCTCTGTAGTGTGTTAGCACAACTTAAAACCCAGAATAACAATTAGAACCTATCTTGAAAGGGAAAAAAATAAGATGAGGTAAGCAAAAAATAGGAGGGTAACGAGTGATAAGGCCAAATGTTGCACAAGGGGCGATAACAATTATTAATGCAATGAAATATATAATGAGGGAGTTTAATATAGTTATGCAAGAGGCCTAATTTGAAATATTAACATGAAAAATTGCTTGCGCATATTTCAAATCTGATTATAATTACAATTAGAGATATTTTAAGAGCTCAAAATCTATCTTTGTCTGCAGACTTTTTCTATTAAACAATCAAACTCATTAAATGTAGTGTGTCTTCTTCAGTGTATACACGTATACTTAATCTCTGTCGTATGTGCACTGCATTTTTTTCTAATCTTTTTTACACAGGAGGATTTTATGTCCAGAATTCCAGATATTTGACTTTTACTTTAGCTAAAAACCAATAGGCGCCTATTGTTTAACGCTAATTAAAATAAAAATTTTTCTAATATATAGAAGAATCACTGTTTACTGAAAATGGGATACGATTGCCAAGAAAGCTGCGAATGTCAAAGAATTTTAGGTAAACATTATTTGCTTGACGTATGAGCGTGCTCTCCTTACTGCAAGAACTCTTTAATATATGCTTAACCACTTAAGTCCTTTCAAGATATGTTCTTAGATTTAAGCTTTTAGGTAAACATACTACAATAAAATTTACTTTAGTATAAAGTTATTTGCATAAGATTTTGGCAGTCTTTTAACATCTTTTGGCATTTCAATTGTGTAATTTGTGTTGTGTTTCTTTGCGTAAGATATTGCTTTTTCAAGAGAATCAAACTTTAATACAATCTGTTTTTGGGGATCTTTTGAGCCAACCCATCCCATCAAAGGTTCAATATAGTAAGAACAAGGCTCAATTTTTAGGTACCAGAATTTTGTATTACCTAAGCCAGATTGTGTTGCAGTTTTTGTTGGCTTATAAATCTTAAAAACTACTTGATCGTTAATACTCATAGCTCTTACTACGTAATCTTAAGTATATATCTAAATAAATTTTTCCACAAAGAATTAGTGTGAAAGAATGAAGTTTGAAATAAATATTTTTATGTTATATTATTAAATTATATAAAAAGGATTAGCTGAATAGGAGTAATCGATGGCACAGCAAGAAATGGTAACAATTAATGCAGAGTTACGTGATGTAAAAAAAAAGAAAGCGATGCAGGCTCTGAGGGAGAAGGGAAGTATACCTGCAGTTATATATGGTAAAGGGCATGATAACGTAAATTTGACATTGTCTGCAAAGGAATTTACTAAACAATATAAATCAGGTGCTCTTTCTGCACATTTAATAGAACTAGATATTTCAGGGAAAAAAGAATATGCTCTTGTTCGTGATATTCAATGGCATGTAGTAAAGGATACTGTGCAACATGTTGATTTTCAGTTTGTTGATAAAGGTAGTGAAATTAAAATAGATATACCTTTATCATTCATCAATGAAAGTAAATCACCAGGAATCAAATTAGGTGGAGTGCTTAATGTTCTGTGTCGTTCTATTACTGTCAAATGCTCTCCTGAGAAAATACCTCAAGTCATAGAAATTGATTTGTCTGGCAAAATGATTGGTCAGTCTATACATATCAATGATGTAAAATTGCCAGAAGGTGTTAAATTTGTAGCTCATGAGGAAGAAAATTTCACCATTGTAACAATCTCTGCTGCCGATAGTGATGTTGAAGAGCCTCAAACAAAAACAGAGGAGTAGTGCATTTAATAGCTGGGCTTGGTAATCCTGGTAGTCAATATGAGTTAACTCATCATAATATTGGTTTTATCGTTATTGACGCAATTCACAAATATTGGAATTTTCAGTCATTTTCTAAGAAAGCCGATTACTTGATAACCTCTGGCATAATTAATAATAATAAAATCATGCTGATAAAACCTTATTCATTTATGAATAATTCAGGTATTCCTGTTGCAAAAATAAAAAATTTTTACAAATTATCGCTAGACAATATTGTTGTCATACATGATGATGCTGACTTAAAATTCGGAAGAATAAAAGTAAAAAAAGGCGGTAGCTCTGCTGGACACAATGGACTTAAGTCTATAGATAGCTTTATTGGTAACGATTATTGGCGTTTGAGATTTGGAGTAGGTAGGCCTGAAAATCGGAAAAGCTTAGCAGATTATGTATTATCAAAATTTGAAAATTTTGATAATGTTATCCTCTTAGTGGAAAAAATAGCAAAAAATATACACCTAATGCTACAAGGAGATATCTCAGCTTTCATCAACTCGGTTGAGAGTGAAACTTTAGTATAGCAATTGAATACTGCCTAATACAAGCATCTAGATTAGAATACTGATTCTTCTAGAAGTTGTTCACGCTCCTCTTCTATTGCAATAGAGTTATCGTGATTTTTAAATAAATCTCTGATTTTTGTTTCTATTTCATTTGCAATTTCTTTATTCGCCTTGAGGTAGCTTTTTACATTTTCTCTTCCTTGCCCAAGACGCGTATTGTTATATGAATAATAAGCGCCTGCCTTTTCAAGGACACCAAGTTTTGCTCCTATATCTATTATTTCCCCAAGTTTTGATATGCCTTCATTATACATTATATCAAATTTTGCCTCTCTAAATGGAGGAGCGACTTTATTTTTTACAACTTTAACTCTCGTTTCATTACCCGTAATATTCTCTTTATCCTTTATCGCACCAACTTTTCTTATATCAAGTCTTATAGAAGTATAGAATTTTAACGCATTTCCACCAGTGGTAGTTTCAGGATTTCCATATACTACTCCTATTTTCATACGAATTTGGTTGATAAATATCAATATACAGTTTGCTTTTGAAACTGCAGAGGTGAGCTTTCGTAGCCCATGACTTAGAAGTCTTGCTTGTAGTCCCATGTGCTGGTCGCCCATATCTCCTTCAATTTCAGCTCTTGGAGTTAGTGCTGCAACAGAGTCAATAACTATTACATCAACTGCACCAGAACATACTAAATACTCAACAATATGCAACGCTTGTTCTCCAGTGTCTGGTTGTGAAATCACTAAATCATCGGTGTTTACTCCAAGTTTACGAGCATATATAATATCCAGTGCGTGCTCCGCATCGATAAATGCACATAAACCTCCTTTTTTCTGTGCTTCAGCAATTACATGCAAAGCAAGGGTAGTTTTACCAGAACTCTCAGGGCCAAATATCTCAATTATACGTCCTTTTGGCAATCCCCCAACACCCAGAGCTGAATCAAGTGCAATCGACCCTGTAGATATCGTGTCTATTTTTTCTACAGGGTTTTGCTTTAGCTTCATTATTGCACCTTTACCGAATGCTTTTTCAATTTGACTTATTGCATTATCTAGTGCTTTTTGCTTATCATTATTTCTTTCTTCTGGATTATGTGCCATGGATCATTTATTAACTTGTATAGTCTCCATGGTAATTGAACGCAACCAATCTGCCAAGGGTTTTTTAATAACGAAGAACGTTAGTTACCTAAAATTAGATAGATAGACTTTGTAGTGCGATACAAAATAACGATAGAATACAATGGTAGTAGTTTCTCTGGCTGGCAAAAGCAACAACACTCTGCTAACTCAATTCAGGAAACCATAGAAAACGCTATATTTAATTTCAGTGGCGAGAGAGTCTCTTTGCATTGTGGTGGCAGAACTGACACAGGGGTTCATGCTTTAGAGCAAGTTGCTCATTTCAATATGGAAAGGCAATTTGAGCTTTACAGAATAAGAAATGGAATAAACTATCACTTAAAAGCGATTCCTATAGTTGTGCTTAGTGCAGAAGCCGTAGATGATGCATTTCATGCGCGATTTTCAGCAAAAAAAAGATATTATGAATATAGAATAATTAATCGCTACGCTCCTGCAGCTCTGGAAATCGGTTATGTGTGGCAAGTATTTAACCCACTTGACGTAAACATCATGCGTGAAGCTGCTAGACACCTGCTTGGAAAACATAATCTTTCAAGCTTTCGCTCAAAAGATTGTCAAGCTACAAATCCGGTCAGAACAATCGATGATATTGATATAGTACAAAACGGAAGTCACATATACATCAAAATATCTGCGATTTCCTTTTTACATAACCAGGTGAGGATTATTGTTGGTACTTTAGTTGAATTTGGAAAAAATAGAACTAATCCACAAGAAATGCTAAACATATTAAGTCAATGTAAAAGAAACGCTGCTGGAATCACTGCACCGCCTCACGGCTTATACTTAGTAAAGATAGATTACTAGCTTAAGTCCTCATTGGCATTACTATATATAGTGCACTTGGATCATCTTCATCAGTGATAATTGTAGCGCTATTACCATCTGATAAGCTAAATTTACACTTGTTTTCTATACAGGATAAAACATCAAGCAAATAACGAGAATTAAATCCTACTTCCATAAGAGCTCCATCGTAATCCACTTCTATAGACTCAGTTGCATCACTACACTCTTGGGAATTTGAATGTAGAGTTAATAAATTCTCTTGCAATGAAAATTTAATTGATTTTATTTTATCGGACACAACAACGGAAACTCGGTCTATAACACTAGCAAGTTTGCTACTCTCAACAATCATTTGTTTATCTTGAGACGTTGGAATAACGGCTTTGTAATCTGGAAAAGTTCCATCTATCAATTTTGATATTAGAATATACTCACCACATGTAAATTTGATTTTTCTATCTGAAAGTTTTATATTTATCTCATTACAATCATCCAATACTTTCAACAGTTCCATGATAGTTTTACGTGGAATGATCACCCCAAATTCTCCGTTGATATCTTCAGGTTTAGGCCTTTTTATACATGATAAACGGTGGCCATCAGTTGCAACGCAGTACAGAAATTGCTCATCTGTATGCAGATATATCCCATTCAAATTATACCTTGTATCATCTAGCGACACAGCAAACTTCGTTTTAGTCAACAAGTCTACCAAATCTGCACTTAGTAGAGTGAAATCGTATTGATGATCACCTTCTTCAAGAACAGGGAAGTTATTTGAAACTACGTTCGGTAAAGAAAAATTTGCATTTCCACAGGATATCAATAATTTTCCTTGATTATTCATTTCGAAATTGACATCCAAATTAGTTGGCAATTTTTTCACTATATCATGTAAAGTATGTGCTGAGATTTTCACTTCTCCTTCTGCTGATACATTTGCAGTAAGTGAGGCAAATATTGAAATGTCAAGATCAGTAGCCTTCAATTTTATGCTACCATATTGTGCTTTGATATTTATACACGCTAAAACATCTATCGCGTTGCGCCTTTCAACCACTCCACTTACCCTGGATAGCGTATTTAAAAGGCTTGCACGACTTACACTAAAACGCATTTGTTCACACACAGAACTTTGTTCTTTGATTCCTATATCTACAATTTTTGACATATTAATTCTCAAAAATATATTTTAAATGATATTCATATTCTATGTAAAGTGATATCCATATTTTTGTCTGAGAGACAAAACAGCCTATCTTATACTTTAGTGATCAATAATTTACTTTGTATGGCATAAGTCATGCATTTTTTGGTACGCTTTTTGAAAGCCAAGCAAGGAATAAGTATCATCAACATTTGCTGTTTTTACTTTTCCATTAACTACCATTGATAATCCCTGCTTCATTTTTAGAATCAAATCTTGGTCCATTTTTGTATCATCTGTCCACGCAAGACTTCCCTGTATTATTGGCAATTGATATTTAATTTTTTTATCGATATTGAGAACTACAGGCTCATTATTATACTGAAAGCCAGAAGTGACGCTCACCTCATCTGCTTTTTTATCAACGTAACTGACCATTACATACGGCTTGCGATCGGCTGTATAATGTTCACTTTTTTTCTTAGGATGAGATACAATATAACACACTTTTTCACCATCTTCCAATGCAGTATACACAAACCAGTCTTTATATTTTTCGCTCAGTTGTACATTACTAACCGATGCAAGAGTGTCTATTGAAAGAAATATTAGAAATACGAAAAGACTACGCATGTAAACCGAATTTCAAACTCTCTGATTTTATATGTTGTTTTACCTTACTCATCGCTTGCTCAGCCAGCTGTCTTATTCTTTCTCTTGAAACACAATATTTTTTGCTAAGCTCATCCAAAGTCTGAGTATTCTCAGATAAATATCTGCTAATGAAAATGTCTCTTGATCTTTCATTAAGACTTGCCAGCGCATTGCTTAAAATTGTTTCTTTTAATGCCTTTTCTTCATGATTCTGGTAAGCTACTTCTTGACTAACTAAATTACACGGAATCATATCTTGTAACTCCTTTTTAGAGTCATCACCTATTTTTATACAATTATTTAACGACTGATCCTTACAAGCCAGACGATAGCTCATCTGTACAACATCTTCTTCAGATACAGAAAGCTCATTTGATATTGCTTTTATTTCTTCTTTACTCAAAGTTTCTCTGTTTGTGTATTGTAAAATTCTTTTTTTTATTTTACGTAAACTAAAAAACAATCTCCTTTGTGCTTGCGTTGTACCTATTTTTACAAGTGACCAAGATTTTAATATAAAGTCTTTCATTGAAGCTTCAATCCACCATACTGCATAAGTTGAAAAACGAAATCCCAAGTCAGGATTGAACTTTTTCACTGCATGCATTAAACCCATATTTCCTTCCATGACCAGGTCCATCAACAATAGACCGTAATTCTTAAATTTCATTGCAATTTTTACTACCAAATTCAAATGGCTAGTAATCAACCTGTGAGCAGAAGAAATATCCTGGTATTCTTGCCAATTTTTTGCTAATCGCACTTCCTCTTCTTGGGAAAGCATAGGAAATTTTCGCACTTCAGCAATATATTGCATGAGATTAGTGCTACTATTAACACATAAATTTGCTACTGGGGTCAACATAATAACTTAAATTAAAACTCTATACATATAATATATTGATTTTCAGTGAAAAATTCAAGCTTTAATTAAAAAAGCATAACTTTATATCTAGTTGAGATCTTAACAACAGCTACCTAAATGTAGAATTAAAATTGCCAGCGTGTAACGATAAAAGCTACATTAGATAAATAATGTGTTATTCCAGTGCTCAAACACTGGAATTCACATTTCTTTTTTCTAGATCCCAGTGTCATGCTACTTGAATGACAAGAAAAACTCACTGGGATAATAAGACAAAGATAGACTAGAAATTAAACGCTACTCCAGCTTCTGCACCAACAGCGCTGTAAAGGACATTGATCTCTTTAGTAGCTGATACTGCTTCTTTATTAAAACTAGCACCATAAGAACCAAAATAACGAGCACCAGCAAAGAGTTTGATTTCTGGGGTTACATCATAACTAACACCAGCTTTTGCTTGATAAGCAAAACCAAATCCTTTTTGATCTTTAACTGCACTAGCTTCTGAAGGATTGCTGATATATACTGCACCAACACCAACACCAACGTATGGAGTGATAGGCATATCTTCAATCGCTATATCGTAATAAACGTTAACCAATCCTGAAAATGCTGCCACACTGTTTGCAACAGTTGTTGGAGTAAATGTTGCACCACTAACGTCGTTTTTGTTTAGTTGTGAGTAAAGTCCCTCAACATCAACCCTGATATCGTCCATTTTATAACCAAATGCAGCACCACCAGCCATAAAAGATGCTTTTAAAGGATCATGAACTTCGGTTCCTTTTTTATATTCAATGCCGTCAATTCTTGTTTTAAAAGGTAAAACTTCACCATTATATTGCAAACGAACATAGTAGCTAGTTTCTTCATCACTTATTGGACCAATAGGGTCTGATGAAAAAGCAGAGTTTGATAGGCTTAGCAACGTCACTAAAGCAGCTGCCGAAAAAAACTTTTTATAATGCATAATTACCCTCGTTAAAAAAATTAAAATTCCACTTTAGCAGTCTAAATAATAACTAAAGTTAAGTCAAGTGCTAACTTAATAACATAAAACCTTCTGTATCTTAACTAACTTTTAGGAAAATACAAAGATTTTATTAATTAATAAATAGAGTTACTCTACTTTTTTTACTCTTGATCTTCTGACACCTATTTCACTAATGTCTTTTTATCTTCTGATCTGCATTCATCATTGTGAATTGCTGCATATTCATGCAGTAATATGAATGTACTTCATGGAAGTACTAGTATAAAAGGAAAACACTTAGTTACTGCATTAAGGCAAACTTCAGTAGTAAATTTAAAAAGGAAGTTTAAATCCAGGTGGTAACCCCATCATACCTGCAAGATCAGAGGTTGCATTTGCCATATCTTCTTCTGCTTTTTTAATGGCATCATTAAACGCTGCTGTCACTAAATCTTCTACTATGTCTTTTTCTTCATTTCTCATAAGCTCTAAGTCTATGTTTACCTTTTTAGCTTTATAGCCACCTATTTTTATAACTTCCACTAATATAGAAACTTTGCCACCACCAGAAATACCTTGAAACTCTTTTCCAATATATTTTTCTTGGGCTTCCGCAAGCTTTTTTTGCATTTCTTGCGCTTGCTTCATTATTTGACTGAAATCCACAACCTACTCCTTATTTTCTATATTAACTACCTTTGCACCTTTAAACGTATTTAATATATCCTTAACTACAGGTGCATAATTTAAATTACTCACTTCCCTATTCATATAACTCGTATCAACTATAATAACCCACTCCTGATTAGTAGCTTGATTTAAGTAACTTTTCAAGTCATTACAAAAATTACTGTTCAAGTTAGATACAGCTTTTAATTTTAAATACCCAAATTTACAATCTATTAATTTTAGATTACTACACAGTTGTTTGTAAAGATAAATTTGGTTACTCCGCCTTAATAGTTGCAAAATCTTATCAAAATCGTAATTTTGTTGTTTATTTTTCACATGGATCCCAGTGTCACGCACTGGGATGACAGAGTGGGGTTTTTCCACATATTTTTTTGGATCCGAGTAGTCAGTTACTTGGATGACAGAGGGGGAAGGTGCAACAGGTCTGCCCTGTCTATTTCCTTGCTCTACATTCTGTGAAAGAATTTTTTTGATCACCTGTTCCGGAGAAGGCAAATCAGAAAGATAACAAAGGCTAATTAACATCATTTCAGCAGCAACCTCATTGCATGTTGAAATTTTTATATCTTGAATACCCTTAAGCAGCACCTTCCACAATCTCGAAAAAAATATTAAAGACTTTTTTGCACTCAAATCTTTTACTCTGCTCTTCTCATATTCTGTATCAATCTCTTTTGTAATTAAAAAACGGCATATTAACTGGATTGTTTGCAGCAGATCTTCAAAAATATTGAGCGGATTTGCTGTTTTTACCACATTGTCGAATACTAACAAAGCCTTCTGTAAATCACTATCTAATACTGCTTCCAGTAGATCAAATATAACGTTTCTATCTACTAGACCAAGTATGTCTGTAACACTTTGAGTGGATATTGTACCATCTTTGCTATATAGCAATGCTTGATTCATCAAAAATAAAGCGTTACGCATTGAATTGCTACAGTGGTGAGCAATTAATTCCGATGCTTCTTTTTCAATAAAATAATTTTCTTTTTGTGCAATATCATTTAAACGCTCCATTATCTTAGCTGAAGGAATGTTATGTAAGTCAAACCTTTGACAACGTGCAATAACAGTTATTGGTATCTTTTTTATTTCTGTAGTTGCTAGAATAAACTTTACGCTAGATGGTGGTTCTTCTAGAGTTTTAAGTAATGCATTAAATGCATTACTGGATAACATGTGTACTTCATCTATAATGTAAACTTTAAATTTAGAACTTATTGGTAAATAGCAAATATCTCCCAAGATCGCTCTAACATCCTCAACACTAGTGTGACTTGCCGCATCGATTTCAACTACATCTGGATGGCTTGAATTTTTTATTGCCAGACAACTTGTACATGATCCACAAGGTTCAAAAGTTGGCCCCAATGAGCAGTTCAAACATAAAGCTATTATTCTTGCAGTGGTGGTTTTACCAATTCCACTGCTACCAGAAAGCAGTATAGATTGTGGAATTTTGTTGAGAGTAAAAGCATTTTCTAGTATACGCACCAATATATCTTGACCTACTAAATCTTTAAAGCTACTAGGACGATATTTTAATGCTATGTTCATAGCCTAGAATAAAACAAATAGTACAAATAGGTATGCAACCCAAAAAGATTCTGATATGGTTGCTTCATTTCTGACCTGACCAAGTTACAGAATTTTTGCCTGCATACCTTATCAAAGGTTATACTTTTTTTTTTTTTTAGCAAGGTATATTCTATATTAGTCTTATAATTTATATGTTAGACCTTTTGCAACATTACTTTGGAGTAAACAGCCGTTACCTAAAATACTCTTCTTCTGTCATCCCAGTGTCCAGACACTGGGATCCAGAAAACTTAATTTTAAATGAATACATTAGGCTGTTGTATAATAAGAACTGGATTCCAGTGTCAATCACTGAAATGACACCCTTCCGGTGGGGATTGCTCTCAAACTACAATGTTCGTACAGTTGTACTGGGATTCAAGTATAAAAATATTTGGAAATTATACAATGGACAATGGATTCTAGGAATATATGTTAAAAGTAATGTCCATAATGAAATAAGCTGGATTCCAATGTCACGTACTGGAATGACAACATATAGGTATTGGAATAACAAAAGAGGAATATTATGATTTTATATCATTTTCCTCTTTGTCCATTTTCACGAAAAGTTAGAGCTCTTCTCAAGGAAAAAAAGCTGAGTTGTGATTTGGTATATGAAAATCCATGGGAAAAGCGGAATGAATTCATGGAGATCAATCCAATCGGACAAGTACCAGTATTAATAGATAATAACTTTGTAATAGCGGATAGTAATGCCATTTGTGAATATATAGAAGAGATTTACAATAGTAACGTCAAATTACTTGGTTCATCAACTATTATTAAGTCTAAAATACGCGCTTTAATCAATTGGTTCGATAGCAAATTTTACAATGAAGTTACTAAGTATATTATGAATGAAAAAGTAATTACTAACCGCAGCCCTGACTCTAGATTTCTTCATGCAGCTCAGCATAACCTGCCTTACCATATGGAATACATCGAACACTTAATTAACAAGAACGTTTGGCTTGCAACCGATAAGTTCACTTTAGCCGATATTACTTTAGCATCACATATTTCTATAATAGACTACGTAAATAGTTTTCCCTGGGAAAAAAGTAAGATTTTAAAAGAATGGTACTCCATTGTTAAATCAAGGCCTTGTTTTCGCGAAATATTATTAGAGAGAGTTTTTGGCTTAACTCCCCCTAGACATTACGCTGACCTTGATTTTTAACTTGCGTTAGTTTTAAAGCTACAGTCATTCCTTCGTCAGTAGGAATCAATATGGAGAAATATTTTTTTTCATCTGACAATCTATCGTTAAACTCTCTCATAGCATGCCATGACTTTTCTGATACTTCTTTTGGAGGAGATTCTAAAAATACTGTATCAAATAATAGAGTGTTATCTGCAACGATTAGCCCATCTTGTTTAATGTATGACTCTGCCCAATCTAAATACTTAGGATAACTACTTTTGTCAGCATCGATGAATATCATGTCAAATGGTGCCTTTGCTGATAATTCATTAATTTTTTCCAGTGCATCACCTTCTATTAGAGTAATTTTATCACTTAGATTAAAAGCACTAAAATTTTTTTTTGCTATTCTTGAGTGTTGAGGATTATTTTCTATTGTATATATATGACCATCTTTCGGTAAAGCTTTTACCATACAAATTGACGAATAACCATATAAAGTGCCAATTTCAACTATGCTTTTAACTTTATGGATTTTGATAAATAAATTTAATAATTTTCCTTCTTCAGGAGTGATTTGAATACGTTGTTTCTTATCAAGAGTACAATGTTCTTCTATTTTTTTATACTCTTTTGCAAATAAGCTTCTTATGTACAACGATTTTCTGCTAAAGTTATGACGCATTAAGTTTTATAATATAAACTAAGGAGGTTTAATCTATATAAGATTTATAGATATAACAATAGAGTTAAGAATAATAAAAATTTTTATTTTAAGTTGTTATTTTATAAAGTAAAATTTTAAGTGACAAAGATTATTATATATTTTACTATGGTTAACTAGTATAATAACCAATTGTTATACTAGAATTAAGGGATCGTTTATTTTACATCTCTCTTAAAATGTAATTTTTATAATCAATTAGAGGGGGTTATATGTCTTATAACATTGCTAACGAAGTTGAAACGTTAAGCAAGAAATCTAATAATAATGAAGGAGTGAAATTACTGCACAATCCAGCTTATCGCGAGAAGTACAAAGAACGCTTTAACGAAGCTCAGAAAAAAGTTATGGATATGGTCCAATTTTATGATGGAACGATAGTATTAATAGAGAATAAAATTGCTATGTATTATTATGCTTGGCACAGTAAAAAAAGAGAGTTTGAGCGTAAAAAGCAACAAACAGTATCAAAAAATAATGATTCAGCATAGGGTTTTTATATGGTAAGCTACAGTGTTATTACTTCACTATAGCTTTTCCATATAACTCATCTATTACATTAGTGAAGTATTCCAGCTCTCTATACCCTTCATGTTTGATTTTACCATTCTCTACATATGATTTGTCATCGTTAATCTTGATGATGAATACAGGAGTAGCTGTGATATCAAGTTTATTAATTGCAAGTGATTTATCATTTATAATTTTGTCCATCATCTTTTTATCATTAATGCATTGGTTAAATACATCTTGCTTCAAATTGCTTAGTGCAGCAATTTTTTGTAGTATAGTTAAATCACTAAAATTAGAGTAGTTCCACGAGTCTATTGCATTAAACACAGCTTTGTTAAAATTAAAATAGTCTTCTTCTTTTTCATAGCAATAACTTAGCATTGCAGCTTTTAATCCTCTGTAATCTAGAGGAAAATGACGGAATATGTATAACATCTTACCTGTATCTATGTACTTTTCTTTGATTTTAGGAAAAACTTTCTTATGAAAAAGAGAACAGTGATAACAAGTGAGCGAAGCATATTCTATCATTAAAATTGGTGCTTTTGGATCACCTAATAATTTATCATCAGGCAGTAGTGACAGTAGTTCTTTTGATGTTATTTCATCAGTTTTTTGAGTGTTGGGTAAGTTTTGTTCAATAGCTGCATAAGAACTAACACTTATAAAAATAAGTAAGAACAATAATCTAAAAATCATTACAATGGAAATACTTAACTTATTAAAGAATTTATGCATTTATATAAATGATGTCAAGATAACTTTTTCTCGGCAACACTTTCTACTCTGTCTTTAAATGCAGCAATTATTTTACTTTGTGTGTATTTATAAACTGAGTTTAATAAGGCGGAAAACAAATTGGATTTAAATTCAAACTTTATATAGAACTCTACCATAGTTTTACTTTCATCTATAGGAGTGAATTTCCATTCGTTGTATAAATGTTTAAATATTCCATTTGACGACACAGCTTTTATCCAACTTTTATTTGCTCCATTTGGAGAAAGAAAGGTCACTTCTGATGTGTAACTTCCTTTAATGCCATGAAAAGCTGCAAGGAGGTCCACAATCATTTGGCTATCAGTTTTTTCTTTTATATAAACAGCTTTGCACCAAGGAACAAAATCAGGATACTTCTCAACGTCAATTACAACTTGAAATATCTCATGAGATGAACAGAAAAAAACACCTTGTTCTTTATATTGGTGTAACATAAACCTAAATAATGGAAAAGGGATCCATATCTACCGTCAGTCTTAGTAGATTCCTGAGACCTAAAGTTAAGGTGGGCATCACGTACTAATTTCAATGAAATTAACAGAGGCAATTCCCTTGATCAGAAATTATCGCTCGGGAAATTTAACTTAACTCATAACGCATAGCACAGACCCCTAAATTAATTATAGATTATTTATATAGAGTATGTCTATAGATATATTAAAACTAGCGATCATTATTTTGCCTTTGTTAAATTTTGCATTTTAAGTATCATAGCTAATAAATATATCTTATGAATCTTATTAAGTTCTTAACCATTTTTATTGTAATCTCCTCAAGTGCTTACGCGAATTGTATAGGGCACAAAACTTTTGTGCTTGCCATGAAGCAGCAAGTAGACAACACGTCTATGAAAGGGAATAGAAAAAATCTAGAACATGTACAAGAAGAACTTCTGAAAATTATTCAGAATAATGTTGACCTCAAAGGAATATCTCGATTTGTCATAGGGAAATATTGGAATTTATCTACTCAGAAAGAAAAAGAAGAGTTTCTAAAAGAATATGAAGTATATCTCGCGCGCTTGTGCGCTAAAATTTTGTATAAATACATAAATAATAGTGAAATGATCATAATGAGTACAAAAGCAGTTGACGATGAAACTTGTCTGATAGGAACAAGATTTTCTTATGGTGATGAGGAATTTACAAACATTGACTTTAAAGTGACTAAAAATGACAATTCTTTCTTAATAAACGATGTTGTAATGAGTGGGATAAGTATTGCTATTAATCAACGTTCTCAATTTAGTGAAAAAATCGACACGCACGGCATGGCAAGTGTAATAGATGAATTAAAACGTAACAATAATTTATGATATACATGCCTCATTGGCCTAAGCCGATTGGCAGTAGGCCAAAGGATTTTTCTCTTGATCGCATAAAAAGTTTTCTAAATAAACTGGGTAATCCCGAGAAAAAAATACCGCCAATAATTCACATAGCTGGCACTAATGGCAAAGGATCAACACTATCCTTTATAAGATATATAATGCAAGCAGCAGGGTATAAAGTTCATACGTACACTTCTCCACATTTAGTGAATTTTAATGAGAGAATAGTTGTTGCAGGCAATGATATCGATGATAGTGAATTACATAACTCACTGGAAGAATGCCGTATAGCAGTCGCAGAACAACCCATCACTCTATTTGAAGCCGCAACGACTGCAGCCTTCTTAGCTTTTTCTCGTCATAAAGCTGATATTACTTTAGTTGAAGTGGGTCTGGGTGGAAGGCTTGATGCAACAAATGTTATAGATAATCCGATTCTAACGATCATCACTTCCATTGCACTTGACCATACAGAATATCTTGGTCCTACCGTAGAAACCATAGCAGGTGAAAAGGCTGGAATAATGAAACCTAATGTTCCTTGCGTAATAGCACCACAAGAAAAATCTATAATGAACACGCTAGAACAACACGCAATAAACAAAAAATCTCCCTTATATAGAGGAGGATTTGAGTGGAATTGCGAAAAACAGAATAACAGGATGGTCTTTCAATCGACTATTCAATCAATAGAATTTTCTTTGCCATCTTTAAAAGGAGATCATCAAATAATCAATTCAGGAAACGCAATTGCAGCATGTAGCATTTTGAGTGGGAAGTATGGATTTAATATTGGAGAAGAGGACATTGCTTCAGGTTTACAGAGCACTTATTGGCCTGCGCGGCTAGAGTCTATAAAAGAAGGTAATTTAATTTCTTTATTACCAAAAGATTGGCAATTATTTCTAGATGGCGCGCACAACAATGATGGTGCCAGAGTGTTAGCTAAGTGGGTAAGAGACAATTTTGCTGAAGGTATCTATATGATCTTTGGTGTTACTCGTAACAGAAACGTCGCAGAGTTCTTAGAGCACTTAAAGCCATACATCAAACTACTATGCGCCGTTTGTGTTAAATCTGAACCTAAAGCAACAAGTACAGATTTAATTAGAGAAGGAGCTCATAATATAGGAATCAATGCTATCGAATGTGAATCAATCAGAGATGCTATATCAAATCACATACTAAAAGCTTCTATACAAAACGTCAAAACCATACTAATCTGTGGCTCGCTATTTTTAGCCAGAGATTTGAGTATGGAGAATAGCTATCAATTAATCCAAGAACAATAAATGCACTACACAACTTGCTCTCTTCCATGAGCGTGAACACTATCGGGATTTACAATGCTGCTTGGCTTTTCGGTTAATGCTCCTATAGGTACATTTTGTTCATCACCTCTTCCTTCAGTTTTTACAAGATTTACAACTTTTCTCTCGTAGATCTCACTTGCTAATTGTAATAATAAAGTACAACCTAGTACTATAGCAAATCCAATGAGTACTTTACTGTCTACGCAACTAGATTGGTACTGCAACACCAAACCTGCTATTAATAAAATAGGAGGAAGATAATTTGAAATTTGGGAAGTAAGAATTAGATATTTAAATGCTTTACTTTTGAACATTTCATCTATATAAATAGTACCTTCAAAAATAAACGTTAGTGCGGTTGTGTGTCCCACGCTGGCTCTCTAAAATTACTTTAGCTACAAATATTAAGAAATTTACTAAGTAAAAAAAGACAAAAGAACCCCCGTATAGCGAGTTTTAATAATTTAAATTGATAATGTACTAACAAGCGCGATTTGGCTGAATGTAGAAAAAATAAAAAAGACATGCAGCCGCTATAATTTTTATGTAATTTGCCAATAAATATTTGAGTTTTTTACTGAATTTTGCTGTTAAATCCGCGGAGATTAAAAACAAGGGTAAATACTCTTGCTATCATAGTAAGGGAGATGGCGTAATTTGTCAAGTTAAATAAGCTAAGTTATTAACATGTAATAATTAGGCAGCTATTGCAGATTGAATGTTCAAATGATCACTAACTTTGAGGTTTTGGTTTCATCTATTTGCGGCTGACTAATCATAGTTCGAATGAAATTGGTTGCCATAAAGGTACAACCTAGAATAAAAAAAGCAACGGAAATAAAGGGGATAATAGGAAATTCAAGAGGTAATATAGATGTAATTCCTCCTATTAAAAATGAAACGTTAGATGCAATGTCGAGGCAGATCTTCATTAATTTCTCTTGCCGAGAGGTATCGAGTTGCTTATTAAGGCCACACTGCCTAAAATGATCAGTTAATGACCATATATTTAAAGCAAGCGAAAGTGCACTTAGTATAGTGCTGACAATAGTAAAATACAAGCTTAAGGAAGAAATATTTAGGGCTAATGCTGCTATGTACCCACTCAAAGAAGCAATAGATAGTGCAGTAACCAAGCGTTTTGAATAAGTTCTTATTTTCTTTCTGTAAACAAGCTTTTTTTCTTCATAACTCATAAACTTAGTAGTAAATACATTATATCATAGCATTAATTGACTCAAAAATCAATACAGAGTGCCCGGGAGAAGACTTGAACTTCCACAACTTGAAAAGTTACTAGCACCTGAAGCTAGCGCGTCTACCAATTCCGCCACCCGGGCTTTTTGTGATTTACTATGTTAAAATTAAATAATATACTTAAACAATTTTTAGCTCAAAGGTAATGCCAAATCTAGATCAAATATTTTTTGCTCAGAACAATGTTAATATTAATAATGTATATAAAATAGTCAACAACGCTTTGAGCAATAGTGATGGTGGTGAGCTATTTTTAGAGTTTTGCCAATCAGAATCCCTGATTTTTGATGATAATATATTAAAACATATGGATTTAAATATCAGAAGAGGATTTGGTCTCAGGTCTTTTTGTGAAGATAGTACGTCTTTTGTTTGCTCTTCTGAGATTAGCGAAAAAGAAATTAGTAAAGCTGCTTCTATGGTAAAAAGTTCAGCATCTTTAAGCAAAACAAATTCAGTAAACTTAAATGAGGAGGCAAAAAGCCTGTATTCAAAGATTAATCCCATAAATGAAATGGATCTGAGCTCAAAAATTAAACTACTCAATGAGATTAATGAGTATGTAAGGTCGAAGAATAACTGCGTGAAGCAGGTAAAAATAACTCTAAATGGAGAATGGCAAGTTGTACAAATAATAAAAGATGATCACAGGTTAAGCGATATCAGGCCTTTGGTACGTTTTAATGTACTAGTCATCGTAGAGAAAAATGGCCGAGCAGAGAGAGGTTCTGCAGGGCACGGTGGAAGAGACTCTTATAGTAAATTTGTTTCTGAGAAGAAGTGGAAAAAAGTTGCAAACCAAGCGTTAGAACAAGCGCTAGTAAATCTTGAGGCAATTCCAGCTCCGGCTGGAGAGATGACAGTTGTTTTAGGTTCAGGTTGGCCAGGAATATTATTGCATGAAGCTGTAGGTCATGGACTTGAAGGTGATTTTAACCGTAAAGGAATCTCGGCATTTTCAAATTCTATGGGTAAACAAGTGGCAGCCAGTAACATTACTGTAATTGATGATGGAACTCTACCTAATTTGCGTGGTTCTATTAGCATAGACGATGAGGGTACTTTACCTGGCTATAATGTGCTTATAGAAGATGGAATTCTAAAAGGATATATGCAAGATCATATGAACGCTAAACTTATGGGTGTAAATCCAACTGGTAATGGTAGAAGAGAAAGTTACAAAGAAGTTACTATGCCACGCATGACAAACACCTATATGTTGGCAGGAAAATATGCACCAGAAGAAATAATATCCAGTGTAAAAAGAGGCCTATATGCAGTAAATTTTGGTGGTGGACAAGTTGATATAACATCAGGAAAATTTGTTTTCTCATCTTCAGAAGCTTACCTAATAGAAAATGGTAAAATTACACAGCCAGTGAAAGGAGCAACACTAATTGGTGATGGGCCAACAGTGCTAAAAAAAGTATCAATGATTGGTAATGATCTAAAGTTAGATCCTGGTGTTGGTACGTGCTCAAAAGACGGGCAAAATGTGCCTGTTGGAGTTGGTCAGCCAACACTCAAGGTCGATGCAATAACTGTTGGTGGAACTGAATATGTAGATAAGGGCTAAGCGAACTCAGCTCATGCTGTACAATTGTACAAATATTGTAACCATTATTCAAGTAGCTCATATAGATGCAAAAACTACTTAACAAATCTCTCTGCCTTCCTTGCCATAACGTGTATAACAATCTCACAAAAAATAATATCATAGAATTCAATAGGTGGTCTTTAAAAAATCCTTAAGGAAAGTAAAATCTGTTTAAATAGGCCGATATAGATGGTTTTACGATATAATAAAATTATTATAAACAAGAACTTATAAACTCTAGCAAATGAATTTGTGAGTTTAGTGGTGTTAGGAATACCTGGCTCTTTTATGTGGATTGACATTCTCAATAACCTGCTCTAGAGATAGATTATATAATTTTGACAAGGTTCTTGGCATGTGATATTTTTCTCGAATATAGGTAATGGCATAAATGACTTTATATCTATATCCAGCTCTAGGGGAAGATCTTCAATGTTTACGTCCATCCCTGACAAAGGATATTCTATGTCCATGTGCAGCTTTGGGGGATAGTTCTACTTTGAAGATTTCTTTCACTTTTACTATTGCGACTCCCAATTCCACTGAAATCACTCTTTCCCTTAATTCATATTGATATGGTGACTCCATTTATTCCCTCACTTTCAGCTTTTTCTTGCTTTACCATATCTCTTCCCCTCTTGTCTCTATCTTTATGTATTAAGCTATATAACTCAAAATCTTGATAAAATGCAGAAAAGTTTTTTTAATTTCAGCTCCATCCTCGAAGAGTTAGAAAATAACTTTAAGCAAGTTAGTCAGAATTTTTCTGACGCAAAGGAACAAGTTTTAAATTTAGCTGTCAACTCTGAAAATTTGGCAGGCAAGTTTCTTAATTATCACCCGAATATGTGCATAGTATAAAATTAGCTTGATAGACTTCAAGAGCTTTGCCTATGAAGTCAGTGTGCTTCTTGAAATGCAATATACTTTTATTACTTTAATTATGAAAATCCGTTAAGCCTTCTTGCCAATTACTACAATATTTTCACTTGGAAAAAAGTAGTCAGGTATAGCCATGTTCTTTGGTGCAGGACCGCCAATTACTCGGCCTGATGTGTCATAATATGAACCGTGACAAGGGCAGAACCAACCGTTGCCGTCTTTTGTAGCGTGATCAACTGGTACACATCCAAGATGGGTGCATATTCCAATCATAATTAACCATTCATCTTTTCCTTTGTATACTCTTTTTTCATCTGATTCAGGATCTCTCAAATTTTCTGCATTTATGGCTCTTGCAGCCTCAATCTCTTGTTTTGTGCGCTTGCGGATAAATACTGGCTTACCTTGCCATTTTACCTTTTTTCCTTGTCCTTCTTGAATATCAGATAGATTAACTTCAACCGTAGACATCGCTAAAACCTCAGCAGAAGGATTCATAGACTTAACCAATGGCCAAAGACCGCTTGCAGCTCCTATACCTGCCATGGCACACGTAGTTAATGTGATAAAATCTCTTCTACTCTTATTTTTGGCAAAATCTTTAACAAGAGATGTTTTTTTATTCTTCTCATTCGTCAATGATTTTTTATTTTTAGTTAACTTCTTATCCATCAATCTCTACTTGAACATAGACACATATTTTAATTTAAATATTATAGATTAATCAATAGAAATTTGCACTATTTGTTTAACCTTTGCTATACAGTTAAGAAGAAACAGAGTTGTCAATTTCGGAAATACTATCTTCAGTGGAATCGGGATCCTCAATTTTCGCTACTGACACCACCTTTTCTCTACTCTCTGTTTTAAACAGAGTGACTCCTTGAGTGCTACGTCCTGCAATTCTGATATCATTTACTGAAATACGAATTAACTTTCCTTTATCTGTAATAAGCATGATATTATCACCCTGTTCAACTGGAAAGCTAGCAACAACATTACCGTTTCTGTCGGTAGTCAGGATATTTGTAATACCAACACCACCTCTATTTGTTACCCTATACTCGTACGCAGAAGTTCTTTTACCAAAGCCATTTTCAGTAATAGTTAATATGAACTCCTCATTCATTGCAAGTTTTAAGAACAGTTTGTTATCTATTCCTAAATCATTCAAAGTCTTTTCCAATTTAGAATCAATGAAGTTATTAATTGCAGTCCCCAGTCTTTTTGCAAGTGGAACTTTTAAGTAAAGTTCTTTTGTTTCTGTTGCTACACCTATCCCATTTAATATGGTCATAGATATCACGCTGTCATTCTTTGCAAGTTTGATACCTCTTACGCCATCTGAATTGCGACTTTTAAATTGACGCACATCACTTACAACAAATCTGATGCTTTTTCCAAGTGTTGTTGAAAGTAGAACATGATCAATTTCGCTACATACTTTAACTGATATTAACCTATCCCCTTCGTCGAGCTTTATTGCTATTTTTCCATTGCTTGGAATATAGTGAAAATCTGCTAAGGAGTTACGCCTTATGTTCCCATGAGCAGTAACAAAAACTATATTTTGATTTTCGTCATTCTCACTTGGAAGCGGCATGATGTTAGTTATAGTTTCACCATCGCTAAGCGGGAATATATTAACAAGCGCTCTTCCACGTGCAGTTGGCTCTGCAAGAGGCAGTTTATAAACCTTTAATCTGTAAACTCGACCAGTATTAGAAAAGAATAAAAGGCTAGTATGAGTATTTCCAACAAATAATTTTGTGATTACGTCCTCCTCTTTTAACCCCTGTCCTAGCTTTCCTTTTCCACCACGATGCTGGGTTCTATAGTGAGAGAGCTTCACACGTTTGATGTAACCATTCATAGTTACGGTCACTACCATATCTTCTTGTGGAATTAGATCTTCAGCTTCAATGTCCGTATCTGATTCCTCTATTGAAGTTTTTCGCGGCACAGCAAATCTGTTCTTTATTTCTTGTAGATTGTTTTTTATTTCTTTCATCAACTTCTCTCCTGAGCCAAGAAAAGCGATATATTCTTTTATCAGGTTGATCATTGAACTTAGCTCAGCTTCTAATTTGTCTTTTTCAAGGCCTGTTAAACGTTGCAATTTCATGTCAAGAATAGCTTTCGTTTGCAGCTCAGTTAATCTATACACTCCGTCTTTCAAAAAGCTCATGCTGTCTGAGATTAATCCAATAATTGTGTTTATCTCAGCTGAAGTTTTCCATTCTTTATTTAAAAGTTCTCTACTTGCTTCCGCAGGATCTTTTGCACCACGGATGATTTTTATCACTTCACCTATGCTCAAGACCGCAATGTAGAGCCCTATATATATATGAGCTTTTTCCCTCGTTTTTCTTAGACGAAATTCTGTTCTCCTGATTAATACTTCTTTTCTAAAATCAACAAAAGCAGCTATGATTTCTTTTAATGACATCAAAGCAGGCCTGTTATTGTTGAGGACTAGAGTGTTAACACTAAAACTACTTCTTAGTGGAGTTAGTCCTAATATTTGATTAAGTATAAAACTTGCTTCAGCATTTCTTCTGAGGTCAATTACTACCCTAATACCAGACTTATCAGACTCATCCCTAATTTCTGTTATGCCATCAATTCTTTTTTCTTTTACAAGCTCACCTATCTTCTCAATTAATTTTACTTTATTTACCTGGTAAGGTATTTCATTAATCACTATTGCTTGCCTATCTTGTGGCAGGTCTTCTATGTGAGTCTTGCCTTGCACAACAATTGAGCCACGACCAGTTGCAAATGCTGATCTTATTCCAGACCTTCCAAGAATCATTCCCCCAGTTGGGAAATCCGGCCCTGGCATCACTTCAAGTAACTCATCCAAAGTAACTTCAGGATTATCTATATATAACATACAAGCATCTATTATTTCTCCAAGGTTGTGAGAAGGAATATTGGTTGCCATACCAACTGCAACACCGCTTGCACCATTTACCAATAGATTCGGAAATTCTGCAGGCAGTACAACAGGCTCTGTTTCATTTCCATCATAGTTTGGCCTAAAATCAACTGTATCTTCGTCAATATCATTTAGTAAAAAATGCGACACTCTGTGGAGCCTTGCTTCTGTATATCGCATTGAAGCTGGCGGATCTCCATCTATCGAACCAAAGTTACCTTGCCCATCAATCAGTGGTAAAAGAAGAGAAAAATCTTGAGCCATCCTGACCAAGGAGTCATAGATAGCCATGTCACCATGTGGGTGATATTTTCCCATTACATCCCCGACTATACGAGCTGCTTTTTTATACGGTTTACCGGCATCGAACCCAGCCCTCGACATTGCGTATAATATGCGCCTATGAACAGGTTTAAATCCATCTCGCACATCAGGTATAGCTCGACTTATGATCACACTCATTGCGTAGGAGAGATAAGAATCCTCTAGCTCTTTCACTATTGAAACTGGTACTATGTTGTCTTGCATTTTCTATACTTTGATTGAAATAATTGTAATATTAATATTCAACTAGGCTAATGGGCAATGACAGACTTGAACTGCCGACCTCCTCGGTGTAAACGAGATGCTCTACCAGCTGAGCTAATTGCCCCTCTAGATATAATTCTATAGTTCAATGTTGTTGTTGTAAACAAAAATAGCGATACAAGCAACTCTTATGGAATCGCTGAGTGCGCACTATGGAGTTGTATAAATTTTAGCCTTGCTGCTACCTTGTATAAAGGTATTCTTTCACTTGCATTTTTTGACATGTTCAACAACTTTGAATCACATGCTGTGGCATTTTTAAAATCTGAGAGCTTATCTAGAATAACAGCTAAATTATAGGTATAAAAAATATTGTTTTGATCTAAAGAAATTGCTGCTTTCATATATTCTTTAGCTTTTATGTAATCCCCTTTTTTCATATAGATCAAACCTAAATTTGCTGATAAAGGGGCGCTATTTCTGAGTGTATCATACAATTTCAACATTTCACTCAATGCTAAATTAGGATCATATTGTGAAATTATCGTCAGAAAATTCTTTAATACATAAGGGTTGCTAGGATATTCTTTTAACAGTCTTGTGTAAATCTCTACAGCTTTTTTAAATTCTTTGTTAGCGTAATAGATATTCCCTAGTCCAATTAAAGCACTTTCATGATAAGGAAATTTTGCGATAATCTGATTGAGGAGAGAAGTAGCTGTTTCACTATCTCCTAACTCAAAGGAATCTTTTGCTTTTTTTAAAATAGAGTATATGTCAAAATTCTTGCCAGAATTCTGCGAAATTTTGATATTAAATTTGTCACTTTTTCTCTCGATAACATCAAGATCTTTATATTTTTTATCAGCTTTTATATGCTTGACAACACTATCAAAGACCTTCTGTATCTCCAAATTTTCACTAGCATAAGTAACAGAAGACCTCCATAAAATCACAACGCAAATTAACATGCAGACAAACATAGATCCTAGTGTTGTGGCATTGGCTGCAGCGCGTAACCAGTAAATCTTATTTCTTTGAACTATACGCAACACATTACAAATTCATAAATGCTAAATTACTTATCTAATATAATAATAAAGATATTATTAATTGGCAGATACTATTTAGAATGAGTTAAAAGAGCACTTCTACACATTCCATATGGTTGCCAATTACACTCCTCACATGCGTAGTCAAATTTCTCTAAAGACATTTTCTTTCTAATTCTTTTTACTGCTTCATTCCAGGTTAAAATCTCTCCTATTTTCATTCCTAAAATTTCCATATGCCTTCTATCTAGCTCTAAAACTTTAGCTTGTGTGGTACATTTACCTTGTTTAGTCTGGTTTGGGCAAACACTGCAAATAGTGTCAAGATTATCAACTACTTCGATTTTAGTATTAGGATCATTAATTACTTTACTTGCTATCTTTTTGTAATTTTCTACAAAACCCTGAGAATACCCATATCCTTGAAATGCAAGAGTGCACATGAAATGATGAGGACGAAATTTTATCATTTTTTCAAATATTGCAAAGCTGCTACAAGTAGAAAAATTTTTACCAAACCAGGAAGGATAAATGGTAAAACACCTACCATTATTGCTCGTTCCAGACCAAAGTAAACAGAAAGCCAACTAACACCACAAATAAAGATTACAGCTGTACCGGCCAGACAACTTAAAGAATTACACACAAATGATTTATATTTAGAGTTCAGTAATTCATTTACTTTGTTCATTACCATAACAGCAGCTAAACAGCCAATTAAATATCCACCTGTTGGTCCAAGAAAAATGTGACAACCACTAGAAAAATTCGCAAAAACAGGAAATCCTGCTGCACCAAGTGATAGATATGTAAGCACAGAATAGAATGCTGTTCTGCGGTTAAATTTAAGCCCAATGAGCATTACTCCTAAAGTTTGCAATGTGATAGGCACAGGCTGCAACGGTACGCTTATTTGAGCCATCAAGAATAAAAGTAAAACGCAAGACAATATTTCAACCAGTGTTGACCTACTGCTTGATTGTGTTATAAACATATCTTCCCAATAGAAATAACTTACTAAATGTAATATATGTGTATAAGAGGTTTTGCAATTTAAATTTTGCTCATATTGCGCTACAATGAATTATTTATGCACTATTTAAAAATGATGAGTAAACAAGATCTATTATCGTTGATGAAAGCAAGACACAGTGGACGTTCATACGATCCTACAAAAGCAATATCTCAAAAAGAAATGGATATTTTAATAGAAGCTGTAAGGCTAACACCCTCGTGTTTTGGTGATGAACCTTGGCGATATGTGATATGCAACAAACAGAACAATCAAAGCGCATGGAAAAAATTGTTCGATTGCCTTGATGAATCTAATCAAAAGTGGGCAAAAGATGCACAAGTGTTAATCATATCTTTAAGTGCTAAAAACTTCCGAAAGCCAGACAAAGGGGGAAATTTTTGGGCTAAGCATGATACTGGTGCAGCAAATTACGCACTTATGCTACAGGCTACAGCTATAGGCTTAATGGCTCATCAGATGGGCGGATTTGACAAAGACAAAATAATAGAGAGGTTTAATGTACCTGATGATTTTAATGTAATGTCAGTGATAGCGGTTGGTTACGAGGAAGAAGGTGCCGAAGTTAAAGAAAAGAACAGAAAGCCAATAGAAGAAATATTTTTTTATGACGAATGGCCAGCGAGCTGACTTGACCATTCTTTTTTTAATATCTTAAAAATTGGATTATCTGGCAAATAATTTTTTTTCATCCTACCCTCTTCAATTGCTTGCCAATCTTTCCATGAAAGCTTTTTACTTCCCAATTCATAATCCATTCCATCCCACATATCTTCTCGAAAGCCATAAACAGCAAAGTGCCAATTATATTCATTAAAAATAGAAGTAAGATCTCGAAAATAGTGCTCTAATCCTTTTGAACAGCGATGTACGCCAAACTCTCCAGCAAGGATCTGATAATCTTGTATATTATACTTCTCTTGGAAAATTTTTACAGGTTCTATATATAATTTTAACTTATCTTTATTCCAATACTCTACTTTTTTTCCATCAAAAGATTGAACATGTCCAGGGTAGGCAAAGTTATCCTGGTTTAATTTTAAATTTGTATAAGCAAAGGGCTCATACATGTGAAAAGAATAAAGAATATTAGAATCATCAACTGGTTTGAATTTATCAAAAGTATTAGAGTCAGCATAACTGCTGCTATCAAGTATTATTGGGGTCTCTGAGTCAACTTGGCGGACACTGTTTACCACGCTGCTATAAAAGCCAAATAGATTCTTCTGAACTTTGCTTTGTTCTACGTTATAAATAGCCGAATCTGCAGTATTATAAAGCCTTTCTGGATGTGGTTCATTTAAGATATTATATCCAACAATAGCAGGATGATCTTTAAGCTCTTTCGCAAGATCTTGCCAAAATTTTGCTGCTTGTTTTTGAAAAGCTTGATCTGACCATAAACGTAAATCATCTTTATCGTTATTATTTTGCTTCCATCTAGATCCAGGTAAGCTAAGCATCGTTAACACTACTGGTATTTTTTGTTGATGAAAAGCATCTAAAACATCTTTCAGAACTTTCAGGTCTTTGGGAATTAGGCCCTGATAACTGTCTGCATTACCTAAGAGGAAGTCACGTTGCGTAGTTTCAAATTTGTCAGGAGCAAGACGAATAAAACCAATTTTGTATTCCTTTGCTGCTTTGATTAAGTCACTATCAACTTTTCTATTGAAAACATTTGCTCCCTTTCTAACTCCAGTTTGCCAAAAGAGCATTTTGCTGTTCTCCGGTATTGACTTAGCACTCACATTACAGAAAACTATAGAATACAAAACAGCTGTAATTAGAAGAAAAATTTTCACTTATATAATTTTGCTATAATGGTAAGTAACCTAACAGACAAGATCCCGTTTGTAAAGATGCATGGTACTGGCAATAGTTTTGTTATCATAGACTCACGTTCAGCAAATAATTTAGACTGGAATTATAGACAAATTGCTGATCAAGGCAGTTGTGATCAAGTGATAATTATAACAATGTCTAATGCTGCAAACTGCTTTATGCATATCTACAATGCTGACGGTAGTCGAGCTGAAATGTGTGGAAACGCAGCACGCTGTGTTGGGTATTTGATAATGTTAGAAAAAGGTACTGAATATATCACTATTGAGCTGATAAATAATCGTATCTTAGAATGTTTTAAAGTAGGTGATAAATCAATAAAGGTCAATATGGGTAAACCACTGCTTAAATGGAATGAAATTCCTCTTTCTTGTGAATGCGATCCCCTTTATCTACCTATAGAGCTTGAAATGCTGAAAGAGCCAGTTGCAGTAAATATTGGTAACCCTCATATAGTTTTTTTTGTTGATAACATAAGCGAAATACCATTGCAGAATTTAGGACCAAAGCTAGAAAATCACGAATTATTTCCTCAGAAAACAAATGTTAGTATTGCACAAATAGAAAAATCTGGAGAAATAAACTTAAGAGTTTGGGAAAGAGGAACAGGTATTACTGCTTCATGTGGTAGTGCGGCTTGTGCAGCATTTGTTGCATCTATACTTCGTAAGTGTTTGGCTACTAAACAAACTTCAGTACATTTACCAGGAGGTCATTTACTGATTGAGTGGTCAAAAAATATACTGATGACTGGGGATATAGGGTTTTTATGACCTAGGCTAGGCACTGACACTCATTACTTCTAACACCTTTTTACCAATCACAGCAGGGGTTTCTGCAATCGCAATCCCAGCACTGCGCATAACCTCTAACTTTGCACCAGCACTTCCACCGCTGGAAGAGATGATTGCTCCAGCGTGTCCCATACGTCTTCCTGGAGGTGCCGTTTGGCCTGCTACAAAACCAACGATTGGCTTTTTAGTTTTTTCTGTTTTCACAAAATGTGATACATCTTCTTCTTCGTTTCCACCTATTTCACCAATAACTACAATACCATGAGTATCGTCATCTTTTAAAAAGAGCTCCATACAGTCAACAAATGTCATACCATGAACTGGATCCCCCCCAATTCCGATACACGTGGATTGACCAAGACCAACAGCAGTTGTTTGTGCTACCGCTTCATAAGTTAAAGTTCCAGAGCGAGACATAATTCCTATATGTCCACGTTTGTGAATATGTCCTGGCATAATTCCTATTTTGCATTCTTCAGGTGTAATAACCCCTGGACAGTTTGGGCCAATCAATCGACTGTTTGAACCAGCGAGAGCATGCTTTACCTTTACCATGTCAAGTATAGGAATGCCCTCTGTAATACAAATTATCAATTCTATTTTTGCATCTATTGCTTCAAGTATTGCAGCAGCAGCAAATTTAGCAGGTACATATATAACTGTAGCATTTGCACAGGTTTTTTCTTTGGCTTCTGCTACAGTATTAAAAACCGGTAAATTAAGGTGAGTGCTACCACCCTTTCCAGGAGTTACACCTCCCACCATTTTCGTTCCGTAATCAATTGCTTGCTCTGAATGAAATGTGCCTTGTGCACCAGTAAAACCCTGGCATATTAATCTTGTATCTTTGTTTACTAAAACGGACATGCTTTATTTTACCTCTTTTACTATCTTTTGCGCAGCATCACCCAGTTCATCTGCAGCAATAATATTTAATCCTGACTCTTCTAAGATTTTTTTTCCTTCTTCAAAATTAGTACCTGATAATCTAACCACTAGAGGAACTTTAATGCTCATTTCTTTTGCAGCCGCAACAATTCCACTTGCGATAATATCGCAACGCATTATACCACCAAATATGTTAACCAGAATTCCTTTTACGTTGCTATCAGACAATATGATTTTAAATGCTTCAGTTACAGTTTCTTTACTCGCTCCACCACCAACATCCAAAAAGTTAGCAGGCTCTGCTCCATAGTACTTTATTATATCCATTGTTGCCATAGCAAGACCTGCACCGTTCACCATGCAACCAATATTGCCATCCATTTTGATGTAACTAAGTCCATGTTTTGAAGCTTCTATCTCTTCTTTAACTTCTTCATCATAATCACGAAGCTGCACGATTTCTGGATGACGATATAAAGCGTTGTCATCAAAATTAATTTTAGCATCAAGTGCAACAAAATCCCCAGAATTTGTTTCAACTAGTGGGTTAATTTCTATTTGGCTTGCATCAGTTGTAATAAACGCATCATATATATTTTTTGCAATATTTGTTATTCTTTCTATTTGTTCTGAATTCAAATTAAAATTATTGGCAAGTTTACTGTTATCAAGATTTGTAAAACCAGTAGCAGGGTCAATATCAAATTTCACAATTTTTGTAGGAGAATTTTTTGCTACCTCTTCAATATCCATACCACCTTCTGAGGAAAATATAAATACTAACCTACTGAGCTTTGGATCAACTACTAGACTCAAATAGTACTCTTTTTTAATGCTTGAACCTTCCTCAATGTATATTCTTCTTACCTGCTGTCCACTAGGCCCTGTTTGATGAGTAACTAAAGTTATGCCGAGCATGTTCTTTACAAACTGTTGAGCTTCTTCAACTGACTTTGCTAGCTTTACACCACCAGCCTTACCCCTACCACCTGCATGAATCTGAGCTTTAACCACAAACACGTCAGATTTTAGTTGATTTATTTGAGTTTCTACTCCTTCTGCAGATGTAGCAACAAAACCCTTTGGTACCGGGACATTAAACTTGTGTAAAATTTCCTTTGCTTGATATTCATGAATATTCATAAGATAACTAATTATTAACCTTAGTAAAAACTACCAACCATAACGCTGTCTTCTGCATTCTTGCTGATACCTCTTTTTCCTTGCTTCAGCTTTTTTTTTAGCTGTTTTCTCTGATTTCTTTTCGTGATATTTTTTTTTCATTTTGAGCCCTCTTCCTTCCTTTTGAATTATTTTTCTCAACACTGGAAGAGCTCTATCTACATCACCATAATGGACTGATACTTCAATCAAACTCTATACCTCCTTCGGTAATCACTTCAAAATCCATTTATAAATTAGAAAATTAACATTGTCAATTATTTTATAAACTTGAGCGATAGAATATGATATGCAGTGATTTATATGAAAAAAGCTTCATTCTGCTGTCAATCATTTACTTGCTGATAAAAATTGCTCTTAGGTTACAGTGCTCTTGTAATTTTTCTAATCTCGGGGCGGAGAGATTTGAACTCCCGACCCTTTGGTCCCAAACCAAATGCGCTACCAGGCTGCGCTACGCCCCGACTTCTTTACTAAGAGTATCGATAGTTCGGAAAAATGCAAGTTTCATTTATTTCTTTTAGGAAAAATATAATGCAGATTTCTTTATATAGAGTGTCAAGTTGCACTAGCCATATTAAAAAATCTAGCTATACCAATTGGTGAAGGTTAATGCAGCAACTACAGCAGTATCAACTCTCAAAATTCTTTTTCCTAGACTCAGTTTCTGACAAAATTTATTGGCAGAATCAAGTTCGCAAGATGAAAAACCACCTTCGGGGCCAACAATAATAGCAACGTTTTTCTTGCCTTTTAGAACTTTATTAGGAGGTTGTCCTTCACCTGTTTCATCACACAAAACAAAATTTTTATTCTGGGAATCGGATAATTCACAAAAATTAATAGGAAGAAAAATCTGTGGTATACTTGTCCTACCGGATTGTTCCGCAGCTTCAATTGCCTGTAATTTCGCTCTACTTAGGTTAATGTTTTTTACTACTGTACGTTCTGTTGAAATAAATTGAATGCAGGTTACTCCCATTTCAGTTGCTTGTCTTACTATGTTGCTTAAGGCGCCGCTTTTTACCAGAGCACAATACAAATATAGATTTTTTTCATGTTGTTGTTGTTTAGTGCGTTCTTTTATTATAATTTTTGTCGATTTACTTGATATATTCACTACTTCTCCTAACCATTCTCCATCCTTTCCATTAAAAAGATAGATGTTATCATGCTTCTTAAGCCGCATTACATTGTAAATATAGTGACTTTGTCGTGGATGAAGCGCCAAACTTACATTTTGTGATAAAGCTTCTTCAACATAAAGCCTAATTTTTTTCATTCAAAACTTTAGTTATTTGCATTCTGTTTGAGTGACTCTTACGGGATTTGAACCCGTGTTACCACCGTGAAAGGGTGGTGTCCTAACCACTAGACGAAAGAGTCGACTTGAATCTAACTGAGTTATATCGATTATACATATAAAGTCAATTCAATTATTTTGAATCACACAGTTAGAGTAGTGATTTTATATCGACAGCCTCCTATTACCCCATGTTCAATGCTTACTGAACCTATCTCAGATTTAGGAGCTTTAGATCCTAATTCTAATTTTTGTTCAACTTTTGTATCTGAATCATAGCCAGAATCGTATCCAGAATCTCTACGCTCAAAATTTTGCCTTATTTCTTTTACGTTAAAGCCAGCCTTGGTCTTGATTTGCTGACTCGCTGGCTTATTAGCACTTTGCTCATTTAGTTTTACTTGCAAATTATTCACTTTATCCTTCACTAATCCATGATAAGTCCCAGAATTATCTTTTATATGTTTTGCTTGTCTTTCTGATCTCTTTTTCGATAAATCTACTTTAGCATAAATAGGCTCTGGTTGCTCTTTATGATTTAAGCTAGTGGGCTTTTTTTGCTCTGAGAAATCATCTACATCTTCATAAATAGGTTCTCCTGATATACTAGAATAACCACTATCTTTCAATGATAAATTTTCAGTAGATCTTTTATGCAAATCATATACTTCAGCATAAATGGATTCTTCCGATACGCTCAACTCTTCTAATGAGTTACTAACCTTAGCGTCATATACCTCATCATAAATGGGCTCTTTTAAAAGTAAAATATCATCATGCTCAAAAATCCTAGGAGGTTTTTTAGGTGAGTTGGCCTTAAATTTTATCTCTACTTCCTCTTTAAGCTTGTCACAACTTTCCGTTTGTTTCAAAATCTCCAATATTTCTTTTCTTTCTTTTTTTATTAGCTCACCAAGCACTAAACAACATTTTTCTTTATGATCTTTGAGACTGTCCTTATCTCCGTACTGCATAGCTTATGATGCTATTTTGTATTGAAGGATTACATTTCCTATACTATTATTTATCTCATTAATATTTGCTCCAGCACTAATAAGTAACGTCATTACATTATGATCAAGATTTGTTACTGCATACTCTAAAGCTCGATTTAAAGTTTGATCATTATTCAAGTCAAATGACCCCTTGTTCCTAAAAGGATTAATTCTAGAAAAGAGTTTTTCAAAGCTGTTTACTATATTATGAAGACTTAAAGCTAGCCTCACGCCTCTTATATTGCTATTTCTAGCGGATTTAATTAAAAAACTATCTACTTATACCCATGATTGTACCCCTCTATACAAAAGCTCACCATATGTGGTACAATCTTAAACTATAACGATTTATTTTATATTAATAATCGCTTTTCACACCCACTTAACAAGAGGAGGCATCGACATCATAATTGCATCGGGGTTACCATTAGTCATTAAACCAAACCTTGTACCACGATCATAAAGAAGATTGAACTCCACATATCTGCCACGTTTTATCAATTGTTCTTCTCGTTGTTCTTTTGTCCAAGATTTTTGCATATGTTTGTGTATGATGTGTAAGTAAATTTCTAAAAAGGCTTCACCTACTGCTTTTGTGAACTCAAAATCGTTTTTCCAGTTGCCAGAAGTTAGATTGTCATAAAAAATTCCACCAATACCACGTGGCTCTTTTCTATGTTGTAAAAAAAAGTAATCATCACATTGCTTTTTAAATTTCGGATAATATTCGATGTTGAACTCATCGCAAGTTGCTTTAATTGATTCGTGAATATACTTGCAATCTCCCTCATCCTTATAAATTGGAGTAAAGTCCATTCCTCCACCAAACCATTGTTTTGAGGTATATATCAATCTTGTGTTCATATGTGCTGCAGGGATAAGGGGAGATTGCATGTGAGACACTAAAGATATACCGCTTGCCCAAAACTCTCCATTGCTTTCACTTGCACCAGAAATTTCATTAATGGCTGAGTCTTCGAGCTTTCCGTATACTCTTGAAACGTTTATTCCAACTTTTTCAAAAATATTACCAAAGATAATTGTAGATTCACCACTTCCTCCACCTGGTCGGTTCCACTTTCTTTTTTCGATTTTTGGTTGTGTGAATGACTGTACCTCAATTGATAAGAAAGATTCGGTGATCTTGTTTCTCAGTGCGCAGAACCATTCAAATGCTTGTGTCTTTTGTTTTTCCATAATGCCTTCTGTTGGCTTATTAATATTATTGTACTCTATATTTACAGGACTTAATTAGATTGGGATAGTAACTACTCATCAAGGATGTTAATAAATCTATAATAATTAAATCAATATAGTAGAATATTTTTATATGTGCAAGGATGCCAAGCAATAATAATGAGTAAAAGATACATAGATAACAAAAAAGAGAACAGAGTTGACTTCATACTAAGAAATTATGGGATGTCAATTATTGTGATGGCAGTCATTATGTTCTTACCTCCAATAGCAATATCAGTACTCTATTTTTCTAATGTATATAGTCAGCATGTTAATATAGAGATTAATTTATTAATTAGCATTCTAATGACTCTCTTTGTGGTATATAATATAAAACGTTACAAGTATCTACTTAATATCATAGAGTTTCAAAATGCAATATTTGCAAATGCGCTGAATCATAATACAGAGTTTTGTCTCATTTTACATAAAGATGAGGGTATTATTTATGCTGATGCGAGGTTCTACGAAAGGTTCAAAGATCACATAAACGATGATGTTACGCTAGATAAAATTCTTGAAGCAGGAGATGTGTCAGAAAAAGACAGAAAATCACTCTATCATGCGTTAAGAAATAACACTTCTGTAAAAGTATGCATTTCCTTAAGCAAGAAGAGTAGAATATCTAACTTTCTTTTGCTCTCTGAACCAATACCGGATAATCCACAAATTGCTATAAATAGTAATAAGACTTTAAATTTATCATTAGCCCCAATAGCAAGACCGAATGGGTATTTTGTACTGAAGGCAACACAGGTAAACAAAGAGCAGATATATGAAGAGTTGATAGAGAAACACAATATAGCAACTTACGTTGCAAATACAAAAGGAGGTATCTTATCTGTAAATAAAAGATTTTTAGACATGTTTGAACTAAAAAAATTGGAAAAAGGTAGCTCAATCAATGATTTTATATCTCAATCTAAGTATGACGATACAATAACCAAAAATGAAATTATGTTTTTTACTATAAGCGGTGCTCCATTTAAGGCTTATATGAGTACTGCTATATTTTGTGATAAATACAATCATAGCTATATACACGGCTTTATAACACCAACTGAATCAAATATTGTTGATTATCAACTACACCCTTGTTTTACAAATTCGTCAATTGCTATTGCACAATGCGATATAAATGGCAATTTTATAAAGAAAAATATAGCATTAGTAAAACTTGCGGGGTCAAGTAATGATTCTATCTTTGCATTGATATCAGATGGTTATCATATGAAAGTGCGTGAATATTTTTCAAGTAACAGGATAAATAATGCGTCCTTTGATGTGCAGCTCAATGGCGGTAATAACATGAAAATATATTTTAATAAGTTTCTTCATAATAAAGTGATGTTCATACTTTGTTATTTTATTGATAATACTGAACGTAAAAAACTAGAGATAAAACTTGAGCATTATCAAAAGGTGCAAGCTATAGGGCAATTAGCAGGTGGTATTGCACATGATTTCAATAATATATTAACCGGAATAATAGGATTTTGTGATTTGCTTTTACTCCAGCACTCAGCTAGCGATCCATCTTTTGGAGATATAATACAGATACAGCAAAATGCAAAACGTGGGTCAAATTTAGTAAGACAACTGCTTGCTTTTTCAAGAAGACAGACTTTGCAGCCAAAGATTATTAATGTAAATGGTACGATAGCTAATCTTTATGAAATGATCAAAAGATTAATAGGTGAAAATATAAAATTTAATATTTATTATGGTAGCGATTTGGGTGCTGTTAGGGCTGACCAAGGACAATTAGAGCAAGTTATGCTTAACTTAGCAGTTAATGCTGGTGCTGCTATGGAAAAGGGGGGAGAGTTAACTATACGAACCTTTAATCAAAAGGTTGATTCATTAAATTCTACACCTCAGGATATGTTTTCTCCAGATAAGGAAACGATTGAACATGGGAATTATGTTGTGATTGAAGTGATTGATACTGGATGTGGAATGACGAGTGATATAATTGAAAAGGCATTTGATCCATTTTTTTCTACCAAAGATATTACTTCTGGTACAGGTCTTGGCCTCTCTACTGTATATGGCATTATTAAACAAACCGAAGGATACATCTATGTTGCTAGCAAAGTGAATCATGGAACTAAATTTAGCATATTTTTGCCCATAGTTTACATATCGGATGAAAATGATAAAGAGGAAGATAGTAAAGAAATAGAGAAACCGGTAGAGATTAAAGGTAATGGTATAATTTTATTAATTGAAGATGAAGATTCAGTAAGGGAATTTACTGCTAAGGCTCTTACAAGAAAAGGATTTAATGTCATAGAAGCGAGCATAGGCAGCGAGGCACTAGAGATCATTAGAAAAAAAAATCAACACATAGATCTAATAATCACTGATGTAATCATGCCAGAGGTGAGTGGTCCAGAAATAGTTAAAGAAACATTGATACATAGGCCAAACATCAAAGTTATTTTTATTTCTGGGTATACAGAGGATGCTTTTTTAAAGAGCGATGAAATCAATATAGAAGACTTCCATTTTTTACCAAAACCATTTACTCTGAATGAGTTAGGAAATAAGGTTCAAAGTGTGTTACACAAGACAAAAAAAGGCAGTTTACTTTGAGCATGATTGGCAACAAAAAAAATTTTCTAATGCAAAAATTTCTTGCATATATACAATAGAGTTATTTTATACATAAGATAAAAGGCGTGAGCAAGATCATTGCAATAGTAAATCAAAAGGGTGGAGTTGGTAAAACTACAACTAGTATAAATTTATCAACAGCCTTTGCTGCTGTGGGAAAAAGTACTTTACTGGTAGATCTTGACCCTCAAGGAAATGCTAGTACAGGACTTGGGATTTCTTATCGTAGCAGGGAAGAAAAAAATATATATAAAATACTGCTGAGCAGCGAAAGTGAATTGGTGGAATCGGCAATTTTCAATATAAAGGAAATTCCAAATCTATCGCTGATTTCATCAGTGGTTGACTTATCAGCTGCAGAAATTGAGCTATCACAACTTGAGCAGGGAAAATTCGTACTAAAAGATACGCTAGAGAAAGTACGTAATAATTATGAGTACATAATTATCGATTGTCCTCCATCACTTGGTCTGCTTACTATCAATGCTCTGACCGCTGCTGACTCGATTATTGTTCCTCTTCAGTGTGAATTTTTCGCTCTGGAAGGATTGAGCCATTTAGTTAAGACTGTAGAGCTGATAAAAAGAAATAACCTAAACCCTTTCCTGTTAATAGAAGGAATATTGCTCACAATGTATGACAGACGCAACAAACTTAGTGAGCAGATTAAAAATGATATTTGCCAATATTTAAATGATAAAGTATATAAAACTATTATCCCCTTGTATGAGACCATTATTCCACGTAATGTACGGTTATCAGAAGCGCCTTCTCATGGAAAACCTGCTATTGTATATGATCTTAAGTGTCCTGGTGCACAAGCATATATAAGTTTGGCAAAAGAAATTTTAAAGAAACACATGAGCATCTGTAAAGAGAAAAAGCTGATAAGTGAGGGTGCAGCGTGAAGGACAATAGGCGCTTAGGTAGAGGTCTTGCTGGCCTCATAGGCGATAATTATGGTAATAAAGAAGATCGGTTACCTATTTCATTACTACACCCGAGCAAATTTCAGCCGAGAAAATATTTTGATGAGGAGTCATTAAAAGAACTTGCAGGTTCGATAGAGAAAAATGGTATAATACAACCTGTTGTGGTGCGCAAAGATCCAAGTAATGAAGGTTATGAAATAGTAGCAGGGGAACGTCGTTGGCGAGCAAGTAAGGTCATAAATCTTGATAGTGTGCCGGTTATCATAAAAGATTTAAATGACAAGGAATGCTTAGAAGTATCGATAATTGAAAACATACAGAGGCAAGATATTAATCCAATAGAAGAAGGTGAGGCGTACAGAAAACTAATAGATGAATTCTCCTATACACACGAAGAATTAGCCTTAACTTTAGGTAAAAGCCGCAGTCACATAACCAATATGATACGAATGCTGTCACTCCCTAATGGAGTAAAAACAATGATCAACGAGAAAAAATTGTCTATGGGTCATGCAAGAGCATTGATTAATGTTGAAAATGCGGAAAGTATTGCAGAAAGAATAGTTTCTCAGGGCCTGAGCGTTAGGCGAACTGAAAAATTGATAAAAGACTTACAACAAAATAACGACCGAAAAGAGCATAAGTTTACTAAAAATCAAGATATGGCAGTATTAGAAGGAGCTATATCTTCTCAGCTTGGTTTAAAGGTCAAAATTAATGACAGTAATTCTAAGGGTAAAGTCATGATACGTTATAACAACTCAAATGAATTGGATTTTATATTGAAAATTTTGAATAGAAGACTTGAATCAGCTATTAATGTCGAAAGTAGCCCATAGAAATTTCTTGACAAACCTTCCCACTTTCCTTGCAATGGAAGTGAAATGGTGGAGTTTGTCAAGTAAGTTATTTCGTTCCTACCTTCAATAAAAATTTGCACGCAATAGCACAGAAGCATACGTTGCTATTCCCTCATTTCTGCCAATAGAACCTAATTTTTCCGCTGTGGTTGCTTTGATACTTAGGAATTCACCATTAATTTCTAATATTTTTGATATGAATTCCTTCATTCCTGCTTTGTAAGGCGATATTTTAGGCTCTTCACAAACTATAGTAATATCTAAATTAGACACGCTATATCCTTTTTCCTGTGCTTTTTTAGCAGCAAAATCAAGAAAATGAGATGAATTGCAATCCTTCCATTTAGAGGAATTAGGAGGAAAATGTTCTCCTATATCGCCACATCCTAGTGCTCCGAGTATTGCATCAACGATTGCATGTATTGCAACATCACCATCGGAATGTGCCTCTATTGCCATATTATGCTCAATTTCCACACCGCAAATTTTTATAAAGCTCTTAGCATCATTTTGAATTTTAACAAATTTATGTATATCATAACCGGTTCCGACACGGAATTTTGGCTCTCCAAAGAGAAGTTTTGCCATATTGATATCCTCTTTTGTAGTTAACTTAAAATTCTTTTTCTCACCTTCAATAATCGCAACATGTTTTTTATGCTCTACCATTAGTGATGAATCATCAGTAAATTCTTTGACTGATTGATGGCACGATAATAATTCTCTGAAATTAAAAATTTGAGGAGTTTGCATGGCTCTAAGTTTTTCTCTTGAAATCGTAGATTCAATGAAATTATTACTCACCAACGATATAGTATCCTCGACTTCTATTGCTGGAACTACTCCTGTATATTGACCATTAATCATAGATTCAATCAAGTTGTTTATTAGAATATTTGATACAAAAGGCCTACAAGCGTCATGTATAATAACAAAATCTGGATTGATCTTTTGCAAACTCTCCAGTCCAAGTTTAACTGAACTCTGCCTGCTTTTTCCTCCACATACTGGACTCAGCAATTTAGTATCTATAGTTGATGACGTAACTTCTTTATAGAAATCTTTTTGACTTTCATTCACTACCACTCTTATGTAACTTATGTACTGATTAGCTAAGAATTTCCTAATTGTGTGAAATAAAACAGACTTACCTGCCAATTTTATATACTGTTTAGGGATTTTGGCATTGCATCTACTGCCTACTCCTGCTGCAACTATTAATGCTGCTATCTTGTATTCCTCAAGTCTGTTAGTGTACATGCTTACCATTTTCGGTGTTAATACAAGTTATCTAGCATTTTAAAAAAGTTGATCCAATTCTCAAAAAAGAATATTCTTTTACTAGGTGTAATATATGCTAGAGGAAAATAATACACGTTGCTAAGTATAATAAAGAAAATGAGATACATCTTATATTTTTTCATGGAATAGGTGATAATTATAAGAATGCGGCCAGGTATATACAAGATAGATCTACATATCTCCATAGGTCTAATTTTCACACTCATGCACATAAATACCCAATTGCATTTCAAAACTATATAACTTACGCAATAGCTAGTTTCTTGTTTTTAGGAACATCAATACTATTACCAACTTTAATATTACTTACTAATCCAATGACATCTAGTACAGCAAGTTTAGCCATCTTAGCAGCTTTAACTTGTACCTTTTTATCTGTACCACCACTCATGATTCCATTTATAAATAAGAATCAAAGCTTATCTAAGTCTTCAATAGAAAAAATCAATGAATTAATGGAGAAGGGTGTGAAATCGGAAAATATAATACTTTTCGGCCATTCTTTTGGGGGAGCAGTTGCATCAGAAGTATTAAAATATTTTACAGACAAAAATATTAAACTTGGAGGCGTTATTTTTACTAGCACTTTCAGCTCTTTTCATAATGCAATAAAGCATTTTCCAATTCCTCAAGCAAAAATTTTAAGTGTACTGCCCTCATGCTTATTGAAAAAGATGCTTAAGGTCCTAAATTTAGATTTTGATATAATAAGCAATATACAAAAGCTACAAAATGATAATATACCAATAGTAGTCATTAATCATGAAAGAGACACCTTAATACCATATCCTGCACAATTGGCAAAGGCAGTAGATGATCTATTGTTAAATAGAAATTCGATTAAGATCGTTAATCTGAGAGGCTTTACAGATAACCCGCATAACGGAGTTTTATCTAGTTGGCAATTGAGTGAAAATTTGGCTGATCTCATGCCTAATAAAATAATGAATAGATAGTACTTACAAAAAACTTTATATTTTTCGGTAAATTAACTATTCTAAACACATGCAAAAACGTCATATAACTATTTGTTGTGTACTGCTTTTCATAATAGGGGCATTATTTTTGATGCGTCCTATGATTGTTCCGTGTCTAATATCTGTTTTTGTTGCACATCTATTTAACCCGCTAGTAACCAAGTTTGAAAAATATAGAATACCGCGTTCATGTTCTGTAGTTTTTATAACACTTGCCTTATTGATAGCTTTTATATTAGTTATTACATTTGTTTTACCTATTATATATTTTCAAATTACTTTAATATTAAATTTCTTAGTAAATAAGATACCTTCATTAAAGCTTAAAGTGATTCCTTCTGTGCTAGAATTTCTTAATATAAAAACTGAAGATAGTTTATTTGATCATTTGTCTAAAAATCTAGTAGAAAATTACAGTGATTATATATCTTATTTTATAAATGCTCTTAGCATGGGCAGTAATCTTATAATTCAAGTGCTAAATTCAAGCTTTAATTTGATTTACATGGTATCATTAATAGCTATTACGCTTGTGGTGTTTTTTTATGTATTACGTGATTGGCCTGCAATTGTAGAAAAGGCTAATAAACTAATTCCCATTCTTTACAGAGAAAAAGCTGCAGGTTATTTTTCTAAAGTAGATTTCATTATATCTAATTACCTAAAGGGACAGTTAAACGTATGTATAGTCATGATGATCTTTTACTCCGTGGGCCTTAGCATAATTGGGCTGAAGCATTCTGTAGCTATTGGAATTTTATCAGGAACATTAACATTTATACCCTATATAGGGCCATTATTATACACTATTATCGGATTTTTGAGCGCCATTACTCAATTTAGTGGATGGTTTGAAAGTACTGCTGTCTTGCTATTATTTAGTGTTGGTCAATTAATAGACTCAAGCATATTAGTGCCTTTATTAATAGGAAAAAAAGTTCATATACATCCAACTATCATTATTTTAGGAGTTGTCATATGCACCTCATATTTTGGGTTTATAGGTATATTATTTTTTATTCCAATAATAGCAATGTTCAGTGTATTAGTAGAATATGCAGTCAATAAATATTTTGAAAGTGAGCTTTATAAAAATGGCTAATTAGTTCACGATAAAAAAAGGATCTCTGATACATTTGAGAGATGGTGCGACCTGAAAGTCTTCGGTCATATTGTTTAAAAGGAGAGGAATTCATTCAGAAAGAAACTGAAAGGATTCTAAAACTTATTAAACCAGATGTTTTGCCGTCTGAGTCTACGCATCAGTGCGAATCGGGCAACCGGTTGGTGCCAAGCGATGCGGACAATGAACCTCCTCTTGAAAAAGAAGATGCTCAATCGTGAGAGGGGCATAAACTGCAAGCATCATGTGGTTGGAGGGCTAGGCTAGTGGTATGGTGAACGTAAGTGAAGCTTTATAAGTACCGATACGATGAAAGAGCTAAAGATGCTGATAAGCTCTGACCAAAAGGTAATGTGGATAAGTTACATTTTTCATTTCTAGATGTACGCAAATAATAACTCCACCGGTATAGAGAAGCCACCTAACCCACTGTTGTATGACTGGAGAAACAGGGTAAGCCTGTATTTTCGCCTACATGGCAAGCAAACCGCAAGGAATGCTGATGGAAGTGCAGGTAAAGGAGAATGGAGAAAGCGAATGCCATTTTGTAACGAAATGGATAGAATTTGTAACATTAATTCGCGTGAAAACGAGCAGACTTCCATTTGGTCCCTCGTGACAAGAAACTTTGTTAACCACTTAAGGTAGGAAAGCAGATGATTACAAGTAAACCTGTAAGTGCATCTACCGAAAGCTTTGAAGCATGGAAGCAATTGCCATGGAAGAAATGCCAGAAAGTTATTGTGAGGCTACAAAGACGTATTGTTAAGGCTGTCCAAGAAGGAAGATGGGGTAAGGTAAAAGCTTTACAACATCTTCTCACACGCTCTTTTAGCGGAAAAGCTTTGGCTGTTAAGAGAGTAACTGAAAACCAAGGAAAAACCACAGCAGGTGTAGATCGTCAACTATGGTCAACTTGCAATGCTAAATTTCAAGGAATAAAGCTGTTAAAGCAAAGAGGATATAAACCTTCTCCGCTAAAACGGATTTATATCAGTAAATCTAATGGCAAAAGAAGACCTCTTGGAATACCCACGATAAAAGATAGAGCCATGCAAGCATTATATCTGTTTGCTCTGGAACCGATAGCTGAAACGATCAGTGATCGTCACTCCTATGGCTTTAGACCTAAAAGATCCTGTGCAGATGCTACAGTAGCTTGTCATTTGTTACTGGCAAGTCGTAATCAACTACAATGGATACTTGAAGGTGATATCAAAGGATGCTTTGACAACATTAATCATGAATGGCTTATGAAGCATATTCCTATGGAGAAAAAAATTCTGCATAGTTGGTTAAAAGCTGGCTTCCTAGAATCAAAAACTCTGTATCCCACAACTGCAGGTACCCCGCAAGGTGGTATAATTTCTCCAATACTAGCCAATTTAGCCTTAAACGGACTTGAAAAGTTATTGGAAAGTCGATTTGGTAAACTCGGCAGTAGAAAAAGAAACAAAATCAGAAGTGGAGTGAATGTAATCAGATACGCAGACGACTTTATTATTTCAGGTTTCACACATGAAGTACTGGAAAAGGAAGTTAAGCCTTTAGTATCATCTTTTCTTCATGAGCGAGGTTTAATTCTGTCAGAAGAGAAGACAAAGATTACATCTATCACAACAGGGTTTGACTTTCTTGGTTGTAATGTACGTAGATATAATAAGAAGTTAATTATTAAACCTTCGAAAGAAAGTATTAAAAGACTTCTTAATAAAGCACGTACATTGATAAAAGCAAATATAGCGAACACTCAGGCTATAGTAATTAAGTCACTCAACTCTCTACTGAGAGGATGGGGAAATTACTATCACCATGTGTGTGCTAAAAAAGCGTTTAGAAAGATCGACAATGAAATTTGGCATAGTTTATGGAAATGGGCAAAGAAAAGACATCCTCGTAAAGGATTACGTTGGATAAAGAATCGTTACTTCAAAGTAATGGGTCAACGCCAATGGGTTTTTGCTGCACCCATATGCAAGAACAAACCAAAAGAGATACGGTATTTAAGACTGCTTAAGCTGATTGATATACCTATCAGACGACATGTTAAAATCAGAGCGGATGCAAATCCCCTTGACTTAAAATGGAAAAAGTATTTTGATGAGAGAGTGAAACGAACAAGAATGTTAGCAAGCTCTTTCTCAAGAGAAGGTTCTCTACTGTTGGTGTCACCATTAAGAATGATGTTTCCTGAGGAATCATGAAGGACAAGCCGGTTCTAGAAAAGAAGAACTTAGATAAGGGGCTCAAGCGTAGTGTGGGGAAACCTGCATGCTGCGTTTCTAAGGGAGGGGGTAGTAGTAATACTGCTTCCTTACCTGACCAGTTCACTAAGACCAAGGGCTTCGAAAAGCGTGCTCAATATTATGCTGCTAAAGCCTATTCAAGTCAAGCTGATCAAGGTGATGACTATCATAACCTCAAGGAAATTATCTTTATTGCTGTTGCTGATTGTATTATTTTTCCAGACAAAGCTGAGTACAAATCTAATCATGTCATTTTAGATCAAAATAGCTTTGAACATGACTTAAAGGATTTTTACTTCGTATTCATAGAATTACCAAAATTTACAAAAACAAAGGAAGATCAACTAGAAAATATAGTAGAGAAATGGTGTTATTTTTTTCGATATGCAGGAGAAACAAGGGAAGAGGATCTAGATAAGATAGTTGGTAGTGATGTAATAATAAAACGAGCTTATGAAGAGATGAATAAGTTTAACTGGTCAGAAGAAGAATTACTAGCATATGAACAAATGAAAAAACGTATAATGGATGAAATAGCTGCTTTAGCTCAAAAATTTGATGAAGGTCTTAGGGTTGGAGAAGAAAGAGGCATCCAAATCGGCCAGGAAAAAGGCAGAAAAGAAAGAGAAATTGAAGTTGCAAAAAACCTACTTAAAGCAGGTGTATCTGTTGACTTAATAGCTGAATCTACCGGTCTTCCTAAAGTTGAAATTTCAAAACTTAAGGAAAAAGCCTAAGTATTGTAACTCCTTTAGAGCCCTTATCCATTAGTCTAATATATTAAAGCCTATATCTAACTCTTCCACTATTCTTGCTACTGGCCTATTTGATTCTCTCACTAATTCTACGTATCAGTCAAACATAGAATGCCTAAATATAGAAAATGTTTTTCATAAAATTTTTTTATCCTTGATAATTTTATTGTTGATATTTGATTCTAACTTTTGCATAATGCAGTAAATATTTTTATATAGGAGGTAGAATGCCAAGATGGACAGATCGTCATGCTAGAGTACTTGAAAAATTGCAAGATTCTATTCAACGTACAGATCCAAATGTTGCTGAAAAGAAATTAGCTATCAAGAGATGGGTAGAAAACTATATGGAGTATGTGCAATTCTTTAAGGATGATAAGCTGCAGTTTTTGTACAATATATTCCAAGATGAAAATTGTTGGTCGGATACAAGGTTAAATAATGTTTTTTTAGGTCAGAAATTGACTGAAGAGAAAATAGGTGGAATAGATAACCCACTGCCAAGGTATGATATGGCATCTAGGTATTGTATAATGGATAAGATAGGTGATTTTTTCAATAAACAGCTTGCATTCTCTAAGGGTCAATTTACTCCAGAAGAGATAGATACTCAACCACTATCGGCTGAGAGCCGAAAGGTTGGATATAGCGCTGGAAGCGCGGTGAGAAGCTAAAGCTACTCCAATCTTATACTAGATATAGAATGAGGCTGATGTGCATCTGTATGTTTATTGATGTACTCATTAATGACTTTATCTGTGATATGTCCGCTGGTAGCACTAAAGTATCCTCTTCCCCAAAAACGCTTTCCCCAGTACATTTTATTTAGCTCTGGAAATTCTTGTTGAACTTTGCGTGAAGACCTGCCTTTGGCTCTTTGAACAAAATCACTCACAGCTATATGAGGAGGTATTACTACGAATAAATGTAAATGATCTGATGATATTACTCCGTTTTCTATCTTAATCTCCATTTCTTCAGATACTTCTGCTATGATTGTTCGTATTCTCTCCTTCATAGCCTTAGTTAATACTCTGTACCGATATTTTGTAATCCAGACTATATGGTACCTATGATAAAATACAGTGTGTTTTCCTTTGTCATATTCCGTCATAACTATACTTTATAAAGTACAGTTATGACATTGACAAACTAAAGTTTCTCCACCTAGAAGGTGGAGGCTTGTACCATCTTATGGAAAGTCAAGGTAATCCGATAAGTGATCAATATGTAAGAAACATTCTGCTATTATCTATGAAGAGGCGAGATCCAGTATGGCTTTGTTGCATAGCACTGATAGGCATGTAAATCACAGTGAATTCACGCAGCTAATTTAAATTTAGCCATACCTATATCAGTAAATTTGTTCAATAAGTAGCACTTAATTAACAGCTCTTTTTCACGATTTACCTCTGATTTATTTTTCAAGCCAAACCCAAATATTTGCTTCAACCTATAGAAAAAGACTTCAATATAAGACCGTGCTCCATACTTAACTTTTTTCTTCCATTCATTAATACCATCTTCATAATTCTCATATGACCTAATTCTACTAATATACTTGTTTCTTTCTGATAAGTAGTCAGCTAAACAAATTTTAGTATCCTTCCTAGGGCGAATAATAGGCACAATATTGTATTTTCTGCATTCTTTATACACACTTTTTATATCATAAGCCGCATCTGCTCGAATAGAACAAATGTTATATTTATCACTGACTTCTTCTAACATATCGCAGACCGGCAAATAGTCTACAGCAACACCACTAGTGTAGTTCATGCTTATTGCTTTCTTATCATTTATGTTTAAAACAACATGTAATTTTCTTACTTGACCATAACCACTGTATTTTCTTTTTCGAATATTAAGCTTACTATGCCCACCGTTATTATTGTAGATACTAACTCTAGTGCTATCTACGGCAATTTCAACATTTTCCAGATCGTCTTTATTGCTTCTATGGTCATCAATCTTCAAATTAAGCTTTTTAAATCTTCTGGAAGCTTGTGTATAGCTGATAATCTTAAGTTTTTTGCCTATTTGTACCATATAACCTTTTACAAAACCTACAGCTTGTCTCAAGCCAATTCTAAAAAGATATGTGTATTAAAATTACAACTTTATCACTATAAGTGTTATTGCCACCTGCAACTTTTGGACTATTTTCATACCAATTTTCTATGGCTTGATTAACAAAATGAAAAACATTTCCTCTTTTTTTGAGAAACTCGTTATATTCTCTTTGGTTACTTACTCTCATTTTTTGTGGCATAAGTTGTACTTGTTTGAAAAATGCCTGTTTTACAACAAAATGCGTTAGTAGCCATATATTAAAAAGCTTTTCTTTTTACAATAACCTCAACCAACACTAGCTATGCAACAAAGCCATGAAGGATAACGGGAAACTGTTAAGTCCGGTTTTGAAGCCGAGGGGGGAAAGGCAACTTTCTCTCCTTAGGTAACAGGACCCCACCTCAAGCTTGATCGCCTCGAGAACCCTATGCAACTTTCTTTCTCTGTATGCAACGCACACAAAATGTTCACCATTTTTTTTATCTGCTACTTTGAGAATTCTTGGAAGATCTCGCTTGTAAAAGAGTAACAAGGGTTCTAAAAAGCAATCAAGTCTTTTTTCTCTTAAAATATAACATAAAAAGTCCACTTCGTTGTCATACCCTTCGCTGTAAAAATCTGAACAAGCATCTGAATATTTACCATTTTCAAGATTGGACTTTATAGAACTTACTATACACGCTTTCATGATACAGATCTCAAAAAACACATACTGCCATTAGTACACACTATTAACTATTTGTAAAGTTTTTTTATGATAGCAGGATCAATATTAACATCGGTAAAATGACCCATCATACTATCAAACTCTTCCTTCTTTTTAACAGACATCTTATCTCGTATAGCACAATATTCATCTGTATCAAGCTTATCTTTTAGGTATTTGAAGGCTTGAATGGAATTCCATGGCTCCCCATCATAGTCACGTCCATGCCAATAACTAAGATTCTGAAGAGCGTAACTGAATATCAATAGCTTCTCTTTCCAGGAAATCTTGTTCTGAAAAAAATTTAATAAATTATCGACTTTGTTTTTATATTTTAAGCTGTCCACAGCATCTAAGTAACATGCACAGTGAGCAAAGACTTGCTTATACATCTCAATTATTTCATTATGATTAAGTTTATATTCACATTTCCTCAGCAAGCCTTCAATCTCCTCAGCTTGAATTACATCAACCTCAGCCTTAACATATTTATAATGTTCTCTTTTTATTTCACTTGCGGTTAAATCAGACTCTGGCTCATCACCAGAACTATAATTTCCAGCAGGTAAGAGTTTTCTCTCTAATTTTCTCTTACGAGAACCAGAAGAAATCACACCAGGAGATTCAAGCTCGGACTCTGGCTCATCACCAGAACGACCATGTCTAATAGAAAGACTAGAATCTTCAGCTTCTACTATCACTATAGACCGTCTTCGATGATCACCGGAACCATCATCTCTAGGAGGTGAAGTTGGTTTTTCTAACTCAGAGAATAACTCTTCTGCAAATAGACCATAATCTACATTTACTTTCTTGCCTTTCCTACCACATAATCTAAGATTTCTTGTTATTAATTCTTCAAAGAACTCAAACTTTTCAGGAAAGCAATCTTTAGCAAATAACATTACATCTAATATTTCTTTTTTCTCTACTTCTTTTTCCTCATCAGACTTATAAATGTCTTCTCGTTTCCAGTTAATTATTAACCCTGCAAGCATGTCCTGTATAGGAACTATACAATTAGAAATATTAACAGAAATCTTTCTGTATTCAATAAAGCAGTCACATTTCCAAATCTTCATAATAAGAGATCTAGCTTGAGTACTTGACTCAGGATTTTTCAACATCACATTTGAAAGTGAGTAAAGAAGGAGGTCATACTCATCCTGTGAAAATGTTTTCTCTGAACTATCTCCACGCGCTGAAGCTTCTTTGTAACACCAGCACTGTACTAAATCATGTACTGTATCAAAAAAACACGAATCTATTAATTCAGCAAAAAGGGAATATACTCCTTTATCTTTCTGTGATAATTTCTGTAAAATAGTATCTTTATTACCCACATTCCTTATACAAAAATCTAAAATAGGAGCGTCTTTCTCAACAGATTGAACGCGAGATAGAGCAAGAATAGCTTCTGTAAGTTTCTTTTCCTTATCTTCTTCTTTTAAATGATTATAAAAATACTCTACTCCTTCGCTCCATTCAAGTTTTACAGCACTGTCAAAACCTTCTACTGCATCATACTTCTTTAATTTCCCAGATCCTCTATCGATCCAGAAATCAAATACAGGACCATTTCTCTTTATAGTATCTAGCAGGGAGTCTCGTACGTATTTGTCAATTTCAGTTTCAGTTTTGCCATCAAATTTACCAGGAGGAAATTTGCTCTTGAGAAATTCAAATCTTTTTTGAAAGAGTGGAAGAATTTTATCCACTACACAGTAACTACAAGCCATCTCATATTTGCGAAGTGGATTATCTATTCCACCTATTTTTTCTTCAGTAAATCTTTGACCTAAAACAGCATTATTTAACCTTGTACCTGACCAGCAACCTTCATCTTGGAATACATTGTGCAAAAACTTCAACTTATCACCCTTAAAGTATTTTATGTGCTCCATAAAGTTATCTTGAAGGACTCCCACCCATCTCTTGATAGCTGACTTCCTCCCAGCAGCAATCTCATGATCTGTATGTTTAATAGCTTCCTGTAATTTTTTGGACATCGTAGCCCGAAGCTCTTTCTGTGTTAGCATTAACTCCTCATATTAAGGATTAACAGTGTTATGTAAAAAAGGCATTGTACAGACATTAGAATGGATTGCAATATTAAAATTACTAGAATAGAGGGTTTAACAAAAAAAACGTTATGGCTAAAACTTCTTTTCTTGAATTTTCTCAATATAATCAACAGAAAACCCTGTTATTTTAGCAATAACATCAATAGAAACACCCGCCTTGAGTTAATTTTAGACTGCTATTTTAGCCTATTTTTCACCCTCTTTCCTGCTTTTTTCGTGTCCGATTCGGATGGCTTCTTTATTTATGAGCTATATTAGCTGTGGTATTACGTAGATGAATCTACTGGCCTCCCTCAAGCTGAAATAAAGCAACTTCAGAAAGAAATAGTTTTAGTCTGGCACCCTTGTTTCCACTGATTGATTACTTATTGTTATACCGCTTAAATAATGCCCAGGTTCATCATTTTGTTGTTGTAATCTTGCCATTTGTTGTTGTAATACTGCCATGCTATCCTGAGTACTTAAAGTATCCGGATGATCAGGACCTAAAACATCTGATCCCTTTTGAGCATTAAGTACTTCCTGATATATTTCAAGAGCCTTACTTTTATTACCTAGCTTGCTAAGCATTTCTGCCATATTATAAAGAATATCTAAAACAAATGGATGACCAGGACCTAATTTTTTTTTCGCGATCTTAAATGCTTTCTGAATGATTTGGAGATTATCCGAAGCTAAATCCTTCTTCTCTTTTTTACCCTCTTCAGTATAAGCAAAAAATTCATTAAGCGATGCACACTTACTTCCTAAGTTTCTCATCTTCTCTATGAAAACTTTTTTAATACCAGGACTTCCCACAGATTGAGCAAATCCCGCACTATTTTCATACAACCTAAATAACTCTTTTTCCTCCAAGCTTATTTTTTCAACCTCTTCCAGCACAACACGTAGGGAAGAATCTATCTCAGAAGATACAGCATGATTGAGAACATATCTAAGTAACTCTAATAACCCTTCTTTTTCAAAGTTTCGCTTTTTAACTTCTTTAAACAAATCATGTAGGACAGAGTCTATCTCAGAATGTACAGCAAGATTGAAAGCACATTTAAACAACTTTAATAACTCTTCTTCCTGGCTTAGTTGTCTCAATATATCATTTAACAGGTCTGACTTCTCAAAAGCTATAGCATGCTTGAAGACACTTTGAAATATCTTGAACTTCATATTTTCATATTCTGATAGCACATCAAACAGTTTTTTCATACACATTTTTTTGTTAAAAGAAATAGCATGCTTGAGGCCGTATTCAAGCACCTCTCGAATTTTGTCCTCACTTTTATTACAGAAACCTTCCAAGTATTCCTTTTTTACAATAGCAAACTTATTGCTAGATATAGAATGAACAAGAGCAAACATAAATATCTTGTCGGTCTTGACGTTAAGTTTGCTTACATCTTGCAAGAATGTACTCACCTTCTCAGTCTTCCTCATATTTATAATGCAATTAAGAACAGTCGCAAGCCTAACCTCTACGCCATCCTCATCGCCATTCTCAATTGACTTTGCAACTTCGCTCAATAGAACCTCCTTAGAGAGTGTAAAATCATGCTTACCTTCATTTTTAGCACCTGCTCCATCATAACGATAAAGTTCAGTGAGAGCATCTATAATAATACTAACCTTCTTATCATCATTATATCTTTTAAATATCCAACGTATACAAGGTGAAGCATCCCAAACGGTATCGCCTTCTCCTCTTTTATTATGCCAAGCACAACAGTATATAAGGCCTTCTGTTAGCATAGCAAGCCTTTCCTTTTCAGAAAGAACCTGACTAGCTTTATCTAATATGAAACTCATTCTGATAAAATTATCATCTGGGTAGTTAAAATCTCCATCAATAGCCCACTTAAAAACAGCATAGTCTTCATTTTTACTGTGAAGCCTCAATACTTGTTTCCATTCGCCAAATTCACTGAGAATATCATCATCTTGACTGAATCCCTCGATAATCCTCTTTTCAATACACTTTAAAATTTCTTCACACCGTTTCTTAGGTAAAGTATCAACGTCTACAATTTCAGATATAGAAGCGACGTAACTTCCTTCACTACCTATACCACTTGACATACTGGAAAAACTAGATGAAGATTTTTCTCTCGTCGAGCGACGTATAGAAATAGTAGAAGAGTTTAAACTACTTATGCTTCTTGAACTTCTTGACTGACTCTGTTTAAATTTTTCAGAATGAACAGCACCCAGAGATTTCAGATATCCTTCTAACTCGATTCCGGCTTCTGAACCTTGCAAGACTAAACGGTCTAAAGTATTATAACCTTCGCGATCTACCAAATTTATATCGCATTCTTGCCTACCTTTTACCAAAAGATCGACCATTTTTTTAGCCACTTCAATATCAACACTCATAACTGCATGGTACAGAGGGATATAACCAGATACATCCCTATTATAAGCTATAGAAGAACCACCTTTTTCTTTTAAAAGAACTCTCAATATCTCAACACTTCCACTACCAGCAGCATAGTGAATAGGAGAACGACCTTCATACTCAATACTAAGATTGGCCTTTTTTTTCAATAAGAGTTCAACAAGCTTAACGTCACCTCTTTCAATAGCAAAAAAAAGAGCTGTTTTTCCCTCAAATTTACTATTAACAATATCCGGATATCTATCTAAAAAAAACTTTACAATATCTGTCTTTCCAAAAGAAACAAATTCAAAAAGGAGCTTTATTATATCTACTTTTTCCATAATGTCTCTTGCAGGATCACTTCTTACCTCACCTATAGAGGCAGATTTGCCAAGCCCAATTAACCTTTTAACTATTTGTACTCCTTGATCTTTTCGTTTAGCAAGTATGCTAAGAAAATCAGTGGCAATAATTTTTCTTCCATGCGTATCTAACTCTTGAAATCTATCCAAAATTTTGTCTAACAACCTATTACTAGCATACGAAAGAGGACTTAGACCATTATTATCCTCAATTCTCAAAGTTTCAAGATTGCTTTTAATAATTCCGACTACCATACAAACATTATTATACTTAATAGCATAATGCAAAATAGTTTCACCATTACTGTAACGATGATGTAAGTCCACCCCATGTTTTTTTAAATTTTTGAGCAAATTAAATATCTCGTCTTGTTCTTTTTCTTTATCAGCTATCAAGTGCAATAAAGCTTTGCGTTCATTGTTTTCACGATAGAAGGATTCCACCTCAAGCTTGATCGCCTCGAGAACCCTATGCAACTTTCTTTCTCTGTATGCAACGCACACAAAATGTTCACCATTTTTTTTATCTGCTACTTTGAGAATTCTTGGAAGATCTCGCTTGTAAAAGAGTAACAAGGGTTCTAAAAAGCAATCAAGTCTTTTTTCTCTTAAAATATAACATAAAAAGTCCACTTCGTTGTCATACCCTTCGCTGTAAAAATCTGAACAAGCATCTGAATATTTACCATTTTCAAGATTGGACTTTATAGAACTTACTATACACGCTTTCATGATACAGATCTCAAAAAACACATACTGCCATTAGTACACACTATTAACTATTTGTAAAGTTTTTTTATGATAGCAGGATCAATATTAACATCGGTAAAATGACCCATCATACTATCAAACTCTTCCTTCTTTTTAACAGACATCTTATCTCGTATAGCACAATATTCATCTGTATCAAGCTTATCTTTTAGGTATTTGAAGGCTTGAATGGAATTCCATGGCTCCCCATCATAGTCACGTCCATGCCAATAACTAAGATTCTGAAGAGCGTAACTGAATATCAATAGCTTCTCTTTCCAGGAAATCTTGTTCTGAAAAAAATTTAATAAATTATCGACTTTGTTTTTATATTTTAAGCTGTCCACAGCATCTAAGTAACATGCACAGTGAGCAAAGACTTGCTTATACATCTCAATTATTTCATTATGATTAAGTTTATATTCACATTTCCTCAGCAAGCCTTCAATCTCCTCAGCTTGAATTACATCAACCTCAGCCTTAACATATTTATAATGTTCTCTTTTTATTTCACTTGCGGTTAAAGTTGCTTTTCGATTATTTTCTTCTTTTATACGTTTATTTTTACTATTGAAATTTTTATCGTAGAAATTAACACAAGGCAACTCAAAACTGAGCTTCTTAAGATCTATTTGCTTTACAACATTTTTCGAAAACTTATTTGGAAAATTGCCATTTAAAATTTTTGTTTGAAGATTAAGTAAAATTTTGTTTGCAGAATTTTTATCTTGAGGATCAGTAATAATGGTTAAGAGATCGCTCTTACAAATGTAATCAAATATGCTCAGACCTTGAGAGTCTGTTTCTTCCTCAATTAGATGTTTATAACCTTGAGGTGTAGAAGAGAGCACTTTTTCTGTTAAAAGTTTAAAAATTTCTTTTTTTGTATTATTCTCTGCAGTGCCTAAAATTGTAAAAATCAGCGAGTTATGCCCTCCATGTAGCGTATTGCGTAAAGGATCAGCATTGTGTTTCAATAAGTACTTCACCTCCTTTATAAGTCCTTTATAGCAAGCAAACATTAAAGGTGTAACTTGTTGTTGAATGGAAGAATATTTCTTATTTTTTAAAAAATAACATGGCAAATCAACCTCTTCTTCGTTTACTTCGCCTTTATTGAATTCAGTTTGAAGTTTTGGGAAAAGCACTTGTTTATGCAATTTGATTAAATAAATCTCATCACAATCATCGAAGTCGAAAATTTTCTTCATACTGCTTAATGGAACTGTGTCTTTCGTTATCTTCAATAGTTCATATCCCTTATTAGCAGCCACTTTTTCCTCATATGAAAGATCATTATCAGTTGGATGTAAATAAACGATATTGATGTCAAATACGTAAGAACCACCGTAGTCAATGAGCAGCTGCTCACCTTCTTTAATATTTTTTAGCACTTGAATAGCCCTACCATCATTGCTTTCTGCAAAATAACAGTTACAAGAAAAGCTTGAATGATTTAAGAAACGTGTCCAGTTAAAAATACACGTTGCGTCTAATTGTTGATTTTTATTCATAATCATCAAAAATTTTCTATCAACAACTTCACCAGACTTAACATTTTTCCCTTTGTAATAACCAATAACATCACCTTTTTTAATATACTGCCGAGCGTACACGCCAAGGTTGTACTTACCCTCAATCGCAGCAACTTCTGCAATCCTAAGTTTAATCGGGTTATTGCTTTCTTCTTTTTTATCCTTTAAATACTGACACTCACCTTTACCTTGCTGCCTACTTACATATTTCAGGAACTTTTTTTCTTCTCCTTTTTCAAAGGGGATACTAACACTAAACTTCATCTGACAAAACTTATTATAAAAAAGTTATTTTAATAGCTTAAGGAGAAATATAATACAAAAAAAGGAAGTGATTACCAATTTTTGTTATTGGAGAGAATATAACGAGTTTCTCAAAAAAAGAGGAAATGTTTTTCATTTTGTTAATCAAGCCATAGAAAATTGGTATGAAAATAGTCCAAAAGTTGCAGGTGGCAATAACACTTATAGTGATAAAGTTGTAATTTTAATACACATATCTTTTTAGAATTGGCTTGAGACAAGCTGTAGGTTTTGTAAAATAGGCAAAAAACTTAAGATTATCAGCTATACACAAGCTTCCAGAAGATTTAAAAAGCTTAATTTGAAGATTGATGACCATAGAAGCAATAAAGACGATCTGGAAAATGTTGAAATTGCCGTAGATAGCACTAGAGTTAGTATCTACAATAATAACGGTGGGCATAGTAAGCTTAATATTCGAAAAAGAAAATACAGTGGTTATGGTCAAGTAAGAAAATTACATGTTGTTTTAAACATAAATGATAAGAAAGCAATAAGCATGAACTACACTAGTGGTGTTGCTGTAGACTATTTGCCGGTCTGCGATATGTTAGAAGAAGTCAGTGATAAATATAACATTTGTTCTATTCGAGCAGATGCGGCTTATGATATAAAAAGTGTGTATAAAGAATGCAGAAAATACAATATTGTGCCTATTATTCGCCCTAGGAAGGATACTAAAATTTGTTTAGCTGACTACTTATCAGAAAGAAACAAGTATATTAGTAGAATTAGGTCATATGAGAATTATGAAGATGGTATTAATGAATGGAAGAAAAAAGTTAAGTATGGAGCACGGTCTTATATTGAAGTCTTTTTCTATAGGTTGAAGCAAATATTTGGGTTTGGCTTGAAAAATAAATCAGAGGTAAATCGTGAAAAAGAGCTGTTAATTAAGTGCTACTTATTGAACAAATTTACTGATATAGGTATGGCTAAATTTAAATTAGCTGCGTAAATTCACTGTGATTTACATGCCTATCAGTGCTATGCAGAAGTGCAGGTGTGTATAGTGCATCAGATACGTAACTCACTGAAGTATGTAGCTAGTAAAGATGCAAAGAGTTTTTTGAGTGATTTAAAGAAGGTGTATCAAGCTTCAAGTAAGGAAATTGCCGAGAATTATCTGTTGGAATTAGATGAAAAATGGGGCACAAAGTACCCTATGGTTATAAAATCTTGGCAGAATAATTGGGAAAACCTATCTGGTTATTTTAAGTATTCCGACCCAGTTAGGAGGATAATCTATACTACTAATCCCATAGAGGGGCTACATAGGCAAATTAGGAAATTCACCAAAACCAAGGGCTCATTTACTAGCATAAATGCCTTGTATAAACAGGTATATTGTGCTATAAAGAAAGCGGAGGAGAAATGGACTATGCCTGTACATGATTGGGCATTGACTATATCTCAGCTCGACATTTTCTTTCCCAACAGATTGAAAATTGAGTTGAGCTAAAAATGCGGTTTGACACAGTTTATTTAATACTCTCGGTAATGAGCCAGAGCCCGAGCTTGAATTTCCTGGTGTGATTTCTTCTGGTTCTCGTAAGAGGAAAAGGGCCTTTACGCTGAGTGTTAATTAAGTAGTTCACCCATTGGTGTAAGTGATTTTTCTCGTTGTAGCAAATAGGGAGATGTTTTGTGTCTTTAATTAGAAGTTTAGTTGATGGAAATCTTGAAGCTTTTAGACAAGAATTTGAATCTTTTTTAGATCGTTGTTCATCTTTCTCGCATCATGTGGGTTCAGGTCGTTTCCTTCCTGTATTCTTTTTTAGTATGTTTGCTACTGCACATGATGCTAATATCTTAAAAGCAAATGAGAGAGTGTATTTTCGTTTTGATAATCATGGTATTGATACAGGTGGTAGAAATAGAAATACAGGGAACCTAAAAGTCGCTGTTTATCGTGACGGACAGCAAGTTGTCAGATGTTACAGTATTTCTGATCGTCCTAATAGTGATGGGTTAAGGTTCAGTACAAGGGAGAGAAATGCTCTAGTGCAAGAGATTAGACAGCAAAATCCAAATTTAAGGAAAAAAGACTTAATTTTTGAGCAATACAAAGTATACATGCATGGAAAGGGCAAGAGTCAGGGAAAGGCAATTGCAAAAGTATTCGGGGTGATTAGTGAAAGAGATAGATTTGCTAAATATTCAGCGTCTGAGGTTAGCCTTCTGAGGCATATAGAACGTAATAGGCTTAGGGAGATTAATGTGCGTGTGCCACGCAGTGTGTTGACAGTTAAGGAAATAGCAGGAATACAACTTAATCAAAATCAGCTCAGACAACTTGATAGATCAGTCAATTTTGCACAGGTAGTACAAAGTCAACAAGGGACTGACAACTTTATGGAAATACTAGCAAACAACCAAAAACAAAATGTAGAACGTAGAATGCGCGAGGAAGTTTTGCCATACATCACTCACATCTATGGTAATTACAGACAAGCGCTAAAAAATAATATTAAAAATCGCAATCAAAAATTTGAGAGTCACGGGTTTTTATTAGGTTTTTTAGTAAATTTTAGTCATCGCTACAAAATAGATATCGACCTTGAATTGTCTATTGGAAATTCACACGTTGCTTTTCTTGTACATCATCAAGCAGAGAGAAAAAATATTTTTATTTTTAATATTACTAGATGTAAGGCACCGTCAGATGTTGCATTAAACCGTGCCATAGGCTACGCTGAAAGGTTATACGATTCTTCATTTATACCTACATCAAAGCATACTGTTTGTGTTGGATTGAATTTTAATGTAAATCTAGATCCTTTTAGTGTTGATACAGTAGAACTTCAACAGGATAAATTTCCTTTAGTACAAAGATTATTTGAGTGTGTAGAGAATGAAGGCATTAGAGAAAATGTTAGAGATTTCTTACTTGAACATCTTCCTGCTGAAATACCAAGAAATGCAGAGAATTATAATAGAATATTTGATTGCATAATTGGGTTCGCTTCTGGAAATAGTGTTTTTGATAGGCACCATTTACAACTCGAAGGGGGAGGGGAAGCACCTGTAACAAAGTATACATTTAGACATGGTGATGAGGGTTTAAGATGTTTAACTATGGTCTTTCATGCTGAAGGTTCTGATATAGTTATACTTCATATTAGAGCTCACGATGCACGACAACAAGGAGCAATCAATTTACAAGATCTTAATATGAATGGGAATAATGTTCATGTATGGGAAGTTTCATACACACTTAATAATCAACTTTACTTTAATATTCATACAGGTAACCTTGGTTTATATCACAATTACCAAAATAATAATGCAAATAATTTTATTGGTGGTAATCTTGTGAAAGTCCCTAATGCTGGAAATGTGTATAATGCCTTAGATCAAGTTTTAAATGATGGCTGGCGAGATAAAGCTCAGTATCAAGAATTACTTAGAAACATTTCTGCAGTATTAATGCCAGAAAATATGAATGGTAATGCAATAATAGATGTAGATAGCGAGGACAAGTTTCGGTCTATATTGTATGGTGTGTTTTATAATTGTGACGATATTTGTAAAGTAGTTTCTAGGTACAAGATAAGTCAAATATGTATTTCCGATATAAGAATGGTAGGAAAAATAGTGGAGCGAGTAAATACAAGAGTTGCAGAGCATAGATTAGATCTCCTAGTATCAAGGCAACCTACAGAGAATGATTCAGATGTTCACTCAATTGGATTTATATTAGGATTTGCTAATGATCAAAGCGTAGTAGCACAACAGAAAAGTAATGCAAAACAGAAGATACGTAAATTTACGAATGAAGTGAAAGAACGTAGGTTACTTTCTACTTGTGGAAGTATGATTTTATCTTATGCTGTATTTAATAGAGGTGCACAGGGAGCAGAGGACCTTATATTTTCACATAGAAATAAACTTGACTCCAGTCGTGCTTCAGGACCCGGTGGAAGGACAGAAAGAATTGTAAGGCTAGAAGATGATATTTTACCCCTAGTAAATCTGCATATTCAAGATAATATAATGGGTCTTAATTCGATAGAAAATGTGCATGATATACTCACACTAGACTTTGCAACAGATAATCGTTACTATCATTATTGGCTTCAAGAAAGGGATATACGTTCTGCTGCAAGGACAACACTATATAACTTACAGCCTGTTCTGCATAATAATGTGCTCTTTGCCACACTACCTATAGGGTGGGTAAATGATCATTTGCAAAAGTTGCAAAATCATATTAGCAATAAAGAAATGCAAAACAATGAAATATTGATATCAAATTTGATTGTTAATATAGATGGCAGCCATTGGGCTACATTAACTATTGCCTTTCAAAATAGGAAGTATTATGGGTATTATGCTAGTTCAATTGGTGGTAACGTTCCGGATAAGCTAAACAATCTTATAGTAAATGGTGCTCCTGTTCCAGTCCATAATGTTCTTGCTGACCAGCAAGACAATGCGTTAGTACAGCAGAGAGATGGCCATAATTGCGGTATCTGGGCATTAGAAAACGCCAGAGATATTAGTCAAGCTTTACAACGAAATGGTGATCTTGGAGAACAAGGTAGAGGTGTGTTAGATGAAATGCGTGATCTTCTTACGTTAAATGTTCCAGGCCTGGATAATATAGTTGATCCAGACAATCTTAGAAATGGACAATACTTTCAAGAGCGGAGAAGAGCAATCTCAAGAGAATTTCAAAACATTGATAATATTCACCAATTTCCTGAGGAGGAGCATTTACTCAATAGAAGGGTTGTTATATCATGTCAAAGGCTAAATGAAATTCGTCAATTACTATTAAGTTTTTTAGAGCGCCAATATCCAACGCATGGGGTATGGCACCAGCAACCACAAGGAGGGAAAGGACCACCTATGTCACTTACTGTTAGTGATATAGGCAATTTTGGTAACCCACAATCTACCTTAGAAGATCCTAAAGCTAGTAATATCTCTGATCTTAGCAAAGGTAAAAGTGGCAGGCAGAGGTAACCGGTTGTGAAGGGAGTGTAAAAAAAACTTACATATCAAGTTATTTGAAGGAAAATCTTAAATGAGCAGCCGTTAACTTTACAGTATATAGTGTTAATAAATTTAAATAATATAACCATTTCCGGCGCTCAAAATCAGCAGTGTGAGAAGAGTTTGTTTTGGAATGAATTGGTCTACCATGTGATACATACGAACTTTTTATTATAGTGATTTTACTATACGCTAAAACTACCCACATTAGCTTACTTCAGCTAAATTCATATATGAACTAATCTGCCTAATTTTGTTGCAATAATTTTATGCTTTGATTTTTACAACCCTATTTTTAGACAGCTTGTTCTCACAAATGTACGTACTTTTTGCGTTTTCATAAAAAAGTAAATAATCGAATCCTGTGTAACGCTAATTCTATGGTATTTTGCTAAAATATTTTTTGAAACAATGGATTGACTTATGAGTAGAGTTGGCTATCTTACAGTTAATTAACATTAAGATATACTTATAATGGTTTATAAAAGCTCCTGGATCTTTTGTAAAAGACTTAATGATTATTGTACAGTCTTAGCAGAAGGCACAGTAGTATTTTCTAAGCAAAATAACAAACAAGTTCACACATAATTATTTTCTGCTGTTTAGAAATACTATAGTAGCCTTACAAACGCGAATTCTGGATTAGATCTTAGGTAAATTATTGAAAATCTTGACTCTTTTAACTAAGTCCGATCAAATTTAAAAATGGCAGTTTATTGCATGCCTCATACGGCTAAGCCACTGAAATTCTTGGATTTTACTAAATTGACTGGTAGCTTTAAGATACCTGCTGCTTAAATTTAGGTGCCCATTAATTTTTCTATCGTAAATGTTTAAATTATAAGCTATTGATATTCTTGCTCTTTTTTCATCCTTAATCCAGAATTCGGGTGTATAGCATTTTTTCCTGCTAATAAAAGTATACAAAACTTTAGCACTGCGATTAGTCATCTACTAAATAATTGTACTGAATAAAAAATAGTAGCTTGACTTTTAAATTTATCACTACATTATGTAAATTAATTTTACAGTATGGAGGTTATATGGAAGCAAATATGCAGCCACAAGAGTCAACTAAGGAAGAAATAAAAAAGTATGAGGATATAACAGAAGCTTCGTTGTCTCTTGGATCAACTAGTTACAAGGGCACAGTTGAGCAAAGCGCTAGCTAAAATATGGTACATGAGTAAGGTTTCATTTATGCAAATCTTACTCATGTGGAAATTTTACTTTTTAAGTGAGGTACAGTATTAGTATTATGGTATTTTTAATTATTAATCCTAATTTTCAATATAGGCTAGAGTATTTTGGTTCTTTACTTAGAAATAAGAAAACAGGTCAAGTTTATAAATTAGGTAAAATAAATACATTAGTTTTACTAATCTATCAAGTTTCAAGGTATCAGGATATAATACAAAGTGGTTATAAAAGTTTCAGTAAAGATTTCGGTATTAGTTGTACTCAATTTAACGAAGCTGTTGAGGATCTTGTATCACAAGGCATCATTGTGCCTACTAATAACCGCCCTATAAGCCTACTGGAGGATGTACCTAAAATAAAAAAGCATTTTGAAGAAAATTCTCCAAAAAAAATATAATTAAGCCTTTCTGGTCACACCTTCAACCTTTTACTAGATGCAATCAAAAATGTATTCATTGCTATTGTAAGGGTGGTACTAAGGCAGATCCATTCCTTCTGAGCATTGAACAATGGAAATGTATTATAGAAAGGTTAGGAGGTTATGGGATTTTTGATATTTATATAACAGGTGGGGAAAATTTAATGTTCCCACAATTTTTTGAGCTAGCTTCAATTATTCTATCAAAGAATTTAGGCTTTGGGTTAAGTACAAATGCAAGTATTATTACTTCAACAGTAGTATCAAAATTACGGGAACTTAATATAAAAAAAATACAAGTTTCCTTAGATGGTACTACATCTAAAACTTATGAGTTTATTAGAGGAGCAAGTCTTGGATCATTCAATAGGAGTGTATTAAAGGGAATAAGAAAGCTGACAGAAATTGCTGAAGTTGTGATAAATACTGTAGTTAACAAGCTAAACTTTCCAGAACTAAAAGATATTATTACAATAGGTCAAAGTTTTGGGGTAAAAAAATTTAAATTTTTTCCTCAGAAAAATTGTGGTAGGTCTAAGGGATATTCTGACATAATTTTAAGTGATAGAGAAATAATTGATGTATTAATACCAGAATGTGAAAGACTTGCAAAACAATACTCCACAAAAATAGAAACTATTGGTAGTGGAAATTGTGGCTCCGGTATATCAGGATTCGCAATTGAACAAAAAGGAGACATTTATCCGTGTATATTTGGAGTCAGTGATAAAACTCAATGTATGGGTAATATACTAAGTGATTCTTTAGATGATGTATGGTTTAATTCTGTAAAGTTAGATAAATTTAGAAAACTTGACGAAGGTAGGTTATGCCATAGGTGTGAAACTCCAATGAGTCTATTTGGTTAATATTAATGGACAGGGAAGTAATAATTTATTCTCCACAGTTATTTGATGCACATTTTAAGCAACGTGTAGTAACAGGTAGGTGTTTATCATTAAGTACATATCTTAAGTCTTTAGGCTATAATACTACTTTATTAGATTCCAATTATAAAATTAGCAAACAAGTAGATCTCTTAGCTTATTTATCAAATAACTCACTAAAGTTTTACTTTATACTTGTATTTCTTAACAAAACTGATGCTTATGGTATAGTTTTAAAAAAAGTAGCTGATGAGTTAAGATTAATAAAATTAAGTTATAAAGTTGTAATAATAGGTTTCGGTTATCTAGCAGCAAGTGCTTCTGAGGAACTGATGGAGTATGAAGCTGTTGACCTTGTTGTGACTAAGATATCAATACTTTCTTTTATACAGTATGATAGTTATGTACAAACACTTGCAGAAAATGTTCAAGCCAATATTGATAAGTTTTATCAGATTAGAGGTCTACAAAATAGCATCAAATTTTATGAAAATAGTATTATTTCTATAGAAGGTAGTAGTGGATGTAATGCTCGGTGCACTTTTTGTGCATATAATGAAGATGTAGGTCATGGTTGGTATGGGCGTAATGTAACTGAAGCTGCAAAGGATATTCATTACTTGTATGAAGTACATAATATTACAAGATTTGCTTTCAGTGATAATGAATTTGGTGGCAATTTATATGAGTGTAGCTATAGAGCTAAAATTCTAGCAGATCATCTAAATGATATTCGCGACAAAATATCAATAGCACTCAATATTAGGTCCGAAGTATTAGATGCAGATTCCATTTTAAATTTCTCAAATGCTGGTGTAAAAACTTTTTTGATTGGAATAGAATCCTTCAATGAAAGAACATTAAAAAAAATTTTTGGAAAGTTAGTTGATCAGGCTCATTTACATAAAGTTATTAAAGAATGTGATAAAAATAATATAAAAACTGTAACAAGTTATATACTGTGGCATCCATGGCAAACTATTGAAAGTATAAAGTTCGAGCTTGATAAAATTGAGAAATTTGGTAGGTATCGAATTCCCCAATTTTTAACTAATAGCATATTGAAGGTAATGCCAGGAACCCCTATCGAGCTAAAAATTAAACGAGATAATCTTTTAAAAAAGTCATTCTTTCACAGAAGTTTTGAATTTCAAGACAATAACACAAAAGTTTTATATAACTTACTTAAAACTTGGTATGAAGAAAACGTATATCCTACTTTAAGGCAGCTAAATGATGAAAATAAAGGTGATATACGGCAAATAGCTGAGTTAAAAATAAAAGAATTTGAATGGCTAAAACAACAACTTATTTAACATGATATCTCAAACTATTAACCCTAAACAGTTATATAATTTAATTAATGAATTATATGTACATATTGATAACGAAGATACCTTTATAGCTAATTTTACGTCTTTATGCAATAATGGATATAAAGTTATTGGCAAATACGTAGATAATGATCTTATTGCTATTTTAGCGTATAGATTACTCTATAAGTTTGCGTTTGGAAAATATGTTTATGTCGATGATTTAGTAACTCTACCTGAGTATCGATCAAGAGGCTACGGGCACCAGCTAATTGAATGGCTCAAAGAAGAAAGTAAAAGAATTGGTTACCATCAAATTCACCTCGATGTAAGTATGAGTAATCATTTGGGTTCGAAATTTTATTTAAATAATGGCTTTCAAGCTAAAGCATATCACCTGTCATGTAAAGTTTAATAGTATTAAATTATGGTAAAAACAAATCGCTTGATTAGTAATACTAACTATATTAACTTAGTTATTGCTGACTTTATTTCCAGTTTAGGTGACTGGATGGTAATACCTATTATTGGCTCATTATTCTTTTATGATATTGGTTTATCATCACAAATGCTTGCTATTGTTGAAATTATTATTGCAGCTCCAAGCGTTTTTTTTGGATCAATTATAGGAGTATCTGTAGATAATAAAAATCCAATACCTATTTTGATTTATTCTGATATTTCTCGAGCAGTTTTATCAATTATTTTATATTTTTTAGCTTATCATTACGAAATAGTTTTGTTATTACTCTTTTTGGAGGGAATATGCCGTTGTTTTTTCTTACCTTCTAGGCAAATAGCCTTAAAAGTACTAGTTCTTAATGATCTATTACCAAAAGCATCAGGTTTTTTGCATACTTCAAGTCAACTTGCAAAAATTATTGGTCCAGCATTTGGTGGTTTGTTGATCTTGTATTGCAATATAAAATTTTTGTTTATTATCAATGCCTTAACTTTTCTAGCATCTGCATGCTTTATCAAAGCTATTAGTCTACCTATGAAAATTACAGAAACAAAATTGTCTAACAATAAGATTAGTAAATTGACTTTTATATATAAGAAACTAATAAATGTTGCCAGTACAATTAAAAACAATAAGCTTTTAAGAATTGTTATTATTAATAGTGCATTAAGGTTTGCCATAATATTTATATTCGATCTTTATATAATAGTTTTCAACAAATTTATGAATTTTAGTGCATCAATATATGCAATAGCAATAAGTGCTATAGGAATGGGCAGTGTTGTTGGTGCAGTAGTAGTTACTACTTACATTACGCGCTTTAGATACATACTGTTGATTTCTGCAGGGCAAACTCTTGGTGGATTATTATTATTCCTTTTAGGTTCATTAGCTTTTTATCATATAAATTTGTCTGTGTATTTTTATGTATTAATATGGTTTTTATTTGGAATAACGGGGGCGCTGATTAATGTACCATATGCTAGTCTATTACAGACAGAAGTTGACCAAAGTATAATAGGCTCAGTTTCTGCCTTTAGCGAATCTATTCAAAACTTTTTCATGATTATTTCTCCTTTGGTTGGTGCATTGCTAATCAGTTTTATTACAATTGATATAATGTTTTTATTAGTTGGCTTATTATTAGTGTTACTTGGACTATCATTAATAATGAATAATCAAAGATTGTTGCTAAGTAATTTTTTTTAATGTTAGTGCAGAACAGATCTTTTATGCTACCCTATAACCGATACAGGGAAAGTTTAGGGTTCTGTCGCATCTATAAATTGTATTAAATAAGAGTCTGATATTAGTTTTCAATTCTTCTATCAGTTAATTCATTCCCGTCAGATTAAGTTGTGTTTAGCACAATCTGTTCCACTGTTCTTCATCTAAAATTTCCACACCCAATTCCATTGCTTTTTTATATTTTGAACCTGGATCTTCTCCTGCAATTAAATAGTCAGTTTTAGTAGAAAGGCTTGAACTGATCTTTGCCCCTAAAACTTTAGCTCTTACTTTTGCCTCCCCTCTGCTCATAGCACGTAGCTTACCAGTAAACACTATAATTTTGTTATTCAAAAAAGAATCGCTAGAGTTGGAGCTCACGGGAAGAATTTGCAGATATGCAGTAAGATCATTTAACATTTTAATGTTACGTTCCTGAGAAAAAAACGATTTTAAAGATTCAGCTACTTTTTCTCCTATACCATCTATACCTACCAACTCAACATCATTTGATGACATCGAATTATACCAGTTATCATAAGATACATAATAATTTGCGAGCAATTCTGCTGCAACTTGGCCGATAAATCTGATACCCAAAGAAAATATGAACCTATCTAGAGTGATTACTCTTCTGTTTTGTATAGCACTTAATAGATTAGCTATTGACTTCTCGCCCCAACCATGATGCTCTTTTAAGGAAAACTCTTTTAATCTTTCCTCTAAAATAAAAATGTCTGGAATTTGTCTTATTAGGCTAAGATCATAAAAAAACTTTATTTGTTTTTCACCAAGGCCAACAATGTCAAATGCATCTTTTGACACAAAATGTTTTAGTTTTTCTACTATTTGAGCCTTGCAATTAAATTCTTCAGGACATCTTACTGCCACTCCTTCAATCTGCACTTTACTACCACATTCAGGACATATGTCAGGAAAAACAAATTCAGGCATATTTGTATGACGAGAACCTTCATCTACTTTGACAATTTGAGGAATTACATCTCCAGCTCTTTTAATTGTTACAACATCTCCTTCTCTTATATCTTTACGTTTTATCTCATCTTGGTTATGTAGACTTGCTCTGCTAACTAGCACTCCGCCAATATTAACTGGTACCAAATCTGCAACTGGAGTTAAAACCCCCGTTCTACCCACCTGTATAAATATTTTATTTAACTTTGTCTTCGCATAAATCGCAGAAAACTTATATGCAAGCGCTGAGCGTGGCGCTTTGTGTGTACTTCCCAGACGACTTTGTAGCACCAAATCATTCACTTTATAGACTATCCCATCGATATCATAATCCAAGTTATAACGACAATCATAGATCTCGTTATAGAACTTTAGCATTCCATTCAAACTACTTGTTAAGGAACGATGCTCATTTACGCAAAAACCAAGTTTCTCAAGTTTTTCTAGTATCTCACTTTGACTTTTCTCTATTCCACCAATTAAAGAATAAGCAAAATATCTAAGAGGCCTTTTTGCTGTAATGTTCGCATTCAATTGCTTTAAAGAACCAGCAGCTGCATTTCGAGGATTAGCGAATTCATTATTTTCATTTAACTTTAAAAAGTCGCTGTTACTGATATATATTTCACCCCTTACTTCTAGTCTTCCTTGCACATCTTGTAAAAACTTAGGAAAGCCTTTTATTGTTGCAACATTGTGAGTTACATCCTCTCCTACAAAACCGTCACCTCGAGTTGCAGCTTTAACAAATTTCCCATCTTCATAAATTGCAGAAAATGACAATCCATCAATTTTTGGCTCACATAATATCTCTATTTCATCTGCAATTAAAAATCTCTTTATTTTAGACAAAAATTTTTCTACACCTTGTTCATCATAAGCATTCTCAAGAGAAAGCATAGGTTCTTGATGTTCCACCTTAGAAAATCTCTCATCAGGCGGAGCACCAACACTATCTTGTGTTGCATAAGCTTCTGGCTCTATTGCAGCTAACTTTTTTTTCAGTTCATCATATTCAGCATCACTTATCTCTGGCTTACTTTTTTGATAATATAAGATATTATGATAATTAATTTGATTTTGCAGTTTTTCTCTCATCTTTTCCAAGTCAGTCATGATACCAATATAATGCTCTTTGCCGTCAAGTCATGAATTTTTTCAAAAGGTACTATAAATTTATACTACTGCCCTGAAAAGCAATACTAATATTAATATAATTTTTATACTTGTATATTAATGTTAGTATAGTTTTTAAATTAAGGAGTACATTATGAAAGAATACAATTACAAAAATTGGAACGATCAACCAAGTTACGACACACAGAATACAGTATGGAAAGTACACAGGAACCAGCCACAAAATTCAGAAGGTCAATTGAGTTCTGAAACTTTAGCATATGGTGTGAGTGGTAAATTAGGAGAATGGTTGGGCATAGATAAAGCAGCAAAAAAAGCAGCAGAACAAGTAATATCTAAAATGGGTAACGATTTAAAACTAGAAGCTAGAAAAGCAGCTCAAGATGAAGTAAAAAAAATAGAAGGAAAAATGCTAACTTTAGCTGAAGAGAAAGCTAACAAAATAGCTACCGAAAAAGCTAATCAAATAGAAAAAAAAATATCGACTTCAATTGATAAAACAGTAAAGTCAGTAGAAGCAAATGCTGAAAAAGCAGCAAAAAATGCAGCTGAAAAAGCAGTGAAAAAAGTAGGACCAGAAGTTGCAGATTTGCTAAAGCCAGAAATAAAAACTCAGGTAGAAGAAGAAGTAAAAAAATATACTGAAGAAAAGATTGAAAGCCTTATCAAACCTGAGATCACAAGCAAAATAGGTGATTTTCTCACTGAACAAAGTGAAGAATCAAGCAAATTTCTAGAATATGAAATGAATAAGTTAATCGAAAATGCACATAGGGATTTGGATACAAGAATAGACAAGATTGAATGCGAACTCATAGAAGCAAAATCTGAGGTTTTAAAAACTGCTGCAAATAGTTTCAATGAGAGTGCAGAATTATTGTCTCTTATGGCAAAAAATGAAACATGTGCAAACCAAGATTTAGTGTATTTTTAGTTATAACAGGGTTTTTATGGGCAAAATTCATAAAAACCTTAGCTAAATCAAGAGAAAAGTATTTGTCAAGTTGCATGGCTACTGTGCAAAATATTGAAGCAAAAAGGTTTCATCCCAGTGCTTCCTACCTTGTCATCCCAGTGCTCAGACACTGGGATCCATTGTTCCTTTCTGGATTCCATCGTCACGCGCTGGAATGACACCTATTATTGTTTTACTTTATATCTTTATTTGTCTATCTTATTTTGCCATTCTGCTGAACGAATACAGGGAAAATAAACTGTAATATCTAACTTTGGTGAAAAAAATATAACACGTAAAAGTTACTGAACCACTTGAGCCATATATAGAATTACTTTGTTAAATATTCTCTACTTCCAGGTTTCATTATAGGTAATTGTTTTAATTCACTTGGCAGTTCTTTCTCGCTATAGTTTTGAATGTTTAGTTCAATCAAAGATATAACAGAAAAAGGTAGTTTTGTCTCACTACTTCTCTTTATCAAAGAAGCTTCAGCAACAACTTTACCTCCCTTCTCTTCTCCACATTTTACTGCTTCAAGTGAAGATTTACCTGTGGTAATCACATCTTCAATTAGTAAGATTTTCTCACCTTGTTTAATCTCAAATCCACGGCGTAATTCAAATTTACCATTAACACGTTCGCAAAATATTGTTCGGATTCCAAGCTGTCTACCAATCTCATAACCCACAATTATTCCACCAATTGCAGGAGATAGTATTAAGTCTATGGGTTCAACAAGCTCTTTTCTTATTTTATTTGCCAATAGCTCACAAACCTTCATTGCTCTGCTTGGATTTTCAAAAATTTTAGCGCATTGTATGTAAGTGTTGCTGTGCAGCCCTGACGAGAGTACAAAATGTCCGTGCAAAACCGCACCAGCCTCTTCAAACTCTTTTATTATCGGATTGTCTAGTATCATTCTAAGTTTTACATTCTTTATTAATTATCTGCGTTACACAGACATCAGACCAAACATTTATTGCAGTTTCAAACATATCAATGATTGTATAAATAGGTAAAATCAGCCCCATAATGTACAAAGGAACGTTCATTGATACCAAATAACTAGTTGCCATAAAATAGCACCCCATCGGCACTCCAGCGTTGCCAATTGCAGCTCCTGTAGCTAAGAAAATCCATATGAACATCTCACTTAAGGAAAATGTGTGCCCATTCATCTCCGCAACAAACATCACTGTGATTAAAATAAATGCAGCACACGCATTCATATTGATAGTTGTACATATTGGTAGAATAAAAGATGACAATTTCTTTGGCACTTTTAGCTGATTTTGCACACAGTCTATGGTTGTCGGTAGTGTCGCACTGGATGATTTAGAAAAAAATGCCAGTATGAGTGCCGGCATAACACCTTTCATCGTTTGAATTGGTGATATACCTTTATACCACATGAGTAGTGGCAAAATCACAAATGCTTGCACGAAATTTGCAGACATTATGCAAGCAAAATACCAAAAAAGACTATGGAATTCGCTGCCACCTTTTAACTCGTATAAAAAACATGTGATAAAAGACCATACAGCAAGAGGAATAAACTTTAACAACCCTTGAGCAATTTTAAGAAGTGTATCAAACAGTGCAGAGAATATTTGGTGTAATATATCCTGTTTTTCTTTTGAGAGCGAAATAATAGCTCCACCCATCAAAAAAGCAATCAATATGCTGCCAATAACGTTATTTTCAAGAAAAACTTGCACAAAATTTGATGGAATGAGTGATTTTAAGTATGAGAAGTAATTGTGGTTGCTGTCACTCACACTTTCTATTGTGTTACTTATGAAATTTTTTCTTACTGGATCTATGAATAAATAGAAAGATAGCGCAACAAATGCAGCTATAATGGTTGTAAGCAGCGTATAAAACAGCGTCTTCTTAAGTAATACTTTAATTTCAATTGAGTCTTTAAGCCCTGAAATTGTGGATACGATAGATAGAAAAACCAAAGGTAAACTGATTAATTTCAACAAACTGATGAATATATCACTAAATAGCTTTGCTATTTCAAACATTACTTCATTGTTTAAATAGTAAGCAATTACCGCAAACAGTATAGAAAAGAGTATTGCAAGTTTGCGCATTGAAAATAAAACCTCAAAATGATATTATACAATAATTTTTGAAATTAGGTTAAGATAACTTTACAGGTTAAGTAAAGATGAGTAACATTTTATTATTAATTAAGTGTTAAGGAGGGGTATGGATAAAAAAACTAAAGAAGAGTTAATCCTTGTTGGAATATTAATGGGAATGAATATTTCAATAGGAGTGCTTGTAGGTCTTGGTCCAAGTTTCGCAATTTTATCACCTTCCATTATAGGTGGAATTATTGCTGCTGTTTCTACAATATTATCTATCGCATACCTTACATATTGTGATTATAAGGAAGATAAAGTAAATCGAGAATGCATTTTCCCTATATTTTGTATGGGCGTTACTAGCACTGCAATCGGGATTGGTCTTGGTGCAGCTATAGGTGCTATTTTTCCTGGTGTAATGTTAAATACAGGATCAGCAGTTTTGATGGGTGCGACAATAGGAATTATTGCCCCAATTACAGGCCTTATTGTTGGAAATATGATTGTAGAACCTATGATTAAGAAAATAAATCACTACATTATAGAGCCGGTAATTGAAAAAATAAAAGAATGCTTTTCTTCAAAGGAAGCATAAATTATCCTCGCAAAATAGTGTACCTTGGACTTAAATTGAAGTGTACTCAATTGAAATAGGTCATATTAGAGAAGGTTAGAAGTTACCTACCCAAAACCCTTATCTCCCACTCAAGTTCAATGTTAAATTTATCTTTTACTGCATCTTTTACTCTGTTGCCAAGGTTTTCTAAGTCAAGTGCAGTTGCATTATTGTAATTGAGTAGAAAATTACAATGTTTCTTAGAAATTTTAGCTACACCATTATCTAATCCTCGGCAGCCAGATTCATCAATCAGTTTCCATGCCTTGCAGCCTATTGGATTTTTGAATATACAACCAGCAGTTTTTCCTCTTACTGGTTGACTTTTATTTTTTTTATCAATAACTTCTTTCAATCTTTGCAATATAAGCTCATACTCTGAACTTACTCCTTTAAATTCAGCTTCAATAAAAATCCACCTGCCTTTTAGACTATGTCCACGATAAAAATATCCCATTTCTTCGCTGGAGAATTCATATAAATTTCCATCTTCTAGATTCACTGCCCTTATAAATTTTACAACACTCGCAATATCACTACCATATGCACCTGCATTCATTTCTATTCCACCGCCAACTGTTCCTGGAATTCCAGCAAGAAACTCAAGCCCACTAATTTGCTGTTCCCCTGCAAAGTAGGCAAGGTTACTAAGCAGTGCAGCACCACCTGCAACTATGGAGCTATTATCTTTACATTTAATATACGCAAATTCCTTACCTAATTTCACCGTTATTCCTCGAATGCCACTATCTTGCACTATTATGTTGGATGTTGCACCGATAACGCTAATTGGTAACTCCGCATCTTTTATCAAGCACATTAGATCTTCAATGTCACGTGGCTTAAATAGTACATCAGCTTGGCCACCAACATTTAACCAAGTCATTTTAGACATTGAAACATTATAACGGTAGATTCCACATACTTTAGGTAAGCTTATAAGCATTTTGATTTTAACTCTAATCCTGCATCCATACCCATTTTTTCTGCATCTTCTACAAACGAAGTGCGTTCAGTAAAGTATATAACTCTCTCGCCCGCTAACATACAATAAAGATGTAGCATGTTTTCACTCACATATTCTGCTAAAGCTGCAAGCGGTGTAAAGCATGAACCATTTACTGTCTTCATGAAACTGCGCTCTGATTTTGCCCTTATAAAAGACATATTATTATTAATTTTCTCTAAAAGATCGATAACTTTTATATCATTCTTTCGGCATTGAATGCAAATTGTCCCCTGCCCTACTGCGCTTAACATGACTTTTGGTGGCAATACCTCTGTAATTAAGTGATATTTTTTTAATCTTATCAGCCCTGCTTCAGCTAAAATCATTCCATCAAAATTCTGATTTTGCAGTCTAGTTGTCACATTTCCACGCAGTGGCACTACATTTAAGTCTGGCCTGAGATTTAACAGCTGAACTTTTCTTCTTATTGAAGAAGTTGCAATTGTAGCCTGCTGTGGCAAAGTTTTTAGGCTCTTATATTTATGAGAAATAAATACATCACATGGACTTAGCCTCTCTAAAACACAAGGAATTGTTAAGTCCTTCGAGAAAAACGCAGGTACATCTTTTAGCGAATGAACCGCCATATCTATATTATTTTTGAGTAATTCAGCCTCAATCTCCCTGAGGAACAGTCCTTTACCTCCTATTTCAGCAAGGGTTACATTAGCATATTTATCACCAGAAGTTTTGATTTTAATGATCTCAACGGATAGATTAGGAAAAGACTCTAATAATCTTTGTTTTGCTTCCAAAGCTTGGATGAGCGCAAGGTCGCTTCCTCTCGTACCTATTTTAACTAGCATATATCCTTCATATTATATGTCTATATTCTATGCCCATTTTTTATTATCTCCAATTTAGTTATTGAACATTTTACAATTAGCCCTTAGTATCACGAACATTTAGTAATCTAGGAGTATGTATGTTTGATATTTTAAAAGATTCTAATGGCAGATTTAATAAAAAGAATATTTTACCTCTTGTATGTACTACTGTCGCTATTATTCTAACAGCATTAAGTGCAGTAGTAGCAATTCCCAGATTTTCCTCTCATCCTTCTCTATCTAGTCCTCTCGGTTGGAAAGATCCAAGTTATAGTGAATTTCTTGCTATTCACATACCAGCTACCATAGTTACTTTCTCAATACTTGGTTTATGCATTTACCTTCCGATTGATAGCATTAGAAAAAATAAACAAATAGAGAATCTTAAAGCTACCTCTGAACCTCATTCATGGATTTATAATGATATTTTAGAAAAACAAACGCAGACCATCAATTATAGATCAGGGCTTTAGGCGGTCCTAATCTTTTAGGTGCTTGTGATTAGCAACTATTCGGTCTACAATGCACTAATATAGTTTAAATTTATGCCAAACAAGATAATAGTTAAATCTCTTTCAGTGTTACTAATTTTTTTGCTGTCCTTATATATAATACTGCCAAATTTTATTGATAATAAGTTCTTTACCTCAAAAAAGAGAATAAATTTAGGGCTTGACCTGAAAGGTGGATCATCTCTGCTTCTAAATGTAGACTTAGATTTTTACTTCAAAGAGAAACTAAGCATGCTAACCGATGAAATAAAAGAAGGTCTGTTAACACAAAAGATTGAATTTAGCGCAAAAAACGATAAACAAGTGGTTGTAACTTTAAATAATATTGATGATTACAAAAAAGTTTCAACGTTAATACATAAAATAAACCAAAATTTAGAATTGAGTAGAAAAAATACTGCAATTTTCATTTCATATAAACCGCATTATAAGAATTCATTAATCAATGAAGTAGTTTCAGAGTCAATAGTTAATGTTCAAAGACGCTTAGATAAGCTTGGTACTAAGGAAGTAAGTGTGCAAAAACAAGGACAAAATAAGATATTAGTCCAAGTTCCTGGAGTAGAAGACACTCAGCAGATAAAATCTCTGCTTGGCAAAACAGCCAAGCTGGCCTTCCATTTGGCAAACACCAATGTAGCTAAAATGCAAGATATCGATCATGACACTACGATTATGCTCAAGGATTCTTTGGGTAATTCCTACCCGATATTCCGCAAAACTGAAATAGGCGGTGATTCATTAGTTAACGCATCAGTTAGATTTGGCAATTTAGGTAAACCAACAGTACATTTCAAATTCGACAGCATAGCAAGTAAAAAATTTGCAAAAATTACTAAAGAAAATGTAGGAAAGCCTTTTGCAATTGTTTTAGATAACACAGTCTTAACTGTACCAACAATACGTGAACCTATTCTAAATGGAGAGGGAGAAATTAGCGGTAATTTCACTGAAAAACAAGCGAGTGAACTTGCAATACTTTTAAAATCAGGTGCACTACCTGCACCACTTAAAATAATTGAAGAAAAAAACATTGGTCCAAGCCTTGGAGAAGAGTCAATAAAAGCAGGAGAAATTGCAGCAATAATCTCTATCATAGCCGTTGGTTTATCTATAATCATTACTTACGGCAAATTAGGCTTATTAGCGTCTGTTGCACTCGTTTTTAATGTAATCTCTATACTACTCATTCTTACCTTACTTGAAGCAACTCTTACTCTCCCTGGAATTGCTGGAATTGCGCTAACTGTTGGCATGTCAGTGGATGCAAATGTTTTAATATTTGAACGCATCCGCGAAGAAATAAGAGCAGGAAAAAGAACAGCTCGTGCCATTGAAGAAGGATTTAAAAACGCAATAAAAACAATTCTTGATTCAAACCTCACTACACTAATTGCTTCAGGAATAATGTTCATTATTGGTAGCGGAGCAATTAGAGGATTTTCTATCACTTTATCGATAGGAGTTTTATGCTCGATGTTTTCTGCAATTATAGTCACAAAACTTCTGATAGAATTGTGCATCAACCCACAAAAGCTAGTACTTTAGTATCTGTTCAGCAGAGTGACAAAATAAGATAGACGAGAAAAGACAACTAAATGGTTGTCATGAAAGTAGCTATCCAGTCTTTTCGTCGTCAAAAACGTTGTAACATGCTCACCAATTTAGTGAGCATAAAACCAATATATTTGTGGAAGAAAAGGAAAAAAGAAACAGAAACCATCTTCAGGCTATCACAAAGGATATGGCCATAAGATTAAAGATATGGATAGATTTATCAAATTTCTGAATGGAAATCAGGATATTAGAATTGAAAAGATATTATTACTAAAAATTAAACATCAAACCAACTTCAATATTATGAGTGGATATATCATCTGCAATAGGTATTGGGATACTAAAGTAACGATAGCCGAAAAAGGTTTTAACTTCTGGGATTATTGAGTAGTCAACACCAAGCTTTATTTGATAAGCAAACCAAGGAACATTCAGTGGCATTGAATTTTCTGGTGACCCATTAATCTTTTTTAATCTAAAAACTGTTGGCCCTATACCAAGACCAATATACGGAGCAAATTGTGTATCTTGAATGCTGGAGTTATAATAGAAGTTTAATAAAAATGCAAACACGCTTGCTGATTTCTCAAATACCGGAGGAGAATTACTATCTTTAATATTGGCTGTAGAATACATAGCTTCAAAATCAACTCGGCCATTTTCCCCAGCATAGTAACCTAAAGATACGCTCCTAAGCCACTGGAAATCAATTTTGCCGTTAAATTTCTCTATACTCTGAATTTCATCCACTAATCCCGCTTTGATAAACAATGATACTACTTTTTCTTGCAAAGAAAGATTAGGATTAGCTGTATTGATTAAATTAATAAACCTTTCTCCTATTGCCTTTATACCCTTTACAAATGTTTCTGAATTATCATTGTATATCTTACCACCGTTAGCACTAACATAGAAATCAAGTTTTTTTGATTTTGCCTTTGTAGGTTCAGCTTGATCTGTAATACGTGGCAACATATTTTTCTGACCAGCTGCTTGGAAAATAGAAGGTGAACTACTTTTAAGTTCTTGATATTTTATTGGTATTTCTCTTTCAGCAACCTCTTCAGAACGTATTACACTTTCATTATTATCTGTTTCTAATTTTAACGGTTGTACTTGCTCAATGTGTGTATTGTTACTGATATAAGTAATAAAAAAATAGACACACGGAATGAAGATGAAAAATAAAGCAATAGATATTCTAATTATCATAAATGAATTATCACTTATAGTATAACTACTATATCATATATTCCTTTAATGTACAAAAATTAAGAAATAATATTTCCAATTAAACAATTATTTTCTATTCCTTTAACATGAGCTTTCACAATACTTTTAGCTTGAACTCTTGATGTAAGTTTTATTAATGCAAAATTTTCTGTTCTACCAATATTATTCTGCTCAACCAAAACGCTTTGCTCAGTGCCGAGCAAAGATTGATAAAAACTGCTCATCATTTCTTTATTTATTTCTCTTAGATGCTTTACTCGTTCTTTACGTACATTCTCTGGTATTTGTGGCATCCGTGCAGCAGGTGTGTTTTTCCGCTCTGAATATGGAAAAGCATGTAGATAAACTACATTTATTTTTTTCAGTAAATCAACTGTATCCTGAAACATTTCATCAGTTTCTGTTGGAAATCCAGCAATAATATCAGCGCCAAATGCTATATTAGGTCTTAAGCTCTTCATTTTATGATAAAATTCTATCACTTGTTCTCTATTGTGACGACGTTTCATTCTCTTTAGTATTAAATTATTACCAGACTGTAGACTCAAGTGTAAGTGAGGCATAAGTCTTGACTCATTAGCTATTAAATCCATTAGTTCATCATCAACTTCAGCAACATCAATAGAGGAAAGTCTTAGTCTCTTTAACTGTGGTATATCCTTTAAAACTCTTCTAATCATTGAACTGAGTGATTGCTTACCAAACAAATCTGTACCAAAATCAGTAATATCAACACCTGTAAACACCACTTCTTGATACCCATTTTCTATAAAAATCTTAATTTGCTCTATAATATTGTTTACTGGCACAGATCGATTATTTCCTCTTGCCTCAGTAATTGAGCAAAATGTACAACTATGATTACAACCATTTTGAATTTCAATAAATGCCCTTGATTTATCTTCAAATCCATTAATGAGAATAGGTTCTACTTGGTTATCACTGACTAAGATTTCATCATTATTTAGTAGATAATTTTCAGCTCTTAGCTTGTCTTGATTACCTAGCACTTTACTTACACCAGGAATATCACTATATGATTTAGGATCTAATTGAACGGCACAGCCAACTACGATAATTTCTTTACTTGGGTCGTTTTTATAGATCTTACGTATTTTTTGCTTCACTTGGCGTTCTGCTTCGTTTGTCACTGCACAGCTATGCACTACAACAACATTTTCTCTCTTTGCTTTTTTTAATGCTTCTTTGATTAACTCACTCTCGTAGAAATTTAGACGACAACCAAATGTTATTACTTCATTCATGCTTTTGCTTTAATAGATCTAAATTATATCAAATATCCAAGCAAAATGACTATTTTTTTGGTAGATATTATAATTTAAGCATAACCTCTAGAGTTGAAAATCACAGGAAGAATTTGTAGATATACAGTAAGATCATTTAGCATTAAAAAAAGCTTAAGGCCAATGATGTTAACCTCAAGCGAATATAAACCAAAAAACATTTTGCTAAACCTTGAAGCTCTACCATGCAAATTCATCTATATCATTTGGTACATAAGTGTCAGAATAAGCTTCATCCAAACTTTCTGCTTTCCATGGAAGCCATGAAGAAGGTTTTATCTTCTCTAAAACTTTACCTGGTATTGATGTTATCTCTTGCTTTACGTCTTCTTTTAATTTTTCTATTTGTAACCGAGCAAAATCTTCCACGCGAACCATGAGTTTATCTGTTAGCTCTTTTATCATGTCTTGATTTTGTTCTGCAACTTTCTTTGTAATAGGTACGACAATTTTACTTATAATCTCCGTTCCTAATGGAACAACGATTTGCTTTGCAACCTGATCACTAACAGGTTTAATAAGGTAATCTGCTATACTCTTTGCTGTATCTCCAGTCAGATTTGTTACTTTTTTTAAACTATCACCAATAATACCATAGTTTTTTTGGTACATCATATCTTCATCAGCAACTTCATATCTTCCTAAATCATCATACATTCCCATTTGTTGGTGAGACAATCCATTTGCATCAGATACATATCCGTATTTATTAAGTGAATTGGAATTAGACCGCATAACATTCTCCTAATTATTTATATATGCCTATTTTAGTATGAAACAACTAACAAAACATTAACTTTTAAGAACTCTTCTCAATTAATACATCAATAAAGGTAAGACCATATAATTTTCTCCTTTCTTGATACTATTCTCCTCCGAACTTAGTTCACACAGTTATTCAGACACTTCTGAATTTACCACCCCCAATTCCACTGCTTTTTTATATTTTGACTAGGTCTTCTCCTACAATTAGATAATCAGTACTCTTATCTGAAATGTACCATATAACTACACCAAGCTACAAATATGACACAAGAGTTTAGATTATTTTAGTTATTCTCTTGTATAAGATACTCTTTATATCAAAAAGAGGACCATATGAGTGAAACAACTTTTTCTGAAAAAAATCAGCTTTCTAGAGAAGACATAGCAGAGTTAACAGAACTTATGTGTCTTGAACGAAGTGAAGTAAGTGAAAGTGGAACAGGGCTATTAGAACTTATAGCTGAACAGGAGCAAATACTTGAGGATTTAGGAATAGAATCAAAAGAGCTTTTATGTTCTCAGCATACAGGAATGTATGAGAACCTTAGTCAGCCCTATTCTACGGATCTCGAGGTTTTATAGCAGATATATAGATTATCATTATTACTGATACCTACTCAAGAGTTGCTATGGCAAACAGAGAAAACTGCAATTACTGCCGCTAATCTTTTTAATATATCTTTCTTTGATGGTGCTATTATCGCGCATTTTGACTGATATGGGCTATGATAAACCAGAAAATCACAGCTATATTTAGGAATTGAGACAAGGCCTCATTTAGGTAAATATTGCTATGCAGACTTTTCTTGATAGCAAGCATATTGCTTTTTAGAAAAATATTAGTAGCATCAAACATAGAGATTGACATTAGTTTTTCTGTCAGATTAAGTTGCGTCTAGTACAACTGACTATGCAAATAAGCTAACAGAACTTGAGATATTTTAATTGTTAGTTTTAGAGTGTATTTTCGTGTTCATTGCTATGAATGGGCAGAGCTACCTCTTCGAGGTAGCTCATCGGATCATCTAAATCATGCTCTATTTCTACTTCAAACTTGAACCCTAACTTCTCGCAGAATTTATAGAAATATTCTTTAATAATATCAAATAAACTTCTGCCATCAGTTTTATAATCTCTCAATTCTCGAGGTACAGTAAGTGACAATTTGCCATCTTTATATATCACATCATCTTTCCCATCTTGAGATTCAAGTGCGAATTCTAGTGAGCTGTTCAATTTACATAATTCTTCATTTGGCTTTACAAATACGGTGGCAGAGATTAGCTCTTTAACTGTGACTTCTACACGTTCTGAATTACTGCAATTAATATATGTTGTATGACTGGAGCTGAAAGTTAATTTATGTATTTTAGTTACATGAAAAAGAGGACTATCCTCATTATATAATGCACCTACATAAGCAGCTTGGTTACAGTTAGTAACTAGTTCTTTTAAGATAGAATCGCTTGGAACTTGAGCTTCAGCATATTTGAACATTTCCTTGAAAACTTCTTTTCCAAACGCACGATAACTTTTATTTTCATCTCCTTCTTTTGGTAATAGATGAGCGTACCCTTTACCTAGATTATAAAACCTTTCAAACTCCTCTTTATAATATTGGTCGGTTTTTTTATTGCCAGGTATCCCTTGATTTTTATAATACCTATCCCAAACTTCATCAAAATTGTATTGCTTAGCTCCGTCTATCAATGCACCAATTAAACTTTGGTCTAGATTTTTGCTGTTAATAACAAATCTCATTCTTCGAAAATCTTCATACATCTGCTCACCAGTGTTTGCTGACTCATTGGTTTTATCAGCCCTTAACCTGCTAAAATCAAACTTTTCCGCTTGAGCCTTTAGCGTAACTACTGGATTTCCCTTTTTTTCCTGTATAGAGTTGTTCATTGTTAATACTTTGATATGAATTGCTGATAGTATAATAATACATAAAAATAGTTAATATATCAATAATATACTTAACATAGACAGTCATAATAGGGTGACAGGATTTTAGTAAGGCTCTATTATGAATAAACGGTTTTACACAGTATGAATGTTGATGAGCAGTCAAGTGTGCTGACTTTTCTAAATAGTAAAATTGAGAATATACCTAAGTTTCATTCCGCAATATTGCCTAAACTTTGCGGTGGAGACAGAGTGGTAGATCTGCTATTTTATAAGCCACTCAGTTATGTGGATAGAAGTAAATCACTACCTGATGCTCAAGTGGGAGAATTTACAACTTTTGTGGCAAAAGTGTATGAGCACCAGCGTCCCACTTCCAGAGGGAGGCCATATAGAGTAATCGTTGAAAGTGAAAGTCAGTATTTATTTATAGTTTTTTTTAATTACTCAGTTAAATATTTGTATAAATTATTTCCAGTTGGAACAGATATAGTAATCAGTGGTAAACTTGAAAAGTTTGCCGAACATTGGCAAATTACTCACCCAGATTACATGTTGTCTGATATCAATCTATTTAAAGAAATAGCCTGCATAGAGCCAGTTTACCAATTATGTCGCGGTATTACTAACAAGAGCATTAGAAACATAATAAGTTCTAATCTAAAAGATTTGCCTGATTTGCCAGAGTGGATAGATGAAACATTAATCAAGCAAAAGAAATGGCTGAATTGGAAAGAAAGCATCATAAGATTGCACAGACCGAGCTCACTCGCAGAAGCAGAAGTTTGCAGAGAAAGACTTGCTTATGATGAGCTATTTGCGTACCAGTTGGCACTAAAGCTTGCAAGGGAAAATCATGTAAAAAAAGAGGGAAAAGAATTTATAATATTGAGTAAATACAAAGAGCAGGTCTTAAATGAATTACCGTTCCAATTAACAAATGATCAAATTCGAGCGATAGATGAAATCTCAGAAAGACAAAAATCCAGATACCGCATGGTAAGTCTGCTGCAAGGTGACGTTGGGAGTGGCAAAACTGTAGTTGCACTCTTTGCGATGCTGAATGTGGTAGAAAATAACATGCAAGCAGCTCTAATGGCACCAACTACTATCTTGGCTGAGCAACATTATAATTGGATCGAAGAAGCTCTATCTTGTACTGATATAAAAGTTGCTTTGCTTACCGGTAAAACTGCGCGCAAGGAAAGAAAGATTATTATGAACGAACTTGCAAGTGGTATTTTAAATATAGTAATTGGTACTCATGCATTATTTCAAGCTAACGTTACATTTAAAAATTTAGGACTCGCAGTCATAGACGAACAACAGCGATTTGGAGTGATACAGAGGAATCGGTTGGTAGGAAAAGGAGAAAATACCGATATACTTTTTGTTACTGCAACTCCCATTCCAAGAACCTTGCAGCAAGCTATGTATGGTGATGTTGAATGTTCTATTTTAAGGGAAAAACCAAAATCTAGATTGCCAATAAAAACCGTTATTATGAACGTTAAAAAAGTATCAGATATTATTCAAAGACTGAAAGATGCTATAAATAGAGGCGAAAAAGCATATTGGATTTGTCCATATATAGAAGAAAACGAAGAACTCAATATTGCCGCAGCAGAAATGCGCTTTCAGGAACTACAAAAGACATTTTTTGATAGAGTTGGAATAATACACGGAAAACTAACTCAAGAGCAGAAAGATCAAGTGATGTTTTCCTTCAAGAGGAATGAATTTTCTCTGCTTGTTGCAACTACTGTGATAGAAGTTGGCATAGATGTACCAGATGCAACTATTATGATTATAGAGAATGCAGAGCAGTTCGGGTTATCGCAATTACATCAGTTAAGAGGTAGAGTAGGACGAGGAAATAAACCGTCTTTTTGTGTACTGTTATATGACAATCTCAGTAAAAGTTCGTATTCAAAGTTAAAGATTATGTGTGAGTCACAAGATGGATTTTATATTGCTGAAAAGGATATGATGCTGAGGGGTAGCGGAGATATTCTAGGCACAAAACAATCAGGGTGCATGGAGTTTAAATTTGCTGATTTATATGAGGACAGAGAATTGCTCAACCTTGCATATAATAGTGCAAAAGGTACAATAGCTAATTTTGAATTACTGCTTGATATATTTGAATATAGAAGTAGACTACATTTTTCAAAATTTCAGTAATCTTCCAAGCCATAACCTTCATGAGTAGAAATTCCTTGACAGACGGGAGTATTTAACAAACCATATGCGTCAAGTTAAGGAAAAATAAGAGTGAAGAAGAAGTTTTTACCATAAGAATAAATTGTGCAGAGTTAATAGCAGGCCCTGTAAACAAAATGTTAGCAGGTCAAATTAATCAAGGGCAGGAAGTATAAAAATGGAAAAAAAGCGGTAACTTAGCCTAATGACAATAAATATATATATAGAAGGTACCGTTTTAAAGAGCACAAAAGGAATACACAGTAAAAGCGAGAAGAAGTTGAGAATATGTATGGAAGCAGTGTGGAGAAGTGGCTGCCAATGATCAAAAATTTACCACAATTACAGAAGTATACACAAGAGGTTTAAAAGGTGATGCAAAAAGGGAATTTTGGCAAAATGACTTAAGTATGCACAACAAGATTTGCATAATTGATGATCAGATGTCATTCATGCTCAGCCTATATATAGAAAAAATTCTCAAGCTCAAGAGGGCTTAGGGTGGAACTAAAATTCATGGACTTGTTGACGCACGTAATTAATTTCTTTTTTTTAAGTTAATTAATGTTAACAAGCCACGTCTGCCTGTAATCATGTTAATACCAAAATATAATGTAAGAGAAGAAATGGGCAGTGCTATGCAACAGTTTTTGTTTCTTTCTAACCATGCTTCCATATGAAAAACATATGACATAAAAAGGAAAACAAAAAGCTAAGAACCTTGACGCGCTTTACATCTTGGCTTTACCTTATTTATAATATAAACCTTACCACCCCTTTTCACAACTTTACAATTTTTATCTCTGTTACGATGAGATTTTAGCGATCCTTTAACTTTCATATCTACAGTAAGAATAGAATTACCTTACATTATTATCACTTACAGCGAGTTAGTCAATTGATTAAATTTTATTAAAATATTGTATAATTGTTGCTGATACTTCTTCGATCGACCTTTGCGTAACATCAATAATTGGCCAGTTATTTTGCTTAAAGAACTCCTCTGCTTCTTTAATTTCCTTTTCTACTTTTCTAGGGTCAGCATATATATTATTACCTTCATTATTAATTGAAGTCAGTCTATTTTTGCGTATTTCTATTAGCCTTCTTACGTCTATTGTTACTCCTATAGTCAGTTTATTTCTTAATTTTGCTAAGTCGACGTAAAAGGGTATCTCGCTAACAAAAGGAACATTTGCAACTTTATAGCCTCGGTAAGCTAAATACATACTAGTGGGAGATTTTGATGTGCGTGAAACTCCAACCAAAATTATATCGGCTTTATCAATATCTTGAATATTTTGTCCATCATCGTGATTGATGGTATAGTTTATTGCCTCAATACGCTGAAAATACTCGTTATTTATTTCAGTATACAGGTCAAGTTTTTCATCCTTTTCAATTTCAAGATAGGATGAGATTTCTCTAATAATATGTGATAATATTGCTCGATATGGAATTTTTAACTTGATACAATTATCTTTTAGATATTTTCTGAGCCCATCATCAGTAATAGTGCATATAACAAAGTTATGCTCATCACTTTTTCTCTCAATTTCCTCCAGAATTTTATCGATCTGCTCTTCTCCTTTTACAAAAGACCAAACATATTCGATAGTTTCTACAGAACGAAAATGTTTCAGGGCTGATTTTGCAACTGATATAACAGTTTCACCACTTGAATCTGACACTAAGTGTAGGTTAAGCTTTTTAAGGGTCATCAACGTTATACTAAAAATAATAGCAAGCAATCTGCTACTGAAATTGTGCTAATTTATTATACTACGTAAATATAGAAAAACTATCTTGTTGATAAAACTCAAACTAATTGATAAATTCTTAACACAATTATTCTCAAAACAAATGTTTTTATTAAAGCCTACAAATTTCACTTCTTTTACTAAAAAAGCTCTACCTTGGCTTGGGGTTATTTGTTTCGCATGTTTTTTAATTGGAATGTTCTTAGCATTATTCTTCTCCCCAGGAGATTATAAACAAGGAGAAATCGTACGAATTATGTATCTTCATGTGCCTTCTGCATGGCTTGCTCTTGGAATATACGGACTCATTGCATCACTCAGTTTCATTTCATTGGTGTGGAACAATAGCGTTGCTAGTGTTTTGGCACATGCTGCTGCTCCTGCAGGGACAGTCTTTTCGGCAATATGCTTAATCACAGGTAGCGTCTGGGGAAAAGGAACATGGGGTACTTGGTGGGTATGGGATGCAAGGCTTACTTCAATGCTGATTTTGTTTTTTCTGTATGTTGGTTATCTTTCATTGTGGAGCGCTTTTGATAATCAAGCAAGAGCAGAGAAATCATCAGCAGTATTTGCCATTTTTAGTGCTATAAATATTCCCATAGTAAAATTTTCTGTGAATTTATGGTCTACTCTTCATCAGCCAGCAAGTATTTTTAGAAAAGGTGGAGTAGCAATAGAAGGTTCTTTACTGCTGCCACTCATTGCAATGTTTATATTTTGTACCACACTTTTTTTAGTAGTGTGGATACTTAATGCCCTTCATTTAATTAATTTGCAGAAGATAAAGAGAGAAATCAGTATGCGGTATTAGGTATGCAGTTCCAGAGTGTAATGTTGTGAACAGCGACAGAGATTAAAATGTAGAGCAATCATCAGCAGAGACTAAGTGGTATAAAAAATAGCTGAAGAATGTAAAAAAGGAAGTGGTATAGATAAACCTGTTACCGATAGAGAAGGTGAAATTGATACGGGCGAACCTGTTACTGATGAAGGAGAGAATGAAAATGGAGAAATTACATCTCGAAAAGTAACCTCAGATTGTTCCAAGTATGAAAATTGTGGGCCGTATTCTCATTTTTATAAAGTTGATAATAAGATAGGTTGTCAAGGTTTTAGTTCATCTGATTTACTAAAGGAATTATATCCTGAGATGTACAGTAATCCTAAGATTGCAAAATATATAGAAGAGGGAGCAAATGGTAATTATGGTGCAGTAAATTTTAAATTTGCCTTTACAGAGGATCTTAATTCAATATCCTGGCTTGGTAATATAGAATGTGAAAAATGTGTGGATGATCAAATAGAGTTAGCGTGTCAAGAAGAAGAGATTAAGAGTTTCTGTTACCCGAACGTTTACCATAGTAATCCAGAATTCAACAAAAGCTTTTTTTCCAGAGGAGCATGTCCTAATCTCTTTAGAGAGCCCAGTGAAACAAGTGTTGTAAAAGCAAAACAAGTTGCACCATTGATACTTGTTAATACCTTAGGACAAATGATAGATAAAGAGGGTAATAACACTAAAGTATACTATGATGCATTGAAGCGTTATCTAAATGATGATGGTAAAATCAAGGATTGTGGAGATAATCAAAAGTGTAAGGATTATATTCCAATTATGGAGAAAGTTGCATGGAATAGTGATAAGGAAGTACTATTAAAAACTGCTGTTAATAATACGCAAGAAGCAAATCCTTACTATTATGGAAATGAGGATAATTCTACTTCCGTTGAATTTGGTTCTATATAAGGCTGAATTTGTCTAATTTTTTCTACACTAGACACAATTTAGTCGTATCTGAACAAATACATAATCTATATAAAGAGGACGTAGGTACCATCTGTCCTTTTAAGGCATTTATGTCAATGATATGCGTAATCCATGATTTTAAACATGATGATCCTCCTAAGTAATACAAAAAAACTCAGAAAAATGTATATAGCTATGATAGAAGTTATCTATACATAAGTACAATATACTTTAACTAGAGATTATAAATTAATGAAGTTGAAAAGTCTGCAGACGAAGATAGATTTCGAGCTCTAGAATATCTTCACTATCAAAGTAACAAAGCTGTCAAAATTTGTCAAGTAATTTTTATCGCAACTGTACAAACATTGCACAGGACAAATTTAAAATGCTGTAAAATGGTGTCTGTTCAGACGCATGTGAAACCAGTGCTTCTTTTCATCCCACTTCCATGCGGCTAAACCCTTTTCATAATCTCCTATCTATCATTTCTTAAACCACTCCCCTGAACGGATACAATTAAATACATTTTTAACATTTTTATAGAAAACTATTAGTATAGATTTGTATGTTGCCCTCATGGCTATTTTAAAATGTTTAATACTCCTTTTCATTATTTCTTGTACACATCTACCTAACAAGCAACATTCTGTTAATATAGACAATTATAAGCACGATTATTCGTTGCAACAATATAATACTCCTTTGAAGAATAACGAACCAGCAATACCAGAAATGATACCTTTACCGGTAGAGTTTCCCGATCTTACAACCAGTAATCAGTTTCTTTCGATTAATGTTGATGAAAAAGTACCAGTAAAGGATTTACTGATTGAGATAGGAAAACTTTCTGACATTAACTTAGACATAGACCCAAAAATATCAGGTAATATTACTTTAAAACTAAAAGATAAGAACATAAACGAAGTAATTCAGAATATAGCCAACAGCGCCAAATTGCGTTACTCAATGAATAATGGTGTAATTAGAATTGAACAAGATTTGCCATATGCACAAAATTATTACGTAGACTTCATCAATATTCAACACTCTGCTCAAAGCAATTTTGTCGTTAGTGGCAATGTTACAAGCAGCGATGCTGACAGGAATGTTAGAAAGTCTCAATATAGCAGTGACTTATGGAGTTCATTAGAAAAAGGCTTAAATGCAATAATGGATGTTAATGGAGTGGATGATGGTGAATTTCTTTCATCCAACAGAGAAGCTGGTGTCATTATTCTAAATGCTAGAAAAGATATTCACAAAGCTGTTGAAGAATATATTAATAAAGTTAAGAAATTGGCGTCTTCTCAAGTAATGATCGAGGCCAAAATAGTTGAAGTTGTATTAGACGATAAATACCTTTCTGGTATCAACTTAAATGATTTGCATAATGAAACAAAATCTATAACAAATCAAGATAGTTCCATTACTAGCCTGGTAATGAACTCTGATTTAGAAAATTTAGTAAAAACTTTAGACAAGTTTGGCACTTCAACCGTAATTTCAAGCCCTAGAGTACATGCTATAAATAATCAGCAAGCAATGATTTCATTTACTAAAAACCATATCTATTTTACTTCCGATATACAGAAAGATACCGGAAACTCCAATCATGCCTTAATTACCAAGATGAATAGCACTCCAATAGGTGTGGTGTTAATAATCCACCCAAGCATTAACATTGATACTAACGAAATATTTATGGATATACACCCAACCTTATCAAGAATTAACAATTACACTAAAGACCCAAATATAGAATATGTCGCACAACAGAATAAAATGAAATTAAATAGTGACATTCCAATTATTGAAACCAGAGAAATGCACTCTACGTTAAAAATTAAGAGCGGCGAAGTTATGGTAATTGGTGGGCTTATAGAGCATAGAAAAGATAACCAAAACTTATTGCATCAAAAGTCAAAAAAACTGGCTAAGACAGTAGAAACCGTCATCTTCCTGAAAGCAACAATCGTACCAACACTTGGTTTATTAGATATAAAAGATAGGAATTTATATATATATTAAACGTATCCGTTCAGGCAATGGCATCAACTTAAGGAAAGATGTTGGGGTTGCTATTATGATAAGAAGAGAGTATCAGAATGATAATTAAGACAGCTTAATCATAAATCTGTTGCAGTAAATTTAAGTTACTTTAGTCATATATTAAAGTTTTTAAACAGGTCTTAGTTTACTTACTTTATTGTTTTCTTTATTATCAAATATTGCTTTAAATAATATGGAGGAGCACATTGTCAGCAATTGCCGTTATTGATTTTGGTTCACAGTTTACACAGCTTATTGCAAGACAAATCAGGGAAATGGGCGTTTACTGTGAAATATTTCCAAGCAATATCGATTTCGAAACAGTATCAAAATTCAATGGATTTATTTTTTCTGGAGGACCGCAATCTGTAAATGACAATTGCTCTGAAGTAAGTGAAGTAGCACATAAAATTATAAAACTTAACGAAACAATAAACACTCCTATACTTGGAATATGTTATGGACAGCAACTCATTTGTCATTATTTCGGGGCAAAGGTAAGAAAAGAATTCAATCAGGAATTTGGCAAAACTAAAATCAAGATACTAAAAGAATCCCCAATTATAAAGGATACTTGGAACGTTAATTCCGAAGTCGATGTGCTAATGAACCATGCAGACAGTGTCGAAACTATACCGCAAGGATTTACTGCTATTGCCTCAGGTATAATAAATCAAACAATCGCAATAATTGCCAACGAACAGCGGAAGATTTACTGTACTCAGTTCCATCCTGAAGTTAAGCCTACGACAAATGGTAGTAAACTTCTCTCTAATTTCTTAGATATTGCAAATTGTGAGAGAGATTGGACAATGAAGTCATTCGTTGAAAAACAGAAGGAAAAAATTCAAAACTTAGTGGGGGAGAAAAAAGTAATTGCTGCAGTAAGTGGGGGGGTTGATTCAAGTGTTGCAGCAGTTCTTACACACAAAGCTATAGGAAAACAATTAAACTGTATTTTTATCGATACTGGGTTATTGCGTAAGAGCCAGACCACTGCTATGTTAAAAGAAATTCCAATAAATTACGTTGATAAATCAAACTTGTTTTTAAGTAGGTTAAAGGGAATAACTGATCCGGAAGAAAAGCGAAAAATTATCGGCAATACTTTTATCGAAGTATTTGAAGAAGAGGCAAAAAAAATAGGTGATGTGGATTTTTTAATGCAAGGCACCATTTACTCTGATGTAGTTGAATCAGGGCACGCTTCAGGAAACACTAGTACAATTAAATCTCATCACAATGTTGGTGGGTTGCCAGAAAAAATGAATCTGAAACTAGTAGAACCTTTACGCTATCTCTTTAAAGATGAAGTAAGGCTGCTTGGCAAAGAAATTGGGCTTTCAGATGAGATAATATTTCAACATCCATTTCCTGGGCCTGGACTTGCAGTGAGGATCATAGGTGAGGTTGATGAAGAAAAGGTACGAATATTGCAAGAAGTAGATGAAATATATATCAACACAATGAAAAATTATGATCTGTATGATAAAATATGGCAGGCTTTTGCTGTACTGTTACCAGTAAAAACTGTGGGAGTTATGGGAGATAATCGTACATACGGATATGTTTGCGCTTTAAGGGCTGTGACTTCATCTGATGGCATGACAGCTGATGCATTTCCATTTGAAAATAAAGATCAACATTCGTTAGTATTTTGGAGGTTTTTGCAAGACGTCAGTAGTATAATTGTTAACAAAGTTTCCGGAGTAAATCGAGTTGTGTATGATTTAACTTCCAAGCCACCAGCAACTATTGAGTGGGAGTAGCAATAATTTCATTCCAGTTTCAGCTACTCGAATCACACCAAAGAGACTGCTTGCATAACTCAAATTTTAAGGAAAACTATTTAATGTCATTCCAGCGCGTAACGCTGGAATCCAGAAAAAAAGAACCAGTGTCAGCTACTCGGATGACATCGAAATGTTCGTACAGATATTCGTCACACACCGGAATAAAAATTAGACTTTTGCCTTGTGCAAAATAATTTTAAGGCCGCATTGTCTTTATTTTGCTTATAGCTTCCACAAGCACTGCAAACATAAATGAAGAATACAAATATGCTTTTGGTAGTTCTATGTGAAGCCCTTCAAGTGTTAGATATACACCGACGAGTAAAATAAATAGAATGGCAATTACTTTTAAGCTTGGGTTGGATTTTATTACCTGAGCGGTATAATTTGATGAAAATAGCATCGCTAATATGGAAAATGTAAATGCTATGGCAATGATTATCATATTGTGAGTTAATGCTATGGCAGTTAATATTGAATCAACCGAAAAAACTAAGTCTATTAATATAATTTGTAGCACAACTAAAAAAAATTGTGATTTAACATTTGCCTTTGTTTTGTTCTCCTTATGTACAAAAATTTCGCTCCATAACTCTATAGAACTTTTAACAATAAGGAATAACCCTCCTGCAATCATAAGTAAATCCTTTACTGAGATATCTAGCGATACAGCGTGAAATATAGGCTTTTGCATTGATAGTATATATGATGTAAAAAATAGTATTACAAAACGCATCAATAGCGCTAAGCCAAAACCTATAAGGCGGGCTCTTTCTCTCAGCAGATTTGGCACCTTATCTATTGCTAGAGAAATAAAGATTAAATTGTCTATACCAAGTATAGTTTCAAGTAGCGTAATTATCAATAAAGTCCAAGCATCAGCTAGCATTTTCATTCCAAAGTCAGATTTTGTACTTTACAATAGATGTGTAAAAATTAAGTAACTTCGACTAGGTAATTAAAAAATCAGCCTTACCCGGAAAAGAAAGAGGCAAAAGGGCATTTTTATAATAAAAGTACTTTTGTAAGAGAAATAATGAAATTAAAAATCTAACTCTCTTTACGAAAATTTTAAATAGATTGTAAAATAGTTGTACCATGAAAATATATGCCTTCTTTATAGACTAAGATTTTTCTTTAAATTAAGATAGATACACGATAAAAGGAACATATGACAAAAGAATCATTAGCAAAAACTGATATAGTAAAAGTTGAAGATAAGAAAGCAACAAAGGGATTTTTTAAAATATTAGGTGAAGTAGCAGATGCTGTAAGGTCATGGGTTGGCAATATTGGCCCTGATTTAAGTAGTAGTCGCGATGTCGATAGTTTAGTCTTGAAGATGAACGAATGCTTAAACCCAAAGGGGGGTGAAGTCTCAGCACGTAAGAACACCGTATCTCTTGGTAATTTGTACTTGAGTTTATCAGAGGCAGGTCAAATAAAATTTTTACAAACCCTGGCAGAAAAGTTCAATCCGGATAAAACGAAAATAGATGAAGAAATGAAAGTATATAAGAAAAATCAAGATTCTGAGTCGAGCTATAAGTTTGAACAAGACTTAATAAAAGTCCTTGAATCACCACGCTCTAAAATATTGAAGCAGTTTATCTCCTTACCGGAGGGCCTTAAGTTTATTGTTGATATGCGTTCTGATGTACTCAAGCTGAAGAATCAATATAAAAGTCTAAGTCCACTAGAAAACGAATTAAAAAGTATACTTTGTACTTTGGTTGATGTTGATCTACTTGATCTTCATCAAATCACCTGGGATTCACCTGCATCATTGTTGGAAAAACTTATAAAATATGAAGCTGTACATAAAATTTCCTCTTGGGGTGACTTAAAAAACAGACTAGATTCTGATCATCTCTGTTTTGCTTTCTTTCATTACAAAATACCAAATGAACCTTTAATTTTTGTAGAGGTTGCACTGATGAATGAGATTGCAGATAGTATTCAACACGTTTTGGACGAGTCAGTTCCTTCAAGTGACCCAAGCAGTGCAAGTACTGCTATATTCTATTCAATATCAAACACTCAAACTGGTTTATCTGGAATTAGCCTCGGTAACTTTTTAATAAAGAGAGTCGTAGAAAAACTATCGCAAGAATTTAAAAGCGTAAAAGTGTATGCAACTCTTTCTCCAGTTCCTGGATTTACAAAATGGCTAAAAAATCAAGACGTAGCTTTATTAGGTAAGCTTAATATAAAACAATCAGGTACAGAAATTTTAGAAAGCATAAAAACTAACATTGAATGCGAAAAACAGTCCCTACTGAAACTTTGTGCACATTATTTGCTAAAGGTTAAAAGCAGTGGTGGAGGTGCTTATGATCCAGTAGCACACTTTCATTTAAGCAATGGTGCATCAATCAAACAAATCAACTGGATGGCTGATACTTCTGAAAAAGGCATTAGTCAGTCAGCCGGAATAATGGTGAATTATCTATATGAGCTGCCTAAAATAGATAACAATCATGAGAATTATATGATTAATAAAGCGATTTCTCATTCAAAAAAAGTGTCAGCTATGTTAAAGGAATAATAGGAAGTGCGCAAGCATATAGAAAGTGCTAACATTCCCTAATGTTTATGTATATAATATTGAATAGTTTTATGAGGTAAAATGTATGGTTTTGGAAAAGCTTCAAGATATCATAAAAGAACTAGATGAGTCAATACAGAGCAAGTCGATAGTAAAGTCGCCTGTATCTGATAATTTAGTTAATGATATTAAAGAAAGCCTGGAGCTAATTAAAAAACATCCTGATCAAGAGAAAAACATAAAAGAAAAGCTTATAGGAGCAGGTTTTATTGTTCAACACGAGTGTTGGGATAGCTTTAAACACTCTTTAGCTAATAATGAGCCTTTAAGTGACAAGTATGATGTTGTAGTAGCTTATGAAAATTTAAGTATAATAGTAGAAGCTTTAAAGTTGCTTAATAGTGTTAACCGGAGTGAAGAAGAACTTAATCAAATTACATCACTTCAGAAAAAAATGAAAGAAGAGTTAGAAAAAATGCAACAACAAAGTGCAGAAAGGCAAAAAGAATTAGAAAAGAAAATTGAAGAAAAGTTTAGCGAGTACATAGAAAGCGGCACTATTGATGCGGTATCAATTACAAAGCATGGGGATAAAAATCTTCTTTATGCAACAATTAAGCTAAAAGAAGACAATAAAAGCACAGATATTAAAATAAGCGAATTTTTAAATAGTGAATTTTGTAAAGAAAACAATATTGCCGGTTTTCTTCTTTCAAGTGGAGATCAAAAAGAACCTATCAGTGGCTACATACATGAGGGGGTTAGATATTATAATTTAGGTACTGCAGCTCAATATGGAATAAAGTTTAACTGGTATGTAGACGGAAAAGAATTTAGCATTACATTAGGTGCTAACAGTGATGGTAGTATTAGAATAATAAGTGATAGACCAACTGATGCGGATTTAGAAAAAAATAAAGATGTAAGAATTAAAGTTGGTAATGATTACCTAAGCCTTGCTGATGCAGTAAAAACATGCAAGCAGGAAAAGAATGAGGCAAGTAGCAAACTGAGTCAACCATCAACTACTGAATACTTCCGACCAGTACAGACGCCAGCTTAATGTTTTCAGCAAAAAGGAAGATAAGTAATTGCTCTTGTAATACTTAAAATGTAAAATAGATCTACTTAAATAAGTAGATCTATGAACAATATAAGAAATTTTGCAATAATAGCACATATAGATCATGGGAAGTCAACTCTTGCTGATCGTTTGATAGAAGAATGTAACGGTCTTGAGACAAGGGAAATGACCAATCAGGTACTTGACTCAATGGATATAGAGCGTGAACGCGGAATCACAATCAAAGCACAAACGGTAAGACTCAATTACACTGCAAATAATGGTAATAAATATTGCCTCAACCTCATGGACACACCAGGTCATGTTGACTTTTCATATGAAGTCAGCCGAAGCTTAGCCGCATGTGAAGGCTCACTTTTGGTAGTAGATAGCAGCCAAGGAGTTGAAGCTCAGACCCTGGCAAATGTCTACAAGGCAATTGACAATAATCATGAGATAATAGTTGTGCTTAATAAAGTCGATCTTCCTGCTGCAGATCCAGAAAGGATAAAGCTTCAGATTGAAGAGGTAATCGGAATTGATGCAACTGAGTCAATTTTGATATCGGCAAAAACTGGTCTTGGGATAAAGGATGTACTTGAAGCTATAGTGACAAAACTTCCCGCTCCTCAAGGTGATACAAATGCTCCACTGCAAGCAATTTTAGTTGATAGTTGGTATGATCCTTACCTAGGAGTAGTAATTTTAGTGCGAGTTAAAAATGGAGTACTAAAAAAAGGCATGAGAATCGTTATGATGTCTAATAATGCTACATATCAGGTCGATAATATCGGTATTTTCACTCCTAAAAAAGTTATGACTGGTGAACTTTCAGCAGGTGAAGTTGGTTTTATAACTGCTTCAATGAAAGAAGTAGCTGACTGCAAAGTAGGAGACACTATTACTGAAGAGAAAAGGCCGTGCAACAAGGCATTACCTGGCTTTAAAGAAGTACATCCTGTAGTATTTTGCAGTATTTTTCCCAATAACACAGATGATTTTAAATATTTAAGGGAAGCACTAGAAAAATTACATTTAAATGATGCTAGTTTTACATTTGATGCTGAAACGTCAAATGCCCTAGGTTATGGATTTCGTTGCGGTTTCTTAGGAATGCTACATCTTGAAGTCATTCAAGAAAGACTCGAAAGAGAATTTGATTTAGATCTAACAGCAACTGCACCGAGTGTTATATATAAAGTTGCAACACAAAATGGTAAAGTTTTAAATATCCATAACCCAAGCGATATGCCAGACCCTACAAAAATTGAAATAGTGGAAGAACCGTGGATCACTGCAACTATAATGGTACCTGATCAATATTTAGGAGAGATTCTATCTCTGTGTGAAGAAAGGAGAGGAGAACAGCAGGATTTATCTTATGTTGGTAATACGACAACAGCACTACTGAAGTATAAATTACCGCTGTCTGAGGTTGTTTTTGATTTTTACGATAGACTAAAATCAATTTCCAAGGGATATGCAAGTTTAGATTGGGAAATATCCGATTATCAGGAAAGTCAGATAGATAAATTAAGTTTTTTAGTTAATGGAGAACCTGTGGATGCGTTAGCCTGCATTGTTCATAAAAGCAGGGCAGAAAAAAGAGGCCGTGAAATATGTGCACGTTTGAAAGACTTGATACCACGCCAGCAATATAAAATCGCGATTCAAGCGGCAGTAGGCGGAAAAATTATTGCTAGAGAAACGATTAACCCGTATAGAAAAGATGTAACAGCCAAGCTCTATGGTGGAGACGTTACACGAAGGATGAAGCTGCTTGAAAAGCAGAAGAAAGGTAAGAAAAGATTGCATTCTGTAGGAAACATAAACATCCCACAAAATGCTTTTATTGAGGCTTTGAAAATAAATGATTAATGGGAGTGTTCTGTAAACTGTGTCAAACCGCATTTTTAATTCAACTCAATTTTCAATCTGTTCGGAAAGAAAATATCAAGTTGAGACACGGTTAATGCCCAATTTTGTACAGACATTGTCCATTTCTCTTCCACCTTTTTTATAGCACAATATACCTGTTTGTACAAGGCACTTATGCTGGCCTTGGTTTTGGTAAATTTTCTGATTTGTCTATGCAGGCCCTCAATTGGATTTGTAGTGTAAACCAGCCTTTTCACTGGGTCAGAATACTTAAAATAGCCAGACAAATTTTCCCAATTATTCTGCCAAGACTTTATAACCATTGGATATTTCGTGCCCCATTTTTCATCCAGCTCCAGCAAATAATTTTCAGCAATTTCCTTGTTTGAAGCCTGATATATTTTCTTCAAATCGCTCATAAAACTTTTCACATCTTTGCTAGACACATATTTCAGCGAGTTCCTTATCTGATGCACTATACATAGCTGCACCTCTGCATTAGGGAACACGCTATTTATAGCCGTAGGAAAGCTTTTCAGCCCATCTACACAAGCAATTAGAATATCCTCTACACCCCTTTCTTTGAGGTCATTTAACACACCGAGCCAAAAGTTAGCTCCCTCACTTTCAGCCAAATAGAAGCCCAAAACCTCCTTTTTGCCTTCTTGATCTACACCTAATATGTTATACATGCATTTGCTTACACACCGTCCGTCTTCTTTGACTTTGAAGAACATGCCGTCCATGAAAACTATCGGATATACAGACTGCAGCGGTCGACTGCGCCATTCATTTATCACTGGCAGTAATTTGTCGGTAATGCTTGATATCTCTGCCGCTGATATTTTGTGGTCATAAATTTCTTCAACATGCGATGCTATATCTTTGTAGCCCATGCCACTTGCAAACATACTCAGGATCTTTTTTTCAAGCTCAGGATGTAGATTAGTTTGCCTTTTCTTAACCGCCTGAGGTTCAAAACTCCCATTTCTATCTCTTGGCGTGAAGAGTTCAAATGATCCTGAACTTGTATTCAAAGTCTTTGAATTTCTACCATTTCTTCGGTTGTTTTCTTCGCTTTCAGTTGACAAATGGTTTTCTATCTCACCTTCCAGGCTCACCTCTAGCAGTTTTTTTATAAATGGTGTTAATGCACCATCTCTTCCTGTCAATGGTCTTCCTTCTCGTATAGATGATAAGATATTTGTTTCTAATTCTTTATAGTCTACCAAACCGGTAGTTCTATTTGCTATTTTTTGACTCATGTCAAACCTCCATTTTTTATATCAATTTATTACTTTACTTCTCGGTTTGACACAGTTTATTTAACACTCCCTCAATAAATTTACTGACATTGATATGGGTAAATTTGAAATAGCTATGTGAATTTGTAAAACACTATATAAGATACCATACAACGAAATCATCCCAGTGTTAAACGCTGGGATGACAGAGAGCAGCTCAATTGCTCCACTCAATCAGTAAAAATCAGATATATGTAGACATTGGCTAAAACCATTCCAACAACATTTTAGTGAAACTTAACAAGCTTATCTATAGTTTTAGTGATGATTCTTGGAGTATTTGGAGAGACTTCTGAGCCCAGTCTATTTAACCGCTCTATAGCAAACCCGCTGTTCTCATTTATTATGAAATCACATAAAATATTTTCTATATCTTTAATAACACTTTCATGCTTTCTCAGAGGATGGTTATTCGGATATCTATGAATGGTTTTGATGCTAGAATACTCAACGAAAGCTTGATCTTTAAAAGCAAGTTGTCTCAATTTCTCTTTGAATTTTTCTTCTTCATCTCTTGCTAAAAGGCAAGACTTTATCAGTGATTTTATAATCGAGTTTATAGCCTGATGTATTTCAGAATGCACTATAACTTTGATGATATTTTCTTCCACTATGCAATCATAAGTGCTTTTTTCGCTCTTTAATGACTCTATAAGCATTTTGCTATTTTGCGAATTCAATTCCAGATTCTCTTCACTTATAGGAGTCATTATAAAGGTATTCTTATTTACCCTGATGTAAAATTGTGGCAACCCTTTAGAACAGGCAAATGCTACATCCTTAGACTCAAGTGCGTGATTGTATGAAGAAGAAAGGGTGCTTGCTATAACGCTACTTGGTACTTTCATTCCATGATTACTTAGGTGATTTAACACATTCTCAACATCATGATATGTAAAACCTGTATCTTTTATCAATTCAACAACTTCTATGCAATTGTGTTGTTTATACTCTATTGTCACTTCTTCTGTAAAAAGAGTTTTAGCTGCTATATGCTTATCAAGCACTGTGAAAATCTTGATGAAACTCTCTAAATCTTGTTTGTTAATTAATTCAATACTAATTAAGTTTTTGCTAACAATTATAATATTTTTTATCATTTTTTCCCACTAAAAAAACTCACTAGATGAATTGTATTTTTAATTCATTAAAAATTGTTTAAAGTGGGTATGCCAGCAACAGTAAGACAAAAAAATCACATAAAATCTTCATTATGTATTATATTACATCCCTCGTGTTCATCACTGCCGCTTGTGTAAGCTGTTGCATTAATGCTATCTTCATTGTTATTTAACATATTATCCAACTTTCCTTCTTTTTCAAGATCCATCAATTTGTCACATCCAGCAATATGATGTACATAATCACCATTTTCATCAGTAATAAAAATTTGTGGAACTGTCCTGACGTTATATTTTGATTTTATACCGTCAAACAAATCCGAGTTTCTAAGTACATCAATTTCTTCGTATTTCACACCTTTTTCATCCAATAACTCTTTTGCTTTCTTGCAGAATGGGCAGTACTTCTTCACATATATTACAACTTTTCCTTTAGTGTTTTTCACGATTTATCTCCATAGTTCATAAAATACAACTATTATATATAAAAAATATATATAAAATATCAAATTGTATGAAAATTATTTACAACTGTGAGCAAGGGATAAAAGATAATGTGGCACTAACTTTCGGAAATTTCGATGGCGTTCATTTAGGACATAAGTTTGCAATTTCCAATCTAAAGAAGGTAGCACAAGAAAGAGGATTACCCTCTGCAGTTTTAACTTTTGAGCCTCACCCATCAACTGTTTTATTTAGTAGGAACAATTTTAGGTTAATAGACCAAGAACAAAAAAAGGAACTAATCAGCAGCTATGGTATAGATTACTTGTATATTATTAATTTTAATAGAGGTTTTTCTGAGGTTAGCTGCGATGACTTCATTGGTAAGATTTTGGTAAAGAAGTATGGTGCTAAACATATAACTGTTGGAGAAAGTTGTACTTTTGGTCACAAACGATTGGGTAACATATTAACTCTAGAAAAATATTCTCAGATGTATGAATATTCTTTAACTAAATTAGAGCCATTGATAATCGATAGAAAAATTTGCTCTTCTTCCTCAATCAGAGAGTGTTTACAAAAAGGCGAAATAGAAATTGCTAATAAATTGCTTGGTAGGTCTTATCAAGTTTCTGGTATTGTAACAAAAGGTGCATGTAGAGGTAGAGAAATAGGGTTTCCAACCATAAACATTCCGATAGAAGATTACATGATAAAACCTAAGCTTGGTACATATTACGCCAAAGTTGCATTTTCTGAAAATAGTTCAAGTTGGCTATATGGAGTAGTCAACATTGGTATGAGACCTACATTTAAGGACTTAAAAAAACCTATAGTAGAAATGCATATATTTGACTTCAACGAAAATGTATACAATTTTAAGGTTGACATACAACTTTTAAAATTTATTAGGGCAGAAAAAAAATTCCATAGTATTAACGAGTTAACAAAACAGATAGACCGTGATATAATGAAGGCTTACCAGTTAAAGATAAACTTATGAAAAGGATATGTTTAGTTATTATATTGATTATAGTATCATTCGATCAAACAAGTAAATTGTATATAAACTCTTTGATTGATGAGGGGGAGTCAATCGAGATTACTAGTTTTATGAAATTAGTTGAAGTTTGGAATTCAGGAATTAGCTTTGGAATGTGTAGTACTCTGCCGCATGGCAGCTTCTTTTTTTCAGCATGTTCAATATTAATAATTGGTATACTTGCATACTTGATATATAAATCTAATGATAAGTCAATTTACCTTAGTTTTTCTCTGATGATTGGTGGAGCGATCGGAAATGTAATTGATAGAATCTATTGGGGAGCTGTATATGACTTCATATATTTTCATATCAATGATTGGTATTGGCCAGCCTTTAATTTAGCAGATCTATCTATAGTTTGTGGAATGTGTACATTGTTATATAAGTGGTATATATATGATAGGTCTATCTCTAAGCAAAATGAGGAATGAAATAATGCTTCGCAAATTCTTTAGTTTTTTTATACTATCTGTGTTTTTTTTCATTTGTCCGATTTCTTTGGAAGCTGAAATCATAAAGCATGCTAAGCTCAGTAACGGATTGGATGTTTATGTAGTACATAATCACCGAATTCCAGCTGTTTTTCATGCAATAATATATAAAGTTGGGGGAATGGATGACCCAATTGGCAAAGCAGGATTGGCTCACTACTTTGAACACTTAATGTTTGAAACTACAGGAAAATTTAAAGACATAGAATCCACTTTGGGCAGCATTGGGGCCCAATTTAATGCTTTTACCACTAAAGAATACACCTGCTACTACGAATTAGTTCTCAAAAAAGATTTACCACTAGCAATGGAAATTGAAGCAGATAGAATGGGCAATTTTGATGTTACTCAAGACAAAATAGATAGAGAAAAAAATATCGTATTAGAAGAAAGAAAGATGAGATTTGATAATAATCCTGAAGCTTTACTATGGGAGGAAATGAACAGTGCATTTTATCGTAATGGTTATGGTAGGTCTGTTATTGGTTGGGAGAGCGATATTAAAACTTACAATCAAGATGACATAACAAGGTTTCATGATAACTATTATCATCCAGGTAATGCTATACTGCTCGTTGTTGGTGATGTAGAATTTGAAGAAGTAGTGGGATTAGCAAAGGAAAAATATGGTGCAATTAAAGCTGAGCCTGTAGTGAAGCATTATCCGAACCAAGATTCAATACATAATGCAGATATATCGGTAATTTTAGAAAGCACTGAAGTAAAAGAGCCAGTTTTATACTTTCGCTATAGTGTTCCTTTATTTGAGCAAATAAGTGAAACTTTTCCTGTTGATTTGGCAGTTGATGTTTTGGGGAATGGCAAGTCTAGTAAGCTATATAAAGATTTAGTTCTAGATAAGAATGTAGCAGTAGAAGTGTTTGCTTATTATAATAGCTTAGCTTTTAGTAATGGTTACATTGAGATTCGGGTAACTCCAAAAAGCGGGGTGAATTTGGATGCTGTTGCAAGAGAGTTAGAAAATTCTATTAATCACTTTAACTCTGAAGGAATAACAAGTGAAGAGTTGCAAAGTACAAAGTCTAAATACAAAGCAGCACAGCTTGATAATCTATCTGATTTAACTAATATAGCAATGTTTTATATACCACGTCTAGCACTAGGTATTCCACTTGATGAAATAGACATTTCATATAGCAAAATTAATGATGTCAATCTAGAGGATGTAAATAATAAAGTTCACGCTATCTTTTCTACTAATAAATTAGTTGGTCGTTTGCTACCAAAAGGAGGTAATAATGAAGATAAGTAAATATGTATTTCTATTTTTTTTCTGTCTAGGCTTTAATTTGCAAGCAAGCAGTCACTTAAATATAGAGGAGGTTACTACTAATAAAGGATTTAAGTTTTTATTTGTTGAAAACCATGATCTACCAAAAGTTTCACTTAATATATCATTCAAAGATGCAGGTTGTGTGTATGAAAGTGCAGAAAAGCAGGGGCTTGCTTGGTTTACTTCTCTTGTAATTCAAGAAGGAGCAGGAAAAAATGATGCCAAAGATTTTGCGAAAAAGCTTGAGGATAAAGGAATTAGTTTAAATTTTACTTCTGGTTTAGAAGCATTTAGGGTTTCATTAAACACTTTATCTGAGAATCTAGAGGATGCAATTTCACTACTGAGTGATGCTATAATGCGCCCTAAAGTTGATCCTGAGGGGTTAAATAGAGTATTCGAAAAAGCCAAAGTAAACTTTAATAATTTTGAAAAAGACCCTTATTTTATTGCTGCAAAAGAGTTAGATACATTGTTGTTCAAAAAACATCCTTACTCAAGAGATCCATATGGAACTCTAGACACTATAATGAACATTACTAGAGACGATGTTTTAACATACATAAAGCGTAGTTTTACTAAGGATAATATCGTTATTAGTATTGTTGGTTGTGCAACAAAAGAAGAAGTTAGTACGCTGCTCGATAAATATTTATCTAAGTTACCATCAAAAAGATCGAAAGTTAGGAAGGTATCTGTAAAAAATGAATTTGGGCCTGCAGAAAGTAAGAGCGTTTTTATGGATATACCACAGAGTGTAATACTTTTTGCTCAAAAAGGCATAGCATATGAAGACCCTAATTACTATAATGCTAGTGTTTTGATTAATGCGCTTGGTGGTATGAGTCTAAACTCAATACTGATGAAAGAGTTGAGACAAAATCTAGGTATTACTTATGGTGTTAGTGCACGTAATGTTCCTAATAAGCATGGAAATATTATATCTGGATTTATGAGTACTGATAGTTCCACTGCTAGCAAAGCTATATCAGCAGTAAAAGATACATTTAGCAGAATAAAAGAGGAAGGAATTGACGAACAATTATTCAAGGATGCAAAAACCAGTTTAGTAAATAACCTTATCTTCTCTTTTCTATCCAATAATGCGAATACAGCAACGTTACTGGATAGTATGCAGATAGATGATCGTGATATTAACCATATAAATAATTATGCAAATATCATTAATGATGTTCAATTGGAAAAAGTAAACAAGCTGGCAAGTTCTTTACTGAATCCTGAAAATTTATTTTTTGTTGAAGTTGGAAGAAACGCTTAAGGTCAATAGTTAATACCTTCTACTATTGATCTTACTGCTTTTACATAACACTTATGCTCTTCAGCTAGAATGCGCTCTGAGAGACTGTGAACATCATCATTTGGTAACACTGGAACAGTAGCTTGAGCGATTATGGCTCCAGCATCAATTTCAGGAGTAACATAATGCACAGTACATCCTGTAATTTTTACACCCGCTTTCAGAGCTTGCTCCTGAGCATTTAGGCCCTTAAATGACGGAAGTAAAGAGGGATGAATATTTATAACTTTGTTATGCCATTTATTCAGGAAATTGGCCTTTATAATTCTCATAAACCCTGCAAGGCAAATTAAATCAACCTTATGTTGAACAAGTATTTCATGAATTTTATCAGTATCAAGTGGCTTATCTTCAACAACAAACGCTGAAACTCCTGCTTGCTTTGCTATTTTAAGGCCTCCAGCTTCACTATTATTTGTGATAACACACACAGTTTCAGCAGGGAAATTCTGATCTTGACATGCTTCTATTAAAGCCTGCATGTTTGATCCTCTACCTGAAATTAGTATTCCGAGTTTTATCTTTTTCATTTTAGTGCAGCCGTAAGAATGGATATTAATAAAATAGCTCAAAAGGAAAGTTTATTTTAGAATAAATACTATTGTGTAGCAATATTTTACACTGCTGAATAACATGGAATTAAAGAAATCATTCAGTTTGAAGTAACTTTAACATTTCATTTTAGGAATATTATACAATTTATGGTAAATAAATGCATATTTTTATGGCTGCGTTATTATTTATTTAACAAAGTATTAGTATAATTTACTACACTGAATTAAATGGAGAAAATTCAATGAATAAATTACCAAGCAATGCAAAAACAAGCAAGTCTCAGGTTACTCAGTGGGAGGTAATAAAAAATTGTGAATATTCTGATAATTGTTTATCAAAAGTAGTAACTTTATACGTCATTAAAATGGCAGAATTATCAGATATTTATACGAGTAATGAACCTGAAATTAATACTATACTTACAAGAATAAGCATAACAAGTGAAAATGCATTTTTAAATAAGGTTGTTGATATTGAAATTATGGAGGGCATTTTTCCGTACAAATTCAACAGCAAGAAGAAAAATAACATATCAAGGCTAGAAGATTTGTACAATTATTTATGTTCTACTGTTATTGATAGCCTTCCAAAAGAAATGCTTGAAAGCCTAAGAAGAGAATACAGAGACGCTGTTAACTTATTTAAAGCAATTACTTAACTAGGTGTAACATTTTTAAGACTTTACCTTCTATTTCAGAAATGCCACTTTCAAGATCTTTATCTATCAAACATATGGTAGATAAATATGTTTTCTGCTTCTTTTCAACATTGATAGTTAAAGTTCCAGGAGTAATCGTAACCGAGTTAGCAAATAATGCAATGGTCTTATCATTATGTCCTATGCATTCTCTTACAATAACAATTGGCTCAACTGTAGATTTGAATCGTAGCACCTTTTTTGTTACATAAATACTTGAAAAAATAATTTGGTAAATTAGCCAAGGTATATAACTTATAAGCTGATAAAGTGACAGCCTACCACTATCATTTAGAATTTGACTAAGGGCACTTTCAGCATCAATTAACCTTTTAAAGATAATCAATGTGAACACAGAAGAAAATACTCCACAGAGAATAAAAAAAGGCTCAAAATAACCAGACAATGTAATCCATAGAGAAGACAAAATCACAAATGATAGAGAAAAAAACTTAATATTTTGCCTGACTTTCATGATTTGGAGTATAACTTAAATGATTTTTTAGAAAAATAAAAAGTTCTTGATTTTTGTGTCAAAGAACATAATAACCAAGTTATTTTAATAAGTAGTGGAGATTATGACGCTTGATGATTTTCTAAAAATGCTTGAAGAAATAAATGATACTTCAGGTTTAAGCAAGAACAACATAGTTGAACGAATAAAAATAAAATTAGAAAGAATTGATTTACGGAGGTGGGAAGATAGTGGATTTAATATCAATCATATATTCACTACACATAGTGATCTAGATCCTGTAGAAACTACATTGTTGCATTTTGCTGCTAAGAGTGGCTATGAGAACATAGTAATAGCTCTAATTGAATATGGAGCATATGTTGATGCATGGGACAGCGATGGATGCACTCCTTTACATTTTGCTGCTGAATGGAACCACAAAGGCATATTAGATATTTTAATTGAAAGTGGAGCAAATGTTAATGCGTGGGACAATGATGTATGTACACTACCGACAATGTTGCAAAAAACATAAAAATAAAACTAGAGAAAACCATTTCTCGAAAACTTCTGTGTCCAGAACCAAGAGTCCGATTTACTTATAGCGCTAATAATCAATTAACCATCGGCTTTAAGGAATGATATGAACATATTATTTCAAGGAAAAGTCATGAGAAACAAGAGATTAGCTATCCAAATTAGCTGTAGCTATGAACCTAATCGGTTAGCAGAACAATGCTTATCAGATGCTTATGAAAAGGTAGTGTCAAAGGAAATAAGTCAAAAAAACTTAAAACATAAAAATGGGATTCAAGGAGGGTCAAATGGTAACAGTATGTTTATATGCGAGAGTTTCTTCGGGGAAACAAGTAGAAGGAAATACGATAGAAAGTCAAATTGCAGCTTTAGAGAAGCAAATTAATCTGGACGGATACAGATTGTTAAGTGAGTATAAATTTATTGATAACGGCTACAGTGGATCTCATTTAGTCCGCCCTGATTTAGAAAAATTACGTGATAAAGTAACAGAAGGTAAAATTGATAAGATTTACATTCATTCTCCTGATCGTTTATCTAGAAAATATGCATATCAAATGGTGCTGATTGAAGAATTTGAAAAAGCAGGAGCAAAAGTGGTTTTTTTAAATTATGAGATTAACGGTAACCCAGAATCTCAATTACTGTTACAAATGCAAGGTATGATAGCAGAATATGAACGTGCGAAAATTATGGAACGAAGTCGTCGTGGTAAAATCTATGCAGCTAACAAAGGCTATGTAAATGTAATGGGAGGAGCTCCTTATGGTTATCGTTATATAGATAAGCATATGGGAGGAGGACAAGCTTTATTTGAGATTAACGAAAAAGAAGCTGATGTCGTTCGTAAAGTATTTTTGTGGATAGGCAGAGAAAGAACAAGTATTGGGGAAGTATGTCGTCGGCTAAATACTATGTCCATTAAGACACAAAAAGGAAAAGAACGCTGGAATAAAGGTACAATTTGGAGTATGTTGAAAAACCCTGCTTACAAAGGACAAGCAGCTTTTGGTAGAAGAAGGTTAGGAGTAAGATTAAAGCAAGTAAGACCACAGAAAGGCTCTTGTGAGCAGCCAAAAAGTAACCACTCTGTCTATCCTGTTGAAAAAGCAAATTGGATTTATATTAAAGTGCCAAATATAGTAGATGAAGATATATTTGATATTGTTCAAGAACAATTAGCTGAAAATAGAAAAGTAGCAAGGACAAGAAAAAGAGGAGCAAAGTACTTACTACAAGGTTTAGTCATATGTAAGCGTTGTAATTACGGATGTTACGGAACTTGCATGAGAAGTAGACGAGAAGAAGAAGGTGGTCATTATGCATATTACCGTTGTAGTGGTAAAGATTCTTACCGTTTTGGTGGTAATAAGATTTGTGACAATAAACCCATTCGCTCAGATGCATTAGAAACAGCTGTGTGGGAAGAGGTTAAGCAGTTATTGAAAAATCCAAACAGGATTTTAGAAGAATACAAGCGTAGGCTTTCAGAACTAAAAAAATCATCATTGGATCAAAAAAGTGACCTGCTAGAGAAACAAGAAAATAAATTAAAACGTGGTATTGCTAGACTTATCGATAGTTATGCTCAAGAATATATCAATCAAGAGGAATTTGAACCACGAATTAAAGCAATGAAACAAAGCTTAAAAACAATTAAAGAAGAGAAGAAAAAGATATTTTATCAAAAGGAATTAGAACAGGAGGTAACTCTGGTTGTGGCCAATTTAGAAGACTTTTCTTCCAATATTACGTTAAACCTTGATAACGCAGACTGGTTAACTAAACGTGATATTATCAGAACATTGGTCAAGAGAATTGAAATTAACCTTGAGGACGTAAATGTGGTATTTCGCGTAAAAGAGCTACCGAACTCTTCTGGACATAATGGAAAGGAAAATAAAAATTTGCAACATTGTCGTAGGTGTATTTACACCTTTACATCTTGCTGCCGAAGGTGGGAATGAAAGTGTAGTAAGAGCTCTAATTGCATGTGGAGCAGATGTTAACGCGCAGAACAATGATGGACACACTCCTCTACATTTTGCTACTAAGAGTGGCTATGAGAACATAGTAATAGCTCTAATTGAACACGGAGCATACGTCGATGCGTGGGATAATTATAGAAGCACTCCCTTGCATTTTGCTGCTGAAAGTGATAATGAAAACATAGTAAGAACTCTGATTGAACATGGAGCATGTGTTAATGTGTGGGATAGTTGTGGACGCACTCCTTTGCATTTTGCTAGCGATCATGAAAGTATAAGAGATATTTTAATTGAAAGTGGGGCATATGTTAGTAAACAGAACAATAATAGATATGCTCCTTTACACTTTGCTATTGAATGGGGCTGCAAAGATGTGATAAGTTCTTTGTCAGGTAATGCTAGTCCTAGGGCTGAAATGGCAGTAGGAAGAGTGGAACAAATTACACTTGCAGGAAGATTGGAGCTTTTTTAACCAAACTTGCATTTACTGAGATAATTGTTTTGTTATGAATTAAACCAAAAGTTCTGTAATATATTGAAGCTTAAAGATATCTTTAGATATGGAAGTTATTGCAGAAAATAGAAAAGCAAGGTTTGAATACTTTATCTTAGAAGAATTTGAAGCAGGTATGATCCTCTTAAGTAGTGAAGTGAAATCACTAAGGGAAAGAAAAGCAAACATTTCTGATGCTTACGTTACTGAAAAAAAAGGTGAAATATGGCTAAACAATATGCATATCGCAGAGTATAAAGCTGCAAACCAAAAGAATCACAAGCCAAAAAGAGAACGAAAATTGCTTTTGCATAAAAAAGAGATAAATAAGCTAATTGGTCAAATCAAAACCTCTGGAATAACTGTTGTGCCACTTTCTATCTATTTTAATGATAAAGGGTTGGCAAAAACTAAAATTGCCATTGTGAAAGGAAAAAAACTCTATGATAAGAGAGCAACCATAAAGCAGAGAGAGTGGGAACGTGAGAAAAGTAGATTGTCTAAGAATAATTTGTAGTAAAATATGTCTTTAAGTCCAGTTATTTTTAGCATCGGTCCTGTTTCTATATATTGGTACTCTTTAGCATATGTTTTGGGTATAGTTTTTGCATATTGGTATTTACATAAGCTAGACAATCAAAAAATATTTACTAAGAATTTTTACGATTCGTTATTAACAGCCGTTATTATAGGCATTATCCTTGGAGGTAGGCTTGGGTACGTATTGATATATGATCCAGTTCTCTATATAAGCAATCCTATCGAAATACTAAAGACCTGGGAAGGAGGTATGTCATTTCATGGCGGTGCTATAGGAGTTTTGCTTGCAGTAATAATCTCCTGTAGAAGACATAACATTCCTATATTTTACACACTGGATCTAATTTCTTGTGGAGTTCCGATAGGTTTACTTCTAGGCCGCATAGGTAATTTTATAAATGGAGAGTTATTTGGCAGGGTTACAACTATGCCGTGGGGTATGGTATTTCCAGAAAGTGGTGATAATTTATTGCGCCATCCAAGCCAACTTTATGAGGCATTTTTTGAAGGAGCGCTACTTTTCGTAGTTGTAAATTCACTATTTTACTTGAACAAAATGAGATTGTATTATGGTGCAACAACTGGAGTTGCAGTTATGTTGTATGGAGTAGCACGTTTTATGGTTGAATTTTTCCGCGAGCCAGACTATCAAATTGGCTATTTATGGTTCAATTTAACTATGGGACAGTTGCTTTCTATACCTATGATTTTGTTGGGAATGCTTATATATTTAGGTGCGTTGAATTTTAGGTTTAATACAAAATCTATTCAATAGACAAGAGGTAAGTTGAATAAAAAAATATAGTAGAAGTTTATCTACTACATAGCATGTACAACTGTACGAACTTTTCGTGTTGCAGAGAATAAACGTGAGGGCACAAACCTTTTGTTGCATAGCTATGAAACAAACTTAGTAGCTACTGACCAAATTCATTATTAAGTAGATATTCATTTTTCAACAAAATCCCCTTGATTTAGAAGCTACTCTATTAAAACATATTTTTAAACTTTTGCCAAAACCCTGGTTTATTATCATTAACCTTTGTGAAGGCTATGTTTAAACTGTATCTTGGATCGTTTGGCACATCATATCTAATATTCAGTATTGAAACTTCGTTTTTATTATGAACAGAAACATCGTCATATGATAACTTTGTCGTGTAGCACTTTATATGCTTTTGCTTATCATATACTATATCACCTGATTCCCCTTCTAGTTCTACAAATTTAGTTTTTTTCTGACATTCTTTTATTTTTATTAGATCCTTGTCTAGTGATATTGAAACCGGTAGTGTATTACCAGCATACTCTTTAGCTAAAAGCTCACTTTGAGGATACATTTTTATTTCCCTTCCAAAATGTGAGTCTATAAAATTATTGCTCCAAAATTTGTCTCCAGAATGTACATATTTGTCAGTAGCATACGGTACACCACCATAATTGCATTGAACTTTGTAATCTCCAACACCATTATTTTGAAAAAAATCATGAATGGCAGCGTAACTATCAGCAGCATCATTTATGTAATCCATTACCTACCCCTTAAAACCTTTTAATTTATTATATCACAAGAAATTAAATCTATCAATAAAAAGACTTTTTTTGATATCAAGTATCTAGGGAGCATATTGATAGGATTGTGACATTCGTATTTCCCAGTTCTTCACATACTGCTGGACTAATTCAGGATAATTTTCAATAATTAATAAATTTTCAGCGTTTCCCTTTTCAGCTGTCTTACTGAGGTTAAACGATCCTGTGATGACTTTTTGATTATCAACAATTATTACCTTATTATGAGCAATTTTTGGCTTATTATCGATCCAAATCGGTATTCCATTTGAAAACAATTCGCTTATGACACTATATTTTGAATGGAGTTGTGATTTATCTAAGACGACTTTAACATCAACACCACGCTCTTTGGCGTTAATCAAAGATTTTGCAACTGTTCCAAGAGTAAATGTATATTCTTGAACTAAGATAGATTCTTTAGATTGGTCTATCTCGCTGATTATCGGTACAGCACAGTCTTCTTCAGGTGAGAAGCAAACTGTTGCTTTTGGGCAAGGCGAGAATGTAGGACCCACATAGTAATACAGAGAAAAACATGCCGACAAAAATAAAAGATATAAAAGCCTCACAAACCACACCTAAATACACGGCGGTAGTCTACATCATATCTCAATCATCTGTCAACCCATATTCCTTCCACTTCTCTGTAACTTTCTTTATTATTTCCTCGCTCATTTCAATTTTTCTTCCCCATTCTCGTTTGGTTTCAGGTGGAAGTTTGTTTGTTGCATCAAACCCTATTTTACCTCCGAGACCACTTTCAGGGGAAGCAAAATCTAAATAATCAATTGGGGCATTCTCTATCGTAATTGTATCACGCACAGGGTCCATTCTTGTTGACATTGCCCACATCACTTCCTTCCAATCACGTATATTTATATCATCATCAACAACTATGATAAATTTGGTATATAAAAACTGTTTGAGAAAAGAGAGTATGCCCATAACAATTCTTTTTGCATGCCCTGGATAAGCCTTTTTTATCGATACTACCGCTATTCTATATGAACAACCTTCTGGAGGCAGATAAAAATCTACTATCTCCGGAAACTGATTGATAAGAATCGGCACAAAAATTTCGTTGAGTGCTTCACCAAGAATTGATGGTTCATCTGGTGGCTTGCCAGTGAAAGTGCTGAGATAAATTGGATCTTTGCGCATTGTAATTGCAGTAATGTTAAACTCAGGAAACTGTTCAACAGCATTATAGTAACCGGTATGGTCTCCGTATGGCCCTTCATCTCTATACTTATCTAAACTTACATATCCTTCCAGAACGATCTCAGCATGAGCTGGAACCTGAAGAGGAATAGTTTTACAATTTACAAGCTCAAGTGGTTTTTTTCGCAGCAGCCCGGCAAATTGGTATTCTGATAAAGTCTCCGGCACCGGAGTTACCGCAGCAATAATTGTTGCAGGATCGCTACCAATCACAGCAGCCGCAGGAAACTTCATATTTTGTCCCCTCTCCTTCCACCGTTTATGGTGACCTGCACCACCACGATGTGCAAGCCAGCGCATGAGAGTCGTTTTTTTATTCACAACCTGCATACGATATATTCCAAGATTGAAATTATCTTGCTTGTCTGCTGTTGGTCCTTTTGTTACCACAAGTGGCCAAGTGATAAGCGGTGCAGGCTCGTTTGGCCAGCATGTCTGAATAGGTAGCAAACTAAGATCCACCTCATCCCCAGTTAGCACCACCTCTTGACATGGGGCTTTGCTCACAACTTTGCTCCGCATCGACAATACAACTTTTAGTAGAGGAAACATTTTCACAGCATCTTTGAAGGTTTTTGGTGGCTCAGGTGATCGCAAAAATGCTAGAAGTTTACCCAGATCCCTTAATTCATCAGAATTTATACCAAGTCCGAATGCAATTCTCTCAATAGTACCAAATAAATTCACTAAAACGGGAATTGAATTTTTGCCATTTTCTGTGACAACATTTTCAAAGATGATAGCTGGTCCCTTGTTTGACAAAACCCTACGATGAATTTCTGTCATTTCAAGAATAGTTGAAACTTCTTTTTTAATTCTAATTAGATCTTTTTTTTCTTCTAATGCTCTGATGAAGTCGCGTAAGTTATTGTACATATTTTAAAAATTTTAAGCCTTTTAAGAAGTGCTTTTCCCAGCACAACTCATTCACTTATTATTATAGAGGCTCTAGAAAAATTATTCTCCAATTCGCTTTTTAAGTTTTTATATTCAGCAGTCTTTAATTCTTCATTGGTAATAAAGCTTTTCTTTATGGTTATTAAATTGCTAAATTCGGTTCCATCATTTTAATATTTACAGAACCTATTTACATATAACCAAGGAGAATTTATTTCAAAATTCAAATTTTCACAATTTTTAATTTTGATATCTTTTATTATCATATGGCTTTCCTTAGTTTTAGGAACACCAATAAAAAGATCTGACACTTGGTCAGAAGCTGTATTGACAACATCATTAAGCCAATTATCTCCTAAATTCAAAGCAGGTCCTAGATTTGTCTTAAAAATCTTATTTTTTTGCTGAAACTCATATTTGATTGTAAGATCTTCTACATTACGTAAAGTAAGGTCAGGCAATTCTAAGAACTTCTTTTCTTCTTCATCAAGATATACTCCACTAATCATACGAAAAACAGAATCCCTTAATTGCTCATTTGAATAATACAATCCAACCCCTGTTAAGCCTAAGGCTGCTTCCCCTTGCACGGTAAGCTGGCCATATTCATTTACAACATTATCTTCTATAGTTAATTCACTATGGGATATCACTTTTGAATTTTCACCTTGTACAGCAGGAATCTTTATGTAATCTGCTTCCTCAGAATCGAGTACTAGAGCGTTCCTATCAGCAATGTCTGGAAAAATACCCTGTGCCATACTGACGGTATTAGTTGGATCGATCCAATATATTTTTCCATCTCTATTTGTTACTTTGAGCATCACATGATTAAAATTACCCATATTAGGTAATGCTTCAGGATTAGAAGTGCTAGTAGTTCCTCTCATAACTAAAATAGGTTGAACTTTATAACCAAGTTTTTGCAGAATAGCAGCCGTGCTAGCAGAAAAGTCTTTGCAATCCCCGACTTGAGAATCAGCAATTTTCTCCAAATCTCTCGGAAAAAATTTTCCTGACACTGTACGCCAGTCTCCCATGTACTGAACTTTTTCATTCAATAAAGAAGTGACTGCATTAATTTTCTCCTCATCGGTACTCTCATTGTCAGCAAATTCTGCTATAGCTTCAAAAGTTGCAGGAAGCGGCTGATTGATAACGCTATGATATCCAGGAGCTAATTTTTTAGCTAAATCCTCCCATTCAGATAAGCTTGAAAGTGATACCCAAGTGTTGTGTTTTATGTTCAATATTCCATTATGTGGTTCATTTGTTGTGTTTTCATAAACTGCTTTCTTTAAAGCAATGCTTATAGAGTGTATATCATCATTTTTTTCCTCAGCGATTTCTAATACTTCTCTTGGATCATTAACTTTAATCTCCAGGGGTAATTCAGAATTGATTTTAGTATTTTCTGCTTGTAAATAATCCCCATGATAAGAAAAGCTCAAGCCATAAAAGTTATCAACAGGAACCTTTTTGTTAACTTGTTTATACCTTAAATATACTTCTGTACCAATTTCTATTTTAGGAAACGATATAGTTACTTGCCTTAACTGATCGAAACCTTTGCTAGGGCTAGCCAGCGGTTTATCCTCCATCATGTCTTCAGTTACTATATATTCTTCTCCGTTATAAGCTGTTTTAGCTTCTAAAACAGTCAAATCTGCACTATCATCATTGTAGATTAAACTATACAGAGAAAATCTATCACGCCCAGACTCCTTGAGTATTTTTGCTTGTAGTTCTACTTCCGTTTCGTAGGTACCATCTCTATTAACATTAATGTTAACATTAGAAAACTTAACCTCGACAGAAGCATCTTCGTACTTACTCCACCTTGCTTCAGCTGTCGAAGCTACAAAAAATGCTAACATTGCTAAGTTAAAGACAGCTTTTAAAAACCTCATTTTTTACTTACATTTATTGAAAAATCATTCTATTATATCCGAACAACACTATCGGAAATGTAAGACTTAGTGTGTTCATATTACTTAGCGACGCGCTTACCGATATTATATGCAGCGATTACAAGATAATCAACTTTTTTGCTTACAATTTGCTAGAAATAGCGGTAAAGACTATCTAAATCTTTATAAATGCCTTACTTTGCAAAATTTTTCATCACCAAATCTTATGATGAACTTTACAAAAATATCTTAAATTTCATTTTATAAAGTTTGCATTTCTTGATAAAAATGTTTTAACATTAAGCATTTCTTTAATATTTGTATTCTTTAAGTAAGTATATGTCTAAGATACCATTTTTATTGATTTTTATACTTGCAGTAGCAAGTTTACCAGTAATAAACAATTGGCTTTCACACCGCAGTCAGAACTTAAATGATGATTATATAGGTGAGAGATTGGATAATTACATCAGTAAAAATTTTGATAGAGTTCTAAAAGCTCTCCAGGAAGAGTCAGCTAAAAATAGTTATGCTAATGCAACCAAAAATAAAATTTCTCAGCATAAAAATGAAATATTCGACTCCACTTATCCTTACTCGGGAAATGAAAATAGCAATATCATAGCTGTAGGTTTTTTTGACTATTCTTGTGGATATTGCAAAGCTATAAAGAACGATGTAAAACAATTGATCAATGATGGCAAAATTAAGTATATCTTTAGAGATGCTCCAATACTTGGTAACAATTCTTTAAAGGCAGCAAAAGGTGCTTTAGCAACTTATTTTATCGATAAAGAAAAGTACTTAGATTTTCACTATGCTGCACTAGATCACAGAGGAGAATTTTCAGATAAAACTATATTAGGTATAGTGAAAAATATAGGGATTAACGAGAACGATTTTAATAACTCTATGAAAAATAATGCAGACAAAATTGAGCAAATGATAAACAACAGCAAACTTTTAGTAAGGAATTTAGGAGTAGGCGGTACACCTTTTTTGATAATTGGAGATAGTCTTTTTGTAGGAGCAACTGATTTAAATGTGCTACGCAAAAAAGTGGATGAGTTAAAAGATTAATAAATTCCCTGCTTGACAGCATAAGAGAGTTTAAGTATAGTTAAGATATACTAAGTAACAATATGTATAGGCTACATATTAGTTCAAGAAAAGTAGGTGATGTTTGCTTGCAACACAGCACGACCTTAAGTAATTAGCCTTCCTAGGCTGATTAATCTATTAAAATACAATCATTATTTTGGAGTTATAACATGAAAAATTTCAACAGAAAACCAATTGCTCTTTTTCGGCAAGTCGAAAAAAGCACAAAATTAAGTCAATTTTTATTGAATAATCTAGACTCTTTTTATTCTCAAAGGCTAGGAAGACTAGTTGATAAATTTCGGGCACAAAAAACAAAAAAAAGTAATTCATTGACTGATCTAAAGAAAGCTTATCCTGAAAAGCTAAAAATAGGAGCTTCTATATCAGAAGGAGATTGCTTTTTTGACTCCTTGGCTCAAGGATTGAATGAGCTAAATATAAAACCTGGTCATCGTTTTACCGCAAAATCATTAAGAGAAGATTGTGAAAATTATGCTAAAGCAAATGCAAATTCGTGGGTTTATAAAAAAATAACAGGAGATGCTGAAGAAGGAGGATATTTTGTAGGTGAAGGAAATTTGGATAGCAAAGTAATAGCGAAGGAAAGAAATAGCGAAGATGAAAAAGGCATATCTGCACAAACAGACTGGTGTAAAGGTGAAGAAATAATAACCAAATATACAGAAGAGGAGTTTTTCAGCTGGTTACTAGAGGAATATCGTGAAGATAGAGAAGGGAAGATTTTAGAGATTTTGAAAAGTAGATATGGCACAGATAATGATTTGTTACTAGAAGACTATAACGAATATGAAACAAGTAAAGATAAAGAAGAAGAAATAAGCGAAGATGAAGAAGAAATAAGCGAAGATGGAAAAGAAAAAGGAGAAAAAGTTACTATTAAGCCAGATAATTCCAAGTCTTTTTCTAAATATCTAAACAACATTAAAAATATGTCTACAGAAACTAATTCTCTAGCTATATGGGGTCGTCCAGAGATTGAAGGGAGAATGATATGCGACAAGTACAAAGTGGAACTTTATATTTATTCAATAGAGGAAGATAGTCAAAAAGTTACGGTAACTAAAATTACAGCACATGATGATGATCCAGAAGTTTTTATACAAGATATAAATCTCAATCAACTAGAGATAGATAGTAGCAAAAAAACTGTAGGAGTAGTGAATTACATGAGGCATTTTGTGCCACTTCTTAGCAAAATCCCTTCTGATATAACAGAAAATCAATCAGTTTCTAATGAAGAAATCTTTGGTGAGGTTACAGAAGCTTCTGCTTCTGATCAATCAGAGCAAGAAGAACAATATAATATCAGAACTAGCAAATCAGCAATTGTGCAAGATCATGAAACACAAAAAGAGAGAATTAATACCAGCGCTAGTGAGCCAATTCATACAGATACAGTAATTACTATTTCTCATCAACAAGGGCAAGAAACACAACAAGAGGAAATAGAAAAGAAATTAATCAATAGTTACAGAAGAGAAGCTATTTATAGCATAGCTGCTGTAATAACAGCTATAGCATTCACAGCATCTGCTATAGCTGCTGTTTTTACTCAACCAATGCCTTTAGCATGTCTTGCTGGAGTTGCTTTAGCCATTGCATGTGTTTGTGTATATCAGTTAACGCAGAGTCATCAAGACATTAACGAACTGAAAGGTAAGGTAGGAGAAAACAACACCTTTACTTTTCTAGAAGAAACGGGATTTAAAATTTATAGCCTGATTGATAAAGCAGCTTCAAAAATTTAAGATCTTTCCTACTTCATCTATATCAACTCAACTTTATTTTTACAGGAGGGCATATGTCATTTACAGAAATTAGATTTCCAGAAAATATATCTTATGGCTCTACTGGAGGACCTGAATTTTCCACTGACGTTGTAACAACTCATAATGGTTGTGAGCAGCGCAATATCAATTGGTCTCGTGCACGTGCCAGGTATAACATAGCTTATGGAGTTAGGTCAAACGAGCAGCTAACAGAACTCATAACATTTTTTCAGGCACGAAAAGGTAAAGCAATAGGATTTCGTTTTAAGGATTGGTCAGACTTTACAGTTATCAATCAAGAAATTGGCATAGGAGACGATAAAAAAACGATCTTTCAACTGATGAAAACTTACATAAGTGGAAAAGACAAGCATATACGAACTATTAAAAAGCCAGTGCATGATACAATAAAAATTTACCTATATGGTGAAAAGACAGAAAAATATTCAGTGAATTATTCAACTGGAGAAATAGCATTTATGAAACCACCAGCAAAAGGCACAATAATCACCGCAAGCTTCGAATTTGATGTACCAGTACGATTTGATACAGATTACCTAAACGCTTCTATTGATAACTATGGCAGCAATAGCTGGAACAATATTCCCTTGGTGGAAGTGAAATAAAGTTAAAGTATGCTCCATAAAAGTTAAGCGATACTGAGGCTCATATTTAAATGAGCCTTGCACATTTTAAAGTCTATCGCCCATTACAATGTTCCACACTCGAAATTTGAGGAAATTCCAATGTAGTGTTTTCTCTTTCTTGTAAAATAGAAAGTTTTAATAATTCTTTTAGAACTAACTTTACAAGTGTTGTACCATTTTCCTTAAAGAGGTAGTCCATCCTATTGGTTTTCTGTATGTGATTGACAAAATTTCTAGCTTCCTCATTAAAAGCCTCGATTGTGTTGATACAAGATAATACTAAATTCGAGCTATTTATTGCTAAAATTCCATTTACGAAAATATCTAATTTTGTTTTATCTTCAGTCAAATCTTCAGCTAACCTATTTCTGATATTATCATTATCAAACAAAATGTACTCTAGGTACGAGGAAGACTCAATAAGTATAAAATCTTCTAAAGGTACTGATTCTAAACATTCGTCAATATAAGTAAGTATTCCAAACTCAGTAATACACCCTTCTTTTCTCACAACATAGCACTTAGGAAGACCACGATACATTGATAGCAAAGAAAAAAGACGTATTATACTTGTACCTCTATCTTTCATTTCCTCGAGAAGCTTTCTATCATTTATTAGTTTGTGCAAAATGTAATCCGTAGCAGGACCTGGTTTACGAAAACGAAACATATTATTTTCTGCAAAAATAGCCTCAGCTAATTCGATAGACTTTTTATCCTCATCTATAAAAGCCTTTTTGTCTCTATTTAACCGTATGATTTTAGCCTTGCTATCGCTGCGTAGTCTAGTTTGCCCTATTAGCCTCTCAAATGTTTTTGTCCTCATATATATCTTATATTAATTAATATTAATATTTACTATATTAACTACTTTGAGAAAAATAAATGAAAATCTTAATAAATATTATACTTTTATAAAAAAATAAAAGTCTTTTTATATTTGTATGAGTATATAAAAGGTTTGATTGTTGTAAGTTATCTAAGTGCTAGAGTCTAATTAATAAGTCTGCTTGAAGCCGCTCAGTGTTTGTACAGTTGTACCTGCGCAACTTGCTTCAAAATTTCTGCTTGTTGCTGAGCATGGATATTAGCATAACCACATGCAGGAGATGCAGCAGCAGGTCTTGCAATGCACTTAGGTCTTTTTGCTTGAGCATTGAGGCCAGACAATACCTCTTCTATCAATGGGTTGACAAAGAACCATCCTCCCATATTTTTTGGTTCCTCTTGACACCATATAATTTCAGCGTTCTTATATTTTTCGAGTTCATTGTTTAGTTTATCGGCCGGGAATGGATAAAATTGTTCTAAACGCACTACTGCTATATCGTTTATTTTTTGTGCTTCAAGCATTTCAATTATGTCGTAATAAACTTTACCACTACATATTACAACTTTACGTATTTTATCACTTGCAACTAAACCTGTTCTACACTCTGGAATTACCGTAAGAAATTTTCCTTCAAAGTCAGAAAGGTTAGAAACTGCGCTTTTATGACGCAATAGTGATTTAGGTGTAAACACCACTAAAGGCTTACGAAAATCTCGATTAATTTGTCGGCGTAAAGCATGAAAATAATTCGCAGGAGTAGAGCAATTAACCACCTGCATATTATCCTCTGCACAGAGCTGCAAAAACCTCTCTATACGAGCAGAACTATGCTCAGGCCCCTGCCCTTCATAACCATGAGGCAAAAGTAGAACTAGACCACTTGACCGCAACCACTTTGTTTCTGCAGATGAGATAAATTGGTCGATCATAATTTGCGCGCCATTTGCAAAATCACCAAACTGCCCTTCCCAGAGCACAAGTGAATAAGGAGAATCAAGGCTATATCCATATTCAAAACCCATCACAGCATACTCAGATAGTGCGCTATCTATAACTTCAAAGCGAGCTTGCTTCTCACTTATGTTGTTCAGTGGAATAAACGTTTCTTCTGTTACTTGATCAACAAGTCTTGAATGACGGTGCGAGAAGGTACCGCGACCAGAATCTTGTCCTGACAAGCGCACTCCTATTCCTTCTTTAAGCAATGACGCGAATGCAAGACTTTCACCAGTTGCCCAGTCTATGTTGCTACCGGAATTTATACTGTCTATTCTGCCATCAAGTATTCTTCTGACTTTATTATTGAGATTAAAACTACTTGGAATATTGCTATTTATGTGTACACCCAATTTTTTTAGCTCATCTGGTGAAACACCAGAGTCCGTATAATATTCACTCAAATCGTTCAACTTTGCTCTCCTGAGTTTTAACCACACTCCATCAAACCAGTCAGCTTTCTTCGGAGTATAAGTCGTTGACTCAGTAAGGCTTTTATCCAATCTTGTTCTAAATTCGCTGCGTAATTTACTTACTTCATCGCTACCTAGCACTTTCTCTGCAGTCAGCTTCTCTTCGTACAGCGTGCCTGGAGTTTTATGCTTTGATATTGCTTTATACATAAGTGGCTGAGTAAAATTTGGCTCATCGCCTTCATTATGGCCATATTTGCGGTAGCATATTATGTCAATCACCACATCCTTTTTAAATTTCTGCACATACTCCATTGCCAAATTCGCAACAAAACTCACAGCTTCTGGATTATCTCCATTAACATGAAATATTGGAGCTTCTATTGATTTTGCTACATCAGTGCAATAAAAAGATGAGCGTGCACAATTAGGATTTGCAGTAAAACCAACTTGGTTATTAATGACAATATGCACGATACCACCAACTTTATAACCTTCAATGTTGCTCAAAGTCAGGGTTTCAGCAACCACTCCCTGCCCGATAAAAGCTGCATCACCATGAATTGATATGCCAAGCACAGATCTCGTATTTTGTTTTGCTCTTACTCTTCCAGCTAGAACCGGATTTACCGCCTCAAGGTGAGATGGGTTAGGACATAAACTTAAGTGTATTTTTTTACCACCAGCAAGTGCTCGATCAGAAGAGTAACCAAGGTGATATTTGACATCACCAGACACCTCAAGACCACTTGGATATGCAAGGTTGCCTTGAAATTCAGACAGCATTGCCGCATAATCTTTTCCCATCACTTTGGTTAGAACATTGAGCCGTCCTCGGTGGGCCATACCAAGAACTATTTCTTCAATACCAAAAGCTGCAGAATCACTAATAACTCTTTCAATTGCAACAATGGCTGACTCCCCACCTTCGATAGAAAAACGCTTATATCCAGGAAATTTCATATGGAGAAATTGCTCGAACATCTCAGATTCAATCAAGTGCCTTAGTATTTCTTTTTTATCCTGAGGGCTTAGCGTATAGACCTGATTTTCAATTTTCTCCTGCAGCCAAACTCTTTCCTCATAAGAGGAAATATGCATAAATTCAAAACCGATATTCTTGCAGTAAATATCTCTGTAGATTCTAGTGTCACTTGTAGGAGAAAGATTCAAGTATTTTTGATAATCTATTTCCTTATTTACATGCGGTGATAATGGATTTAAGTCTGCAAAAAAGTGACCATAAAATCTGAAAAAATTTGCTAAATCATCAACATCTACCTTAGCTTCATTCTGTGCCCTGCAGGGTTCTGCTTTATTAACTTCTAAATTGCTCGAAAAAATTCTGTGCCAATCTTCTCCAATTGATTTATCGCCTTGCAAGTAACGGCTATAAATTTCTTCCACAAATTCGACATTATCGCCATAAAGGCAGCTTAAATTCGACATAATCACTACAAAAGATATCAAATACTTATAAGTATAACTTAAGTTTTTTAAAAAAGAACTCCTTTAGTTTCTAATTATTAAGTTATACAAACACTGTAATCCGAGTTTTCCAGAAAGGGTGTCATTCTAGACTGACATCTAATCTTTCCATAAATGCTGTATTTCAACATAAAACAACTATACTCATCAACTTGTGCCCAATCATAATTCCTAGATTCCAGTGTTAGCTACTTGTTTTTTGGATTTCTATACTATTGCTGATTGAAGATTATTGAAATTTTTTGCACATTAAGGAACGCAAGCGTTTATGAGTCAGAGGATAAGTCATATAACATTTACTCGGTCTTAATACTTTGAATTTATATTTAAGTAAACGATAAACAGTAATTGGTATGAGTGATCTATTTAAAAGTGACAATTATGATAAAAATCTCAATTCTTTGATAAGAGTCATAAAGCTGAAGGATACAAAAAAAATTAATGAACAATATGATGAAACACTGAAAGATTTATCTCAAGCTCTGAAGAATTTTACAAACAACGCAAAAGATGTAGCCAAATTTGTTATATATAGCGACTTGAATAATTATGTAGAACCTTTGAGCACAAAGCCACTCGGTTTTATTGGAACATTAAAAGGGATATTAGATAGAGTCTTGGGAAAAGATATTCCAACTAATGATAATGACATAAAAAATTTTGTTGGTGATGAATTATCAGGTTTCACTATAGAAAAAGCAGCCGAATACACAAATATTTTAAGTACAATTAATCTATTCAAGAAAGGACTTAAAGAAATTTTAGATTCGAAACAGAGTGGAAAAGGCAATAAAGAACATAAATCATACGAAGTAAGCACGGAAAATAAAACGACATCAAAGCAGAAGGAAGATACTCCTAAGCTGCAAAAAGGAAAACAGCCGGCAGGAAAATCAGGTATGAAGAAAATAAAACGGCCAACAACGGCACCTCCGCCACCTCCTACTGCCTCAAAAAAGGTACACTTTAAACCAGAAATAGAGAATGTATCTCCTGAAGATTCAGGCTATGAAAGTTCATTAAGTGAAGAGTCTGGAAATGAGGAAATATCAAATTATCAAGAGAAAAGTAGTAAATCTTCAACAAAAGATTCGGAAGACTCAAAGTTAGCTAAAAAGGAGCCAACTCACAAAACGAAACCTAAGAAAAATGCAGGAACAAGAAGAGGATATAAAAAGAGACAGGCTCCAGAGCCACCAGCGCTAAACGCTACCAATCAAGAAATTAAGCAAGAAACTAAAGAAGATAAATCTGAAATACTGTCAAATCCTAAAAGGCTAGATATTGTTGATCAACAAGTGAGCACGAAACCAATAATAGTAGAAGTGACTTCGCAAAAATCAGCTGAAAGTAAACCAATCCTGAAAAAATCTGCTGATAAAGCATCATCAGAAGTAAAAGCGGTTATTATAAAAGAAAAAGTAAATAGCAAGAAGGACGGTAGAGTAAAGTCAATAGTAGGAAAGTTTGAGCAAAATCAAGTTGCTAAGAGCAAAGCCACCCCTGCAACACAAGCAGATATCGGTATGAAGAAAGATCCTGCACCATCGCAAGAAACTGCCTCCCAATCTCACTCATTTCCGGTAGGAAATAAAAGATCTAAAATGAACCCCATAACAGCAAAGTCCGATTCTAAACTTCCGGTTAGTAAAAAACCTCTTCTCACTCATGTTAGTGTAAAGAAAATAGCTGCACGATTTGAAAGCCATGGGAAGAAATAGTTGTAACCTATTGAACAAACCCTATAATATCCTTGATCTTTTTTATATTGTTATTTGCAATCTCTGCTGCTTTTTCTGTACCTTCTTTTAATATTTTATGTAAATGGAGCTGATCCCTCAAAAGACCGTTCAACTTCTCACGTATGGGTGATATAACACTGATGATTAAGTCAGCTAACTCTTTTTTAAAGTGTTTCATATCATGTTTATTCACTTCTTCACACACTTTTTCCACATTTAAATCACTAAGCACTGAATAAACGTTTACCAAATTGTTTACTTCTGGACGGCACTTTAAAGTAGCAAAATCAAAGCCTAGAATTGAATCTGTTTTTGCTTTTTCTATTTTCTTGACAATCAAGTCATCTGTATCGTCAAGGTTAATGCATGAGTATTCTGAAGAATCAGATTTGCTCATCTTGCTTGCTCCATCTCTTAAGCTCATTATCCTTGATGTACAATCCAAAGTTAAGATTTCAGGTATGATGAAATGACTACATTTATAATGATTGTTAAAAGCTGATGCAATATCACGTGCAAGTTCTAAATGCTGTTTTTGATCATCGCCAACAGGAACATATTTAGTTTGATACAGCAATATATCCGCAGCCATAAGTACTGGGTAGCTATATAACCCAAGAGAAGCTTTTTGTCTATCGCTTCCAGCCTTATCTTTAAATTGAGTCATACGATTAAGCCAACCAATTGGTGTATAGCACCCTAGCAGCCAGCCCAATTCTGCATGACCACTAACTGCGGATTGATTGAAAATAATCGACTTTTCCGGATCTATTCCACATGCAATATAAGTTGCTGCTACTTTAAAAATATTATTTTTTAATTCATTTGCGGGAAGCTTATTTGCTGTGATTGCATGCAGATCAACAACACAAAAAAGAGATTTATATTTATCCTGCAAGCCTATCCACTGCTTAATTGCACCAAGATAATTGCCCAAGTGTAATACTCCACTTGGCTGAATACCTGAGAAGACAACTTCTTCCATATCTTGAGTGTTTTATTAGTTACTTTCGCAATCAGCAGATTTTTTAGAAAGAATAACCATTGCAGGACGAAGCAACCTATTTTTAATGGTATAACCAGTTTGTAGTACTTCTACAATAGTGCCAGGCTCTTTTTCATTATCTTCTCTTTCCACAACAGCTTGATGTAAATTGCTGTCAAAAGAGTTACCTATTGGATCTATTTCTTCTATTCCATGTTTTTTTAGATCACTCACAATCTTTTGGTGCGCCACTTTTATTCCTTCATGAATAGGATCACCATCTTTCAAGTTTTCCATTGCTTTTTTTAAATTGTCACAAGAGTCGATCATATCACGTGCAAATTTTGTGACTGCATAATCACTTGCATCGCTAATTTGCTTTTGCATTATACGTTTAACGTTTTCATTATCCGCAACAGCGCGACGTAAATGATCTTCAAGCTGAACTGCACGTTCTTTTAATATATTAAGCTCTTCACTTAAATCACCTGTTTGCTGATCTTCTTGATCATCCCCTTTTCGTTTACTGACCATATCTGCAAATTTCTTTTTTTTCTCTTTATTACTATCTGACATATCATTCACCCTTACAAACTTAATAAATATATAACAATCAATCTAAAAATATCAAGCGTTAGCTATCCTTGTCTTTCTATGCTTGCATTTAAAAAGTCAATCAAAGCAGTTTTATAAAGAGAATCAGAAAAAGTATCAATATTACTTTGCGCCATATTAATATAGTGTTTAGCTTCTTCCATAGAAACATGAATGGCATTATGATGATTAATATATTGTAATGCTTGGTCAAAATTGTGTCTAGCTGAAGAAAAAGATTTCTCCCAGAATTTTTGTTCTGATGGACTGCCTTTTTCATATGCTATAATAGAAGGTAAAGTAACTTTACCTTCAAAGAAATCTTTTCCAAGTTGCTTTCCTAAAGTGCCTTGATTAGCAGTATAATCTAGCACGTCATCAATTATTTGGAATGCCATACCAAAATTAAACCCGAAATTCCTTAGCCTCTCTGTTTCGTCACTTGTGGCTCCAGATACTACTGATGCAGCCTCGGAGCATGCAGAAAATAAAGATGCTGTCTTTTCTCCAATGATATTAAAATAATTTTTCCTAATTGTGTTAGGGTCAAAACGCGTTGTCATCTGCTTTATCTCACCCTTGACAAGCAAATTAGATGCCTTAGATAAAATAGAGAGAACACTTAAATTCCCACATTCTATAAGCCATCTAAATGCTAAGGTCAATAATAGATCACCAACTAAAATGCTTGATTTATTCCCCCAAATTTTATTTGCTGTTGCAACTCCATGGCGTGCCTTACTTTCATCAAGCACATCATCATGAAGTAAAGTAGCGTTGTGTATAAATTCTACCGATGCAGCAATGTTGACCCTACTCTCTCCAGAGTAATTCAGCATTTTACACATAATAAAAATGAGCTTAGGCCTTATCTTTTTTCCTCCTGAATTAATAAGATGAGATGTAATATCGGTAGCAAGCTTAGTACCTTCATCATTGACATTTTTGAAGATAAAGTCATTCATAGCCAATAAATCAGAAGATACAATATCATCTAATTTACTACTTTTTGTTAAATCAGTGTTTAGCATTTAAGAGGACTTATGCTTCTTGCCCTTGTACTTTCTCAACTTTTTTCTTTTCTATTTTTTTCGATTCTGTTTCTAAATCTACTATGCCTTTTTTAATGAACCACATTACCCTTTCAGTTGCTTGCGCTCCTACACTTAGCCAATGTTTTAATCTATCAGCTTTTACCACAACACGATTTTTATTGTCTTTTGGCAACATTGGATCATATTGTCCTATTCTCTCAATAAAGCGCCCATCTCTTGGTGCTCGTGAGTCGGCTACAACTATCCTATAAAAAGGACGTTTCTTTGCCCCAAACCTTGCTAACCTTATTTTAACTGCCATGTCAACCTTTATTCATATATTAATTACAATTTAAATACAATAAACAGCTCAAGTCAAACTAATTGTACCTCTTTTACCTAAAAATACAATATAGCCCCCTCTAATCACTCATAAAAGGAAGATAATAAACTTTTTTATATATCATCAATCATAGCATGATTAACTTCTACTCTATACTTTGATTTTAGATAGCTAATTAACTGTTCCTTTAGCGATATCATCACACGTTTTCCGGTGTCAAGCATGTTTAATTTACCATTTGATGAATGCATTTGTTTTAGAACGCCTATTATAATTTCATTATTGTATTGAATAGGATCTGTTACCGAATTAGTTGTTTTCATATTGAAAATCTCTTCTATGAAAGAAAAAGGGTAGTTTTGTTCATTGCGTTGTATTTGCTGGCCTTTAACCAATTTTATACCTTGCATTTCTTCCAAATCTGTCTTTTCTCTTAGTTGAACTGCTACTTCTTGTCCCATTTTAAACATTCTTTCTTTTATAAATTCACTACGCCAAAGCTTTATGGCTGATTCCCTACTTTCTTCAAAATTTTGTAATTTAGGAGGAACGATATCACTGATTTTTACACCAACAACAGTATCTCCAACACCCTTAAAATAACTCTTCTGATCTTTCTCGCGTGAAAAAATGAAAGAAATGAAATCACTGGAATTTCCTACTTCATTACCACTTTGGTCTTTCCCACTAGCATCTACTGGACCAATGGTTTGTATAGGTAAATTGTAATTATTGGAGATTTCTTCAATCGTTGCACCATTGTATATCTTATAATTCACTTGATTTATGAAATCATTGACTTTTTCAAAAGACTTTTGATTGGTTAAAACTGACCTTATGTCTTTTTTTAAATCAACCAAGTCTTCATCAGAGATTTGATGTATGCTTTCTACCTTTATTACGTGCCATCCAAAATTGCTTGTTAAAACTTCACTTACTTCACCTGTTTTGAGAGCAAATACCTTTTCTCTCATATTTTCAGGTAAGAAATCCTTAGTTATATTATTTACTCTGGTTTCATCGAGTTTCACTTTATTAAACTCTTCTATTATTTGTTCAAAGCTTGCTTTACTTTCTTCAAGTGCTCTTCTTGCTATTTCAGCTTTTTCTTTGGTAGGAAATATCACATTGAATATGTCTCTTTGATTTTTAAGTTCCTGATGTTCTATTATACTATCAACCTCTTCATCTGAAATTCTGATTTGATCTTCAAAATATTTTTGATCCAGAGAAATGTATTGCGCAGTTCGATACTCAGGGTAATAAAAATTGGACTTATTTCTTTCATACAAATCAAGTAAGGCTTGATCATCTGGTTCAGGAACGTCTGTAATTGCATTCTCAGTTATTTTAACAATATCAACTACTCTAGTTTGGTAGCGATTTTTGTATATCTGCTCATCAACACTCTCACCAAAAGTTACCGGATAATTATCTTTAAATAACGAAGTCATGAACATCATTGCAGGCAGGATTTTCTCTAGTTTTTCTATATATTCCTTTTCTGTTATATGCAGGCTATTTAGAGTTTGATGGAATTTATTATGGTCAAATTCTCCTTTATCGTCCTGAAAGTACTTGGTATTTTTTATGTGGCTTTTGATAGATTCTTCTCCAACTTTTAATCCAAGTTCGCTAATTAGGTTAAACAATAGTTTTTGCTCTATAAGTGCGTTAAGTAAATCATATTTCAGCTTTTTTACTTGTTCTTTACTTACATCAGATCCAGAAATTTGCTTTTTATAATTTTGATATAGTAATTTATATTCATCTGATGTTATAACTTCCTTTCCTACTTTAGCTAATTCTTTCCTTTCATCATCATTTGATAAAAGATTGCCAATCCCCATAAAGATTAATAAGCAAACTAAAAGGAGAACGATTGCCTTGGTAAAAAAATTTCTAATACTCATTGTAAACTTAGTTAACTAACACTTAAATTTAGAATAGCAATAATTTAATATTTGTAAATCTATTAACAAATTAGCTAATATATGTAATATTGTAGTGTATTAAATTGAATGGAAGCTTATATTAACCTAAGAGCCTGTAAGTGATCTATGAATATGGTAAGATGAAGTATAGTTGATATGAGGTAAACTATGAGAAATACATATCCAAGTGACATAAGTTGTGAAAAATTCGAAAAGATTAGACTAATTTTAGAAAGCGTGCGAAAGAAAACAAAGCCAAGAAGATTAGGTTTATATGAGTTATTTTGTGGTGTGCTTTATGTACTAAAAAGTGGCTGTCAATGGCGAATGCTTCCAAAAGAGTTTCCAAGATGGCGAAATTTTTACGATTACTTCAAGAAATGGAGTAAAAAAACGAATGAAGATAGAGAAAATGTTCTAGAAATTGTCTTTAAAAAAATTGGTTGGAGAGAACAGTGGTCGAAATACCAAAACAAGCTTCTGCATCATTGATGCCCAAAGTGTAAAAAATACCGATACTGCTGAAGAAAAAGGTTATGATGCTGGCAAGAAAATTTCAGTAATAAAGCGTCATATCGCAGTTGATACACAAGGTTTGACACACGCAATTCATATAACAACGGCAGAAATAACTGATCGTAGCAGTGCTTTGACAATGGTTAAAAATGCTAAAGAAAGTCTCTCTGAAGTTAAAAACATACTGGTTGATGCAGGCTACACTGGAGAAAATTTTGCAACACAGATAAAAGTAACTATTGGTGCAACTGTTGAGGTGAAGCACCTTTGCTGTATTGCCAAAAAGATGGGTTGTTGAGAGATCTTCTTTTGCCTGGTTGGAAAAATGTAGGCGACTTTGGAAAAATTGCGAGCGTAAATTTAATACTAGCCTACAAATTTGCTTTTGCTTCTTTCCTCTTCAAAAGATTATGAACAGGTTCTAAGAGATAAGAAATATAAACCAAAAAGCCATTGGATGACAAAGTTAATGCTTTTTTAGTTTTAATGGTTTATATTTTATTTCTATAACAGCAAAGGAATATTAAAATGGGAGATGTTTTTTCGATGTCAATGGAATCTTCTAAAGACAATAAAGATAGAAATGAACAATTTCTCATGCAAGTAGCTGCTTGGTTGGTTGATAACACTAGCTTAACTTTTGATCAAATAGCACAATGTTGCAAGTTATCCCTTGAAAAAGTACAAGACATAGCTGATGAGGAAATAGAAGTTGAAAAGTATGACCCTATTATTTCTGAAATAATTACTGAAAAAGAAATCGATAATTGCAAAAAAAATCCAAATCGTGTACCAAATTTGATTATAAAAAATATGAAAAAAAGGGCAAAGACGATTAGCTTTCTTGCCTTTGCTTCCACAGCAAGGCGTAGAGATAAACCTAATGCGATTTATTATTTGGTAAAAAAATTTCCTATCTTGAACAATAATGTAATAGCTAAGCTAGTTGGTACAACAAATTACACAGTTGAGCAGGTAAGAGATAGATCTCATCATAACATACTCAATATCAAACCTCAAGATCCTGTACTACTTGGTTTATGTAGCCAGGAAAATTTAGAAGCGGAAGTAGAAAAAGCGAAAGTAGAAGAAGAGAAGAAACAAAGATTAAAAAATATAAATAATAGCTATTGATGATTCTCAAATTCTTGTACTTTGTTAATATTAAATTGACTTGACTTGTTAGTTTTTATCAGTATAATGCAAGTAAAGTATCTAGTTTAATAATAATTAAGTCTAAATACGCACTGAAAACTAGCTCAGCCTAATTTATTGTTTTATATTCACATTTTAGGTTAGTAAGCATCAATTAAAATTTTTGGAGGATTATGACAACAATCAATGAAGATGTCTTAGCAAAAGGAGGGGTTGTAGGTCAACCTGAAAAAAGCGAACAAATTCATAATGCTGACGCAGTAAAACAAATGACCAGTGAAGGTGCTGAAAAAAACAAGAAAACATTGGACCTGAGCGAATTGAAAGAGAAAACAGCAGAAGAATTGTTAGAGCTAGCTGAAGAAAGAAAAATTTCAACTAGTGGTAAAGGCAATGGCAGGATGCTAAAACAGGAAATGATATTCAGTTTAATGAAGAAAATGAGTGAAGAAGGAGGCATAACCACAGGAAGTGGAGTAGTGGAAATATTGCCTGATGGTTTTGGTTTCTTACGTTCATCAAGTGCAAATTATGCTCCAAGTACCGATGATGTTTATATTTCCAATGGCCAAATAAAGAAGTTTAATTTACGTACAGGAGATATGGCATGTGGAGAAATAAGGCCACCTGGTGATAAAGAAAGATATTTTACTTTAACTAAGGTTCAAAGTATAAACTCTACTGAAATCAGTGAATTAAGAAAGTACGTCCATTTTGATAATTTGCTTCCGCTTTATCCTGAAAAAAGCCTCATCCTTGAAAACAACAGTAGCGGAGATAATAAAAAAGATATAAACATGCGTGCTGTAGATATAGTTACACCTCTTGGAAAAGGACAAAGAGCATTGATAGTTGCTCCACCTCGTACAGGAAAAACGATATTGCTTCAGCAAATGGCTCACTCTATAGCTACAAATCATCCTGAAATAGAACTAATAGTATTACTTATAGATGAAAGACCCGAAGAGGTGACAGATATGATACGCTCTGTAAAGGGTGAAGTGGTAAGCTCTACATTTGATGAACCTGCCTACCGTCATGTCCAACTTGCTGAAATAGTAATAGAAAAAGCTAAAAGAATGGTTGAACACAAAAAAGATGTAGTGATTTTGCTTGATTCTATAACTCGTCTTGCACGTGCTTATAATGCAGTCATTCCTTCGTCTGGAAAGGTTCTAACCGGCGGTGTAGATTCAAATGCGCTGCAAAGACCAAAACGCTTTTTTGGAGCAGCTCGTAATATTGAAAATGGTGGTTCTTTGACAATCATCGCTACAGCCCTTATAGAAACTGGTTCAAAAATGGATGATGTTATTTTTGAAGAGTTTAAAGGCACAGGTAATGCTGAAATTATACTAGATAGAAAACTTGCTGATAAACGTATATTCCCTGCTATTGATATTACAAAATCCGGAACAAGGAAGGAAGAGCTATTAGTTGATAAGGCCATACTAAATAAAATATGGGTATTGCGTAGGATACTTAACCCTATGGGATCTGTTGAAGCAATGGAGTTTTTACGTGACAAATTACTTTTAACAAAGAGCAATGCTGACTTTTTTAACTCCATGAATCACTAAAAGTAAGCCAATTCTGATGGAGCAAAAAAGCAAAGCTCTCTTATAGCTAAAATAATTTGGATTTATCAAAATATATTAAGCTGGCAATCTACCTTAAGTTGCTATTCCAACTTATAGCACTGATTTTGATCAAAAATTTTATGTAGTCAGTTTATTTACAATCGATTTTCCAGTGTCAGCCACTTAGATGACATCTTTTTGACTCTTAATATTAATATCAATTGTGTACCAGTGTTGAAATGACCCACTCAAAAGGGGATTGTATTTACTCTGAATCAGATGATAAATTAGATGCTTGGTAAGCGTAATTTGGAGCTTCCTGTGTAATGATTATATCATGAGCATGACTTTCTCTTAACCCTGATGAAGTAATAGTGACAAATTTGCAGTTTTTTTTCATCTCTTCTATATTACGGTTGCCAGTGTAACCCATTGCAGCTTGCAACCCACCAATTAACTGACAGATCACTCCTGAAGCTGGACCTTTAAAAGGAACTCTTGCTTCTACTCCTTGTGGGACTAAATCAAGTTTTGAATCTTGAAAATAACGGCTAGCTGACCCTCGTTTCATTGCACTAATAGATCCCATTCCTCGATATTCCTTATATGCTCTACCCTTATACATGATAATCTCACCTGGGCTTTCCTCAGTACCAGCAAAGATTGAACCTATCATCACAGTATCAGCACCAGCTGCAATAGCTTTTGCAACATCTCCCGAATATTTTATTCCACCATCAGCAATTAGTCTGACGTTTTTTGTTTTACAAACCTCTGCAATATTCTTGATCGCAGAGAATTGTGGCATACCAACGCCTGTAACTATTCTGGTAGTACAAATTGATCCTGGCCCTATTCCAACTTTCACTGCATCAACACCAGCATCAATCAACGCTTCAGCAGCCTCCTTTGTTGTAATATTTCCGCCGATTAATTGCGTATTCGGATACATCTTTTTTATTTCCTTAATAGTGCTGATAACGTTCTCGGAATGACCGTGAGCGGTATCTACAATAACCACATCAACTTCTTCTTCGACCAAAGCTTCACATCTTTCTATACCGTCTTTTTTACCAGTACCAATTGCAGCGGCAACTCTGAGTCGACCTTTACTGTCTTTACATGAATTTGGATATCTATTGTATTTTTCGATGTCTTTAACTGTGATTAGACCTATGCAACAAGAATTTTCATCAACAACCAAAAGCTTCTCTATTCTATTTGCATGCAACAATTTCATTGCTGAGGCGCTATTTACTGCCTGCTCTCGAACTGTTACTAACTTATCTTTTGTCATTACCTCGGAAACTTTTATATTCATGTTCTGGTCTTCAATAAACCTCACATCTCGATTAGTTAAAATTCCCACTAACTTGCGTTGATCAACTACAGGAATGCCGGAATAATTATACTCTCTCATTAATGAAACTGCTTCTGCAACTGTTTTATCTGGGGAAATTGTAATTGGGTTATACACGATCCAGCTTTCATATTTTTTCACCCTTCTTACTTCTAACACTTGTTCATCTATTGATAAATTCTTATGTATGCAACCTATTCCACCATGTTGGGCAATAGCTATTGCAAAGCCTGATTCAGTGACAGTGTCCATTGCAGAGGATATGAGAGGGATATTTAGTTCTATATTATTTGTTAGATAAGTTCTTGTGTCTGCATCACGAGGCAATACATCAGAATAGGCCGGTAAGAGAAGTACATCGTCAAACGAATAACAAGCTTCCATTTTTTTCATATGCTTTATTTAAAGCTTATACGCCAATTAATGAAATTGCAATAGAGCTTTTGCAAAATTAGCCTGGCTCCAGCTATTTTTAGATCAAAATAGGATAGAAGAGGTATGTAGCTCCTAATATATTTATCGCATAATTATATTATTTGCTAGCAAACAGAACTGCTCAATAGTTAAGCTTTCTGGACGTTCGTCTCCACTCAGTTTAGCATTCTCAAGAGTAGTTGAGACATCACTAGTTATACTTTGCAAGCTATTTCTCAGCATCTTTCTTCTTTGAGCGAACACAGCACGTGTTAGCTTTGTTAAGGTTTCTAAATTTACTGCAAATCTTGGAGTGGGTAAAGGTTTTACTGTAATTACTGAAGAATATACTTTTGGTCTTGGAAAAAATTCCTTAGGTTCAATATCAAATTCCTTTTTTATGTCGCATAGTAACTGGCTTAGCACTGATAGGGAACCATAATCTTTAGAATTAGGTTCTGCTGTAATACGCTCTGCTACCTCCTTTTGGAACATTAACGTCAAATTCGTAAAAAATTTTATATTATTTAACCACTTTAAAAATAACGCTACTGAGATATTGTAAGGCAAGTTAGCAATGACTTTGACTGGACATTCTACCAGCTCTTTTTCTACAACATTAAGTGCATCTGCTTCTATAATTCTATATTTTCCCTGATGCTCATTTAGCAATTGTTCGTGATGTTTCACTAAACTACTATCTTTTTCTATAGAAAGTAGAAACTTTGGATTATATGCCAATATTTCTCTTGTTAACGCACCATACCCAGGACCAATTTCAATAACATTAAAATCTTTCAGGCTACCAGCTAAGGCAACTATTCTTTTTATTATCTCATTCGATAAAATAAAATTTTGCCCTAGACTCTTTTTTGGCTTCAGTAAAAATTTTTTCATATGATCTTAGTATGCAGTATTTTAAAAATTAGTTGACGAAAATTCATCAATAATTGTATATTGTCAGTGTATTTAATGCCGGCTTAGCTCAATTGGTAGAGCAACTGACTTGTAATCAGTAGGTTGTCAGTTCAAGTCCGACAGCCGGCACTCTCATTCATATAAGAAAAATTGATGTCTTTTTTAATAGTAGCAAATTGGAAAATGAATGGAACACGTTCTTCATTTGTTGACTTTATAGGCAAACTTAACAACAAGAGCAACGAAATTACCTCTAAATTAGTAATTTGCCCTCCTTTTACATCATTTCCAAGCAATATAGAGTTGAACAACAATATTAAAATAGGAGGACAGAATTGCCATCATAAAGAGTTCGGTTCTTACACAGGTGAAATTAGTGCAGGAATGTTGAAGGAACTAGGATGTAGTTACGTAATACTTGGACATTCTGAAAGGGCTCATGAAAAAGATAGTGAAATAAAACTTAAATCGAAAACAGCAATAGAATCAGGATTACACCCAATCATCTGTGTAGGTGAAAACTCAGAAGATTATAAAAATAAAAAAACAAAAGAAGTAATAGAATATCAATGCAAAAACCGTTTGCCAACACAAGGTGAATATACCATAGCATACGAACCGATATGGGCAATAGGAACAGGAAATGTGCCAAATAATGACGCAATTGCTGAGGTGATAGAGATAATAAAATTGTGTACTGGTAAAAAACACATTATATATGGTGGCTCAGTCAGCTCAGAAAATATAGGAAACTTGCTCAGTATTCCAAATCTATTGGGAGTTTTAATTGGTAGTGCAAGCTTAGATTTTGATCACTTTTATCAAATTATACAACAAGTCGAGAAAAAACTTTCTCTTAATTAATTCTAAAGGATAAATACTCTTATTGTCATGGCAAGGGAGCTGGCAAAATGTGTCAAGGAGTTTTCTATTGGCTAAGGTTGTGACAATAAAGTTAAGCACTGCCAAAAACTATGGAAGAAGTCATTATAATTTGTATTATATCTTTATAAAATGGTTCGCATAAGTTATCTAGAAGTGCAACTAAACAAATACAAAAATCAAAGTGTTGCGGTTTTCGGCCTTGGTAAAACTGGTTTGTCCGTTATTAATGCTCTAACAAAAAGCAGTGCAAAAATATATGCATGGGATGATAATAAAGAGCAAATAGCAAATGCAAAAAAGATATATAAAGAGTGTAACTTTACTCATCCCAATGAGTATAATTGGCATGAGATAAGCACACTAATTTTGAGCCCTGGAGTGCCAATACCAACGCATTGGGTAGTAAAACTTGCAAGAAGCTTTGACTGCAAAATAAAATCAGACATTGAGCTATTTCTTGAAACTAAAACTACAAATCAGAAGGTTATAGGCATTACAGGAACAAATGGCAAATCAACCACCACGTCACTAATAGGGCACATATTAAAATCCACAGGGAAAAAAGTAGCTATTGGCGGGAATTTAGGTGTGCCTATTTTGGATTTAGAAAGAGATGCAGAAATTTATGTAATTGAATTCTCCTCTTTTCAATTGGAGCTAATAAATAAAATTAATGTAGACATTTCTGTATTGCTAAACATCACACCAGACCACATAGATAGACATGGAAGTATGAATAACTACATAGCAACTAAATTAAAACTGATAAACAGTAGCAAGATTGCCGTGATAGGATGTGATAACAAAATTACCGCTGATGTATTCAATAAATTCACTGGGAACAAAATTCCAATTTCAGTAACATATTCCCTGGTGTCATTCCAGCGCGTGACCAGAAAAGAAAAACCATTGCCAACTACCCAGATGACAGAGGGTAGTGCAAGAGATCTAATATCATTGGCAGATAACAATTTGCTTGATTATAGTGAACAGATTACTGGTATAGATCGAAATTATCTGGATCCCAGTGTCAGCTACTTGGATGACAAAAGGAGTGCTGAGATTCAGGAGATCTCGCTAAAACTAGAGAATCACAACTTATCAATGAGTGATATGAAAGTAAACCTAGTATCCAATGTAGAAAATATAGTAGCTGCACACGCTGTGTGCAAGTTACTTGGAGTAGATAGCAGCACTATTGTCAATGAAATCAAATCCTTTCCAGGGCTAAGACACAGAAATGAATTTCTTGGCAAAATACATAATGTACTTTTTATCAACGATAGCAAAGCAACCAATGCAGAATCGACCGAAAAGGCAATTTTATCTTATAAAAACATATACTGGATTGTTGGCGGAAAAAGCAAAAAAGGCGGAATAGAATCATTAAGCAAGCATTTCACCAAGATTAGAAAAGCTTTTCTTATTGGAGAATCAACTGAAGTTTTTGCAAACATTATGGAGAACAAAATAGATTATATGAAGTGCTATAATCTAGAAAACGCATTTAAACTGGCTTTTGAAGAGGCCATAAATAGCAAAGAAGAAGTAGCGATATTACTTTCTCCTGCATGTTCTTCTTTTGATCAGTGGAAAAATTTTGAAGAGCGCGGTGAAGCATTTTGCAGAATGTTTGAAAATCTCAGGTATAATTATATGTGATGTTTAGTATAATATTGTATGGAACAAAAGTTAATAGTAGATGAGCTGATTAAGGTTGTTCCATTTGAAGGAATAAGTGATGCAACCTTATTGAAAGTGTGCACGAACCTTAACCTAGCCAATAGTTTTTGTAAATTTCAAAATGGAATATATAGTGCTTTGGAGTACATAGCAGAGGACTTAAATAGCTCAATGGAAACTGAACTTTGGAATTCCAATTTAGAAGATATGAAGGTAAGAGAGCGGATAAAGTTAGCTGTCCAAATACGCCTTTCAAACTATGCTAAGTTACAAAATTACAGAGAGTTTTTAAAAAATGTTTTATCATTCTCTATATTACCCCAAAATACATATTTTTCTAGTAAACTCTTGTACAGAACTGTTAGCGCGATTTGGTATGGCATTCATGATCAATCAACAGATTTTAACTACTATACAAAAAGAGCAATATTAGCTGGAGTGTACTTAAGTACGATACTTTTTTTTATCAATGATTATTCAGAAGATTTTGCAGATACCCTGTCGTTTCTTGACAAACGTATCAACAATGTCATGACATTTCAAAAGTTTAAAACCCGTTTGAATAGAATGGTAAGAAACTTCTTATAGCCTCTTTACTTATACGAGTTACTCGTATTTATACCTAAAGCTGCCTTGATTTTTATGTTAAGATAATTGAACATCCACTAACAGTGAGCTTAACAAAGAACTTGATTGAAAGCAATACATTAGAAAGTAGTTTTGCTGGAAACTTGAAGTAGACAGAATTGGTACACATAAAGCTGATCCATGTACAAAAGTATCTGTTCAGATACACGACTAATGCTGTGTGATCCATAGAGGTTATTATAATAAGAATGTAAGATCAAATAGAAATTTGGATTTGCAGTAGTTTATAGACCTTATTACAATTGCAAAGGATAAATTCTAGGGTTAAACTACGTCTGAGTTGGATAAAACTATACAAAATGACTACTTTTAGCAGCAAACATTAGAGCAGTTTTTCCAAGAGAAGTTTTTTCATAGTCAAAATGAGGTAGACTAAGAGTACTAACTACATAATTAACACCTGCGTTTGCTATTTCTACTAAGTATTTTACTACATCCAAGTGACCTGCTTGAGCAGCATCAAGTAAAAAGAGTGGAGCAACTATCTCCATGAGGCTTCTTTTGCCTTTTTTTGCTTGCTTAATATTTATAGCTAAAGCTTCAGGGTGTCATTTCAGTGCGTGACGCAGAGATGTAGGGAGATTGAAGATCAGTGCTTGACACTGGAATGGCTTTGTTGCACCACTCAAGGAAAGAACAGGCAGTTACTGATGGAATTTGTTATAAAATAGATATTTAGCCGACAAAGGAAAAATATGCCAATAAGAATGAAAGTCAGTAACTGCAATGAATATAACAAATTTCTTCAAGAAAGGGGAAATGTTTTTCATTATATCAACGATGCCATTGAAAATTGGTACGAAAATAGTCCAAAAGTAGCAGGTGGCAACAATGTCTACAGCGACAAAGTAGTGATTCTAATTCACATAATAACCTATCTATTCAGGATTGGTCTTAGGCAAACAGTGGGATTTATAGAGAAATATCTTGAGCAAATAGGGAAAATTTTGCAAATTATCAGCTATTCGCAGGCTTCAAGAAGGTTTAAAAAGCTTAATATCAAAATCAACGACTGCAGAGTTGATAAGAACGATATGGAAGATATTGAAATTGCTATAGATAGTACAGGTATCAGCATCTACAATAATATTCCAGGCCATAGTAAGGCAAATGGTACAGATAGAAAGTATCGCCGCTATGAGCAAACAAGATGTAATGCTAGAGATAGGTAGTAAAAAAGTTATAGCTGCAAAATACAGTAGTGGAGTTTATTCCGACCACTATGGAGCCTGTGATCTTATTGAAAGAGTGGATACCAAGTATAACATAAGCACGATATATGCAGATAGATCGAAAGAAGTTATACAAACTGTGCGATGAGCTTGACATAAAGACAAGGATTCCTCCGCAAAATAATGCAGTAGAGCATCCAAAGTTGGATTATATGAATGAGAGAAATTCTACAATCAAGCTCATAAAGTCATATGATGAAGATGGTATGAAGAGGTGGAAAAAAGAGATAAATTATTGGAAGAGATCTTATATAGAAAGTTTTTTCTCGCGACTGAAGCAAATATTTGGATTTAGTTTTAGGAATAAATCTGAGATTAATCGTGAGAAGGAACTGCTACTCAAGTGTTATTTGCTTAACAAATTTACTGAAATAGGCATGGCTAAGTTTGATATAGCTTCATGAATTTATTATACATTACCCACTATCCGAAGAGCTGTGCAACAAAGCCATCCCAGCTCGGATAACAAGAAAAGAAGCACTGGTTTCACATAGATCTGAACAGATATAATTTCTTAAACATTTATAGCTCACATAAAACCCGGTCTGACTGTCATAAAGGCTACTCATTGCAGCAGACAACTTTCGCACTACTTCAAATTCTAATTTTCAACTTAAAGAGGTACGTAATGTCAAATAACTTCAATTTCAAAGAATTTTTTCACCATCACGAAGCAAATAGCACTTTAGATGATATACAAAGGTACTGCATACTGTGGCAATCAGTGATATCACAGGCAATGATTGATGCAGCAAGTAACTGTAAAAAAACAGAAAGCTTGGTAGAGAAACGTAAAGCAATTTCCTGGCTATCAGACTTCAGTCAAGATTTTGTTGAAACATGTATACTGGCTGATTGCGATCCATTATACGTAAAAAACAAAATACAGCCAATTCTAAAAAAGATAAAGCCCTTTTAATGAGGTTTACCCCTCTCACCAAGAAAAATATCATTTAATCTTTTTTCTATAGCTTCATCTATATCTTGGATTAATAGCTGCTTTATCATATTCACTTTCCGTTTTGCCTCTTGAAGATTATTGTTACCGTAACTGTTCTTATTACTATAACCATAACTACTGCCATTTGGTTTATTACTCATTTTTCTTCTTGTGCTGAGTATCTGAACTATCTTCTCCTTGAAAAAAGACTTCCAGCCTGTGCCAGAAAATAATTTGTAGAGAAAATGCGGAGTAAGAAACGCTACTAATATTCTAATAGAAACTCCATAACCCAAATCATCTCTATTTTCATAATACCATTTTAAATATTGATACAAATGGTAAAATGCATTTTTGAAAGAGCTAAACTCTACAGCATACCAAAAGCCACTGGTGAGAAACATGAGCATAATGCTCGATGTATAAAGATACAGAGTGAAAAGAAATAGCTTGACAACTATATCTTTCAAGCTGCCCAGTATATAATTAAATAACCTTAATTTATAAAAAAGTGATATCATTTCACGCACACTTTAATAAAGCTGGGGTGGAAGGATTCGAACCTTCGCGTGGCGGTATCAAAAACCGCTGCCTTACCACTTGGCTACACCCCAATATTGTTTATATCAATAACATTATTAACCCAATTAGTAAAAGATTTATTCGCTTTTCCTATGGGTATTATCACAACGGCTGGTTGATCATAAGAATGCATTGCCTCGATTTTTTCTACAATCTTATCAGTCTGATCATTCCTGCTCTTCATAATTGCCACTATTTCACAATTACTATTAATTTTACCTTCCCATAAATACAGAGAATTTACTTTGGGAAATATATTTACACATGCAATTAACTTCTCGTTTAACAATTCTTCAGAAATAGTCTTAGCCTCTTTCAGGTTTGAAAAAGTTATATAGACTAAAACTAAGTTGCTCATTAATCGCTACATAAATGCATTTTTACTATACTCTACTTAGATTTATTCATCAAGAGAAAATAGGAGAGACCTCTTCAGTGCTTGACACATAGAAATTGAAGATGTCATTTAGTAGCTCTCCCCTTGTCATCCCAGTAGTTCTCCTCTTGTCATGCAAGTAGCTATCCAGCCTTTCTTACCAACAAAAACTTAGCATAACTTTTGTTCTCAAAAAATTTCTGGATTCCAGTGGGCTTTGTTGCACAGCTCTTCGGATAGTGGGTAATGTATAATAAATTCATGAAGCTATATCAAACTTAGCCATGCCTATTTCAGTAAATTTGTTAAGCAAATAACACTTGAGTAGCAGTTCCTTCTCACGATTAATCTCAGATTTATTCCTAAAACTAAATCCAAATATTTGCTTCAGTCGCGAGAAAAAACTTTCTATATAAGATCTCTTCCAATAATTTATCTCTTTTTTCCACCTCTTCATACCATCTTCATCATATGACTTTATGAGCTTGATTGTAGAATTTCTCTCATTCATATAATCCAACTTTGGATGCTCTACTGCATTATTTTGCGGAGGAATCCTTGTCTTTATGTCAAGCTCATCGCACAGTTTGTATAACTTCTTTCGATCTATCTGCATATATCGTGCTTATGTTATACTTGGTATCCACTCTTTCAATAAGATCACAGGCTCCATAGTGGTCGGAATAAACTCCACTACTGTATTTTGCAGCTATAACTTTTTTACTACCTATCTCTAGCATTACATCTTGTTTGCTCATAGCGGCGATACTTTCTATCTGTACCATTTGCCTTACTATGGCCTGGAATATTATTGTAGATGCTGATACCTGTACTATCTATAGCAATTTCAATATCTTCCATATCGTTCTTATCAACTCTGCAGTCGTTGATTTTGATATTAAGCTTTTTAAACCTTCTTGAAGCCTGCGAATAGCTGATAATTTGCAAAATTTTCCCTATTTGCTCAAGATATTTCTCTATAAATCCCACTGTTTGCCTAAGACCAATCCTGAATAGATAGGTTATTATGTGAATTAGAATCACTACTTTGTCGCTGTAGACATTGTTGCCACCTGCTACTTTTGGACTATTTTCGTACCAATTTTCAATGGCATCGTTGATATAATGAAAAACATTTCCCCTTTCTTGAAGAAATTTGTTATATTCATTGCAGTTACTGACTTTCATTCTTATTGGCATATTTTTCCTTTGTCGGCTAAATATCTATTTTATAACAAATTCCATCAGTAACTGCCTGTTCTTTCCTTGAGTGGTGCAACAAAGCCATCCCAGTGTCTGGGGACTAGGATGACATCTTTCTTGATCTCTTGTATCACAATGTTCGTACAGCTATGTGCTTGTTAGCGGAATCTACAACGAGATACCGCAGTGGTATGACGTAGTAGCTATATATAGACAAATTTTCTTTTCTTAGATATAATCTTAAGAAACCTTCCATATGAAAATTAAAAGAGCTTTAATATCAGTATACGATAAGACAAATATAATTGAACTTGCATCGTTTTTGATGCAGCAACAAATAGAAATTCTCTCAACAGGGAATACTTATAAAGTGCTATCAGGTGCGGGAATAAAAACGCAAGAAGTTTCAGATTACACACAATTTCCAGAAATACTAGATGGCAGAGTGAAAACTTTACATCCTAAAATTCATGGAGGAATACTCTGTGATCGAAAAAGGCACGAAAAGGAAATGCAGAATCTAGAAATTAAGCCGATAGATCTGCTTATAACTAACTTATATCCATTTTGGAAAACGGTTAATAGCAACTCAAGTGAGAAGCAAATCATAGAACAAATAGATATAGGTGGAGTAGCATTAATTAGAGCTACAGCAAAAAACTTTCATTTCACTTCAGTGATTTCTAGCATTCAAGATTACGAAACACTGAAAGCTGAGATGATCAAAAATAACAATCAGACAACATTAGAATATAGAAAACATCTAGCAACTAAAGCATTTGCTCTGACTGCACAGTATGATTCTAATATTTACAATTGGTTTTTATCACAGGGTAAAAGCAATGAGTTACCAGAGTTTTTTACTTTATATGGATGTAAAGCACAAGGACTCAGATATGGTGAAAATCCTCATCAAAAAGCTGCATTTTATAGCAATCAATTTAGCAAGTATCCACTGGAGAAAATACATGGAAAAGAGTTGAGCTATAATAATATAGTCGACATAGAGTCTGCACTTAACATAATTTCTGAGTTTCAAGAACCTGCAGCAGTGATAATAAAGCACAATAATCCATGTGGCGCTGCTGTTAGTGATAGTGCTTTAAAAGCATATGAAAAAGCTCTATCATGTGATGAAATAAGCAGTTTTGGTGGAATAGTTGCTTTCAATCGGGAGATAGATTTAAAGCTAGCAGAGAAATTAAACGAGATATTTTTGGAAGTGATGATAGCACCATCGGTAAACAATGAGGCACTAAAAATTTTACAAAAAAAGAAAAATTTAAGAGTGATTATTCATCAATCTCTTCAGCAAAATGCAAAATATCAAATCAAAAATGTTGTTGGCGGGTTCTTAGTGCAAGAAAATAATAACCATACAGTAAAAGTAGAAGAAATAAACCGAGTGACAGAATGCACTACAACAAAAAAAGAGAAGGAAGATCTTATTTTTGCTTGGAAAATATGTAAACATGTAAAATCCAATGCAATAGTGATAGCAAAAGACGGTTGTGCTATTGGCATCGGTGCAGGACAAACAAGCAGAATAGATAGTGTGAATATTGCAGTAAAAAAAGCAGGTGAAAAATGTAAAGGCGCAGCGCTTGCTTCAGATGCATTTTTTCCATTTCCAGATAGTATAGTAGAAAGTGCAAAGCATGGAATTACAGCTATAATTCAGCCAGGTGGCTCATTGAAAGATCAAGACGTGATAGCAGCTGCAAATGAGAATAAAATTGCCATGTTTTTCACTGATGTTCGTAACTTTCTCCATTAAGCTTTGTATCCTGTCAAAATTATACCCACACAGGGCTTTGTTGCATAGCAGCTTATAGGTATGAAAATTGTAGTAAATTTATGTAGTTACTTTAAACTCAACTATACCTATCTGTAATTGTAAGCTGTACTCTTGAGCTCCTGATGCGATTTATAGCAAATCCTAAAATGCCTTGCTGTTTTTCCTTATAGACATTCAGCTTACCTTGTACATTAGCCTATCTGGATGACATTTTACTTTTTCTAGAATATAATAATTCCCTAGAAATTACCCTACTCAATTCTATTGTACCTTGTTTAACATTGAAACATGAGTCTGGAATCTAGAAATTTTTTAAGAACAAAAGTTATTCTAAGTTTTTGTTGGTAAGAAAGACTGGATTCCAGTGGGCTTTGTTGCATAGCTCAGATAAAAAGAACTGGAAGTTACTGACGAAATTCACTATAAAACAGGCATTTAACCTACGAAAGAAAAATATGTCACAAAAAATGAGAGTCAGTAACTGCCATGGATATAACAGATTTCTGCAAGAAAGAGGAAATATTTTTCATTTTATTAATGAGGCAATAGAAAATTGGTACGAAAATAGCCCCAAAATGCGAGGTGGAAATTATATTTATAGTAATAAAGTTGTGATTTTAGTGCATATAGTCGCTAGTCTCTTTAGAATTGGCTTAAGACAAACGGTAGGGTTTATAAAAGGATATTTGCAGCAAGTAGTTAGCAGTCATTAGCTATTCGCAGGCTTCAAGAAGGTTTCAATATTAAGATCAATGATTGCAGAGTTGATAAAAACAATATGGAAGATATTGAAATTGCCATAGACAGTACAAGTATCAGATAATACACCTGGTCACAGTAAGGAAAATAGCGAAGTATCGCAGTTATAAACAGGTAAGAAAGCTACACGTAATATTGAGTATAAATAGTAAAAAAGCTATAGCTGCACAATATAGCAATGGTGCCTACTCCGACCATTATGGTGCTTGCGACTTGCTCAGCTTTCAGCATGCTATAAAAGCATTATATGCAGACAGAGCCTATCAAGCTTTATAAATTGTGCAAAAAATATGATATAAAGACAAAATTTTACCGAAAAATCGTGCAGCGGAGCATACAAAATTGGATTATATGGCTGAAAGGAATGCTGCCATTAGATTATGTGGTAAAGACGGTGTGAAAGAGTGGAAGAAGGAAGCAGTTTATGGAAAAAGGTCATATATTGAAGGATTTTTTTCAAGATTAAAGCAAATATTTGGGTTTAGTTTTAGAAATAGATCTGAAGTAAATCGAGAAAAAGAGTTGCTAATAAAATGTTACTTACTCAATAAATTTACTGATATTGGCATGGCTAAGTTTTAGGTAGTTTCATGAATTTTTTATGCTTTACCCACTATCCGATAAGCGATGCAACAAAGCCATCCCAGTGTAAGCTACTCGGTTGACACCATCATAGAGATCAGCTACTTGGATGATAAAAGTAAGAAATATCGAAGTGTTGTGCTAGACTTTATACCTCTTGCATTCAAACTCACATAAATCATGAATTGTGCACGCTTCACACAAAGGTTTTTGTGCCTTGCAAATGTATCTACCGTGTAAAACTAGCCAATGATGAGCATAAAGTAGGTATTTTTTTGGCACTACATTCAAAAGAGACTGCTCTGTTTTAAGTACATCTTTTTCTTTCACAAGCCCAACTCTATTGCTCACTCTAAAAACGTGAGTATCAACTGCCAATGTTGGAATACCAAGCCCTGAATTTAAGAACACATTAGCGCTCTTTCTCCCAACCCCTGGTAAAGATACCAAATCATCGAAATTAGTAGGCACTTTGCTATTGTACCTCTCAATCAATATTTTGCTGAGCCCGATTATATTTTTTGCTTTGGAATTATATAAACCAATACTGCTTATGCATTTTCTCAGCTCACTTTGCCCAAGATTCAACATCTTTTCTGGCGTATCAGCGATACTAAATAGCTCCTTTGTAATTTTATTAACACTTATATCGGTCGTCCGCGCTGACAGAACTATTGCAACTAATAACGTAAAATGATTGGTATAATTTAGCTCTATTTTTGGCGCAGGATTTGACTGTTGAAATTTTTCAAATATTAATTCTACTTTTTTTGAGTCCATGCATAGAGCTAAAAGCTTATACTATACTGTTTGCTGTGCAAATTCAATTGCTTGAGGATTAGATAGTCCTTCAGTATTAACATCAGGCATATCAGTTTTTACCTCATCAAAATTCCTCTCAGCAAATTTGCTTGCCACTTCTGCAAAACACTTTCTAACAAGAGGCATAATTATCGGCATTAATAGCCTTCGTGGATCATACCGTCCTAACAGATCAGTCTCCTTTTGCACTCTATCTCTTGGATCCTCTTCTAGTAAATCTTTTGTGTGCTTGTCAGCATATATTTCACAGCCTTTTGAGAAAACAGGAGCTAACATTTCAATTAATACTGCCAATAACAATAGTGGACCAAGTACAGCTCCACCAACAGTTAATCCATTAGCAATGAAATTTATTGTAACTAAATAAACAGAAAAAGCAGCTAAAGGATAGTTGATAAGAAGTTTACTGCTTAGCTCGATATAGCTCATCTTACTTATGAATTCATCAGTAGAAATTTCTGAATTGGCATACTTTTTCATATAATGACCTACTAATAAACGAGAGGCGTTATTAATAATGATATTAAGTGCTATGATCCACCATGAAAAATAGCAACCTATAGTAATTGTAGTTAATATAGCTAAAGGCAGAAAACTTATTTTTGGTACTAACATTAGAGCATTTTTGCGCTCTATAAATTTCAATGCTAATGTCTTTTTATCTTCTTCAATTAGGCTTCTCTTTTCTTTTAGAGGAGTAATATAATTGAATAATTGTATGCTTGGCTTTGCTATATATTGATATAACTCTTGCATTAACTTTGCACTTTGTACACTCCTCTGAAAATTATCTAAATTTGGATTTAGCAAAATCCTCTCTATTTGAGCCTGAAGTTCATTATAGCTTTTTAGGTCTTCTCCAAACGAACAATCATTTCTTTTTAGTATAGCAATCAACCCATCAAAATCTTTACCTACAGCTTCTTCCTCACTGATTTTTAGCTCGTTAAACAACTTTCTCCTATAGTGAAACTCTCTTGCCGTTAAACGTCCATTACTTTCAGCATCAACGCTGACTTTAACACAAGGATTTCCTGACTCCAAAGGTTTAATGTACTTTTTTAGCTCTTGATAAGCTTTATAAATCTGATCAAATCTATTTTTGTTTCCACCTTTGTCAGGATGGTTTACAAGTATCAATTTATTATATTGTTTTTTCAGAAACTTGCTAAGAGCTTGATAATCTTTACCTACAATTTGTTCAGCTTTTATCTCTAGTACGTTAAACAGACCATTACTATCATAAAACTCCTGACCAGTTAACTTAAAATGTTGACTCATTACTACACCTCACATAAATACACGATGCTATTAGTATAATATATTTAATGTTTCACACAAGCATAAAAATATCAAGCAACCACTAAGAGAAGAAACCCTCTTTCCCATCATACAAATACAACTTATCCATTCTCACCACATCAAAATTGTGTTCCTCAAATTTGATTAGCAAGTTATTCACATCACTATTTGTAATTTCATTATTTGCAATAAACCTGCAGATTATTTGGTCACTTGAAGACTTTGAGCCTCCTGGCCAAATTGCAAGTCCTTTTGAGTATATTGCTATCATTTTCAGATTACTCGATTCAAATAACCTAACTATTTGATCAAAATTGTTGGATTTGTCCCAGGCAAGCGTTATATCACTACCCACTAGCTTTTTAACTTTGTAATCTTGTTCGTAATTGTCTTGTACTTTATTTATTTTACTATCCGAATCACTGCTAATTATAAGCTCAGATAACGTTGTGGGTTTTTTCCCTAGATTATCTATAACAGCTTTTGCAAATTCTTTTGTTCCAACCTTTTGTTTACTCTTTTTCTCCTTATATAAATCAGCGGTATGTACTCCATCTTCCAAAGTCTTGAGCCATGCATCGTAGATTAGTTTTGCAGTACTCACTTGACCAATATAGACCAACATATGTACTGCGGCATTTAAAAGACCAGAAGGATTAGCTATATTTTTTCCTGCAATATCAGGAGCAGAGCCGTGAACCGCTTCAAACATTGCATATTCATTACCTATATTGCTACTTCCTGCAAGCCCTACAGAACCTGAGGTTTGTGCTACTATGTCTGATAATATGTCGCCATATAGATTTTCAGTTACTATAACATCGAAATTCTCGGGTTCTGTGGCAACACGTGCCATTCCAATATCAACTATATAATGTTCCGCCTTTATATCCGGATATTCTTTTGCAATACGATCAAACGCTGCATGAAAAGCGCCGTCAGTCATTTTCATTATGTTGTCTTTAGTCAGGCAAGTTACTTTCTTTCTGTTATGTTTTTTCGCATATTCAAAAGCATACCTGCATATTTTTTCTGAGCCAGATCTAGTAATAATTTTAGTGCATTGGTACGAGTCACCAGTGAGCCTATGCTCTATTCCGGTGTAAACGTCCTCTTCATTTTCGCGTATTACAACAACATCAAATTTATCGAATTTATTTTCTATAACAGGGTGATACGAAATGCATGGTCTAATGTTTGCATACAGCCCTAAGTTCTTTCTGAGTGCAACGTTTAAGCTTTTGTGCCCTTTACCTTGAGGGGTTGTTGTTGGAGATTTGAGTAATATCTTTGTCCTTTCGATAGATTCCCAACCACTTGGAGAAATGCCGTGAGACCATTCTTTACTATAAACACACTCTCCTATTTCAATAATATCTATTGAGATCTCTGCTTTCGCTTCACGCAATATCGACAGCACCGCTTCCATAATTTCTGGTCCGATACCATCACCATACGCAACTGTGACTGATGTTGACATAACTTCCTTAACTGTAAATGATTTAATGTTAATTCAAATAATAAAGTGGGTCAATGTTGCTAAAATAGCATATTTACGGTTATTTAATAATGAACTTTTATACTGGTTATAGCATTGCAAAATATGGAAAGTGTATGGATACTAAAATAAGTTATGCAGGGATTACAAGACGTATTTTTGCATTTGCAATCGATTATATTTTAGTACAGGGAATGGGGTTTGTTATCGGATTTATCATTGGATTTACTTTAGCATATTCTCTATCACTCAATGTAACTGAAATGATTTTAGATAAAGCAGTAGCTATACAAGTAATAGGGTTGATATTGGAATTAATATTTTATGCATTTACGATAATAGAATTCGGCGGAACTCCGGGACAATTATTGCTTCGTATGCATATAAAAGACAAAAATACACTTGAAAAAATCACTATAACACAAACAATAATCAGAACAGGAACTTTTGGAGTGTTATATTTTATAATTTTTTATACAATATTGAGTATTTCTAGTCTATTTATAATTTTACCAATTATTATCATATTGTTTGCAACATTTGATAAGCATAAACAGTTCCTTAATGACAAAATTGCAAAAACAGTAGTAATAGAATATAAACCTAGTTGATGTTTTTCTTTAGTTGTTACCACCAAGGGTGTTATTCCAGCGCGTGACCCACATCTGTACGAACATTGCAATTAGCAGGTAATTTGCATAATAGACGGTGTCATTCCAGTGCTTGACACTGGAATCCAGTTTTCCATATAATCTCATCGAAAACGTTGTAACCACTTTCTATGCTAGTGTGCTTTCATCAACCTGGATCCCAGTGTCAGCTACTTTCATGACAAGAAAAGAAGCACTGGTTTCACATGAATCTGAACAGATATCATGTTTTTCTTTAGTTTACTGCTTGCAAAGTGACTTTTTTCGTTTCTGCATGAGCTAAATTAACTACCAATATCATACCTGAAGAACCCACCTGACCATTCTAGAAAATTTAACGCTGAGTACACTTTACTTTTAGCTTCTTCCACAGTATTTCCTTCTCCTACTATATTTAGCACCCTTCCGCCATCGGAAATCCAATTACCATTTTCATCTAGCTTAGTACCAGCATGAAATACTAGCACTCCAGGAATGTTTTCAATTTTATCCAATCCTTTAATTACCTCTCCTTTTTGATAATCACCAGGATAGCCTTTACTTGCAACAACTACACAAACTGTAGTTTTGTGATTAAACTCCACCATTTTTGTATTTAACTTGCCTTCTGCAACTGACAACATCAACTTTAACAAATCACAATTTGGATCAAGTCTAGGTAAAATAGATTGTATTTCCGGATCCCCAAACCTAACATTATACTCAAGAAGCTTTGGACTATCTTTGCAAATCATTAAACCAGCAAAGAGTACGCCTTTATAGGATGTTCCCATGTTAGTCAGTGCTTGAATTGTAGGATATATTATTTTTTGGATAATTTTTTGCTCCATCTCCTTACTTATAATCGAAGGTGATGAGTATGACCCCATGCCTCCAGTATTTTGTCCCTCGTTATTTTCACCAACTCTCTTGTAATCTTTTGCACACCCAAGGGTTACTACCTTCAACCCATCAATAAGAGCAAAAAAACTTACTTCCTCTCCAATTAAAAACTCTTCTATGATTATTTCTTCACCTGACTCACCAAGATTTTTCTCCACTAGCATTGAATCTATTGCTGAAAAAGCTTCATTTTCTGTGTGGCATATTATGACGCCTTTCCCTGCTGCAATTCCATTTGCTTTAATTACAAGCGGAAATTTTATTTTATTACTACGGACAAAATTTTTAGCTAACCTTTCATCAATAAAACGCTCATACTTTGCAGTTGGTATACCATACTGTTTACATAGTTCCTTCGTAAAAGACTTTGATGCCTCAAGTTTTGCAGCTGCTTGACTTGGAGCAAAAACATTTATTCCCTCTGCAGCTAAATCATCAGCAAGTCCATTAATTATCGGTTGCTCTGGACCAATAATCACTAGCTCTATATTTTCTTTCTTGCAAAATTGTGTAACATCCACTGAATCTTGAATATTTATATTCACAAGAACTCCAAAATTTTCCATGGCCGGGCGACCAGGAGTAACATATAACTTAGTCAAGGTAGGAGACTTCTTTAAAGCCCAAAGTAAAGCATGCTCACGCCCACCAGAACCTATAACCAGAACCTTCATCTTTATTTCCTCGCTTTTCTATATGTCAAAATTATTGTTTGCTTATAACAGTATCATTACTCATGTATCTTTGCAACACGTTTGGTATTGTAACTGACCCATCGGAATTTTGATAATTCTCCATTATGGCAACAATTGTTCTTCCTATGGCTAAAGCTGAGCCGTTTAAAGTGTGAACGTATTTTTTTGTTTTTCTGTCAGTTTCTAAGAAGTATTTAGTATTCATTCTTCTTGCCTGGAACGTACCGCAATTTGAGCAGCTTGATATTTCTCTGTACTTATTTTGCTCAGGTAACCATACCTCTATATCATAAGTCTTTTGTGCAGCAAAGCCCATATCACCACTACAAAGCAGCATTATTCTATACGGTAGTTCTAATTTTTTTAATATTTCCTCAGCAGCATTTGTCATGCGTTCAAGCTCATCATTTGACTGTTCTTCAGTTGTGATGCTCACTAATTCCACTTTACCAAATTGGTGTTGCCTTATCATACCTCTTGTATCTCGTCCTGCACTGCCAGCTTCTTTACGAAAACATTCTGAATATGCAGTAAAACGAATAGGCAGTTCTTTTTCTTCTATTATTTTGTCAGCAACTAAATTTGTTAAAACTACTTCACTTGTGGGAATTAATCTTAATTTATCGGTAGTTAAATATGAGTCATCAGAAAATTTTGGTAGCTGACCAACGTTATACATCGCCTCGTTTTTCACCAGGGCTGGGTGATACACCTCAGTATAGGCAAATTCATTAACATGTGTTTCCAGCATAAAATTTATTAATGCTCGTCCAAGCTTAGCTAACTGTCCTTTTAGTATTGTAAACCTTGATCCAGAAATTTTTGCTGCTTGTTCAAAATCCATCAAGCCTAACCTTTCTCCGAGTTCATAATGAAATTTTGGTGTAAAATCAAATTTTCTTTTCTTTCCATATTTTCTGATTTCTACGTTGGAGCTCTCATCTTCACCTATTGGTACATTTTGTGCAGAAATATTTGGTAAGTTAGATAAAATATCCACTAACTTATTTTTTTCTGTTTGCTCCTTGAGGCTGATTGTCTCTATCTCACTTGTGATGCTTTTTGATAACTTTACTTGTTCTTCACATGGGCTTTTGTTCATTTTAAGCCTCTTTATTTCTTCCGTGACCTCGTTTCGTTGCTTATTTAAAGCTTGCAATTTAGTAGTCAGTGATCTTTTTTTATGGTCAATCTCTAATATTTCTTTTGCAGTAAATTCTTTCACCCCTCTGCTTTTTATTGCTTTTTCAAATCCTTTAGGGTTTTTGCGTATATGTTCTATATCATGCATATGTTGTGCTATTACTAACATCATTACTCTACTTCAAAAGCTTTGAATGCTCAATATTTTTACATATAAATGCTAATATTGATTTTACCTTCATAATTTGCTAGAATTAATAAACGTAAAATATAATATGTTAGGCGTCATAGAAAAATACGATGAATTTAAAGAGAGTACTCACTTCACCAAACTTAAAGCTGGTGGAAGATTTGCCATTTATGCGCTTGGTATATACTTAGCAGCTACAGTTACTATCGGCTGTTTGGGACTGATAGTGGGGTCTTTCCTCTTAACCTTACCACTTGCTATGCTAATTTTTCATCCTGTAGCTTGGATCTTAATGGGAATAGTGCTTGCAGCGACGTATAAAATGATCGTCGAACCTTTATTTCACTTGGTAAAAGGTTATGTTGATGGAAAAGGAACTGTAAAGGAAGAAAAGAGTCCAAAAGAGCAAAAATTCACAAGAAGTAAATCACTGGATAGTGGACTAGATACTATATCAAGACAAACAAATGATTCGGATAAGAGGGTACGTAGAAATTCCTATTCTCCATCTACAGATAGTGGTATTAGTATCAGCTCAACAAAAAGTGAGCAACCTAAACAAACAAAAGTTGTTCGATGTTATACTGTAGGGGACGGTAACTGCTTTTTCCATGCTGTGTTTGGAGCGAAGAAAGGTGATTCCAGTAAATATAGAGCTGAAAAAGCACAAGAAATGAGATTAGAGTGGCATAAATTTTTAAGTCAATTCAATTCTTTAGATGATGAAAGAATGCCACCTGCTTTAAGAGCTGAATTACGGACAGTTTTTAATATGTTTTTAGACAGGCCAAGAGATCTAACAGATAAGTATAAGGAAATAGAAAAGTTAGCTGAGCACACAAAAAAGAAAATAAAAAAGGTTGAAAAAAAGGTTGAAAAATTGATAAAAAAACTACTTAGTACAGGATTACCTGAAAATGAAGTGAGTAGTAACTTAAGAGAACTTGCTGTTAATAACCTTATCAGCACAAAAAGATATGACAAAAATTATAGTAGCGAAAGTGTGACAAATTCTTTTCTGAATGGCAAATCCATTTATAGATCTTATCTAGAGGCAATTAGTAGTCAAAATTACTTTATTTTCATAGAAGAAATTCCTATCTTAGCTTCGTTGGCAAATATCGAAATCCACCTTCATCCTCATATATCACATAATCAAGGTATATTTAAGCCAAATCCTGAAATGATAAATGAAGGTTATCAACGGAACAACGAACTATGGGGAAATAAAAAACAAGAAACGATATACTTAACGCCTGGTCATTATGAGAGGTGCGAGGTGGTAGAGGTAGAGCCTTCTCTTATAGAGAAAGCAAATTCATTTGTGCAAGATGTTATAATAGCAGCTTGTAATAGTGTTAAAAATGCATTTTCTAGCGACTAGAAAGCCTATGTCCCTACAAATAGGAAGTTTGACGATTGATTCTCCAGTTATTTTAGCGCCAATGTCTGGAGTGACTGACTATCCATTTAGGAGTATTGTAAAGAAACTTGGTGCAAGTTTGCTAGTCTCAGAAATGATTGCAAGCAGAGCTATGATCATGCAAACTCGCCAGAGCATGCAAAAAGCAAAAGTCGATGAACTAACCGCTGTACAACTTGCTGGTTGTGAGCCTGATGTTATGGCGGAAGCTGCAAAGTTAAATGAGGGCATGGGTGCAAAAATCATAGATATAAATTTTGGTTGTCCAGTTAAAAAAGTTGTAAACGGTTACGCAGGGTCAGCACTTATGCGTGATGAAAAAAAGGCTGCTGAGATAATAGAAGCTGTAGTCAAGGCAGTGAGTGTGCCAGTTACAGTAAAAATGCGTACTGGATGGAATGACGAAAATCGTAATGCTCCGCGCTTGGCAAAAATTGCAGAAGATTTGGGAGCAAAGATGATTACTGTACATGGAAGGACAAGGGCACAGCTTTATAATGGTCAAGCAGATTGGAAATTCGTTAGAAATGTTAAAGAGCAGGTAAAAATTCCAGTTATAGTAAATGGAGATATTAAGAGTTTGAATGATGTTCAAAGTGCACTTAAAGAATCTGGGGCAGATGGAGTAATGATAGGTCGTGGTGCTTACGGCAAACCTTGGCTGATTAATCAAGCAATAAACTTTTTGAGTGGAAATAAAGTTTCTGAGCCAACAGCCTCAGAGAGATTAAGCATAATACTCAAGCATTATGACAGTATTCTTGAGTACTATGGAAGCGATACAGGAATAAAGATGGCCCGCAAACATATAGGATGGTACAGTAGCGGGCTTCAAAACTCATCTGAATTTCGTGTAAGAGTAAATAACATAATAGACAGCACAGAGGTGAAAGAAAATATAATCGATTTTTTTAGTTAAAAACAGATTAAACATACTACCTCATTAGATATATTCAATTTGACTGATCATAGTGCGATGCCACCACACTCTCTTCTTCATCAGAATGTAATTGATAACTATTATCACTCAGCAATTTTTCGTCATAAGTCTCAATATCAAAATATTTTTCATATTTATCTATATTTTCACAAAGCGAAAGTGCTTTCACCTTATTCATAATCAGACCCGTACCAGCAGGAATTAACCTTCCTACTATAACATTTTCTTTTAACCCACTCAAAGGATCACTCTTTCCGCAAAATGCTGCTTCCGTAAGTACTTTTGTTGTTTCTTGGAAAGAGGCAGCAGAAATAAAGGAATTAGTTTCAAGGCTTGCTCTAGTAATTCCCTGCAGAATAGGAAGATAATGAGCAGGTCGTTTTCCAGAGTTATTCATAGCATCATTTTCTCTATCAATTTCCAGCCTGTCAATATTTTCTCCAATTAAGTACATAGTATCACCAGGATCGGTAATTTCTACTTTTTGTAGCATTTGCTTTAAGATCACTTCTAAATGCTTGTTATCTATGCGCACACCTTGCAATCTATAAACTTGCTGTATTTCAGAAATCATATAGTGTGCTAACGCTTCTAACCCAAGCACACGTAGAATATCATGAAGATCAGGATCGCCATCCATCAATAAATCACCTTTACGCACAAAATCACCTTCATTAACTATTACATGCTTACTTCTTGATACTAAATACTCAACTGGAGAAGCTTGCTTATCTACAGGTTTAATTACTATACTGCGTTTTCCTCTACGGTCTTTTTCAGAGAACATTACATAGCCATCTATTTCACTAACGATAGCATGCTCTTTAGGACGACGTGCTTCAAATAATTCTATAACCTTAGGCAAGCCACCAGTAATATCACGAGTTCTAACTGACTCTCTCGGCGTTCTTGTGATAACATCACCTGCATGAACCTTTTGGCCATCCTGTACATTAAGCACTGCACCAACTGGTATAAAGTAACATGCTTCCACACCACTTGAAAGTGTTATTACTTTTTCATTATCATCAAGCAGTGCAATACGAGGACGTAAATTAGCTACACCAGAGTACAATTTCCAATCTTTTACTACTCTATTTGATATCCCTGTAGATTCATCCATCACTTCAGTGATTGAAATTCCATCTTTTAAATCCTGGTAAGATATTGTACCACTCTTTTCCGTAATAATAGGTAGTGTATACGGATCCCATTCTGCAACTTTATCACCAATTTTTACTAACTCACCCTCATTTACATAAAGTTTAGCACCATAAGGCACACTGTGCTTCAATTTTTCACTACCAAGGCTATCAATTAAAACGACTTCACAGGAACGGCTTATCACAATTTTATTTCCGTTTTTATCTATAATTATATTACTATTGTTTAATTTTATTCTAGCATTAATAGAAGCTATAATATTTGAGGATTCAACACCTCTAGTCATTACCCCACCTATATGGAAAGTACGCATCGTTAACTGAGTACCTGGCTCTCCAACAGATTGAGCAGCGATAACACCAACTGCTTCACCTATTGAAACAATTTTACCAGTTGCAAGGTCTCTTCCATAACACAAAGAACACACACCAGGACTTATTTCACAAGTTAAAGGCGATCTAATTTTTATAACATCAAGACCTGCAATGTTGATTTGCTTTACTTTACCTTCATCAATTAGTTCCCCTGCTTTTAATAATAACTCTTTGGTTACTGGGTTATATATATCATTTGCAGCTGTTCTACCCAGTACAACACTCTCTAGAGATGCAACTATAGTACTACCTTCAACTATAGCTCTTACAATAAGGCCATTTTTCGTTTTACAGTCATGTTTTGTAACTATGCAATTTTGAGATACATCAACCAAGCGACGAGTTAAGTATCCAGAGTTTGCAGTTTTAAGTGCAGTATCAGCTAAACCTTTACGCGCACCGTGAGTAGAATTAAAGTATTCAAATACATTTAATCCTTCGCGAAAATTAGAAATTATAGGTGTTTCTATAATTTCACCAGAAGGTTTGGTCATTAACCCTCGCATTCCTGCTAACTGCTTCATCTGGGAAGTAGAACCTCTTGCACCGGAGCTAACCATCATATATATTGAATTGTACTTACTATTTTCATCATACAGAGATATCGCTTTTAACATATCATTCGCTATTATATCTGTGCACTTAGACCACTCATCTATAACTTTATTATACCTCTCACTTTTAGTGATTAGTCCGTCTTGATACTGTGCAGAAAATTTCTTAATTTCACCCCTTGTATAATCAACGTGTGTAGCTTTAGTTTCAGGTATGACCATATCGCAACGACTAAAAGAAGTACCAGAAAATGTAGCATACTCAAAGCCAAGTGTCATCAATTTATCAGAAAATACCACTGTAGCACTTTGACCGCAGCTACGATATACTAAATCAACAATACTAGTTATTTCCTTAACTGTTAATACCTGATTTATTAAATCGAAGCTTAGATTCTCATGTTTAGGAAAAATCTGCCATAATATTAAACGTCCAGGAGTTGTACAAATAGTTTTATACTGAATGTTTCCATCGCTATTGATGTGTTCCATTTTGTACTTTATATGAGAATGAATATGCAGAGTACCGTTGTTTAAGGAATGCTCAACTTCACAAAAAGCACAAAAAAGTGGTAAATCATCCTTCTTAAGTTGCTGTAAAGTTAGGTAGTATATACCAAGCACTATATCTTTACTAGGAACTATAATCGGTCTTCCATTAGAAGGACTTAAAACGTTATTAATTGACATCATCAACACTCTAGCTTCAAGTTGAGCTTCCAATGAAATTGGCACATGTACTGCCATTTGATCACCATCAAAGTCAGCGTTAAATGCTGTACAAACAAGTGGATGAAGCTGTATTGCTTTACCTTCAATAAGGACTGGCTCAAAAGCCTGAATACCAAGCCTATGTAGCGTAGGCGCTCTATTTAGCAAAACAGGATGCTCTTTTATTACTTCTTCAAGCATATCCCAAACTTCTGGCTTTTCTGCTCTTATTAACTTACTAGCAAATTTAATAGTTGGAGCCATTCCATATATTTTAAGCCTTGAGTAAACAAAAGGCTTGAATAGCTCAAGAGCCATTCTTTTCGGTAATCCACACTGATTTAGTTTCAAAGTTGGACCAACAACTATTACAGAACGTCCAGAATAATCTACCCTTTTTCCTAAAAGATTCTGACGGAAACGACCTTGCTTTCCTTTCAGCATATCGCTAATAGACTTTTTATATCCAGTAGCGCCAGCTTTATTTACCAGAGCATTACGACGACTATTATCAAAAAGAGAATCAACTGCCTCTTGTAACATTCTTTTCTCATTACGAATCATAATCTCAGGAGGATTTAAACTTAACAATTTTCTCAATCTATTATTTCGATTAATAATAGTTCTATAATGATGATTTAAATCAGAAACTGCAGGTCGACCACTTTCAAGCGATACCAAGGGACGCAAGTCAGGTGGTAAAATAGGTATAGCTGTAAGTATCATCCACTCAGGTCTGTTTCCAGACTTGATAAAATTTTCAACAATACGTAATCTCTTTATAATTTTCTTTCTTCTCATTTCAGAAGCAACAGACTCTAACTCCTGTCTTAAATTCTTCCTAATTTCATGTAAATCAAGGCGTATTAGCAATTCTCTTATAGCTTCAACACCTTGCATAGCTATAAAGCTATCGACCCCATAGCTATCTTTAGCTTCATTATAAGCTTTCTCACTAATAATTTCACCTTTTTCAAAAGAGGAAACAAGAGGATCTATTACAACATAATTATCACTATACAAAATACTTTCGATATCTCTAAGAGACATATCTAATAATGCTCCAATTCTTGAAGGAAGTGACTTCAAAAACCATATATGAGCAACAGGAGATGCAAGCTCTATATGACCCATTCTTTCTCTTCTTACTTTAGAAGATGTAACTTCTACTCCACATTTTTCGCATATACGGCCCCTATGTCTTCTTTTTTTGTACTTTCCACATAAACATTCATCATCATTGACAGGACCAAAAATTTTAGGACAAAATAATCCACCTTTCTCAACTTTGAATGTACGGTAGTTTGCAGTTGAAACATCTGTTATCTCTCCATAAGACATACGTTTAATACTTTCAGGGCTAGCAATGGAAATGCTAACCTCATTAAAAGATTGCGCGATGTTAGTATGAGATATATCTTCAATTACTATGTCATTTTGCTTCAAATCCACATTAAAACACAAGGAACGCAACTCTTTTATCATGACATTAAAGGATTCAGGAATTCCACATTCAAAGTTACTGTCACCTTTTATTACCGATTCATAAATCTTAACCCTGCCATTAATATCATCAGACTTCACAGTTAACATTTCCTGCAAAGTGTAAGCAGCACCATAGGCTTGCAATGCCCAACATTCCATTTCACCAAAACGCTGACCACCAAAATGAGACTTTCCTCCAAGAGGTTGTTGAGTAACTAAGCTATAAGGTCCTACTGAACGCGCATGAATTTTACCATCTACTAAGTGATGCAACTTAAGCATGTACATGTAACCAACTGTAACTTTGCGATCAAACTTCTCACCCGAGCAACCATCATATAATACAACTTGCCCAGAGTTATCCAATCCAGCAAGTTCAAATAGCTTTACTATTTGTTCATCTTTTGGACCTTCAAATACAGGTGCAGTAACAGGAATGCCATCACGCAACTTATACGCAAATTCAATGAGGTGATTATCATTAATATCGCGAATGTTATTACAAATAGATAAATTACTGCCACAACTATAAACCTCAATCAGGAAGTGACGTAAACTACTGTGTGCATCTTTACAAGAGTTGAAATAATTCTCTACTAATGTAGTCAATTCATTATTTAATTCATCCTTATTAGGCGTATCTAAAATAGAAGCCGTTATTTCATCATCATTAATATCCTCAAATTTTTTATTATCAAGATATAATGCTGCAAATTTTTCAAAATCATCATCACTGAGAGATCTAATTGCCTCACAAAAAGCACGTTTGATTTTATTGATCTCATCAAGAATATTGCCTACTTTTTCTCCTAATTTTTTACAAGCCCAACCTACATGCGTTTCCAATATTTGACCTACATTCATTCGCGAAGGAACGCCAAGAGGGTTAAGAATAATATCAATAGGAGTACCATCTTCTAAATAAGGCATATCTTCTACTGGAACAACTCGAGAAATCACACCTTTATTTCCATGTCTACCAGCCATTTTATCCCCTGGCTGCAAACTATGTTTTACAGCAATAAAAACTTTTACTGACATCGACACACCTTGAGGCAGATCATAGCCTTCATGCAATTTTTCTACTTTTCGCTTAAAGTTTGCTATCGCATGTGATACTTTTTCATCAAAATCTTTTTTTAAGCTCTCAACTTGCTTAGAAATAGATTGGTTTTTCAATCCTATATCCCACCATCCCTCACGTTCAATAAAATTAATACTTTCTCGATCTTGAGAGCCAGAATTAATAAGAATTTTTCTTAATTCATCATAGAAATATTGATTAATAACATTGATTATATGGTCTCGTTCTTTCTCAAAGTCGTTTGCCTCTTTTTGTTTAATAAGAAACGCCCTTTCGTTTTCTTCTTCCCCTCTGCGTGTAAAGACCTGCACATCAATCACTATCCCTTCAATATCTGGAGATGTATATAAAGAGGAATCCACACAATCAAATGACTTTTCACCAAAAATTGTCATTAACAATTTTGTCTCAGGAGGCAATGAAAGAGAATGCTTAGGTGTAACTTTCCCCACCAAAATATAACCTGGACCAACTCTTGTACCAACCTTTACTATACCACTATCATCCAAGTGATAAAGATTTTCTTCATTAACACCGGGTATGGCACGAGTTATTTTTTCCGACCCTAAAGGAGTGTCATGTACAACACATTCAAATTCTTCTATATGAATAGAAGTAAATAGATCTTTTTTAACAACTTCACTAGAAATAATGATTGAGTCTTCAAAATTATAACCTTGCCAAGACATAAAAGCGACTAGCAAGTTTTGGCCAAGTGCCAATTCACCGTTATTAATAGCAGGACCATCAGCTATCACATCACCTTCCTTAACACAATCACCTACATGCACCAGTGGTTTCTGGTTAATACAAGTATTATGGTTAGAACGCTGAAATTTTCTTAGATGATAAATATCTACATCCAAGTAGTTAATTCCTCCTTTGTCAAAAGCACGTATAACTATAGAGTTACTATCTGAGCTGTCAACTATGCCACCACGTTTTGCTAAAACTACAGCACCAGAGCCAGAAGCTACGAAAGATTCCATGCCAGTAGCAACCAAAGGAGCAGTAGGCTTCAATAAAGGTACAGCTTGACGCTGCATATTTGAACCCATTAACGCTCTATTAGCATCATCATTTTCTAAAAATGGAATTAAAGAAGCAGCAACCGATATTACCTGCTTAGGAGATAAATCAATGTAACTTACTTGATTACTATTTACCATTACAAAGGTACCAGCATACCTACAGTATAACATATCATCAACAAAGCAGTTGTTCTCATCAAGCTTTGCGCTGGTATCGGCTATATAATATAAACCTTCATCTATAGCAGACAGATACTCAATTTGATCAGTAACAACCTTATTAACTACTTTCCTATAAGGACTTTCAATGAACCCATATTTATTAATACGAGCGTATATAGCTAAGCTATTAATTAAGCCTATATTCTGCCCCTCAGGAGTTTCAATAGGGCAAATTCTTCCGTAATGAGTTGGATGAACATCACGCACTTCAAATCCCGCCCTCTCTCTTGTTAAACCACCAGGACCTAACGCTGACAACCTTCTTTTATGTGTTATTTCAGATAATGGATTAGTCTGATCCATAAATTGAGATAATTGGGAAGAGTTGAAAAAATCTCTTAAGACATTGGTTAACACTTTTGGATTTATAAAATCAGATGGAGAGACTTTATCTAAACTAGAAGTAGACATAGAATCAACTACTGCCCGTCCCAATTTTAATAATCCAGTTCTAAATTGATTTTCTATAAACTCTCCAACTGAACGGACTCTTCTATTTGCTAAATGATCAATATCATCTACAGATCCTTGACCATCACGTAACAATACTATTTTTCTTATAATTTCAATAATGTCTTCATGTGTTAAAGTAGTTAAATTTTCCTCATAATTTAACCCAAGGCAAGAGTTAAGTTTTAATCTACCAATGTTAGACAAATCATAATATTCCGAACTGAAGAAAAGATTACGAAAAAACTCCTCTACTATCTTTAAAACAGGAACTTCACCAGGACGCAAAACCTTATATATTTCATATAGAGCGTTCTCATAAGACATGTTTTCATCTAAGAAAAGTGTGTTTAATATGTAAGGTCCAACAGAAACATTATCTATGTTCAACACTGATATTTTATCTATAGATAATAATTCAAGCTTTTTTATATCCTCTAATTTTATAGATTCACCAGCAGATAAGACTTTTGTAGAACTAGCACTATCTATTAAATCTTCTGCAAGAAATAAACCACATATAGAATCATAAGGAATTAGATACTCTTTCAATCCGTTATCATATAGATTTTTAGCTAATTTTGAAGTAATACGAACATTGGCTTTAAGTAACACATTGCCTTCAACATTCTTTAAATCAAAAGGAAGCCTCACTCCCTTGAATTTATCAGGGGAAAAAGGTACTCTCCAGCCACTTTTATGTTTTATATACTCTATTTTTTCATAAAATTTATTAAGTATGTCATTATTTGATAAGCCCAAAGCCTTTAATAAAACTGATATTGGCAACTTTCTCTTTCTATCAATACGAAAATACAAATGATCTTTAACATCAAACTCAATATCAAGCCAAGAACCTCTATAAGGAATAACTCTAGCAGAATAGATCAATTTGCCAGAATTGTAAGTTTTTCCCCTATCACTATCAAAAAACACTCCAGGAGATCTATGCATTTGTGAAACGATAACTTTCTCTACGCCATTGATGATGAAAGTACCTTTATCAGTCATCATAGGCAGTTCACAAAAGCGAACCTCCTGCTCTTCAGCAGATTTTATAACAGTTGCAAGCTTAGAATGATCATCATCTTCTTTAATCTCTTGATATTTTTCAAGAGAAACACCATCCTGCATAATAACAAGACGTATAGAAGCAATAACCTGAGCAGAAAAAGTTATACCACGTTTTATACATTCAGATTCACTATACTTAAGATCATCTACCCTACAATTCAAAAATTCGATAGTAGCCCTATGCAAAGGATCAGATATTGGAAAAATTGTATGAAAGATAGCTTCAAGTCTTTCATTACTCTCATTATTAGGAGTAAAGGAATTATATGACCCCTTTTGGACTTTAACCAAATCCAACAAAGAATCTTTTAAATCAATCGACCTGGAATAAGAAACTCTAGGAACAAAAGCACTAGAAGCACACATATAAGAAGAATCAACCATTAAAATACCTTCACTAATTAAAAGAGCTATATCAACATAAAATTAATATACTAACATTTTATTCAAGCTCAACTTTAGTTGCTCCTGCTTCAATAAGTTTTTGCTTTATTTTTTCTGCTTCGTCTTTAGAAACATTAGCAGTCAAATCTTTGGGTAAAGACTCAACTAATTCTTTCGCTTCTTTTAAATTCAATGTAGAATTAACTTCTCTAATAGCTTTAATCACTCCTATTTTTTTGCTTGCATCAATCTCTTTGATTACAACTTTATATTCAGCTTTTTCTTGAGCAACAGGAGCATTAGCATTATCACTAATAGGCACCCCAGCACCAACAGCTCCACCAAGAAAAGAACCACTAGGCAACCCTATTTTTTCTTCTAGAACTTTTACAAGTTCAGAAGCTTCTAATAGATTTAAAGATAATATTTTATCAACCAAATCACTTGTTACATTATTCATACTGACCACCTTATTTAACAACAAATTTATTTTTTAGAACTATAGTAATCCAAAACTCTCATAAGCCTCATAGAAGATGAATTAATAGACAATGCTAACCGAGCAGGAATATCATAAGATATTAAACGCATAATTTTAACACGCAATTCATCCAGAGAGGGAAGCTTAGCCAATTTGTTAACATCTTCCACTGTTAACAATTCATTTATATGAGCCGCACAAATCACAGACATTTTTTCTTTGTTAGCATTAATAAAATCAACTATTAACTTTGCAGCTTCTACTATAGCACTAGAATATATAATAGCAACAGAACCAGAAAATTTACCTGATAAATAAGAAAATTTACCAGTCCTTTCCAAAGCCAAGCAAGCTAGAGTATTTTTAACTACTAACATCCCACCCATTACAGATTTTAGACTATTCCTAAGAATTAATGAATTGCTAACATTCATAGACTTGAAATTTACCAATATTAAGAAATCATTATTTACAAACACATTCATTATGTTTTGTATAAATTCATCCTTATCTTTACGCTTCACAATTTCGCTCCCTTAAATTATATCTTCTACTTTGTTTATTTTATGAGCTTTACCCATAGTTGAATTTAAAAAAACGCTTTTAAAGTAAACTCCTTTCACAGAAGCAGGTTTATTGTCTCTAATTACTTTAAGAAAGGCTTTTAAATTTTCCAGCAAATCATCAATATCAAATTTAATACTTCCTAATTTACCATGAATAACCCCATTTTTATCCGTCCTGAATTTTATTTGACCAGACTTAATGGTTTTAGTAGCTTCCGCAATGTTAGAAGTCACAGTACCAAATTTAGGGTTAGGCATCAGCCCTTTAGCACCCAATACTTTTGCAATAGGAGTGATTTTTGCCATGAAATCAGGAGTAGTGATGCACCAATCAACATTCAACTTTCTACCTTTTTTTATCTCTTCAATTAAATCTTCTCCTCCTGTAATATCAGCACCAGCTTTTTCAGCTTCTAATAAATGTTTATCTTGAGCAAAAACAGCTACTTTAATATTCTTCCCGATACCTTTAGGCAAAACTACTGTACCACGCACCTGCTCTTCAGATTTACGTGAATCTACACCTAAATTGACTGCGATATCAACTGATTCATTAAATTTTGCTGAAGCAGACTCAACAACCTTCTCCAAACATTGCTTAGAATTATCATTATATGTACTCATTTACCTAACCTTCCACAACTTCTATACCCATAGATTTTGCAGTGCCTATAACCATCTTCACTGCTGAATCTTCATTATCCACTTTCATATCAACCATCTTACACTTTGCCACTTTAATGATAGCAGACATAGATAATTTAGCCACTAATTCTTTACCAGAATTACCAGAAGCTTTACTTAATTTAGCTTCCTGCTTAAGCAAATAAGCCACAGGCGGACCGCTGACAGTAAAATCATGAGAGCGATCATCCTTTATGGAAATTCTCACTGTTACTAAATCACCTACTTTATAACTAGCGTTAGCAGCGCTAGTAGCTTTATTAAAAGCTTCACAAAATTTAGGAACAGGTATACCACGCGGGCCAAGTACTGAAGCAATTTTCGGTCCTGGAACTGCTTTTCCAGCTTCCATAAGCAAGTTAATCTTAGCAACTACATTACTCATAATTAATCCTCTATTTTCTCTACTTGAGCCAAATCAAGCTCTATTATTGTTGGCTTACCTAAGATTGATACTTCAATATTAATAATTTTTTTCTCATCATTTACCATATCTACCTTACCAGTAAAATTTTGAAAAAGACCATCATTAATTTTTACTTTTTCACCTTTCTCATAACCATAACTCAACTTTTTCGTTTCTTGAGCATTGTAAAGCGCACTACACATTGAGCGAATCTCATTATCCTCAATCACCTTTGGAACATTACCATTTTTCAAAAATCCATAAACCTTAAGAGATTTTGGTATATTATTAATAAAATTTAATACCTCATCGCATAAATTCATGTATAAAAAGACATAACCAGGAAAGGACTTCCTTCGTTTAGCATTTTTTTTAGATTTTAAATCCATCTCACTTAATTCTTCACAAGGAATAAAAACCCTATTAAAATAATTATTAATATTCAATCTCATAGAATTTTCTAATATATATTGGCGCACTTTCTCTTCATAATTAGAGGCAACTCTTAAAATGTACCACTTATATCTATTAAATTCCTTACGTTTTAAAATTACCTCATCATCTGAAATCATCTCAAAATGACCAGACTCATCACCACAAAACCCAGTCATTTGATTCAAAATATTTTTGCTTTCATCACACAGATGCATACATATATATACTTCACATAACTCTTTTATATCAGATTTTACATCACATACTGTCTGATAAGGAATAAACACCTCCTTAAAGTAAACAGTATTGGTTGCCAACTCGCATATATCCTTCTCATACCCGTAATCGACTTTAATGATATACCATTTATACTTATATTCCATAAATAATTCCAAATAAAGTCTTAATTACGTAAAGAGACATAAAATCTACGAAGCAAAAGAAAATCGAAAAGCATAATATAACAGTTATTACAATAAACAAAGATGACAATACCTGCTGTTTTTTTATCCAAGCAATTCTCCTTATTTCTTGCTTTATATCGCAAAAAAAAACATACAGGTTTTTTAACATTTCTACCATAATATTAATGCAGGAGCGATAGGAATTGAACCTACAACCTCTGGTTTTGGAGACCAGCGCTCTACCAATTGAGCTACACTCCTATAATTCAAAGTTTACTCTAAAATTTCCGAAACAACGCCAGAACCAACAGTTCTACCACCTTCTCTTATCGCAAAACGTAATCCTTTATCCATTGCTATTGGTACTTGCAACTCCACTTCTATACTTACATTGTCCCCTGGCATTACCATCTCCTTTCCATCTAGCAATTTTATGCTCCCAGTTACATCCGTTGTCCTTAAATAAAACTGTGGCTGATAATTTCCAAAAAATGGTGTATGCCTTCCTCCTTCTTCTTTCTTCAATATATACACCTCCGCATTAAATTTCTTATGCGGGGTTATTGTCCCTGGTTTTGCCAATACTTGCCCTCTCTCCACTTCTTCTCTCTTTGTTCCTCTTAGTAGTATTCCTACATTGAGTCCTGCACTTCCCTTATCTAGCAACTTCTTAAACATCTCAACACCAGTACATATCGTCTTTTGCGTCGCTTTCAGACCTATTATCTCTATCTCATCCCCTGTCTTTATCTCCCCCTTCTCTATTCTTCCTGTTACTACCGTCCCTCGGCCCGATATTGAAAATACATCTTCTATTGGCAACAAAAACGGCAAATCTATAGGCCTTGGAGGTACTGCCACATACTCATCTAACTTCTCCATCAATTTATCTATTGATTTCTTTCCATACTCACTACTATCATCCTCTAATGCTTTTAACGCAGACCCAACTATCATAGGCACTTCATCACCTGGAAATCCATACTTACTCAGCAACTCTCTCACTTCCATCTCTACCAAATCTATCATATCAGCATCAGCAACATCAGCTTTATTTATATATACCACGATATATCCAACACCCACCTGTTTTGCCAGCAATATATGCTCTCTCGTTTGTGGCATCGGCCCATCAACCCCTGACACTACCAATATCGCTGCATCCATCTGTGCTGCACCTACTATCATATTCTTTACATAATCAGCATGTCCAGGGCAATCAACGTGTGCATAGTGTCTCTTTTCTGTTTGATATTCAACATGCGCTGTTGCTATTGTTATCCCTCTCTTTCTTTCTTCTGGCGCTTTATCTATTTGATCATATGCTACAAAATTACCATAATGCTTTGTTATCGCCGCTGTTAACGTTGTCTTCCCATGATCCACATGTCCTATCGTTCCCACATTTACATGCGGCTTTCCAAATGCTTCTACTATCGCTGTCATAATTACTAACCTTTAATTATACTTTAACTTTAACTCATCAACCACATATTGTGGCACTTGTTCATAACAAGAAAAATGCATACTATACTGAGCTCTTCCCTGAGATATAGAACGCAAAACATTTATATAACCAAACATATTTGCAAGAGGAACCGAAGCAGTAATTATTTTGCTATTATTACCTAAATCCAGCATATCAACAACACTGCCTCTTCTACTATTTATATCACCCATAACATCACCCATATATTCTTCAGGAGTAATGATTTCCACTTTCATTATAGGTTCTAGCATTTTTGGACCAGCTTTATTTGCCATTTCCTTAAAAGCACCTTTAGCAGCAAGTTCAAAAGCCAAAGGACTAGAATCAACATCATGAAAAGCACCATCAAGAAGAGTAGCCTTAAAATCAATCAATGGAAAGCCGGAAATTATACCACCTTCTTTTATCAACTCTAAGCCATTTTGCACTCCAGGTATATACTCTTTTGGAATAGCACCGCCTACAATTTTACTTTCAAACTGAAAGCCAAAACCAGGCTCAAGAGGTTCGAATTTTATTTTAACTTTAGCAAACTGACCAGCACCACCTGATTGTTTTTTATGAGTGTAATCAATTTCAACAGATTTAGTGATAGTTTCACGATATGCAACTTGAGGTGCACCAACGTTAGCTTCAACATTAAACTCGCGCTTCATTCTATCAATAATAATCTCAAGATGCAGCTCACCCATACCTTTCAATATAGTCTGCCCACTCTCCGCATTTACTGACATCCTTAAAGAAGGATCTTCTGCAACCAATCTATTCAAAGCAACACCTAATTTTTCCTGATCTGAGGTGGTTTTCGGTTCTATAGCAATTTCAATAACAGGATCAGGAAATTCCATACGCTCTAATAGTATAGGAAAATCAGATGAACATAAAGTATCACCAGTAATTGTTTTCTTTAATCCAACTAAGGCAACTATATCACCAACTTTAGCTTCGTTTATATCTTCTCTGTTATTTGCATGCATAAGCAACATTCTACCAATTCCTTCAGTCTCATTCTTTCCAGCATTTAACACAGCAGATTTAGATTTTAACTTACCGGAATAAATACGAATAAACGTCAAGCTACCTACAAATTTATCCGTCATCACTTTAAACGCAAGAGCAACGAATTTCTCTTTTTCTGAAGGTTTGATCTCAATTTTCTTTTCTGAATCTTTAGGATCAGTTCCAATAATTACATCAACATCAATAGGAGAGGGTAAAAAATCAACCACACCATCTAAAAGTGATTGCACGCCTTTGTTTTTAAAAGCTGACCCACATAATACAGGGACAAATTTTCCTTTAATGGTCCCGCTTCTCACACACTTTTTCAACAAATCAATTGGCAGATCGTTAGATTCAAAGTAAGTATTTATCGCCTCATCATCCATTTCAGCTGCAGCATCTAATAAAAGATTTCGATACTCTTGAGCCTTATCAAGCAAATCAGAAGGAATATCTTCATAAGAAAATTTAGCGCCTAATGTTTCTTCTTGCCATATAATAGCTTTCATAGAAATAAGATCGATTATGCCTTTAAAATCTTTCTCACTTCCTATTGGCAACTGAATAACTAAAGGTGATGCGCCAAGCTTCGTTTTTATCATATCGATACATCGATAAAAATTTGCCCCTATTCTATCCATTTTATTAACAAAGCAGATACGAGGAACGGTATATTTATCAGCTTGACGCCAAACCGTTTCAGACTGAGGCTCAACTCCAGCAACTCCATCAAATACAGCAACTGCACCATCCAAAACCCTCAAAGATCTCTCAACCTCAATAGTGAAATCAACATGACCAGGAGTATCTATTATATTAATCCTATGATCATTCCAAAAACATGTTGTTGCAGCAGAGGTAATTGTAATGCCACGCTCCTTCTCTTGCTCCATCCAATCCATAGAAGCCGCACCATCGTGCACTTCACCAATCCTATTTTGTTTACCAGTATAAAATAAAATACGCTCTGTTGTGGTGGTCTTGCCAGCATCTATATGAGCCATTATTCCTATATTTCTATACCTAGATATTAAAACTTCCATACCACAATCAATCAGCTAATATTAAAAACGAAGATGAGAAAATGCCTTATTAGCTTCAGCCATTTTATACTTTTCTTCACACATCTTAAATGCACCACCACATTTATTATAAGCATCTAATATTTCAGACTGCAAACAATAAACAGTAGTTCTACCACTCTTTTTGCGAGCAGCAGAAGTTGCTCTAGCAATCCACCTTAATGCCAAAGAAATTGCTCTATCTTGACGAATTTCAACAGGGACTTGATAAGTTGCACCACCAATACGCCGAGAGCGTACTTCTATAGAAGGGGTAACATTTTCTACTGCTGTTTCAAAAATTGATAAGGCATCTTTGCCTATTTTCTTTTCAGCTAAGGACAAAGCACTATAAGCAATCTTTTCTGCAATAGACTTTTTACCACATTTCATAATTATATTAATAAAACGCATAAGCAAGACACTACCATAACGAGAGTCAGGGCTTGTTCTTTTTTTTGCTTTATTACGACGTGCCATAAATTTTTAACCAGATTTCTTTACACCATATTTCGAACGGGCTTTCTTTCGATTTTGCACACCACGTAGATCAAGAGCACCTCTTATTATGTGATAACGTACACCCGGCAAATCCTTAACTCGCCCACCACGTATTAAAACAACGGAATGCTCTTGTAAATTATGACCTTCGCCAGGTATATAAGCCGTCACTTCACCGTATCCACTAATCTTTACTCTAGCTACCTTACGTAGTGCTGAGTTAGGCTTTCTAGGAGTTGTAGTATATACCTTAGTGCAAACACCCCTTCTTTGAGGATTGCATTTTCCCAAAGCTGGCACCTTCTTCTTGCGAGTTAACCCTGATCTACCCTTACATATTAATTGATTTATCGTAGGCATATACTGTAAATTTAAAACTCTGAAAATAACTAAGTCTTAGTTATAAAATAATAAACCTCAATAGTCAATATAAAAATAAACATTACTACTCTAATAATCTCAGCCCAATTGCTTTGAAAGCTACTGATAATTATATGCTAAAGCGCATATTGGTTTTAATATTAAGAAATTATCACTTGCTGTGGTCGAATTAATATAGATATGGAACAAGTAATATACTGTGATGGCTATCAAAGAATATGCAGAAAATAATCCTTATAATAGAGCCAAGAGTTTCTAACATTAATGCAAAAATACTAACCGAATTACCAGTAAAGCCAGATGATTTTTACAATCCTACTCTTGACACTTAGATTTAATGCAGCTACCCTAAGTTCAAAATTCTATACTCAATTTTGCTGTTCTTGCATACAAGGAACACGTTTTTAGAATAATGAAAACAATCAGCGCTTTAATTAAAGAAGGGTCAAAGCTACTATCATCACATAGAATTGAATCACCACATTTGGATTGTGAAATCATCATGCAGTACGTACTTGGAGTAGAAAGATCATTCACAATCATGAATCACACCAATCAGGTACCAAGAAACAAAGAGCTTCTATTCTGGAAATTAACAAAAAAAAGAGCAGAAAGATATCCAATATCGCAAATAATAGGTAATCGTGAATTCTGGAGTAAAAATTTTATAGTTAACCAACATGTTCTAGATCCAAGACCAGATAGTGAGACAGTAATTTCAACAGTGTTAAAATATTACCAAAATAAGAAGCAAAAAATAAAAATTGCAGATTTTGGCACAGGCACAGGCTGTTTGTTGATCTCCATACTTAGTGAGTATGAATATGCTATTGGAGTTGGTTTTGAAAAAAGCCTGGAAGCATACAAAATTACCTGCCAGAACACAAAGAAACATAATCTTCTCAACAGAGCTAAAATATTTCCAAATTCGTGGACAGAATGTAGAGATTTATTTGATCTTATAATAAGCAATCCTCCATATATTAAAAGAAGTAAGTTAAAAAATCTGCAAGCTGAAGTGCAAAAAGAGCCAAGAATTGCTCTTGATGGTGGTATCGATGGATTGAGCTGTTACCTGAGTATTTTTCCAATATTGAAAAAGTGCCTTAAAAAAGATGGGTTTGCGATACTGGAAATAGGCGAAGATCAGAGCAATATTGACAAAATAATACCCTTATATGGACTGGCTTTTCAGGAATACGTATACGACTTGGCTGGAATGAAAAGATGCATTGTTGTAAAGCAAGATAAAGAACATGACTAGTAGAACGCTAGCTTTCTAAGAACCTGTTCATAATCTCAAGAAAGGCATAAAGTAAGAAATAGAGTGTATAAATTAGGATATATGAGGAGTGTATACCCAAGTGACATAAGTCGAGAGAAGTTTGAGATTATTTCACCAGATCTGGAGTCTTGTGGAAAAAACAAAACCAAGAAAACTTGATTTGTATGAATATATTTTGCGGAGTGTTGTACGCCCTAAAAAGTGGTTATCAGTGGAGGATGCTACCAAAAGAGTTTCCCAAAACAGCGCAATTGTTATGATTATTTCAAAAATGGAGTGAAAAAGTAAAAGGAAATAAAAAAAAGTATTTTGGAGTGCATGTTAAAAAAAATAGTTAGTGTGGTCCGACAAAACAATGTTTGGAAAGAAAAAATCAGCTTTTGCATAATTGACACTCAGAGTGTAAAGAACGCAGACACTGATGAAGAAAAAGGCTATGACGCTGGTAAAAAAATCTCAGGAATAAAACGCCATATCGCACGAGATATAGATGTTTGCTATTTATTCTTAAGCTTGGGAGTGTTAAATAGCATTTTACTTTTTTTAGTATGTAGAGATTTTCTAGGAATTATTCTATTGAATTCTATGATATTATTTTCTGTAGCATTGTTATACATACCATAAGAGTGAACTGACGAAATTTGTAAAGGAGTTTTATGGCTTAGCTACATGGTACTAACACTCAAGTAAATTTTCATCAATGACGCAATTTGCTATGTCTATATCTCACATAGCTTACAACTTGCTTTACTCCTTTTACTTTTCTTGCAATTGCTATTACAGCTTTTAATTCCGCCTTATTTTGAGCTATACCCATCAAATAAACGACTCTATCAACTGTATTAACGCTATAATTAATTGATTTAATATTTCTTTTTCCCAGAAGCCTCGTGCTTATCTCTGCTGTTATCATACCATCTACAGTAACATCTAGCATAGAAGTCATTTTAATTGGTGTGACTCTTATTTCATTTATCACTTCTTTAATCTCTTTTTGCTGCCAAGCTATTTTCTCTGCTGTGAGTTGCTTTTCATGATTATCAACATTTCCAATGAGTAATACTCTTCCTTCACTCACTTTAACTTTTATAGATGAGAACAGTCCGTGTTTTAAGAGTCCCTTATTGATTCTTATTACTATAGTTGTATCATCAATAATGTTTCCCAAGGATTTATCTTGCATTGTTATTGCTGTAGCCGCTGCAGTTGCTGTTACCACTATACCACTTACAAGAGTCGTACAGCCACTCTGTGTAATCAGAAAAATTGCGAGTAAGAAGCTTGCTATTAATCTCATTATTAATTTCCAGAGTTTAGAGCCTTAATTAAAGAATATTAATAAGCTTTTTTTATTGTGTAAATACTATAAATTGAATAAGCCTTGAATATTTCTAAGACAGTACTTATCTTAATAGTGTTAGTTAAAGTAATTTAGGCTTAGACTCATAGTGGAGTTAACCAGTATTATAAGTTCAGTCTGTGGTACTAAAATCTAATCTTTAAATTGCATAAGATGACAGAAGTGGTTATCTATAAGTTAATGAAGGGCTCTTGCGGATATGGCGAAATTGGTAGACGTGCCAGGTTTAGGTCCTGGTGAGCTTGCTCGTGGGGGTTCAAGTCCCTCTATCCGCACTTAAAGTCATGTAACTCAGGTTTTAAGAGAAAATTTATAATCACTAAGTACACTTTTGTTTGTATAAGAACCTGTTCTTAAGGATTGTATTTAACTTAAATTCTGGTAAAATGGCTTTATTAAAACATAAATAAAATATTGATAACAGGTTGTAATGTCTAGTAATATACCTCAAAATGCAGTCGAAGCAGATACATTAAGTAATATATATACCTATAAGGAACTTAGTGTAGATAAACTAAAGTATGAGTATGAAATCACAGTTAGTAGTGATTATATAGAACAAAAGATAAACTCTAGATTACAAGAAATAGCGAAGAATGCAAAATTTCCTGGATTTAGATCAGGAAAGATGCCTTACGATCTTGTTATTACAAATTATAAAAACGAAGCTTTGGAATATGTGATAAACGATACGATTGACTATTGCTCAAGTGATTTAATGAAAAAAATCGAAGTTAAGTCTCACATCCATCCTAAGGTTGATATTATGTCATTACCAAACCTTGATAAAAAGGATAAAAAAGGTGACTTTCTGTACAAATTATCTTTTGAATCGATGCCAAAAGTGCCAGTAATAGATCTTGATAAAATAAATTTGAAGAAAGTTAAGGCAAAAATCAAAGAGGGAGACATAAAAGAATTTATTGATTCTATAAAAACAAAATTTCCTAACTTTGTCTCTGTTGATGATGCTTCTTATCAAGCAAAAAACGAGGATAAACTGATAATTGACTTTGAAGGGCGAATTAGAAATAAGCTCTTTCAAGGTGGAAGTGGCAAAAATTTTACTGTTAATTTAGGATCTGGAACATTTATAAATGGTTTTGAAGATCAATTAATTGGCATGAAAAAAGGGGAAACAAAAAGCTTTAAGTTGAGATTTCCTGAAGATTACCAGGTAATTTCCCTTGCGGGACAGGAGGCTGCTTTTTCTGTTCGAGTTAATGACATTCAGATTGCCAAAGATTTGCAAAGTGATAATGAAATAGCTAGGAGAATTGGTTTTGAAGATCATTCTTCGCTAATAGATCATGTAAAAGAAGTAATTGATAATCAGTGTAAAGAAATGGAAGATCTCTTAATTAAGAAAGAGCTATTTGATTGTTTGGATGCTAGTTATAGTTTTGATTTGCCTATAGAAGTAGTAAAACAGGAACAGCAGAGAGTGGAAAGAGAGTTGAATGCTAAAGATGATTCGTGTAAAGAAGCTGAAAGACGCGTAAAGCTTGCAATGCTATTCATGGAGTTCAGTAAAGAACATGAAATATCATTAACTCAAAGTGATATTATGAATGTTATTGTAAATCAATATGTCAGTAAAGATGTATCATTTGACAGGGTATTTAAACATTTTAAATCAGATGGACAATTTCAGGAATTAGTTAGAGGGCAAGCGCTTGAGTATAAAGTGACGGATTATATGATAGAAAAAGCTAGTAAAGAAGAACAGATTGTTTCTGTGAAAGAATTAAAGGAATTATTTGATAATATTTGATAGGAAAAGGTATGACTCTTATACCAATTGTAGTTGAACAAACTAGTCGCGGTGAGCGGGCTTATGACATATATTCAAGGCTAGTAAAAGAAAGAATAATTTTCGTAACTGGCCCTATTGAAGACAACATGGCCAGCGTAATAGTAGCACAGCTTTTATTTTTAGAATCGGAAAATCCCGATAAAGACATTTGTATGTATATTAACTCACCAGGTGGTGTTGTAACTGCTGGTTTGTCGATCTACGATACAATGCAGTATATAAATCCAGACGTTTCAACTTTGTGTATAGGTCAAGCTGCATCTATGGGTTCTTTGTTGCTTACAGCTGGTGCGGAGGGTAAACGTTACTCGCTACCTCATTCAAGAATTATGATACATCAGCCATCTGGTGGTTATCATGGGCAAGCAACTGATATAGAAATACATGCTAATGAAATTTTGCGAGTTAAGAAAAAATTAAATCAAATTTATGAAAAACATACTGGAAATTCACTAAAAAAAATTGAAGAAATGATGGAAAGAGATAAATTCATGGATCCTGAAGAAGCAATGAAAACTGGCTTAATTGACAGAGTAATAGCTGAGCGTAAAGATATGAAGATTGAAAATATTAAAGTTAAACAAAAGGTAGTTTAATGGATAACAATAATGATTTACACTACTGTTCTTTTTGTAACAAGGCACAAAACGAAGTAGATAAATTGATTACTAACTCTTCAGATGGTTTAAAGGTGTTCATTTGTAATGAATGCATAGAGTTATCCCATAAAGCAATAAGTCAAAAGAAAGAGAGAGCTTTTAATTCAGATCATATATCTGATATGAAGCTATTACTAAAGAAACCTGAAGATATAAAAATTTTTCTTAGTAAGCATGTTGTAGGTCAGGAACATGCGCAACACGTTTTATCTGTGGCTATGTATAACCATTGTCAATCCATGGTGCAACTTCATTCTATAAGTGATATTGAAATTGAGAAGTCAAATATAATGCTTATTGGCCCTACTGGTTCTGGTAAGACTTTGCTAGCAAAAACACTTGCTAAAGTTTCAGATGTGCCATTTGCTATGGCCGATGCGACAACTTTGACTGAGGCAGGTTATGTAGGTGATGATGTAGAAAGCGTGTTGTCACGTCTATTACAAGCTGCAAATTATGATGTTGCAAAGGCACAGCATGGTATAGTGTTTATCGATGAAATAGACAAGATTACAAGAAAATCTGAAAGCACTTCAATAACCCGTGACGTTTCAGGTGAAGGGGTCCAGCAAGCTCTGCTTAAGATTATGGAGGGTACAGTTGCTTATGTTCCGCCACAAGGAGGGCGAAAACACCCGCAACAAGAGTTTATACAAGTAGATACTAGTAATATACTATTTATTTGTGGAGGAGCTTTTGAAGGCCTAAATAAAATTATTGAGGCAAGAAAAAAGGGAACATCAGTTGGCTTTGGAGCAGATATAAGTCAGTCTAAAGCACAAAAGAAAAAAAATGCTTTACGCGATGCTCAACCTGAGGACTTAATCAAATTCGGTTTGATACCCGAATTTGTAGGACGAGTTCCAATAACTGCTGTTCTAGATGAGCTGGATCACGAAGATTTAATACATGTGTTGACAGAGCCAAGAAATGCGCTAGTAAAACAATATAAAGCATTGCTTGCATTTAGTAAAGTAAACCTTGAGTTTTCAGATGAAGCAATATCAGCTATTGCTAAAAAAGCTATAAGCTATAAAACAGGTGCAAGGATGTTACGTGCTATCTTAGAGTCACTTTTGCTTGATGTTATGTATATATCCGGCAACGGAGGTTTTGAAGGTAGCACTATAACGGTTACTAAGAAAATGGTAGAATTAGGCAAAGTGACGATTAATCATAATAATAAGGGTAGTGTTATAACGGTTAATGATTAATTTGAGGCATATATTATGAGTATTGGACATGCTGTAAACTTTAATTCTACTGTATTACCAGTATTACCTCTAAGAGATGTAGTAATTTTTCCAAATATAATGTTGCCTTTATTCGTAGGTAGAGAAAAATCTGTTCATGCACTAGAGTATGCAATAAGTAGCAGTAGTCACCAAAACGAGATTTTTCTCATAGCACAAAAAGATGGTTCTATTGATAATCCAGAGCCAGAGAATCTTTATGAAGTAGGCGTGTTAGCAAACATTATACAACCATTAATAAAACTGCCTGACAATGCAGTAAAAGTCATGATTCATGGGGTAAGAAGGGGAAGAGTTATAGAATATATTAGCTCTCACACTTTGTTACAGGCCAGAGTAGCGTTAGATGGTCATTATGAGTATGGAGAAAATGAAGATAATATTGATTTAGAAGCTTTAAGGCGTTCTGTTATAGATGCATTCGACAATTGGTGTAAACTAAGCAAGAAAAGTCGACCCGAGATTATTATTGACCCCATTGATCAAGTTAAAGAGGTTAATCAAATTGTAGATATGATAGCTTCGCACTTAAATATAAAGGTATCAGATAAGCAAAACATACTTGAAGTTTATAACCCAAAAGAGCGTTTAAAAAAAGTTTTTGCTCTTATTGAGAGAGAAATAAGTATTTTGAGTGCACAAAACCGCTTGTATAAGACAATTAAATCACAGGTTGAAAGTACTCAAAAAGTTTACTACCTTAATGAGCAATTAAAAGCTATACAGAAAGAATTAGGTGAGTTTGAAAATGGAGATGAAGGGAATATACTCAATGAATTTGAAAAAAAGATAAATGAAACAAAGCTTTCTGAGGAAGCAAAAGAGAAAGCCATAACTGACTTAAAGAGATATAAGAAAATGAATCCCATTTCTCCTGAAGCAACAGTTATATCTAGTTACTTGCATTGGTTGCTTGATTTGCCATGGGGAAAGTACAAAGATGCAAAAATTAACTTAAATGCGGCTAAAAAAATCTTAGATGAAAATCATTATGGCATAGAGAAAGTAAAAGATAGAATAATAGAATTTTTAGCAGTATTAAAGAGAGTAAAAGAGATAAAGGGTCCTATACTTTGCTTAGTTGGACCACCTGGTGTTGGTAAAACTTCTTTAGCTAAGTCTATGGCAAAAGCAGTAGGAAGAGATTTTGTTCGCATATCTCTTGGTGGTATACGTGATGAGTCTGAAATACGAGGACACAGGAAAACTTATATTGGCTCAATGCCTGGTAAAATCATTCAACACATGAAAAAAGCTAATTCATGCAACCCGCTTTTCCTGCTTGATGAAATAGATAAGATGGGTTCTGATTCGCGTGGTGATCCTGCATCTGCATTACTTGAGGTTTTGGATACTGAGCACAATAAACATTTTACAGATCATTACTTGGAAGTTGAGTTTGATCTTTCAAGTGTAATGTTTGTAGCCACAGCAAATAGCTTAAATTTACCGCATCCTTTGCGTGATAGGATGGAAATTATACAATTATCTGGGTATACCGAAGACGAGAAGATCAGTATTGCTACACATCACCTTATTCCAAAATTAAAAAAAGAGCATGGTTTGCATCAGAAGGAGTGGGAAATAACCAATGAAGCATTATACGAGTTGATACGTTTATATACACGTGAAAGCGGCGTGCGAAGCATGGAAAGGGAACTTGCAAAACTCATGAGAAAGGCAGTTAAAGCAATATTAACTGATAAAAATAAGAAAATATCCGTAGAGACTGGTAATTTACAAGATTATCTAGGGGTACGTAAGTATACCTTTGGCATTGCAGAAAATGAGAGTTTGGTAGGGATAGTAACTGGTCTTGCCTATACTGAAACAGGTGGTGATATTTTAATGATAGAGTCAGTCCTAATTCCGGGCAAGGGGGAAATAAAATACACAGGAAAGCTTGGAGAGGTTATGCAAGAGTCTATAAAAGCTGCGTATAGTTATGTGCGATCAAATTGTTTATTTTTCGGTATAAAACCCGAAAAATTTCAAAATAATGATATACATTTGCATGTACCTGAGGGTGCTGTGCCAAAAGATGGTCCCTCTGCTGGCAGTGCAGTATGTACATCTATTGTTTCTCTTATGACAAATATACCAGTTAACAAAAGTGTTGCTATGACAGGTGAAGTAACATTGCGTGGTAGAGTGTTGGCTATTGGGGGTTTGAGAGAAAAATTGCTTGCTGCGCTAAGAGGATCAATCAAAACTGTGATTATACCAAGTGAAAATGAGAAAGATATGCAAGAGATTCCTGCAAATATAAAAGAAGAAATCAATGTAATTTTTGCTGAGAATATTGATGAAGTTATAAAAGTTGCTTTGATGCACCCTATTACTTCAATTGATGATAATAACGAAATTAGTGTGTCTACCTCCATAGAAAATAAGGATAATACCTTCCCTTCATCAGAAACATTAAAGCACTAAATTGAAAAGGTTTATGCAATTTTCGTTTCTTTTTTTTAACCTCAAAGCTCTGATTTGAATATATAAATTACAAGTAACATATATGGCAATTTCATAAGTTCATTTTTCAAGCATATATTGCAATATCTCACTAGCAATTGCAACATCTTGGCGTGGAGTTTTACCATGTTCTATAAACACTGAGATTGCATAGCGCGGATCATGGTAGGGGCCATAAGCGATAAACAATTTATGACTTTCACCTTTAGAGTTTATCTCTGGTGTTCCGGTTTTGCCAGCAATTTGTATACTGCCTAGTCCTTTTCTATAGTTAGAATTCACCACGTCAAACATAGCTTTTCGAACCACACTAAGATGCTCATGATTCACATCAATATCAAGAAAGTCTTGCCCTGATTTACTCATCTCAATGTGGGGAATTACCTCCTTTCCTGTTGCAACCCTCGCTGCAAGAACTGCAAGCTGTAATGGCGTTGTAAGTAAATACCCTTGTCCTATAACTAAGTTAATGGTATCACCTAAATACCACTCTGAATATAGCTTGCGTGCACGCCAATCCACATCAGGCAACAATCCCGGAGCTTCTTCCTTAAACATTCCAATTAATGGTCCACTTCCTATACCAAATTTGCTAGCCATTTCTAGTAGAGAATCTACATTTATTTTTTTTCCTATATTATAAAAGTAAGTGTTGCATGAGAAGGCCATTGCCTCGTTTAAAGATACATATCCATGGACTTTGCTTTTTAGGCAACGAAATTTTCGTTCACCTATTTTCATATAGCCCCTACACGAGAACTTTTCTTCTGGTGTTATTATTCCATCTTTTAAACCCGCAAGCGCATCTATTATTTTAAATATTGAACCAGGTGGAATTTGATATGATAATGCACGGTTTACAAGCGGTAATGAAGGATTGTTTAAATTTTTCCAAGTTTCATTTGATAATCTGCTAGTGAAAAGATTATTATCGTAAGAAGGTGAATTATATAATGCTAAAATTTCTCCGTTATTTACATCAATTACCACTGTGGAACCTTGGTGATCTTTAAATATCTCTGCAATTTTCTTCTGTAAATCAACATCAATTGTCAGCTGTATATCTTGTCCATCTTGCTGCGGTATGCTAGATAACTCTCTCATGATACGCTTCTTAGAATTTATTTCCTGCTCAGATTTTCCGGTCTTGCCTTTTAATACATGATCATATGTATATTCAATTCCACTAACCCCTGCTTCATTTATGTCTTGCTGTTTTTTTGTATATCCGATTATATGAGAACATATCGAACCAAACGGGTAATAACGTTTATAAAGAGCAGTTATTTTTGTATCTGATGATTTTGTTGTATCAGGTTTAATTTCTGATAACATCTGCAAATCAACTTCCCTAGTAAAGGTTTTTTGCCCATCAAATAAAACAATATACGAAATTTTGTTTACTGCGAGTTCAACGCTATTCCTATCCAAAATCCTGCCTCGTTTAGGCACAATAGTAACAACTTTTATCCTATTATTATTGGATAGCACTTCATATTTTTGTCTATCTCGTACTTGTAAAGTATACAACCTACAACTAAAAATAGCAGAAATAGTAAGCTGAATACCACCTAATATGAATGACCTACGGTTGAAGACCTTGTTTTTTGTCCACATAGAATTCCTTTAGAACGCACTCATCCTCCTTTTATTGGCACATTTCTAGCTTTCACTACATCACAAACCCTTTCTTCCCACTCACTTAAGGTAACAAGTTTGTAACCCGATTTTTTTAGTATTTCAATAATCTGAGGTAAAGCTTCAACTGTATTTGATTTGTTATCGTGATCATGGAACAATATAATCGCTCCATTATGTACATTGCTTAAAACTCTTTCAACCAAAATCTCTGATTTATCACCTTGCCAATCCAGAGAATCGACTGTCCATAATATGGAATACATATTTAATCGATTAGTATTTTCGATCAAATTATCGTTATGACATCCATATGGTGGGCGAAACCATTTTACATTCTGTTCTGTTGCATTTTTAATTGCCACATTTGTCTTTTCCAGTTCTTGCAATTGCTCCTCACTTGAAAGTGATGTCAACTTCCTATGCGACCAAGAATGATTACCTAATTCATGACCTGCTTTATGGATTTTGTTTACTATTTCAGATGTTTTTTTATTTATACGCTCACCAAGCACAAAAAATGTCGCTTTTGTTTTATTGCTCTCCAGGATATTAATAATATCTCCTGATCTATTATAAGATGGACCATCATCAAACGTAAGTGCAACAAACTTATCTTTGTTATTCAATAATTTCTTTATATTACTTAAATTTCTATATGATAGATCCAAATCACAACTGAGCCCACGATACGGTAAGTTAAAGTTACAATCACTACAGAAAACTGCGCTTGAATATAGCAAAAGAAAAGCGATTATTCTTATAAACATATATAATCAGCAAAGTGATAGAGTACTACACTTTTTTGCTAAATTAAACCACTTTTAACAGCTACTGTTTACTTCGTTACTTTGTCAATATATTATATTAATAACTTTATATAATATAGTATGATTGCAAATATAAATACCGTTGCTCTTCAGGGAACCAGCACAGTAAATGTTAATGCACAAATTCACATGGCAAATGGTATTCCAGCTTTTAATATTGTTGGACTGCCGGATAAAACTGTTGCAGAATCCAGAGAGCGTATCAGAGCAGCGTTAAATTCAATCAATCTTCTGTTACCTACAAAAAGGATTACGGTTAATCTTTCCCCTGCGGATTTGCTTAAAGAAGGTAGTCATTATGACTTAGCTATTGCTGTTGGATTACTTGTTGTAATGAGTGTGATACCAGTTGAAAAAGTTCAGTCTTATATAATTATGGGCGAGCTTGCACTAGACAGCAGAGTCATACCAATCTCAGGAGTACTTCCAACAGCAATCAATGCAAAACAGTCAAATAAAGGAGTAATTTGCCCAAGGGGAAATGGAATAGAAGCTTCATGGGTAAAGAATGTTTCTATTCTAGCTATAGAGAAATTAACCGATATTATCAGACATTTTAAGGGTGAGCAGTTAATTCAGCCGGTAACTTTTAACTATAGCGCTGCACCCAAAGAAAAAAATTCAGTTCCAGATATAAAGGATATTAAAGGTCAAGTTGTTGCAAAAAGAGCAGCTGAAATTGCAGCAGCAGGTGGACACAATATGCTTCTTGTTGGACCTCCTGGTACTGGAAAATCAATGCTTGCTAAGCGATTTATAGGGCTATTACCTGATTTGACTGAGCAGGAGATGATTGATGTTAATATTATCTCTAGCATAACAAAAGCCGGTAACGAAACATTTAAAGTAACTCGTCCCTTTCGTGAACCTCATCATTCATGCTCCATGCCAGCGATGATAGGAGGAGGAAAAAATGCAAAGCCTGGGGAAATCACCATGGCTCACAATGGTGTGTTATTTCTTGATGAGCTACCTGAATTTCCAAGGCTTGTACTTGATTCTCTACGTCAACCACTTGAAGATAGAAAAGTAACTATCGCAAGGGCAAATGCTCACATTACTTATCCAGCTAATTTTCAACTTATAGCTGCAATGAATCCCTGCAGGTGCGGTTATTTAGGTGATGTAAGCAGATCGTGCAATAAAGCTCCAAAATGCGGCACAGATTATAGAAATAAAATATCAGGACCTTTGCTTGATAGAATAGACATATGCATTGAAATGCCAAATGTTAGCATACTTTCTCCTGAAATCTCTGTGGAGGGAGAAAGTACCGAGGCTATAAGAGGAAGGGTGATAGCAGCGAGGAAAATTCAAACTGAGCGTTATAGTAAATTTAATATTCGTTGCAATGCAGAAGTCAGTGGTGAAGCATTAAATAAATTCACTGAACCAGATCAGGAAGGGTTAGAATTGCTAAAATACGTACTGAAAGAAAATTACATTTCCAATCGAGGCTATACACGTGTATTAAGAGTCGCAAGAACCATTGCAGATCTTGCGAAAAGTGAGGAAATAAAAAGAGCACACATCTCAGAAGCGCTGAATTACAGAATAAGAATGTATAAATAAATTAATTTACTTGACGGGCAGCTTTTTTTTGCCATATACTACCATTAGTGAAATTTTAATATTTTAGGAGTAGAGTTATGAAATGGACAAAATATAAATATCAGAGTGGGAATAGCTTTCCTTATGCTATTGCACAAGGATACGAAAGAGCTGAAAAATACTGGGGAATTCCAGGTGCTGCTAATGGAGCTGGTCAGTACGCTATGCATAATAAAGGGAGAACAGGTGCAATTGCTCTTGTTACACTTTCAGTGGTGGCGCTTACGGCTGCTTATCTCTTAAGTCCAGCTTATGCAACCTTTGTTGGTACAGTTGGAACAAAAGCTGCAACACTTGTTAGTCCTGCTATTACTGCAATGTCTGCATTTGCAGTTGCTCATCCGCTCATTGCTAGTTTGGTAATTGTTGCTGCAGTAGCAGCTTTAATAACTGCACCTGTGCTTGCATATAAAAACAGTGGTAAATCAGAGAAAATTAAAGCCCTCAATGGCGACATCGACAAAATAGCAGCAAAAGTAAACGAAGAGAATAAAGAACCAGGTACTAAGATTAATGAACTTAAAGAAATGCTTTGCTTGGGGAAGGGCCTCTCTGTATAAATTATGCTTTCAACAAAAAGGACAGGCTTCTGTCCTTTTTTACTTACAAGTACTTTCTGTTTTTTTGCATCTTAAATAGTGTTGTTTGAAGGTCTGCAATTATTATACCTACTGATTAACAATGTTAAGAATAAGTAAATCTTGTTTACTGTTTGCGTATGTCAAAATGAAAAATGTTTGCATATTGTTAAAAAAGCAGTAACTTGTTATCAAGTGAATTCACTAATATTTGAGTAAAATTTAAATGTCAATCGACCTTAGTTTACCAGAGCTACCTGTATTACACCCAAGGATTACCGTTGTGGGAGTGGGTGGTGCTGGCGGAAATGCTGTAAACAACATGATCCAATCCAATTTACAAGGGGTAAATTTTGTCGTAGCAAATACCGATGCTCAAGCGTTAGAGAAGTCATTATGTGATAAAAAAATTCAGCTTGGTATTAACTTAACTAAGGGCCTTGGTGCTGGTGCTTTGCCTGATGTTGGTAAAGGTGCAGCAGAAGAATCAATTGATGAAATTATGGAGCATATAAAAGATAGTCATATGCTCTTTATCACAGCAGGGATGGGTGGTGGTACTGGAACAGGTGCTGCACCGGTAATTGCAAAGGCAGCCAGAGAAGCAAGAGCGGTAGTTAAAGATAAGGGAGCAAAAGAAAAAAAGATACTGACTGTTGGAGTTGTAACTAAGCCGTTCGGTTTTGAAGGTGTGCGACGTATGCGCATTGCAGAGCTTGGACTTGAAGAGTTGCAAAAATACGTAGATACACTTATTGTCATTCCCAATCAAAATTTATTTAGAATTGCTAACGAGAAAACTACATTTGCTGACGCATTTCAACTCGCCGATAATGTTCTGCATATTGGCATAAGAGGAGTAACTGATTTGATGATCATGCCAGGACTGATTAATCTTGATTTTGCTGATATAGAAACAGTAATGAGTGAGATGGGTAAAGCAATGATTGGTACTGGAGAGGCAGAAGGAGAAGATAGGGCAATTAGTGCTGCAGAGGCTGCGATATCTAATCCATTGCTTGACAATGTATCAATGAAAGGTGCGCAAGGAATATTGATTAATATTACTGGTGGTGGAGACATGACTCTATTTGAAGTTGATTCTGCAGCCAATAGAGTGCGTGAAGAAGTGGATGAAAATGCAAATATAATATTTGGTGCCACTTTTGATCAGGCGATGGAGGGAAGAGTTAGAGTTTCTGTTCTTGCAACTGGCATTGATAGCTGTAACGACAATTCATCTGTTAATCAAAACAAGATCCCAGCAGAGGAAAAAAATTTTAAATGGCCTTATAATCAAATTCCAATATTAGAAACAAAAGAATATGCTTCAACTGAGCAAACAAATGAAAGAGTTAAGTGGGGCAGCAATGTTTATGATATACCAGCTTATTTAAGAAGAAAAAAATAATGCAATTTTGGCTACTAAAGTCAGAACCAAGCGAATACTCCTGGCAAAAAATGGAAAAGGAGCAGGTGACGCAGTGGAATGGTGTATGCAATTATCAAGCTCAAAATTACATGAGAGCTATGAAATTAGGCGATCTTGCATTTTTTTATCATACAGGTAAAGAGAGAGTTATACTTGGAATAGTTGAAGTATTAAAGGAGTATTATCATGTTTATAATTCCAAATTTGGACTAGTGAATGTAAAATTTTTGAAACCTTTAAGTAACCAAGTGACGTTAAACAGTATAAAACAAAACCCACTTTTGAAAAATATGGTTATATTAAAACAATCACGTTTATCAGTTTCTCCAGTTTTAGAGACTGAGTGGAATGAAATAATAAGGATGAGTGATGTGTAATACCTGTTGCCAAACAATATTACCTCAGCACACAACATACAGCTGTATGAGTGTTTGTTTCGAAGTAGCCGATTTTTCATCAAACACAAAGCAGTGCTTGACACTGGAATCCAGCTGTAATGCAACCACATTAAAAATGTTGTGTTTTAATATAGCTTTTATATTCACTCACCTAATGTCTAATCAGAATTCCTGGATCCCAGACTGGGATGACATACTTCTAGTGTACAATATTCGTATAGTTGTGTGTATGATACGATGGTCTATAATTCTTCTTTTTTTGGTTCCAATGTCAAGTGATGGGATAATGTCCTTTCTGGTGCTTTATTCATGTTAGAAGTAAATATTCTTGATAAGAGGTGGCATAGTATTACGAAGGACCCACAGAGTTTTGTATTAAATATTATTAATGCTTCTCTAAAAGAATTAAAAATAGATCATTATAAACCAAATATATCAATAGCTCTCGCTGATGATAACTTGCTACATCAACTTAATCTTAAGTTTAGAGAAATAGATAAGCCAACTAATGTACTATCATTTCCATGCGAACAGTTATCTAGTGAATGTGATCTAGGAGACATAGCAATTGCAGTAGATACAATAGAAAGAGAGTCTCATGAGTACTGTATATCTATCCTCACTCACACTGCACACATGTTAGTTCATGGATTGCTGCATTTACTTGGCTATGATCATCAAAAAGAAGATGAAGAAATTATAATGAAAAGTTTAGAGAGCAAGATTTTAGCTTTGCTTGAATTTGAAAAGGAAAAGTATGGTAGATAATACCAAAATATGTTATTTACAAAAAAGGGGTTTTAGCTGTAAAAGGTAAGCAATATGGTTCAGTTTTCTTTACCAAAAAATTCTAAAGTTAATAAAAAGGGCAAGGTTTATCCTACTCCTACTGGAGCAAAAAATATTAGAAGATTTCAAATTTATCGTTGGTCTGCTGATGATGATAAAAATCCAAGAATAGACACATTTTTTATCGATATGGATAATTGTGGCCCTATGGTACTTGATGCATTAATAAAAATAAAGGATGAAATAGATTCAACCTTAACTTTTAGACGCTCTTGCAGAGAAGGAATATGCGGATCTTGTGCAATGAATATTGATGGTACCAACACTCTTGCATGCACTAAATCTATACATGATATAAAAGGTGAAGTAAAAATATATCCACTACCTCATATGTATATAGTAAAGGATCTAGTTCCAGATCTAAGCCAATTTTATGAGCAATACAAATCGATTAAACCTTGGTTACAAACAGATAAATCTGCCTTACAAAATAAAGAATACTTTCAATCTCCTGAAGATAGAAAAAAATTGGATGGTCTGTCTGATTGTATACTATGTGCTTGCTGTTCGACTGGTTGCCCAAGCTATTGGTGGAATGGTGATAAATTTTTAGGGCCAGCGGTATTACTGCAAGCTTATAGATGGATTGCTGACAGTCGTGATAATAAGAAAGAAGAAAGACTTGCTTCTTTAAACGACCCATTTAAGTTGTATCGTTGTCATACAATAATGAATTGTACAAAAACCTGCCCGAAAGGGCTTAACCCAGCAAAAGCGATAGCGAAAGTAAAACAGCTTATGGTAGAGAGAGAAGGAATTTGAGTGTTATTTCTGGCACTCTTCGTAAGAAAATAGTAGACCCTCTGAAGCATAGGGTATTGTTAATACTCTAAACGTTCTTCCATTCATGAAATGTATTGTTTCACCATATGATTCCAGTAATCTTTTAAACAACTCATGTCTTTGATTATTAATAGTTTGAAAATCCTTTTTTCCTAAAAGCTTTTTAGATTCAAATAGGTGAAGCATAATCTCGTGATAAGTTGGATAAGACTCCAAAAATTTTGGATCAAACTGAAAAGTTTTTATAAAAGCATTATTATAAAATTTTAGCTTTTGATTCTTACTATATATCGCTACAGCAATCGATAGCTTCTCAAGCAAACTTTCTTGTGCAGCTAAACAATTGCTTAGCTCAGTATGTAATTTTTTTTCATCACTAATATCTTTTCCATACATTACTATGCTATTAGAATTTTGCATTGGAACTTCAACAAAATTAAAAACCTTAGGTTCGTTCTTGTAAGTTATTACACACTCTCCTGGTTTTACGTTATAGGAGCCACTTGCAACAGTAAATTTTTTAGAGCTGCCTATATATTTATCATAAAATAAGTTATAAAACCTTACTTTTTTATTCTTATTGTACTTCAGTATTGGAAATGGTAAAGAGTCAAAAATTTTTTTATAGTTCTCCAATTCTCGCATAAGCTTACTATTTTCTAACTCAAGTTCATTAGCTTTTATCTTATAATCGGAGATATTCCTTATCCATAACAACACACCAATCACATTATTAGAATAATCTATTATGCTTTTACCATAACATGTGCAATAAACCTCACTGTCTTTTGACTTTAAATCTAGAGTAAAAGATTTATTTATTTCCTTTGCCTCAGCAAAACTTTTAATTAAGCTTTCTGATTGCTCAAAAAAATTTACAAACTCATTAAATGAATAAAAAACAGTATTAAGCAAAATTAGTAAATTGGGAGAAAATTTTTCTATACGTTTTTTTGCGTCCCAAATATAAAATCCATCATTCACAGTATCTATTAAATTATTTATGATAACATTTTGATGTTGTAAGTCCTTAATTTTATTACTAATTTTTAATTTAGAATATGAGAAAAAGAAGAATACTAGAATTAGTAGTAAAACTATTTCATACAAAAAAAACATAGTATTCTAAAACAAATATAAAAATTTGTAACCTCTCAGCAAAGAGATTGTACTGAAGAGGTATATAAGTGAAGATTGCCCAATACCCTAAAGCCTAATCTCTTATAAAGGTTTACAGAAGGTTTCATGCAATGTGCTACTATGTATTTGCACTCAAATTGCCTAGCTATCTTTATTCTTTCTAGAACCATTTGAGTTCCTATTCCACGACCCCTGTAAATTGGTAAAACTCCATCGCTATAAAAACCAGCTATGCTGTCTTGAATATAAAGACCGCATGTTCCAACAATTTCGTTATTTAGCATTACAAGAAAAAATCTTAACCTTGAGCTCTTATCATCATAATTCGATAATTGGCGAAAAAATGTGCTAACAATACTAATTCTATGATAAAAAATTTTAGAAGTGTGTAAATCTAATTGCTCTAAGAGCTCACTACTATTTACAACATTGAACTTCAAATTTGGAACAGCATCATCAGGCAAAAAATAATCTTTTATATTGAGTAAAACTTTTTTTGGTGCGTTAACGTGTTTTATTTCGCATTTTTCTAAAATACCCCCTATTTTTATACGTGGACTTATTATCCATGTTGCTTCTATATTTCGTGCTTTGAGATAATCTAGAGTTCTGCATATGGAAAGCTCAGTACATTGATCTTCACAAAACACAAAATTAAATAACGATTCTCTGGTACCATTTACTGTAAATATAACATTATCAAATTCGTCATGTATTTCCCACTTGGACAAATTCGTTGCATAAAGTATATAATCCTTTAGGTTCTGAATAATTAAGCTTGAATAACAAATTTTTTTATTCTGCATAAATCAACAATAAACAATAAAAGGCTCCTATAAAAACAAAGGCTAAAATTGCAGCTACAACATCATCTAGCATAATACCTAAAGGACCTTTTGTATTTTTATCAATCAAATTTATAGGCCACACTTTTATTATATCAAAAAACCTAAAGGAGAAAAAGCACACCAACAATACAGAGCTATTCATTTCTTGTTCTAATAATATTGAAACTAGAAGTACTGTCAGCAATTGACCAACTACTTCATCAATTACTACCTCTTTTGGATCATGCGGAGCTTTGTAATGTTGTATATAATTGCCTGTAGACCATAATCCAACTAAGAATAAAAAAAAAATAATTGCTGTACCTAAAATTCTGTCATTGAGTAATATAGGAACAATTGGGTAAGCAGCCAAGCTGCCTATAGTACCTGGCATGTGTTTTACCGTGCCAGATAGCCACCATGTTGATATTAATTTATATAAAAATTTCACAATATACCGAAATATAAAACTAATTTACAAGAACAGAAATAGTATCTTCTATAGAAGTATTTTCATATAGCAATCTATAGATCGCTTCACATATGGGCATTTTTATCTTTAGCTTTTCTGCTAAATCAAATGCAGACTTAGCAGTGTTAAAACCTTCAATTACCGACTTACCTTCTGATAAAATCTGCTGAGCACTAGAACCATTACTATTAGCTACTTTAGATCCAAAAGATAGATTTCTTGAATTTAATGATGTGCATGTCACAACCAAATCGCCTAAGCATGCTGGTCCAAGTAGTGTATTTATATCTACATTGCCGTCACCAACTTTTGCTGAGTATAAAGCCTTAATTTCACTCATACTTTTCGTAATTAATGCTGCATGAGCATTAAACCCAAACCTACCTAGAACAACCCCACATGCTATAGCAAAAACATTCTTTAACGCTGCACAAACCTGTATTCCTATAACATCGCTACTAAGGTACAATTTAATATTTTCTTGCTGTAGCTCTGATACTAATTTTAAACCTAATACTTCATTTTGACATGCAAGAACCATCGAATATGGTAATTTTCTTGCAACTTCTATAGCAAAGCTAGGACCAGAAAAAACAGCAAGAGGATTATTAGGTAAAACTTCATTGACTACTTCACTAGGTAATTTTAATGTAGATTTTTCTATTCCCTTACAAGCCAAAATTATTGCTACATTTTTTTTTAGGTTACAATCATTCAATTGATGACATATCTCCCTTAGAGACTGAGTGGGAACAGCTAGAATTATTACTGAAGCATTCACTGCATCTTCAATAGCTAATTTTACTGATACATTATCAGAAATTGGACAATCAGGTAGCTTGTCACTTTCTCTTTTCTCTTTAATTGATTCAAATATGGCCTTATTGCGAGTCCACAAAATTACATTTTTCTTACCACTTAATGAAATCGCAATTGCTGTACCCCATGCGCCAGCACCTAAAACTGATATTACCACTCAATATTCCCGAAAGTATTACTTATAATTTAAAACTGTAGAATAAGTAAATTAAAAATATAACATAAAAGTATAAAATAGTTTAAATATCTATTAACCTAAGTATTCTTTTAATAAAAATAGCTTCTATTCAATATTTACTAAAAATAGTATTATTATAGTATATCTATTGTATTTTAGATCTATTTGTATAATTTTGGAACGACACATTAACTATTAATTAATAAGTGTAATTTCTATTATTCATTAATAAAAATTTGATTTGTTACTTTCCTTGGTTATATATATTACTAAAATTATAAATTATTTATGGGGTGTAAAATATGCGTATATTATTAATTGAAGATGATCAAGTAAGTGCAAGGACTGTAGTTAATGCCTTAACTTCTGATGGACATTTTTGCGACGTTGTTACTTCTGCACAAGATTATAACAATAATATGGTTTCCTCGGGTGGAGACTGTTACGATCTAGTTATTCTAGATATACACCTGCCTGGTGATATTGATGGATATGATATACTGTTAAGATTAAGAAGTGCAAAAATCAAAGTTCCTGTTTTAATACTTTCGTGTATCTCCGCTGCCAACCATAAAGCTAAAGGACTTGGGTATGGTGCCGACGATTACTTAACCAAGCCATTTCACAAGAGCGAATTATTAGCTCGAATTAAGGCCATAGTCCGACGTACTAAAGGCCATCCCGAATCAGTGATAAAGATTGGTAATATGAATATCAATTTTGATCACAGGATTGTTGAGGTAAAAGGCAAAACAGTTCACCTTACTAACAAAGAGTATTCCATGATAGAATTGCTGGCATTGCGTAAAGGAGCAGTGTTGACAAAAGAAATGTTTTTAAACCATCTTTACAATGGCTTGGACGAACCTTCAGACAACAAAATAGTTGATGTTTTTATGTGTAAATTACGTAAAAAACTTGAAAGTGCAAATGACGGAATAAGCCACATAGAAACCGTTTGGGGTAGAGGATATGTTCTAAAAGAGTATGTTGACGATGAAGAATACTCTAGTGTTAATATAAGCGAAAGCAGTAGTGACTATCAAGCAGAACAAGTCAAGGACAGCGCATGAAATGCTTTATTTACTTGTTGATTGAAGAAGCGAAAAGGTAGATTTAGTAAGATAAAAACTAATCCTAAAAGTGAGGTAACGTGGTCAGTCTTTTAGAACTTTACAAAGATTTGCAACAAAAGATAGAAAAGTTGGAAGCGGAGCTAAAAAGTTATAGGTAAGAAAGTAAGGCTTTAGAGATAGAGAATGACTAGTTAAAGGAAAAGCTCGGTTAAAATTCAAGCTTTGTTAAGTTCAAAAGGAAATAAAATAAAGAGATAAGCCAAGAAGTAAAAGGAATATAGGTGGTCAAATTGAGCGTACAGGGTATGTGAAATGTTTGATACATTTACATAGTATGGCTGACATTCATGCATTGCCTAGGTGAAATATAAGCCGAGTTCTGTTTATGTAGCTATTTATCTGGAGTAAATGTTACCATTTACTTCGTGCGATTTACCCGAGTAGATATGAGAAAAACATAAAATCTACTTCTATTTAATCTTGCTCCTAGTGTTGGTTACTTGACTACCAATGTTGCCATTGTTATGGTGTGCTCTTACCACACCTTTTCACCCTTACCTAATAATATTTAGGCGGTAATTTTCTGTAGCCCTATAACTGGAGTTACCTCCGGCGGGCGTTACCCGTCACTACCTTTTCTTGGAGCTCGGACTTTCCTCTGCTGTGTTTATCACACAACAGCAGCTACTTATTGCACCTAGGAATTATACTTTAACATTAAAATCATAAAAGCAAAAGAAAATTTCCTAACAGTCTACATACTAAAAACATTCAGACAAATAGCTAAAGGTGATATTCCGGTACATCATCGCTATCCCAAGATAAGCTTTTTTCACTTTTAGACTCTAGCTCAGTCAGTCAAGATCCTGGTCCACCGCTTGAAGACGATGAGCTACTTCTTGACCGACTACTACTCTCCACCGATATACTGTTTAGCACTGTTTCAGATTGATCCATAGTTCGCATAGATATATGTCTCATTCTGTTATTAGCGATAAAAATTTCTTCATCGCTATTGCCACTTGAAGATGATCGCCTTCTATCATTGAAATTAGTTAGTTCTAACACAGGGGCAGAATTACGACCCTTAACATATTTGTATGTTATGAATCCTATAATTCCAGCAATACTTATTATCGCTCCAACCAAAGACCCACCTATCATTCCTGCCCTATTAGACTCTATAGCAAGCTGAGCGGGCTGTGGTGAAGGAGTAGTTTGAGGAAGTAAAGTTGTAGTGAACAAAGGAGTTGTTACCTTTGTTCCAGTATTTGATATAGTGGACACTGTTTGTATAGTTGCCTCTGAGTTTGTTGTTGTCACATTAGTTGGCATTGTAGTAATCATAGTCGCTTGTGAGGTCGCAATAGTTTCAGCTACTGTTGTTGGTTCTGATGACGTACTCATCTTAGTTGTTAATTCTGTTAAAGGCTTACTCATCGTAGTACTGCTTGCTGTAAAAGTTGACTCAACAGTCGCTGCTGTAGATTTTACAGTACTTGTCTCAGTTTCCGAAGGCACACTAGTTGACGTTGTAGCAACTGTGGTCGCTTGTGGAGTAGTAGTTGTTTTTGCTACTGTTGTTGGCCCCACTGTTACTGTACTTGTTTGAATTGTTGACTCTGTTGAAGGCCTACTCGTTGTAGAAGTAGGTGCAGTGGTAGTTGATGCTACTGTTGTTGACTCCACTGTTACTGTACTTGCCTGAGTTGTTGACTCTGTTGAAGATTTACTCATTGTGGAAGTTGGTACAATGATAGTTGATGCTTCTGTTGTTAATTTGGTAGTCTTTACAGTGTCGGTTTCTGTTGTGCTAGTAATTGCAGCAGTCGTCGTTTTCTTAGAAGTCACAACCGTCTCTGTAACAGTTATAGGAGCCACAGTACTGCTGGAAATAATACTAGGCATCAATTGGCCGTTAATGATATTAACAAAATCACTGAGAGCTTTGATACTGCTTGTCGGTATTATCGTTGCTTCAGAAGATTTTCCAGAGCTCTCTCTATTAAAAGTTATAATACTCTCTCCACTTACCGCAGTGACGATAAAACCTCCTTGACCATTGTCTTTAACATACAATTGTTCTATAGGATCTTCACATTCACAAACAGTAAAATTTGATTTTGGTCCTCTCTTAGCAAGCCTTGCTAAATGCAATTCTTGCGTATTAGAAGATTGTTTTTTCGCAAGAAAAGCAACTAAATCATCACCTTCAGTTCGTCTTACATACTGTAAAAAGTTTATTTTTCCTGGATTATAGATAGTAGATGGTGCTATATTTAATTGGCCGCTTTTATTACCAAGCAAAAAGTCATTAGCTCCCTTTCTATCTTTCAGATTCTGAACTACTTCAGCCACATCAAATTTAAAAATGTTTGTTCTTACTTCTTGATTTTTAGTAATCTTTCTCATCTGTGCATAAAGCATCGTATTTTCATCTAGTACTAATTGCCCTGGATTGTCAAATTTGAATAATTTTCTTTCTATAATACCTGCTTTTCCAGGTAAAGCTCTGAACTTTCCATCTACTTTTAATTCTAAGTACCAAGAAACTAAAATTTGATCCTTTAAGTTATGAGCAATTACAATGACATTACCATTACCAACTTTTACTGCTTTTGGTTGAAAGTAACTATTGTCTTCATTTGCAAGATTATTTATATCAATGTTCTTGTACAATTTTACTTTTCCTACGTATTCAACTAAGGGAACATTAGTTGAATGCTTGATTTCGTAAGTGTTGAATGTTAAGCCTTTGATGCACTTTCTTTCTTTGTTAGTTTCTTCTGTAGGAAAAATAACTCCAACTTTATCTACTTCAGCTGAATTTTCTATTAGTGTGGGAGATAATTGGCCCTTGAATTCATTTGCTACGTTGACACATGTATCACACTCGTATGTTTTCGATTGATATAATGGACTAATAAGTAACTTTACTCTACTGCTTCCATTGCCGTTATCTTGATAGCTGAGTCCATAAGTAACTCCATTTCCTTCAATCAACCCTACGTTTACTGGGTTAAAACCTATCGCTTCTTTAACTTTCAGTGTAGTTGTATTAACTCTAAATAATCTACTTAATATAGACATAATTATATTTAAAATTTTAATAAAACGCTATTATGATTATTTCTATATGTAACGTCAATAAAATTTTAACTAAAATTAAGAAATTAATACCTTTATAATCTGCAAAGCGAAATATGGAAAATGAGTAGCAGTAAAGAATTCACAAATTGAATGCACCCACTCTACAGATATAATATTGTAGAGCTCAAAAAACCAACAATTGCAATTGTTAACTCTTCAAGTATAATTTGTTGAGATTTACACGAACTTTATTAGATGAAAGAGAAAGAAGAGCAGTTTAGTTTTACATCAGACAACCTCAGAAAAGCGAAAAAGTCTATAGAGATGTATCCTAAAGGTAGAGAAGGTAGTGCCGTCATGCCTTTACTATACCTGGTTCAAGAACAATGCGGATGGGTTCCTGAATCTGCCATGCGCTACGTTGCTGACATGCTTCATATTCCACATATTCGCGTGTATGAAGTGGCAAATTTTTATACCATGTATAATTTAAAACCAGTAGGTAAATATCTCATACAAATTTGTAGAACAACTCCTTGCTGGTTGTGCAATAGCGAAGAAGTGTTAAATACCTTTAAAAAGAAACTAGGAATCAATATCGGTGAAACTACTAAAGATAATCTATTTACTTTAAAGGAAGTTGAATGTCTTGGTGCATGCGTTAATGCCCCTGTGGTGCAGATCAATAATGACTTTTATGAAAACCTCACTCCTGAAAAAGTGGAAAATATCATAGCAGAACTTTCAAGTAAATAGATGGAAAAGTTCTCGTTTAGGATAACTAAGCAATCAGGTTCTGCAAGAGTTGGAACGATCAAAACTCCAAATGGAAGTATAGAAACACCAGCATTTATATTTTGTGCAACCAAAGCTGCTATTAAAGCTGCAGATATCGAGAGAATCAGAGAAGCAGGTACTCAGATAATACTTTCCAACACCTATCACCTAATGCTCCAACCGGGAGAGGATACTGTGGCAAAGCTTGGTGGCTTGCACAAGATGATGGGATGGAGTGGGCCAATGCTCACTGATTCTGGTGGATACCAGATATTTAGTTTAGGGCACGGGTCAGTTTCGGAAGAAATAAAGGGAATAAGACAGAAGCAAAAAACTCTGATCAAAATTAACGAGGATGGGGCAATTTTTCGTTCTTACATAAATGGTAAAACTTATTGTCTAACTCCTGAAAAGTCGATACAAATTCAACAAAAATTAGGTGCAGATTTAATCCTAGTTTTAGATGAATGTACTCCATTCCATGTCAGTAAAGAATACACAAGAAAATCAATGCTCATGAGCCATAGATGGGCTGAACGTTCTTTAAATAAGTTTGAAAAAAATAATGATGGCAAACAGGCGCTTTATGGAATTAGTCAAGGCGGAGTGTATCAAGATTTGCGTAGAGAAAGTTGTGATTTTATCAACGATTTGCCATTTTTTGGTCAAGCAATAGGTGGATCACTTGGTCAAAGTAAAGAGCAGATGTATGATGTAGTTTCCTTTACTATGGAACATTTAAAAAAAGATAGGCCTACTCATTTGCTTGGTATTGGTGGAATTGTAGACATTTTTCGTGGAGTAGAGCTTGGAGTTGATACATTTGATTGCGTGCATCCAACTCGCCTCGCAAGACATGGTGGCGCGCTTGTTAAAGTAAAAAACAGAGATTCTATTTCTTCAAAGCGTAAAGAGCATATTAATTTGCGAAATCAACGATTCGAACTAGATGATAACCCAATTGAAAATGACTGTTTGTGCTTTACTTGCAGAAAACATTCAAGAGCCTATATACACCATCTACTGAAAGCTAAAGAGTTGCTGGCTTATACACTCGTTACCATTCACAATGTTTTCTTCATGAATAAGTTGATGGAATCAATAAGACAAGCAATATTGAATGATAGGCTAGATCAGGAAAAAAATAATTGGATTAGTGAAATACCGCTGCATTGTGAATTATATACCTAGTTCATATTTTGCACATGTGCGTTGCATTTTTTAATCTTCTTTAAAAACTTGACAGTACATTATATATACGGATATACTAGAAATATAATTTTTGTGAGGCATTTATGGTTAAAAATAAAGAAAAACATCAAATAGCGTTTTGCGTTTCAGCCTTTACACTCTTAGCTGGTTTATCATTAATCGCAACTGGAATTGCAGTGGGTACTGTACCTGCTATAGCTTCTTGTTTAGTGATAGGAGGAGTTTTAACTGCCTTGTCTATTGTGCAATCAGTAGAAAGCTATTTATTTTTACAAAACAGCGAAAAAACTTTCAATAAAATGATTAGTGGTATACGCGATGAACCAGAAAGCAAACTTTTTATAGAAAGGATTTTGCAACCATTCATTGAACTTTTTAGTGAGCATAAGCAACATAACTAAAGTACACTAAGCATAGAAACCACTTTATCGTAACTTGGCAGTGAATTAATTTCTCCAATCGCAGCTAAAGTAATTTTTTCATGCTGAGATAGCAATTCTTCTGCTGCTTTTTTTATATCGTAAATAGTAACAGCACTAATTTTTTCTATTAATTCGTTTTTACTGATGTATTTATTATAGTTACCGTAGTAGTGTCCTAATGTTTCAGCACGTGAGCTAACACTTTCGCGTGACATTAAAATTTGAGATTTTACTCGTTCTTTTACTCTATTTACTTCTTCTTCCTTTAAATCATCTGTAGACAATTTCTTTAGCTCTGTCGTTATGGATTTTAAAAGCTTATCTAGATTACTACTATCTGTACCAGCAAAAATCGAAAGCATTCCCGTATCAGCATAGCTAGAGTTGAATGAGTAAATGGAGTAAGCAAGACCCTGCTTTTCTCTTACTTCCTGAAACAGGCGTGATGACATGCCACTTCCCAGTATAGAATCAAGCACTTTAAATGTGTGATATTTATTATCATCACGAGAAACACTAGGTAGCCCAATTAACAAGTGCACCTGATCTAATTTACGATGCTCTCGATACTCACCACTGGTATAACCTGCATTCTCGCTTTTTTTCAGCTCTTTTGAATGAATCTTTGAGAGAAAGTCTTTGATTAATTGAACAACTTCCTCATGCTCAACATTTCCTGCAGCAGCAAATATCATATTTCCGCCAAAGTAATGCTCCTTTATGTAGTTATTCAGATCTTCTCGAGTAAAAGATTTGACAGTATCTTGCGTGCCCAGGATTGATCTACCAAATGGTTGATCTTTATAAGCTGCTTCAAAATACTTATCAAAAATGATATCGCTCGGTGAATCATTAGTTTGAAAAATCTCTTGTATTACAACACCCTTTTCGCGTTCCAATTCATCCTCTGGAAATGTAGAATTCATTAATATATCTATTAATATATCAATGCCAGTTTTTATATCTTTTTTAAGAACCTTTGCATAATAACTGGTGCTTTCTCTACCGGTGCAGGCATTGAAGGCTCCACCTATATCGTCAAAAGCTTTTGCAATTTCAAAAGCAGTTCTTGTCTTTGTTCCTTTGAAAGCCATGTGCTCTAGGAAATGAGATATTCCATTTTGACTTGCACTTTCAGCTCTACTGCCAACACCAACTCGTATATTTAAAGCTACGGAATCAACTTCATGCACTCTCTCAGTTATTATGCGCAGACCATTATCTAGTTTTGTTACTTGTGGTATATTCATCTTATATATTCTTCTTTAAATTCTCTTCTACAAAATCCCAATTGATCAAATGATCAAGAAAAACTTTTATGTAGTCAATTCTGCGATTTTGGCAATCCAAATAGTATGCATGCTCCCATACATCCATAGTAAGTAGTGGCACCTGGCCATAAATTAGCGGTAGATCCGCATTTGGAGTTTTAGTGATTTTGAGTTTTCCTTTTTCAAGCACTAACCACACCCATCCACTACCAAATTGGCTTACTCCATAATTTGAAAATTCTTCACAAAATTTGTCAAAGCCACCAATATCATCTTGAATTTTTTTTGCTAGAAGACCATCATCTTTAGGTTTACCACCACCATTTTTTTTCATTGAATTCCAATAAAAAGTGTGATTCCAAACTTGTGCTACATTGTTAAAAATAGGAACTGTATTATTATTTCCATGAACTTTCGTTACTAATTCCTCAATTTCCATATGTTGATAATCTGTGTTTTCAACCAGTTCGTTGAGTTTATTTAAATATCCCTTATGGTGCTTATCATAATGAAAATTCAATGTATTTGCAGATATGTAAGGTTCTAAAGCTGCTTTATCATATGGCAACTCAGGTAAAGTAAAACTCATGCTGACCTCTTTATTTTCGATGGTATGTTAATATGTGCTTTTGCGCAACACATAATTTGTAAGATGTTTATTGCAGTTATTCTAAAATGAACTATACTGACAAGGTAATTATTTTTTATTTTTAGAGGGGTAATATGTCAAGTTTATTCAAGAATTTTAGTAGATATGCTAAGTTCGGAGATATTCCTAGAAAAAGCGTTGAAGGTAACGAAGTTCCACAAAATAGTTTCTATAAGTCCGTTTATTATATTAATAGTGTTATTGAGCCAGTGAAAAATGTAGCTTTTGGTAGTTTGAGGTGTCATTCTCTGACTTATCTTACTACTTATACATTAGCTAATATAGCCCTACAACCTTTATATATCTAGCATTGGCGTATCTATCATATTGGCCGGCAAAAGGATTGGCGAAAGTAGTAGGTAGCTATGATTTTGCAGAAAATACAAAATCATTGATAGATTATTCATCCATGTTGTCACTTAAGGCATGGAACCATAGTGGAGCATTATCTGAATTTGTTAATGCAGTTTTGAATTATGCTGTTAGTGCTGTTATCTGGGCTGCTGCGCTCGTTGTTACACCACTCGTTTGGACTATTGATAAAGTGGCAAGCAAGTTTAGTGATGCAAACGCTGAAGGTGTTAGTGGTCCTTCTTTTTCAAAATAGATAGCCTACCAAGTGCATGTGAAACCATTGTATCTGTGTGGCAAAATAAAGTAGACGAGATAAAGACACCTATAGAAGCAAGAGGATGTCATGCAAGTAGCTGACACTGGCATCCCGATAGAATGTTGGGGAGTGTTAAATAAACTGTGTCAAACCTCCATTTTATCAATTTATTACTTTACTTCTCGGTTTGACACAGTTTATTTAACACTCCCTTTCGAGCGAGTTCTTTCAACCGAAACACTACATGCACGTTATCATCATCAATTTCAATGCGTTGAACTAACTTTCTTATTATATCAAGTTTAGTTTCATAGTCTGCTTGATTAAGCTCTCTCAGAGGAAAAACTTTCTACACTGTTTGTGATAAAATCTAATTCTCTCTGTAGCCTCTTTTCATCGATAGCTTCTTCCCTTTGATCTCTGATTCCTTTAACTCCTTTTCCATGCTCTCAACTTCTAAGTCATACTTTTCCTTCGTTATATGACCCCTTGCATATACATAAGCTAATTTTTCTATACCTTGTTCTATTTTACTTGCACGCTTTTCAAGTTAATCCTTTGCTTGCGTACTTTCATGTTTTACGAGTCTGAGCTGATATTCCTTAGTCATTGCCTCTGGTTCTTTGAGTACCATCTTCATTTCTTTCCATACTGCTTCTTCTAGTATATCAACTCGTATTGATTTGCTGTTACACACCCTATTCCCACCAAAACGAATTGATTTTTTCTTTCAGTCCTCGGAAAAATCTTACTTAGCTTAGCTATAGATGTTTACAAAAGAAATTCAAGTGAGTGAAGAAAGAAAAATTATTTTTGCAATACCGTAGGTACGCTCCACAATTATATTGAAGTTTTTATTGCACTCAAAACCTTCATTTTTCCTCATTTCTAGAATTATTAACGCATTATCATTTAACCAGCCTGAGTGAGCTAACTCGTCTAAAGTTGAGTTAACCAGATTGATATTATAAGGTGGGTCCATAAAAACTATATCGCACTTTGAAATAGGTCTTGGTAATCCGTTAGCATTGCAACAAATTAACGTGATATCGTTCGTAATTCCAAAATCTTCTGCTGTTTTTTTAGGCAGTTGCAAATTGTAATAATCTGAATCTACCATGAATGCATGTTTAGCACCTCGAGAAAGTGCTTCAAATGAAAAAGAGCCACTTCCGCAGAATAAATCAAGTACATTTAGGTTATAAATAGGTTTTCTTGAAGAAAGTATACTAAATATTGCTTCTCGGACACTACTCATAGTGGGCCGTGCAGCTAAATTCTTGCCTGTAGTTATTTTTCTTCCACGATATTTACCCGCAATAACACGTAACATATAAAACAAGTTCGAAGTTAACTAATTATTTATAACACACATTTAATGTCAACATAGCTTCAGCAGTCTAATAGAAAGAAGGTTGCTTGTGGAGGAACGCAAGATCAATCGCTTTTCTTTGATTTATTTTCTATACTGATTGCACGACCAATCTCGTCTTGTAAATCATCATGGTTGTTTTTTTCATCATGACCCATCCCTTCAATTCTACTTTCTAACTCTAACTTAATTAAAGTATTGATTTTCTCTATACTATCGAGGAAATTGTGACACTCTTCATCACTATATTCCTCACCAGATGCTTTTTTTTCTATAAATAGACTTTTGAACCCTATTAGATCAGAACTCTGATCGGCATTCAACACAATATTTCTCTCTATAAAACTAAGATCTGATAGTAACAAACTAACCTCTAATAGATCTTCACTTTCAATGTTTGCAAGATTATCAAGATCGTCTAAAATAGAGAACATCTTAAGCTCCTTCTGTGCAATTTCTTTGTCTTCTTTGTCAAATTCTGACGATAGCCCTTTATCATCTATAAGTCTCTCATTCAGAGCTTTATTTAGCTTTGAAAGACTAACATCACCTTGCTTAGTGCTATCTAGTAACAAATCTACCCTCGCTCTGCGCGCATTTAAAACATCATTGTAATCGTTTAACTTGATATTACCATCTTCGTCTTGCTGAAGACCATAATAACTTAGCCCTTTGAAATTACGATTCTTCATCATTCTCTATGTTCTCATTCCTTTCATTATCTTGACGCTCTCTATCTTCTCCGGCACGTATAGCTTCTGTAGTGTTTTTTAGGGTTTCTGGTTCCGTACCTAATTTTCGATTTGATTGATTAGGCTTATTTTCTTTTGATGATTCATCTTCTTCTGGTTCTCTCTTGCGGCCAATAGTGTAGTCATGAAGCTTCTCAAGAAATTCCCGTCTATATGTTTTTGCTCTATAGAGTAGATTATGCTGGTAACCATCCTTTTCTCCTGTAGCAGGGTTAATTCCTATAGAGTCGAGACCATGTTCCCAAGTAAACTTCATAGCATCTTCTATTGTATAGCCCAAATGTGATCCTACATATCCTTTATAATATTCTAAATATTTATCAATTCTTCTATGTGCAATATCTTCTTTATCAATTCCAAACGCCCTGTAGATTTTTTCCTCAAGCTTATCAACATCATTTTTAGGTGATGTTGCAAATTTTGTTGCTTCAATAGTAGCACCTACAAGCTTACGTGGCACATTAATAGCATATTTCAGCACACCCCCAACTCCTGGTATTCTACCTAGCAAATTAGCTGTACCTCCAGCTAATCTGTCCGGTACATGAGTAGCCCAATTACCTAAAGACTCTAGCCCTCCACCAATTTTATCTTGCATCTGTTGTTTTAATCCCTGCATTAAACCAGTCACAGGTGATGCTTGATACATACTAGATATATTGTAAACACCAAACCCACCACCGGCAATGCTTGAGCCCATCTGTTGTACAAACTCCTTCAAAGAAAACATCAAAAACGAAAGCAAGAACAATACAAAGATCTCTCCTGCGTTGATTAAATAACCTCTCTGTATGTCTTGCACCCTTTGGTAATCACTATTTTCTTTATAATTTTTGCAATCCTCACAATCTTTACATTTCTGACAGTATTCACTGTTGGGATCCTTATATAAATCATGAAGTTTCAGTATTCTACAACCTTGTTTTTTTATCGCACTCCGCACTAAAGATCTTATTTCATTAATTATTTCCCTATAACTATTGCATTTATTTATATCTTGACAGTAGCGTTTTATTATTTCACTAACATCACCTATCCTTTTCTCTATATTGTTGATCAGTAATATAATGTCAGCCCTCTCTGATGCATGAGATAAACTATTTGTTAAGCGTACTAGATCTTTTGCACTACAGCCATTACTAACTATCATATCACTTTCCGCAATATAGTGGTCTGCTGGATTATCTTTAGTTCCAGGAATTGGATTAAAGAAAGGATAATCTATATAACGAAAACCTTTATTAATGTAATCTGGTGGAAGAGGGATATATCCAGCGCCACCAGTAAACTTTACTGTACCACCTATTCTGCTTAGTTTTTCTATACCTTCTATATTCTTATCTACGTTCAATGTAGAAGCCTCTCCAATAGCATAAGGTACAAAAATTTGCCCTGGAGTCCAGCTAAAGTATTCTTTATCAATTATACAAAAACCACCAAATACCCATTTTGGAGCACATAACTTTATTTCAAGCCATTTATTATAGCACACAGTAAAGCCTAACTGTTTATAAAAGGTATTCATTATCATCGCAGCAAGTAATGACAGCAGGGTAAATATCATAATTGATTGCAAACAGAAACTAATACAGAATTTTATCCAACCCTCAAATAGACTTTTCAGTGGTGAAAATAAAATAGAGATTAGGAATAGCGGCATTATAGCTACAAGAAAAGCTATACCCATAAAACCAGAAAGGAATATTATGTAAGCATACATACACAGCAGGAAATATAAGACAATCCCTATAAAAATTGCCGGTATCATAAGGAGACTTGCCCACATTTGATAATGTAAAAATGCTGCAAACTTTTTCCAAACAGAGTAAGCAAAAAACTTATTAAACATATCCTCCATGAAGCTAAACAATTTAGCTTCATTTCCTTGAGCAACGTTTGAATTACCTCCGGTGTTCATGTTGGGAGCAAAATTAGTAATTATGCTTATCAATTGTTCAAGACCTTTAACAAATAAAACAAGAAAATGATCATAGAAAAATCTAAAACTTCCAGGAGATATAAGCACTATTACTAGAGTGATTTTCATCATTCTGATGAGCATATCATGCTTAGTTTCTCTTATCATTCCAAAAAGATAAAGAAGCGATGAAATCACTATAAATAGAACAAGCAAGGAAAGAACAAAATTGTGAAAGCTCGTACTTTTTTCAGCTATATTTTCGAACATCGCCTGTGCAGCTGCAGGATCATTGCTATCAAAATGCTTTTTACAATTTTCGTTAATCAATAATACACATTTTAGATAGTTATAAATGTAATCAAAAAATCCAAAGTTACTTGGTTTCTGCACTCCGCTCAAAAATTCAAAAGAGTAGCCACCTGCATTATCTAGATAATATCTATCTAATATCTTTACATATATTTTCCATCCTTTTTCTAACCTCACCGTATTACAACTCCTGTCCTGTAATGTGGTGTTATCTCTGTCTAAAGTAAAAAGCCCACTTCCATCTTCCGCTACGGAATTGTAACCTAGATGTACAGTAGGAGACTCAGGGTTACGCATGGATTTTAAATTTTCGTTAGGACTAGAATCGCTAGGCCTTTTAAATAAAAGATAAGCACCATGGCCGTTAGTAAACCAACATGGAGCACCACGTGATACTGTATTTGCGCTATCATCTTCATTAATGCACTTGCACTTTACAGTGCAACTTTCTTTAGGCTTACTTGAAAATTTTTGTATGCTAGGTTTATAATCATTACAAACTAAGTGAAAGTCAGGCAGACTGTTGTCACCTTTCCCTCTTTCAAATTTGGTTGCATATTTTAACTGCTCCAAACTTTCCAAACTATAACTACTTTGAGATTTCTTCTTATTACTATTGCTCCAAGATGTCCATGCACCATTTACTCGTACTACTAAACTATCTCCATTGGTTTCAAGGCCGGTATCCTTCCACTTCACTACTTGATTAGGGTGAAAACCATAATTGATTTCTCCGGTTTCAGGATCAATAGGTTCTCCACTTTCACCTTCTGGAAAAAACGCATCATGACCGATTGGAAAATGAGCACCAATTGCAATGGGTTCAGGACCAAAATAATCAGCAGATATACATCTTGGAAAAGGCATATCATTCTTACTACAACCTGTAACCAGAACACAGATTACCAAAATTAATAACCTAAACCAACATTTGCCTAAGCGTGATTGCATACCTAAACTTTTTCCAATACAGAATAAATTTCTAAAACCTTACTTCAAATATCTTTTTAATTAGTTACTCCATATATCTCATCAATCTTCCTTGACTTGTCCTTTTGTTTTATCAGAATCCTTTTGCTTATCTGGCTGGCTTAGTGTTTCAGATTTGCTCATTTCTCTGCCAGCACTCCCTTTCCCATCTGCTTGCTTTGGTGTATCAGGCAATTTAGCTTCAATTTTGCTACGATCTTTACTCATTCCCTGCTTGATGTTATGTATCATATTTTGGGTTCTATCATCAAGGCCAACAGTTGACAGCATAGCTTGTGATGCGCTCCTAGAAATATGACTAACACTTTGAGCAACTCCATAACCAGAGCTGAACAACGCCTGCGCCATAGTTTCTGATATAGAAACAAAAGCTTCCATTGCACTAGCAATGATGAGATATATAAATGCCTGGATTAGATCTATAGGTAATGCTGCAAAGTGCCCACCAGCCCTTTCTCCAGTACTGAGCGCAACATCAACACTAGTACCAGGACTATACCCAAGAGGTAATATTGATTTCATAAGACACAGATCATACGATAAAAAATTTACACTAATTAAGCATTGATAGCATGCAGAAAAATTTGTGAGGTTGTATAGAACTGAATACATTAACTGGTTTAAAAGAGACAAGGATGAAAATAAAATGACTGGTTGCAATGAAACATGAGCCAGCGTTTTTATCCAATTATCAAATAATGTTTTAGTTTGTTGAAATAGAATAAATACGATAAATAAAGGTGCCAATGACAATAAAAATGCCACTAAAACAGTAGATATTACATACTTAAACGTAGCACTAATAATGCATCTTAAAAACACAAAAGTAGCATAAAGTATTGCCAAAAATGCAATAAAGCCAAAAGGTCCTGATAGCATTAAAGATAAAAATTTCAGCCATGTTTCTCCTGTAAATAATACTCCGGCTGTTAAATCTAAGAATGCAAATTTTTTACCTCCTTCTCCTATATAGCCAGAAAAACTATCAACTAAATAAATGCTACCCTCAACAAAAAGCCCAGACAAAGTTGTACCAAAGAATTCCCAACTTCTATCACTAAAAGCAAAAGCTATAAATGCTATTTTGAATATTCTTATAATAAAATCGAATTTACTTAATTGTATTGTTCCAAGCATATAGCCAACAACAGTAAATATAACGTATAGAATAAGCAAAGCTCTTATTCCTTGTAGAAGCCCCTTTCTATATCCTTCATATGGAATTTTAATTCCGTCTTCACTCCCGTCTGTTATGAAATCAAAAATCTTGTTTACAGTTGATGAAATAAAATCGTTTATTTTTCTTTTTAAAAATAAATTTACTGTGTATTTGTTATCTTCATAATATTTGCTATCTTTGTCCGTAATATCATCTTTCTCTACGTTTTCTACATTAATACCAAAATATATTTTCTTAGACTCTTCATTTACCAAATGACTTCCATCTATTATGTAATAGTCTACATTATCCTCTGTTATTTTATCCAACCTCTTTACTTTTTTGAAATCATTAGTCTTTCGAGCAGATGGATCCCTTGGCGGATTATCACCTAAGTACACATACAATTTTTTACCACCATCAAAGTTACATGATCTAGTTACTTCAACATGATATCCACCTCTATGAAGTTGGTAGTTGCCATTACTTGCTATAGCAAGCATCACACTACTACCAGGTGTTATACCTTTTATTTTATAATCATGATTTAATCTCAGAGAGTAATCTTCAAATTTATAATTAATCTGTGAACATACATTATCTCCTTTCGCACCTTTCTCATTTGGAAAACATTGAATACCTTTAGCAATATCCTGATCATCAAAATCGCCAATTTTTGCAACAAGAGCTTCGGCCCAAGAAATATCTCCTCTGTCCTCTTTGAAGTTTAATTTAGAATTTGATATTAAATTAATGTCAATCTGCTTAGAATCCCTCTTATTTTCTTCAATCTTTTTTAGTTCATCCTCAATACGTTTAAGGTGAGAATACATGTCACATGTATTTCCTTTATCATACTTCTCATACCTTATAGAAGAGACGCAATTCTCCCCTATACCTTTTGCGTTGTAACATATATTCTGATAGTAACAATTAAGTTCATAAGAACTGTATTTGTTCAGCTCATTAAAATCACACCTTTTCCCATTACATAATTCATTCAGTCCTATTTTAGTTCGTCGTAGATCTAACAACGCACCATTTATCCATGAATTTTGAATATAATCCTTATTAAAATGTACCTTATTATCATATGGAGTGTAGCCATTGCCAACTAGCACTCTTCTTTTATTCATTTCTTCTTTATTCAGCGGCGGAAATTCTACTACAGTTCTTTTACCACTTTCTCCACAAAAGAACTTTCCTCCGTTTAGCATGTCTCTTATTGTAGCTCTATCTTTTTCATCCCCTTTTTCAGTTCTATAGCAATTATCATCAAAACTGATACCTTTTCCTTGTGGATTGTCATAATCAATCGTTATCTCTCTGGGAACTAAGCTAAAGCTTAACTTATCACCAGGATTTGCTTTAATTCCAGTATCTACATAACGTCTATTGCTATAGAATTCATTATTTCCAAAGCCTATATCCCCACATATTTCTCGTTCATCAAGACTAGCATTATCAGTTAACTTATTACTGTAATTTGGTATTAAATCATTAGCACAAAATACAGCGGGCACAAGTACTCTCTTTGGATTTTTCCCTTCTTTAAGAGGACAAAAATTTACTGACCCACCAAGAGTAAATTTGATTTTCTCATCCTTGCTAATTACTTGACCAGAATCAACCCAATGAATTTTAACTCCTTCGCCAGCTTCACGAACTGGAACATCTATACTGACACTAGTATTTCTGCTCTGCAGCCCAGGTTCAACACAATCCATTGTGCAGCCAGTAATTACAAGACATAGTATCAATAATAATGATTTTCTGCTCATCATTGATTTCCTGTGTTTGTCGGTATTTTAGGTGCTGATCTTTGAGCTGATTGTGGTATTTGAGGTCTTCGACTTGGTGTACCAGATTGCTGACCTGCTCTTCTTTGGATACTTTGTTCATCTAAACCTACTGTTCCCATTAAGCTTTGCTGATATTGCCTTCCTGGTTCGCTTGCCACATAAACACCAAACAACGAATCAGATATTGTTGAAGATGCCTCAACTAAAGCTTTCATAGCATGTCCCAAAATCACAAAAGCCATCATAGCTGTGATATTAGGTGCATGTTTGGAAGCATAACCATAAATAATACAAGGATTAAAAATCTTTAAGTTAAGATTAAGTATACATGTAGGACAGACCTCAAAATTAAAGACCGAATACACAATATAATCCATAACCTGGCTTATTAATGATATAAAAATTAAAAGCACTACCGGATGAATTGCAAATCTTGCTAAATTTTTGACCCAATTGTGAAACATCTGTCTAGTATATCCAAATAGAAGGCAAATAATAAAAAGAGGCGCCAAGGAAAGCAATAATGCAACTATTGCTATAGATGTGATAAAAGAAAATAAGGCGTTAAACATCGATAAGCTCACTGTTATCAAACCCCAAATCACCAAGCAAAACGATACAATACCCAAAGGACCGGAGAATATAAGAGATACTATTAGTAACACTGAGTGTGCTGATAAAAACCTATTGAGCGGTAAATCAAGAAATTCAAAAACATTTGATGTTGTACCTCTGAAATTTGCTATTTCTATTAACTGTTTTGGAGCATTAACAAAAATAGAAAATGCATTGTTATAAAAAAAACTCCAACTGTTATCGTTCAGCAATTGGGTAATAACTCCTATCTTTACACATATAATTAAAAATTCATATATAGAAGCATGAGACAATCCAAAAAAGTAATAAAGGGTGTATAAAACTATATATAATACTAATAACGACACTATTGTAGATCTGATGGTATTTGTTCTATTTGATGCTACAAAACTTTGATAAAGAGACTTCACAGGGCTAGTATCAGAGTGAATCGCGTTAGTGTCTTTGTAGCTAGAACCGAAAAATGCAGTTTTTACTTTTTCATCAAAAAAATTATATATCGCACTAAAAGTTCTTACAGGTGGCTCTTTAGTTGTAAGGTTAATACTAAACTGACCCTCATTTTTCTTATAATCACAGCCATGATCTCTTATTCCGTAATATATAGTGCCACTCTTGTCTTTTAGCTTTTTTTTTAATCTTTCCATATACTCAGTATTATGAACTTCACTGATATCCACAGGTATATCCCCCAGAATTTCACCAGGATTGTGCTCAGGAAACTTATCAGAAACATGTATATATAAGTTGTTTTTTAGACTATGGTTCTTCGTTACTCTTATATTGAAACCACCCTTGCCCTTACCATCACCTAAACTAAAAGTTAACTCTGGTTTTGGATGGTTACGATCTATCTTATGATCACAGTTAATACATATACCGCCTCCTGGAATGTGTTCAAATTCCTCATTATCCATGTGAACACGTAATAGTGTAATGTCAGTTTTTACCCGTTTTTCCTTTAATACGTTATCAATAATTTCAGCAATAACAGATTCACCTCTAGAATTTAAAGTATTGAATATCTCACCTTCTATACTATTGTATTCAATATATACGCAACCTTTTTCTCCGCTGCCGAAAGAAAATTTACATATACGTCCACAGAGTAAATTTAAAATGCGCGTATCTATCTTACTTGCACTGCTCTCTGAAAGCTTGCTACAGTCTACATTTTCCCCTTGCTGTTTTATAGAGTCGATGACATTTCTAATTTCCTCTCTTTCACTTTGATCTAATTCTGAAGACCAGTACTCTTTTCCATTTAACCATTGTGCATTGCCTATTTCATATTTATTAGGACATATTTCACCTTGACACTTCTCTTGATTTAAAACATGTGAAAAATACTCCTTTTCCCCTTCACCGCAATTTTCGTCAATTTTTTTGCAGGTGACCATGCCATTATTGTTTTTACACATTTTACTTCCAACAACACTAAAGCTTATCGCATCGCCAGCTTTAAGCGCAAACGGTAATGTAACGTTTCTTACTCCAGGTTCAATTGCAAAATCTTTATATTGCGAACAAAAATTAACCTTATTAGGTACTATATTAATCTCTGTTACTTTTATTTTATCCGAAATATAGACTCCAGAATCAACCCATTTCTGCTCTGTTGACACTATATCCAATTTCTCACGCAAGCCTGATGAATCTTCTGGCTTAATACACCCGCACCCAGATAATAAAAAGAGTATCACAAAACTTATGCATAGCTTAACCAAATTTTGGTTGCTCAAATGTTCAAACATCTGTTACTCACCTGCGCTCACTCTCCACCTGATTTTATAGATTCACTAGAGGAAGATCCCGATCCCTTATTATCATCTCCACCTCCTCCAATAGCCCCTCTTGCCTTATTTACAGCCGCAGCAGCAACTTGACCAGCACCTCCAGCAGCAGCTTTGGCAGCAGATAAAGCTTTATTCACCATTTGTGCAGGAGTGCTACCTGAACCAAGTGCTGCTCTGTGATTACCAGCAAGCTCAGCAGCCATGCCGGGAAGAACGTTTAAAAAGTGGTAAAAGAGGAATAATACTAAACACAATTTTAATAATTCTCCGATTAGAGAGCTGCCAAACTCCATGTATCTAAAGTCGAATAGACCAAGTATGCTGCTCTTTTTAAAGCTATAATTTTGCATCATACATGCGAGAGTAGTTTCATTTTTATCACATTCCCCATCTTTCAATTTAAACCACTGTTTTTTCTTACTATATGAGATTTCTGCTTGTTTCTTTTCATATGACTTGTCTGGTTGTTCATTTTTATATGACTCGTCCAGTTTAAAATTTAAATTTTTAAAATAGATTTTATCACATGCTATGAACATAAAAGATAGAAATGCAAAGAGGATAACTGGGTATAAACTGTAGGTAATTAACTCTTTTAGCCAACCATCAAAATATCCTTTAGTATGTTGAAACAAAACCATAGGAATGAATAAAGGCGATAAGATGATAATTACACTAAGCGCAACTAAAGATAAGATAAATACATAGCACATCCATAAAATAACCATCATCATCAAAATGGCCATAAATATACAGACAAGAGCTACTAAAATTTGTCCACCAGCGAAAATAATACCAATCACCGAACCTGCAACTAACAAGACAGGAGCAGCGCCAAGCAAGACCGCTAACGTTGCAACACCTCCAGTACCAATTTTGCCACCAATTCCATCTAAAGGGGCACCTAAATAAAATAAAATTCTGCAATCAAGCCTATCCCAAGGTGCAAGATAACTGTAGGATACCTTCTGCCCTGCACGATCGTATTCATAATCTTTACCTGCCTCATAATTACATATATTTTTACTCTCAGATGAAGCTTTAAGCACTATTTCTGATAAGCCGTTCGAAAGTTTTGTTAATTCCCCGTAATAATGAGACATAGTGCTACCTGTCGTAAAGTAAATCACTAAAGCGAATTTAATGATCAACATGTACATTTCTTGCGGACTACGCACTCCACCAGACATAACTTTTATAGAGAACAATATCAAAGCTAAAATTAAGATAGCAGTAACAGTGTTCTTCAGTCTTTTTTGTGCTACAGACAAAAAACTACCCTTAGCATGTCCATTTTTGTCTGTAAGTAAGTTACCACTTGAATCAATACCTGCCACTAAATTATCTAACGACTCCTTAATACATTGCACTATCATAGAAGTTATAGGAATAGGAGATAATGACTTACTTCCCGCTTGATTGTAGCAAGCTTCAGAGACATACTGGCTAAAACAACTGGCATTATTATAACCTACAAAAATTTTTCCCTCTCCTTTCTTTTCCCTTATAATAGTTTTGTAATCTTTGTCCTTATTTTTAGAATCATTAAGATCTTCCTCATATTCACCTGTACCATCTTTATTTTTGAATATCATCACAGATTTTTCACACATAGGAGCAAGTGGGTCAGGTGGCAATTCTGTGCATCCCATATCAACCCCTTGCGGCCAAGGAGTCATTTTGATACCAAGCATTCTCACACTTGCCAGCTCCACACACAATCTGTCCATTTTTTTTACTGCCTTGAATGTTGACCCATGTATGGTTTCGCTTTGTCCTGCTTTAAGAACTTTACATTCCAGATCACCATCAACTTTTGGAGACCATGACCCACCTTCATATCCAGTGTCCTTCTCTCTAACATCAAAGTCTGCTTTTATTGATGTATCTAACCAAAACAATCTGCTAAATGTTAAAGGATTTCTATGGCATACTTCTATATATTCACTGTATTGCACACCGTTTTTTGGCCAGTAATAACCACCAGTATTTTGGTCAGGTATGGAGTTTAAAATGCCCTTCTCTATTTTTCTACCTACTTCTATTGATCCATTTGCCCCATCAAAACATTTAAAATATTCATCTTCCTTTTGATAATTCTTATTTGTGCAATCTGAATATTTTGAGTATTCTGATTTTGAGAATTCGAAATCTTTATACTTTCCATCATGATCACGTGCAACTGGGTGTTTAACAAAACTATGCTCACAAACAACAAGTCCTCCTATCGCCTTCCAAACCCCAACAATTGCAGCTATCATTCCAACGATAACAAGAGCAGTAAATAAACCAGCAGAAGAGACAATCAAAACAATACCAGTAAATATTGCACCAATAGCAATTGCTATCCCAGCAACTGCTGCAGCTGTTTCAAACGCCTTACAGTCAGGATTAGAAGCACGACTAAAGCTGCCAGTAGAATTAAATCTGCTAACAAATTCCGTTTTGTCAGTACCACTTACTGTATCTGCAAACACTGGATACGAGAGCAAAAAATCTATATTTAACAAAAATATCGCAACTAACAGTAATGACAGTTTAGTTTTAAACATTTTTCACCTTTTGATAAAACACAGGCAACCACATCTTTGGATCATCTCCGACTTCTTTCAGTATATCATATAACAATAGAACACTTTCCGCACGTCCAGATAACACGTTGACCACATCATCCAAATCTTTCAGATCTATTCTAGCTACTACAGCATTAACTCCCTGCTTTACTAAAAAGAATCTAGTACTTGGATCTGTGTGTTTGATCAGTATGTACTCACGTTCAGTTAACATAAAAACATCTCGATAGACACTAGTAGCTTTCAGATTTGGCAAAAAAATTTGTGTTGCTGTCTGCTGTACAAGCGTATCACTAATAGCACTTTTACTTGCATCTTCAACACTCTGAGTAGCAAAAACCACAAAAGCATTTAACTTTCTCAGCACTTTCAACCAGTCTTTTATCTTAGGTGCAAAAACTGGATTATCTATTAACGCCCATGCTTCATCAAGAACAATAATGGATGGAGTGCCATCAAGCGATATACTAATCCTATGAAACAAATAAATCAAGACCGGCCCAAGAGCAACAGGATCTTTTAGCAAGCTAGCCATTTCAAAGCCAAACACTCTTGCTTTTGAAAAATCTAGCAAATCTTCTTTATTGTCAAATATTGCAGAATGAGAGCCATCATCATGCCACATAGATATTGCTCCAGCTAGAGTATCAGGGCCCGCAAGTCCTAAAAATGGTACAAGATTTCTCAAAAATCTGTCTTCTTTTTTTAATTTAAAATTTCCCTCAATTGCATCATTAATTCTAGCAATATCTTCTGAAGTGAATTTATCGTTGTACACTAAAATTAAAGATTTTATCCATTCCATCAAAAATGTTTTATTATCAGGAGTATCGTCAAGTTGCAGAGGATTAAAATTTGTCTTAGTTCTTGGTTCTATTATAGTATAGATACCACCAAGTGCTCTTAAAAAAATTTCTGCACCGCGATCTTTATCAAAAAAGAATATTCTTGGAGAAAATTTCATTGCTTGAGCACATAAAAAATTCATTAAAACAGTTTTGCCAGCACCTGTTGGCCCAATTATCATAGTATGTCCAACATCCCTTATATGAAAGTTGAAGAAAAATGGAGTGCCAGATGTTGTATCAAAAACTGTAACAGCATCTCCCCAGTGGTTATTGAATTTTTTACCAGTAGGATAATTATGTTGAGATGCAAAACCGGCCAAATTAAGACTACTTATTGTACCTTTTCTTACTATATAATCAAAATTACCAGGAATTTGCGCCCAAAATGCTGGTTCTAAATTAACCCTCTCACGAACAGGATAAACACCACAATTAGAAAGCTCCGATTCAACCAATGATAAAGCATTGTCCAATGATTTAGGGCTTTTTTCTATACATAAGATAGTTAAATGGTGTTCACCAAACGCAATTTTACCACTCATTGCATCATCAAGCGCATGAGAAATTTCTGCTATTTGAGAAATAGCTTTATCTGCAGATTGTATCATACGATTTTGCTGTATCTGCATTTTCGCAATTGCCATTTGCCTATTTGTAAATTGAAAAGACTGCGTGATAATAAATTCATAAGGAAGTTGTAAAAAAGAATCAAGCATTCCTGCGGAAGTATTATTTCCATATTCTTTGATACTAACTATTCCAGCATATTTACTTTCATTATGAGTCACAACCTGTATCATCTTATGGCCAAAAAATAACCTATGAACTGGTAAGTATCTTGATATTTCAGTTTTTAGTGGAAAAAGCGTATTTGTAACAAAGCCACAATTTACAACTCTAGACAGAAACTCCATTATTTCACAAAACAGTCCGTTTGGAGTTTCTTTTACTCCAAGGACTTTAGGCGAATAATTCCTAAGGCTTGTTACTATACGATTTGTCGTTTCCTCTAAATCTTCATAGGTATCACGCATATCACTTTCCCAAGCATGTTTTGAAGTTACATGCCCAAATTTTTTCAGTAGATGTGATAAAAATTCTACTCCCTTTGTATCTGCCCTACGAATAATCGTAATGTATAAATCATTAATAAAAGATTGCCTAGTTGCGTGTTTTTCTCTCCATTTTAGATTTACATGGTTAGCAAAAAAATTTGGTAAACTCTGATTTGCAAATTCATCAGAAAAAATATTTTTCTTACGTCTGATGGTATGAAAGTACAAACTAAATGCTGGAGATGAAATGCTTCTTAGCATCTGATTTCTGATATTATTTTGTATCACCAAGTCTTCATCATCGGCCGTTTCAAACGCAAAGCCATTTAATTTTATAAATTTAACTAACCAATTCTGCTTTGTTATCAAGGTTGTACTATTCCAATAGCAAGAATAAGGTATAAATTCGGCAGCGTGAACCTCTCTACTTAGAATAGATTTATTCTTTGATTGAATAGCTCTAAATCTCAACATTGCATAACATCAAGTAATGTCATAAGAATTGGCTCCATAATAAAACCGATTTAAACATTTGGAACATTTTCCCAACTTTACCATAAATAACTCAATAAACAACGGTTCCTTTGCAGAAGCTATATAGCCAAGTCCATGTATACCTGGTAACATCAGGAGAATTACTCTAAGATCATTTGTATTAATGAAAATTAGCATGCAAATTAGAACGTTTAATATTGCAAACATATAACTCACACCAAAGAGCATTGCAGGTCTTGTAAGACCTTTAAATAATTGATTCGTTTGTATGCTGCCAGTAGACATATCTTTAACCTTCTAATAAGAGCTCTAACACTAATACTACATCATTAATTAAAAATCTATTGAAATGAATAGCACTTTAGGTAAGATAATTAATTTAAATTCAATGATTATAAGCTGGCCATTTCAAGAAGCAGAAAAAATACTACAAGAATTCCCTAATAAAAAAGAGATAATATTTGAGACTGGTTATGGTCCCTCGGGTTTACCACATATTGGTACTTTTGGGGAAGTTTTTCGTACCACAGTTATTGCAAACGCTCTAAAAAAAATAGCTCCTAGTATAAAAACCAAAATCATTGCAGTTTCCGACGATATGGATGGTTTGCGAAAAATACCAGATAATGTACCAAATCAGGAAATGCTAAGAGAGAATCTGAACAAGCCATTAACCATGATACCTGACCCATTTGGCACTCATGAGAGTTATGGTCATCACATGAATTCGTTGTTGTGTAAATTTCTTGATTTGTTTGGATTTGAATACGAATTTAGGAGTGCAACAGAGTGTTATAAATCTGGCGTTTACGATGAAAAACTTTTACTCCTGCTGAAAAATTATGATAAAGTGATGGACGTAATGCTTCCATCATTTCGGGAAGAAAGGCAGCAAACCTATAGTCCATTCTTGCCGATATGCCCAAAAACTTCCCAAGTTTTACAAGTTCCAGTAATTGAAACAAATACAGATAAAGGAACAATCACGTATGAAGACCCAAACGGGGGAAAAATAGAAGTTCCAGTGACAAAAGGAAAATGTAAACTGCAATGGAAACCTGATTGGGGGATGAGGTGGTCTGCATTCGGAGTTAATTACGAAGCTCATGGAAAGGATTTGACTCCATCTGCTGTGCTTTCAAGTCAAATATGTAAAATACTTGGAGAAAAGCCACCGCTTTTGTTTTGCTATGAGTTATTTCTTGATAAAGAAGGAAAGAAGATATCAAAATCAAAAGGAAATGGTATTTCAATTGAGGAGTGGCTAACTTATGCACCCACAGAGAGTTTAGCGTTATACATCTTTCAGAGTCCTAAAAAAGCTAAACGTTTATATTTTGATGTGATACCAAAATCAACTGATGAATATTTAGAGTTTGCTAAGCGTTACAATGAGAGTGAAGAAAAGGATGTAAATAGCCCTGTATGGCACATCCACCAGGGTAAAGTTCCAAGCGTAGAAACTTCAGGCATAAATTTTTCGTTACTTTTAAACCTGGCAGCAGCTTGTAATGCTGAAAATAAAGAGATTCTTTGGGGTTTTATATCAACTTATGCACCAAACGTTACACCAGAAAGCAACAAAATGCTAGATAGGCTTTCGGATTTTGCAGTTAGGTATTATCACGACTTTATTAAGCCAACAAAAGCGTATAAAGCTTCAAACGAAAAAGAGAAAGAAGCGTTACTAGATTTAAAGAACAACCTACATTCCCTGCCTATTACAGCCACTGCTGAAGAGATTCAATCTCAGGTTTTCTCCATCGGAAAAAAACATAATTACAATAACTTACGCGATTGGTTTCAGTTTTTGTATGAAACATTACTTGGACAAAAAAACGGTCCTAGAATGGGATCTTTTATTAAGCTTTATGGGATAGATAATACAATCTCTCTTATAGAAAGTGCTACTGAACGTACACTTTAGAGTTTACCTTCTTCCATTTGAGCCCTCTAGTTTTATTACTTGACAAACCTTCCCACTCTCCTTATTATACTGATAAAGGTATTTATCCTTGTTTTTGGGCTAAACGACAAAATTCAGTAAAAAACTCAGATATTTATTGGCAAATTACATAAAATTATAGCGGCTTTTTTTATTTTTTCTACATTCAGCCAAATCGCGCTTGTTAGCACATTATCAATTTAAATTATTAAAACTCGCTATATGGGGATTCTTTTGTCTTTTTTTATTTAGTAAATTTCTTAATATTTGTAGCTAAAGTAATTTTAGAGAGCCAGCGCGTGACCAACCTGGTCAGTTTTCTGAATACCAGTACTGGGATGACAAGAAGAGAGCTGACTTGAATGACACCAAATGGACACTGAGACAGAGGCTACTTGAATAATATTTCACCATGTCATTCCAGCACTTGATGCTGGAATCCAGAAGTTTTTTTGAGCACAAAAGTTATGCTAAGTTTTTCTTGGTAAGAAACCAGTGTCAGCTACTTGAATGAAACTATTTTGGATGAAAATCAGTGTCAGCTACTTGAAAAGGAAGAAGAGACTTCTTCCTTCTACTTAACTACACTGTTACACTTGACTTTGAAGAAATTTCTGATTGTAAATCAACTCCATTTAGCTTCTGACCAGGACTTGACTTTGCTTTTGCAATAGCGTCCTTTAACTCATCACAAGGCTTATACACTTCATACGTAATACCACCAGCAACAAGTCCTGTGAGTACAGCAGCAGCCACAGCTATCCCAGCCATAGCACCTACTGATAATGACACACCAAAAAAATATGCATAAGTAACTACTATAGCAGCTATACAAGATGCAATAATAAATATATGAGCACCCAAGTCTACTGCTTTCCCAATTGCTTTTTTAGTAAATATTTCTGCCAAATTTTTGTTACAACGACTTTTTACTAAAGGATTAGCACCGGCTTCTAATAGAGCTCTTACTATCTTGTGATGACCTTTATCAACAGCTATATACAAAGGAGTTTTTCCAGATCCATCTTGAAAATTAACATTTATACCTTTTACTTCTAATAGAGCTTTTACTACATTTTCTTGATTATATAGACATGCTACATTTAATAATGTTAATTCTTTTTTGTTATAATCATTATTTTTACTAAATTCATAATTCATATTAAAAGCTTTCTTCTCCCACTCTTGATAAGCAGGGGGGTCTCTTTTTTTTAGTTCCTCTTTTATTTTTTCAACTATGTTATTACCATTCAAATCATTTTCACGATTTACTGTACTTAATATCTTTTTCAACAATGCTAAATACATATAAAATTCTCCTATAATAATAATATACTTTAATTATCATATACTTAAGCAATAAAGTCAAGAGTTTAATTAATTATCATAAATATTTAAACAAGAAAAAGGGGCTTTTGTGCGAGCGTTATTAATCTTCAGTTTAATAGGATAAGATTCGTCAACATTTCTGTAAGTACCTGCTATACAGAATAGTTGCCACCAATAAAGCCTAAACTTACTAAATACATTTCTGTAGATTCAGATCTACTTGACTTTGGTTTGAAGTATCTTACTGTTTTAAACATTTTTTTTAGCTCATTGCAGAAATCTTTATCAGACTCTCCTTGAAAAATTTTTACTACAAATTTGCCATCATGATTCAAAAAATGCTTTGCAAAATTGAGCGCTGCTTCGCATAAAAGCATAATTCTGATATGATCTAACGATTTTAAACCGCAAGATTCTGGTGCCATATCAGATAAAATTACATCAAATTTGTGATCCTTGAATTTTTCTCTTAAAATTTCAAGTTCGCTGATAATATCACACTGTATACACTCTACTCCACTAATTGCGTTTATTGGTTTTATGTCAACAGCAATCACACTCGCTCCTTTCTTAGATGCAACTTGTGACCATCCACCAGGAAAAGCGCCAAGATCAATAATTTTTTGCCCTTGTTGGAGTAGTTTAAATTTATCGTCTATTTCTATTAACTTATATGCCGAGCGCGATCTATAACCGTCCTTATTGGTTTTTTGCACATACTGATCATTCAAATGGCGATGTAGCCATCTTGTTGAAGATAACTTTCTACCTCTAGCTGTTTTTACTCTGGTCTTTATACTAATAACCTACTTATTATTGATTATATCTTTGAGCTCTTTTTCAACTACTTCTTTTACCAATGCATGTAGATACTTATTCAGCCACTCTGAAAGCTGAGGTTTTAAAAGAGATACAACTAATTCTTCAACAGTAAGATCCGCTCTTTTTTGTTGTTTATGCCGTAGTTCGCTTTGCATCTTTTCAAGCAATGTTTTAATTTCCTCCATATTTTCTTTTAAAACTAAATGCTCGTTACTTTGTTCTTGATAGCTCACTTTGTTATTACTCATTTGGATATTATCATACAAATTTTTCTCTTCTGAGTTGTAACTATTAAATTGGTTATTCATTTTCTCACTTTGGCAATTATTCTCTTCTTCACTATTTTCTTTTTCTTCGATGTCTTCTGGGTACTCCTCTTCAAGGCATAATACGTCATCATCTTCATCTATTATTTCTGCTCTATCACCACTTGGATTTTTACCCGATATAGCTTTTTTTATATCTTCTAGTATATCTTTTACAGATTGATTATCGCTCATACCATTAAATTTAAAGGTTTATACTATTTATCATAAAAAGCAAGTTGTAAACACTAATTACATAATTGCTTTTTGCCTGAATTAGATCGGAACGTGCTTTAAATAGTTCATCTTCAGTATCCAAAAGATCAATTGTGCTCTTTAAATTTAAGTTTACTTCTTGCGCAACTCCTTCCAATGCTAAAGCTGCTGCTTTTTCTGCTTCTTGACTTGCTTTAATAATAGCTTTTGCTGTCAGCACGTTATTCCAAGCATTTATAACTGCTTGTTCTATATTTTTTACTGCTTCGTAATAATCGTAAGTGGATTGTTTTGCATCCATTTTAGCTCTACTAACACCAAAAACATTAACTCCTCTTTTAAAGATCGGAATATCAAGAGTAAAGACAACATTCACATTTTCTAGTAACGTGTCCAATTTTATATTGTCCTTTCCAAAATTTTTACTTGCGCTTAGATTCAAAGAAGGAAGCCACTTGGAAGTTTCAGCGATCACTTCCATTCCGGCTGCTCTTTTTTGATAAACTGCTGCTTTTAGGGACAAGTTATTAGTTTTTGCTAATTGTAAACATTCATTTAATTCTGGTATAGAAGGTAGTTTACCATTAGTCTCGTGAAGATTATCAGCATCTTCACCAATTAAATGATAGTAAGCAATATTAGCGAGCTTTAATTCACCTTCAGCATCAACTCTTTTGGATATAGAAGATGAAAATTTTGCTTTTGCGAATAAAACCTCAGCATTAGTAACTTCTCCAAGAGAAAAGCGTTTTTTCATAGCTGACAAATGTTCTAAAGAAACACGTTCTTTATGTTCTCTCAGTTTTAATATTTCTGCCTTTTGTAAAACATTAACATATGCTTTCACAGCGCTGAGTGCAACTTCTTGCTTTGACTGCTGAAATCTAATTTTTGCTGCTTTAAGAAGATGACTTGATCGGCTAAATGTAGCAAAAGTGCCCCCACCGTCTATTATTCTTTGGCTTAATGTTAGACGCTTTCCAGAGTTTTGTCGATCGTTAATAATATTAAAATTACTATCGAAATTATATTGTAAATTAATGTCAGGTAAAAATCCAGCCAATCCAGAAGATTTCAGCTGTTTTTCAGCACTCTTATATTGGTAAAACTGAGACTTTATTTTTGAGCTGTTTTTGATAGCTTTGCTTATGGCTTCTTCCAAATCGATTGCATAGCAACCTATAGTACCAAAAGCAATTATAAGTATAATAATCAATCGAAACATTTTGCTTTCTAGCATGTTGTTTAAGTTATTAGCATAAATTACTTTAATAATCAATAACTAATGTTGTAACTAATGTTGTTGACACTATCAAGCAACTCAGTGTATCATAATCTACTGTTATGTATTGATATATGAAAACTTTTTTCTTAAAAGAGAAACAAGTCGATAAAAAATGGCTTGTTATAGATGCAGAAGGATTAGTAGTAGGAAGGCTTGCAGCGTTTGTAGCAGCGCTATTGCGTGGAAAGCATAAGCCTGAATACACACCTCATATGGATTGTGGAGATAATGTAATTATTGTTAATGCAGAAAAGGTACACTTTACCGGAAAGAAACTTAAAGATAAAATCTACTATAGGCATACAGGTTATTCTGGTGGTTTAAAGAAAACTACTCCAGATAATATTTTAAATGGCAAATTCCCTGAGCGTGTGATAAAAATGGCAGTAAAAAGAATGCTTGATGATGGTCCTATGGCACGTAGACGGTTTGAAAATTTGTATGTTTATTCTGGTTCAGAACATAAGCATCAAGGACAGCAACCTGAAAAAATAGATTTTGCCTCTTTAAATCGTAAAAATAAGAAATAATGGAGTAAAAAGTGAAAATAAATAATAATGATCAGCCAAAAAAGGCAATGATTGACTCACTTGGTCGTTCATATGCCACAGGTCGAAGGAAAGAATCTGTAGCAAGAGTATGGATAAAGCCAGGAAGTGGAAAATTTAGTGTTAATAAAAAAGATGATTTAATTTCTTATTTTAAAAGAGAATCAGTGTGTCAAATGATTAAAGCGCCATTCATAGTAACTTCTATGTTAGATAGGTATGATGTGTTTGCAACTGTAAAAGGTGGAGGACTATCTGGCCAAGCAGGTGCCTTAGCTCATGGAATAAGCAGAGCTTTAAGTAGTATAAGTCAAGATCTACACTCTATATTACGTAAGGGTGGATTCCTAACTAGAGATTCACGTGTTGTTGAGCGTAAGAAATATGGTCAACATAAAGCTCGGAAAAAATGTCAGTTTTCTAAGAGATAGTGATGTTTTTTGTAAATATTGTATAAATATTTGTGTAAAGCTTATGATGTTTCCTATTTTTAGAGTAAATTTAGTTGACTATTAGCATTAGCATAATATGCTATTTATGTGATTTTTCAATATTAAGGTAATTTATGAGTAAAGAAGATATAATAAACCGACTAAAACAAGATTGTGTTAGTCAGAATATAGACATAACAAAATCTGATTTAAGTAATGTTCATGACATGTTTATGGAAATGATAAAGGATCAGCTAAGTCGCAAAGGCGAAATACGTCTACATGGAATAGGTACATTCTCTACTGTTATAAATAAGGAGAGAAAATGCCGTAATCCTCAAAATGGTGAGATTATGACCGTTCCTGAAAAGACAAGGGTAAAATTTAAAATAAGCCAAACTCTTTTAAGTATTTTAAATAGCAAGCAAAAAGTATTATCTACTTAGATATTGTCATTTTCATCTTTTTAGTTACACTATGTAAGCCATGAAATATAGCCTCGCTGATTAAAGAATGGCCTATATTAAGAGCTGAGATGTGAGGTATCTTTTTTATTTCTTTAGCGTGTTTATAATTTATGCCATGTCCTGCGTGGCATTCTATTCCTAGATTATTAATGTATTCTGCAGAGTTAGTAATAAGTTTTAATTTTTCCTCTGATGGATTATCACAGTAATCCCCCGTGTGAATTTCTATTATGTCAGGCTTTCTTTCTAGCTTCTCAAGATATTTTAGTTGATTAATATTTGGATCGATAAACAGTGAGACTTTTATGTCAAAGCTATGCATTTCCTCTATTATACCAGAAAGTTTACTGTGCATATTCACGATATTCAGGCCACCTTCGGTTGTTAATTCTTCTCTTTTTTCTGGTACTATACAAATCGAGTAGGGTTTTACTTCTTTTGCTATTTTGAGCATTTCTTCCGTAGCTGCGATTTCAAGATTTAACTCAGTGCTAATGTTTTGTTTTAGATTGAATACATCCTCATCTCTGATATGCCTTCTGTCTTCTCGTAAGTGTACGGTGAGAAAATCTGCTCCAGCATTAATAGCTATTTTTGCTGCTTTTAATGGATCTGGATAAGAAGCTCCACGTGCGTTGCGAAGGGTTGCAACGTGATCAATATTAACGCCCAATTTCACAATTTACCTCAAAAATTATTTATAAATTATACATATTATTAGATCTTATGCATGTCATTGTTTAATGCCATAGCTGAAAGACGGAGCTAGCAGTTATACTAATTCTCATTGTTGACAAGTCAAATAAGAAACATTCAAAATTGTTTGATTGTGGAAGTGGAAAGAGAAGTAATAAATTTGCATACACTTGCCCTTTTTTACAGTTAATCTAGTTTATAGAACTACTCGTGGTAATCCAAATAAGATTTTTTTCATAATCAGGTTATAGTAAACGGGGAAAATTTTTCGCATCTAAAAAATTTTAGATTTAGGATTGAAATCAATAAGTGGAGTGATTATGTAGTTCATGTATTAGTAAAAGGTACAACATGAGTAATATAGTTCATTTAAATAAAAACAATAATCGTGATAATTTTAGTGTAAGAGGGTTACAAAGAGCCGTTGATGACATATTTGATAGCTTTTTTACAGGATGGAACCCAGAGCTTTCTAAAAGAGGCAGTAGCCTACTACCAGTTTGTGACCTTTATGAAACAAAGGAAAGCTATTGCCTATCATTAGAGTTACCAGGTATTCCTAAAGAAAGCATAGACATTAGTATATCTGGCGATAACTTAATAGTGAAGGGTGAAAAAACATGTGATAATGAATCAAAAGATAAGCAGTTTTACCACAAAGAAAGGTACTATGGTTCTTTCTATAGATCTATTCAACTTCCAACAAATGTAGAGCAAGATAAGGTATCTGCCAACTTTTTAGATGGGGTATTGCATGTAACCATACCTAAATCAGAGAAACACATCAAGAAAATTGATGTAAAGTAATCAGTAAGTAATAGCAGGCTTCTGACCTTGAGGCTTGCTATTTTAATATCTGTTCAGCAGAGTGGCAAAATAAGGTAAACGAGAAAAGACAACTAAATGAGTGTCATGAAAGTAGCTGATGCTGGCTCCCTTATGAAGGTGTCATCTTAGCATCCAGACACTGGTTTTTTAATTGAAAATGTTGTCTTGTTTGTGATAAATTTTGCTGGATGCCAGTGTCGAGCACTGGCATGACATTATAGAAGCTGGAATAGCTACTTGAATGACAATATTTGCTGTGTAATTTACCTTAAAAAATGAAATTCCTACAGCTACGTGTAAGCTACTTTCATGACACTCATTTAGTTGTCTTTTTTGCCACTTTACTGAACAGATATGTAAAATATTAACTTAGCAATACAAAAAATTATCTATAGATTAGACACACCATTAGATCTTATGCATAGTCATTTTTTAATTCCATAGCTGAGACGGAGCCTGCTCCCCTTATCATGAAACTGAAGTCTATATGGTACCACAGTATAATGATATAATAAAATATGAAAAAAATACCAATAAAAAAAGGCAAAAAAAGCCCGTATTAACTTTAACAATTTAAAATGATTTAATGTGAAAACCATAGGCGCCAATTGTTTTTTTAACTTAAAAATAAAAGTCAAGTATCAGGAATTCTAGACATAAACCCTCCTATATGAATAAAGAGCTAGCAAAAATAAACTTATATATTTTTTGCTGAAATTTGATTATTTGGTGAAAAAACCTGCAGGTGAAGATAGATTTTGGATCCTAAAAAATCTTCATTCTCCACTATAATGAAGCTACTAGAGTCTGTCAAGCAATTTTTTATTTAAATTGCTTGCAATCTTTTTATACACTCATCTTTACCAAGAATTACCATGATATCGATGATTCCAGGCGCATCCATTATTCCAGTTATTGGAGCGCGTAATGAGTGGTATATATCGCTCATTTTTATATTATGTAATTTTGAAAATTCCTTAATCTGAGAAGATAAAAAATTCTTATTCCAATCTTCACTACCTACACTCGAAAGAAATGATGCAAGTAACTTAATTACATTGAGGTTAGATTTGACAATTTGCTGAGCTTCTTCACTTAAATCAACTTGAATATAAAATTTTGCTAAGTCCAATAATTCGGTCAAATAGTTTGCTCTTTTTTTCAGCTCTGTCAGTCCCTGCAGTAAATAGCCCTTTTTTTTGTCAGTTAGAGTATTTTCTCTAAGCATTAGAGTCAGAATATCTTCATTGCTCATATTACTAATATAGTGGTTATTCAAATGCTCCAGTTTTTTGAAATCGAGCCGTGCAGGTGAGCGACCGATGCTTTCTAAATTAAACCACTCTATTGCTTGCTCATCGCTAATAATCTCATCGTTGCCATGACTCCAGCCAAGTCTTAGCAAGTAATTACGCATTGCCTGTGGCAATATTCCCATCTTTTCATAATCGCAAACACTTGTTGCACCATGCCTTTTAGATAACTTATTCCCGTCTTCTCCATGAATAAGCGGTACGTGTGCAAAGCGTGGGACATCAAAATCAAGAGCTTGGTATATTAGTAATTGCTTGAAGGTATTAGTGAGATGATCAGAGCCACGTATAATATCGGTTATTCCAGCATCATGGTCATCAACCACTACAGCAAAAATATATGTTGGAGTATTGTCAGAGCGCAAGATTACTATGTCATCAAGCTGGTCGCTACTTATTGTAACTTGGCCGTATATTTTATCGTCAACAACAATATCTTCTGAGTCTGGCACTTTGAAGCGAACAACAGGCTCTGCATTTGATGTTGAATGAGTACACTTATGCTTATATATTTTTCCTTCTTCCCTTGCTCTTATTTTCTTCTCCGCAACTTCATTCTCGGGGCAGTAACAATGATACGCCCTACCCTTTTCAACTAAAAGATTTGCAACTTCAATATGTCTATCTATTCTTTTTGATTGATATACTATTTCTCCATCATAGCTTATTCCAAGCCATTTTAACCCATCTATTATTGCATCAATTGCTTCCTGTGTTGAACGTTTTCTGTCGGTATCCTCAATCCTTAGTAAAAACTGGCCACCATGACGCTGCGCATAGAGCCAATTAAACAAAGCTGTGCGAGCTCCTCCAATATGTAAAAATCCTGTTGGTGATGGAGCGAATCTAGTGACTATACCTGGCATATTTGTCTATTGTGATAACGTAACCGATGATAACTAAAATTTGTACTTGCAACAACGTGGAACTATAGTAAATTTGAAAGATCAATTTACATTTATTTTTAACAAACTGCATTGTATAATTTAATATTAGTGAATGCAGTGAGGTGTATATATGGATAATTTATTTGAAATTGCAAGAAAAGGGAATGTGGATAAATTTGTCGATTCTTGCAAGGAAAGAGTTGCTTGTGTAGCTAAGCATAGAATTGATGAAAATGGAAACCCATTTCATATAGCAGCAAGTAAAGGGTTTCTATTATCTGCGTTACAGAAGATCATAAAGGATTTAGAAGAAAGTACCAGGGTTGAGGTTGAAAAAGCAAAAGACTGGGAAAAAGTAAAAAGATTAGAAAAGGAACTTAAGAATAATAAGAAATATATTAAGGAAGCACTCCTCGATAAAAGCTATATTAAGGATAATAAGGCAGTATCACCTCTTTACTTCTTGGATCCTTCAGAGCAGAAGGAAGTTAAGCAAATTGCAGATATAAAATGTGGCTTTATATGTAATAAGAAGTTTCATATATGCTTATATATAGTAGGAGCTATAGTGTGTGCTACCGCTATGTGTGTATCTTTGTATCTTCTATTTTCGGCTTCTCAATCTCTTGCATTGGCTTCAATAGCAACAATAGCTTCTGGAGGATCTTCATATCTGTTATTTAAGGCATGTAATGAAGTATATGGCCTCTATAACGAAAGTACTATAGTGACAGATCCTGATGTTATGCAACTTTTAGATAGTGGTTTAGCCCCAGTGTGAAGTATTTGCAGGTAGTAATATAGAAATTTACTTTCTTAACTTAAGAAAGTATACTTATAAGATGATAAGAAAGAAGTATAGTAAGATTTTAGTAGCGAACAGAGGGGAGATTGCCTGCAGAATAATCAAAACTGCGCACAAGATGGGCATATCTTGTGTGTCTGTGTACTCAGATGCAGATGCAAATTCTGTGCATGTAAAGCAAGCAGATGAGTCAAGGCACATTGGCCCTTCGCCTGCTTATCTTAGTTACTTAAATATCGAAAAAATATGCGAAGTAGCAGTTGAAACAGGTGCCGAGGCGGTTCATCCTGGCTATGGGTTTTTAGCAGAAAATCCAGATTTTCCCCGTGCTCTGGAAAAACATAACATAGATTTCATTGGTCCAAGTGCAGAAACAATAGAAGTTACAGCCAATAAAATAACGGCAAAAGAAGAGGCAAGAAAAGCTGGAGTAAATGTAGTGCCAGGATATATGGGTAAGATCGAAGATGCTGCCCACGCAGCCATCGTTGCTGAAGAGATTGGTTTTCCCGTTATGCTCAAAGCTGCATCAGGTGGTGGTGGCAAAGGAATGCGAATTGTATATTCCAAAAAAGAAATTGAACTAGCATTTACATCAGCAACAAATGAAGCAGAGAAAAGTTTTAAAGATGGCAGTATTTTTATAGAGAAATATATAGAGCTGCCAAGACACATTGAAATACAAATCATAGCAGATAAATACGGCAATATAGTGTGTCTTGGGGAGAGAGAGTGCTCGGTACAGAGGAATAACCAGAAAATAATAGAAGAAACACCAAGCCCATTTATTAGTGAAGAAGTAAGACAAAAAATGTATGCTCAATGTGTTTCTTTGGCAAAGCAAGTTGATTATTTTTCAGCAGGTACTGTCGAGTTTGTTGTAGATAAGAACCAAAACTTCTATTTTCTTGAGGTAAATACGAGATTACAAGTTGAGCATCCAGTCACAGAATTTGTCACTGGAATAGATATAGTGGAAGAGATGATCAGAATTTCTTGCGGAGAAAAATTAAGATTTGGTCAGAATGATATTAAACTTATTGGCTCTGCAATAGAAAGCAGAATTTGCGCTGAAGATCCATCAAAGAGATTTTTTCCTTCCAGCGGAAGAATCAAATATTACGACAAACCAGATGATGTAAGAATAGATGATGGAGTAGCTAGCGGTTCAGAAATCAGCATGTTCTACGACTCAATGATTGCAAAAATTATAACCTATGGAAAAGATAGAATAGAAGCAATCAGCAGAATGCAAAAAGCATTGTCTGAATGTTATATAGAAGGAGTAACAAATAATATAGAATTTCTAGAATCCATTTTCCATCATCCAAACTTTATTGCAGCAAAACTCCACACAAGATTCATTCCAGACCATTATCCTAGTGGGTTTCAAGGCGATTTTATCACAGAGGAATATATTAAAATATTTATTTTTGCTGCACTGTATGTTCACTTAGAAAATGAGGGAAAGTATTACAGTAAGTCAACAGACGAAGCATTCATAGTGAAAATAGATGACAATGAGTACTCCGTAAATGCAAAGTATCAAGATAACACATTAACAACAGTATATAACCACAATAAATACTCCGTGGTGGGTAAGTGGAAATCAAGTTACAGATTACTATATATCACAATTAATGATGATACCAATATAGCACTTAAAATAGAAAGACAAGGTAGCAAATACTTTATAAGACACGCAGGTATGAAAGCTAAATGTTGTGTATTGAAACCTCATGTAGCTGAACTAAGCAAATTAATGCTAAACAACAAAACAGAAGGGATTTCAGTAGACGCTGTAAAATCTCCAATATCCGGTTTATTGGTTAAATTACACGTCAATGCTGGAGATCAGGTAGAGGTAGGACAACCTCTCTTTGTTGTGGAGGCAATGAAAATGGAAAATATAATATGTGCTGAATCAGAAATGGTGATAAAAAATATCCCTGTTAAAGAAGGAAAAAATATACATGCTGGTGATTTGGTATTAGATCTGATTTCTTAAATAACGCAAGCAGTATAAACCTGATCCAAATAAGATAAATGAAAACATTTGATGGGCTATAGCAATAGCCATTGGTATATGCAGCAACAAAGTGACTATTCCTAGAATTACCTGAATGATGACGGAGAATAGCATAACATATAATGGTTTTATACTGGCATTTTTTATTGTGAGTATTGCTGTCAGAACTAATATCAGCAATGCCAATGCCCGGTGTATGAATTGCACTGTTACTCTATTTTCAAAGATATTTAGCCAAGCAGGCTGTAAGTAAAATAAATCTTCCGGAACAATTTGTCCATCCATTAGTGGAAAGGTATTATAAATTAAACCAGCATTTAGCCCTGCAACAAATGCACCGAAGATTATTTGTACTGTCACTAGGATTAAAATTATCCATATGTAACATGTAATGTTGCTATTAATTTTAATTATCTGTTTTGGTTTGATTTGGTAATCAAAAAATTGATATGACAATAATGCAAAGATAACCAACGCAAGCAGTAAGTGAAGTGCGAGCTTATAGTGACTAACATGAGGATTAGATACCAAACCGCTTTTAACCATATACCAACCGGCAAAAGCTTGTAAAATTCCAAATAATAGTGCTGTAGATAACCTTATTACTGCATTTTTAGGTATTCTTTTTTTTAGTGTAAAGTATATAAATGGTAAGATAAAAACTAAACCTGTCAGCCTTGCAATTAACCTGTGCACATATTCTATTAAGTATATGGTGCGAAACTCTTCCATACTCATACCATAATTAAATGCTTTATATTCAGGTGTAGCTTCATATTTTGATTTTTCTTTTAGCCAGTCTTGTTCACTCAGCGGTGGCAATGTTCCGGTAATTGGTTTCCATTCCGTGATTGACAATCCTGCTTTTGAAAGTCTGGTAAATCCACCAATTCCCACCATGCAAATCACCATGAGAGAGCAGAGAAAAAGCCAAATAGCTACAGGTTTTGCTTCCATAATCCATGCTGAGTTTTATTCCATTGCTGAGGGTGAATAACAAATTCCCACAAAGCGAGAAAAGCTGCAACGCTATGTAGTAGACTATAGACGGGAAAAAATATTGATACTATATAAAAATAAAAAGGCATTTTTTGTTGTCTGATAGCTATTATCAAAAAAATCAAGTTAATACCGTATACTATTATAAAATAATATAAGAATAATTCATTCAAAATTTGAGTCAGCACCAATGAAAGTAACAAAAAAGGAGTCGTGAAAAATATAAAAGCTGAGGAACCAACAAAAAGGTTTAATAGCAAAACTCCCTTAAGCCCAGTGTGCTTAAAAAGTAATTTTATATTTTTTAAATGAACGATATAAGTTTGCATATAACCTTTAATCCAGCGTGCTCTTTGTTTGATCCAAGCAAACACAGTAGTTGGTGATTCTTCCAATGTTTCTGAATCAATAATCCTGGTTTTATATCCCATTTGCGCAAGTCTCAAACCAAGGTCAGCGTCTTCAGTGACATTGTAAGCATCCCAAAAAAGCACTTTCTTTAAAATTTCCACTGAAAAATGGTTACTGCTACCACCCAAAGGTATTGGCATGTTCATTTTTTGAAATCCAGGCAAAAAATATTGAAACCAGTTCATATACTCAAGAGAAAAGAATTTTGTAAGAAAATTGCAACCAAAGTTATAGTAATTTAATTTCGCCTGTACACAAGCCAACTTTTCGTCGCCCTTATTAAATTCAATTAGTGCTTTTTTTAACTGCAACGGATCTGGCTTGTCATCTGCATCATATATTACCACATACTTTCCTCTAGCAAAGCTCATAGCATAATTGCATGACTTAGCTTTTGTTCTAGGCAGAGAATGAGGCACTTTTATTACTTCAAAATACTGTGGTAAAGTGCATTTTTCTATAGCTGCCAACATTTCTTGATCATCGCTCTCTATCACAAGCTTTACATCTAATTTTGATTTTGGATAATCCAAACTTTCAATGCTCTTAATCAATTGCTTTATAACCGCATTCTCTTTAAAAGCAGGCAATAAAATAGTATATATAGGTTCATTCATCTTATCATAATCTGCTTTTTGGTTAGAAATTTTACGCAAGCCAAAAATTTTAGTTACAAATTTGAATAAAGAACTAGAACATCCGATTATAAATATCAACATCAAAGCAAAATATGCATATTTTTTTGTCAGTGTTAAAGTCGAAATCATAACAAAGAAAGAGGAAAAAAAGATTGAACTCAGCCTAATGCTTTTAGCTGAAAAATTAGGATTCTTATAATATAAGTAGTTACTTGCGAATTCTGAAATACCAAAGTGTGAGTTAAGAAGATTTAAAATCTGTTTGCTATCTACTTTTATCAATACATATTCAATACCGTAATGAGATTCGACCCAAAGGTTGATATCTTGGCTTATGTCTTCAACCATAAAAAAAGTAGTATCATTTAATTTTTGCCAAGGAATTATATTAAACCTATAGTAGAAAAGTTTCTCTTGTTCTTTGCATAAACTAGAATCAAATTTAATTTTTTCTACATTATCAGTTTGAAGTACAGGCATTAAACTTAATGCAACTTTTTGCTCAAGTCACGTGAAAACGAAGATATAACCTCACTACTACGCTTATCATCTTTACGTTCATGCATTATTTTTTTTACAGCATCAGCAGCTATACTCGCTGTGTTAGCTTGTAAATCCCCAAGAGCTTTTTCAACTTGGTCAGTAACTTTCTTCAAATTAGAATGGGAATTTTCATCTAACGTTTGATCGAGTTGCTGTCTATTATGCTTAATAATACTATTAGCCTTATCAAGTGCTTCATTCATCATTTTGTTAACTTCTGCATCTAATCTTTTGTATTTTTCAGAAGATTTTTTGTAATACTCCAATATATCTTTTCTGAATTTTTCAGTTTCTTCACTTGAAAACTTGCTTTTGTTACGTTTATTGTTAAGCGCGTTTTTTATTACCTTCCTTAACAATTTATATGAGAGGATAAAACCTACTAAAAAAGCAAGGCTTATAACTAGTAATGTAGACATAAAAACCCTAAAATTCTTTTGACACCAAGTCAGCAACAAATTCCTCTTCAATCTCAGAATTAGTTAACTTAGTATAGTAAATCAAAGCAATACTAGTAGCCATTTGTTTTAATTCACTAATATACTTAGATTTAAATTGTACTACCTTTTCTTCAACAAGTTTAATCATCTTCTTGTCTTCCTCTTCCAATATATCCTTAACATTCGCTCTCATTTCTTCTACTTGAGCAAATGCATCATCTATGATTTTTTTTGCCCGTACTCTAGCTTGATTTAAAGCTGCATTATACTTGGCAATTTGCTCTTCTGTAAGTCTTAAAAGGTGAATAGAACTATTAAATGAATCTAACACTTCTTTACTTCTAGTGCTTATTATTTCATCTAACTTCGGTAAAAACAAACAACTGACTACAAAAAAAAGTGAAGAGAAAAAAATTAAAAACCAAAAAATTTGAGAAGAGAAAGTTGAAACATCAAGCTGTGGCATCTGTTAAGCAGCAAATATTAATAACATTGCAAGTACAAACGCAAGCAACCCCATGATTTCAACCATGGCAGCACCAATATAAACGTAACTTTTCATTTTACCTTCTGACTCAGGATTTCTCGCAATCCCATTTAACATAGCAGAGAAGATATTAGCTATACCTAAACCAGCACCGAGCATTCCAAATACAGCCAAACCAATTGCTATAAATTTTAAAGCCACTAAATCCATATATTACCTTTAACTATTTCTTTATAATATAATTGTAAAATATTCTGCAAGGAAGTCAATTACTTTACTGCATCTGACAAATATACACATGTTAATATAGTAAATATATAAGCTTGCAAAACTGCAACAAATACTTCAAATCCTATTAGTGCAATTATAAACAAAAAAGGTGCAGGTGTAAAAAATATGTTCATATTTATGACGAATCCTGCTATCACTTTGATGATTGTATGACCCGCAATCATATTTGCTGCAAGCCTTATTGATAAACTAATCGGTCTTACTAAATAAGCAAATAATTTAATAATGATGATTATAGGTGCAAGCCACGAAGGAGTTCCTTTTGGTAGCAATATGCGTAAAAATTCTACTCCTCTTTCTTTAAACCCAACAATCGTTATATAAGTAAAAACCACCATTGATAAAGCGAAGGTAACTATCACATGACTTGTAACTGTGAAACTATAAGGAAGAACACCAACTAAATTACACGATAAAATGAAAATAAATACTGTAAATATCAAAGGAATGTGCTCCAAACCTTTGCTTCCAGTGTTACTTTCTATTATTGAAACAACAAAATCATATACATATTCAACTGCAGCTTGCAAATATCCTGGTATTACTGCACCTTTTCTTATTCCAAGGAGCAAAAACAGTACCATTAATACCACCGAGATCATCATAAAAAGAGATGAGTTGGTAAAGTTTATGTCATACCCAAATAATTTTGGTAGTTCTATTATTGTATATACTTTAAATTGTTCTAGCGGATTTAACGCCATCTTGATTTATATACTTAAACTATAATAGTAAGTAAAATATAGATTTTATAGGGTAAAGTCAAGAATTAAGATAGAAGATCCATGCCATTATGGCATAAATATATCAACAAAGTATGTGATTAGAATGCTAATTATAGCCAGCGTTCTATTTAAAAATTCACTAATCTTATTAAGTTACTTAACATCTTGACTTAACATCTTATTTTAACTATAATTTAATTTTAATATGAGGCAATTATGAACGAAATAGATTTTACTAATCCACCTTTAAATTTAGAACAGGAATGTGGTAACGGGTACATCAAGTTTACAGATTATTCTTCTAACTCAGACACTGGTCTTTTCCACATGGCAGGTGAAATGCTAAATGAAAGCCATGATGTTATAGGAAATTTCACTGGTGATGCTTACATTTATAATTTCCATATAGATGATCACAATATGAACATTCAACTCTGCATGGAAATGGACTGCAAAGGTGATATAAAGAAAATTCTTTCTTTGTAGAAAAAGTAGGCTTCTCCTTCGTTTTTTACAATTAGAGAAGCTACTCACTACAACAAGCTTTAAAATCATTATATTTTACATTACAATAACTTTTTTATTTTCTGTTAAATAAATGAAGTTCACATTATCTTGGTTATTAGAGTACTTAGAAACCAATGCTAGTTTAGAGGAAATTATTGATAAATTAACTCACATAGGGTTGGAAGTAGAGAATGTGATCGACAATTCCAGATTGGCCGGGTTTGTTGTTGCAGAAGTATTAGAAGTCGCACCTCATCCAAATGCTGATAAATTAAAATTATGTAAAGTAAATGATGGAAGTAAAGTTCTGCAGATAGTCTGCGGAGCAAAAAATGTTAAAGAAGGCATGAAGACTGTACTTGCATCTCTTGGTAGCACATTGCCAGAAAGCGACTTTACAATTAAGCCTACAAAAATACGAGGAGTGCTAAGTGAAGGGATGCTCTGCTCTGCCTCTGAGCTTTCGCTGACTCAAGATGAAAGTGAAGGAATAATCGAGCTTTCTGATGATTATAAAACAGGAGATAAATTTTTCAATTGCGATCCTGTAATTGACATAAACATCACTCCAAACCGTGGAGATTGCTTAGGCGTATATGGAATAGCTCGAGATTTAGCAGCAACTGGAATTGGAACGTTAAAGGCTTCAAACATTCCACAACTTGCCTGCTCTATAAATTCACCAGTAAACGTCAAAGTTACTGACGGGGAGAGCTTTATTAGTGGAATATACATCACCAATGTAAAAAATAAAGAAAGCCCAAAATGGTTAAAAGATAAATTGGAATCGATAGGAATGCGCTCCATTTCTGTAATAGTTGATATTACTAATTACATCATGATATCTTTTGGCCGCCCAATGCACGCATATGATGCAAAGAAAATAGAAGGTGAGCTCATAGTACGCAAAGCAAATGATGGAGAAAAATTTATTGGTTTAAATGGTAAAGAATATTCATTAAATAAAGAAATAAGAGTTATTTCTGATGATAAAAATGTTCATGGAATTGCTGGAATTATGGGCAGCAAGTATAGCGAATGTACACTTGAAACTACTGATATCTTTTTAGAGTCTGCTTGGTTTGACCCCATCTCCATCACTAAATCTTCAAGGCAGCTAGGCATCTCCACAGACTCAAGTTACAGATTTGCACGTTCAATTGACCCTGAATTTACCCTTGATGGACTCAATCTTGCAGCCAAAATGATTTTGGATTTATGTGGCGGAGAAGTGTCAAGCATAGTGTCTGCTGGCAATTTGAATAAGGCTTATACCAAGATAAATTTTGATTATCAGAATGCAAACAAACTTGGAAGTGTATCTGCATCACCTAATGAGGTATTCGATATTTTAACAAAGCTAGGGTTTAGTATCGATAAAAAAACCGAAGGTAATTGGAATATACAAGTACCAAGCTGGAGACCGGACGTAACCATACCTGCTGACTTAGTTGAAGAGGTAGTAAGAATATACGGCTATGATAAAATAAAGGAAGAGCAACTAGCAGAAGACGTTACAGTAGAAGAAGAGACACAAGATGATTTGCGCATTTTAATGACAAGCAGAGGGTTTCATGAAGTGATAACTTGGTCTTTTATGAGTGAATCAACAGCTGAAAAGTTTGGTTACTTGAATAAGTTATTCATTATCGATAATCCATTTAATAATAACTTCAATATAATGAGGCCAAGTGTCATACCAAATTTGTTGCAAGTCACTGCAGATAATATTGCTCACGGGATATCTGATCTCGCAATTTTTGAAATTGGACCAATTTATAATGGTGAGGCTCAGTCTAAGTACGTTTTAAGTGGAATTAGATCAGGAAATAATTCGCCGAAAAACCACTATAACACTGATAGGAAAATAGATATTTTTGACGCAAAGGCTGACCTCATAACAGCTTTGGAACTTTTTAATGTCAATTGTGATAATTTAGCAATAGAGAGAGCAGAAAAAGAATATTATCACCCAGGAAAATCAGGCTCCTTATCTTTTAGAAGTAAAATAGTTGGTTATTTTGGAGAATTGCATCCGAGTATATTGGATTTTTTTAACATCAAACAAAAAATTGTAGGCTTTGAGTTGATATTAGAAAATATCGAAAATTTACCTATAAGTAGAAAAAAATTTATCGATTATAAATATCAAAGTGTAAAACGCGACTTTGCATTTATTGTAAATAAAGATGTAGCAGCAGGCAGTATAATCAATATGGTGAAAAAAAGCTCAGAGCTCATCACAGAAGTTTTGATATTTGATGTATATCATGGAAACAATATAGAATCGAATAAGATGTCTATAGCATTTTCAGTTACTTTCTGCTCTCCAACTCACACTTTAACTGAAGAGGAAATCCAAAAAGAATCAAATATGATAGTCAACTTAGTGTGTGAAAATACTGAAGGAACTTTGAGAGCTCATCATTAAGCCGTAATCGCCGTTTCCTGATTTTGCTGTGTCACGTTTACTTCATCCAATTTATTTCCTATCTTGAATTCAATATCCTTGAAAAACCTATCCCACATTCCATGCAAATGCTCTTCTACTTTAGGCCATACATCATTTTTAAATGTCGTTCCATCATCAGAAAATAAATTACCCAAAAAAACTCCTACTTCCTCATAACTTGATTGAAAATGTTGAAGAAATGTTTCTACTTCCTTATGAGTATCATGTGCCACACTCAACGCTTTTCCTTCTGTGCTCTTATCCCCACGCATTGCAACGGCAAGACCTGTTTGAATATATCCCAAGCCTGTCCTAATAGCTTTTATAGGCTGCAGCCATGAACTCTTATCACTTTTTGGTACATTATTTACTATATTTTCCACCAACCTATTTATTAAAGGAGACAATAAATCTTGACAAAAATGTTTGATATTGTCTTTTGTCTTAATCACAGGACTTTTTATGCACTTTTCTGCAAAATAGTACTCAAGTTCTGCTCTCTCTAATAATTTCTTAATTGCTTCTTCGTTAAAAGTTTCATGCTCGAACGCCTTCAGTAAATCATCTTCTATTATTGCAAATTTTATTTTTTCACGAGATTCTAGTTCTTCTCTATAATCATTTATTGTTTTTTCATTTATCAATAATCCTTTTTCTTCCAATTTCAACTGTTCTAATGTTTTTAGAATTTCTTGGTTATTTCGCAAGCATAACTCTATTAACTCCATACTTGAAGATTTCTCTTCTTTACTATTTTTCTCAACATCCAAATCCTCATTCTGCTTTCCTATTATTTCCTTCAGTCTTGTAGGTTGCGTAAAATATTCTCCAATTTTTTTTCGATAAGAAACAATCTTGTTTACTAGACGTTTTTCATCTTCTCCATTGAATAGCCTGTCCTTATTATCTTCTACATTCTTTATACTTTCCCCTTGCTTTTCAAATAACTCTTGAATTCTACATCTTGTTATTTCTAAATACATCTTCTCTACAAAGTCATTCACTTCACCCGAAATCCTTATTTCATTTAATTCACATTGCTTTATTTTTTTATCTGACTTATTCGGTAGAGTTTGAATAGTCCTTATTCTCGATTCTATTAGCATTTTCTCAACTTTTTGACCATCATATTCAAATTTAAAAAAATCTTCTAATTTCCTTTTTAAAGCACCATCTTTTAAGTTACCGTTTTTCCTATTTTTATGCATCTCTTTTAATTTTTCACCATTATATCTTATCTGTACTATTTCTCTTAAATCCTCAATCTCTCTTTCAGCATTATCTAGAGCTTTCTTTGTTTCTTGAGGGTACATATCTTCATAAGTATTAATTATTGTCCTTTCAGCTATTTTCCCTTCTTTTATAAGCTGTTTCCATTTTGCTTTAAATACAGGAAGTGCATCATCACTTATATCATCTACTTTCATAAGGGACTCTAGCCGATCATCTTCATCAGTCAAATTAAGTAACTCCTTTATTTTTAGTTCTTTCAAATCTTTGATTATCACTTCTTTCTCATTTGGTAATTCCTTACCTTGACTTTCTAATTTCTGTTTCACTAAAGTATTTTTTAGCTCATCCTCCAGTGAAAAATCTTTTCCCCGTCTATTTTGCTGAAACTTAATTGCTTGTATAAAAGCAACTTGATAAGCATTTTCTATTAAGTGAGTTGTCAACTTAGAATCTATGCTACTCACCACTTTCAGCCTGAATTTACTCAATAATTCCTTCAGTTTATCATGTGTAATATCTTTCTTTTCTAGATTCACCAGCTCTTCCATAGTTCTTGCGCATTCTTGAATCGAAGTTGCAATTACACTTCCGATCTCATTACGCAAGGGCTGAAGACCATTTTTTAAATTGATATTAGCTGATAATTTCAGTATGGTATTATGCTCTGAATCTCGTGTCACATTAAACCACTTATTATCTTCATTCTCGCATAAATCTTTAAGTAATTGTTTAAATTGCGGTGGAAACTTTATTTCCATATCATATGCAATGCTTGACTCAGAAACCTCCATTTCATGAAAAGATACCTCTATATTTTGGTGCTTATTAGAATACTGCCCCATACTTATTTTAAGAGCAGTAACTAAAGAGTGAGATAACTCTCTATTTAAAAGATAAAAAGTAGCCAAAGCAACTGTTGCAGGAACGATTAAGGCTACAAGCACAGTCACATTAACAAAAATTGCCATTGCAGCAAGAGCGCCATATGCCAATCTTTTTGGCACACCTGTTTCACTCTTTTTTATCTTATCTTCCACTACACCTTCTTGTGTCTTGCTATTTGCTTTAAATCTACTGTATATGACTAACCCCAGTGCAGTAAAAGCAATATAAGGGAGCATTAAAACTGACAGAGCTAAATTTAATACTTTCTTCTCTGGGCAAGCTCTGTTTATCTCTTTCAATATTTCGCTTGACATATTATACCAAGAGGTAAAAAAGTCAGAGTCATAATCCTTATAATGGAATATACTGAGCGGAACATTAAAAGCAGCTATTTGTTTAATTAACCAATCCTGCTTACTTACAGCATCAAAAAACTCTTCTTCCTCTTCTGAATTAGCAAGACCTAAATCATTCCCTTCTTCTACATTAGAAACATCTTCCATAGCATCAAAAAACTCTTCTTCCTCTTCCAAAGCAACATTGGAAATAGATTCTACTTTACCTGAACCATCACTGTTGTTATTTAAATCAATAACTTCTCTATGACCATCTGCAACAACTTGATTCATATCACCACCCTACTTAAGGTAATTTAAGTATAGCATAAACATTACTAACTTTGCAACTTTATTAACTTAATACCAACTGTCAAACCTTGGTATTCCTTAGAATAGAAATCGGCCTCGATCTCTTTATTAGTGTCCAAAGATAAGGCAAGGGTCTGCTCTTTTATATACTCATCCCACCTGTTTATTGCCTCTTTAACTTTCTCATCTTCTGCTTTGATTATTACTCTGATTCTATCTGATATATGGAAATCAGCCTGCTTTCTAGTTTCTTGAATAAGCCTCACAACATCTCTTGCGAGTCCTTCTAGAATTAGTTCGTCATTGAGCTCAGTGCTCAGAATAACAACCCCTTTATTGTCATCAAATACAGAAGAATATTCACTGTTTGCTTTTAACAATAGTTCATATTCACCTTTTTCTATAGTATAGTTCTCTGTTTCATCCCCCAGAAATATTTGCTCATTCTCAATTTGCTTCCACTTTTCTTCTTTGACATATTGAACTAGTTTCTTGATTTTATCTGGAATCTTCTTACCAAGTAGCGGAAAATTTAGTTTTAGCTCTAGTGACGCAACTTCTTTCAACTCACTTACTATTTCTAGTTCTTTTACATTCACCTCATCTCTTATTATCTCTTGATATTCATTTTCAAGGAAATCGCAGGAAGACCTATGATAAATGGTCATACTGCCAAGTGGCTGCCTGATGCGCATGTTAAACGTATTTCTGATGGATAATGCAGAGTTACATATCTCTCTTACCAAATCCATCTTGGCAATGAGTTCACTGTCATATCTATCTGATTGTGGAAAATCAGCCAAATGAACAGATGTTTCTTTGTACTCAAGCCCTTGCCATATAGTCTCTGTTATGAGTGGCAACAAAGGAGCTGCAGCCCGTAGTATGTAATAAAAAACTGTGTATAGAACATTATAAGCATCAGTTTTGTCTTGATCTAAATCATTTTTCCAAAAACGCTCACGACTACGACGAATATACCAATTATTTAACACTTCAAAGAAATTCATCAGGGTTTTACAAGCCTCTTGGGAATTATAGTTGTTCATAGAAGCTTGTATACTTTCCACAGCTTCAAAACATTTGGAAATCATGTAGCGATCAATGGTACTCTGATAATCTTTACAAACCTCAGCTCTAATTCCATCTGCATTTGCATACATGGTAAAAAAGTGATAACTATTCCAAATAGGTTTTATTACGTCCTTCAGAATATCTCGTATCGATTTTCCTTCTTTGTCGAGTAGTAAATTACCACCGCAAACAATGGAACCAGATAGCATAAGAAAACGCAGCGCATCAGAACCACATTTGTCAAAAACCTCCATTGGATCTGCATAATTATTTAAACGCTTGGATAATTTCTGACCTTTCACATCAAGAACCACACCGTGGCATATGCAATTCTTAAATGGCTCACTATCAAATAAAGCAGTGGAAAGCACAAAAAGCGTATAGAACCATCCTCTTGTTTGTGCTATATATTCAGTGATAAAATCCGCAGGGAAATTTTTCTCGAACCATTCTTTATTTTCAAACGGATAGTGAACTTGCGCGAACGGCATCGAGCCAGACTCAAACCAACAATCAAACACATCAGGCACACGACGCATAACTGATTTTCCTGTTGGATCATCAGGATTTGGTCTTATCAAAGTATCGATAAATGGTCTGTGCAAGTCATCTATTTTAACATTAAAATCTCGCTCTAGTTCTGCTATTGAGCCATACACATCCACTCTTGGATATTTTGCATCATCTGATTTCCACACAGGAATTGGCGTACCCCAAAATCGATTGCGTGAAATAGACCAGTCGTGCGCTCCTTCAAGCCATTTTCCAAATTGACCATCTCTTATATGATTTGGCATCCAATTAACTCTCTTATTTAGCTCTGTCATTCTTCCCTTAAACTTTGTCACAGCAACATACCAAGAAGGCATAGTGCGGTAGATTAAAGGAGTGTCAGTTCTCCAGCAGTGTGGATAATTGTGAATATATTGCTCAGTTTTAAACCAGCTCCCCTGCCTTTTTAATTTCTTGATTACTGTATCATTGGCATCAAAAACATGAACTCCTGCCAAATCTGAAACTTCAGTAGTAAATTTTCCAGCGTTATCAACTGGACAAACAGCTCGAATATCATGGCTTTGGCAAAGGTAAAAATCTTCTTCACCAAATCCAGGAGCAGTGTGCACAACACCAGTACCATCTTCTCCTGTAACATAATCAGCAATGAAAACACGGAACGCATTCTTTGTATCTTTAAAGTAATCAAACAGTGGTTTATAGGAAAGACCTGCAAGATCACTCGCTTTAAGTTTTGTATTACAGTTTTCATATTGAATATTGCTTTGTTCACAGTGGCTGACAAATTTCTCTAAATAACTTTCAGCAAAGATGCAGACTTCACCATTTACTAACACCATACAATACTCAATATCCTCCCCTACTGCCAGTGCAAGATTGCTCGGCAACGTCCAAGGCGTTGTAGTCCAAGCAAGTAATCTACATTTTTGTTTAAATTGCTTTGGATTTTCTAAAAGTTCAAAAGCAACAGTTACAGCTTTGCTAATTTTTTCTCTATATGCATTATCAAGCCTTGTTTCAAAATTAGAGAGTGGAGTTTCGCACGCCCAGCTATAGGGAACAACGCGTATTGATTCATACACCAGACCTTTATCATAAAGCTGCTTAAATGCCCACATGACCGACTCCATGAATGACTTATCCATAGTCTTATAGTCATTGTGAAAATCTACCCATCTTGCTTGTCTATTTACATACTTCTCCCATTCTGATGAAAATTTCATCACAGAAGTACGGCAATGATTATTGAATTTTTCAATGCCAAATTTCTCTATCTCAGTTCTACCAGATATTCTAAGTTCCTTTTCCGCGCCCATCTCAGCCGGTAGCCCATGGCAATCCCAACCAAATCTGCGTTCAACCCTTTTTTGCAGCATAGTTTGATATCTTGCAAATGCATCTTTTATAAAACCAGTAAGCAAGTGTCCGTAATGCGGAAGTCCATTTGCAAACGGAGGCCCATCATAAAATACAAAACAATGATCCTTGGAACGTTTCTCGACTGACTGCTCAAAAATTTTATTTTCCTGCCAAAATTTTATGATTTCCTTTTCTAGCAATGAAAAATCAGGACTGCTGCTTGTATCAGGATAATACTTCATATTCATTTTAACTGGATAAAATCAAAGAATATAGAGCTTTCTGGAAAATTACAAATTCAAAAACTCTGTTTCTATAAACATAGATAGGTATTGACATTATTATACAGCATATTAATAAATCAGACTTATTTACTTAAGTTAAAGATGAATAAAGACAATAACAGTTGGCCTTATCAGAAATTTCACGATGCTAACAAAAATAATAGTAAAAGCAGCGTTATTTGGAGATCGCTTTCTTATGAATATAATAATTCTGGAAAGGTTGAAAAAGTACACTATCAGTGGGAAAAGAAAAAAATCCCGCAAATCTATTATATCAAGTCTCATATGATTGCGTAACAGAGAGTTGTAGTCCCTTAAGGATTAAATCTAGATAGCTTATAAACTTATAAAAACACACAAAGTGCTTCTACATGAGACCATGGGAGCACTTTTCTCTAATTAGGCAGCGCATCCCAACAAACTATTTTGCCGAGCTTCCAATATCCTTACATTTACTATTTTATCTTTGTATTTATCGTCAGGATCATCAACGCATACTGATTGCATGTATGGGCTTTTACCAATAATTTGATTTTGGTGTTTACCTTTTTTATCACTGAATAGAACAGGAATAGTTTTTCCTATCATACTCTGATTAAATTCAAGTTGTTGCTTGCTAATTAATTCCTGTAAACGAAGAAGACGCTCTGTTTTAACCTCTTCTGGTACTTGATCTTTTCTTTCCGCCCCTGGCGTTCCTGGCCTTGGGCTATATTTAAAACTATAAGCCTGAGCGTACTTTACTTTTTCTACTAACTTCATAGTTTCCTCAAAATCTTTTTCAGTTTCTCCAGGAAAACCAACAATAAAATCAGAAGAAAATTCGATTTCAGGTTTCAATTTGCGCAATCTGTCTATTATTCCCAAATACTCCTCTGCAGTGTGTTTCCTGTTCATTGCATGCAATATTTTATTCGAACCTGACTGCACAGGTAGGTGAACAAACGGCATGAGTTTTGATTCCTCCGCATGTACCAAGTAGAGAGATTCGTGCATATCTCTTGGATGAGAAGTTGTGTAGCGGATTCTTTCTAGCTTTTCAATTTTAGCAATGTGACTAATTAATTTTCCTAAATCCCACACCTCTCCTTCGCACTCTCCATGATAAGCATTGACGTTCTGACCAAGTAAAGTAATTTCCTTTGCTCCGTTTTTAACCAAATTCAATGCTTCACGAAATATTTCATTTACTGGTCGTGAATACTCAGCCCCGCGTGTATATGGTACCACACAAAACGTACAAAATTTATCACAACCTTCTTGTATGGCAAGAAACGCAGAAGACCCCTGGCTATTGCCATAGCATTCATCCGGCAATTTATCAAACTTTGCAACTTCTGGAAAATCAGTATTTATTACATGACCTTTACTTCTGCTTGCTTTGACTATCAACTCCGGTAAAGCAGGAATACTCTGCGGACCAACAACAATATCAACAAAAGGAGCCCTTCTGAACACTTCTTCTCCCTCTGCTTGCGCTACACATCCAGCCACCACTATGGTCATTTCCTTATTTTTTTGTGATGAATGGATTCTTCCAAGCTCTGAGTAAAGCTTTTCTGCTGCCTTTTCTCTAATATGACAAGTATTTAATATCACCAAATCAGCTTGTTCTGCATCACTAACAACGTTGAACCCTAAAGGCTTAACTATATTCTCCATTAAAATGGAGTCATAAACGTTCATCTGACAGCCGTAAGTTTTAATATATAGGCCTTTCATATTTAAAATTCTTCACACAAATTCTAGCAAATTATACGAAAAACTGAATTCTAGTACAACAGCCAATAAAGATTGCTTGACAAACCTTCTCGCTTTCCTTACTCTAACAGTAGAGGTATTTTAAGAGCTCAAAAATCTATCTTCGTCTGCAGACTTTTCAGTCAATTTTTCAAAAAAAAACGTAGTGTATCTTCTTCAGCACGTGTTCAAATTCTGTTGTATGTGCGCTGCATTTTCTTTCTAATCTTTCAGGAGGATTTTATGTCCAGAATTCCAGATACTTAACCTTTATTCTTAAGCTAAAAACCGATTGGTACCTATGGTTTTTATAAAGAAAGTGCAAAAAATACTTTAAAGAATATGAAATAAAGGTAGAAAAGGTTTGAGTAACCAAAAACTGTTTCCAGGCATAAATTTGTTATGTATACCAAAAAGTAATTACACTAATATAATATTCACACTTATATGCTAATATAGATATAATACTAATTAAAGAGCATGTTATGCAAGAAGAAGTATCAGATTTTACAGATGCTCTTTGTCAAAATAAATGTGATTCCTTTCGAGTGACACTCTCCTATATCTTTCTTTAGGTTATACAGAAGTCTAACACAATTATAGAACAAGCGTAAAAGTTCTGGTAAAGTAGTTTTATTTACAAAAAATATGCTACTTGATATTGAAAAACGCAGCATAACAAATGCACTGTGGAAGTTACAAGAAGCAGATCAAAGGGAGATTTTTACTCTTATACAGAGATTTGAGTTGCCAGAAATATTAGCAAGAATATTAGTTGCTCGTGGTGTTAACATAGAAAATGCACATGACTTCTTACACCCACTAATCAGATCGCTATTACCAGATCCCTTTCACCTCCTTGATATGGATAAAGCTGTTTCTCACATAATAAAAGCAATAAACAATAATGAGAATATTGCAATATTTGGTGATTACGATGTTGATGGTGCAACGTCATCAGCATTGATTAATAGGTACCTAAGAGCGATTGGGACACACTCTATAATCTATATTCCAGATCGTGTTGATGAGGGCTATGGATTGAACACAGATGCTTTATTACAACTTAAAAAGAATGGTATTGATTTATGTATTTCTGTTGATTGCGGTACGCTTGCATATCAACCAATAGAAGATGCAAAAGTCTTTGGACTTGATATTATAGTTGTCGACCATCACCTTGGAACAGAAAAATTACCAAGTGCTGTAGCAGTTGTTAATCCCAACCGCCTTGATGAGAGCTCTCCTTATAATAACTTAGCAGCAGTTGGAGTGTCATTTCTGCTAATTGTTGCTCTTAACAGAATCCTACGTGAGCAAGGATTTTTTACCAACAAAAAAGAACCAGATTTATTTGATCTACTGGATTTGGTTGCTCTTGGAACTGTTTGCGATGTTATGCAGATTACAGGCCTAAATAGGGCTTTTGTTTTACAAGGATTAAAAGTTATGTCAGCAAGAAAAAATGTTGGCTTACGTGTTTTGTTTGACGCTTTGGGAATCCTTGAAAAACCAAGTGTTTCACGATTAGGGTTTAGTATTGGGCCATGTATAAATGCCGGAGGAAGAATTGGAGAAGCATCGCTCGGTGCAAGGTTGCTTTCCACCGATGATGATGATGATGCACATTCAATCGCGCTAAAACTAATAGATTTGAATAATGCAAGAAAAATGCTAGAAAATGAGGCTATTTTGGAAGCCACAACACAAGCGGAAAATTTTGCCCACTTAGGTGTAAATTTTATAATGGTAAGTGGTAATTGGCACCAGGGAATAATTGGTATCATTGCATCAAGACTAAAAGAGCAGTTTCACTTACCAACGATAGTGATATCTTTAAACAATGGAATAGGAAAAGCAAGCTGTAGGTCAATTTCTGGAGTAGATATTGGTGCTGCGGTTCTTTCTGCAAAATTTACCAACCTAATCATTGAAGGTGGTGGTCACAGTATGGCAGCAGGATTTTCGATTGAAGAAGATAAAATAAGTGATCTACATGATTTTTTTACTGAAAGATTTGCAAACTCCACAAACGATAAAACTATAAAAGCTGATGGTATAGTAACAGCTAAAGCAATAAACTTATCCCTTTGGAATCAACTGCAGCGCTTAGAGCCATTTGGAGCTGGCAATCCTGAACCAAGATTCATCATTCAAGGGGCAAAGATAAGAAAGCCGGAAGTTATAGGAGTTGACCATATAAAATGTTTTATTGCTGACGATAATGTTATGGTCAAAGCTATTGCGTTTCGCTGTGCAAATACTGAGCTCGGCTCTGCTATTATGCAGGGTAATGTTAAAGCCATTTTGGGTAAAATCTCTATGAATTACTGGAATGGCAATGAATTTGTGCAGTTTTTAATAGAGGATGTATTGACCATTAGTTGAGTTACTATTTTACAATAATTACCTATCAATCTCACCAAAGACTATATCGAGTGAACCGATAATTGCTGCAATGTCAGCAAGCATGTGTCCTTTTGCCATGAAATCTAAGGCCTGTAAATGCGCAAAGCCAGGTGCTCTTATTCGACATCTATAAGGTCTATTGGTACCATCTGAAACTATATATACTCCAAACTCACCTTTTGGCGCTTCAACAGCCACATATACCTCACCTTCTGGCACATGATATCCTTCTGAATAAAGCTTAAAATGATGAATCATAGCCTCCATAGATTCTTTCATTTCTGCTCTTGGCGGTGGAGAAATTTTTCTATCTTCAGTTTTTATTGGCCCTTTAGGAATTTTCTCTATGCATTGCTTCACCAAGCTAATAGATTGCCTAATCTCTGCCATTCTTACTAAATAACGGTCATAACAGTCACCATTTTGGCCGATAGGTATATCAAAATCTAACTGATCATATATCTCATATGGCTGGCTTTTTCGCAAGTCCCAAGCAAGTCCAGCAGCACGGAGCATTGGTCCACTAAAGCCCCAATCAAGCGCCTGTTTTATTGATATTTCACTAATTCCTACAGTGCGTTGCTTCCATATCCTATTTTCCGTTAAAAGTTCATCAACATCATCTATATACTTTGGAAATTGCTCTATAAATTTTGCAATATCTTCAATCAAACCTTCTGGGATATCTGCTGCAAGTCCACCTGGCCTTATATAAGCTGCGTGAAATCTTGCACCTGAGGCCCTTTCATAGAACTCGAGTATTTTTTCTCTCTCTTCAAAGAGCCATAAAAGAGGAGTCATCGCCCCAACATCAAGTGCTTGGGAAGAGATATTTAGTAAATGATTTAGTATTCTTGTCAGCTCACAAAATAGAACACGCAAATATTTTGCCCTAATCGGAACTTCGCACTGCAATAATTTCTCTACACATAACGAATATGCATGCTCTTGTGACATTGGTGACACATAATCAAGGCGGTCAAAGTAAGGCAGAGCTTGAAGATATGTTTTATGTTCTATTAACTTCTCAGTGCCACGGTGCAAAAGCCCAATATGGGGATCTGCCCTCTCGATCACTTCACCATCCATCTCTAAAACAAGACGTAACACCCCGTGTGCAGCTGGGTGCTGAGGGCCAAAATTTAGCATCATTGTCTTTAGATCAGGCATGCTTTGGTAGCTTAAGGTATTGGAATTGTATAGGGTAAAATGTGCTTAAAGTCAATAGGCTTCTTGTACAAGCTATAACTCATCGTTACAATAGAAAAACTCTCAAAAACTTCACCACTTCTTCATGATCTGATAGACAATGTTTATGTGTCACATACAATTATTGCACTTATGTTGATCAAGGCAGCGAAATTATGTATAGATAATTTTGATTGAGAAATAGTTTTTCTACTATATAAATTCTACTTTAGAGTAATCAAAATTAATGAAAGACAATAAATATAGTTTAGGTTTAAGGATCATTCATTGGTTAATGTCTGCTTTTATTATTGGCATGCTTTGTTCTGGGCTGTACATGAAAAGTTTGCCGATTAGCAGTGAAATTAAATTCAGCATATACGCTGTTCATAAGGCTTGTGGTATCACCGTTCTTGGATTAATTATAGTACGTATATTTTTTCGCGTCTTTACTTATGTTCCGCCATTACCAGCCAATTTTTCTCGATTTGTAATCAATGCGAGCAAAACGATACACTTTGGTTTATATACTTTGATGGTGCTAATGCCACTATCTGGTTATGTCATGTCTTCTGCTTCTAGCAAAGAGATCAAATATTTTTTCCATATCCCTTTATTAATTAACCATAATGAAGATCTAGCTAGTGCAGCTAATCAGTTACACTCGATACTTGCATATTTTATGATACTCTTTATAGCCTTGCATATAATTGGTGCTTTAAAACACACATTTATAGATAAACAAAACATTTTTAAACGTATGATATAGGTTATATGTTAAGTAGCCTCTGGAAAAAAGGAACAAATTTTCTCGGTAGTGAGTTTGCCATAATGGGTGGTGCTATGAGCTGGGTTTCAGAGAGAAATTTGGTTTCAGCAATCTCAAATGCTGGTGGATTTGGCGTGATTGCTTGCGGTGCAATGTTTCCAGACTTACTGAAAAAAGAAATCATAGAGACACAGAAATTAACTAACAAACCATTTGGTGTAAATCTAATTACTATGCACCCAAAGTTGAGTGAGTTGATAGATGTGTGCATTGAAACGAAAGTAAGCCATATAGTGCTTGCCGGTGGACTACCAACGAAGCCTAATATAGAAAAAATCAAGAGTGCGGGCATTGAAGTTATGTGTTTTGCACCAGCATTAAGCCTCGCGAAAAGGTTAGTAAAAATGGGAGTAGATGCGTTAATAATAGAAGGTATGGAAGCAGGAGGACATATCGGTCCTGTTAGCACTTCTGTTCTCGCACAAGAGATATTACCTCATTTTAAAAATGAGAAAACACCGGTGTTTGTTGCAGGTGGAATAGGAAGAGGCGAAATGATAGTGAACTACCTAGAAATGGGAGCAAGTGGCTGTCAAATAGGTACATTATTTGTCTGCACGAATGAGTCAATCGCTCACAAAAATTTTAAAGAAGTATTCATCAAATCAGCTGCGCGTAATGCTGTATCTTCTGTGCAGATTAGTGCTGATTTCCCTGTAATTCCAGTAAGGGCTATAGTTAACAAAGCAAGTGACGATTTTATGGAGCATCAAAGAGACATTATTGATAAATATCAAAATGGAGAAATCTCAAAAGAAGATGGGCAGCTTGAAATAGAAAAGTTCTGGGCTGGAGCTTTAAGAAGGGCAGTAATTGATGGAGATGTTGAAACAGGATCTTTAATGGCCGGTCAAAGTGTTGGCATGGTTGATAGAGAAAAGCCTGTAAAAGAAGTGATAGATATGTTAGTTCAACAGGCAAGCAATTATGTTGAAATGTAAAATCAGTAATCAGCAAAGAAAATAGTTAGCAAATTGCTATAATTATCCGCAATAAGGCATAACTGCCCAGTTTTAATGTAAAATTAACGCTAAAGAGGTATTCATACATTTTGTTATGTATGGAGAAATGTTATGCTAAGTCGTTTTGCAAAACATCAGAAGAGTGAAGATATTAATCAACAATTGTACAATGCTATATACAAAAAGGTCACAAAAAAAACACATAATCATGGAAATCTAAAAAAGGGAGATGGAACTATCGCAAAATGCATAGAGTTGTTTAACAAAGGAGCTGATCCCAACGTATTAATTGAATTAGAAAAGTCATTGAGAAAACAAGAAGAATATTATAAATATTATATTGACAACTTCCTTCCAGCATTGAAAACAAAAGTGATAGAGTCAGAGGAATTAATGAAATCTTCAGTACTTAACAATGAAGAAAAATCATCACAAAGATCACCAACAAGAAGAGGAAAAATATTAGAAATAATTTTAGAGATTACAGGGATTACTAATAAAAGTAGTGACAAAGATCATTCTAGTAGCACTATTCAAAATCAGAAAAGTCTTAGAAGTAATCAAGCAAATAGACAAAATAATACTATGGAACTATTTAACAAAAAAAGTCTTTCTGGTGAAGTTGAAATTCCCAAAAATTCAGGTATTAATCCTCTGGAAAAGGATTCTTTAGCTAAGGGTGTAAGTGGAAAAGGAACCCCTGGAAAATACAATACCTTGAGAAATTCAGGTTATTATGGTGCTTCAGCACATCCTACATCAAAACAATCGCAAGCAAGAAAGGAGATCGCACAATCACAATTGAATAGTCAATCTGATCTTTCGATTGATAGTAAAGATTTAAAAAATGAAAAGCCTAATATAACTGTGAATGCTGTAGAAGTGCCAAGCGGTGCAAATACTTCTAAACTCAGTAGTAGCAGTGACTTAGATAGTGGAATAAATTCATCTAGCTTGGCATCAAGTAGCAGAAGGAACAGCTTAACTTCAGTAACAAGCATTTCATCTGAGGAAAGTGTACACTTAAAATTAAACCCTGCTGAGAAAGATAATAGTTTGCAACTAGAAGATGAAGGAAAAACAAAATTAGCACATCCGAACAAAACAAGGCCCAAAGGCCCAAGCGGAAGAATATCCCCTTCTAAACATTATAAGAAGACTGAAGAAGGGCCTCATTGTGTGATCTCAGTGACAGGCAGTAAGGTAAAAGATACAATGCAATCCAATAATTATGAAAATAATAGTAAAAACAAAAATCTTCACGTCGCACTTGTAACAAGTTCTGCTCTCTTAGCAATAGGGTGCATTGTTGCAGGAGCAATGACATCAGGATTAGTAGGAGCAGGACTGTTTGTGGTGGCTGCGGTGTTTGCTACAGCAGCTGCTGCTGAATTGTGTTCAAACTTTCTGTCAAGTAAATTGACATCCATTAGTGTGAGTCCTCTTGTTGATAATAAAGAGCTAACACGGTGATAAAAGTTAAATATGAGTTACTTATGGTGAGCAAGTGAATTCGGTTCTTGCCTATTGATGTAAAAATTGTTACATTTGAGGAGTATCTTAAAGGTATTTAGCTGATGCGTATTCAATTGGGTAGAGTTTTTGCTATTGTAGCCCTGTTAAGTTTTATCTTCATGTCATGTTCTAGCAAAGCAAGTGATGAATTGAAAAATATACCAGGAACGTTGAAAGAACTTATTTCTTCATTTTCAGTTAAAGATACTGTAGAAAATATGAATCCTTCGACAATTATAGGGTTATGTATAGCTACAGTGATACTTGCAGTAGTGTTCAGAGGCCTAATTTTTTTCATGATAATATTTGGCGTACTGATCATGATGTTTGGAAGCACAGAAAAGGCAACAGATTACCTGAAAGAAAAATTCAACTTTGCAAAGGACATACAGTTACAATCCAATAACAAAAAAGAAGATAAGGATTAAGTAAGATAGATGATTCTTTATTATCTTTTTATTGAATACGCATGATATTGTATGCAACCAAAAGTACCAGCCACTAGATCTAATTCTGAAAAAAAGAACAATTTAGCGTTACTAGAAAGTATTAATTTAGATTTTATCCCTTATGCTTGCCACTACGATGAAGAAACTATACTAACAAAACAGGGGGAATTATTAAAAATAATCAAATTAGAAGACTATTCTTCAGTTGATAACTATGGTGATCTTAGAACTGAAATTAGAAAAAGTATATCAAAAAATATCAAGAGTTTATATTTTACCGTTTGGATTCACACTGTCCGTAAGCGCAATAAACTGAGCTTACAGTGGAATAAAACTTCAGACTTTTCCGATCAGCTACACTCAACGTGGTTTAATAAACTAGTTGATAGTAAACTACAGTATATAAATGAGTTATACATTGTGGTGTTACTTAGTGATTTTGGCAAACATATTAATAATGCATTTTTTTTTGGCAGGATAAAGAATAGGCACAAGTTATTTTTACAAAAAAATCATCAAGAATTACAAAAAATAACTGACCTGATTCAAAAAGATTTAGAACCTTTTGGAGCTAAAAAACTGGGCCTTAGGTCTAGTGAAGGCAAAATATATTCTCAAATGATGGAATTTCTCCATTACATTATTACATTAACGCACAAAGATTATCCAATATGTGAAAGGGATCTATCGCAGCATGTTAAAAATTTAAAAGTAGCTTTTGGTTTCAATAAATTTCAAACATCGTTTGAAGGTCAACAGAAGTTTGGTTCTATTTTTTGCATAAAGGAATATCGAGAAATCCCCTTAGAAAATATAGATAGGTGTTTGCAACTTGACTCTGAGCTTATCATCACAGAAATAATAATATTTACTAGTAATAATAAAGCAGTAAAAGAATTCAAAAAACAAATTAATATACTGCAAATCAGTGAGGACAATACCTTACTTCAAAACTCAGGAATAAATGAAATAATAGAGCTTGAAAAAATTTCTGCTATGGATTTTTGTCAACAGAAAATTATTGTTACAATCTTTGCAGATGATAAGAATAGGTTAGCTAAAAATATCAGTGATTTATCCTCTGTAATGTCGTTAATCGGGTTGATGATGTTTAGGACTGATCTGCACATGGAAAATCATTTTTGGGCACAGCTTCCTGGAAACTTTGCTTTTGTTACACAACCAAAAAATATATTAGAAAAATATGCTTGCAGCTTTGCTATGTTGCATGATTTTACATCAGGTACGTTAAAAGGAGGAAGATGGAAAGAAGCAGTAACAGTTTTTTTTTCAAAAAAAGGCAGTCCTTACTTTTTTAACTTTCATGGAAAGAAAAATAATGGTCATACCACAATACTTGGAGCTCCAAATTCAGGTAGAACCTCACTGATCAATTTCTTACTTTCGGAATCAAGAAAATTTAACCCTAGGATTGTTATATTGGATAATACTGGAAAATCAATAATATTTACTAAAGCAGTAAGCGGCCAATATTACATAATTGATCCAAAATATAAAGATAAAAGTCTAAAATTTAACCCACTGAACATTGAAGATAGTGCTTCTAATCGCAATATGCTTGTTGAATTGATCAAAAGGATGGTTGCAGATGCAAGTTTGGTAGACGTAGAAGAAAAGACAAAAAAAATTGTAGATTCTATATTTGCTATACCAAGAGAATCGCGATCTATTTCTCAAATTTCTGAAGTGCTTTTACTTCTTGGAGGCAAAATAAGTAAATGGTGTGGTGAAGGTGAATTTGCTTACTTATTCCAAGATGGTGATGAGTCAGACATTGACTGGGGAACAAAAACTATATCCCTCAATACTGCAAATCTCACTAAGCAAAAAGAATGTATGTCCGTGATACTTTACTATTTCTTATACTCTTTCGAAGCAAAATGTGATGGCTCACCTGCAATACTTGTTTTGGATGAAGCATGGGAGATAAGTAATATTTTTCCTACAGAGGGAGAGTTTGACGACTGGATGCAAAGAATGACAAAGTTAAATGTTGTAGTAATTCTAAGTACTGAAAACTTAAACCTAGCATTTGCTAGCAAGTTTACTCAATATTTAGATAAGCATGTCGATACGAGAATCCTGATGCCGAACATAAATGCAAACAGGTTATACATGAAAGCATTTTCTCTGTCGAAAGAGGAACTGAATGTTATTTTGCAAACACCAACACAGGAAGGTTTATTTTTGATAAAGCAATACAAAGGTTTAGTAACTTTAAATCTAGATTTGAAGAATATGAAAGAAATACATGTACTTTCAGCTAATAAAGAGACTATAAAGTATATGTATGAAGCAATAAAGGAAAAAGGCGAAAAAGTGAGTAAGTGGTTACCGGCGTTCTATGAAAAATGTAAAGCTTAATTTTTTATTGATATTCTCCTTGATATTTTGTCTTTCTTATCAAGGATATGCTGATTGTCCGCCTCTTGTAGAGAGTAATACTACACTTGAAGCTGGAGGCAAAAAAGCTTTGGAGGGTTTTTTAGCAATTTTTACTTTTGGTACTAAAGGTAGTTTTAAAGTTGATGAAAAGCTATACCAATATATTACAGTAAGACAAGTAAAAGACCAAGGAATTGATGGTTATTTTAATCCAAAGATTCAAGTCTGTGATTATGAAGGAAAAGATAATTGTTATATATTACCTAGTGGAACATCCTGCCGCCAGATATATGGTACACAAGATACAGGAGGTGGAGTCTCTGCAGCAGTGTTTATTGATTGGGAAGGAGATAAAACATCTGTTAATGCAAAAATAGCAGATAGTCTTGAGTGGGAATGGGCAGACAATGTTACTGATGAAGAAAAAACGAAGTTTGCTAAGTCTCCTAAAATATGTGCTTGTAGCCAAAAAGGCGCTTGTATGGGTAGTTCTGCATGGTTTTCAAGAGTGCTTCAGGGAGAAAATATTTTCCGTCCAGGGGATATGGAAAACGTTTGTGATACTTGTTCATCATGGAATAAAGGAAAGCAAAAGATAAAATGTGCTCCTGTACCACTTGCACCTGGCCCCCCTCCATTTTGTGAACAACTTGCAATGTCACCTCCACAAGTTAGAATTGTTCCTATAACAAATGAAGAAAATGATTATTTCCATCCAAGAGTTGGAGTCATTATTGGTGAGCTGAAAGAAAGAAGGGAGCTACCTTTTCCGCGCGGTTTTTCAAATAGTGAGAATACTCCAATTTATCCATTTACTATTAAAGATACTATCCATTATCTCAAAACCTATAGAAAAAAAGGTCAGCTCTGCGCTGAATACTATGGTACTGAGGAAGAAGAGTCCGAAAGAAAATTACAATTTCCTGCTCGCTGCTTCCCAGCGCCACCTGCTCCAAAGATTGAAGAAGTGAGCATACCAAAGCCTAATGAGGGTAAAGGCGAAAATACGCTAAAAGTAAAAATGAAGATGAGTGAGAACGTTTGTACTTATGACGCACGTGGAACTCACAGTAATGGCATCTGTACTTTTTATGTTAATAAAAATTCTCCTACATATGTTGGCCATCTACCTTTAAAAGTAGTAAAGCCAGCAATAGTGGCAAAAACAACTGATAGCAGTAACAGTAAAAGCGACATCGATAGCGTAATAGAAGGTATATTAAAAAATAATTCGCAATTTGAAGTTCTAGAAAAATATGGATATGTTCCCGATATTGAAACAGAATGTAAAGAGCTTCAGAATGGTAAGTGCAAACTAGATGGCTCAGGATATCCAAAAGTAGAAATAAAATATAAAGAAAATTCTAAAAGTAAAATGCTCTGCCTTTCTGGGTGGCAACCAGAACCAGAGGAGTTTGTTCTTAAAAAAGAAAGTAAGCTAATATCGCTAAAATCAATGGGGGCAAGATACAATAAATACAATACTGTTTATTCAAAGGAGTCTGATCAGCTTTATTATTTTCCCTGTAACGAAACAATTGAGGTTTTAGCAAAGCCACAAGATGCACTGAATGAAATAATATTTAATAAAAAAGGATATATTTCCATTCCTGCTGAAAATAAGTCTAGAGATAACTGCATGGAAAAAAAGGATAAAGAGGTAGATACAAAACAAAATTGTGACAAATGCAAAATAGTATATGAGTTAACAGATGGAAAGTATGAAGAAAAAAACTGTAATCACGGTGATGATGGTTGCCTCTGCTTTGATGGAGTATGTAGTCGCTCAACACAGTATGTAGATAAGAATGATAAACTATTTTACTTAAGATATGAGGAAGTGGATTGCAAGGATAAGGATGGTAAAACAGTAAAAAACGAGAAAGGTGAAATACAAAAGTGCACACAATTAAAAAATCAACCGATTAAAGCAAATAGAACAGAAGTTTTTTATGCTGATAAATTGTGTAGGTTCGATTTAGAGGGTTTAAAAAAGAGATTACGTGAAATAATAATAGCACAATTGAAACATAAGAAGCAGATTATTGAAAACAGGGATCAAAAACTTTATGAGCTTGGAGATGGCTCTACAGATGATCTGTCAATGTATGATTACGTTGAAATAGAAGCATGGGGAGGTGGTGAAGCTGGTCATATAGATGGTAAAGCTCAGTCTACTGTAAGTAGACTAGGAATGCCAGGTGATTACATTAAAGCTAAACTGAGAGTCAACCCTAGTTATCCATATATTAAAGTAAAAGTAACAGAAGGAGGTGGTGGACAAGAAAATGATAAATCTAACAAGGATGGGGGACCAACTTTAATAAAAATGTGCAGAGACTCTTCAGAAACAATTTGTAAAGATTTAATTACTGTTGCAGGCGGAGGTACATACAGAACCTATGGGGGAAAGAATTACAAAGATACAATAATTCATGAACAAAGTTTAAAATTAAAAGAAGAAATTAAGAAAGGGGACAAGCTAAACTCTAGTAAAGATAATAAAATAGCATATATAGAAAATGGTGAGATTGGGTATAAAGATGTAACAAAATGTAGTAAAAACTACGTGAATAAAACATATGGTGCTGGTGGTTGTATCAACGAAAGCAGCAAAAGTTATAGCAAGGGCGCTCCTGGTTATGTGAAAATTAAACCTATATTTGAGGAAATTAATGAAAAAAGAGTAAAAAAAATAGATGATGCTATTGAAAAAATGATACAAAATCCAGATGACATCACAGGTATTGATGATTCCTTAATAAATAAACTTGATAAAAAGATTATTGATACAATTAAAGAAGAAATTAGAAAAGAATTGTTAGGTCTATAGTCAAAGAACCCTGATGGTTGCAAATGGGGTAAAGTCGAATTTACATCACTGAGACAGATGCATGTCAAACCAGTGTTTCTTTTCTTGTATCTCAGTTCCCATAATGTCATCCCAGTGCGTGACACCCATTTCTTTCTAGTGCTTCCTTCCTTGTCATCACAGCTTCCATAATGTCATTCGAGTAGCTGACACTGGAATCCATGTAAATTTAACTGGACACCAATGTCACAAACTAGTTTTCTCATCTATCTTATTTTGCTACTCTGCTGAACAGATACGTCAATTTCATCTACTGATGAGCTAGGTCTGCTGTCCTTTATATGTTGTACCAAAAGCTCCATAATTTTTTTTTGCTCATAAAATTGCTGAAATGAATATATTCCATTCGAGCCAACTAACACGAAGAATCCTCCTTGTACATTTGGAGGATTATCATGCCAGCTAATTTTTCTTACGTATTCAGCAGCTTGTAAGGAAGTATCTCCTGAAAGGTTTTTAATATTAGGATCAGCACCTTTTTCTAGCAGTAATCTTGCCATTTTTTCATTACCTTTCATAGCTGCTATATGTAGAGGTGTATTGCCAAGCTGATTGCCAATATTGACATCCACCCCTTCTACACTAAGTAATAATTGAGCTACCTCGTCATGGCCATTATCAATAGCTACACACAAAGGATTCATACTGGTATCACAGCCATTGACTTTAGCACCATTATCAAGAAGCAACTTAACTACTGCTGCATGCCCATTCTGAGCAGCTAGATACAAGGGTGTGACATTATTTTTTTTATCTACTATGTTAACATCAGCATTTTTTGTGCTAATTAATAGTTCAACTATTTCAGTATGTCCGTTCTGAGAGGCTAAGTACAGAGCTGTTATACCAAATTCATTGTCTTTAGCATCAATCTCAATTTCTTGAGTATTAAGTAACACCTTTACAACTTCTACAAGTCCATTTTGAGCAGCAATATGTAAAGGTGTCTTACCATCAGTACAGTCTTTTATATTGGGATCAGCTCCCGCTTTAATTAACTCCTCTACTATAGCTTTGCTTTTAGCTACAACAGCAAAGTGTAAAACTGTACTGCCTTTAGTAGTTCTTGCATGAATATTAGCTTCTTTACTGATTAGTAACTTTACTACGTCTAAATGTCCTGAATAAACAGCAAAATGCAAGGCTGTAAATCCTTTTTTATCCTTGATATTGATATCAGTTTTTACATTAAGTAATAACCTAACTTCATTTATGTTACCATTATAAGCGGCTTGATGTAATAGAATATTTTCAACCGGGAGCGATTGAGTGCTGAACATATTTACCTCTATATAATAGTATGCCTAGTGGTATTACATCAAAACAAGGAACATTCAAGAAAAATTTTTGCATCTGGCAATCTATTTTCTCTATTCTGATATATACAAACTCTTTAAACCCACCTTGTAATCAGGATAAACTAGAGAGACACCAAGATCTTTTTTAATTTTAGTATTGCTTACTTTTTTTGACCCTAAATAAAAACCCCGTGCGTAATTTGGTACGGAAGAAATCTCAACTGGCTCTGGAGGGCTAATATTGAGAAGCTCGGCTGCATACGTGACCACTTCAGATTGCGTAGCAGGTAAATCATCTGCACAATTGTATATCTCATAAGGCTTTATATTTTGCATGGAAGAAAATAAAATATTCGATATATCTTCAACATGAACACGAGAAAAAATTTTTTTCACATTTCTTGCTTTGCCAAGCTGCAGGTCAATTAGCGCATTTCTACCAGGACCATATATCCCAGCCAAACGAAAAATATGTACAGGCAATTTGCTACTTAGCCACTTCTTTTCAGACTCAAGGCGCTTTTCTCCTCTAATTTCTATAGGCTTTGTTTCAGATTCCTCATTCACCCAATTACCACAGTGGTCACCATAAACATTAGTTGCAGACAGATAACCAAGCCATTTAATATTCTCCAGACAATGACCGTATCTCTCCATAACATCATCGCCGTCTGGAGGAATAGAAACTAAAACATGTGTTACGCTTTTAAGCAGATCTTGATCAACCTTTTCATAATCAAAAAGTTGTATATCTTTATCTCTTGATGTACCGTTAACTTTCCAGCCTAAATTTAGCAATTTTTTCGATAGAAATTTAGCTACATATCCGTAACCAAAGCAAAACAAGTGCATGGAAATTAATTTCCAAAATTCTTCTTGATAAACTCAACCCCTAACCTTATTCCTTCTTCATTAATAATATGGCCTAATCCATGAATTGGGTATCCTTGAGCGTTTACTCCATTTTCTTTCAGAGCTTTAACCGCTAAATCAAGGGAAGAAAAAGGTACCACATCATCAGCGTCACCATGAATAACACATATGCTGGGTTTTGATTTGATCTCCGGTGCAATTTTTGAAGGTGAAAGAAACCTACCAGAATATGCAATAACCGATGCACAAGACTGAAGCCGGGTAAGAGCTACATGCATTGCAAGCATTGCCCCTTGAGAAAATCCAACTAAAGAAAGCTGAGTATCTTTTAAATTAAGCTCCTTTAATTTTGTATCAATAAAATGATTTACAATTGATGCAGCATTTTTCACCCCATTATATAGTGCTTCTTCACTACGATCCTCTAAACTAAACCACTGATAACCATCACCTATTTCCCTCTCAAACGGAGCATTCGGTACCACAAAACATGAATCGGGTAAAAATTTGCTCATAACTTTAGCAAGGTGAGCGAAATTATCGCCACTTGAACCCCAACCATGAAAAAAAATAATCAAATTTTTCTTATTTCCATTTGGACAAATTTCTTGGCTTTTAAGTTCAATCATCTCTTCATCCCTTTATGTTTATATTTAACTCTATGGTAATACTAAATTTGAGGAACAAGACCTCACTACTGCTATAGCTCTTTGATATGAATAAATACTACTTAGCTTCAACTTTCTCTATCAATTTCTTGACCAAGCCTCTCAATCTTCTGCTGGAATCATCAAGCTCTTGAATTTGTGAAGCATCTTTTCTCATGAGCTCTTTGTGATTACTCTTTATGTAATCATACATTTCCTTCATCTGAGCAATCATCTTGTTGATATCCATACCACCCATATCAGGTATCATGCTAGGCATATTTCCTTCTAGCATACCGCCAGCCATAAGTTGCTGAGACATTTGCATGAATGGCTTTAAGGTCTGTTGAAGCAAATTAGGGTCGCTTGCCAATTTTTCTATTTGCTCTTTGCAAGTATCCATGTACTGCTTCATAAATTCATCATCTTGCACTTTATCTGTCATAATTACACCTATTTGAAACTAATATTATATATTGTTTTTAATTAAAAACAATACAAGAACAACTATATTAATACTTGATTAAATGATAAATTAACTATTTTAAAGGTTCACATACTCTCTTTAACCATTCCTTATCTTTTATGCCATTTTCTATATTTTTATAAACAAATTGGTGATAGCTATTTATCCATTTAACTTCATCTTCAGTAAGCATTTGTATATCTATTAGCTTTTTATCATAAGGAACAGAGGTCAATTGTTTAAAGCTTAAAAAGACGTTTTCTCGCCTTTCAATATACATCAGATTCTCAATTCTTATTCCATACTTTCCTGGAATATAATAACCAGGCTCGTTAGAAAGTATCATGCCTGGAATGAGTTCCACTTTATTTCCTCTTGATATTGCTTGCGGTCCTTCGTGTACCGAAAGGTAACTTCCTACTCCATGTCCTGTACCGTGCATGTAATCCATTCCAAATTTCCATAAATGTATACGCGCTAATATGTCCAATTCTCCACCAGTAGTGCCAGAAGGAAAGACCGCACTTGCTATCGCAATGTGAGCTTTTAATACTATTGTGTAGTGAGCTCGTTGCTCATTGGTTGGACTACCAATTGCTATAGTTCTTGTAACATCGGTTGTGCCATCAAGGTACTGACCACCAGAGTCAATTAAATACAGCCCATCTTCTTGAATGACTTTATTTGTCTTATTGCTTGCACGGTAATGAATGATTGCTCCATTCTCGTTGAATGCTGAAATTGTTGGAAAACTCGGTTGCTTAAACAAATTCTGCTCTTTTCTGTATTCTAAAACTTTTTCTTCAGCTTCAAGCTCAGTAATTTCACTGTCAATATTGTTTTCAAGCCAATATAGAAAATTTATAACTGCTACTCCATGTTTGATGTGCGCACTTATAGCTCCAGTTATTTCAGTTTGATTTTTTACTGCTTTGTGAATCAAACAAGGATCCTCCTTCTCAATTATCTGCTTATTTTCTATTAGACCTCTTTCATTACTTATTGTCATCCCAGTTCTTGACACTGGGATCCATGCTTTTTTATTTCTGGTCAAGCACTGGAATGACACCGAAGCTGATTTTTCATTTAAATAATGGTTATACAAGGGATCTATTGCATTCATAATGCTCATTGGAGTCGTGCTTGGATCTATCACCACCAAATTTAACTTATGTAGTGAATTTTCTAGCTCACTAATATCAAAAACATTTATATGGTTATCAAAATTTGCTTCTATAGTTGAATGTTCTTTATCTTGAATAAATAAATCAACATTGGCATTTTTATACAATATAGCACGACCCAATATACAAGGAGTATATTCAGAACTTTCATTTCTTAAATTTAATAACCACGAAATTGAATTTGGATCAGTCAGAAGCACTGCTTCAGCCTCTATGTTTTTAGCTACTCTTTCACATTTATCCTTACCACTCTCACCAGATACATGTGAGACTATTGTTTGTGCTTTATGACTACTATCTTTTTTAATTAAGTATGGTACTAGTTTACAAATGCCTTCATATTTTCTTATGTCCTTCATAGTAAAATATTGCGGATAGTAACCCAGTGAGGTAGTCAATGTTAAGTTTGCTTTTACCCATTTGTGTGGATCCTCTTCTTGTATATTATATACTCGAAAACTGCCCTGATCGAGCTGACTGCGAGCTTGTGTGATATAGCGTCCATCTGTAAAAAATGGGCACTTATTACTCTTTGTAACGATAAGTAGCCCATTTGTTCCCGTGAAGCCACATAACTCTGCTAACTCTTTTGAATATTCATTTAAATACTCGTCTTTAGTATTCAACATAAATGTATCAACATTTATTTCGTGCATAAAAGAGCGAAATTCTTCGATTTTTGACATGTTACGCAGAATTAGCAGCTATTTTCGTTTTCTTATTCCTAAGGTACACTAATATGCTAACTATCGCTGCTGGAGTGATACCTTGTATTTGCTTCGCAATACCAATTGTTGCTGGCTTTATTGACTGCAACTTTTCTATCACTTCAGTTGACAAGCCTTTAATCTGTGAGTAGTTGAAATTAGTTGGAATTTGAGTATTAACTTCCTCTTGTAGAAACTTCATATCTGCTTCTTGTCTTACTAAATAAGGCTTGTATTTTGCTTCAATTGCAACTGCTTCATATATTTCATTCTTGGCTATGCTATCAGTTATAGTGTTATTCCAGCACATGACGCTGGAATCTACATTTTTTTCAGTGTCAACTGCATCCATTCCATCATCATTCAAGTACTGGATCCCAGTGTCAGCTACTTGGATGACAGGAAGAGGTGCTTTGGCGTTATGCAAGTAGCTGACACTGGAACCCATGTTTAACTCTGGCCATATTTCTCGTAATTTATTCCAGTCAATATTTGGATAACCGAGCAAATCTAATGCTGTTTTTCTTATTCCATCATAAGATATTTTAATGCCATAGGACCTGAGCTGCTCAGGAGTAATTGTTAGGCTCTCTAATTTCTCCTCAAGTTGCTTAATGGATTTAAGTTTACCCTGCAAAACAGAGTATCTCTCATGCGACACAAGAGAGATGTCATAACCTTTTTGTGTCAATCTTCTATCTGCATTATCTGACCTGATTGCCAGTCTATATTCTGCACGCGAGGTAAATAATCTGTAAGGCTCGGTAATTCCCTTAGTGACCAAGTCGTCTATCATTACACCGATATATGAGTCTGTACGATGAAGAACAAAACTTTTTTGAGATAAAGAGAGTGCTGCATTGATTCCGGCAATAATTCCCTGCCCAGCTGCTTCTTCATATCCAGTGGTACCATTAATTTGACCAGCAAAATATAGTCCTTTAACTTTCTTAGTTTCGAGAGTATGAAATAGCTCTCGTGGATCGATATAATCGTATTCAACTGCATATCCAGGTCTTAATATTTCTGCATTTTCAAGCCCTTTTATACTCTTTATCATTTCATACTGCACTTCGATGGGCAATGAATTTGAAATTCCATTTGGATATATAGTGTTATCATCAATCCCTTCTGGTTCTAGAAATATTTGGTGATTATTTTTTTCTGCAAATTTTTTAACTTTAGTTTCAATTGATGGGCAGTATCTTGGTGCAATAACGTTATCTAAATATGAAGAAGCTGATCTGTGAAGATTCTCTCGAATTACTCTGTGTGTATGTTCATTAGTATGAGTAATAAAACATGAAACCTGAGGCTGGTTAATTTTCTCTGTAAGATAAGAAAATGGTGTAGGTGGATTGTCACCCACTTGTTCTTGTAATACCGACCAGTTTATAGTGCCACGATCAAGCCTAGGTGGAGTTCCGGTACGTAACCTGCCCAGTTTAAAATCATACTTCTTTAGCGTGTTTGCAAGCTCTATTGCAGGTTTATCTCCTATTCTTCCAGAAGGAGTTGTTTGCTCTCCTATATGAATCACACCACGTAAAAAAGTCCCTGTAGTCAAAACAACTCTGCTTGTCAGTATACGTTCACCTGAGTCTGTTATTACAGCTTTTATATAAGATTCTCCATTGCTATCACTTTCGATAAGAAAATCGTCAACTGACTCTTCTTTTACTGTCAAGTTGTTATAATTTAGAATAATTTCCTGTATTGCTTTTTTGTATAATTTTCGGTCTGCTTGTGCACGTGGGCCCCATACTGCTGCGCCTCTGCTGCCATTTAAAACGACCGAGTGTATGCTTGCTCGGTCGATAGCTCTCCCCATTATTCCATCAAGGGCGTCTACTTCTCTAACTACAACACCCTTTGCAACTCCTCCAATTGCTGGATTACAAGACATCTCTCCTATAGTTGAAATTTTGTGAGTTATAAGTAGCGTGCTTGCACCAAGACGTGCTGCAGCTGTAGCTGCTTCACACCCGGCATGACCGCCACCTACTACCACTACGTCGTACTTATGCATCTTCTTGAGTAATTCCTAATCTATAATATTCCAACTATCAGTGATTGATGTCAAATTTTACAGATTCCAGTGTTACAAACTAACTTAGCTCAAATTATCGTCTCTTTTACAGAAGAAACTTTTTCAACTGTAGGAGAGGTAATACGCTCATCCACTTCTTCTTCCTGAGATATTCTAACAAATGTAGAATCTGTAATCGAAGTTGCACTTGCTGCAAATGTAATTGCTGCTTCATCTGCACAATGCACTAAAGATGTGGCTACATAAACCCCCATAATTGTTGCTATTAGCCCTGTTATTGCACTTACTAAGATAATCACTGTTACTACTGGGTTAGGAAGAACAGCAATCACACTTGCATTAAGCACTGCCCCAATCATAGTACTTATAGGTATAGCCATACCCAAAAAAATTGCTATTTTTCCATGATCTTCCTCAATAGGATCTCTTTTGCAAAACTTATATAGCAAACATCCTACGTGCAAAACCGCAATCAATGCTAGAGCCATAGAACCAGCAATTGCACCTATGGCTAAAGGTGATGAAGTGTCAAAACTCAACCACCAAGCTAATATTCCTAGTGCTGACACTATACTATAAGCTAACAAACAAATATACATACAATCCCTCTCACTAATTAATAGGCATCATTTTTACTCTAAATCGCAAACTTCCCCTCCGCCATCTAAATACTAAAGCAACAAGGAATGCTAACGGACGTGCAAAAATATCTAATGTTTATATTTATGTAAAGTGGAAATTTTTAGTGGGGCGAGCGACCAGGATCGAACTGGCGACATTCAGTACCACAAACTGACGCTCTACCAACTGAGCTACGCCCGCCAAGGTATAAAATTTCTAACACACAAGCATAAATAGTCAATTAATTATTTAAGCTACCTACTTTTGCATAGAGTTTTAAGTTTAGCGAATAAACATTTTCATTTATGCTTTTAGCATTATAGTTAATCGTATTGAAATCGTGATATGTTTAAAAGTATTTTCACATTTAGTTTTTTTACAGCTATTTCAAGAATTTTAGGGCTAATAAGAGATGTATTGATTGCTACGGTTATTGGTGCAACTTCTCTTGCAGATATATTCTTTTCCTCGTTTCGCTTTGCTAATTTATTTCGATCGTTTTTTGCAGAGGGAGCATTTACTACCTCATTCATACCATTATACTCTGCAGAGTCATATGATAATAAAAAGGCATTTAATTTCGCAAGTAGTGTAATATCCATTACGTTTATTATTCTAGTAATTTTTTGCCTTATCACACAAACCTTCTTCCCTTACATGATCAAAATCTTCACTCCTGGATTTGACCAAAATAAATTTACCTTTACTGTAACTTTGTCGAAAATTATGATGCCCTACATAATCTTCGTGTCAATCGCATCACTTATTGGTGGAATGTTGCAAGTAAAACAGCATTTTGCTTCAACAGCTATTTCACCAATCATTTTGAACCTCTGTTTAATCATCAGTTTGTTTTTACCTTACATTGAAACACCGGCTCATAACCTTTCTATAGCCGTCCTGATTGGAGGGATTTTGCAGCTACTTTTAATAATATTTAGTGCATACAAATTAAAGGCTTTCTTTTCTTTTAGTTTAGAATTAAGTAACGAAGTGAAGTTGTTTTTCAAGCGTGTAATACCTGCAATTATCAACAATTGTGTAATACAAATAAGTGTATGGATTGACACAATCATGGCGAGTTTTATACCAAATGCAGTTTCTTATATATATTATGCCGATAGACTAAATCAACTACCGCAAGGAGTAATTGGCACTGCAATTGGTACAGTACTTCTTCCTATGATTTCAAAACGAATAAATGATACTGAGAATATAGTCAAAATACAGAACAAGGCCCTTAATATAGGGTTAATATTAATTATGCCAATAACTGCTGCTTTTATCATTATTCCTGACATGATTTTACTTACGCTTTTTTCTTACGGCCGATTTGATTATTATGCAGTGCAGCAAACTGTTCCTACATTAGTAGCATTTTCTCTTTCTTTACCCGCATTTATTATAAATAAAGTATTGCTACCCACATTCTTTGCTAGGGGAAAGCTAAAAATACCAACTATGTTCTCATTAACGTGCCTTGGAATTAACGTAATACTAAATCTCCTATTAATGAACAAATACCAACATATAGGAATTGCTATTGCTACTTCCATTTCCACTTGGATAAATTCTATTTTATTGATTAATTATTTAACAATAAATAAGATGTATAAGCTTAGCCAAGCATTATTACTAAATATTGTAAAAATTCTCACTGCAACATTGGTTATGTCAATAGTTCTTTATCTCTCTAATTACTTATCAGCAGGGTTGTTTTTCGATAGAGGGCTAGCTCGTATTGTTTATTTAGTAACTTTAATAGCTTTGAGTGTTATTATTTATTCTAGCACTCTTTACCTGATTTTTAGAGGAAATTTGAATAATTTGAAATATGTGTAAATTACACCCTTTGTATTGCTATATGTCATTTCAGCTACTATTCCAATATCCACTTCTTTCATCCCATAACCTATTCCTGTCATCCCAGTGTCAAGCACTGGGATCCAGAAATTTTGTTGATTATATAATCTGGAAAACCTTATTTAAGTCACACTGGATCACAGTGTCACACACACAACTGTATAAGTGTTGTGGTTTGAGAGCAATTTCCACTGGGAACCCAGTGCTCATCAGACCAGCTTCTCATGTAAAAATGCTGTGCTTTAACATAAGAATAGCTACTTTTTTGCTAATTAACTTAATGTCTAATCAAATTTCCTGGATCCCAAACTGGGATGACAAGAAGAGAAGGGATGCTGGAATGAGAGGTCTATTATGAAACTTTCTTTATACTCCATATTATCAATCTCGTTGCTATTAATTCTCATGCACGTTGCTGCAACTTTTAAGGATTGGAGTGGCTACAGAGAATATATCGTAAAAGAGTTAGAGAAGACGTATGATGCTAAAGTACATGTTGGAGGAAAAATTGAAGTTTCGCTCATTACTCCAAAACTTACTATTCACAATGTATATGTACAATACAACAAAAACAAGGAGCAAAAATTATCAGATTTAATTAGTGCAAAAAAAATTGAAATAAGGCCATCGTTGTTTTCATTTTCATTGCAACCAAAGTCAATCTCATTTTTGGGCATGAAAAGCAACAAAGAAAATTTACTTAATATTATAAATACGAAAGCCAATGATAATATAGTTGATATATTAATAAAGGACAGCCAAATAAGTTTTAACGCCGATACTATTAATATCAAGGAAGTTGCTATAAAAAAAAATAAGCAGTTTTTTGGTGAAGTACAGATTGGTGACAACAATTACGATTTTTCTGGAAAGGTTAATGTCACAAAAAATAATGTACACATTAGTGTTGATTCAAATTTTGCAAATTTGCTATTTAAAGGTAATAGAAATCAAGAAGAGCTCAAGGGCAATTTAGTATTGACGATTAATAATAATTCTGATTCTATGAGCGGCTTGGCAAAAATCATTAATCTTAGCTTCCTTTCTTATGTGATTCCCAGCGAAAATATTGAGATATCATCCAATATCAATCTCAATGAAAGCGAGTTTACGGCAACTAATTTAAAAATTGAGTCCAAAAGCATGCAAGGCACTGGTATAATACAAAATGATAGAAAAAGTGATCATACTAATATCAATATTAGTTTTAGTAAAGTCGACCTAAAAAACGGCTCACACAAAACAACAGATATGAAGGGTCTTTTAGAATCTTTTAGAGAGGTTGTGCCAAAGAACCTGAGCTTGGATTTTAATATGGAAGCTTCAAATATTCAATATCAAAACAGGATATTGGACAAATTTCATGCTACGCTAAAATTTGCTAATGGCGAAATAAACGTTGATACTCTTCTTCAGTTTCCTGGAACCAATAATATATCTCGCTTATCAGGAAAAGTTTCAAACAATGGCAACTTGTCTGAATTTAATGGTGATATATTGATAAAGGGTGAGTCGTTCATTTCACATATTTTACCTTCTATCAAGATGCAAGAAAGAGAGAAAAGTCAATTTACAGCAAGTTCTAAACTATATTTAGCACCTAGAATATTATCTCTTTCAGATATCAGATTGCTAAATAACAAAGAATCTTGGCAAGGATCAATTAAGGTAAATCACACAAAAAAACACAATATGATCGATAGTAAATTTAGCATACATAACATTAATATAGATAAATATGATTATTCATTATTCAGCAAAGTGCAATGGCTGAAAAATATTAAATATGATGTAAATATAAGAACTAGTGTTAAAGATTCTATATTCAATGGTACAAAAATTGAAGATTTGGATTTTTCATTAAAAATACAAGAGAACAAGCTAGTTGCAGATAAAATAAAGTTATTCGGAGAAAATTTCGACATTACCGGTAGTGTAAAAATATTAGTGGATCAAAAATACACTAAGCCTTTATTAGACGTAAACCTTACAGGTAATAAATTTAATGGAAATATCTTTAAATTACCAAAACTATTAGAGGTAAAAAGAAACTCAAGAAATGAAATAAATCAAATTCAATGGTCAACAAAGCAGCTTAATTTTTTAGATGAGAAAGGAGATTTTGATGCAAACGTGCAAATCAAAACTACAGAATTTAAAATTGGGCAAAACGTCTTAAAAGATTTTAACTTGGATACAGTGATAAGAAACAGCACTATCACTATCAAAAAGATAAGTTACATACTAGAACATGGACAAATGTTTTTTCAGGGTTATCTAAAAGCAGGCTCAATTCACATAAAATTTTCTATTGCAAATTTGGACACCAAGGAAGTTATAGGAGTTAATAACATAAATGGCAAGATAAGCTTAAGTGGTGAAATCAAAACTCAAGGGACAAGCTTTGATGATTGGGCTAGTAACTTATCAGGAAATGTAAACTTTCAAGCACAGAAAATAGAGTTTACAAATGTGGATTTTAATTCATTCATCACTAAGTTGTTAAGCAGTAAGAATAAACCTGAAATTTCCAAGCTTGCTTACGTTGATATATATAATGGCAGTACGCTTTTTGAAAATATTAATGGAAAAGTAAGTATTAACAGTGGTGTATGTTCAACTAGTTCACAGTTTAGTATCGATCAAGCATCAGGTTCTATCTCTTCTAATTTAATCTTATCTAAGTTCTCCTTAACTTCTATATTCAGACTCTTTTTCATACTACCAAATCATAATAGTCCTCTTTATATCGAGGCACACTTAGATGGCCCTATTTGGTGCCCTAAGATGAGTTTTGATGTAGACCAAATTTACAACACCTTAGTTAGCAAGAAAAATAGTTAACTCATTTAGCTACATGATTTAGGGTATCCGTTCAGCAGGGTGGCAAAATAAGATAGACAAAAACGTAGCAACAAATGGTCAGTGCCTGACACTGGCTTTTTCACAAAAAACGTTGTAGAGCGCTTTCGTCAAACTGGATCCCAGTGTCAGCTACTTTCATGACAAGAAAAAAAGGACTGATTTCACATGAATCTGAACAGATACGATTTAGGAGATAGTAAACTTCATCTACCCTCTAATAATAAGACTTACTAGTTACTTGTAACTCTTCAATGCTTATATCGATGCAGCTTGTACTTGGAGTCTCCATATCTCCAAGCAATAACTTTGTTATCTCTGTGTGGCCTTTGAGAACAGATAAATGTAAAACAGTCTTGCTAGAATTATCTGCTATATTAATATTTGCTCCGTTTTTAAGCAATAATTTTACCACATTCTCATGGCCTCCCTGAACAGCTAAATATAAAGGAGTAGCACCGAAATGATTTCTTACATCAATATCTGCTCCGTTTTTAAGCAATAATTCCACCTCCTCTTTACAATTTATGGAAGCAGCATAATGTAAAGGAGTAAAACCATAATTATCCAATGCATTAACATTTGCTCCGTTTTTAAGCAATAATTTCACTTGCTCTAAGCGATTTCCGCAAGCAGCATAATGTAAAGGGACAAGACCTTCATTATCTGTTGGATTAGTATCTTGTTTGGCTCTCAACGATAATTCCATATGAGGAAGAGTCAATCGAGAATTACTTACTGAATTTTCTTGTTCTTGATACATAAAATACCTCTAATTTCTTACAGCTTAGTATAAATATCTATACTATATAAACATCAATTCAACTTATCACCACCGGGTAACGGTTGCAAGCCAAAAGCTTCTCTTTTTTCATTGAGCGTCATGAAGCTTGCGTTTTGCACGTATTTCCACATCTTTTGTCTTTTCTCCATTAGAATTTCTATCGCGTCTTTATCATATGACAAACATAAATCTTTGCCAAACTTGGGCACTAGCCAAGAATTCAGGTGACAGATAATATTTTCTAGCGTTGGTAAAATCGTCTGTTCCCAAAGGGAAAGACGTGCTTCAACTAAATTACTGTAAGTGTTATCACCCGGTATGCCAAGCAACTGCGGCGGAACGCCAAAAGCTAGCGCAATATCACGAGCTGAGCTATGTTTTGACTCAATAAAATCCATATCCCTCGGTGATAAGCTCATTTCCTTCCACTCTAAACCTCCTTCAAGTAATATCGGTCTTCCAGCGTTGACAGGACCTGAGTAATGATCATTTATCTGCGCTTTTAAGCGTTGGTACTGCTCTTGACTTAAGTTTCCAACGCTTCCATCCTTTTCTGATTTCACAACTATTGCACCACTTGGTCTTGCTCCATTTTGCAGCATTGCCTGATTCCAAGCACCAGCCTGATTATGCTGATCTATACTATATGCAGCTGCCTCAATTGGTGAAAGTCCATACCAATCATTCAAAGGGTTAAAGGTTTTAAGATGCAGTACTGTTGAACGCCCAGTCAATTTATCAACTTTAAAGTCATAACTGTTGTTATTTACGGTATAACGATAGGCATAAGGAACGTTACTTCTCCCCGGAACAATTTCAACTCTATCAGGGCGCAGAAGATAAAGCTCTGTTGGTTTGTTCTGCAGCTCAATCATCAATATATAAGAATTGCCGTTAACTAACCGATAAGTTACAATCCCCTCAATAAATTCTGATTTTGATGTCATTGGATTAGGAGAATAAAGTAACTTCAGTAACGGATGTGCTTTTAGTTGTGATTTTCCCTGGTCAGTAAGCTGGCAGAGAATAAAAGGTACCGAAGATGCAGCACTTGCGATCATATTAATTGCTCGAAAGGCAATAACATTTTTTATGTAACCTTCCTCAGCAAAACTTACATAATCACGCCTACTCCAACTTGGTTCCATCATTAGTTGCAAAGCAGAGTATTCACTGCTTTTCTTTCTTTGAAAAATGTTAAAATTCATATGTGCCTCCTGAAAAATTAAATTTGTTAAAAGATTAAAATTATAGTTGAATTATATCAATTGGTGTTACAAGAATGATATCATCTGAGTAGCTGACACTAGTTCGTTTGCGATAGTGCCATTCAAGTAGCCCATATTTGTCATCCAAGTAGCTTGACACTAGGATCCATCTTTTTATACAATTTAGTCAAATACGTTCCTTTTAGCGTAAAGCAACTATGCTCACCAGTTCAGTGTGCTATCTACAATTAAATTTCTGGATTCCAGTGTCAAGCGCTGGAATGACATTGATAGACCTAAAGAAATAGAACATGACAGAATGGCTAATATCTAACCAACTTGTTGATTATAACCATGCTATAAAATTCATGGAAGCAAAAATTCAACAAATTTACAATAATTTGTCTGATGAGCTAGTATGGCTGCTCCAGCACCCTCCACTTTATACTGCAGGAATCGGTGCAACAGATGATGACATTATTGAAAAATTATTTCCTATATATAAAACAGGTAGGGGTGGTAAATATACATATCACGGACCAGGGCAGCGCATTATATACTTAATGCTAAACCTCAAAAAAAGAAACAAATGTGACATAAAACTATATATCAGAGACCTAAGTAATTGGATCATAAATGTTTTAAAACACTTTAATATACTTGGGGAATTTAAGGAAGATAGAATAGGCATTTGGGTGAACAACAACGGAGTAGAAGAAAAAATAGCAGCTTTTGGCATTCGCTTGAGAAAATGGGTAACTTATCATGGCATAGCACTTAATGTCTCTCCAAACCTTTCCCACTATGAGGGTATTATTCCTTGTGGACTAAAAGATTACGGCGTTACATCAATGGAAAAACTAGGAGTAAAAGTTTCTCTTTGCGAATTAGATGATATATTAAAGCAAGAGTTTCATAAGATATTTTAATGATCATTTACCTTTTATATTTTATTTTCACTTTATGTGCTAACACACAACTGTACGAACGTTGTAGTTTGGGAGCAATTCCCACCAGTGGGGTGTCATCCCAGTGCCCAGACACTGGGATCCAGCTTCTATGCAACTTAATTAAAAACGTTTGTTTTAGCGTAAGACAACTACCTTTAGCTCATCAGCTCAGTTATAAGCAAAATTTCTGGATTCCAGTGTCAAGCACTGGAATGACACCATTTGCTGTCTTCAAAAATGAATGTTCGTACAGCTATGGTGCTAACACAGATATTCATGCAATGGACCAAGTTGATATTATTGCTCCTTCTTCGAAGGGAAAAGAATCAGATCTGCCTACTATAAGAGAATACGTAAAAACTTTGGATTTTAATCCTCACATTTCGGAGAAAATATATAGTAACGACAATCCATTTTATTCCAACTCTGATGAATTCAGAGCAAATGATTTGGTTAATTCACTAACCGATGATAGCAAAATAATTTGGTGTATCAGAGGAGGAGAAGGGGCTTCTCGGCTAATTCCTTACCTAGAAAAGCTGCCCAATGATAAAAAAGAAAGAATTGCTCAAAACAAAAAAATTCTTATAGGCTATAGTGATATCACTGCTTTACATATTTATCTGCAAGTTAAATATGACTGGCAAACTCTTCACGGCACCATGTTGGAAATGATAGTAAATAACTCCGTTGCTGAAAGCTCTGTTAAAAAATTAAAAGAATTAATTCTTAACCAACGCAACTCTATCAGATTTGACAACTTAAAGATGATAAATAATGGAGTTAGACTAAAAAATGGCAAATTAGAGTCTAAAATCATCGGCGGTAATATGACTTTGGTTGAAAATAGCATAGGAACTGCTTGGCAAATAAACGCAAAAAACAAAATTCTATTTTTAGAAGACATAAAAGTTTATCCATATTCAATTGAGCGAAGTCTAGATCACCTAAAACAAGCTCATATTTTTGATGGAGTAGATGCAGTAATATTCGGTGACTTTGTTAACTGTTATAATGATAATCTTGTTGAAATTGTAAAAGAAAGGTTTGCAAAAAGTGTTAACTTTCCAGTATTTACAATAAAAGGGGTAGGACATGGACATAGAAATGACCCTTTACCTCTCAACACTCACACTATCATCAGCATGCAAGACGAGAAAGAGTTTATGGATGTGCAACAGTTATACAAGTAGCTTTATCTCACACTCCTTTCATTCCAGCACCTTCGTTGTCATCCTAGTATCCCCCCTTGTCATCCCAGTTCCTAGACACTGGGATCCAGATCAAGTACGGCTATTATCCAAATAACCCTTCGTTGTTATTCAAGCAGCCCCTTCATTGTCATCCCAGTACTGGGATCCAGGAACCTGCGTCACGCGCTCTAATATGAAGAAATGCTAGTAACTCTCTGCTGTTCATTTATTGAGTTGACAATTGGTTTTTCTGCTCCATCAACTTTAGTACTAGGCTTTAGTAATTCATATGTAGCACAACCAACTACCAGTGCTGCTGCTGTAACTGCAACCACTGCTATAACGATAGGTATCAACTGAGCTGTAATTGTTCCAGTTGTAAAAAGTGCCACTGCTATAGCAGTGCCTAATAATGTATTCACTCCACCAGCAATCATTGCCTTATTACGTGCTTTCACAAAAGAACCTCCTCTTGCGTCTAATAGAGCTTTTACTACGTCTTGATTCTTAGCATAACCTTCAGCATAATCTAAAGGAGTCTTTCCATATCGATCTACTGCGTTAACATTTGCTCCTTTTTCTAGTAAAAGGTTTACTATATCTACGTGACCATTCCCAGCAGCGAAATGTAAAGGAGTACACCCTTCAATACCTACTGCATTAACATTTGCTTCTGCTTTGAGTAAAACCTCTACTACACTTGCGTGACCATTCTCAGCAGCGACATGTAAAGGAGTCCACCCTTCACTACCTACTGCATTAACATTTGCTTTTGCTTTGAGTAAAACCTCTACTACACTTGCGTGACCATTCTCAGCAGCGACATGTAAAGGAGTCCACCCTTCACTACCTACTGCATTAACATTTGCTTTTGCTTTGAGTAAAACCTCTACTACACTTGCGTGACCATTCTCAGCAGCGACATGTAAAGGAGTAAACCCTTTACTATCTACTGCATTAACATTTGCTTCTGCTTTGAGTAAAACCTCTACTACACTTGCGTGACCATTCTCAGCAGCTATCATTAATAACGTCAATTTCCCATATAGGGAAAATACATGATTTACATCAAATTTACCTTTCTCCCACTCTTGATATAGACCTTGATCCTGTTCCTTTAGTTCTTTTTGTATTTCCTCAATTATATTATCTTTATTTAAGCCTTCCTTAACCTCAATCGTCCTCAGTACTTTTTCCAGTGACTCATATTCTCCTATCATAATTCTACCTTCAATATTAAACAATATGTTTAATTATTACATAATTATGATGAAAAGTCAACTCAAATAAGCTAATAACCGGGATTGTGAATAGTAAATTAGATTCAAATAGCCTCTTTGGTGTCATCCGAGTAGCTTGACACTGGAATCTAACTAAGTTGGTAAACACGAAAGCGCTTTTTTTGACGGAATTGCACAAAAAAACTGGATGCCAGTGGGCTTTGTTGCACAGCTCTTCGGATAGTGGGTAATGTATAATAAATTCATGAAGCTATATCAAACTTAGCCATGCCTATTTCAGTAAATTTGTTAAGCAAATAACACTTGAGTAGCAGTTCCTTCTCACGATTAATCTCAGATTTATTCCTAAAACTAAATCCAAATATTTGCTTCAGTCGCGAGAAAAAACTTTCTATATAAGATCTCTTCCAATAATTTATCTCTTTTTTCCACCTCTTCATACCATCTTCATCATATGACTTTATGAGCTTGATTGTAGAATTTCTCTCATTCATATAATCCAACTTTGGATGCTCTACTGCATTATTTTGCGGAGGAATCCTTGTCTTTATGTCAAGCTCATCGCACAGTTTGTATAACTTCTTTCGATCTATCTGCATATATCGTGCTTATGTTATACTTGGTATCCACTCTTTCAATAAGATCACAGGCTCCATAGTGGTCGGAATAAACTCCACTACTGTATTTTGCAGCTATAACTTTTTTACTACCTATCTCTAGCATTACATCTTGTTTGCTCATAGCGGCGATACTTTCTATCTGTACCATTTGCCTTACTATGGCCTGGAATATTATTGTAGATGCTGATACCTGTACTATCTATAGCAATTTCAATATCTTCCATATCGTTCTTATCAACTCTGCAGTCGTTGATTTTGATATTAAGCTTTTTAAACCTTCTTGAAGCCTGCGAATAGCTGATAATTTGCAAAATTTTCCCTATTTGCTCAAGATATTTCTCTATAAATCCCACTGTTTGCCTAAGACCAATCCTGAATAGATAGGTTATTATGTGAATTAGAATCACTACTTTGTCGCTGTAGACATTGTTGCCACCTGCTACTTTTGGACTATTTTCGTACCAATTTTCAATGGCATCGTTGATATAATGAAAAACATTTCCCCTTTCTTGAAGAAATTTGTTATATTCATTGCAGTTACTGACTTTCATTCTTATTGGCATATTTTTCCTTTGTCGGCTAAATATCTATTTTATAACAAATTCCATCAGTAACTGCCTGTTCTTTCCTTGAGTGGTGCAACAAAGCCATTCCAGCATCAAGTGCTGGAATGACATGGTGAAATATTATTCAAGTAGCCTCTGTCCCAGTGCCTATTCGGTGTCATTCAAGTCAACTCTTTTCATCCCAGTGCCTAGACACTGGGATCCAGAAAACTTCACTTTAAATGAGTGCATTAGATTGTCTTTATATAGATGTCAGTGTCAGCTACTCGGATGAAATTCATTTAGTTGTCTTTTCTCATCTACCTTACCACTTTCTTGAACGGATACCATTAGCCATTCCCCTGAATAGATACAACAAATGTTGTATCTTTATCACTTCACATACATTATTCCATATACTATATGAACAACTGAAAAAAGACTTCAGTTAATTGACAATGAATCACGTTATTTTGTCAAATGCGCTGCTATCGCCAAACCATAGCTTAGCTTGAGTGGCTGAGGAGGGATTTGAACCCCCGACCAAGAGATTATGATCCTCCTGCTCTACCACTGAGCTACTCAGCCTCATTAAAAACCTTGCTATATATATGATCTACATGCTTCGTATAATACTTCAAATCAAACAAAGATTCAAGTTTTTTAGAGTTAATAACTTCAAGTAAGGATTTATCTTGTTTCAGTTCGGCCAGAAAATCACTATTGTTTTGTTTCACTTTCATTGCATTGCTCTGAACAATTTTATACGCCTCTTCCCTCGCCAAACCACTATTTACCAACTCGAGTAATACTCGTTGTGAAAAAACCAAGCCTTTTGAAGAATTTAAGTTCTTTTCAATATTTTCCTTATTGATCACCAATTTATCTATCAAATCTGTTAATCGTACTAAAGCAAAATCCATTGCTATACAAGCATCAGGAGCAATGCACCTTTCCACAGACGAGTGCGATATATCTCGTTCGTGCCATAATGCAACATTTTCTAATGCAGGAAAAACGTAGCTGCGTACTAAGCGTGAGAGCCCAGTCAAATTCTCACTTAAAATAGGATTACACTTATGCGGCATAGCAGAACTTCCCTTCTGTCCAGTGGAAAAATATTCAGAGATTTCGCCGACTTCAGTTCTTTGCAAATGACGAATCTCAATTGCAATATTTTCTATTGAGCTTGCAATTACTCCCAAAATTGAAAAGAACATGGCATGTCTATCACGAGGGATGACTTGAGACGATATGGTTTCAGGTATGAGTCCCATTTCTTTCGCTACATACTCTTCAACAAATGGATTAATATTTGTAAAATTACCTACTGCACCTGATATTTTACAAATTGAGATCTCTTTTTGCGCGCTAATTAATCTCTGATAATTGCGTTTAAATTCAGCATAAAATCTAGCAAATTTTAATCCAAGAGTTATTGGTTCTGCATGCATTCCATGACTGCGCCCAACACAAACAATATCTTTATAGTCCTCAGCTTTTTTTTTCAATACTATAAGTAAATTTTTTAGATTCTTGAGTAAAATATCACATGACTCTTTCAACTGCACTGCAAAGCATGTATCTAAAACATCAGAACTTGTCATTCCGTAATGGAGATAACGAACATCAACTCCCGCTTTTTCAGCAATATATGTCAAAAAGGCTATAACATCATGTTTTACAATGGATTCAATTTCGTTAATACGCTCAATATCAAATTCAATAGCACCAGAGAGCTTTTCAGCAACATCATTTGGAATAACTTTTAATTTTGCTTGAGCTTCACATGCTAATTTTTCTATTTTGAGCCATATGTTGAACTTATTTTTTTCTTCCCAAATAGAAGAGATTTCTTTGCGGCTATAGCGTGGAATCATTTTTGATTTATTCCAATAATGGTGTCATTCCAGTGTCATGCACTGGAATGACATGAGGGGAGCACTGGGATGATACCAGCCTAGCAATGGAAGACATTTCTTTACGACTATAACAAGGGATCATCTTTGATCAGCTATCATCAGCATCAGCAGCTTCTTTACTCGCATCTTGCTCTGCCTCTTGTTGCTCAGATTTCTGATTTTGCAACTTTGCTTGCCTTAATTCATGTGCATCTTTCTCAGATCTGACAACGTATATAGTAATTGGCACTATCACTTTACTATGTAATTCTATATTCACTTGATACTCGCCCAAATTTTTGATGCTTATTCCACCCAAAGATAAACTATGATGACTTATATCATATCCTTCTTGTAATAAAGTTTTTGCAATTTCACGTGTGGTTACAGAGCCAAAAATCTTTCCATCCTCTGAAGCTTGCTTTATTAATATAATAAATTTATCATGCAGTGATGATGCAAGCACTTTTGCTGCATTTAATTTTTTGGTATTTTCTTCTTCCAATAATAAACGCTGTTCCTCTAACTTTATTAAATTTTCCTTAGTGGCTTTCATCGCCTTTTTTTGTGGAAAAAGAAAATTACGTGCATAACCTGGCTTAACTTTGACAACTTCACCAAGCTTACCTAAAGTTGTTATATTTTCCTTTAAAATTATTAACATAAATTACCTAACTTTTTTAGTACAGTAAGGAGCAAGAGCTAAAAAGCGTGCTCTTATAATTGCTAAGCGCAACTTTCTTTGTTTTCTTGCGCACACACCTGTTAACCTTCTAGGTAATATTCTACCATAGTCAGAGGTGAATTTGGACAATAAATCTATATTCTTATAGTCTATGTCCTCATCTTTAGATGCAGCAAGAGGACAGACCTTAGGACGCCTAAAGCCAGTTCTGTTATTTACAGACACGTAAGAATTATTAAAACTATTTCGTCTTTTCATCATTATGCACTTTTCTCCTCAATTTGTTTATCCATCATGTAAGATTTACCTTTAAAAAACTCATTAACCCGTACAGACAAGTGGCGAATAATATTCTCATTCAGTTTTACTCTACGCTCAAATTCATCCATAATGCTTGAAGTAAAACTTATACACATCATACAGTAATGACCACTTTTCATCTTATTTATTGGGTATGCAAAATCCAATAGACCCCAATATTCATATTTTATCAATCCTGAAGCTTCAATATTTTTCAAAAGCACTTCCAGCGTTTTATTCAATTGATTTGAGTCTACTATTTTAAAACTTTTTAAAACCTCTTGAAGGGGCTTTATTAGATGTTGTGAAATATTTTCCTTAAAAGCATTTACTACATTATAGATAAATGCACTTTTAGTGTTAGCTCCTGGAAGGTCCATAAAATTTTGTTTTATTCCCGTATCACTTAGTTCATTTTTCAATTCTTTATCGATTCTTGACTTTATTTCTTTTAAATTTGAAAAATCTTCTTCCAATTCAACCCACAAAATTTTTGTCAGAGTTTCCAAAAAATCAGAGTAAACAATCAGACTTTTTTTAATGCTTTCGGTACTTGCCTCTAGCTCTTGTTTTATAACTGTGCTATGTTCTCTTTCTATGAGACCTTTAACCTCCTGAGAAATAACATCTGCTTTAATATTTTTCAACAAAATAGCCAATTCTTGGACCATTTCTTCTACTTCTTGCTGCAATAAGTTCGGTTGTGCTATAAAAGTAAATTCATAGAGATTCACTATATCTTCCTTTAATATCAATTAAACACTTTAATTATATAAAACTTTTTTATATAAGCAAGTTATTTGTATTAATTTCTACGTCTTCAATCCAACTTAAGTGAGATATTTCATAAATAGCTTTGGGGGTGATTGAATATGTACCTGGCAACAAGATGCTGACTTTATGTTTTTCGAGAAGAAACTTTAGCATTATTTTGGTTTTGCCTCCATTTTTCAACACTGCATTCAACTCCTCAGCAACTTTTTGCGAGTCTGAACATACAGCAGTTAAAACTAATCCTTTCATTAGAGAAGTAACCTTTTCTGTAAATTCAGATATGTCCTTTCCTGATAGTCTCGTTGTGTTTTCTGAAATTTCAAGATCAATTATCACAAATGCTCCAGGTGAAAATAGATTCCTTTTTTCTTCTATTATTTCATTATTGTAGAATGCTATTTCAGAAACATTGTGGGGATCAGAAAGTGTTAGTATAACAAATCTTCCACGTTCTGAGGTTCTCATACGCACATTTAATATTACACCAGCAGTTTTTATCGTTTTACTCTCTCCGATAAACCCAATATTTAATTTTTTCAAGAGAGTTCTAAACTTTTCAAGTGGATGATTAGTTAAGTAAAATCCCAATGAAAATAACTCATGCTCTAATTTTTCCTCTTCATTAAAATCTTCCACGTTCTCAAGTTTTGGCTTCAGAATATCAAGATTACCAAATAAAGCAGCTTGATTTGACTGCCTATTTTTATTTGCAAAGTAAATCAATGTGTCTATTGACTCGTATAACTGCTTTCTATTTTTGTGCACACTATCGAATGTTCCAGATTTAATTAAACTTTCTAATGCCCTTTTATTTATTATATGCCCCAAATTTTGAATGAATTCCCATATGTCCTTATAAGAACTTGAGCGTGCATTTACTATTCCTTCTGCTATAGCAAAACCAACATTACGCAAAGCAGCAATTCCGTAGCGTATGTGCTCACCCTCTATTGAAAATTCAGCCTTAGATTTGCTGATATCAGGCGAAAGAACAGCAACTCCACTGAATTTTGCAGCATGATAAAACAAATTCAGTTTGTCTCTATCATCAATGTTGAGATTCATCAAGGCCGTAAAAAATTCTAGCGGGTAGTTAGCCTTAAGGTAAGCTGTTTGGTAAGATATAATCGCATATGCTGCAGCGTGGGATTTATTAAATCCATAACCAGCAAATTTTGCAACAAGATCAAAAATATAACTTGCCCTGTCGTAATCAACACCGTTTTTTGTTGCTCCTTGAACAAAAAGTTCACGTTGTTTATCCATCTCTGCCTTAATTTTCTTACCCATGGCACGTCTGAGTAAATCCGCCTCTGCTAAGCTATATCCAGAGAGAATACGCGCTATTTCCATTACCTGTTCTTGGTAGATTATTACTCCGAATGTTTCTTTTAACACCTCCTCAAGCAATGGATGAATGTAATCTGGCTTTTCAAGTCCATGCTTTCTTGCAACATAAGTTGGAATGTTATCCATAGGCCCTGGGCGATAAAGAGAAATTAAAGCGATGATATCTTCAATGCAGTCTGGCTTTAGTTTTATTAAAGCTTCTCTCATTCCCGAACTTTCAAGCTGAAACACTCCGATTGAATCACCTCTTGAGAGCATTTCATAGGTTCTTTGATCAATCAAAGAAACTGAGGAAATATCAAATTTTTTTTTATCACGATTAATTAAACGACATACATGATCTATTAGTGTTAGCGTACCAAGTCCAAGAAAATCAAATTTTATTAACCCAGCTTTCTCTACATATTTCATGCTGTATTGAGTGATTGGCAGAGCCGAATTTGGATCATAATAGACGGGAACAAAATTTTCTAATTTTTGATCGCATATTACAATTCCAGCAGCATGAGTTGAAACGTGACGATATATTCCTTCGAGCTTTAGAGATATATCAAGAAGTTTGGCAATTACTTCATCACTATCCCTTTCTTTCTGAAGATTTTGATCAAACTCTATCGCTTGCGATAAAGTTACAGGATTTACTGGATTAAATGGAACCATTTTAGATATTTTATCCACTTGAGAGTAAGGCATTTGCAATACTCTACCAACATCACGCAATACTGCCCTTGCTTGCAATTTTCCAAAAGTGATTATTTGAGCAACATAACCGTACTTTTTCTGAACATAATCAATAACCAGGTCCCTTTTCTCTTGGCAGAAATCGATATCAAAGTCAGGCATCGATACACGATCAGGATTTAAAAATCTTTCAAAGATCAGACCAAATTTTATTGGATCAAGATCTGTAATCTGCAAGCTCCAAGCAACAATTGATCCAGCACCAGAACCTCTTCCCGGTCCAACTGGAATGCCATTTGCTTTGCTCCAACGAATGAAATCAGAAACTATCAAAAAGTAGCCAGCGTAGTTCATCGAAGTTATTACGCTTAGTTCGTAATTCAGCCGATCGTAGTATTGTTTAAGGTCTATGTCCGTTTCATTTGCAATGCGGAATTCTAATCCTGCAACTGCCTGCTCCCTCAGTTCTTCATTCTCAGTTTTATTTTCTCGACAAGGAAATTTAGGCAAGATAGGCTGCCTGCTTCTTGGCATGTAAGAGCACCGCTTAGCTATCACTAAAGTGTTATAAATTGCTTCGGGAATGTCGCTGAACAGTTCCTCCATTTCTGCCACAGATTTGAAGTAATGCTCGGTAGTTAACTTCTTTCTGTTATTCTCCAGGGCATAACTGCCCTCCGATATGCACGTTAATATATCATAAGCTTCATAATCAGATCTATTTGAAAAAAACACATCATTCGTTGCCACTAGTGGTATATTGCGCTGATAAGCAAAATCTATTAAAGCTTCTTCAAGCTCTAGCTCTTTATTCAGCCCATGACGCTGCAATTCAACATATAAATGACCATCGAATGCTGAAAGCAGTTTTTCAACCGTTTCTTTGTCTTGCTCCAATAACAGTTGAGCCAAACATCCACCAGTTAAGGCGATTAGACCTGTATTAAAACTTAATAGCTCATCAAAATCAACGTAGGGAATATCGCTGCTATTTTTGCGCTTTTTAAAAGACTCACTCACCAAAGTGACTAAATTAGTGTACCCTTGTTCATTTTTTGCAAGTAGGAGTATTGATAAATTTTGTTCTAAGTGTCGAACGATAATATTGCATCCTACTATTAGCTGTATTCCCTTATTTGCTGCATATTCTGCAAATTCAAGTGAGCCAAATAAGTTGCCTGAATCAGTAACTGCAACTGCCGGCATTTTGTTCTGCAAACAAAGACCAATCAGCTCCTCAATTTTAACCGAACTCTCAAGCAGAGAATAAACGCTATGAACACGTAAGTGTATGAACATAAAAAATTTTAGATTAGCAATAGTTAAGGATAACATTAATTTACTTATAAGGATATGCAATAGAGTCAACTTGACAAACCTCATCAGTCTTCTTATCATGACAATAAGAGTATTTATCCTTGTTTTTAATCTCTGCAGATTTAACAACAAAAATTCAGTAAAAAACTCAGGTATATATTGGCAGATTACATAAAATTATAGCGGCTGCATGTCTTTTTTATTTTTTCTACATTCAGCCAAAACGCGCTTTAAATAAGCGTTAGCACATTATTACAATGCCGATTTACATTATTATAGGGTTAAAACTCACTACTGGGGGATTCTTTTGCCTTTTTTTGCTTGGTAAATTTCTTAATATTTTTGATTGGTTAGGAGTTCTATAGAGATGTCATTTCAGTGCTTCTTATTACCTGTTCTGGATTCCAGCAGGCTTTGTTGCACCACTCAAGGAAAGAACAGGCAGTTACTGATGGAATTTGTTATAAAATAGATATTTAGCCGACAAAGGAAAAATATGCCAATAAGAATGAAAGTCAGTAACTGCAATGAATATAACAAATTTCTTCAAGAAAGGGGAAATGTTTTTCATTATATCAACGATGCCATTGAAAATTGGTACGAAAATAGTCCAAAAGTAGCAGGTGGCAACAATGTCTACAGCGACAAAGTAGTGATTCTAATTCACATAATAACCTATCTATTCAGGATTGGTCTTAGGCAAACAGTGGGATTTATAGAGAAATATCTTGAGCAAATAGGGAAAATTTTGCAAATTATCAGCTATTCGCAGGCTTCAAGAAGGTTTAAAAAGCTTAATATCAAAATCAACGACTGCAGAGTTGATAAGAACGATATGGAAGATATTGAAATTGCTATAGATAGTACAGGTATCAGCATCTACAATAATATTCCAGGCCATAGTAAGGCAAATGGTACAGATAGAAAGTATCGCCGCTATGAGCAAACAAGATGTAATGCTAGAGATAGGTAGTAAAAAAGTTATAGCTGCAAAATACAGTAGTGGAGTTTATTCCGACCACTATGGAGCCTGTGATCTTATTGAAAGAGTGGATACCAAGTATAACATAAGCACGATATATGCAGATAGATCGAAAGAAGTTATACAAACTGTGCGATGAGCTTGACATAAAGACAAGGATTCCTCCGCAAAATAATGCAGTAGAGCATCCAAAGTTGGATTATATGAATGAGAGAAATTCTACAATCAAGCTCATAAAGTCATATGATGAAGATGGTATGAAGAGGTGGAAAAAAGAGATAAATTATTGGAAGAGATCTTATATAGAAAGTTTTTTCTCGCGACTGAAGCAAATATTTGGATTTAGTTTTAGGAATAAATCTGAGATTAATCGTGAGAAGGAACTGCTACTCAAGTGTTATTTGCTTAACAAATTTACTGAAATAGGCATGGCTAAGTTTGATATAGCTTCATGAATTTATTATACATTACCCACTATCCGAAGAGCTGTGCAACAAAGCCATTCCAGTGTCAAGCACTGACCATCTACTACTCAAATTACCTGCAAATTGCAATGTTCGTACACCAAAACGCGGTATCTTGTTGTAGATTCCGCTAACAAGCAGCGGAATACCAAATTGTAGAAGTTGCTTTAGCTCTCCTCACTCTCCTTTCAAAGTAGTCTATTCTATAAATTTTTTTGTTAAACTTGATTTTAAGCCACGAACAAAATCTTTAATATCGCAAGGATTTCTTCCTTCCATTTGTACAACTTTAGGAATTAAAGTACCACCTTTTAAACTTATATGCATATTATCATTAATGATCTCACCTTGTCCTGAAGTGAAGGCTTCAAATTCAGCATCAAGTATCTTGATACGTTTATTCTCTACCTTAATGAATGCTTTTGGATAAAATGCTTTAACCTTTCTATAAGCAATTTCACAGGCGTCACTTGCGTAAATTTTATAGTCTTTTACTTTGTCAGCATAGCACGCATCGTTATCGCTCTGTTTTAAGGGAACTTGCTTTTCAATTTCGTTTAGTACTTTCAGCAGTAAATCACTACCTAATTCAGACAATTTATCATACAACGTCTTATAATTATCGCTTTTTTCAATAAGAAATTTTTTCTGTTTTAAAATAGGGCCAGAATCTAATCCTTCATCTAGCTGCATAATGCTAACTCCGGTTTCTTGATCTCCGGCTAAAATTGTGTGCTGTATCGGAGCTGCACCGCGCCACCTAGGCAGCAATGATGGATGAATATTAATACAACCATATTTGGGAATATTTAAAATTTCTTTTGGAAGTATCAATCCATACGCAGCAACAACTGCAACGTCTGGCTTAAAATTTCCAAACTTTTCTTGCTCTATCGAAGATTTTAAAGAGGCAGGAGTACATACCTCTATGTCACTTTTTTCAGCAACGATGTGTACTGGCGATTTTGTTAACCTCTGCCTACGTCCAGAAGGCTTTGGAGCTTTGGTATATACTGCTACTACTTCACTCTGTAATTTCAATAGTAAGTTTAACGCACCAACAGCAAACCCCGGTGACCCCATGAAAATAATTCTCATGTTTTCAGGTGTGTTTGCTTTAGGAATTTTCTGCTAACTTACTACTTACAGTTTCTATTAATTTAGCAAAATCATCCTTATGATTAACAGCCATCTCAGCAAGAATTTTTCTATTCAAATCAACTCCAACAAGTTTAAGACCATGCATAAACCTACCATAAGTAAGTCCATGTTCTCTTGCCGCTGCATTAATACGTATTATCCACAAACCACGAAAATCACGCTTGCGATTTCTTCTGTCTCTATAAGCATACTGTAGTGCTTTTTCAACCCTTTGTAATGCAATTCTATAACAATTCTTTGCCCGTCCTCTATAACCCTTTGCTAATTTTAATACCTTTTTATGACGAGCATGAGTAGCGGTTCCACGCTTTATCCGAGCCATTTTTATCTTACCTCCATTTTATTAAATACCATAAGGCATATAAAGTTTAACTATACGCGAGTCAGATTTATTGAGAATCGTTGTACCGCGTTGATTACGAATATTAGATTTACTTCTTTTTACCATGCCATGTCTCTTACCTGACTGAGTAGAGATGACTTTACCCTTAGCTGTAAGGTGAAAGCGCTTTTTGACAGAAGATTTTGTTTTTAATTTTATTTTCGTCATATTCTAAACAAATTTATAAACACCACTATTTAGTTCTTTATTAGTAATTAAGTATGAGTATAGATAATTTTATTAAAGAATCAAATTAAAATTGTATTTTAAAGCAGCTTGAATGTAATCACACCCAGTATATGTGTTATACCTTCTTCATTCCCAATTGGTAGCAATACTTGCCTTATTTTAACACTTTCACTTTCTTCCTCTTCGTTAATTGAGCATTTACTCTCTATTACAGTCTCAAGTTTATCAATAACTGCATCTATTTTATATAACCGCAAAAATGGTGCATCAATTGCATACTTATCATCGATGTACATCTTTTTTTCAAAACCATAGAATTCAATAGCTTTTTCTCCTGCATTTTCACAAATATAACCTCGATCTTTAACTTCAATGATAAAACAATGCTGCCATGACTCCATGATTTCTGCAGTGTCTATTTCATGTCTTTCTGGCCATTCTCTATCTGATCCTTTTATATCACTCCAATGTTGAGTAACTATATTCACTATTCTTCTTTCTTTGCCTGCATAATTTTCCATTCGAAATTCCACATATAAAACACAGATATGAGGTAAATTTATCGTGAATGTATTGATTTTTTCTTACTAAAGGATGTAGATTATTGAAAATTCTCATCCTGTTTACACAACAGGTAATGATAAATTAAGTATAATAATTAGAGCATAAAAATTATTAAATGAGGAAACTGTAAAAAAATAATAAAAAAGTTCTATTTTTGCAATATTTTGGCTAACGAATAGAATTAGTTCCACTTTCTAAAGTTATTGCACTTAATAAATAACTAGATGGAGTTTCTTCCTGAGCACTACTATGGCTTTTATTTTTTCTATTATAAAACCAACATTTAAATGGTACAGCTGCTACCAAAGCTACTGTTACTGCTAACATACCTACTGTGAACACTATATTATTTTTCTCGTTTGAAGGTGTTTCCAATAATTTAAACTCTCTCAAGTTTGTATCATGAATCATAGGATTACCCAAAATATTCGTCGTATTTTGAACACTTTCTATATTTCGCATTGTAATTCCATTGCTAGCGTTTGATTTTTTCATTTCTTCCATTACTTGTTTTAAGTTTGGTAGTTCTGCTGTTGTATTTTCAATATCACCAGCTTCCAGCTTTTGCAAGTTCTCATTACTCAAAAACTCTTTGAGATACTTTTCATAAAACTCTTTGGCATTATATCTTTTATAACTTCGTATTTTTCCACTCTTGAGATCAGAAACAATATCATCAATCATCACTTTTGGATTTTCTGCATGCACTATTTCTCCTTCAGCAACAAGAATACGATAAGATGTATCGTCAAGCATACATACATACTTAAGTTTTAAATCACCTCCTCCCAATAGAAAATATATTGTTCTGTTTTGTTCTACATCTCGCAATTCTGATTCAATACTAATCCATCTATTCCTTTTTTCCTTATTGATTGATCTTTTTTTTCCTACAGTATTTTTAAATCTTCTTGACATATATGACCCCCAAGCTGACCAATATTTCCTTATGTATAAAAGATAAATTATTTAAGTCCACATCTTTTCACTAAGATTTTTATATTTTTATTATACTAAATAATACATATATTAATATCTGAATTTCTCATTGCAATTTATTATACCTTAGTAAAAACGATATAAAATTAGAGAAAGAGTTATAAAATTTTTTGTAAGACAGGAAAATTTCTTCTCCTTTGGTTCCAGAGCATATAAGTGCTGTAAGAGCTAAGTTGATGGCACTGTTGTGCCATCAAACTCTGGAATCTTACTCGACACTAATCTGAGAAGATAGATGTGCTACCGATGTAGCATTGCTGAGCAAAGATTCTATTTCTGATGTAGATCCGGAATGCTCAAGTTGAGCTTGTTCAGGAAGGTTTTTCATCGCTTTTTCAACATCGTAGCTACCTTCCCTATTTTTTCTATGCCATACAAAGTATCCTAATCCTGCAAAAGCTACTGCTAGCACTCCACCAAATATACCACCAGCAATCCCTGCTATTCCTATATACTGTCCTCCATTTATTTCGGGTAATTTAGGCCCTTCCACATCTGTGCTATTAAATATAGAATGATCTAACACTTCTTGTGAATTACTATCAAAACGGGAAACACTACTTATATCTTCAAGAGTAATTCCATAACTAGCATTTGATTCTTCTATTTCATTTATTACGTCATTAATCTCTTTAGTAGTTACTTTGCTTGATGCAAAATCGAATTCTTGTTTTGTTAAAGAAGCTGATTCGATAGTTACATCTTCCTGCATCTGATAATCAATTTCTTCAGTAGTAGATTCTCTCAATTGGCTATTTTCATCAGTTCTTTCTTTTAGCTTTTTTGAACTATCCTTACCCAATTCATCTACAAGGTTTTTTAGATATATTTTCTTAAATTCTCTATAATTATATTCTTTACTTTTTTCTATTTCTCCATTCTTAAGACCTAAAATAATTCCATCTATTGTCGATTCACGAATTGCTTGAGGAATGTCTATTGAATTTACTATTCCTGTAACCAAGCCTATCTCAGCTGCTCTAGAAGATATAGAGAGGTCTTTTACTATTAAATTCTCTCCTTTAATTAAAAATTCTACTCTTCTGTTTTGTTTTATACTTTCCAAGTCAGATACAATTCTAATTGTTGGACCATCCATCTCCTGCTTATTTGTTGTTTCTCTCTTTCGCATGCTATTCTTAGTGTTTTGGAATTTTTTTGGCATTTCACACTCCTTAAATTAATTAACAAAAATATTATTTGAATTAACAAATACTTCTCTATGTTAGTGGATAAAATATTTAAACCTATATCTTTTTATTAAAATTTTTATGTAAAAGTTACTTTTATTATACTAAGTAATGTATATATTAATATTTAGATTGATAAATTGATTTTACTTCTGTTACAACTTATTATGCATAGATAACCTCAGTAAAAACGATGAAGCTAAACGAAATTAGAGAAAGATTTATAAAATTTTTTGTAAATAATAATCACGAGCAAGTTCCTTCTTCTCCTTTGATTCCAGAGCATGATCCAACACTCATGTTTACAAATGCTGGTATGGTACAGTTCAAAAACATCTTTACCGGCACGCAAAAAACTGAAATGAAACGTGCCGTCTCAAGTCAAAAGTGTCTCAGAGCAGGTGGTAAACACAATGATCTTGAAAATGTTGGCTATACATCTCGGCATCACACATTTTTTGAAATGCTCGGAAATTTTAGCTTTGGTGATTACTTTAAAGAAACTGCGATAGAATTTGCGTGGAAATTTATTACTGAAGAATTGTCTCTTGATAAAAACAGACTATCCATAACTGTTTACCACACTGATGATGAAGCATATGAAATTTGGCGTAAGATAAGTGGCTTTTCAGATGATAAAATCATAAGAATTACAACAGATGATAACTTTTGGAGCATGGGCAATACTGGTCCATGTGGCCCATGTTCTGAAATCTTTTACGATCATGGAAATTCCGCTTTACATGAAGACGACAGAATTGTTGAAATTTGGAACCTGGTGTTCATGGAATTTAATAAAGATGAAGAAGGTAATTTACAAAAATTACCAAAAAAATGCATCGATACCGGAATGGGCCTTGAAAGAATAGCAGCTGTTATGCAGAACGTTCATGATAACTATGATATTGACCTATTTTCTGCTCTGGTAAGTAAATCGCAAGAGTACTGTGGAAATACGGAAAATAAAGTAGCTCATAAGATTATCGCAGATCACCTTCGTGCAGCTGCATTTCTCATCGCAGAAGGAGTGCTTCCTGGAAATGAAGGAAGAAATTATGTACTACGCAGATTGATCAGGAGAGCAGCACGTTATATCCACCTACTTGGATATAATGATTCTCTATTGAACCTTGTTTTTCCTGCACTCATAGATGGCACAAGTTTGGCTTATATGGGAGATGCTTATCCAGAGCTAATCAGAGCTAAAAGCTTAATAGAAACAACGTTAAAATCAGAGGAAGAAAACTTTAAAGACACTTTAATGAAAGGCATTAATCTCTTGGACAAATTCACTGCAGATTTAAAATCAGGTGACACTCTATCTGGAGAATCAGCATTCAAACTATATGACACTTATGGATTTCCTTTGGATATCACACTTGATATTTTGAAAGAAAGGAAAATAAATTTTGACCAAAAAGGTTTTGATAATGCAATGAAAGAGCAAAAAGAAAGAGCACGTGCTAATTGGACTGGATCTGGTGAAAAATCTGTTGAACAAGTATGGTTTAATTTAATCGATCAGTTTGGCAAAACGGAATTTGTTGGTTATGAACGTGATGAAGTAAAGGATGCAACAGTACTCGCAATAATTTCCTCTAAAAATGAAGTAATTGATTCTGCAAAAGAAGGAGAAAAGATAACTATTATACTTGATAAAACACCTTTTTATGGAGAGTCAGGTGGACAGGTGGGAGATACTGGAAATTTTATAAAGTCTGATGGAAGTACGTTAACAGTGGAAAATACCAACAAGATTAACGACCTATATTTACACAGATGTATAGTTGAATCTGGTTCAGTTCGTAAAGGTGACACAGTTACAGCTAGTATTAATAAAAAAAGAAGACAAGACTTAAGAAGAAATCATTCAGCTACACATCTTCTACACTTTGCACTCAGAAAAATCTTAGGTGATCACGTTACTCAAAAAGGTTCTCTAGTCGCACCAAATAGACTAAGATTTGACTTTAGTCACAATAAGCCAGTCACTCAGGATCAGCTGTCTTCAGTAGAAGATATAGTAAACTCTCTAATCAGAGAAAATCTTTCTACGTCCACAAAAGTTCAAGGTATGGATGAGGCAATAGACGAAGGAGCGATGGCCTTATTTGGTGAAAAATATGGTGATAATGTTAGGGTTGTAAAAATTGGAGATTCAAAAGAATTATGTGGTGGTACACACGTGGAGCGTACCGGAGAAATTGGTTTGTTTAAGATAGCAGCAGAATGTTCCGTTGCATCTCGAGTAAGAAGAATTGAAGCTTTAACCGGTCAAGAAGCAATTAATTATGTACGCAATAACGAAATTAGCTTAAAAAAAGTTGCAGAATGCGTAAAAGCACCAGTAAATGAAATAATAAGTCGACTCAGTATTTTAAGCCAGGAGCGCAAAGAATTTGAAGTCAAAATAAAAAATCTTTATAAAAAGCTTATCAGTGTAGAAACTGTAAAAAGTACCGAAATAAATGGAATAAATTTCGTAAGCCACACTTTCAATAACGTTCCAGGAAGTATAATAAGGGAATTTGCTCTACAGCAACAAAAACCGAAAACTGTAATAGCCTTCATGGTAATAGAAAAGGATAAAACAGTTTTGATTGTTAAAGTAAGTAAAGATTTAACTAATAAGATCAATGCAAAAGAGCTAGTATCTACTTTAACCAGAAGGGATTGCGGTGGAAATGCCGAACTTGCCCAAACAGGCTGTGATAACAATAAAATAGATGATGCCATTACAGCAATCCATAGCAAAATAACAGCTTGCAAAAACTAATACACCCTACTACCTCGATATCTTTTAACCGTAAACGAAGGTATTATGCAAATAGGGGTAGAGAAGACTTAACTGTCAAATGAGCATATCAGGTAATAAGAACTAGATTACAGCTCCATGCACTGGAATGATATCTAGGTCTAAAGTCTACATAAAAATCGTTTACAATCGGCGTTCAATGTGATAAGTTGAAAGCAGTTTATTCCTCGGTAGCTCAGTGGTAGAGCAGTTGGCTGTTAACCAATTGGTCGCTGGTTCGAATCCGGCCCGGGGAGCATTGTTTTATACAATCTGTACACCCCATTTTTAGCCCAGAGTTCACTATCTTTTCTCTTTCTCTTAAACAGACAAAACGTGTGAATTTATATAGCTTTAAAGCCTTTACTGTCAAAATGCAAAGACGTCTGTACCTCACTTAGCTTGCTATCCGGCTCCTCTCCTATTTTTCTTTTATTACATTTCCTTTTTAATTGAGGAAGGACATTTTTTGGCAATGTTTCATCAATACTGCAATAATTGTAAATGAGCGAAGTAAGACGCACCAAATTTCCACTCGCCAAAGTCTGTACATCTCTGTAATTAATGCTGTTATCATATACTTTAAGTGTAATAAGATTTTTAAGGTTTCCACTTGCTGCTAAAGCCTCTGCACCTTCATTACTGATTTCATTCCATCCTAAACTCAGTAAAATAAGCTTTTGAAGGTTTCCACTTGCTAAAGCTTTTGCCCCCCTATCGCCAATTTTATTATCATATAATTTAAGCTCAGTAAGACTTGTAAGATTTCCACTGGCTAAAGCCTCTACACCTTCATCACCAATTTCGTTTCCTCCTAAATCAAGCGAAGTAAGATTTATAAGATTCCCGCTTGCTAAAATCTTTGCACCTTCTGTACCAACACAATTGCAACTCAGATCAAGTGAAGTAAGATGTGCAAGCTTAGCTAGTTCTTTTATACCTTCATAATTAATTTTTGAATATCGTAAAATAAGTCTTGTAATGTTTGTATTGCTTTTTAAAAAGTTTACTAATCTATCAACATTAATTATAGCACCTGATGTTGCTAAAGTATTACCTTTTATATATTGGCTAGAGCTCATTTAACCTCACTATTAAAGCTATGCAAGTGTTTTAGTAAACACTTCAGCAACTGTCAATCACTTTAATAAAATATTTTATGAAAAAACTCATATACTATTGCCTCTACGCAGCTTTTTCTATCTCCTACTTTAACACAAAAGTTGTGAGAAGAGTTTATTTTTGGTATCATCGAGGGTTTTCGATGTTAATTTTTATATGAACTTTAAATCAGTCGTTTTATGTATATTAGATGGCTGGGGTAATGGAATAGAAAATAGTAAATACAACGCTATTAGCAATTCAAATCCACCTTGTTGGCAACATATTAGCTCTAATTATCCAAAGTGCAGTTTATCTGCCTGTGGAACTGATGTTGGATTACCAGAAGGCCAAATAGGCAATTCAGAAGTTGGTCACATGAATATTGGTAGCGGTAGAGTGGTAATGCAAAGCCTTCAGCGTATTAATCAAGCAATCGAAACGATAGAAAATAATGCAAATCTACAGAATTTTATTAATGATCTAAAAAGTAAGAATGGCATATGCCATATAATGGGATTGATATCAGATGGTGGTGTTCATTCGCATCAAAAGCACATTTCAGCTTTAGCAAACAAGATATCACAGCGCGGAATTAAAGTTGTAATACACGCATTTTTAGATGGCAGAGATACATTGCCAAATTCAGGGAAAAGATGCATTCAAGAATTTACAGAAAGCATAAAGGAAAATGATATAAGAATCGCCACTGTCTCTGGGCGTTATTATGCTATGGACCGTGATAATAGGTGGGAAAGAACAATTGAAGCTTATGAAGCCATCGCATTTGCAAAGGCGCCTCGTTATGATGATGCAGTATCGCTTATTGATGAAAATTATCAAAATAATATAACCGATGAATTTATCAGGCCCGCAATAATAGGCGATTATCAAGGTATAAAACCAGAAGATGGATTGCTATTGGCTAACTTTCGTGCTGATCGAATGATACAATTGGCAAGTATTTTGCTAGGCAAAACAGATTACGCTAAGGTAGCAAAATTTTCTTCAATTTTAAGTATGATGCAATATAAAGCGGACTTAAAAATCCCTTATCTCTTTCCTCCTGAATCTTTTGCCAACACTTTGGGACAGATAATAGAAGACAATAAATTACGGCAACTGCGCATTGCTGAAACTGAGAAATACGCGCATGTGACTTTCTTTTTTAATTGTGGAAGAGAAGAACCTTTTTCTGGTGAAGAAAGAATACTCATTCCTTCACCAAAAGTTAAAACTTATGACCTGCAGCCTGAAATGTCAGCCTTTGAGCTCACAGAAGAGCTTGTAAAAAAAATTCATTCTCAAGAATTTGCGCTGATAGTTGTAAACTACGCTAACCCTGATATGGTGGGACACACAGGTAATATAAAAGCAGCCGAGCAAGCTGTGCTCGCTGTAGATGATTGCCTTGCAAAAGTACTCAGCGTTGTCAAAGAAGTGGGTAATACTGCACTCATTGTTACAGCAGACCATGGTAATGTGGAATGTATGTTCGATGAAGAAAATAACACACCTCACACAGCGCACACTCTAAATAAAGTTCCATTTATTATATCTTGTGAAAATTTAAAACTGAGAGATGGAAAATTATCTGATATTGCTCCTACTATTTTACAGCTACTTGGACTTAAAAAGCCAAACGAGATGACAGGTAGTTCGTTAGTGCGTTCCATGTTGCTATAACTCTATTGTTAAGGGTTGAGGAAATAAAACACTGTGTATAGAAGATAGCATATCTATTTGCTGCTCTAAATGATCATGCTCAGCTTCCACATTAGAGTACCGAATATTATTCTTCCCTACATATACAGATAAAGAACCATCATCTTCAACTGCTTTGTTATTTTGCAATACTATATTAAAAATTTCTTTCTGTTTTAAAGCATCGAACCAATCTTCAACTGTCGTATAGAAAAACTCACCCGTTCCACTTTCCGGACACACTTCTGGAGAAATCTTTAGCACATCATGAGAAAGTGGTGGAGAAAAATAGCTCTTGAATGAGTAGCTGGGAGAATTGTAGTTATTGTGCAGAGCGATAACGTGATCTTGACCAGGAAGTAAAAAATCTAAAATTCTTTCTGCAAAGTTTCTAACAGCTCTCAAAGCATCTTCTGAAACACTGCCAAACTCTCTTAAGCTAGCTTCTGCACCTACATCATCAAACATGCGATTGGGATCGAATTCATACCGCTCACCATTTAAGTAAAATTCTACATTACGCGGAGTACCATCACCATGAGTAATGTATAGCATTCTTCCACCAAACTGCTGGAGTATATGCTCACCAGCCCCTTTTGAAGTTACTTCATTTTGATGCACATTAATAAAATTGATCCCACTTGTATCGCTACTTTTAATAAAAAGCTTAACCGTGGTATCACCCAACGCTAGATCATATTCTTTAGTGTCGATGTTTGACATTCCGCTGCTATCAATAATCAAAGCAAAAAATAGTACAAATTTTACTTTATGTTAGTTATAAGCTTTTTATTTTTAAATTTTTTGCTGTCAACATTAATGATTCATTAAAGAAGTTATCAGCATCACTAATGCTACCTATGCTTTTTGTATTGATAGATTGGTCAATTCTTTTAACTAGATTAGATAAAACTTTGTTAGGGCCAACTTCAACAAACTTATTAGTGCCATGGCTTGTCATATATAAAACCATCTCTCTCCATCTTACTCTACTTACAACTTGCTTAGCGAGCAAAGCTCTTATGATCTCTGGATCACTTTCTTCCTTAGCTGTAACGTTTGATACAAAAGGAATCGAAGGGCGAGTTATGTTGATGCTTTTTAAAAATTCCAGAAGTTTTTCATCAGCAGGTTTCATAAAAGATGAATGAAAAGGCCCACTAACTTGTAATTTTATCATTTTCTTGACACTTGAGTTTTTGAATAAATCAGGTAAGACCTCAAGAGCCTCTGCAGTACCACTCACCACTACCTGCCCACCACCATTATCGTTTGCAATTTCACAATCAATTTGAGCTGATTTTAATATACCTTCTACTTCACTTATTTCTGCTCCAAGTAGAGCAAACATTCCACCTTTGCATTTTAGTGAAGCTTCATGCATTGCTTCGCTACGAACTTTTAGCAACTTGACTGCAGACTCAAGCGTCAATGCCCCTGCAGCACACAGCGCTGTATACTCGCCAACTGAATGCCCACAAACATACTGAACGCTGTAAAGAGATTCACCAAATACGTGCTTCATAACACGTAGCGTTGCAATTGACACTGCCATTATAGCTGGCTGAGCGTTTTCCGTGATGGTTAATTTCTCAATAGGGCCATTGAAAATCAAATGAGACAGCTTTCTACCCAATATGTCATCTACTTCATCAAATACGTTCCTTGCAACTGAAAATTCATCATATAAGCTCTTTCCCATTCCTACAAATTGGGAGCCCTGACCAGGAAAAGCAAAAATCATAAAAAGTTTTTCATTCTTCATTGATAATACTACTTTATTTATTTTTTGTCAATATTTCACAATAATGATTGACCAAATGAACCAGATTCACTAAAATCTTAGCTGGTAAGAAATTTGTAAGAACAATGGCAGAAATCGACTATCACAAAGTTACTATAGTTATGACAGATGGTCAAGAGTTTGAAACTTATTCCACTTATGGAAAAGAAGGTCAAAGAATAAAGCTTGATAGAGATCCTCTTACTCATCCTGCATGGACTGGAAGTTTGACAAGCGGTTCAGGGGAGAAGGATAGTAAAATAGCTAAGTTTAATGATAAATACGGGAGTCTTTTTTAGTTCCTCCCCTCTTTATTTAACATGTATAAATATAAAAATGTAGGCTATATTGCTTCTTCGCTACCCAAGTCTCAGGAAGTATCTAAACTACTACAGAAACTCAATTTTATCAATATAGCAGAAGCAGGTAAGCATGAAGTTGATCTGCTGATAGTTGTTGGTGGTGATGGTTTTATGCTACGCACTCTGCACAACTACGTCATAGGAAATAAAGATATACATGTGTATGGAATAAATACCGGTAACGTCGGATTTTTGATGAATAAATGCTTTGAAGATCTAATTGATCATATAGAACATGCAGTTCCTACTCAGCTAACTTTACTAAAAATGGAAGCCAAAGACATAAATGGCAAAAAACACCATTACATCTCAGTAAATGAAGTGTATGTCTTTAGAAATGCAAATCAAATAGTGGAGATGAATATTACCATTAATGATAAGCTAAAAGTAGAAAAATTCAGAGGAGATGGAATTATATTGTCTACCCCAACAGGTAGCACTGCATATAACTTCTCTGCCGGTGGGCCAATCTTACCACTTAATTCAAATTTACTTGCACTGACTTCCATTAATAGCTACTACCCAAGGCGTTGGAATGGAGCGCTAATCTCAAATGATACAATAGTGCAAATTGATATCAATGATGTGAAAAATCGTCCAGCACTTGTAGTATCAGATTACAAGGAATTTCACGACATATCGCAGGTAAAAATACAGAAAGATCACGAAAATACAGTCACTCTACTTTTTGACAAAGATTGCCCTTTGAATGAAAGGATCTTTGATCAGCAGTTCTTATACTAATATTTATTCTTAAATTAGTATTCACTATATCTTAATAACTATAGCGTAATCAACATAACATTGTAATTAATTTTGGAGCGAATATGCCTGGATCAGCAAACGTAGGAAACGTCAGAATAACTGAAAGAGGTGGAATAGAACAAACAATTCCACCACAACCACAACCTCGCAAAACAACGAAACAAACAAATGGTGAAAATGAAATTTTACAACATACAAGTTCGGCTAGCGAATCAAGTTCTTATGAAGAAAGGCAAGAAGAATCGAATGTGAACAGTTCAGAACCTCTTTATGCATCCATAGAGCAAAATACAGAATCTCCAAAAAAGAGTTCAGATAGTGTATCAGTTAGCAGATCACCTTCTCAAGAAACAGTATACAGCGAACCTTGGAATAGTCAAAAAACATTAGAAAATTTAAAAGAAAGAGTGAAGGCAAATCCAACTCCTCCACCATCATATCACACAAATGGCTCTGAAGAATCTTTCCTTGGAGATAATAAAAAGACAAACAGATTTTTACAGAAAGTAAAATATACGATGCAAAAGAAGAAAGTTACAATGCCTTTCGTAGGTCTTATTACGGCATGTTGTATTACGTCAATCGTTTTAGCTGTGAAGCAAAGAGAATTCATTGGATTCATCGGCAGCATAAATCCTGTTACTATATTTGTCGGAGTATTAGCGTCTTGTTTAGCCTTGGGAATTATGTGGGAATTTATGCAAGCAGTACGTACTAAGGAGCACAAGATCACAAAAAGAGATACTCAAGAAGTTTTAGATGAGATATCAAATACACTTTCAAAAGACGAGGAATGCATCAAATCTTTGGTATTAAAATATAGCAACGGTAATCGTGTTTACTTTACGTTTCACTCTCTTCCAGAAAAAGCAAAAAGTAATCCGAACATCGTAGAACTTACAGGCCAGCCAATCTATTACAAGAGTAAAGTAAATTCATTAATCAATGATAGAATATGGCTTCCTATCTTAGGAACAGTTCTTATTACTGGAAACATAACCTTCCCTTTAGCACTTTATTCAACAGGTGGTTTGAGCAACATAGTAAGTTCATACACAAATCCTACTATTTACTGGCCAATCGTTGCAATTTCAGGCACTCTACTGCTTTTCACTTTAGCTTGCACAATTCATCATTGGAGCAAAACTGATTTTAAAGATTACTTGTTATTAGATACAAAAGATGCTAATAGTGAAAATCCTAATGAAACAGCTAATAAAACAGCTATTAAAACTGTAAAAAGCAGTCAAGAAAAGATTAGTTCAAAATTGTTACAAGTAGTTGCTGAACGATGTGGCCATCCAGATATTACTTATATTATTAATTAAATCTGGCTCGTACTTCTTTTTATCGCTATTCCAGTACTGTAACTGCAACGTTTTGAAGATTTACACTTGCTAAGACCTTGCTATTTTGATAGCTTGAGATGATGACAAGGAAGGGGTTTGTTTATGAAAAAAGGTTTAATATTTATATCTTTAGTAGCGGCTTTATTGATAGTCGTTAATTTTTTATATAAAAATAGCGGAATTGATGATTCACAAGTAGTAAACGTTTATTCATCACGTAAAGAAGAATTAGTACATAGTTTGTTTGATGATTTTACAAAAACCACTGGCATTAAGGTACGTTATATCATTGACGATTATTCCCAATTGCTTTCACGCATGGAAAATGGTGGTGAAGCTGATTTGTTTTTAACTGCAGATGCAGTGAATTTGATTTTAGCCAAAAAAAGAGGGCTCTTATCTCAAGTGGATTCAGAGACTCTAAAAAATGCCATACCTGCAAAATTTAGAGATAATGAAGATTATTGGTTTGGTCTCACAAAAAGAGCTAGAATATTGGTTTACAATAAAGAATCAGTAGATCCTAAGGAATTAAGTACCTATGAAGATTTAGCGAATGAAAAATGGAAAGGGAAAATATTAGTACGCTCTTCCACAAGTCCATATAACCGATCATTGATCGCTTTTATGATTGCAAAAAATGGTTTTGAAAAAACAAAAGAATGGGTGAGTGGAATTGTAAGCAACATGGCAAGAAAACCAAGCGGTGGTGACACAGATCAAATTTATGCTGTAGCCGCTGGTGAAGGCAATGTTGCAATAGTAAATAGCTACTACTTTGCAAGAATCCTTTCATCAGAAAATAAAAAGAATATCACAGAAAAGTTAGGAGCTTTCTTTCCGAGTGATGGTGTAATGGTGAATATTAGTGGTGCAGCAGTAACAAAAAACGCAAAACACAGAGAAAATGCCATAGCTTTATTGGAGTTTTTTGTAAGCAAACAGGCTCAAGAGCTATATGCTAAAAAAAATCAAGAATATCCTATTGTTGAAGGTATTGAAACTTCTGATGTGTTAAAATCTTGGGGAAATTACCTACAAAGTACTCTGCCTATAAGTGAGCTTGAGAAGCATCTCTTTGAGGCTGTTATGATAGCAGATGAATGTAAGTGGAAATAAAATTTTATAGCTTCCTTCTACTTTACTTTACAGTTGTGTAATTGAAATTAAGAAAGTAGAATAAGCTCAAAAAAGGAGCTATGGACAAGAGAAGGAATTTATTAAATATCTCAGACCTCACAATCGGTGATGTAGAAAATATAACTAAATTAGCCAACCAATACCTTGAAGAAAAAGTTGAAAATAGTCATGTTCTGAAAAATAAAATAGTCATAAACCTATTCTTTGAAGATTCAACACGTACGCTCGCATCTTTTGAAATAGCAGCAAAGAGCCTTGGAGCAAATGTTATAACTTTACCAATAAAATCTTCTTCTATTAACAAAGGGGAAGATCTAAAAGATATGATAAAAACACTAAATGCAATGAATCCTGACTATATGATAATCAGGCATAAAAGTAGTGGTATTATTAATACATTGGCAAAGCATGTCAATTGCTCGCTAATCAACGCAGGCGATGGAAGCAGTGAACACCCAACTCAAGCTCTTGCAGATTATCTCGTAATTATCAGTCATAAAAAGCAAATAAAAAACCTCAAAATTGTGATATGTGGAGATATTTTGCACAGTAGAGTTGCAAGATCAAATATAAGATTGCTAAAAATGTTTGGAGCAAAAATAAGCTTAGTTGCACCACCAGCTTTGATGTGTAAACATTTTTCTGAAGTAGATTCACTTCATTATTCATTAACTGAAGGTATAAAGGATGCTGATGTAATTATGCTCTTGAGGTTGCAGAAAGAGCGCATGAATAATAATTCTTCAGAAAAAGAATATTTTCATTTGTATGGACTTGATGCACAAAAACTATCGCATGCAAAACCCGATGCAATTGTTATGCACCCAGGACCAATAAATAGAGGTATCGAAATTAGCAATGATATAGCAGATTGTGTTATTTTACAGCAAGTAAAGTTTGGATTAGCAACGCGTAAGGCAGTACTGCACTATTTAATAAATGTTTAAGTTAAAAATTAATGTTTAAGGAATTTTAGACATAATGACCCTCCTATAAAGAAAAGATTTAGAAAAATATAACACACCTTATGACAGAAATTAAGCGTACGTGTACGCACTGAAGTAGACTGTGCTATATTTTTTATTGAAAAATTAATTGAAAAGTCTGCAGACTTGAATAAGGTGGATTTCGAGCTCTAAAATACCCTCATTTTTACTGATAATAATCAACTTACCAAATGTGTCAAGTATTTTTTTGCATTTAATTTACAACTACGAACGTTTATTTGCAAAAAATACTATAAACATAAAATGATAGATGTCATAAAAGTAGCCAGCACTGGCATCCAGTTAAATTTGTGAGTTAAAAGTTATGCTAAAATATAACGTTTCTGATAATGATAGAAACCAGTGTCAGCTACTTAGATGACACCGTTTAGTACGCAAATTACCACTGAGCATTTATTTGCAAAAAGTACTATAAACACAAAGCCAGCTTTAGTTTACTACTTCCACTTTAAAGCTATCACATTTTCACTTAAAGGTTGAGTAGTGAAAACATTTTTAAGTGCGGTAGCTACGTCTATATTTGGATCTCTATCCTTTTCTTTTTTCACTTCTGCAATTACGTAACCAGCTACTCCACCTAGCGCTAGACCAACGACAGCTGATGCTATACAAACTCCAATAGCTGCTCCTGCATAATATGCTATTGCCATACCTAAAGCTAAGCCTATTGCACTACCAACACCAACATAGATATATTCCTGCAAAAGTTCTTTTTTTTGTATGTAACTTTTTTTTTGTATATAATTTTTAAGATATTCTTCTATATCTGGTTTTCCATTTTTAGCAGCCCAAATTAGTGCTGTGTTTCCATTATTGTCTTTTGTATTAATATCTGCTTTTGCCGTTTCTACCAGGTACTTCACTACCTCTAAATGACCCTCTTTAGTAGCACATATTAGAGCAGTGTTTCCCTCTTTATCTTTCATATTAACATCTGCTTTTGCTTCTACTAGGCACTCTACTATATCTAAATGACCTCCTACAGCAGCAAGCATTAGTGCTGTTCTTCCTTTATTTCGACTTATAACATTAACATCTGCTTTTGCTCCTATCAGATACTTTACTATACCTAAATGACCGAATCCAGCAGCAAACATTAATGCAGTGTATTCACAGGTATCTTTTTCATCAATCCTTGCTTTTCCTGCGTGTATCAGCCACTTTGCTATATTCACCTCACCTAATCTAATAGCCCACATTAGAGCAGTGTTTCCCTCTTTATCTTTCATATTAACATCTGCTTTTATTCCTATCAGATACTTTACTATACCTAAATGACCCTCTTTAGCAGCCCAAATTAGAGCAGTGTTTCCCTCTTTATCTTTCATATTAACATCTGCTTTTATTCCTATCAGATACTTTACTATACCTAAATGACCCTCTTTAGCAGCCCAAATTAGAGCAGTGTTTCCCTCTTTATCTTTCATATTAACATCTGCTTTTATTCCTATCAGATACTTCACTACACCTGGATAACCAAATACAGCAGCTAACATTAATGCAGTACTTCCATGTTCATCTGCAGCATTAATATCTGCTCCGCCCTGTATAGCCTGCTTAACAAGATTTAGCTGACCGCTTTCAGCAGCATCTAGTAATTGTTTATTTTGTGGTAACATATACCCCCTAAAAAAATTATATAATTTTAAAAAGCTTGAGTAAGAAAAAGTATTAATTTCACTCGAAATAGCCTATCTAATTTTAGCATTTTATTTTCTATTAGCAAATATAAATAAAACCCTAAGGCATTTTTTACTGTAGATTAATCATTTGATTATAGTATCATTTTAATTAAGCCTATATTTGCAATGTTTATGAAATATAAAGCATTCTTCATACTATTAATTGTTATATCTAACCTGCTTGCTGCAGAACAGCCTGAAGAAAATAAAAATGAAAGCAGTATAAATCAAGAAGACGTATCGAAAAGCAACACTGATGCTGAAAAAACTTCTCCGCTTCTGAGCGAACTCAAAGAAATCACAGACCCAACAAATGTAATCAATAAAGAAGTACCTTCAAGTAATCAAACAAACCTACAGTCTGAAGAGGAGACTAATATAAAAGATACCAAAGCTCTAACAAGTCCTTTATCAGAAGAAAAAAAAGAAGAACCTGAAGAGAAGAAAATCAGTCACAATAATCAAACAAACCTACAGCCTGAAGAGGAGATTAGCAAAAAAGACACCGAACTTTCAACAAGCCAATTAACAGAGAAAAAGAAAGAAGAACAGCCTGACAATATAACACCTGTGAACAAAAAAAATGAAAAAAGCGAAAAATGGACAAAGCTAAACAAAGAAATAAAAAAACATAAAAGCAAGTCTATATATAAAAGACAATATGATAGCCTAAATGAGCACCTTCCTAAAACTATATTTACTGATGATTACAGTAAGCAATTTTTTTACTGCATCAAGAAGGGCAACTTAATTTGTCTAAGAGGAGTAATAAATAAGCTAGAAAAAATTGGATTAACAATTCAAGAAATACTAAGATTTAGAAATAAATTGGGTGATACTCCTCTAATTTATGCAGTGAAACAAGGTCAAATAGACACAGTTCGCTTTCTCTTATTACAAGGTGCTGATCCTAGAGTAGTTGATAATAATTTTAAGTCCCCTATTGAAATAGCAATCGAAAGGAATCAGATCAACATAATAAACGCAATTGCCGAAATGATGCCATACCTTTTAGAGGATAAAGAAATAAACAATCAAGAAAACTCAGAGATGTATAACTTTGCTATAAAAACAAAAGAAAACACGTGTGATGCAAAAGATAATTAGACTTTTGATATTAATTTTAGTTGGTCATTTATGCTATGGAGATGATGCAATCAATGATTTTTTAAGTGCTCTGCACGATGTAAAATACATATCTTACAATACAAAAGATTTTGCTAAATTTTTAGTACAGTGTAATAAAGCCAGCATACCACAAGATTTTAAGAAAGGTTTTGGTCCTAATTTAAATGGTGCTAATTTTAGTCAATTGTATTTAAGCAAATCTATTTTTGATGGAGTAAGTTTAATTGGTGCCGATTTTTCTAACACCGATTTATCAGATGTGTCTTTTATCGATGTTGATTTGCGTGGTGCCAATTTTTCCAATGCTAATTTACATGGCGTTAAAATAAAAGGCACAAATTTAAGTTTTTCAAAATTTGCTTCTACAAATTTAACAGATATCATATTTGATCAGTCTAATATCAGTTATGCTGATTTTATCAATTCTAATCTCAACAAAGTAAGTATGCGTAATATAATTGGTTTGCATACCAAGTTTTTGAATGTAAAAATGAATTTCTCCAATTTATCAAACTCAAGTGCAAGCTACATCAATTTTAGTGATAGTGAAATAAACGACACTGTTATGCAGAAAAATAATTTCGACAACGCAAGTTTCTTTGGAGTGGATGCACATAAGCTCAAGGTACAATTTTCTTCATTAAAAAATGCTAACATATATGGTGCAGAAATAAAAAAATCGGATTTTACAGGTAGCAATCTTTCAAACGCCTATTTTAATTCTTCCATTATAGTCAACAGTAATTTCGAAAAAGCCAATTTAAGCAATTCACAAATTTCCTATGTGAAAGGGGATAATTCAAACTTCATTAAATCTATACTAAATGGTTCCAAGATAAAACATGCATATGTTTTCGAAGCAGACCTTCAGGATGCTGATTTATCTAATATTGATTTTAGTTTTAGTGAATTGTATAAAGTTAATACCTATAACGCTAACATTTGTCATGGAAAGTTTCATAATACTAAAGTTGTGAATTCTGACATGAGTGGTTCGTTCTTTGATCATTCATTGTTTACCTCTGCAAAAATAGAAGATTCAGATCTTTCTAGAACTTCAATTTATAAGACAAAAATTAAAGACTCTCAAATTTATAATAGTACTCTTTCCCACCATAATATGGATTCGAGTGAGATAGAAAATTCAATATTCTTCAAATTATTAGCTGATAATTCGAGCTGGTCTAAGTCAAAAGTCACTAATTCAAACTTTATTGAAAGTGATTTCAAATCCTCCGTGTTTTATGATAATGCCTTTAGAAAGACTAGTTTTTTTCTTAGCAATTTGAATAATTCAACAGTGAGTGATGTCTCTTTCCTCTCTTCAAGCATATATAAAAGTTCAATTGCTGATATTCATTTAACAGATTGCAAATTTGATAATTCAATTATGATTGACAATCAGGGACAGAGCAAAATTACAGGTCTAGAGAGTGCTATAACTTCAATTAAAGATCTGCAAGAGAAAATATCGCAGGGTGAAAAATTTGATGTAAATTATTCTTACTTTGAGTTTAAAGATATGAATTTAGAAAATGCTATTTTTTCTAATTCAATATTAAGCAGAGCAAAGTTTGTAAACGTTAATTTGAATAAGGCAAATCTTGAAAAAGCCGATTTACGTTATACTGTCTTTGATAATTCCTCTCTTATTGATGCCAATTTATCAAATTCTAATTTAGAGGGCTCTAGTCTTTTAAACTTTGATTTAAAAAATACAAAGTCTTAAAAAAGCTCTATAATGTACTTGTTAAATAAAGAAAAATGACCGTAAAAAATGAGGGCATACTACTGATTCTATCCTCTCCTTCTGGAGCTGGAAAAACTACTATATCAGAAAAATTACTTGAGCAATCAACTGATTTAGTTATGTCTGTTTCTATGACTACACGCAAACCTCGTCCCGGTGAAGTAAACGGAAAAGACTATTTTTTCGTTACTGAAGAAAAGTTTCACGAACTATGTAAGGCTGGTCAAATGCTTGAATATGCCAAAGTTTTTGAGAATTTTTACGGTATACCAAAAGATTTTATAGAACAAAACCTGAGCAGTGGAATAAGTGTTTTACTGAATATAGATTGGCAAGGAGCATTTCATTTGTTTGAAATCTTAAGAGAAAAAGTTGTAAGTGTTTTTATACTACCTCCCTCAATGGAAGAGCTTAGACTGCGTCTACAAAGGCGTAATAGTGATGATGAAATTGAAATAGAGCGTAGATTAGCCGAAGCGCAAAAAGAGATAAGTAAAAGTAATAAATATGATTACGTAATAATTAATGATAATCTTGATAAAAGCGTAGAAGAGATAAAATCAATACTAAGTAAAGGAATGCTTAAAAAATTAGAAGAAAAATCAAGTTTGAAAGATCTATAAAAATATTTGTTTATCTCTTTTAGCAGCATTCACGCTTCACAGTTTAGCCACATTTATTATTTTTTAAGATAAAATAGTTAAAATAGTAGACAAGTGCTAAAGTGGGGATTTGACTATGACAATAGATTTTCTAATAGAAACTAGTTTTCTGCCTTTTCACCTATATTTCGATAACATCTAGCTCAATTTAAAAGTTTAATACAATTCGTTAACGCCAAATAGCTTTTAATATTGAGGTTTTAATATGAGTATAGATTCAAGTGTATTAGTTAGTAATGCAAATAAACTAGACAAATGTATAAACAAAAATGAAAAACAAGATAAAAAAGACAAGCAATTGTATAATATTATAGAGAGAAAGGTAAAAAAAGAAAAACATAAGCATGAAAAACCAAGAAGTCGAGATGGAACACTCAAGGAATGTAAAAGGTTATTTAAGGAAGGCGCTAGTCCTGAAGTATTAACTAAATTAGAAGAATCGCTTAGAGAACAGGAAAAATATCACAGATATTATGTCCAATGTTTCCTTCCAGTGCTAGGTGAAGTAATAGAACGATCGAAAAGAATATCAAATGAAACAAAAAAACAAGTAATTTCTGAAGTCACTAAAAGTTGTTTTAGTAGGTACAGCGAACAAGACAGTGGCTACGGTAGCGATTTTGAAGATGAAATAAACGGAATATCAGATTCTGATAGCGATTTTGAAGATGGAATAAACGGAATATCGGATTCTGATAATGACGTTCAATTACTAAATGCAATCCAAAATGGAAACAACAGGAAATTTAGAAAATACCTAAAAGATTGCACAAATATCAGTGGCATAACAGATGAAAAAGGAAATAATATTTTACACCTTATTGCATCGCTCAAAAAGAAACAAAAGCTTAAGTTTCTAGATACCTTGATAAAAATAGCTAACGAGAAAAATTTAGTACAACTTGTTGATAGTGAAAATCAAGAAGGAAAGACTCCTTTTCAGGTAGCACTAATTAACAAGATAATAAAAGGGAAACATGATTCTCACACAATCCAAGATAACGATAACACACTTAAGTTTCTTGCAAAATTGTTAAAGTATGGAGCCAAGCTAAGCTTACCTACAGAGGATTTAGAAAAATTATCTAAAAAGCAAAATGAATACTATCTTAAATTTTTAGAGAAATTGGCTGAGCGAAAACCAGAAATAAAAACAAAAGTTGAAGAAGTTATAGCCCATACCATAAATACTCCAGATAGTAATGATAATTATCAACTACATTTAGCAATTAAAGATAAAGATGAAAAATCTTTTAAGGAATTATTGAAAAAAGGAGCAGATATTAACCTTAAAGATGCAAATGGCAATAATGCTTTACACCATATTGCCTTGCTGAGAGGGAAGCAAAAAGTTACATGCTTGAAATTAATATCAGCCTTAGTAAAAGAAAGAAAAATATCTGAAGATAAATTAGATGAAGCTATAAAAGCAACTAACAGGCAAGGAAATACACCTCTAGAATTAGCACTAAAGAAAAAAGCAGAAAAAAAAAGTATCGAATACCTATCGCAAGAAACAATTTTTGATTTAGCAACTAATTATGATAATACAACAAAGTTTTGTGCAGCATTATTACAAAACGGTGCTAACCCTGATTCTTTATGGTTAGAAGATCCAGAACTCCATACTAAAAAGTACTATTTAACTTTACGAGATCTAAAAGATTGTTCAAGCACTCCACAGAAAGCACAGGAGAAAGCTAAAGAACTAAAAGAGAAGCTTGAGGAAAAATACCACTGTGGAACTGCTTCGAAAAAATGTCAATCAGGCATTAAAAAGCTAGGTTCTGGTGTAAAAAAAGGAGCATCTGTTGTATGGAAATGCATTGATCCGGGCAGGAGAGCTAGTGTATTGTTAGCAATCACAGTAGCAACTACTATTATTACAATGGTAACACTTTCTTGCTTTCAAGGACAAATTGCAATTGGAGCAGCGTTACCCATCATAGCTATAACAGGAGTGGTCTGTCTGATATTCACTTTGGGACTTAGCGGCATTAGGAAGTCTGTTAAGGAATTAACCAACGATAAGCAAAGCCGTAAAGATGATCACCTAGCTGCAAAACAACCTGAAAATATTACTGAACAACAAAATTTAGCTAACAACTCAGCAGAGCAAGAAGTACAAAGATCGTCAAATCAATCGGAGCATACAGAAAGCCCAGCTACTCAAATGAGCTATGTATCAATACTACGTCAATTTATAAATAAACCAGATGGGTTAACTAATAAATTCTCTTTTCCGGGGCGATGAAATCAATCTCATCGCTCAGAGTTTTTTCAGCAACTTTTTTATAGTCAATTTCTACACTAACTTGGCTTTTCTCTTCTTTAAGCCATGCTATAGTATGCTTCATCCAGTTTTTATCATCACGTTCAGGGAAATCTTCACGAGCATGAGCACCCCTGCTTTCCTCGCGATTAGCTGCGCATTCCATGGTAATAACTGCTTGTGGAATCATATTGGCAAGCTCCAGAGCTTCAACCAAATCACTATTCCATATCATACTACGATCTTCAACTGCAATGTTAGGCATCATTTTTGCTACTTCTTTTATAGCTTTTTTACCTTCCTCTAAAACTTCAGCAACACGGAATACCGATGCATATTTCTGCATAGTGTGCTGCATTTCACTTCGTATTTTTGCTACTTTGAACTCTCCGGAAGCAAATCTCATTTTATTAAATCTATCTACTATCCAGTCTGTGCAGTCTGAATGCAATTTTTTATGTGGTGTATCAGGTTTCAATTTTTCTTTTGCCCTAAGCGCGGCAGCTCTACCAAAAACCACAAGATCAAGAAGCGAGTTGGAACCTAGTCGATTTGCACCATGTACAGAAACACATGCTGCCTCTCCTATTGCAAATAATCCTTCTACCACTTCTTCTTTACCTTTTTGCAACGTGATCACTTCCCCATGATAGTTGGTTGGAATACCGCCCATGTTGTAGTGAACAGTTGGAATAACAGGTATCGGATCTTTAGTAACATCAACTCCTGCAAAGGTCTTTGCTGTTTCACTAATACCTGGCAATCTGAGCTTTATTACTTCCGGATCAAGATGCGATATATTCAAGTACATGTGATCTTTCTTTGGCCCAACTCCCCTTCCCTCTCTAATTTCAATTGTCATTGCTCGACTTACTACATCACGAGAAGCCAAATCTTTTGCCTTTGGCGCATAACGTTCCATAAACTTCTCACCCTGAGAATTAACGAGGTACCCACCTTCACCGCGGCATCCTTCCGTCATCAAGCACCCTGAGCCATATATTCCTGTTGGATGAAATTGCACAAACTCCATATCTTCAAGTGGCAACCCAGCTCTTACCACCATGCCATTACCATCACCTGTGCAGGTGTGTGCACTTGTTGCAGAAAAATAAACACGTCCATAACCACCTGTTGCTATTACCACAAAATGTGCACGAAATCTATGCAACGTACCATCACACAGCGACCAAGCTATCACCCCACAGCATGTCCCTTTGTCCATAATCAAATCGATTACAAAATATTCGACAAAAAATTCAGCGTTAAATTTAAGACATTGCTGATATAGAGTATGAAGAATTGCATGCCCAGTTTTATCTGCTGCTGCACAAGTACGCTGAGCCGATTTTCCTTTACCAAAGTGAGTTGTCATTCCACCAAAGGCACGCTGATATATTTTTCCATCTTCCGTACGAGAAAAGGGTACACCAAAATTTTCAAGTTCAATCACAGCTTTGGCAGCATTTTTACACATATACTCTATTGCATCTTGATCGCCAAGCCAGTCTGAACCTTTTATTGTGTCATACGCATGCCAGCGCCAATCATCTTCAGCAATGTTGCTCAAGGCTGCACTAATTCCGCCTTGTGCTGCAACTGTATGACTCCGTGTAGGGAAAATCTTAGAAATACAGGCAACTGAAAAATTAGTTGCAGCCATTCCAAGTGTTGCTCTAAGCCCTGCTCCACCTGCACCTACTATCACCACATCATACTCATGCTCTATGATTTCATACGCTGACTTATCCATATCCACTTATTTTATCATCACAGGCTTATAATATCACAGAAGTAGAAAAAATCTATACAAGTTTTCTGGATGTAAGCTTCTGAAACAAATCTATAGTAAACGATGTAATAACAATCATAGGGCGTCATGAAAGTAGCTGAAATTGGAATGACACTATCATAAAGGAATAAGTGTAGTTATTTGCATAACATTGATGACTTATGCCTATTTAATTAGATCTAAAATTAGATAGAAAAAGGTAATCTTGATAAAACTCATTTACAACAAGTTCTCTCGCACTTGAATTTTCCGTTTGCACTTTTTTGTATCCTAATTTATGGCTTATTGAATCTTTATATGAACTAACTGCTTTATATATCTTACTTACCTCTCCTGGAAAGATACCACCAACAATTATAACGCATAACCCTGCAACTGTTGCAAAAGCTAGAGTTAAACTTTGCCTCCAGTTAGCTTTTTTTTCTTGTATACCAGCAGGGCACAATTCACTTGACATTTCTTTTAGATACTCATGCCACATGTGATTGCAGTTTGTACATTTCACTTTTCTTCCAGATTCACCTATTTGCCCACGAGATACTAAGTAAGTTTTAGTACAATTATGACATTGTATTTTCATAGTGCTTACGTATAAAATAATATAAATTTGATATCAATATGTATATAATAAATGAAAAATTTGCAACTAAAAAATTACAAGATGAGATAGAAAATATTTGGAAAGATAAAGAAAAACTTAACGACTATAATCTAAAACACGAAGCAAGATTAATAATCAAAGAGGTAATTGAGTTACTTGACAGTGGTAAAATTAGAGTAGCAGAAAAGCTATCAAGTGGAGAATGGATAGTACATAAGTGGATAAAGCAGTCAATATTATTACATTTCCTCACTGAGGAAAGCAAAATAATAGACAACACCAATTGCTGGTTTGACAAAATCGGTAGTAAGTTTAGTGAATGGAATGAAGAAAAATTTTACCATTCAAAAATTAGAGCAGTTCCTGGATGTTTTGTCCGCCAATCTGCTTACATAGGTAAAAATGTTGTTCTAATGCCAAGCTTTATCAACGTTGGTGCATACATTGATTCTGGCACAATGATAGACACTTGGTCAACAGTTGGTAGTTGTGCACAAATAGGAAAAAACTGTCATATTTCCGGTGGAGTGGGAATAGGCGGAGTTCTCGAGCCTATTCAAGCTTCTCCAGTCATTATAGAGGATAATTGCTTTATTGGAGCGCGCAGTGAGGTAGCCGAAGGTGTTATAATAAGAGAAGGATCAGTCCTTAGTATGGGGGTGTTTATTGGAGCATCAACAAAAATCATTGATAGGGAAACGAACAAAGTATTTTACGGTGAAGTGCCACCTTATTCTGTAGTCGTGCCAGGATCTACTCGATCTAGAAATAATGTCTCAACCTATTGTGCAGTTATAGTAAAAAAAGTGGACGAGAAGACGAGATCAAAAACTTCTATAAATGAAATATTGAGAATCTAACTACTTACCGTCACTTTTTTTATCATTATTACTAACTATAGTAATGGCATATGCGCATAATTCTGGAAAAGAGATCCCGTTTTCTTGAGACAACTTGTATAATTTTTGCAAACTTTCTTTAACTTTATTAGGAATGTTTCCTCCACGCTCCTTTGCAAGCCATGAATCTTGATGGTGAATTGGATGAGTATCACCCTTTGGATTTCCTATATATACTGCAAAAGGTGCATTCTGTCCTTTGAAATCACACTGTACAGTAAATTTTTTTATAGACTCAGCCATTTAAAGACCTCTACTTTTCTTTTTAACCGATTTTATAGAAGATACAAGAGGTGGTTTTTTGATAAAATCTTGCCTATTAAACACACTTTCTTTGCCTTCTAAAGCTCGACGAACATCGGCTCTGCTTAGCTGTGACTCTTTTGCTACCCTCATTCCATGTTTTACCATAATATTAGTATATGCTAACACTTTTTTTACTAACTCTAGATCACCATTCAACATTTGAACCAATGCTTGAAATACCTCCGCTAAAGTTAATCCATCAGCACTTACAACCTTATTTTCTACAAAATTGATAGCTTCTTTAAATTTATATTCAATACCATCATCTTGAGGTATAAGGGTAACATAATCCGTATCTTGATTGTCCATAACCAAAGGAATACTACTCATATGTTTTTAAACTTATATTATATATATAAATACTCCACTATTTTATAGTATGGCACGCTATAGTTAAATGTTTATTAATAATATGCTCACTTATATACACGAATTAATTGATAAAAGCCAAGGATCAATATCTATCAGCGATTTCATAAGTGCTGCTCTATATCATAAAGAGTACGGTTATTACATGAATAAATTACCACTTGGCAAAGATGGTGACTTCATTACTGCACCTGAAATTAGTCAGCTATTTGGTGAAACAATTGCAGTGTGGATAATGAATACATGGGAAAAATTAGGAAAGCCATCAAAATTTTCTCTAGTTGAACTTGGACCAGGTAAAGGAACACTCATTCACGATATAATAAGAGTTACTAAAAAATACAGCTGTTTTTTTAGCTCAATGAACATTCACCTAGTTGAAATAAGTCCTCTTTTACAGAAAATACAAAAGGAAAAATTAAAGGGATTAGATATTAATTGGCACACAGATGTCGACAACTTACCAAATCAGCCAACTATTTTTTTTGCAAATGAGTTATTTGACGCCCTTCCAATTGACCAATTTATTTATCGTGATGAGCAGTGGTATGAAAATAGAGTAATAAAACAAGATGATGGCAGTCTTTCATTGTCACTCCAGTGCTTAACCAGACCAAAAACTGGATTCCAGACTGGAATGACAGGGGGTTTCAATGGTGCAGTAGTGGAAGTATGCCTAGCCGGAATCGAAATATTAAAGAAACTTGAGAATAAGATAGTCAATAACGGAGGAGCTGCCCTGATTATAGATTATGGTTATGTATATCCTGAATATAAGAGCACTTTGCAATCGATAAGGCAGCATAAATATACTAATTTTCTTGAAAACGTCGGTAATAGTGACATCACTGCACTTGTGAACTTTCAATCATTAAAAGATTCATTAAGGCACGTAAATTGTGAGATTTTGACTCAAAGAGAATTTTTACACCTTTTTGGTATAAAGGAAAGAGCACAAGCTTTAATGAAAAATGCAAGTAATGAACAGAAGAATAAGATCTTCAGTGAATTTTTAAGGTTAACTGAAAATATGGGTACTCTCTTTAAGGTAATGCTGATTCACCATTTGTAGTCTTGTGTAGTTCTTATGTTAAACATACAAATACTAAAAAATTTACAGAATAAAAAAGGTAAAAAAAACGTATCTGTTCAGCAGAGTAGCAAAATAAGATAGACAGATAAGACTATCATAGGAACAAATAGGTGTCATGAAAGTAGCTGACACTGGCACGACAACAAAAAAGTTACTCAAATGACACCCTTTTGATGCACAATTTTTGGTGCATCACGTACTGATTTTCATCCAAGACGATGTCATGCAAGTAGCTGACACTGGCATCCAGCCTTTTCGCGCAAAAAACGTTGTAAAGTGTTTAGTTGGATCCCAGCTGGTTGGTTATGCAAGAAATCTATTGTCAAAAAAAATTACTTCCGCATATTTTGAATCTGATTATAATGACAATTAGAGATATTTTAAGAGCTCAAAATCTATCTTTGTCTGCAGACTTTCAGTTAACTTTTCAATAAAAAACGTAGCGTATCTTTTTCAGCGGTCTGTCATATGTGCGCTGCATTTTTTTCTAATCTTTTTATACAGGAGGATTTTATGTCCAGAATTCCAGATACTTGACCTTTACTTTAGCTAATAACAGGCGCCTGTGATTTTTATAAAGAAAGTGTAGGAAAAACTGTTTCCAGGCATAAATTTGCCATGTATACCTAAAAAGTAATTATATTAGCATAATATTCATACTTATATGCCAATATTAATATTCTTTGAATGGAATACGAAATTAATGTTGAAAAAATATGTACCAAAAAATTTATGTGGGATCTATGCCGAAGCTCAAATTGCATGACACCATTTATTTTTATGGTTTTGTCTATTTTATTTTGCCACTCTGCTAAACGGATACATTTAATTCCATTTTTATCGAGCAGATAATTGTCATATATTAGCTTAGTTCTCCTGTTATACTTAAATATAAATCAGCATAGCCCTAATTTTTTTATATATTTTACTTCTTTCTCTATATTTAATAATAGGCTTGAAAATAAATGGTAAACCTATAATTGTTAAGCTTAGAGCTAGGATTGAAAGTACACAAAAGGCTTTGTGTTTACTATGTAGCTCTTTCAAGTAAAGCATCAAAAACCTACAAAATTTTTTGTAATTTTCTTCAATATTTTTTTTGCTATGAGCCTTGTCAATAAACATATCTATTGCAGTATAATCATTACTACAATTAATTGCCCCTTTTTCTATTAATAGCTGAGCTATATCAAAATAATCCTTTTGAATAGTAAGATGCAGAGGTGTAAAACCTTGTTGATCACAAATATTCATATTGGCTTTTACTGCTAACAACATTCTTACAATTTCTATATGACCTTTTTTAGCTGCAAGTAGCAGAGGAGTTCTGTTGCATCTAGTTACGGCATTAACGTTTACCTTAAGCTCCAATAAGAACTTAACTGCTTTAGTATCACCATTATAGCTAGCTTTATGTAATCTGGTGTTACCGCTACAATCTTGGTCATCTGCTTCTATTCCCTTTGAAACAAGAAATGTTACCATTTGCCTATTATTATGCTCAATAGCGCAATCCAGTGCATCAAAGCCATGTTTGTTTTTTATGCAAATAAACTCTTTTAACCTAGCTTTTGCTTGCTTTACAATAAGCTTTACCAGTTGCATTTTGTTGTTATATGCTGCTAGAAAAAGCGTAGTATTATTTTCTGCATCTTTTGCTTCTATGTTTGCACCTTTCTTTATCAGATATTCTATAATCTCTGCTCTACTTTCATAATGTGTAGTACATTGATAAATGGTCAAAAATAAAGGAGTACGAAAGTTGTTATCTTCACATTCAAGATTTGCTCCGCTATCAATTAAAATCTGGACGCTCTTTTTAGAACCGTATAATGAAGCTATGTGAAGAGGAGTATAGCCTTCCTCAGCATCTTTTTCATTAACTTTTGCGCCTTTTGTTATTAAAAAATCCATTAATTCTGTATCATCTTGTAGTGTAGCAAGGTGAAGTGGAGTAAATCCATTTTTATCTCTAGAATTAATTGTCAGTTGATTAACAAGAAGTTTAGCAATTTTTTTGTGTCCATGCATAATAGCATAATGCAGTGGATTTCTATTTTCGTTGTCCACAACATTAAAGTCAGCTTCGTGTTCTAATAATGATTTTACTCCAACTAAATCGCCTTCTTTTGTAAACTTATGTAAGAGAGTGACTCCGCTTACATCTTTTGAGTTAATATCAAATCCACTTTCTACCAATTGATGTATGTCTTCCTCACACGCCATACCATTTTAATTAAACCCTTTTCGCATTAACAATACTCCCACTTAATTAAGTTTGAATGAATCTGTAAGAGAGATATAAACGTTAGGGAGATTTGTGATAAATAGTAAGAAAAAGAACAGAAAGTCAAAATCTATCTAACACAATTAAAATCACTATTTTACCCGCTTTCTCTGTACTCTATCTCTACTTTTGCATTTACATTCGCTGAATCACTTTCCTGCTTTACAATAAAGCAGCTCCATATGTTTTCTATGCACTTTTATTAAGCATTTTGCTCAAATTTGCAAAATTCACAATATTGTTCAACAACTCCATCTTACTATCCACTTGCTCATTCTCAACCTTTTTAGATTTAAGATCTTTAAGTACATTATTGAAATCATCCATGTTCACTGTCACTTTTAGCTCTTCATCTTCTGACTCTTCTTCGCAAATCTGATCTACAGCATGAAGTTTTGCTTCATTTACCAAATTTTCTAGATCAGCTCCTGAAAAACCATTAGTTTCTTCTGCAAGTTTTGCTAGATTTACATCTGGTTCCATTGGCACTTTCTCCGTATAAAGACCCAATATTTTTTCACGTAGGCTTTTATCTGGTAAAATAATTTCAATATGTTTAGAGAGGCGACCTGATCTAATTACTGCTTCATCTAAACTTTCTAGACGATTAGTTGCAGCAATGACTGTCACGCCTTCTATAGGATTAAAACCATCAAGTTCATGTAAAAACTGATTTACAATTCGGTTGCGTTCTTCGTCATTGTATGCATTATTATTACTACGTTTTGTACAAACAGCATCTATTTCATCTATAAAGACTATGCAAGGAGCATTTTCTCTCGCTTTTGCAAAAAGATCTTTTATGTAATGTGCGCTTTGTCCAGCATATTTTTGCATACATTCAGATCCAGAAACGCTAATAAATTTAGCATTAGCTTCACATGCAATTGCACGAGCAATAAGAGTTTTACCATTTCCAGGTCGACCATATAAAATATAGCCTGTTGGCATTTTGCAACTTAGCATTTCAAGAGCTTTCTTCTTCTTCTCTGATATATGACCACAAATCATTTTTAACTCTTTTCTTACTTCATCTGAAACAATAACACCATCAAGTGTTACTTTTTTCTGCTTGTCTGGATCAACTATCTCTATTCTAGAAGAGCCTTTTATTGCACAAACAAGATCATTTAATTCTTTTGAGTGCGTTGCTTTATTAACCGATTTTTTTTCATCACTCACTTCTTCAATATTTATTATGTTTGAATCTTGCTCGTTTTTAATCTCATTTTCAGCATCCAATTCAGCCGCTTTGTACGTAATATATTTAGCTATAGATGCAAATGCATACAAAATACTTACACACAATAACACCTTTAATACAGGCACATCAGGTACAATTAAATTAACCGCAACAATTGATGTTGCCATAGCAGCACCTAACAACAACATTGAGCCAAAAACGATATAACCTTGAATTTTCGCTTTTTTCAGCTGCATTAAGTATCCAGAGCCATTAGGATGCTTGAATGCATAAATATTCACTGGAGTTTTACCATAAAAATTCTTTAACCAAGGATCTGCATTTTTTCTTATTAGAATTGATATTGTTTTTCTACTTCCATTATCTGCAGCATAATGCAAAGGGGTATTGCCCTCTTTATCCATTACATTAACACTTATTCCTTTATTTAAGAAAAATTCTACTACTTCAACATGACCATTTTCAGCAGCTAAATGTAAAGGAATCTTCTCGCGCTTACTATCTTTCTTATTAACATCAGCTCCTCCTGCTACCAGGACTTTTGCTACGTTTTCAAAGCCACCTCTAGCAGCTACGTGCAACAATGTAAGTTCTTGACTAAATAAATGATTTACATCAAATCCAACTTTCTTCCACTCTTCATGTAGATCTTGATTCTGTTTCTTTAGTTCTTCTTCTATTTCCTGAATTATATTATCTTCATTTAAATCTGTCTTATCGTTAATTATACTCAGTACTTCTGCTAGTAATTGATCACTTGTCATAATCTCATCTTTAATCTTAAATGATATATTTAATTATTATATAACTAAAATAAAAATTCAATATTTATTTTAAACAAGGTAATAATTGGATTGTGAATAGCAAATTAGATCCAAGTAGCCCCATCTCACACTACTGTCATCCCAGTGCCTAGACACCAGCCTTTCTTACCAACAAAAACTTAGCATAACTTTTGTTCTCAAAAAATTTCTGGATTCCAGTGGGCTTTGTTGCACAGCTCTTCGGATAGTGGGTAATGTATAATAAATTCATGAAGCTATATCAAACTTAGCCATGCCTATTTCAGTAAATTTGTTAAGCAAATAACACTTGAGTAGCAGTTCCTTCTCACGATTAATCTCAGATTTATTCCTAAAACTAAATCCAAATATTTGCTTCAGTCGCGAGAAAAAACTTTCTATATAAGATCTCTTCCAATAATTTATCTCTTTTTTCCACCTCTTCATACCATCTTCATCATATGACTTTATGAGCTTGATTGTAGAATTTCTCTCATTCATATAATCCAACTTTGGATGCTCTACTGCATTATTTTGCGGAGGAATCCTTGTCTTTATGTCAAGCTCATCGCACAGTTTGTATAACTTCTTTCGATCTATCTGCATATATCGTGCTTATGTTATACTTGGTATCCACTCTTTCAATAAGATCACAGGCTCCATAGTGGTCGGAATAAACTCCACTACTGTATTTTGCAGCTATAACTTTTTTACTACCTATCTCTAGCATTACATCTTGTTTGCTCATAGCGGCGATACTTTCTATCTGTACCATTTGCCTTACTATGGCCTGGAATATTATTGTAGATGCTGATACCTGTACTATCTATAGCAATTTCAATATCTTCCATATCGTTCTTATCAACTCTGCAGTCGTTGATTTTGATATTAAGCTTTTTAAACCTTCTTGAAGCCTGCGAATAGCTGATAATTTGCAAAATTTTCCCTATTTGCTCAAGATATTTCTCTATAAATCCCACTGTTTGCCTAAGACCAATCCTGAATAGATAGGTTATTATGTGAATTAGAATCACTACTTTGTCGCTGTAGACATTGTTGCCACCTGCTACTTTTGGACTATTTTCGTACCAATTTTCAATGGCATCGTTGATATAATGAAAAACATTTCCCCTTTCTTGAAGAAATTTGTTATATTCATTGCAGTTACTGACTTTCATTCTTATTGGCATATTTTTCCTTTGTCGGCTAAATATCTATTTTATAACAAATTCCATCAGTAACTGCCTGTTCTTTCCTTGAGTGGTGCAACAAAGCCTGCTGGAATCCAGGTTGACAAAAGCGCTTTACAACGTTTTGTGTACAAAAACCAGTGTTGCATGACACTATTTGTTCTTATACCCTTTTTGTCTATCTTATTTTGTCACTCTGCTGAACAGATAATTTTCGCCAATAAGCTTTCTACTGAATTTTTGTTATTGAGCTCGCACAGATCAAAGACAAGTTTTGAGTCAAAAATACCCTTAATATTATAATAAGGGGCTGGTAAAATGTGTCTAGTAAGTTTTCTTCTCTATGCAACTGCACCTCAAGCTAATAATGGACCATCAGGCGTATTACCAATTACATTGATCTGGTTTAATATTTTATTAGTGGGGTAAAAATAATTTTTTATAAACTCCTTATATATAGCTGTTAATTTATGTATATCGTCTATTGATACGCATTCATTTACCTGATGTGCGGTTTTGTTGATCATACCAAATTCAATTACTGGACAAATATCCTTAATAAACGCAGCATCAGATGTGCCACCATTTGTACTCAGCACAGCATCAATGCCGGTAATTTTATTTATCGCATCAAGCATAATATCAGTATTTCTATCAGGAATAGAGAGAAAAACGTTTCTGCTGCTCTGCATAGACAGTTTATAATCGTTAGTTACACTAGAGCATATTTCATCAATCAGCTTATATAAGCCGTCAAGCGTCTGTATGTTGTTATATCGAATATTGAAACCTGCTGCTATTGAGCTAGGTATTAGATTATTAGTATTATTTCCAACGTCGATAGTAGTAATTTCGCAATGTGAAGGCTGAAAATATTTATTACCAGTATCAAAAGTGGTATCTTTTATCTTACTTAGTATCGATATCATTTTATATATTGGATTATCCGCTAGTTCTGGATAGGCAACGTGCCCTTGTTTTCCATGGCAAATCAATTTAAATGTTGCAGAACCTCTTCTACCTATTTTTATGGTATCACCTAATTTCTCACTACTCGTTGGTTCTCCAACTATACAAAAATCTATCTTTTTTTGCTTGCTTTTCATCCATTCCAAAACGGCCTTTGTTCCATGTTCTTCCGTGCTTTCTTCAGCGCTGGTAATCAATGCACTGATTGAACCGCTGAATCGAAACTTACCTGCAACTGAATCTACGATAGCAGCAATAAATGCGGCTATTCCACTTTTCATATCAGCTGCTCCTCTTCCATATAGCATTCCATCTCTAATTTCTGGCTTAAATGGATCAGATATCCAATCTTTTAACTCACCTGGTGGTACAACATCAACATGTCCAGCAAAACACAAGTTTGGTACTCCATTTATATATTTCGCATAAAGATTTTTAACTTTATCACCAAACTCTAAAATCTCACATTCAAAACCACTTTTCTTGAGAATGGCTGCTATATGCTCTATTGCCCCATCGTCTTTTGGTGTTATACTTTTAAAAGAAATTAATTTCTTAGTTAGTTCTACAGGGTCAATCTTCATACCAATCTTGAAATACTAACATTACCGTATTGTAAACATTCTATGCGATATTTAAAACAAATATTACAGCACACAGAACAAGTTCTTATTAGGGAAGTTGCTGATAATATCTATGAAATATGTAGACAATATGGAAATGACATTTTTCTGATTGCAGATGAAAATACAGCAAAACTTTTAAACAAAAACATACTTAATAAAGTTTCTCATTTAATTATTCCAGCCACACCTGTCATTCCAGCGCGTGACTATGATGGATCGCAGTGTCACGCTACTTGGATGACACCAAATAGACTGAACAGAGCTGCTTCTCTCCAAGCTGTAAACCTAGTTAGAAATAAAGCAAAAGATAGTGACTTAATGGTTGCATTTGGCAGTGGCACTGTTAATGATATCTGTAAGTACGCAAGCTATTTAGAAGGCAAAGACTACATATCCTTTCCAACAGCTGCTTCCATGAATGGATATAGCTCTGCAAACGCTTCAATATTAGTTGATGGATATAAAAAATCGTTCGGAGCACATCTTCCAAAGGCAATATACATTGATACCGATATAATTGCCAACGCACCACTACGCCTCACATTAAGTGGATTTGCAGATTTCATCTGCCGTTCAACAGTACAAGCCGATTGGCTATTATCTCATCTATTACTTGGCACAGAATATAATGAACTCCCCTTTAAACTTGTTCGCAATCTGGAGGAAATTTTGCTCAGAGAACACTTGGCACTTGCTAAAAAAGATAAAAGAGTAGTTTTATTACTTATGGAAGCCTTATTGATTTCAGGACTCGGAATGGTGATGTCAAAAGGCAGTTACTCTGCAAGTCAAGGAGAACATATGATAGCTCATGCAATTGAGATGGTAACACAGGATTATTCCTCCTCGTTACATGGGGAAAAAATTGCTGTGACAACGATTACCATGGCTAACTTGCAAGAGGAGATATTGTCAATACGAAACCCGATTACCAAACCGATCACTTTAGATGTAAAACATATAACTCAGTGCTTTGGTAATACCGAATTTATAAAAATTCTAAAGCAGAAGCAAATGATGCAGCAAAAAATTCAAGAGATTATTTGCAAAGAATGGAGTAATATTTCTAGTTTAATTAAGCAAAATTTACTATCTGCAAAACACCTGCAGAAAGTATTTGAAGATCTATCAATTCCGTACTTACCGGAGCATCTTAATTGGAACAAAGAGCAATATTGCAAGGTAGTCAATCTTACATTTGCAACAAGAGATAGATTCACCTTTCTTGACCTGGCTGGTTGTATAGAAAAAAGTTAGATTTTGTGTATTCGTTCAGTAGAGTAGCAAAATAAGATAGACAAAAACACAGTAACAAATGATGTCATGCAAGTAGCTATCCAGCCTTTCTTAACAACAAAAACTTAGCATGACTTTTGTGCTCAAAAAACTTCTGGATTCCAGCATCAAGTGCTGGAATGACATGGTAAAATATTATTCAAGTAGCCTCTGTCCCAATACCTATTCGGTGTCATTCAAGTCAACTCTTTTCTTGTCATCCCAGTGCCTAGACACTGGGATCCAGAAAACTTCACTTTAAATGAGTGCATTAGATTGTCTTTATATAGATGCCAGTATCAGCTACTCGGATGAAATTCATTTAGTCTTCTTTTCTCTTTTTCTTATTTTACTACTCTGATGAACGGATACAAAAAAAACTCATGCACCTTGATGTAAGTAGATCTTGCAAGCATTTTAAGATTGCCGGTTCACTAGTTAACATAGAAAAAGCTCAACAAAATTATAAGAATAGTATATAATTGAAAATATTTAATAGTGAAAATAATGCCTAACACTAAAGAAAAAGAAATACATCTTATATTCTTTCATGGGTTAGGGGATAATTATAAAAATGCAACTACATTCTGTAAAGATATGCAATCTGAGCTCATGCACCACCATGATATACCTAATTTTCACACTCATGCACACAAATACCCGGCTGCATTTCAAAATTATAGTAACTTATGCCTTAACCAGCTTCGTATGCTTACTAGCATCAATATTGCCACCTACTGTCATACTGCTCACTAATCCAATAACAGCTAGAACAGCTGGATTGGCAGTCTTATCAGCTTCAGCTTGTGTTTTTTTATCTATATTCCTACTCATGATTCCGTTTCTAAATAAGGATCAAAAGTTATTCAAGTCTTCAATAGAGCAAATTGATCAACTAATATATCAAGGTGTAAAACCCGAAAATATTATACTTTTCGGTCATTCTTTTGGAGGAGCAGTTGCATCGGAAGTATCAAGGCATTTTGCGAATAGAGATGTTAAACTTGGAGGAATCGTCTTCACTAGCACTTTTAGTTCTTTTCATACAGCAATAGAGCATTTTCCAATGCCTCAAACGAAAATTTTGAGTATACTGCCTTTATTCCTACTAAAAAGAATACTAAAAGCCTTCGCTTTAGACTTTGATATAGCAGATAATTTGCAAAAGTCACAAAATGAAAAAACGCCAATAGTAATTATTAATCACGCAAGAGACACATTAATACCACTGCCTGCACAATTGGTAAATGCGATAAGAGGTGATCAATTATTAAATGGTAATCCGATTAAGATTCGTGATGATCTGTTTATATATGGAGATGATCCTCATAACAGTGTTTTGGATAGTGGCACACTGACTGAAGAATTAAGAGAAATGGTACTTAGTAAAGTTACGTCTAGAACGCGTTAACTTTTTTGCTGCTTTTTTTTTGGCTAAGGTCACACTTCATTATGCATTAAATTGTATTCATCTATTCAGGGAATTTGCTAATGTGAAAGCCAGTGCTTCCTTTCTTGCGATGTAGCTGTACAGAAATTGAAGATGTCATTTAGTAGCTCTCCCCTGTTATTTAAGTAGCTAACACTGAGATCCATAAATTTAACTGGATGCCAGTTTCTGGGCACTGACCATCATAAAGGAGCCAGTGTCATGCACTGATAGTTGTCTTTTCTCGCCTACCTTATTTTACTACTCTGCTGAACGGACACAATTGCATATAGTATAGTCTTTAGTTTTAGTGAGAATAGTTTTATTCCACTGATCAAGGAGTGCTAAATTGAAATACGTATCACCTTTATAAGTTTTATGCATTTCAGTCATAATAAATTCTGAGATTAGGTTATGCTCTAAAAAAAGGTGTACTATTTGTGCCCCACCAATCACAAAGACTTGAGAACTATAGCTCTTCTCATAATAATCCAAACAAGTTAAGATATGGATTTATGGTAGTGGGGTTTGTATGCCAGCAGCGTATAGTTACGACTTAAGGAAAAAAGCAATGGAAGCATTGGATGAAGGAGAAAGTAGAGCAAATGTTGCCGAGAGATTTAAAATTGGAAAAACAACTCTATATGAGTGGCAGAAAAGACGTAAGGAAACGGGAGATTTTCAGTCAAAAAAGCCTGGAAGCGTAGGATATAACCATAAAATTACTGACTGGAATGTTTTTACCAAATTTGCAAAAAACCATGGTGGCAAAACTCAGTCAGAGATGGCTAAACTCTGGGGCAATATCAGTAGACAAACGATTCACCGTGCACTTAAAAATATTGGATTTACAAGAAAAAAAGACCTACGGATATAAAGAAAGAAATGAAGAGAAGCGAGCTCACTTTTCAAAGGTTATAGCAACAAAACGTCATGAAAATCTTGTATATATTGACGAATCTGGAATAGATAATACAGAAGACTACCCATACGGATACTGCAGAAAAGGAGAGAGGTTTCATTCACTAAAATCAGGTAAAAAAGCTCAGCGGGTCAGTATGATTGCAGCTCTAAATAAAGAGAAAATCATTGCTCCATTGACCTTTGAAGGATATTGCAATAAGGATGTTTTCGAGGCTTGGTTTGAGCAGTTTTTAACTCCAATTTTAAGGTCTGGCCAAACTGTAATTCTTGATAACGCTACTTTTCATAAATCTAAAAAAATAGATAATCTTGCTAAAGGAGTTGGTGCTGAAATTCTTTATCTTCCTCCATATTCTCCAGACTTTAACAAAATTGAGCATCAGTGGTTTGCTATAAAGAACAGAGCTAGAAAAAATATCCCTATTTTTAAGTCTTTCCGTCAAGCTGTTGATTCTGCTTTTTTATTCTGACTATTATGAGAAGAGCTATACTTTGAATTGACAGAAATTCTTGCATGGAAGAGACAACAGTACATTTTGGGCCTCTATTAAAACACTTGTTACGGGAGAAAACAATAGGTGTACGATTCTTTAGTATACTCTGAGGCACGGTTTCAAATGTCTTTCTTCCCATCACAATAACTTGCTTGTCAGTTACTTGACAAAAATGTTTAAACTCACTTGGATAACGCCAGGGCAAATCATTATTTATTCCAATTACCCCATTAGGGTCAACAGCCATAATTCCAATAATCTTCATCACTTTAAGACAGCTTGGGCTACAAAAAATCTCATGTGGTCGCGTACATTATGCACTCTAAGGAAATCAACCTTATTTTGCAGTATAGCAGATATAGCAATTGTTTCTAAATCTCTATTAGAGGGAGATTCTATGGAAAAAGAGGAAATAAATGACTTTCTGGAATGGCCAACTAAAACCTTGCAGCCAAAATTTTGTAAAGTTTCTATACTGCGTAAAATCTGAATATTCTGATACATAGATTTGCCAAAACCAATACCAGGATCAATAATTATTGAACTTTCATCAAAACCAAGGGCAAGTAACCTATTAATGCTCTCCTCTGCCCAATTATTTATGATATCAATTGGGTCAATATCATGTGGAATAATATTGTCCTTATGTGGTGGTATCGAAAGTGAATGCATAATAACGACACTACACCCACTGCTAGCAACTTCTTTTAAGGTATTACTACTCAGATCTCCCTTCTGATCATTTACCCAGGCAATATTGTAGTGCTTCAAAACGTTTAAAATAACGTCTGGCCAAAAACTATCAATGCTGACTTCAATATCACCATTTTTCATATAGTCGCTAAGATTATCAAGTACTGGTTTTAGACGTTCATACTCTTCCTCTGGCGTCTTTATTGAAGCTCCAGGCCTTGTTGATTGAGCTCCAAGATCAACTATGCTTGCACCATCTGATACCAGCTGCAATGCCTGCTTGGTTGCTCGATTCGCATCATAATAAAGACCACCATCTGAAAATGAATCAGGGGTAATGTTGACAATACCCATAAGCTTTGGTGAAATCGTAAAACTCTTTGAAAAACAGTCTTGAACATTGAAAGCAAATGTTTTGTTAACCATTGCCATCAAGTGGATCAAAAATGGCCTGTTTACCAATTCTGGGTGAGGAATTTTAAGATCAGGTGTATCAAGCGTTAGATCATCCCATAACAAAATATCTAAATCAATAACACGAGGTGCCCATTTTTCGTAGACTTGTGGACGACCAATATCACATTCGATTTGTTTTAAGCCTTTTAGTAGCTCCTCAGGAGAAGAAGAACAACTTCCATAGACAATCATATTGAGAAATGGCTTGTTCCAATCAGGTGGAGCACCATTTGGTAAAATAGCCTTAGTTTCTAGAATGATCGAAGACTTTAAGTCTTTTAAATAGCGCTTCTTTAGTAACTCAGTAGCTCTTTGTAAATGGGAAAGGCGATTCCCTATATTTGATCCAATAGAAATATAGATCATTCTTGCAATTCATTACAGTAAGTAAAAAAAACGCCCCCATGCACACCAGGAACTGGTGGTGCGATTTTGTGAGTAGTCACCCTGACAGAATGCTCTTTTTGCATAAAAAGGTCGTTAATCATCCTGTATATATCATGAGTTAAATGCTCGATTAAATTAAATTGCTTGCCCTGAACAAGAGATTGAATATTTTGCACTACTTCCAAATAGCAGATAGTATCTTTAAGTTGATCAGTTGTAAGCCCTGAAGGAGGAGATTTAAAAGTGAAATCAACGTCAATACTCACCAATTGGGGAGAAAACTTCTCTTCTGCACTACATCCCAAATGAACCCAAAGCCGTAAATCAGATATAAGAAGATTACATGCTACCACTGAATTTAGTATCTACTTATAATTAATGACAAACATCAACATTCATCATGCCATCAAGAAAACCCCATAAGAGTTTTGCTCCTTTTTCAGCGCCTTGCATAACTTTCTCTTGTTCTTCTTCGTTTAAATCTGCAATAAGGTTTGCACATTCTTCAGAATGCCACTCATCAGCTTCCATATGAACAGTAAAAAATTTGAGAGGACGCTCATCATTTATTGAATAGTGTTTTTTTAGACCTTCAATTTTAGATTTAGAAACCTCTGGAGTTTGACGTTCATAAGCGTACAGAGCTCCAAGACCTGCTGCAAAATCTGATTTTACAATGTCAAAATAACCATCAACTAATTCTCGTGTCTCCTTAATTTGTTCATTTTCACAAAGTTCTGAACGTGCTACTCCCAGTCCTTCAGCAAAACGCTGCCATAATTCTGGGTGATTCTCATCGCCTTGTTCTTCCTCTATTAAATTACCAAGTAAAACTTGCCGCATCTTTAGATTGGGGCATAAAGAATGTATACCGCTGATATAACGAGGGAAAGCAGCAACATGGTGATAATATTCCTTAGCATAGGTTTGAAGAGCCTGCAGGCTTAAGCTACCTTCATTCCATGACTCGTAAAATGGGTGTTTTAATAAGTGTAAACTATCTAATTGATTATTAAGTGATTGAACAAATGTCATAAATAAACACTAAATTGTTTTAGGCTACGTTTAGGTTTATCAAATGTCAAGAGACATTTCCCATTACTACCTTAATTCCAATAAATATAAAGATAGATACGCTATAAGTTAATTTTTTAGTAAAAATTGATTTTTTCTAAAATTTCATGTATTATTAAATCAATATAGTGAAAAACGCAAAATGAAAGTAACAGAAGAAAATACAATAAAAATTAGGGAAGAGTTCGTAGAAGTTCAAAATGGAATGCGAATTCAAAAGATAGTGATGTCAAACTCGAAGAGCAGTGCAGATAGCAGAAAGAAAAAGCATATAGTTTACTTTCCAGGGCTTACATATACTTTTGAAAAAGAGCCAGATGAAGACAAAAGTGAATGGAATTGGGCAGCTGAAGCAGGTATGGATGTTCACCTTATTAATTTTCCTGGTTCTGGAAAAAGCAAAGGTCATTCTTTAAACGGTCAAAATCGAGTAAATGCAGGAATTGCAGTCATTTCAGATCTTCTAAAGCAAGGCATTCACCCAGACAATATAGTACTGTATGGAAGCTGTGCTGGAGGACCAATAGCTGCAGAGGTTTATAAAAAGTTTAAAAAAGATGACAATGTTCATTTAAGATGCGTTATCAATAAATCCTTTAGCTCATTCAAAAAACTTGTAGTGAAATTACTACACATATCAAAACCTAAATGGCTATTTCCTGCTATAATAAAATTCATACTCAAATGCTTTGGTTGGCACTTTAAGCCACATACAATAGTAAACGATATTACTCCATACACAATTTGTTTTAATCTAGAGAACGATGGCTTTATTAGTAAGCAGGCAAATATAGGTACTAAAATTTCTGACATAGAAAAAAGTCATAGGAAAAAAAACTACCAAAAAAAAGAAACTTTTGAAGGTTTTGAGCAATACAAAGAGTTTTTCATGGAGAATACTAATTTAGCTAAAATAAAAAATCTTGAACCTGAAGTTGGAGTAATGAGAAAATGCTGGAATAAGTTTCTATCGTTACTACCTATTAAGGCAGATGATATTCACTTTTCTTCGATTACAGAATTGTGCTCATCAAGTGAACACAAATACAATCTTCCTGAGCTGATTTCACTCTTTTTAGAATTCACAGATAATTATTTTGAAAAGAAGGGCTCTCTCAATCAAGAGAAACAACCAGAGATAAAAACAGAAGCGATATGTGGAAAGAATAGTGAAAAAGAAATAGAGGAAAAGAAACAGTATTTTACCAATTTAAAGAATTGTTCAATAAGTCAGAGTATATCTAAAAATCTAACATCTCTGCAAATATTGAAATAAGTGTTTCTTTTGTGATTAAAAAAACATTGCATCTTGATTGTGTATTTCATTTGCTATAAGCAATAATTTTTCGCTTTCATCATAGAGATTGTTTTCACTAGCTAATAATTTCTCACTAATTTGTGGATAAAGTTTAGAAACGTACTTCTCATAGCATTTATCTAGGCATTCTTGGTCTGTCCGTTTTGTTTTGTAGGAATGGCATTTCTGATTACATTGATTATATCTAAATTCAATCCCTTTCTCTTTGTTTGATGCTTGTTGTTCCATAATATTCTTCAATTTTAATAATATTAATATTAGCATATAAGTATGAACATTATGCTAATATAATTACTTTTTAGGTATACATGGCAAATTTATGCCTGGAAAAAGTTTTTCCTACACTTTCTTTATAAAAATCACAGGCGCCTGTGATTAGCTAAAGTAAAGGTCAAATATCTGGAATTCTGGACATAAAATCCTCCTGTATAAAAAGATTAGAAAAAAATGCAGCGCACACACGACAGATATAAGCTGAAGAGCACGCTTTTTATTGAAAGATTAATTGAAAGTCTGCAGACAAATTTGAGCTCTTAAAATATCTCTAATTGTCATTATAATCAGATTCAAAATACGCGGAAGTAATTTTTTTTGACAATAGATTTCTTTCATAACCAGGCGTCATCCCAGCTGAGATCCAATAAGAAAACCGCGCTGGAATTTTTGAATTCCAGTTATGCAAGGAATCTAATATCATGGATTTTTCAAACACTAACAACCAAGTACTTTAATAAGGCAAAAAGCTTATCCAAGAAAGTAGACCTTGCAATTGTATCGATAGTGGTGGGATTGGTAGGACTCGAACCTACGACCAATTCGTTATGAGCGAACTGCTCTAACCGACTGAGCTACAATCCCTTTTATCAACACCTATAATACACGCAAAAGGAAATTTGTCTACTCGCTTATTTCACTATCAACCCAACTGTGTAAATCATTTATTGCGCCAATTTTGCGTGCAATTTCCTTACCATCTTGAAATATGATTAAAGTAGGTATAGATTGAACTCCATACTTACTTGGCACTTCAGTTTCTCCATCTATGTCGAACTTGCAGATCTTGATCTTGCCTTTTCTATCCTCAGCCAATTGCTCGATACGTGGCATCAGACTTTTGCATGGTCCACACCATTCTGCCCAAAAATCTACCAGCACAAATCCTTTGTGGTTAGCAACTTCAGATTCGAAATTTTGATCATTTACCGCTTTAATATCATCACTCATAAAATACCTAAATTTTTATAAATATAGCGTATCAATTAACAGCTGATCAACTAAATTTTTCTGGATTCAAGTGAAGTGATTACATATGATGATTAAAGATATCTACACTCCCCCAACCCATTGAATCTAGCTCAATACGAGTAGGAAGAAATTCAAAGCACTTTTCGGCTAATTCTTTTCTATTTTCACGTTCTAGCATTAAATCTAGCTTTTCCTTTATTTTATGGAGATATAAAACATCAGATGCAGCATAACTTTTTTGCTTGTCTGTTAAATTTTCATTTCCCCAATCAGAAGATTGTTGTTGCTTATTTAATTTTATATCAAGTAGTTCTAAGCACAACTCTTTTAAGCTATGATTATCTGTGTAGGTGCGAACTAAACGTGAGGCTATTTTCGTGCAATAGCAAGGCAGTGCCCAAGTTTGCAGGTAGTAATGTATTATACTCACATCAAATCGCGCAAAGTGAAATATTTTGGTTATATTTTTATCCTCTAATATTTTTCTCAAATTTGGAGCTGTATAATCGTTTTTGAATTGAACTAAGTGAGCGTTGCCATCATTGAAAGAGAGCTGAACAAGGCATAATCTATCTCTGCTATGCAGTAGCCCCATTGCCTCTGTATCAACAGCTATAGATTTTATATCATTCGGTATTGCACTGGCTGGCAGGTCGTCCTTATATATAAATATTCTCATAAATTTAATATGTTTTATGACACATACAATAATCAAAAATGAGTTTTAAGTATACGAAAAGATCATAGAAAATTGGCTCTCATGATTTTCATGCATGTAGGGTTTACAAATTGTAATATGTACCTATAATTAGAAGTAGAATCTAAGCAGAATTTAACTGCGGGAGTAGCTCAGTTGGTAGAGCGCAACCTTGCCAAGGTTGAGGTCGAGGGTTCGAACCCCTTCTCCCGCTCTTTAATTTTAACATAAAAAATTTCCTTCCCCTATTCAACTAGTTCAGCTATACTAAAAGTAGCTAAAAGCTTTTTAGAAAATTATTATTTAGGAGGATTATATGGACAACAAGACTAAACCAATGTTATTTGCCTTAGGTATAGCTACATCAATAGGAGCACTTACAGGTTTGGGACTCAGTTTTACAGCTTTATCACCTTTAGTAATGGGTGGAATTATTGCTGCGGTTTCGGCAGCCTTACTTGCATGTAAATTTATTTATAATGAAAAATTTTCCAAAGAAAGTTTTTTTATTGGTGCTTGTTCATGTGCTGCAAGCTTTGCAACTGGAGTTGGTCTTGCTGCAGCTGCAACTGCTGTTTTCCCTGGTGCAATGCTTGGAATGGGATCGGCAGCTTTAGCAGGTGCGGTGATAGCACCCATAGCAGTAATCGCAGGGGTATTTGTAACATTTTGTGTTATTGAACCAATAGCTGAAAAAGTGAATGATTATATTATATCACCTATAGTTGAGCGTTTTTCTTCAAAAGAGGAAGAGTGCAATCTACCTGCAAAATAATCAATTGACGTTAGCATTTAGTTTTCTTTATAATTTCCTTTGTGAAAGAAGAAAAATGCTTATTTGTAACGATAGCTGGTTTGCCAAATGCTGGAAAGTCAACGCTAATTAACAGCATCGTAGGCAAGAAAATTGCAATTGTCACCCCTAAAGTGCAGACAACAAGGACACAGGTAAGGGGTGTTGCTATATGCAACAATGCGCAAATTGTTTTTACTGACTCTCCGGGAGTGTGTTCAGCAGAAACAAATCTTGAAAAAGCTTTAGTCAAATCTGCATGGGGAGCAGTTAAGGATAGTGACATTACTTTATTGCTTGTTGATGTAAACAATTACCTAAAAAATATAGAAAGAATAAAAACGATATTTGCACGACTGGAGCGCACAAAAGGCAGATGCATTTTGGTTATCAATAAAACTGATTTAGTAAAGAAATCAGAGCTCAAGATGGCACATGAGCACCTAAATTTGCTTTATAAGTTTGAAAAAATTTTTACGATCTCGGCACTGAAGAATGATGGACTTTCTGATCTGACTAGTTACTTGTCTGAAATTGCACCGATAGGCCCTTGGTTTTATGAAAAAGATCAAATAACTGATTCCTCAGCTGATTTTTTATCAGCGGAAATTACGAGAGAAAAGTTATTCTTGAACCTACGTGAAGAATTGCCATACTCTACAGCTGTTATAACTGAACAATTTGAGGAAAAAAAAGATAAGAGTTTAGTCATAAAACAGATCATATTTGTATTGAAAGATAATCATAAGAAAATAGTGCTAGGAAAAGACGGCAGTAGCATAAAAAAAATTAATATCGAGGCGCGTACAGAATTGGAAAAGTTATTTGAGTGTAAAGTTCATCTCTTTTTGTTCGTAAAAGTGCGACCTTGGACTGATCGCCCTGAGGAATATATAAGTAATGCTTAATTCTTTGTTAGTATTTGATATTGAAACTATACCAGATGTAAATTCCTGCAAGAATTTACTAAATATTAGTGATGATAGCAGTGTAGAAGAAAAGAGGAACGCATTAACAAAATATCATCTTGAAATAACAAACGGGCAAAACTCTTTTCTGCGTCAGCCCTTCCACCTTGTTGTAGTCATTAGTTTTTTACTTTGTAATATAACACGCCAGAGCGGTTATGAAATGTTCACACTACAAGAAATAAGATCTGGAGGCACAGTAAACTCCAATGAAAAAGAGCTAGTAAAGGGATTTTTTAACTACATATCAGAGAAAAAGCCAAGACTAGTTTCGTTCAATGGACGCACTTTTGATATACCGGTACTGAAGTACCGTGCTATGGTTCATGGCATTCAAGCAGAATATTTTCACAAAGCTGGCGATAAGTGGAATAGTTACAATCAGAGGTACAGTAGTGATTGGCATTGTGATTTGCTTGAATCTCTCTCTGATTTTGGAGCTTCTGCAAGAATGAAGATGAACGAAGTTTGCGCAGCATTTAATCTTCCCGGTAAGATTGGAGTTGATGGTTCACAAGTTATGGACTTATATGATAGTGGCAAAATACAAGAGATTCGCGATTATTGTGAAACAGATGTGATTAACACTTATTTGATTTATTTGAGGTTTATGCATCATCAAGGAAGAATTACTACAGAAAGCTATAATAAGAGCATAGAAGAACTGCTTTTAGAATGCGAAAAAAAAGAACACCTAAAGAAATTTAAAGAAGAATGGAAAATAACTTCTGGTGGAAATTTTTATATTGAATTTAAATGAATAGATGCTACAGAGCAATCTAATGATTGCTCTGTATAGTAGTTATAAACTCCTTGTAGTAGAAAAGACATTTTGATGTGCCCTTTGCTTAACTTCTGCTTGTTCAAGCTTAGAAAAATTTTCTAAGTTTTTATCTTGGTATTCCTTTTTTACTTTCTCGAAAAAATTTTGTCCACCAAGAATATAATTACCTAAATTAGCAGCATAATATTGAGCATTACCTAAAACTGCACAGTTAATTCGACTTAATATTCTCGAAGGGTAATAAAAGAGAGAAACGTTATTGTTCGATCGGAAATCTTTTTCATCCATTATTTTAATGGCTTCATGATAACCATCTATTTGATGAACAAAATATCCTTCAGGTACTGATATTCTCAATTGTGCACCTACATGAGCATAACCACAAATACCAGGTGATACCGCTGGTACTGGGTCTTGTCTATGTTGAGTTACTCTAATGGTTTTTTCTTGAAGAACATCATTATAAAATTCACTAGCAGTAAGATCAAAAACTCGTGGATCACCAAAAGTTGCAACATGAACATCTTCAGCTCCTTCTGTTTTATTGAGGCATAAAGCAGCTATCTTAGCAATAGCTCCTCCCATACTGTGACCTGTGAGATTAATTTTAAAATCCTTGATTTCTGATCCCTGTTTTTCAGCATGAGATTTCAAAATGCCATACAGATTAGGCCATGAATCCATAAATGAATTATAGAAACCACAATGAATTCTTCCACCTTCAGGTAAAAATTCCGAAGTAGCAAAAAGTACATTTATATCAGTAATTCCATCATTAAAACTCTGGCTCAGACGAGTACCATGGTAGGCTATTGTTATTTCTTTACCTTTTATAAAAACGTGACCAGCATCTTTTTCAAAGCTATTACCAAATGGAATAATTTCATAACCTTCGCTGATGAGTTCAGCTCTAGTTTTATACATTTTTTCAGTAGATGGAACAATTTCAAAATCTTCTACAATTTCAAATTCAGTTTTGTATACTCTTTGAGCTAGGTTGTTACATCTTTTTTTACTTAATTTACCATCATCATCGCCATAGCTTATCTTGCAGAAATTACCCATTTCTAATAATTTCTCTCTATCAAATCCTGCAATTTTTACAATACTTTCATCTATTTTATAGTCAGAAGGTAAAGAACATGGCTCATTTGGATCAGCACGATTTATAAATTCATAATCTTCAATGATCTCAAATTCATCGTCATATTCTTTCATCTCGTATTTGCCATCATCTACTGAAATAGAGTCTGGCTGTTCAGTATTACCTGGCTCTGAGCCTGTAGCAGCACCTGTAGTGCTAAACCAATTGCGTAAAAAACTAAAATCCATAAGTACCCCAATCTATCAAAAATAAAACAATAATCTACCAACTATAATACAAATTAATATTATTGTCAACAATTTATATTAATAATTTAATCTTTTTATGCTTTTACTTTGAGTAAATTTTACTTCCATAGAATAAGTATAGAGTTATAATACACTAACAAGCAAACCTCTGTACTAAATTTTGGTTAATATACACGTTGAGCGTATTAAGAAAGTTGCTTTTAAAGTATTGCATTTTACCTTTATTTTCGCTATAAGGTTGCTTTAAGTTGGATTTTCAACACCTTTATACTATTTATGTTATGATTTTAAAATTTTTTGGGGGCACTTCATGAAAAAATCTATTTATACTAGAACTGCTCTAGCTTCTCTATTGACTTTATGTTCTTTCAGTGGCTTTGCTGCTGACTTTTCTGACGAGAGTATGAAGGAAGTAAAAAAGCAAGAGAGTAACGAGTCAATCAAAACTTCTGGAAAGATGGAAGTGATGAAGACGTCAAATAAGAAACTAAAAGAAAAAATGGACAGGATATGTAATGCTGATCCAAGAAAAAAAGCCGAGGAGCTTAAGAAAAAAGAAGAACTAAGATTAGCAGCTGAGCAGAAGAAAAAAGAGGAGTTAAAATTAGCAGCTGAACAAAAGAAGAAAAAAGAAGAGTTAAAATTAGTAGCAAAACAAAAGAAAAAAGATGAAATTAGGCTAGCAAAAGAGAAAAAAGCAAAGCTTATAGAGGATTCAAAGGCGAAAGCTCTAAGCACTAAAAATTCTAATGTAGAAAAGTCAAAAATTAAGGGTTCTAAAACTAAGAATGCTAAAATTGAAGCTAAAGATATAAAAAAGGATGTAAAAGTTGTTAACAGCAATACAGAGGAAAAAGGTAAGGCAAGTCCTGTTGTTTCAGTTGGTGGGGTTGATATTATCAATACCAATCAAGGGGATGGTTTAAGAATAACTTTCGGTGGCGTTGTTGATTCTCAAGGTTATGGTAACCATGGGCTAAGTGGCTATAACCATTATAATGTTATGCCAGGTAAATCTACAGATTATTTTAACAATACTCCAGATAGTATAAAAGGAGCAAATCCAATATTTCCTAAAGGGATAGGGAATATTGGTGATTACAGTGAAAACATGGGCATGATTTCAGATGCAATATTGCACTTAAGAGCTGAAAATAAAAATGAGGATATTGGTCTTCGTTATGGTGCCGATGTACAATTCCATGTTCCAGTTACTGAAGGTAAAGGAGCTTCACAAGGCGTGAATGCTGCAAGAGGTAGAAGTGCACATGTGTTTTTGAATTCAAAATATGGTGATCTGAAACTTGGTTATCAGTTTGGTCCTGAGTCTCTGATGAGACTTGATGCAACAAGAATTGCAACTGTTGATGGAGCTGCAGATAGTGACTGGTTCAGAAAAGTAAACTTAGAAGGAAGTGCTGCAAACTTCCCATTTTACGTAACACCACGTCTTTACACTGAAAGCTTCTCGAGCGAGAGCGAAAAACTCTCCTTCCGTATGGCAGGAAAATACAACAAAGAGGTTATGACCACATTGCCATTTAGAGCTGCTTACTACTCGCCGAATTATATGGGTGCAAGATTTGGTCTTAGCTACTCACCTCGCTACGATAGTGGTTTATCCGTTGTAAAAGAAATAGATTCAGTTCTTTCTAAAAATGCTCAAAAGCAAGATGAGGTAAAGCATAAGGAAACGTTAAGACATGTTGGACCAGATTACCAGCATATAATAAGCGCTGGTGCATCATATGAATATGACTTTAGTAAACATAATGTAAAAGTTAAAACTTCCGTAGTTGGTGAATATGGGTTTTCAAAGCAACCGAGTAAAGATAAGCACCTTTATAATGAGTTCATAGAATACAATAATCTGGCAGGCATTAATTTGGGTGCAAGCGCTGATTATAAGATTGATGAAGATCAAAGTGTAAAATTCGCTGCTTCTTTTGCATATTTAGGCAAATCTGGTCAACCTAAGAGTATCAAGGAACTCGACCTTGCTTCAAAAGAATATAAAGAGACTACTGATATTGCTAGAAAAAATGGCTTAAAGCAATTTAATGATAACAATACCATGTATTGGACTGCAGGTGCTGGTTATCAATATGATAACATCTACACAAGCGTGACATACTTTGGTAGCAGAATGAGTGATAAAGATATGCTTCATGATGTTGCACTTGGTGTTCAGTATGATCTATCTTCTTGCAATAAGAGCAAATTTGTTCCTTATGCAGCCTTACATTATTTTATGACTGATGAAAAAGGTGCGCTGAAAGATAAAAATAATGCTGATGTACCTTCCAACAAAGGAATTCTTCTCCTCACTGGTGTGAAGTTTTCTTTCTAATTTGTTCTAGTAATACACACCACAACTTGAATGTGGTGTGTATCTTATCTGTTAGCATTTACTCATCGATCAAATAAACATAAGCCAGTGCGTAATAAACTCTACGAGTATTTATTTTATTCACACAATAAGTAATGTCATCCCAGTCACAGCTGTACGAAAATTGTGGCAATTTGCATAGTAAATGGTGTCATCCCAGTGCTTGACACTGGGATCCATTTTTCCATCATCATCAGAAACGTTGTATTTTAACATTACTTTTATACTCGTAAATTTAACTGGATGCCAATAGTCTGGGCGCTGGCATGACACCCTATGGCTACTCAGATAATGGATATAATCCCTTACCTATCGAACGTTTTCAAATTCAATCAATTAAGCAGTATGCAAACCAAACTAAAAAACCATTTAACTGGAGAATTACTTACCATCGCTACTTGCTGGAAATTAACACTTGTAAGTGGAGAAGTAATGGGATTTACTGACTATGATGAAGATTTAAATCTCAATAATGTATTCTATAAATCTTCAAGCGGTTTTATAGCCAGCAGTATAATATTAAATAGCGATTTGAGAACTGATAATTTAGAAATTGAAGGAATATTAAATAGTGCTGATATTAAAGAAAAAGATGTTTTATCAGGAAGGTATGACTTTGCAAATATTGAAATATTTCTTGTGAATTATAAAGATTTGAGTCAGGGAATTATGAATTTGCATGCAGGAACTTTTGGTAAAGTAACATTAAATAGTGGGAGGTTTATCGCTGAAATTAGAGGTCTTGCGACAAAGCTTGAGAGAAGCATAACAGAGCTATATTCTCCTGTATGCAGGGCACAATTTTGCGATGATAGATGTAAAGCTGATGCTAAAAAGTTTAGTAGAATGAGCACAATTACTAAAGTGATAGATGAAAGAAGATTTGAAGACACTAATTTAATCGAAAGCGATGGATATTATAAGCACGGAGTGTTTAGTTCAGCAACATTTGAAGTTGTAGTTAAAGAATACAAAAATAAAGTAGTTACATTATTTGCTTCTCCTCCATATCAAATTTCTACCGGAGATAAATATTCGATACTTGCAGGTTGTGATAAAGCGTTTTTAACGTGCAAAAACAAGTTTAACAATACTGTGAATTTCCGTGGCGAACCATATATACCAGTTGTTTAGCAGCATAATTTTTAATATTATGAATAAGTATGGAAAGGTGGCTGAGCGGTCTAAAGCACACGCTTGGAAAGCGTGCACATATGAAAATATGTCGGGGGTTCGAATCCCCCCTTTTCCGCACATTATTTCTAGTGTAACATAGGATTTTCCGTTTTGTTCTTAAACCGTAATAACCATAGCACTTCAGCTCCGCAATTTTTCAGAGTCATCTACGTCAATAAAAGAATAGAGTTATCAAGTTGCAGAGCCTTCTTGATTTTTGATGATGAAGAGTAGTTGTTATCATAGAAATACATCCAGTAGCCAGCATACCTTCCTTATTCCTAATGATGTCTTGCAATACGTCTGTGTCATTTCTCCCTAAAATCTAATACTAGTATATACTCAATCTACCATAATCCGTCAATACAATTCTTTATTGAAAATTTTAGGAAAATGTTGTATAATTATGCAGTAGATTTCGGTAAAACTTATGGCTGATTCAAGTATTAACATTAGTGAAAAAGTTTTAAAAAACCTTACTCGTTTAGCTAAAGTAAAGAATCAATCAGCTCAAGAGCTAGCAGAGCAGTTTATACAAGAAGCTATTGAAAATGAAGAAGATATGGCAATAGCCAAACTTGCTATTCAACGTGACACTCGAAATGCAAAATTCATCAGGCATGAAGACATCAACTGGTGATAAGTATTTAATCTGCTATGAGGAAAATGTAGTTCACAAAGACATTCCAAATCTTCCAAAGACAATATGGTCAAGGGTAAAAGAAATCGTAAAAGAGCGTCTTACACTTTCTCCTGAGAAGGCAGGAGATCCCTTGCTCGGTGAGTTCAAAGGACATCGTAGAATAAGATCTGGTGATTATCGTTTGGTTTATAGGATAAGTAAATTAGAACGTACAGTAATAATTACTGCAATAGAGAATACATCTATAAAAGTTAGAACCTTCCTATAAGCATTGTATATTTCATTATACAGCCCTCCTTCCTCTTCACCTTAGGTGGCTTTGCTCAGCTCAAAAATAACTCATTTTTTGACTATACCCCTATAATTTTACTACTCTACAGACTATAAAATCGATGCTAATAACGGATTAGAGATAAACGTTGCAAAGAATCGCAGTGGCTCAACCGGAAAGGTTACAGTAAGTTAATACTGGAAGGATATTAGTATGGAGCCTCAGACTCGTAAATGTCTTTTCTGTGTTTTATTGAAACACTTCATACTTTGCAGCATTTATATGATACGATAATCGCCAGTTCTCAGTCTTCTGTATCCTTTGAGTTTGTAACAAAACGATTCACCAAAATCAATTGGATTAACTGTAAGTCGCTCTTTTACTATCTCTTCAACTCTTAACTTTATTGTTTTTGGAAAAGCTCTTCTTACCAACATTTTTCAGGAATTTAATCTTATAGCGCTTTAGTCCCACCTATAGTGGTAAGATTATCTACTTATTCTTATATGGGAATTTACCAATTGTTAAGATGTGCAGTGTAGTAAAAACATATTCTAATAGTATGGAAAAATAAATGACACGTAAAAAAAATGTATTTGAACAATATGTAGAAGATAAAATTATATTTTTAGATAGTTTGCGTAACAAAACAATAGGTGAGCTTATCGATTTTATGGACAAAAACCCAAATGTCAAAATCTTTGATTGGATAAGTAACAATACTAGTCATAGCCTAAAGCATAGAAGAGGTTACAATATTAGTAATAACATGAAACTTAGGTGCATAGGTGTAGGAATTGGTTTAGTTGCTGGTCTAGTTGCAGCATGTTGTTTATGGCAAGACACTTTAGCTCTTATTGGCGGTTCTGGTGTAGTGTTGATTGCATTTGCTATAGTTGGTGCGTTACTTGGAGCTGGAGCGAGCTATGTAGTAGGTAAATGTCTTGATAAAATTGAGGTTAGTAAGTGTGCAATAAGCAAATTTTCTTAGAGGTTCGTATTGAATTCTAGCTTTCTTTCAATACTTAAAGATTTACAATCAGAGCAAACTACCTGGCCACGTGGAACTGATTTCAGCTCATCAGTTGAAACTTTACTTGAGCAGAATATGCATTTTATTTTATCACTTGGGGCGAGTGAGTGATCAACAGCAATTCTATCATCAAAAACAAAACACTCGCCTTCCCAATTACCACTTTTGTTGTGAGTTTTTTCAAGGTAGGAAAGAATACCGCCTTTAAGGTGATAAACATCGTTAAATCCAAGGCTTTTCATATATGCTGTAGATTTCTCGCATCTGATTCCACCAGTGCAGTACATAGCCACTTTCAGATCTTTACTCTCAGAGAAAGACTCTGCCCACTGAGGAAAATCTCGAAAACGCTGAGTATGTGGATTGATTGCATTTTTAAACTTGCCTAGTTTTACTTCGTAATCATTTCGTGTGTCTATCACTAAAACATCAGGTTGAGAGATAAAATCATCCCAATAATCTGGATCAATGTACTGACCTCTAACGGAAGTATCGAGATTACTTACACCAAGATTCACAATTTCTCTTTTTAATCTCACTTTCATCTTACTAAATGGTTGATATTCTGCTGCACTCTCTTTCCATGTAAGGTCCCTTAGTCTATAATCAGAACGTAGAAAATCGAATATTTTATCAATCGCGTTTCTTTCACCAGATACGGTTGCATTAATACCCTCTTCTGCAAGGAGTATAGTACCCTTTAATTCGACATTGTCGCATGCAACTTTTATTTCATCTTTCATGTCATAATAATTAGAGAGTTTTACAAAATGATAGAAAGTTGCAATGACAAAACTCATAATTAATTAGTTTATCGATTTAAAACATAATATATAAAATTATGAAGATATTCAATAGGACGGCTGTTAATTACTGGATATCTTTAGTTTTTGCATATAACATTTTAATATCAAATATAGATTCAAGTTAATGTTTCTGAGAGTATTTAAAAATATATTCTTGTTTTTAGTAAGTGTATTATTTGTCTGCCCTATACTATCGTTAATATCGATTCTATTTACAGAATCAGCAAACTCTGGATGGGTAATTAGTAGACTTTTTCCTGAATATATACTCAATACGTTGATTTTGATGGTAGGAGTAGGGTTAATATCCTTTATATTTGGAGTAATTCCAGCTTGGCTTACTACATTTTTTTCGTTTCCCGGAAGTAGAATTTTTGAGATTGCCTTATTCTTTCCGATATCAATTCCTGGATATATAGTATCGTTTGTTTATGTAAATACGCTAGAGTTTTCAGGTCCGATTCAGAGCTTGTTAAGAGATACTTTTCAATTGGGCAAAGGTGACTATTGGTTTCCCGAGATCAAATCCCTAGGTGGTGGAATATTAGTAATGGGATTTAGTCTATATCCATACGTTTATATGTTGGTCCGCTCAAGTCTAAAGAGCGTTAGTAACTCAGTCACTATTGCATCAACACTTGGGTTCTCCTCATTACAGAGTCTGTTTTCTGTCATCATACCCTCCATACGTCCATCAATTATAGCTGGGTTATCCTTGGTACTAATGGAAGTAATTACAGATTTCGGCACACCACAGTTTCTTGCTATCGATACTTTCACGACGGGAATATACCGTACTTGGTTTTTACTGCATGACAAATATTCAACTACTGTTTTGGCAGTTGCAGAACTGATTTTCGTTGCAACACTAATAGTTATCGAGAAAAAACTACAAAAAAGAGAAATATCTTACTCTTCAATCAATACTAATGCAGATTATCACAATAAACGTAGTATAAACGGTTCTATATCGTTGATCTTTTCTTATCTTATGTGTTTATTGCCGATATTAATAGGCTTTATTTTACCAATGATTCCACTTATATATTGGAGCATAGAGAAAGGCTTTTTCATATACGAAGCAAGATTTTACAATATAATAACAAACAGTATTAGTTTATCATTTATTACCGCGCTAATCTCGATCAGCATTGCAATAATTATTGGATATACAGCACGTAAAAATAAGCTAATAAGCAATATAGCACGTCTAATTTCTCTTGGATATGCAATTCCAAATGCAATTATTGCAATTAGCATAATAATGTTTTTAAGCAGAATATCTTCTTTCATTACTCAATATATTGTAGAAATTAGCTTGGTAGGAACTATTGGCGCATTAGTTTACTCATATTTATTTCGTTTTTTTGCTATATCTTTCAAGGCGATAGAGTCGGGACTCAAAAAAACACCAAATGAAATTGAATGGACTGCATATACTATGGGTCATGGGCCTATTTCCACGTGCCTGAATATTCATATTCCCCTTATCAAGAAAAGTATACTATCGGGATTTCTGCTCGTGTTTATGGATACGGTAAAAGAACTCACGGCAACACTAATTATCAGACCATTTAATTTTGAAACTATATCAACTAGAGTATATGAACTTGTCAGCGATGAGCGTTACAGAGAAGCTGCCCCATTTTCGTTAATGATAGTTATTATAGGTTTAACCTCTACAATAATCTTATTCACACTTGATGATAAGAATCAAAAATAAACTATTTTGCATCTGTTCAGCAGAGTAACAAAATAAGATAGACGAAAAAAGACAACTATAGAAGCAAATGGTCAGTGCTTTCGTGTTTATCAACTTAGTTGGATCTCAGTATCAGCTACTCGGATGACATTATGGAAGCTCAAATGACAAAACAAGAAGCACTGGTTTCAGATGCACTTAAACAAATACACTATCTTGATGATCAATGAGGTCTAGTGTTAACGTATGGACTATCTAAGGAAAAGGGTGGTACCATAACATCAAAGGTTTTTATGCTCTCTTCGTTCAGAAATTCATATTTACCCTGCATTATTCCTGATGGTGTATTTAAGTATGTTCCACTTGTATATTTGAATACCTCTCCAGATTTTATTACAGGTTGTTCTCCAATAACACCAACTCCGGCAATTTCATTTATTTTCCCCTTATGATCTATTATTTGCCAATAGCGACTTAATAATTGAATGGTTGATGAGCTTTTGTTTTTTATCTTAACATTATACATCCATACGTAACAATTTTCATAAGGAATGGATTGCTCTTCAATGTAAATTGGCAAAACTGTAACTTCAACAGAATTAGTAATAAGTGTGTATTTCATGGTCATCGTAAAGTGTTCATGATAAAAGTTTAACACACTTCAATTATACACTTTTTTCATAGATTTTCCAAGCATATTATCGTACTCTAACTAGGAAATATTAATCTACATGATGAACAAAACAGATCCACTGGATAAAAAAGTGATAGGAATAATAGGAAGTGGGCAATTAGGTAAAATGACTGCTATCGCTGCAATAAAACTTGGGCACAAAACGCATATTTTTGCCAGTGCTAAAAACGATCCAGCTTGTTCTGTTGCTGATGATTTAACAATAGCAGACTTCTGTGATAAGAGGGCACTTGAATCTTTTGCACAGAGTGTGGATTTAGTCACTATTGAGTCTGAAAATATTCCATGTAGTGCAATTGATATTGTGTCGCAGCATACAGATTTTTATCCAGGTAAAAAGGCGTTACACATTTCGCAAAATAGGCTGAGAGAGAAAGATTTTATTAGAGATTTAAGCATAAAAACTGCTGATTACAAAAGTATACAAAATTATAATCAGCTACTAGAAAGTAGTGAAACTTTTAGCTATCCAGTGAGGCTAAAAACAACAGAAATGGGTTATGATGGAAAAGGACAATATATGATTGAAAATGATTCTGAACTGAAGCAATTTGCTTCCTTCGATTGGAATAAAGAGTACATTCTTGAAGCAAGTGTTGATTTACTGAAAGAGGTTTCAATAGTCGTTGCAAGAGATAAAAACGGTAAAGTAGCTTTTTTTCCTATAGCAGAGAATCACCACGTTGACGGAATACTTAATACTTCAATAGCACCAGCTAAAATAGATAATAAATTAGCCCAAGAGGTACAAAAAACTGCAGAGAAAATAGCAACTGCACTTGATGTAGTAGGAATTCTAGCTATTGAATTTTTCATCACTCAAAATCATGAATTACTAGTTAATGAACTGGCCCCAAGACCCCACAATTCTTGCCACTGGAGCTTGGATGCATGCAACGTTAGTCAATTCGAGCAGCTAGTTAGGATAATATGCGGGCTATCTATGCAGGAAGTAGTATTACGCTTTCCTTGCATGACAAAAAATATAATAGGTAATGATATATATAATTCTCACAAATATTTGAGCAACGAAAAAGCTAGTTTAACCATATATGGGAAAAAAGAGGTTAGGGACAAGCGTAAAATGGGACATGTCAATATAGATTTAAGCTATTGAGCTATAAATGCTCTTTGATCAAGATCTCCAAGATCTGCACTATATTTAGTGCTGCACCTTTGCGTAGATTATCAGCTACTATCCACATATTTAATCCGTGTTTAACGGTATCGTCTTGTCTAATACGCGATATGTATACGGCATTCTCTTGCACAACATCAATCTGAGTCATATATCCACCATCTTCGCGCTTATCTTGCACTAAAACTCCATCGTCTTCACTGAGCATTTCACGAGCTTCTTCTTCAGTTATATGCTGATCAAATTCTACATTTACTGCTATAGCATGACCAACAAGAACAGGTACTCGGACACAAGTTGCAGTTACTTTTATATCCTCTTCTAAAATTTTTTTTGCCTCCTCTTGCATTTTCCACTCCTCTTTTGTAGAACCATCTTCCATGAACTCTCCTATATGAGGAATGCAATTAAATGCTATTTGCTTAGGAAATATTTCAGGTTTTTTAGCTTCATTCATAAAGATTTTTTTTGTCTGATTGTAAAGCTCATCCATTGCTGCTTTACCTACACCAGAAGTTGATTGATAAGTTGAAGCAACGATTCTCTTTATTTTTGCTTTTTGGTGTAATAAATGTAATGCCAGCAACATTTGTATTGTAGTACAGTTTGGATTAGATATTATGTTATGGTTTTTATACTCCGTAATTTTATCTTTGTTGATCTCTGGAATAACTAGTGGCACGCCTTCTTTCATCCTAAAACGAGAGGTATTATCTACGACAATACATCCAGCTTCAGTTGCAATCGGTACGTATCTCTCGGAAACATGAGACCCAGCACAGAAAATTGCTATATTAATTCCAACAAAATCGTAGTTCTCAAGGTCTAAGACAGTTAATTCTTCATCGCCGAAACTTACCTTTTTTCCCTTTGATTTTTTCGATGCAAAAGCAACAACAGAATCTATCGAAAATTTTCCCTCTTTTTGAAACTCAGCAAGCATGGTCAATACCTCATATCCTACTCTTCCTGTTGCTCCAATAACTGCAATCTTACATCCCATATAAATAAACCTCTGATTTTAAAGCTATATTATATTTTTACTGATAAAATTTACAATTACTTTAATATTTTTACCTTGCAATTAACCATAATTTAGTTATAATTATAAGACACTAATAATATTGCATGGTAGAATGAAATGAGTAAAAAACATGATGACACTAAGGTCAAACCTGCAGTATCTGCATTTCAAAAGCCTGAAAAAGTCAATAGATTAGAGATTCAAAATGTTCTTTCGAAAAAAAGCAAGCCAGCGATAAATTTTGATGATAAAAAGTATGGTGTGAAAATTTCTAAGATAGACCAGCATCTTTCAAACAAGAAGCAAGAATCTTTTGGATTAAGAGATTTTTTAAGTTCAATACCAATAATAGGAAGATTTTTAGTGAAAATTTTCACGCCTGAAAAAGAAGAGTATAAAAAACTGCAATCGCAAATAGGTCTTTCTAATAAAGCAAAAAATGAGATCTACATAGATAATAAACGCACAGAAGAAGTAGGTAGCAAACTTGAGAATGGTAATATTGAACAAGTAGATAAAGAGAAAAAAAATCTTGGCCCATAAATATTAACCATTTAAAGTGTATCTCTCACTACTGAATTTGTTGCACAGAAGTTTTGCAGTACCAAAATAAATAAATGGGTATGCCACTTGCAGTGAACAGGCTCGAAATCAGCAGAGTACCTACAGGGGTTTCTAATATCACCCAACAACAAAAGGTTGTTGCTATGCTACCAATTAAAAGCTTATAACAACTCCTCTCCTGTATAATAACCTTTAGAAAGGCAAAACAGCACGCAAGATAAACGAACAAAAATGAAATTACAGAAAAGTCAATAATCGACGTAATCTGCTGGGCAAAATTGTTGTTTGAAGTGAGAATTAGTAAAATTGCAGTTCCAATTGAACTAACTGTTATTCCCCAAAAAGGAGAGCCATGCTTGTTCCTTTTAGCAAAGAATTTTGGCATTAGTCTATCTTCTGCAAGACCAAAAGCAACTTGTCCACTAGATAAAACCCAAGCGTTTAGACTGCCAACACAAAAAATGAATGCAACTATAGAAACAATTAAATGCCAATTACCAGAAAACATAATTTTTATCGCATCAACATATGGTGCTCTTGAACTTGCTAAATTGTTGCCATTGATCAATCCCATAATTGCAAAATTGTTGATAAAATATATAACAGCAACACAAACTGTGCCAAGCACCACAGCTTTTGGTATAGTTTTAGCTGGATTATCAACTGACCCTGCAGGTGCTGTTGCCAATTCAAGTCCAATAAAACACCATAAAGTAAGGAGTGTAGAGCGGGCAAGAATTTGCGATGTTGTAAGACTTAATATTTCTTCACTTATGATAAAATTATTTCTATCGAAAAAAAACAACGCTGCTACAGGTATTGCAAGCAATACAGCAACCTTCACAACCGTGAGCAGAAACTCAACGTGCCCTGCAGTAGCTATTCCCCTTAAATTTATTAATGTAATGATTGTAAATAACAACAGCTCTAAAAATAAACGCATACTTTTGATATCTTCATGGAAAAATGGTGTAAGATAGCCAACACCCACAACTATTAAAGCTGTTGTACTAACCCATGAGATTACCCAATATGTCCAACCAACAAAGAACGCTGCGGTAGAACCAAAAGTATGTTTCACATAAACGTGAGGACCTCCTGTTTCTGGAAACTTTGCACATAGCGTAGCAAAAACTAGCGCAAGAGACACAGCACCAGCTCCTGATATCATCCAACTTATAAGGCTATAAGCGCCATATGGAGCAAGGCTAATTGGAAGCATAAAAACCCCAGAGCCGATCTGACTACTAATGACTAAAGCAAAAACAGCCCAAAAACCTATTTTATTTGACACAATACCTCTTAATTCTATTAATGTAAGCCAGTAGTATAGCTTAAGAATTTTAGCAAATAAAAAATTTAAGTTAAGTTTTTAGTTTATGATACCAAAGTAGATAAATAAGTGTTCCGCTTAAAGGGAATAGACTTGATATTAACAATGTTTTTATAGAAGTCTCGTATATTACCCAACAGCAAAAAGATACAGCCACACCTCCAATTAAAAATTTGCAGTAGCTTTTGTCTTGTATATTAACTTTGAGAAAAGCAAGGCTACATGCTAAGTAGATAAACAAAAATGACACCACAGAGATATCAATTATTGAAGTTACTTGCTCAGCAAAACTTTTGTTTGACGTTAGGATAAGTAAAACTAACACCCCCAAAGTACTGAGTATTATTCCCCATAATGGAGCATCATGCTTATTTTTTTTGCCAAAAAATTGCGGCATTAACTTGTCTTTTGCAAGGCCTAAGGTGACCTGTCCATCAGCTAAAAACCAAGCATTTAAATTACTTACAGAAACGATAAAGGCAACAACAGAAACAATTAAATGCCAATTACCTGGAAGCATAATTTTTATCGCATCAACATATGGTGCTTTTGAACTAGCTAGTTCATTACCACTTATCAATCCCATAATTGAAAGACTATTGATGAAATATATCACAGCAACACAGACTGTTCCAAGCACTATAGCCCTTGGTATTGTTTTAGAGGGATTATTGACAGATCCTGCAGGTGCCGTTGCTGATTCAAGTCCAATAAAACACCATAGAGTAAGGAGTGTAGAGCGCGCAAGGACTTGAGACATCGTAAAGTTTGATACTTCCTCACTTACAACAAAATTATTTCTATCAAAGAAAAATAATCCTGCTATGGGTATTGCAAGAAGTGCGATAATTTTAACAATGGTCAGAAGAAGCTCAACATGCCCAGCAGTAGTTACCCCTCTTAAGTTTATTAGCATGATAGCTAAAATTAATGTTATTTCTAAAAGCAAACGTATATCTTGTATATCATTATGAAAAAGCGGGGCTAAATAACCGATACTTGCAATTGTCACAGCTGTTGAGCTTACCCACGAGCTTACCCAATATGTCCAGCCAACAAAAAAAGCTGCTGTAGAGCCAAAGGCATGTTTCACATAAATATGAGGACCACCCGTTTCTGGAAATTTTGCGCAGAGTGAAGCAAAAACTAAAGCAAGAGATATAGCACCAAATCCTGATATAACCCAGCTTATGAGGCTATAAGCGCCGTATGGTGCAAGGCTGATTGGGAGCATAAAAATTCCAGAGCCAATTTGGCTACTAATCACCAAGGCAAAAATAGCAAAAAAGCCTATTTTATTTGACACGACAATGTTTAATTTTTATCTGAATAATTAACAATATAGTTGAAGCTCAGAAATTTCAATTGGTCTTTACAAAATTTGCATTTTTTTAATTTAAGCATATAATAAAAAGTATATTAATAGATTATTAAGAGGCGGGGTATGAATCCAAGGTTAAAAGATTTTTTGATTATTTGTGGGGGTATTTTATTGTTTGTTTCCGCTATTGGAGCAATTTTTTTATTTGAATATTTATTTGATATCTTTATTAATGCGCTTTATGCATTCCTTCTTGCCAAAACTTCAAGTGAAGTATTAGCATTTTTTGGAACACTTGCAATTTTTTTAGCTGTTGGCGTTTCATGCTACGGACTGCATAAGCTCTGTTCTATTTTTACAGAAAAAATTACAAGCAGCTATCAGTCTTTCAAAAATGAAAATAGTGATGATAACATTTTTTCTGAAGTATATAATGATCCAACAGTAGGGTTAAAAGATAAGATTTTATTTTTTTCTATATACTCAATATACTACATTCAATTACCATTTTTGTATTGTGCATCAAAGATATCAGAACTTAGTAGAATGTTATCAGAGAGTAGAGCGCTCGGTCTTAGAATATGTTTAGTGCTTATCAATACTATATTATTGATCCCTGTAGCGCTTCTTGAGTTAATAAAGTATCCATTAATAAAGCTCTTCTCGCCTCTGGGTTTAAGTGTAAAGCAAATGAGCTTTTTGTTTAATGTAAGTGATGTAGGTACTGGTAATCAGAATGTTCATACTAGAAGTTTTGAGCAAAGTGTTATTGAGTGTGCCAAAAAATTAAAGGAAGAATATGGGACTCCGTCAAATGAGCTGGATGAAGAGTTTAAAAACTATATAGGCGGTTTGACAAATCAGCAGAAAGAACTGATAGCGCCTTATTTGAAGGTAGATAATTATAGAGAAGGAGAATGGGTAAGGTGGGTAGATTCCAAAACCGGACTGACATTAACACAGGCCATAAATCTAGTTTTAATTGCAGCAACAAAGCAAAATGCAGATGTAGAGCTGTTGAAATCCATATTGCTGGTTCGTTTTGAGGAAAGTAATCGCCAATGTGGTCCTGGAATGCTTAATCGTATCATTTATGCATTAAGTGGCCTTGAAGCAGAAAATAATTTTGCAGCTCAACTAGAGCCTCAGATAATAGGAGAATTGGCCGGTAATGCTACTAAAAGATTTCTTGAGAGATCTGTAGATAAGCACTACTTTAAAATAAAAATTTTAAAAGAAAATTTTGATGACTTATATTCGCTAGGTTCTGAAGTGGATTTGAGCAATGCAAATGATGAAGTAAAGGATGGAATTTCTCATATGAGAAGTGCTATAAAAGAATTTGTATTTAAAGAGTTATATGTGAAGTTTTATAATGACTATGGAGAACATATTCGTAGAGGACAGATAAAACAAAAGCTAAGGGAATTAATAACAGGTGAAGTCATAGATGCAGCAATATCTTGTAAGATAGACGAGATAGAAGTTCCTGCAGAACCATCTACTTATCTTGAAAAAGTGAAAGCATTTATAGGGGGCATGGCAAGATTTTCTGCTGCTTAATCTCTTAATTTTTCTTATTGATTTGTAGTGGGCTTTTTTGTTACAGTTAGTAATTATGCAAAGAAATCTCATCAGTATACTTTGATAGCTGAGTGTTACATATGATAATATTGATAACAAATGATGATGGTTTTGAAAGTGAAGGAATAAGATTACTTAAAGAAATTGCACAAAATTTTGCATCGGAAGTATGGATAGTGGCGCCAGATGCTGATAGGAGTGGAGCTGCAAGGTCTCTTGACTATCCAGTAAAGCAATTTATTAAAATAAGTCAACATAGTGAAAGGGAGTTTAGTGTGTCTGGTACTCCCGCAGATTGTGTCATTATCGCGTTAAATAAAATTATGAATAAAAAACCAGACTTAATATTATCTGGAGTAAATATTGGATCAAATGTCGGCGATGATATTTGTTATTCAGGCACAATCGGTGCTGCAATGGAAGGTGCTGCAAGATCTATACCTTCTATTGCGCTGAGCCAAGTTTATCATGATAAAATAGACTGGAACAATACAAAGATTTTTGCACCAAAGGTTATTGCCAAGCTAATGAAAGTTGGTTGGCCTAAAGATATAGTGATGAGTATAAATTTTCCTGCTACAGAAAAAGTGAAAGGGGTCGAATTTGCTGAACAAGGTGAATATAACATTGATGGTGATTTAACTTTTACTGAAAATTTAAATGGTTCTTTGAGCTTAAATTGGTCTCGGGAACACTCAGGCAGTGGTAGTGTAGATAAAATAAAAGGAGGTTTTATTACTATTACACCGATAAAATTAGATTTTACAGATTATGATATATTAAATGCTATGAAAAATTCTTGTGCAGAGGAATTTTCTTCTATAGCTAACACTCCTATTGCTTCTGATTAGATATTTTCTACGGTTTTATCGCGAGCAATCATTTTTTCTTCACCCGTGTCCATATTTTTAATTTTTAAAGTTTTACTGCTTAGCTCTTCATCACCAAAGATTAATACAACTTTTGCATTTGCTTGATTTGCTTTTTTCATTCGGGTTTTTAGAGTTCCACTATATTCGTAAATCACATATAAACCATTTCTGCGTAATTCACTTGCAAGTGTTAGAGCATGTTCTTCAGCTTCTCCACCGATTGGAATTATATAAATAGGCCTCTCTTTTTTTTCAGCATAGTTGATTAATTCCATTATACGCTCAATCCCCCCTGCAAATCCTATTGCTGGAGTGTGTTTTCCACCTACTGAAGATACTAGATTATCGTATCTTCCACCGGCAAAAACTGCTCCTTGTGCACCTAAATCTTCTGTGACAAATTCAAATACTGTGTGACAATAATAGTCTAGACCTCGAACTAATTTGCTATTTACAGTGTAAGGTATGCCAAGAGCTTGCAGTCCATTTAACACCTGGTCAAAGAAATATGAAGATTCTTTTGTATAATAATCACTGATTTTTGGTGCGTCAGAGATTATTTCTTTATCTGTCTTATCCTTAGAGTCTAATATTCTGAGTGGGTTTTTAATCAATCTATTTTGACTATCTTCTGATAGGTCATTTTGAAACTTTTTTAAATACGATATCAAAGCTTCTCTATACTGAGTTATTGTTTCACTATCACCCAGAGAGTTGATTTCCAGCTTTACATTTTTATTGATGCCAAATTCAGTTAGTAAGTGCTGAGCGAGTGATATCAATTCAATATCAGCTTTTGGATCTTCTATGCCAAAAACCTCAAAATTTATCTGATGAAATTGCCTTTGTCTTCCCTTTTGCGGTCTTTCATAGCGAAATGCAGGCCCTATTGAAAATAATTTTATCGGCGCTTGTAGTTTTTTTTCAATGAGTAACCTAACAATAGCTGCAGTGAACTCAGGACGCAGAGTTATGCTCTTTCCCCCTTTATCAATAAAAGTATACATCTCTTTAGTGATAATATCTGAGCTATCACCTAAAGTCTTTGTAAAGACTTCTGTGTATTCAAATATCGGAGTTTGAACAGGTAAAAAGCCGTATAAACTTGAGATTCTGCTTGCTGTTTGCTCTATGTGTTTAAACTTGTACCATTCATCAAACAGGAGATCTTTTGTTCCTCTAACTGTTTGATTAGTCATAGCATAGTCTCTATACCTGAAACTTCTGGTATGTGATAGCTTAGCATATTCTGCACTCCTTGTTTTAAGGTAATTGCAGCACTTGGGCACCCAGAGCAAGCTCCTTGCAGTTCAACGTAAACTATTCCGTCTTTATAGCCACGGAACTTGATATCACCACCATCTTGAGCAACTGCAGGTTTAATATAACTTTCCATCAATTCTTTTATTCTATTTACAATTTCTATATCATTTTCATTAAAGAATTCTTCCTCTAGCATTTTATTATCACTTACTCCTTCTTTATCAAATGCTTTTCCACCAGAAGTAAAGTGATCCATAATTGTAGTTAAAATTTCCACCTTTACTATATCCCAATTCATTCTATCTGATTTTGTTACCGAAATAAAATCATGACCAAAAAATACTCTTACAACATGTTCTATTTGAAAAAGATTTACTGCTAGTTTGGAGTTCTTTATTTCATCTGCATTTGAAAAATCAGCTGTTTCTCCTTCGCTCAGAATTTCAAAACCAGGAAGAAATTTCAGCGTGTTTGGGTTTGGTGTTTCTTCAATCTGGATAAACATGTTATTTACCATGACAATTATAATTGTTACTATTTAATCATAAAATGATAAAAAAATATACATGTCATTCATCTTCTTCCTTTTTTTGATATTCACAATAATCACGTTTGTTTTACCTAGCGTTGTTGTATTTTTTCTCTTTTTGGCAAAGAGAAATAACATAAGTTTTATGATGCACTCTATATTAAGTAAGTTTTTGAACGAATTTAACAGCAGTAAAAGTTACACCAAAAATTACACTGGTGATAATATGTCCAAAGATGAAGCATTAAAAATACTGGGGCTGAATTCCGAGGCAAGCCAAAATGAAATCAATAAGGCATACCAAAATTTAATGAAACTGGTCCATCCAGACAAGGGAGGCTCGGAATATTTTGCACAAAAGTTAAACGCAGCACGTGATAGGTTGATGAAGACCTAATTTTAACTATTGTTTTCTCTGTAAATTTTGCTTGTACATATTAAGTTGCATGATATAAAACCGGAAACATTATTCTTTAGGAGGTATTTGATGAAAAAACTTGAGAGATTGAGAAAGAATTTATTTGCGGCTATAGATGAGCTTAATATTAATAAAGTTAAAAGATATGTTAAAAAGGCAAGATATATAAATAAAGAAAAAGAGATTATTAATGGTAAAAAAGATGGTATGGCACCTATACATCTTGCTGTTTATAGAGGTAGCTTAGAGATAGTGCGGTTTTTGCTTAAAAATAATGCTAATATTAATGCTGTTAGTGATGGATGTCTTGTTCCTTACTCGTACGTTACTGCCATGAATAGAAAAGCAGAAATAAAAGAAATGATATATCATTGTACTAGTAGTACCACTTCCCAAGTAATGCAAGGTTTTACAGCTTTACACTTAGCCTTTTTTTATTGTCGATTAGATATCGCGAATCTTCTGCTCAATAATAACACTATTAATATTAAAAATGCAAATGGCAAAACGGCATTTGAGGTTATCCCTGGTTATGAAAGTCTTTGCAGTGATGGCTGTGACATAGAAAAAATATTCTTAGCTGTGTTAAGATTTCATAAAAATAATTGTACAGAACTATTACTTTCTGCTAGAATAAATACTAAATTAGAGTTAGAAGCTGGTGATACTCCAGATGCAGCAAGTAGTATAGCAAACCCTTTCTCAACCTCCACCAGGGCAAATACTAAGATAGGATTGGAAGCTGGTGATACTCCAAATCCTGCACCAAGCAGTGCAGTAAAACCTTTTTCTTTTATTAATAGTATATTTAGTTGGGTAACCACTGCCACACTCAATGGCTTATTCAGCAGTGCTCCTACTTTACTTCCTGCACAGCAATTTGTTGATCACTTAGCTGGTAGCCCAATTGGTTCTTCACAAGTTGATTTTAATGCAACAGCTCTACTAGTTGATGTAGTGGTCAAAAAGTTCACAGGGAAAAAGTATTCAAGACTACTGGACAATCCACCTCTGACAAAACTTGATATTATAGAAAAAAAACTCGAGACGGCAATTAGTAGTTGTGAAAAACTTTATCAATGTCCTGAAAGTTCATTAAGCAATTTAACGATATCTAAAAGTATGCATCAAAAGTCCCTTCAAATCAGTTAAAATAAGCTCTCTAATTCGAGTGCTTATTTACAAAACTTATCCCTTATTTCCTCTTCTAAAGCAGATTGCTTATTATCAAGTAATAAAAATTATGAATTAGGGGCTTAAAATATTTTGCAAAAAAGTTACGTGATAGATTGCTGAAGACCTAATTTTTAACTATTGAAATTTTTCTCTGTAAATTTTGCTTGTATATATCAAATTGTGTGATACAAAATCGGGAACGTTGTCTTTTAGGAGATATTTGATGCAAGGGATGCAAAAACGGATAAAAACTGAGAACTTTGTAAATGAGTTATTTATTGCCATAAAAGAGCATAGTCTTCTAAAAGCTAACATATGTATCAGAAGTGCAGTGTACATGAACCTAAGAAAGCAGATTTTTATTGGTGAAAAATACGGTATGAAACCTATAAGTTTTGCTGTGAAAGAAAATAGCTTAAAGATATTGAGGTTTTTGGTTAATAACGGCGCCAATGTTAATGCTGCTAGTAGTGAAAGCTTGAGAGTTGCATTGCACGTTGCTGCTGAATATGGCAGAGAAGATGCAGGACAGCTTCTACTTAGTCGTTATGCTAAGATCAATTTGCAAGATATAACGGGTAAGGTGCCTTTGCACTTAGCGTCTTTCCATTGCCAAGTGGCAATGGTGGAACTTCTTATCAAGCATGATGCTAATATTTATATAAGAGATGCGGGTGGTAGAATACCACTAGATGTTGTTGGAGATGATCCAAAATCTATATGTACTAGTAATACAAGGCAAAAAATAATATCTACATTAAAATGTGCTGATAAAGAAGTTAATTGTCAGACATTAGCTTCTAGAGCAAATCCTAAGGTAATAGAAGCTAGGAATTACTTTAGCTATCATGATAATAGTACAAATGCGTTAAGCAGCGCAGTAAAACCTTCTTCTTTTATTAATAGTATGTTTAGTTATGTGAGAACTTCAATTACTGCTGTACTCAGTAGCCTATTTCAAAGTACCCCTGCTTTACCTCCTGCACAGCAATCTATTGCACATTCAACTGGAAGCTCAATTGGTTCTTCACAAGTTGATTGTAATGGAATAATTCTGCTAACTGCTGTAGCAATAAGTAAGTTCACAGGGAAAAGATATTCAATGCCACTGGATGATTCACTTTTAACGATAAGACAGGTTAAAGAAAGAAAACTTAATTCTCTAGAAAGAGATGTCAAGATGGCACTTAGCAAGTGTGACAAGCTTCATCAGCATCCTGAAAGCTCACTGAGCAACTTCACAATATCTAAAGGCGTGCATCATCAAAAGCACCTCTAAATCAGTTAAACTAAGCACTCTAATTCGAGTGCTTATTTACAAAACTTATCCCTTATTTCCTTTTCTAAAGCAGATTGCTTCTTATTAAGAGCAAAAAAATTTGAATAATGAAGCTCAGCATATTTTGTACAAAAGTTAACGTGGTAGGTTGCTGAAGACCTAATTTTTAACTATTGAAATTTTTCTCTGTAAATTTTGCTTGCACATATTAAGTTGCATGATATAAACCCGGGAGATTCTCTTTTAGGAGGTATTTGATGGAAAAACAAAAAATAATTGAGATTTTAGGAAGAAAATTAGTTTCTGCTATAAGCAGAGGTGATTTTCAGAAAGTTAAAGAATGTATTAAAGAGATAGAGTATGAACAAATAAAAAATGAAGTTTTGAATTATGAAAGATACTATATGAAACCTATACATCATGCTACTCTCTTGGGTAATTTAAAGATATTAGAGTTTTTATGTAACAGCGGTGCTGATGTTAATACTACTATTAGTAATCGATATTTGAGTACTCCCTTGCACATTGCTGCTAGACATGATAAACTAGAAATAGCAAAGTTTTTACTTGATCGTGATGCTAACATCAATGCTACAAATTATAAAGGCTTTACACCTCTGTACTTAGCATCTGACCACTGTCATTTAAATATGGTAAAACTCCTACTCTGCAAGGGTGCTGATGCTAGTATTCAAAGTCAGTATGGCAAAACAGCATTAGATGTTGTTGGAAATGCTAGAAAAGATGAATGTAGTAGTAGTGAAATTCAAAAAATAGAATCTGTATTGAGCAGTTCTACTGAAGCTGACTGTGAAGCAAAATTAACTTCTATAAAAGCAGGTATTAAAGACGCTAACGACAGCACAGATTTTGTAAGTAGTGCAGCGAGTCTTCAATTATCCCCTACCAAAGCAATTAAGATAGAATTGGAAGTTAGTAATACCAAAAACTTGGCAAGTAGCACAGTGAACTCTTCCTCCACTCCTACCAGAGCAGATTTTAAAGAAGCTAGCAGCATCACAAGCGGTGCAGTAAAACCTTCTTCTTCTATTAATAGTATATTTAGTTGGGTAACCACTGCCACACTCAATGGCTTATTCAGCAGTGCTCCTACTTTACTTCCTGCACAGCAATCTGTTGACCACTTAGATCGTAGCCCAATTAGTTCTTCACAAGTTGATTGTAATGGAATAATTCTACTAACTGCTGCAGCAATGAGTAAGTTCACAGAAAAAAAATATTCAAGGACACTGGACAATTCACTTCTCACAATAGAAGAAATTAGAGAAAGAAAGCTTAACACTATAGAAAAAAACTTCGAGACAGCACTTAGTAAGTTTAAAAAACTTTATCAATGTCCTGAAAGTTCATTAAGCAATTTAACGATATCTAAAGGTATACATCAAAAGTCCCTTTTAATCAGTTAAAATAAGCACTCAAGCTTGAGTGCTTATTTTCGTATAATCCTCTTTAAGTTAAAGCTCTTATATGTTGAGAATAAGCTGCTAAGCAATTTAAGCAAACTAAGGAGGCTTATGGTGTTTTGTACAAAAACTAAATGTAGCACGTGATCAAATAACAATCTCTTACGTTGTAAATTTTTTTTAATTTTACATATAAATTTCACTAGCATATGCCCAAATTATGTGGTATAAGGGCAAAAATTTTATCCTTTAGGAGGGTTATGGTTACAAAAACAGAAGTTGAAAAATGGAGAGATGGGTTACGTTCTGCAGTAAAGGAACGTGATTTTCAAAAAGCTGAGGAGTATATTAGAGAAGGAAAGACACATACTACTAATGTTATTAACTCTAAAGATAGAAATGGTAACTCACCTTTATCGATTGCTGTTAGTAAACAAGATTTAGAAATGATGAGGTTTTTAATTGAGAATGGTGCAGATGTTAATATTGAGGACTTTTTTCGTGTGCCTCCTATATACTATGCTGTTACAAAGGGCACCAAAAAAATGATAGAGCTTCTAATCGATAAAGGAGCAAGCATTAGTGGTTATTTTTCATATGCTGATAAAAAACGCACTCTTGTAGGTTGGGCTATAGACAAGAATAGTCCGGAAAAAGTGGAGGTCTTACTTAAACATGGTGCTAGCCCAAACGGCAAATTTGATCTTCTTGCTTATTCACAAAATTCATGCCTACATGCTGCTATTGAAAAAAACTACTCAAGAATAGTTGAGCTTCTTATTGAATATCGTGCTGATGTCAATGTTCAAAACGAACAGGGACAAACACCTATATATTTGGCTATTAGTTTAAAACGTCCAAAAATAATGAAGCTGTTATACGATAGTGGTGCTGATATTGATAATGTTAAGGATATAAGGAACGAAACACCATCAGATTATGTTAAGTTATTTTATCCCGGTAAAACGATAAAAGAGATTGTTGCAGAAGCAGAGAGTGCCAATGTAAACCCAGGTGATACTACTCTTGCACCAAGTAGTGCAGTAAGACCTTCTTCTTTTATTAATAGTGTATTTAGTTGGATGGGAACTTCAACAACTGCTGCACTCAGTAGCTTATTTCAGAGTGCCCCTGCTTTACCTCCTGCACAGCAATCTATTGCACATTCAACTGGAAGCTCAATTGGTTCTTCACAAGTTGATTGTAATGGAGCAATTCTGCTAACTGCTATAGCAATCAGTAAATTCACAGGGGAAAGATATTCAATGCCACTGGATAATTCGCTTTTGACATTGGAGCAAATTAAAGAAAGAAAGGTTAGTGCTATAGAAAGAAATGTCAAGATGGCACTTAGTAATTGTGAAAAACTTTATCAATGTCCTCGAAGTTCATTAAGCAATTCAACAATATCTAAAGGTGTATATCATCAAAAGTCCCTTTAAAACAAGCACTCAAATTTGAGTGCTTGTTTTTGTGAAATCTACTCTTTAAACTTAAACTTTTTATTGTTTATTAGCGTTAAATTGTTACAATACAATGAGTTAAGATGACAAAGCTTTAAGTTATGGAAGATGATAGCAAAAAAGAAATAATAGAAGAAAAAGGTATATTAGGTTGGATAGAATATAGACTGCCTATATTTTCTTTTCTAAAACATATTGCTTCTTATCAAGTACCAAAAAATTTAAATTATGCTTGGAATTTTGGTTCTTTGGCTGGTATAGCGCTGATTTTACAAATAATAACAGGTATATTTCTTGCTATGCACTATACTCCGCATGTTGATTACGCGTTTAATAGCGTGGAGCGTATAATGCGTGACGTAAGTTACGGATGGCTAATACGCTATACTCATGCTGTTGGGGCGTCACTCTTCTTTATGGTGGTCTATGTTCATATCATGCGTGGATTATATTACGGATCTTATAAGAGACCGCGAGAAATGGTATGGTTTATTGGCATATTTATATTTTTTGCAATGATGGCAACTGCCTTTATGGGATATGTTCTTCCATGGGGACAAATGAGTTTTTGGGGTGCAACAGTTATAACTACTTTATTCTCGGCTATACCTTTAATTGGTGATAAAATAGTTATATGGCTATGGGGAAGTTTCTCTGTTGATAATCCAACGCTCAATCGTTTTTTTGCGCTGCATTATCTTATGCCTTTCATTATTATCGCTTTAGCTATGTTGCATGTTGTTGCTCTGCATAGGTTTGGCTCTAATAATCCAAGTGGAATAGAAGTCAGGTCAGATAAGGATACCATTCCTTTTTACCCTTACTATATAGCAAAGGACTGCATAACTTTTGGTTTATTTTTTATAATTTTATTTGCATTTGTTTTTTATGCCCCTAATTATCTTGGGCATCCTGATAATTATATAGAGGCTGATCCTATGGTAACTCCAGTACATATAGTGCCAGAGTGGTATTTCTTACCTTTTTATGCGATGCTGCGTTCAATTCCAAATAAACTTATTGGTGTACTTACCATGTTTGGATCTATTTTAGTGTGGTTTCTTTTGCCTTGGCTTGATAAATCAAAGGTTAAAAGTGGTGCTTATCGCCCATTATTTAAGAAATTTTTTTGGGTTTTTGCAATAAATTTTGCATTTCTTGCCTGGCTTGGGGGACAAGAAATTAAGGAGCCTTACATTACTTTAAGTAGGCTCTCAACTCTTTATTATTTTTCATATTTTGTGATAGTTTTACCTTTACTTAGTAAGTATGAGAAACCAAAAAAATTACCGAAAACAATAAGCGATTCCGTTCCGGAGATGAAGTGATGCTGTTGATTAAAGTTGCTGTATTTTGTATATTACTTCTCACTAATTCTTTGTCTGCAGAGGAGTTTAAACCTTTACCAAATAAGAAAATCGACTGGAGTTTTGATGGAATTACTGGATCTTTCGATAGAGAGTCAATTCAGCGTGGCTATAAAGTATACAAGGAAGTCTGTGCTGCTTGCCATTCAATGAATAGAATAGCGTTTCGTAATTTGCAAGATGTTGGTTTTTCTGAAGAGGATGTAAAACAAATTGCAGCCTCTTACCAAGTTAAAGATGGTCCGAATGATTTGGGTGAAATGTTTGATAGGCCGGGAGTGTCTTCGGATTATTTTATTGCACCTTTTGACACAAAAGAAGCAGCTGCAGCAAGCAACAATGGAGCAATTCCACCGGACTTATCATTAATTGTCAAAGCAAGACATGATGGTGCAAATTATGTCTATTCACTACTAATTGGTTATCAAAACGGTGAACATGATGAGAACGGTTTATATTTTAATCCATATTTTTCAACAGGCAGGTTAGCTATGGCCCCACCACTCTCTGAAGGAATGGTAGAATATGATGGTACAAGGCAAGCCACAGTTGAAAATATGGCATATGATGTGGTAAATTTCTTACAATGGGCAGCAGAGCCAGAACTGGAGCGCCGACATAAACTTGGGCTAAAAATAGTGACATATTTTATAATTTTGACGGTGTTTTTTGTATTAACCAACAACAGGATTTGGAGCAGGCTCTATAAAAAGAAAAAATAGAGTTTTTTATGTTCATTCTTTCATACCTTATTTACACTAGCAAATGTATTGTATAGTAATAAATACATTATGAAAATATAAAGGTATGGAATTTCAAATAGTTACACATTTTCAGCCAGCTGGAGATCAACCACAGGCAATAGACAACTTAGTTGCAGGGTTAAATAGTAATAAAAGAGATCAGGTTTTGCTTGGAGTTACTGGTTCTGGAAAAACCTTCACTATGGCAAATGTTATTGCAAGAACAAACAGGCCTGCATTAATTATGGCACATAATAAAACTTTAGCGGCGCAGCTTTACGAGGAGATGAGAGGATTTTTCCCTCACAATGCTGTTGGATACTTCATTTCTTATTATGATTATTATCAGCCTGAGGCTTATTCGCCACAAACAGACACTTATATTGAAAAAGACTCTTTAATAAATGAAAGAATTGATATGCTACGCTATTCTGCTATATGCTCTCTTTTGGAGCGTAGGGACACGATTGTAGTTGCGAGTGTTTCTTGTATATATGGTCTTGGTTCGCCTGAGAGCTATCTCAGCATGACCTTGACTTTAAGTGCTGGAGATAAGATTCATGTTAATGACTTTCTGAATAATTTAGTTAATCTCCAATATAAACGTTCTGATGTCAGATTTGAGCGAGGATATTTCAGAGTGCGCGGCGATATTATTGATATATTTCCTGCCTATTATGAAAATAAAGCTTGGCGTTTATCATTGTTTGGTGATGAAATAGAGGAAATTTCTGAGATTGATGCCATGAACAGCAATATTATCAGATGCATAGATACAGTCACCATTTTTCCAAATAGCTATTACACTACATCACGTGAGACTCTTTTGCAAGCAGTTCAATTGATTAAAAAAGAACTACATGAACGCCTGGATTATTACTATTCACAGAACAAAATTGTTGAAGCAAAACGCCTTGAGCAGCGTACTAATTTTGATATTGAAATGATGATGGCAACGGGAGTGTGTAAAGGTATTGAAAATTATTCGCGTTATCTTTACGGAATGAAAGCCGGAGATCCACCGCCTACATTGTTTGAGTATTTACCTAAAGATGTAATTTTATTTGTTGATGAAAGCCATGTAACCGTTCCCCAGATAGGTGCAATGTATAGCGGTAATGAAGCACGTAAAAAGAAATTGATAGATTATGGTTTTAGGCTACCTTCTGCTTTTGATAACCGTCCATTAAAATTGGAAGAGTGGGAGGCAATACGGCCACAGACTATTTACGTTTCGGCTACTCCAGGAAAATATGAATTAGAAAAGACTAATCACGCATTTATAGAGCAAGTTATCCGCCCAACAGGACTGACAGATCCCATCTGCACCATAAAACCAACAGAGAGTCAGGTTGATGATGTGATTCACGAGGCGCAAGTAACAATAAAAAAAGGATTTTGTATTCTAATTACCACATTGACAAAAAAAATGGCTGAAAAGCTAGCTGAGCATATGAGTGAGCTCAGTATGAAAGTAACTTACCTACATTCAGATATTGGTGCACTGGAAAGAATTGAAATTATATGCAAATTAAGATCTAAAGAAATAGATGTTCTTGTTGGCGTTAACTTGTTGCGGGAAGGTCTTGATATTCCCGAGTGTGGATTGGTTGCAATTTTAGATGCTGACAAAGAAGGGTTTTTACGATCAGAGACTTCGCTCATTCAAACGATAGGTCGTGCTGCACGAAATGTTGAAGGCAGAGTAATTTTATATGCAGACAAAATTACTAATTCTATGGATCGTGCACTGAAAGAAACTGAAAGGAGAAGAAAGAAACAGACAGAGCATAATACACTGCATAATATTGTACCAAAAACTATAATAAAGCCTATATCAAATACTTTACAGGAAAAAGTGGTGATTGAGAATTTTAGCAAGGATGATCTAAATAGTTTGAAAAAGCAAATGTTGAAGCATGCTGAAAATTTAGAGTTTGAAGAGGCAGCAAAAATAAAAAGTATTATTGAAAGGTTTAATAATAGATCCACTGCATAATTAGAAAAAAGATGAATAATTAATAGCTAAACTGACTTTGATTTATCAACAATTTGAAAAAACATCATCTAAGTGGCAGAAAAATGAGCCAGTTCATGATAATTTCAAATTTTCACCTTTTATCTTATAGGTAATGATTGTTGAACTTATTTCTTTCTTGAGATTATGTACAGACTCTAACAAATTAAATCTCACAACAAATTTGTTGTTTCATAGCTTTTATATCATACTATAATTGCAACTGTTTTAACAATAATCAGAGCCTAAAAGAGGTTTATTATCAATGGACTATTTATAAAAAATCTTATGGAAAATAAAGCTTGGTTCATTTGGCTGATCAGCAACTTAATTGTTATATTCAGCAATATGCAGATAATCTACACCTTTATAAGTGTGAATCTTGAAAAAGAACTTGGGCTCACGATTGCGCAAGTTGCACTAGCTAATTCAGCATATACTTGGACTTTTGCTATCTCACAATTTTTTAGTGGGGCAATGTTTAATGTTTTTTCCAGCAAAAAAATTTATTTTTTCTCGTTGTCAATCATGCTCTTTGGTTTTTTTGTCCTTATCAAGAGTGACAATTTTGCCCATTTAATTTTATCTCAATTTTTGATCGCAATTGGAGCATCGTTTGGTTTTGTTGGCGCTGCTCATGTAAGTAGCACATATTTTCCCCTTACTCAATTTGGACTGATGTTCTCACTAGTGCAGACAATTTCAAGTCTTTCTGCTTTGATGATTCAAATGTGCTTCTCTAGCTTGCTTGCCGAAGGTGCAGATTGGAAAAATCTTATTGTATGCGTAATATTATTTGGCGTATCGATATTCGTACTTATGTTTTTTTATCCGAAAGGACTTTCAAAAAAAAATTTGGGGGAATACACAATAAAGAGCTCTATAAAAACAGTAATATGTTCTGTACTAACAGTGCTAAAATTAAGAGATATCTGGATAACCTCAATAGTGGGTGCTATTACTTTTGGAACATTTTTAGCGCTTAATATGCTGTGGGCACCAAGGTTACTAAGCAACTTAGAACTCAATACAATGGAGTTAGGTGTGGCAACTGCAATATTGTGGCTTGGTCTTGCAGTTGGTGCTCCAATTGCAGATCTAATCTCAAATCTATTTAAAAATAGAAGGCACGTAATCTCTGCTTTTGCCACATTGCAAAGTATTTCAGCTATTATTTTACTATGCGGTAATTTAACAGTTCATATTATATACTTTTGTATGTTAATGTTTGGTTTTTTTGCAGGAGGACATATGCTTAATTTTACTGTTGGTAGTGAGATTGTTGAGCAGAAGTATATTAGCACATCATCATCCATTATCAATGGATTTATGTTTGTTATGAGTGGAATTTTAGTGTCAATTTTAGCACTTTTTTCAGATCATCAAATGGCGCTTTTCACAATATTTGCAATGTTAACATTTGCTAGTATTTTTAATTATGCTACAAAAGAAACATACTATAAAAATAAAGTAGCTGAATCTTGAGTCGATTGTTATATTATATTAACATACTGTAATAAATTATGACAACAAAAGACACAACAGTAACTAAGGCAACAATAGCTGAATGTATAAACCAGGAAATTGGATTATCGAAAGAAGACTCTATTGCAATAATAGATGACATATTGGATGAGATAAAAACGAGCTTAGCAAAGGATGGAATAGTAAAAATATCTTCATTTGGAACATTTTTGGTTAAAAACAAGAAAGAAAGACCAGGAAATATACCAAAGACATCGGAAAGGGTAGTAATTAAAGCGAGAAAATCAATTTCTTTTAGACCTTCAAAAATGATGAAGAAATTAATAAACAACCGATGAATAAGGAAAAATTATTTTACACAATTGGAGAAGTAGCTGAAGAACTACATTTGGAGCAGCATGTTTTAAGATTCTGGGAAAGTCAATTCCATCAAATTAAACCCATAAAACGGAAGGGAAGAAGACTATATGATCATAAGTGTATAGAGGCAATAAAGAAAATAAAATATATGCTATATGACAAAGGATATACAATAAAAGGAGTACAAAAGGAATTTGGTAACGATGTAAGAATTGATCATTATTCAAGAAATTTGTTGAAAGAACTTACCGATTTAAGAGACTATTTGACTGATAAAATAAATGAAGAAAGTAATAAATAGACGAAAAACACTATAAAGTTTTGTGAAAGTTGATATATCTAGAGATAAGTGTATGTGTCGTATAGCCTTGTTCTTTATATTATCAGCAATACTGATAAGCTGTGGCCTGCAAAAACCTGCACCTGTACTACTTAAAGGCGAAGAATTTTATGGGAAAAGAGACCTAGAGTACACAAGGGAGTATCATTTGATTAAAGAAAATGTTGATTCTTCGCTGCGAAAAGAAAGTAGAAAAGCCTTTGTAGATAAGGTATATAACAATAATGCACAAAGCATGTGTAAATTTGTAATACCGGTTAAAGGTGCAGTTACCTCTTCTGATAAAATATGTCAAGATGGCATAAAAATTACTGCTCAAAGTGGAACAAAGGTTATTGCTTCTGCACCTGGCAAAGTAATATACGTAGGCAAAGGCCTGAGGTGGTACGGAAATTTAATTATAGTGGAACATAAAGATAATTACATGACTATGTACTCCTATTTAAAAAACATACAAGTTGAAATTGGTGATAAAGTAAAACAAGGTCAAGTAATTGGATCTGCAGGTAAATCAAGCACACAAGATAAAGATCCGCAGATGTGTTTCACAATAAGACATAATGGTCAAGCAGTCGATCCTTTAGTACATATAAACTGTGATTGAATTTATGAAATATGATTTTAAAAACGTTGAAAAATTCTACCAAAATAAGTGGGATTTTTCTGTAAGCAAAGATAGTAAAAAGAAGAAATGTTACGTGTTGGAAATGTTTCCATATCCATCTGGTAAGATTCATATGGGGCACCTGCGTAACTATGCAATAGGAGATGTTATAGCACGTTACAAGAGAGCTCGTGGATTTGAGGTTTTGCACCCAATTGGCTGGGATGCGTTTGGATTACCAGCTGAAAATGCAGCAAGGGACAATAACATTAACCCTGCAGCATGGACACAAGATAATATAGATAATATGCGCACGCAGCTAAAATCTATAGGTCTTTCATACAATTGGGATCGTGAGCTCTCCACATGTGAGCCTGATTATTACAAACACGAACAGAAATTTTTTCTGGATTTTTTAAAGCATGGTCTTGCCTATCGAAAAGAGTCGTGGGTTAATTGGGATCCAGTGGACCAAACAGTGCTTGCAAATGAGCAAGTGGTTGATGGAAAAGGATGGCGATCAGGTGCAGTTGTTGAAAAACGTAAGTTATTCCAATGGTTTTTAAAGATTACTGATTTTGCTGAAGATTTGCTTCATTGTTTGCAAAGTTTAAAAAATTGGCCAGAAAAAGTCAAAACTATGCAAGAGCGCTGGATAGGAAAATCTGAAGGGGCAACTATAGATTTTGAAATATTTGGCTTGAATAAGAAGTTAAAGATTTTTACAACTTCTCCTCATACTTTATTTGGAGCTTCTTTTCTTGCAGTAGGAGCAGAGCACCCTATTGTACAAGACCTTAAGGACAAAGAAATAAGAGACTTTATTGGTAATATGAAGGCAAAGGGGGAGAATGATGAAAAAATAGGAATTTACACTGGATTAAACGTAAAACACCCATTTCTTGATAAAGAATTACCACTTTATATAGCGAATTTTGTGTTGATGGAGTATGGAGAAGGTGCGATTTTTGGTTGCCCTGCACATGATCAGCGTGATTTTGAATTTGCACAGAAGTATGGTTTACCGATTATTCCTGTAGTTTGTGAAGAGAGCACAGAGATCTTAAAAGAACCGTACTTCGGTGATGGAGTGATGTTCAATTCTGAATTCTTAAACGGACTAATGATTAATGAGGCAAAAAAAGTAATCATAAAAAAACTTGAAGAAAAAGGAATAGGTAAGAAAACAATAAACTATCGTCTACACGATTGGGGAATTTCAAGGCAACGTTATTGGGGATGTCCTATACCTATTATACATTGTAAAGATTGTGGAATTGTTCCAGTTCCAGAAAAAGACCTCCCTGTTGTTCTACCAACGGATGTAGAATTTACAAGTGGTGGTAATCCCCTGGATAAGCACCCAACCTGGAAATTTGTTGATTGTCCAAAGTGCGGAAAGCAAGCAGAACGTGAAACTGATACATTTGACACTTTTTTTGAATCTTCTTGGTATTTTGCTGCATTTTGCAGTGAAAATAAATCGATTAATAAAGATACTTGTAATCGTTTTATGCCTGTTGATTATTACATAGGTGGAATAGAACATGCAATTCTACATTTGCTTTACTCAAGGTTTTTCTGCCGTGCTTTAACTAAATGTGGCTATTTTGACGTTAAAGAGCCTTTCTCTACTTTAATCACTCAAGGAATGGTCTGCCATATAACTTATAAAGATGAGAATGGCAAATGGCTCTTTCCCGAAGAAGCAAAAGAGTTGATTGCGAAGGGTGCTAAGATCCAAGTTGGAAAAGTCGAAAAGATGAGTAAGTCAAAGAAGAATACAGTTGACCCAAACTTTATCATAGAAAAATACGGTGCTGATACTGCTCGTTTGTTTGTATTATCCGATACCCCCCCAGAAAAAGATATGGAATGGTCTGATGATGGCGTGGAAGGTTGTTTTCGCTACATAAATAAATTGTGGCGTATGGTAGTGCAACTTAGGCCCGTAAACATACACTATGATAATGAAAACATTGTAGGTAAACTCCTAGAGTACAGAAAAAAAATCCATAAACTATTGCAAGTGCTTACAGATGACTTGGAAAACTGCAGATTAAACTGTGTGGTAGCAAAGTTTCGTGAAATGACAAATTTAATAGCTGAAATAGACGTAAAAACTGGAAAATCTCTTATTGATGAAGGTATATGCATACTAATCAGAGTAATTGAGCCATTAATGCCACACCTGGCTGAAAATTTATGGCAAGAAATAGGAGGCGAAGGCATGCTATATATGCAACCTTGGCCAAAAGCTGATGAATCACTACTAATTGATAATATGGTAACTGTGGCAGTACAGATTAATGGAAAGTTGCGTGCGACTATCAAAGTAGAAACTGATTTACCTCAAGAAGAATTGAAGAAAATAGCAACAGATTCTGTATCTAACAAAATCGATCAAAGCAAAATTCGCACTATATATGCTGTACCAAATAAGGTAGTAAACATAGTTATATAAAAATTTTGAGTAGCATGTCCCTAATTTCGTAGGTATACTTTTTTTGATATGAGGTTATATCTTTTTTAATATAAAGGATATATACTTGTGCATTATATATTTTTTTGTATGGGTAGTTATATGAAAATAAAAGGATTGTGTGTTTTAGCTGTTTTGCTCACTTCATCTCTAGCAGGTGCAGCTAGTAATAAAGCAGCTAGTAATAGTGCAAAAGAGCAGTACTACGCAGGTTTAAACTTTGGTGGTGGATGGGGCACTGGATTAAAAATAAAACCTGGCTTAGTTTTTGGTTATAATTATGATAAAAGCTCTAAGTTTGAACTTGAGATTCTCACTGACGTAAGTGATATGTTTGGAGGTAAGGATGCAGAAGGAAAGGACAAAAACAAGAAAATGGGAGCTAGTTTATTAGCACATTACCGTTATTATCCTGACGTTGACATTGATCCTGTGAAACTATATGTCAGTGGAGGTTTAGGAGGACATCTACAAGTATATCCTTTTGACATTGTTGGCACTGAAACACTAGATAAAATACTGGGTGCTATTTCGTACAAACTGAAGGTTGGTGTTGATTATGAAGTTGCTCCACAGATAGTTGGTACAGCTGCTTTAACCGTAGGCGGGCAACTGAGTGGTTTAAAAGCAAAACAAATACCAGATGCGATGCTGGAAGTAGGAGTACGTTATAGTTTTTAATGCTGGATGGCATTGTGTACATGTTTAGGTGTAACCATAAGCAATGCTCAAAACTTGCTGCTAGCATGTTTGAACACTTATTCCAGTCTGTTTTAAGGAAGTAATGTGTATGAATTATATGAGAACGATGAAAGTGTTCGCTGTGTTGATTGCTTTAGCAAGTACAGCTAGTAATGGTACAAGTGAGTTAGAAGATCAGTACAAAGATCGGTATGAAGACCAGTACAAAGATCAGTATGAAGATCAACACAAAGATCATTGTGAAGATCAATACGAAGATCGATATGAAGACCAGTACGAAGATCATTACTATGTAGGTTATGTAGGTTTAAACTTTGGGACTCGATGGGGTGAAAGCTTTAAATTGAACCCTAACGTTGTCTTTGGTTATCATCATAACAAAAATTCTAAGTTTGAACTTGAGGTTCTTGCTAACATAAGTGATATAACTGATAAACAAAAAAGGAAAGTAGGAGCTAGTTTGTTGGCAAATTACCTTTACTATCCTGATCTTGAAATTGATCCTATTAAATTATATGCTAGTATAGGACTGGGTGGATATATTCGAATATTGCCATCTTTTGGTCTTGGTGAGGATACAAATGCAGTTAACACTCCAAATTCGGCTGCAACTGTAGCTGCAGCCGCAGGTCAAAATGAAACACTAGATAAAATACTGGGTGCTATTTCCTATAAAGTAAAGTTAGGTGTTGATTGTGAAATTATTCCGCAGATAGTTGGCACAGTTGCTATTGCTGCAAGCGGTCAATTAAGTGGCTTTAAACCACCGATGAAAAAACCAGATGCAATCATAGAAGTAGGTATACGTTATAATTTTTAAGCTATGAACACTTTGAATCCCTATACACAGTTGTATGCTTGGTGCTATATATGTGCTATTTGCAAAGGTATTCTGTTTATGCTAACATTAAGCTAAACCTTAAGCAATAAAATCAGAAGGATCAACTCCCTTCTGTAAGCAAGCAGCAACTAAAATGTTGATCATAAGAAATGCTATTGTCATCGGGCCAACTCCACCAGGCACTGGAGTAATAGCTTTGACTTTTTCTTTTACTCCCTCAAAGTCAACATCACCCACAAGCTTACTTTGATTTCCTATGTTAATGCTATTTATGCCAACATCAATCACTATTGCACCTTTTTTTATCCAATCTGGTTGAACAAAATTTGGCTTTCCAACTGCTGCAACTACTATATCCGCCTTAGAGCAATAATCAGCTAAATCCCTACTTTGTGAATGTAAGATGGTAACAGTGCAATTTTCTTGCAACAATAGGTGAAACATTGGCTTACCCACAATATTTGATCTGCCAATGATTACCGCATTTTTACCGGACAGATTATTTTCAACTGACTTAATTAAATGCAAAGAACCTTTGGGAGTACAAGGTATCAGACAATTTTTTTCACCTTTAACTAACCTGCCAACATTCTCATCATGAAAGCCATCTACATCTTTTTCAACACTTACTGTATTAATTATTCTGCTTGCACTGATGTGCTTTGGTAAAGGTAACTGAACTAAAATTCCATGCACAGATGAATCTTCATTTAATGTATTAACTTTTTCAATCAATTCATCTTCTGAGATACTATCAGGCAAAACAATAGTTTCAGAACTTATGCCTATTAATTCTGCTTTTCTTTGTTTATTACGAACGTAGACCTGACTTGCTGGATTGCTACCCACGAGAATTACTTTAAGACAAGGAAAAACATTATACTCTTTCTTTAAAATATCAATTTTTTTTGATAGCTCCTCACAGAGATCATTTGCTGTTTTTTTACCGTTAATAATAATTGACATTTCCTTGCCACTCCTCGAAGTCAGGTAATGCGATATCAAATAAATTCAATACTTTACCAACAGAATGATTTACAATATCATCCAAAGATTTTGGTTTAATATAAAAAGCAGGCATCGGCGGAGCAATAATTGCTCCCATCTCCGTTAGTTTTAAGATATTTCGTAGATGTCCAAGATGTAGTGGAGATTCTCGCACCATAAGAACTAATTTTCTTCTTTCTTTTAGAGTTACATCTGCAGCCCTTGTTAATAGATTGGAAGTCACCCCCGATGCTATTTCAGACATTGTTTTCATAGAACATGGAGCAATAACCATACCTGAGGTTTTAAATGAGCCGCTTGCTATTTTTTCTCCTATTTTTTCTTCAGAATAGTAAAAATCTGCAAGCGACATAATATCTTCAAGTTTTTCTTTAATCTCATGAGCTATAGTTATTTTTCCAGCACTGCTGATCACTAAATGAGTTTCATGATTGGTATTTTTTAGTGCCTCTAGAATCCGTACACCGTAAATAGAACCAGATGCTCCACTTATTCCAATTACAATCCTACTATTCACCTTCGTAATTCATTCCCAATGCACGTTTGTAGGTATCAAGTAATATTTCCTGTTCCTCCCTGTCATCATCATCCATCTTTCTTAGCCTAATAATCTGTTTCATCACTTTTATATCCCAACCTTCATCTGCAGCTTTTGCATATACATCACGAATGTGATCTTGCACATCCCTCTTTTCTTGTTCAAGTTTTTCTATTCTCTCTATATAGTTCTTCAAATCTTCAGCCGTTATTTTTAATGTATCTTCCATAGAACCCAACTAATTAATTGCTACTACAGTATTATCAGTTTTTACTTGTACTTCAATCATAGTAATAATATTTTTATCTTTTTTTAAAATCTTAAAGTAAAAACCGTACATGGAAAACTCTTCATTTTCTTCAGGAATGCGCTCTATCTCGTTTACAATCATACCTGCTAGAGTTGTAGCTTCTTCATCAGGAAGATCCCAATGTAACTGTCTATTAATATCCCTAATAGTAGATTTTCCTTCTATGTGATACATATTATCGGATATCTTTTTTATAAAATTCTCTGTGATCAAATCATGTTCATCTGAAATTTCTCCAACTATTTCTTCCAGTATATCCTCAAGAGTTACGATTCCCTGTAGTGCTCCATACTCATCAATAACAAATGCAAGGTGTTTCCTGTTTTTACGGAAGTTGTGAAGTTGTACACTGAGTGGCGTACTTTCTGGTATAAACCAAGGCTTTGACATAACTTTGGCAATCTCTATTTTATTATCCTTTTCACGCAAGGCATTTATTAGATTTTTCACGTGAACCACTCCAACAATATTATCTGGTTCTTTTTGCCATAAAGGTACTCTGCTATGGCTACTGGTTAAAATCTCTCTTATTAAATCCTCTTTGTTTCGATCTATATCAAGAGAAAATAAGCTTCTCCTGTGAGTCATAATCTGTGATATTTCTGTCTCAGCCAAATCAAGTATACTACTTAGCATATCTAAATCCTGTTGTAACATAGTTCCTTCACTGCGATGAAGAGTAATCATGTTACGCATTGCATCTGCTGCAGATATTACCTCCCTATTCTTATGAAGCCCACATAACTTCAGAATGAGATTGACAATAAACTGAATGCCTAATGTCAATGGAGAAAGAATCTTGACAAAAAACAGCATAAAATAAGAAGAAAGCAATGTAAATTTTTCAGGATTTTGCATGGCGTAAGTTTTTGGTAAAACTTCACAAAATAGCAAAATACAAAACGTCATCATGAATGTTGAAAGAAAGATGCCTTCACTTTCAAAGAAATGTATAAATATTGCTGTAAATAAAGCGGAACAAGTAATGTTAATAATTGTATTGCACAGTAATATTGTTCCTATTGTTAATTCTTTTGTATTCAACAAGCGTTCTATTATCTTAGCTCTTTTATTGCCATCTAGCTTTAGTTTATTAACTCGGGAGCGGCTAATTGAGGTTAACCCTATTTCTGCTCCTGAAAACAAAAACGATAAGATCAACAAGAAGAAAATTGCTGACAATACTGAAATCAATAACCAATCCATTAAAGTATGATGTTATTGCGATATAGAAACAGAGTTGATTTTATATGTTGTAAGAAGCATTTGCAAGTCTATATATCTTTAATATAAAAAAATAAATCATGAAATATATCACATACTGCATTCACATGCATACTCTCAACAACAAGTGGAGGAGTTATTCTTATTACCTTATTATTTAAAATATTAGTCATTATTAAGCCTTTGTCAAGAGATTGTTTAACAATTTTATCAGCCAAAGGTACTCTAAGCTCTATCCCTATCAATAAACCCTCCCCACGAACTTCTGAAATGATCTTCGGAAATTCTTCAGTCAAAGGCAACAACTTTTCTTTTAGATATTTACTGACCTTCTTAACATGGTCAAAAAAGCCTTCCTTTAGCATTACATCGAGTACTGCATTACCAACAGTCATGGCAAGTGGATTACCTCCATAAGTTGACCCATGAGTTCCTGGAGTGATTGCTTCTGCTATATAATCTTTTACTAAACATGCAGCCAGAGGAAATCCATTACCCATAGCCTTCGCACAAGTGAGCATATCAGGTTCAACTCCTATATTTTGATAGTAAAATAGAGAGCCAATCCGTCCATATCCGCATTGCACTTCATCAAAGCATAAAATTATTCCTTGAGCTTTTGTTATCTCTCTTACTTTTTTAAGATACTCTACGTCCAATGGATGTACTCCGCCTTCACTTTGTATGGGCTCTAAAAATATGGCAGCTGTTTCGCTATTGATTTTCTTTTCTAATGCTTCAATGTTATTTCTTGGAACTTTATCAAAACCAGAAAGGAGTGGAGCAAAACCTTCGCGTGATTTTTCATTTCCCCCAGCTGAAATTGCAGCAATACTGCGGCCATGAAAACCTCCTTCAATTGTAATGATGTGACTGCGCTTTTCTTGTCCATTTAAGTAGAAATAGCGGCGAATAAATTTAATTGCAGCTTCTGTTGCTTCAAGTCCACTTGAGCAGAAAAAAACTTTATCGGCAAAGGTAAGTTCTGTTAAACGCTGAGCAAGCCTTTCCTGCTGAGGAATAGTAAAAATATTAGAGCAGTGCCATAATGAATCCAGTTGCTCCTTCAGTTTATCTGTAATGTATGGATGACAATGCCCTAGAGAGGTTGTAGAAATTCCTGCAGCAAAGTCTAAATATTTTTTACCATCCTTATCGAAGAGATATACTCCTTCTCCTCTAACTATAGAAGCTTCAGATCTATTATAAGCGTTAACAACATGATCCATTTTAAATATTATCTATACTGTGCATGAAAAAGCTTTCCCTTAATATTGCTTAAACTAAAAATTGGGCTAGTATTATACAGTTCAACATAAAATTCAGAAATTTAATATGTAAAAAGGTAAAACTACACCAATTCACATTCAGCAAAAAAGAAAGCTATTTCTCTATGAGCATTCTCTAGACTATCAGAACCATGCACTCTATTTTCACTAATATCATTAGCAAAATCACCCCTAATTGTACCTTTATCTGCCTGTTTTGGATCTGTAGCACCCATGATTTGTCTGTATTTACTGACTGCATTTTCACCGATTAAAACTTGAACTATCACAGACCCAGAAGTCATAAATTCCACCAACTCTCCAAAAAAAGGCCTATCCTTATGAATTTCATAAAACAGCTCTGCTTGTTTTTTTGTCAGCAGCATCTTTCTCTGTGCTATAATTTTTAGTCCAGATTTTTCAATGTAAGAATTTATACTGCCTGTAATATTATTTTTTACTGCATCAGGTTTTAATATCGAAAGTGTTCTCTCAATTGCCATATCATTCCCTTATATTAAGATCGTATATTTACTTTATTGTGAATTTTTGTTCCATCAAAGAGATTTTTTATTTATAGTCAAGAATAAAACATCAAGGGGTAGTTTATGGTTTACTGTCGTAAGAAACTAGTGAATAATCTTAAATCATCAATTTTCTGCGGAACAAAAGGTTTTTTAACCTTTAATTTGGCATTTTTAAGTTATTTAGAGTATAGCTTACACAATAATACAAAATTAAAAGAAGGTGCCGCTTTTGGGATGAAAAGGAACGTTGTTCCATTTGGTGAAATGATTGCCATACCGCTGTTTTTTTGCTTTGTATTACCAGCTATGGTAGGCAACATAAGCCTTATCGAGTGCGCACTTATATGTGCTGCACTGATGGTTGCAACATGTTTTGTTGTGAGAACCTTTTACTTGCGTGAAAAGTTATTGAAAAAAATGACTAATAATGAAAATTATACCGAGGAACAAATAGAGCAGGAATTTAAGAAAGACACTATAAAATTTCCTATCTTTGATAAAAACAGACAGCATATTGAATATAATTCTCCTAATCCAGGACAACTAATGAATGAAAGTCCTCCCTCTCTTTTTGTTAAGGTTTTACTTTTCCCCCTTACGATTTTTCTGAAGGCTCTACAAAGCTGCATAATGATATCTTTGGCTGCTGTTGAACTTCTTGAAGCAGTGCCAAGTTTTTGTGTTGATGTGGTTTTCGATAGAGGCTTTGCATCTACACAGAGTAACATGAAGAGATCTGCTCATCTATTGTATGCCAGTGTAAGAAATTTAGTGCCTGTAACTAAACTTGATGAGTGTGTAGCTGATTTTATAGGCAAACCTGAAGAAAGGTGCTGTCAGTGAAGAAGGCAGTAATCTTATTTAACCTAGGCGGACCTGATTCACTAAGTGCGGTCCGTCCTTTCTTATTTAATCTTTTTTACGATAAAAGAATAATAAATCTACCAAATCCTTTTCGCTTCCTTTTAGCAAAGTTTATCTCCAAAAGGCGAGAAAGTACTGCACAAGAAATATACGAGCACATTGGAGGTAAATCGCCAATCTTGGAGAATACGAAAGCACAAGCTGATGCTTTAGAACTAAAATTAAATGAAAATGGAAACCATGTATATAAGATATTCATCTGCATGCGTTATTGGCATCCATTTGCTGATGAAGTTGTTAAAAGCGTAAAGCAATTCGATCCTGACGAAATCATTCTGTTACCACTATATCCGCAATATTCAACCACCACAACTCTATCATCCATCGAGAATTGGCAAAAAAATGCCAAACTGGAATGTAACACAAAAACAATTCACCATTATTATGACAATGAAGACTTTATTGAAGCTCATGTTAATCTGACGTCTAAATATTATAAATTAGCTAGCAAAATCGGTAAGCCAAGAGTCCTATTCTCGGCTCATAGCTTACCTCTTAGTATCATTAAAAAAGGCGACCCTTACGCTTCACAGATAGAAAAAACAGTAAAATTAATAGTAAAAAAATTGAATATTGAAGATCTTGATTGGGGAATATGTTATCAGAGTAAGGTTGGCCCTGTAAAATGGTTGGAGCCTAGCACTGAAAGTGAGCTATCACGCGCGAAAGACGATAATATACCTGTAGTTTTATCACCTATATCTTTTGTTTCTGAGCATTCTGAAACACTGGTTGAACTTGATATAGAGTATAAAGCAATTATCAAAGACGGATATTACTTTCGCGTACCAACTCTCAGTACTGATCTCTTATTTATCAAGTGCTTGGCCGATTTATGTTTAGATCACTCTCAAAGTACTGATTTATAGCACTTTTCTTTTTAGATTTTTATAGTATAATATTAAAAAGTTATTATTTTATTATCTACTTATGCCAAAAGGTAAGCCAAATACATTTATAGAAAGTATACATGATGTTCACAATCATGATATTAGAAAGATGTATTGTATTGCAGTAGGTTTAACAGGCATATTGTGTAAAATTTCATTGCAATTCTGTTGCGAGTTTATTGATAACAACAGATCCAATATTTGTACTATATTAGATATTTCTAAGTTCATAAAACTACCAACATCAATAATATTTGCTCTTCATTTTGGTCTCAATTTAGCTGGATATAAATCTAAGAAACCTGCGAATGGTGAAGAGGAAAATAAACCTGAAAAACCAATACAGGTTGTAGGTAACTCAGCGTACTTGGCAAGCTGTATCATAGGAATATTGATGCAGGCAAAAATCATTCATTTCTTAGCTAGAAACAACAAGGATGTAATAAGTTATATTAGCTTAACATCAGCAGTTCTATTTCTATTTTCAGAATTCGTAAGCTGTTATTATAAGTGCGAAGAATATAAGGAAGTGCATAAAAAATATCAAGAAGCATGTAAAAAATACAAAAAGGGTGATGACGAACTTACGAAATGTGAAGCTGAGCTTGCTAAATGCAAGAAGAATGTTATGTTTAGCACATTCACTTTGTCATTGGGCTTGTTAAGCTTCATATTAAAAAGAATGGAAATTGCAACTATACCGATAGACTTGGGTGGTGGCATAATCTATAATTTCAACTTAACTGTTACGGTTAGTTTGATACTAAGTATAGCATATCTAGTATCAAACATCGATAAGTTTGTCAATCAACCTAATAATGGTACTGATCCTTCTACTGGACTTGATGACGCTCACCATATTCAGCATAATGGCAGCATTGTAGAAATTAATTATTCGAGATGAAAAGACTTAATTTCTACTGCCAATGCTAGCACTGCTAATTTGCTAACAATATTCCAAAGTGGCAAAGTTTTATTTTCTTGGCTGATGTCATAAAATTCACAGTCAGTGGAATTCAAGCTAGAATATACATCTTTCCTGCTATTACATCGGTATAAGTAACATGTTGGAGTATCTCCTATATAGTATATTAGCGGTTCTGCAGAACTACTTTTAAATATGTCAATAGTTGGTACACCTTCTTGTATAATAACACTATTGATTGCTATTCCTTCTTTTATCTTTTTCATTTTATGACGCTTTTTTTTATTGAGATTTAATATTTCCTTTCCACTTGTTGCTGTTATAATGCCCATTCCATATGTGCCATTGCTTGCTTTGATAAAAACGTAAGGTTGTGTTTTTATTTCATATTCCTCATATTTTTTTTGCACTAGAGATAATATTTGGTCAACTTTAGTCGCTACTGCTCCTAGTGATGAATCATCATTAAAGTCAACTCCATTACAGCTTTCTGTAAGCACAGAAAGAAGCCATGGGTCCATTTTAAATTCGCCACAAAATTCGGACACTAATTTTTGATAGATTTCAAAATATTGAAATTTCTGCCTACTGTGCCAGCCATATAATGGACTTGGCACTATCTCTTGTTTTACGTTTTCTAGCGTGTCTGGAATGTGGCTCGTCATATCACGGTTCAGTATAATAATATCAGGCACAAATCCTGAAGTTGTCTTCAGCAAAGAGTTTTCTTTCACAACAGTTTCATACTGTTCTATTAAATTGTACGTTTCATTATGAAAGAGGCCAATTCTAGTTTCAAAACCTGCGAGTTGCATTACCTTTTCTATGGCAAATACATTTTCTATATACATTTTATTTCGTGTGTAATTCTCCGGTATTATAAGGGCCTTTTTATATTGTTTTGTTTCGAAGTAGCTTTTTATCAATTTTGCTGCTATCGCTTTTGATACTTCACTTAGGTTATTAAACCCTGCAGGAAATAAATTGGCGTCTACTGGAGCAATTTTGTAGCCTGAATTCCTAAGATCTATGGAGCTATAAAATGGTAATGTAAAACCATTAAATTTTGTTTTGAACCAATTATTTATATCTTTTTCCAGATTTGGATGAATTATGTTTTGCATCTACACTTTAAATGTTATAAGAAAAGTACTATATTATAAGTTATAATCTTAATATAATATAACGAATTAAAATAACAAAAAAATGATTCATCATGACAGCAGTAAAATGTATGGTACTACTATACTGTCAATTAGAAGAGACAAAAATGTAGTAGTAATAGGTGATGGGCAAGTCTCGCTAGGCCATACCGTTATAAAATCTGGAGCAAGAAAAGTTAGGCGTCTTTCTGGTGATTCCGTAATTGCCGGTTTTGCTGGAGCAACAGCTGATGCATTTACTCTCTTCGAAAGGCTAGAATCTAAACTTGATAAGCACCCAGGACAGTTAATGAGGGCATGTGTTGAACTTGCAAAAGACTGGAGAATGGATAAATATCTAAGAAAATTAGAAGCTATGATGATCGTGGCAGACAAGTCCATTTCATTGGTCATTACAGGAACGGGTGATGTTCTTGAACCTGAAGATGGCATTGCAGCCATTGGCTCTGGAGGAAATTTTGCTTTATCTGCAGCAAAAGCTTTGATTGACGTTGAAGGAATATCAATAGAGGAGATTGCAAAAAAGGCTATGAAGATAGCTGCCGATATATGTGTTTATACAAACCATAATCTAATTATCGAAAAAATAGAGGAGTAATATGTCAAGAACTTTGTGTGATAATTTTTCTAGTCAATCTGTAGTAGGTCAATTTGATAATAATGATGACTATAATGAGAAAAATAGCCTCTATGAAAATGAAGGTACAGGAAGTAGCAGCATTCAAAGCTCACAAGCTTTATTAGATGATCTACCACCACAGAAGATAGTTAAAGAATTAGACAGATTTATAATCGGGCAGAATGATGCAAAGCGCGCTGTTGCTATTGCACTCAGAAATCGTTGGCGTCGAAATAAAGTCCCACTTCCACTACGTGAAGAGATTATACCTAAGAATATACTCATGATAGGCCATACGGGAGTTGGTAAAACTGAAATAGCTCGCCGTTTAGCAAAGCTTGCTGGTGCACCTTTTATAAAAGTTGAAGCAACGAAATTTACTGAAATAGGATATGTTGGACGTGATGTTGACTCGATAATACGTGATTTAGTTGACGCAGCAATAGTTTTAGTTAAGGAAAAAGCACGTAAAGCCTTAACTAAAAAAGCTTTAGGTTTGGCTGAAAAGATAATAGTCAACTCCATGGTTGGTGAAGATGCAACCGAGGAAAGCAAAAAAGTTTTCAGAGAAAGACTGAGAAATAAGGAATTTGAAGATGGAGAAGTTTCTATTAACGTCAGGGAGAGCAAGGGTATGCTACCCACTTTTGATATACCTGGTATGCCAGGTGGGCAAATTGGCGTGATGAACGTAACAGAAATAGTGGGTAAGATGTTTAATGGGAACAAAAAAACAAAAACTATTACAGTTAAAGTGAAAGAAGCACGTGAAATATTGATTAATGAAGAAAGCGAAAGGTTAATGGATGAAGACAAGATAATCAAAGAAGCGATTGATCTTGTTAGCAATGAAGGCATAGTGTTTTTAGATGAAATAGATAAAATTGCAGCACGTACAGAAATAAAAGGTGAAGTCAACAGAGAAGGAGTGCAGCGCGATCTGTTACCATTACTTGAGGGAACAACTGTTTCAACTAAGTATGGCCCCGTAAAAACAGACTATATATTATTTATTGCATCTGGTGCTTTTCATTTATCTAAGCCATCTGATCTTTTACCAGAATTACAGGGTAGATTGCCAATTAGAGTGGAACTTAAGGCGCTTACTCAAGAGGATCTAATAAAAATATTAAAGGAACCAGAATCTAGTTTGTTAAAACAGTATATAGCGTTAATGAAAACGGAAAATGTAACACTTGAGTTTACTGATGATGGTATAGAGACTATAGCTGAAATAGCATTTACAGTTAATAGAGAAGTGGAAAATATAGGTGCAAGAAGACTTCATACTGTCATGGAGAAGCTTTTGGATGAAATAAGTTTTATCGCTTCTGAAAAAAATAGTGAAAAATTTGTTATAGATAGCAAATATGTAAGAGATAAACTAGAGTCAATTTCAAAACAGCTTGATTTATCTAAATTTATACTTTAGAGGAAGCCTGCTTTAAGTAATATAGAGCATTCAAGAGGTTTTATTTTTTCTTACTTCGTAATTCTTTAAGCTATTTTTCAATAGTAGAATTCAAGCTTAAATCAATTATTGAGATATTTTCTTCATCAAAATCTATTTCTTTTATTAATATACCAGTTAAAAGATCAGGTGGAGAAAGAACTGTTCTTTTATTACCAGCCCTCATTCCCACAACTCCAAGTTCTATAGCAAGTGGTATTTTTTTGTCACCAACCTTAAACTGCACTATTTGATCTTTGATTATATACTCACCATTATGTCTCTTTATGCTATATTGAACTGATATCTCATCGCCACATTTTACTCGCTTTCCAGTTTTGTTAATTAAGTCATTAAAAATCATCAGGTTATTTACTGAATCGGGATATTTATCTTTTACTTCAATCAGTTTGATGTAATAAGAGTTAAAACTCATTTTGTTGTCATCAGCAGCAATAGTAACTACACGCTCTCCGCCTTCTTTCATACCTATTACCCCTAAACTCACTTCTTTTAAGTAATCCTGACCTATTTTCAAATTGACATCAGTCGGAAGTAGCGTTGCTAGGTTGTTGGAGACTTTGTACATTTGTAGCAGAACTTCTTGGCCACAGAAAACTTTACTGCCACTACCTTCAGTAATTTCATAAAAGTTTATCATCTCTTCTTCTTTTTGCTGTGTTATTTCTTCTAAATATTCTGCTAACCCATGCTTTTCAATATAACGATCAAGAGCTGATTCAAGTATCGGCCTGACCAAATAACTTGCTATCATCTGTGTCAAACCACCATGTGTAGCATTTATTTCGTAAAGCTTTTCCCTTTTCTCTGGTTTATCTTTGTTTATATAAACAATCGTAATTATAAAAGCAGAAGCTAAAGTGAGAATCATTACTACAGAGATAAACATTTGTAATATAATTTTTCTAACCATCTTTTTTTACTTGATTCAATAAATCATATAAGTCACTAGTATTCCCTGAAAGCGTACTTAAATTATCTGAGGCCTGTTTAAAGAGACTATCTATATAGTTTTCCATTTCATTTTTTCCAAGCACGGACATTAAATTGTTTGTTTTATCTTGCTCATAATCTTCGATATCATCCTTGGCTTGAAAAATAAGCCCTAGATTTATTCCATAGTTATATAATGCTTCCCGCTCCTTGTCTGTAGCGCCTCCTATTATAGCCCCTATTTCACATGAAGCTGCAAATAGTTTTGCAGTTTTCATCAAATGAATTTCTTTTATTTTGTCAAAATCTGCACCTATATCTAAAATCTGCCCTCCCACCATTCCCTTCATTCCTATTGCTTGAGAGAGCACTTTTATGATCTCACAATTTAACAAAGATAATACCTCAAAAGCCAGGGTAAGTAATGCATCTCCGGCCAGTACTGCTGTTGCTTCACCAAATTTTTTGTGGCAGCTTGGCTGGCCTCTTCGAGTGTCACTGTTATCCATACATGGCAGATCATCGTGAATTAGGGAGTAAGCATGAATAAATTCAATTGCTGCTGCTGCTGTTATTGCTTTTTCAACCTTTATGTTGAATATCGACGAAGATGCTATAACTAAAAAAGAACGTATATGTTTTGCAGGAGCAAGAAGTACATAACGCATAGCTGATATAAGTTTATTCTCGCTATTTTCAGGTAAGAGCTTATTCACTTCTACAACAAGCAAATTTTTTGTTGTTTCGTCTAGCATTTTTAAATTTATTAACTATCGAGTGCTAAGAGATAGGAAGTTTTTAATAGTTTATATAATCATAAAAGCTATTGCAAACATCAAAATTTCTTATAACATCAGAGAATAGGTTATTTTTTAGTAAGAAATGAACGAATTGGCAAAAAGCACTAGAGAAGATATAGAAGAAAAAGTAAAGAAGATTATACTAGAGCACATCAGTAAGGATGTAGAGGGATTTAGTAGTTCTTCAAAGCTTTCAGACCATGGCACAGATAGTTTAGATGCAGTTGAAATAATCATGGCAGCTGAAGAAGAATTTGGTATAGAGATTCCTGATGAAGATGCGCAAAAAATGGAAACTATGGAACAGATAGTTGAATATGTAGTAAACAAAGCAAACAATTGATGTTGAATGAGCAAAAGAGTAGTAGTTACCGGTGTTGGCTTAATTACTCCACTAGCAGCAGATGTTAATAACACCTGGTTAAAGCTGAAAGAAGGTAAATCTGGCATAAAAGCAATCAGTACAGATAGGTTCAACTCTTCTGATCTTGCTTGCAGGGTTGCAGGACAGGTATCCTACAACGCTGAAAGCTGTTTTAATCCGCTAGATTATATTTCTGAAAAAGACCTAAAAAGAACAGATCGTTTTATTCACTACGGAATTGCAGCAGCTGTTCAGGCAGTAGAAGATTCACTAATTTTGGAAAATAAAAATATTAATAAAGAGCGAATAGGTGTAGCTATTGGTTCTGGTATAGGTGGTCTTCCATCAATTCAGGAAAATGTAATTACCATGCAGGAGAAGGGGCCTAGACGTGTTAGCCCATTTTTTGTTCCTGCAAGTCTAATAAATTTGATATCTGGTCATATTTCTATTAAATACGAATTTATAGGTCCAAATGACTCAGCGGTTACTGCATGTGCAACAGGTGCGCATGCGATTATAAACTCAGCAAGAGCTATAAAACTCGGTGAAGCTGACATTATGATTGCAGGCGGAGCAGAAAGTGCGTTATGCAGAGTTGGAATTGCAGGTTTTGCATCGATGAAGGCGCTATCAACTAAATTCAATGATAAGCCTGAAGAGGCCTCAAGGCCATGGGACGAAGAACGCGATGGATTTGTCATGGGCGAAGGGGCCGGTATATTAGTTCTGGAAGAATATGAACATGCAAAAAAAAGGGAAGCAAAAATATATGCAGAACTCACTGGATATGGACTCACAGGAGATGCGCACCACATTACAGCACCACATCCAGAAGGAAGAGGCGCACTTAAGGCAATGGAACTTGCTTTAAGGAGTGCACAAGTAAGCCCAAGTCAAATTGGGTATATCAATGCACATGGAACTTCAACAAAACTTGGGGATAAAGTTGAAGTAATAGCAATGAAGCAGTTATTCGGTGACTATGCCTATAAAATACCTGTTTCCTCGACTAAATCTTCTATAGGACATTTACTTGGTGCCGCAGGAAGTGTTGAAGCAATATTTAGTATCCTTGCATTAAACAATGGAATTGTTCCACCAACTTTAAACCTACACAAACCTTCAGAAGGGTGTGATTTAAATTTTGTACCACTTAAAGCTCAAGAGCATAAAATTCAATATGCGCTTTCTAATTCATTTGGTTTTGGTGGTACCAACGCGTCTCTCATCTTTGGAAAGGTGTAGTTAATTATGCTATTTTGAATCGACTACGAAAATGTCATTCGAGTAGCTGAAACTGGAATGGCTTTGTTGCATCGCTACCTATGAAAGGCTAACTATACAAGCAACTTATTGAAAATCTTATTTTTTTTGCAGTCAATCTGATCAAATTTAAGAATAGTAATTTATTGTTTGTATTAGTAAATTTAATTCTACTTAAAATAGCTAAAGCATTGAAATTCTTGAATTTTAGCTAGATTAGTGAATGGTAGTAAAATTTCTTTTACTCAAATTTAGATATTCACTGACCGTCCTTACTATAAATGCTAGAATAATAAGCTACTGATATTCTTCATCTTTTTTATCTTTAATCCGCCGTAGATAGCGATGCAACAAAGCCAACTGGAATCCAGTTAAATTGGTCAGCATAAAAGTAATGTTGAAATATAACATTTTGATGATGATGAAGAAATGGATCCCAGTGTCAGCTACTCGAATGACTGAAGAAGAAAAAGCAAAATTTTGCCTTTTACCGCTAACCTATTATACTTACTTGATAAGTTCTATCGCTTGATTAAATGCATAAAATATTAGTAAGAAGTAACCATAAGCCCTTGATTGGAAAAATCAAGATTAATGGTTCAAAGAATGCAGTCTTGCCAATAATGGCGGCAAGCTTGTTTAGTAATTCTTCAATAACTTTGCATAACGTACCTGATTTAATTGACGTGCATTTGATGTCTGAGCTGCTTAAGAGTCTTGGTGCAGAAGTAAATTTTATATGCAATAAAGACTATAAAGCAAATCATACTTTGGAAATTGACTGTAGCAATATCAATAACCATTTAATATCACATGAAATTGCAAGCAGACTGCGAGCATCTTTTTTAATGCTAGGTCCAATGCTCAGCAGATTTGGTAGAGTTTCAACAGTATTTCCTGGTGGATGTAATATTGGAAAACGTCCTGTTGACATTCATATCAAGGCACTTGAAGCAATGGGAGCTAAAATTGAAATTGATAGCTGTAATATAACTGCAACAACAAAGGGAAAATTGCAAGGCAAAGAAATAACATTTGAAAAAGTAAGTGTTGGCGCAACAGAAAACATAATCATGTCAGCAACACTTGCAGAAGGAGTAACAACAATAAACAATGCCGCAACGGAGCCGGAAGTTCTTGATTTAATAGAGTTTCTGAAGATTATGGGTGCCAATATTGAAGTTAATAATACAAAAATCACAATAGAAGGTGTTGAAGCATTAAATGGGTGTGAGCATAAAATAATACCAGATCGCATAGAGGCCGGTACTTATGCTTTGGCTGCTATCATTACCGACGGCGAGCTAAAGTTAGAAGGAGTAAGTTTGTCTGATATAGAATGTATTGCAAATGAATTGAAGACTATAGGAGCCAGAGTTGAGTTACATGATGATGGTATTATTATTTCTAGAAAAAATGGCTCTATTAAATCTGCTCACGTTGCAACAAATCCATATCCCAACTTTCCCAGTGATATGCAACCACAACTAATGTCTGCTATGTCAATTGCAGGTGGAATATCAATCATTGAAGAGAACGTTTTTGAAAGTAGATTTGCACATGCAAATGAGCTAAGAAAATTAGGTGCTAATATCAGCATCGAAAAAAATAAAGCTACTATAAGTGGAATAAAGAGCTTATCTGGAGCTAATCTGCATGCTAATGACTTAAGGTCAACAGCAGCTTTAATTCTCGCTTCTTTGGTAGCTAAAGGAGAAACTACAATAAATAACTCACATCATTTATGGAGAGGATATGAGGCAATGCACGAAAAACTCAATTCATGCGGGGCTGATATTTTCGTTTCATCTTGAGGATATATTATGAATGAGACAACTAAGCGAACTACAGTAAAAGAAATAGATGACATTCTATACGAAGAACATAAGGTATTAGATCATGGATTTGTTCGAGTAATTGATTATATGGGCTCTGATAGCGCCATAGTTCAAGCTGCTCGCGTTTCTTATGGAAAAGGAACGAAACAGATAAATCAAGATGAAGCGCTTATAAAGTATTTGATGAGGCATCATCATACAACTCCATTTGAAATGTGTGAAATTAAGTTTCACGTGAAACTTCCAATTTTTATTGCAAGACAGTGGATAAGACACAGAACTGCAAATGTGAATGAATATTCCGGAAGGTATTCGATACTTGATAATGAATTTTATATACCAGAACAGGTTGCAAAACAATCTGATAATAATAAACAAGGCAGCGGTGAAGCTTTTGACTCAAGTACTTCAAAAGAAATAATAGATTCTCTAATAAATGATTCTAATTTAGTATATTCTCATTATGAGAAATTTATTGAACAGGGCCTTGCAAGGGAAATTGCCCGAACTAATCTAACACTTAATTACTATACTCAGTTTTATTGGAAAATAGATTTACACAACCTTCTTCACTTTTTAAGGCTTAGAGCTGATCAGCACGCCCAATATGAAATTAGAGTCTATGCAGAAGTTATGTTGGACATAGTAAAGAAATGGGTCCCGCTGGCCTATAATGCTTTCATTGAATACTCCTTAAAATCAGCCTGTATTTCAAAAACTGGTCTTGAAATAATTCGCAAGCTAATAAAAGGAGAAAATGTTGCGAGAGAAGAAAGTGGCATTGGTAAAAGAGAATGGAATGAGCTGATGTCTATACTTGGTAAATAGCCAAAAAGATCGAGTTATGTCCTTTCACAGACTTGCAGGTGTGAGCAACAATTTATTCATACCTTTATCAACTGATATATCAATTATTTTTGAATTTGTTCTTTCTGTTGTTTCATAAAGTTTTTCAGCTTTCTTTGAAATCAGTGTTGCATTTCTAAGTCCAATATGAACTTCGCAATAATCTGCAAAATTTTCAACATACATATCATATGAATAATGGTTTACAGCAAGTTCCATTACCCTACAAACTTCCTCTAATGTAAAATTAGCAGCTCCTGTATCAGGACAAAAGCCAACCGCTCCTTTATTAGGGTCAAAAAATATGTATTTATCATTCTCTGCTTTATACACCAACATAGAATGCCCCTCATCCTCAATGACATCTTCTTCATTACAAGCATAGCAAAAATAACTAAATTCTAAGTAGCATCCTATCTTCACATCATTTAAGAAACGTTTGATTTGTTCTTGGTTAGTATAGACCCATACTTTTGTTGAAGATAGATCGTTACATAATTGCTTATATATTATCTCATCATAATAAAATGGATCTCCTTCTCGCTTTTCAATGCTCTGAATATCAAGAATAGGTAAGAATTGCGATAAAAACTGCATCATTAATAACTTTTTCGTTTGTTCTTTTTTTCCATCAATATAATTCATAAAATCTTGTTCAGATATAATATTATCAGACTCGAGAAATCCAACAAAATCTTGCCTATTCTCTAATTTTAGAAAAGTAACAAAGTAATTTAATGAGTGACATAACCCTCTTTCGAGAGAAAAACCTAAAATTTCTTCAAATCTATCTTTTAATTGTACAATTTTAGATATACTATCTGACATAAAAGTATTCAAATTAAATTGAATAGCTTTCTCACTTTCAAATAATTTATTATATTGTTCTTCAGCTGATAAATCCGGTGCTTTGTATACATATCTACCATTTTCTCTACGTATACCTTCTATATCTTTAATTATACCTTGTTCTACATTTTTACTGATAGAAATTTGGTGCTTTCCTTTATTGGCAAATTGATTTAAAAACTCCGCAATTTCCTGTTTTGAGAGTCTTGTTTCAACTTGTCCATCTTCTCTATCTTCAGTTTTATAAAACACTTTAACTCTAGGATGTTCCTTATCAGTATAGACTTTTAATACAATAGATTGAGCAATGCGATTAACATGTTTTGGCATATTGATTATTAAGATATTAACTATATATCTTAATAATAGTATAACCCACGCCACCTGTCAATTAATAAATTAATATTATTTATTATATAAAAAAGTAAATTACATAGTAGATTCCAGTGCTTGACACTGGAATCTAGGAATTTTGATTCTAAATTGGGTATTGGTCTAAAATTAAAATAAACGTTTGTGATGAGATTATATGAACACTGGATCCCAGACTGGGATGACAGGAGAAGGAAACGCCGGAATGGCAGGGGAAAGAAACACTGGGATGACAGTGAAAGATCTAATTCCTTATATCAATTAATTCTCATCCACCTTTTACATTACATAAACTCATCACTTTTATAGAACATCTCATTAAAATCATTCAAAATTCCAAAATCTTGATTTTTAATAAATAGATGCCCATCTGCAATATAGGACTCAGCAAGAGTAAATGGTTCATCATGATGCTGTGATGCTGGCCTAACAATTTCATTGTACAAAACCATTACTTGCTCATAATTGTATCCACTACCATCATGATATTTACCACGTATAGTGTCATAAAAATTTCTTACATCATCATACGTAACTTGCAGTTCTACCTTATATTTCCCTATTTCAACAGCCTCACCCACTTTGATTTTTAAAGGATGTTGTTTCACATTATCTATAACAATTGTTTCCTCTTGCTTCTCTTCATCTCCTCTTATCGATCTTTTACTCCTTTCTTCACTCGCAGGTTGATCTGCTGGCATTTGGTCTATATCGTTAGATTCTTCTTCTTGCATAGTAATTTTTTTGAGATAGCTAAGCATATCCTTTCCAGCTTTTTCCCAAGTTGCAGCTTCTTTTGAAAGCTCACGATAATAAGAATCATTACCGCCTTTGCTATCTATTACATCTCTTGCTAGTCCTTTCTCTTCTGCCCATAACTCAGCATGTTCAACAAGTGTCCTGCCATCTTTGCCTACAACGTCAACGTCAGCTTTGTTTTTTATTAGATATTCTATTGTATCTAACTTTCCATGCCTCACTGCATGAACTAAAGGTGTCCAACCATCATTATCCTGAGCATTAATATTCGCACCTTTTTCAACTAACTGCTCTATCATCTTCTTATTCCCAAGATCAACAGCAAGATGCAAAGGTGTTAAGCCGTAGCTATCCTGAATATCAATATCCGCATTATGCTCTATGAGATATTTAACTACTTCCATATTTTTCATGTACATGGCAAAATGTAGTGGAGATTTACCAGAGCTAATATCACGGGTATCAACATCTATACCACGATCTATTAAGTATTTAGCAATTTCCGTATGTTTTAGCTCAATTGCATAGTGCAGCAGTGTTTGAGCTGACGTGTTTTTGATACCAAGATCTGCGCCATGCTCAATTAAACTCTTAACTATTTCCGCATTCCCTAGCTTAATAGCAGCAAGTAACGGAAAAGTATAATAACTTTTACTATTAGGATCTGCGTTATGATCTAATAGATACTTCACTATTTCTGTATTACCTGAATAAATAGCACTGTATAATGGCGTTTTGGAATAAGCATCTTGAATATTAGGATTTGCACCACGATCTATTAAGTATTTAGCTATCTCTATATTTCCAGACTCAATGGCATAGTGTAAAGGTGTCTTATAATACACATATTTAGTATTAGTTTTCTGATAATAATTGTCATGAACATTAAGATTTGCTCCATGATCAATAAGATATTTTGCTACTTCCGTATTTCCTGACTGAATGGCATAATGTAGTGGCGTTTGTCCATTATGGTCTCTTGTATCAGTATATGAATTGTGTTTTAGTAGCATTGCTACTTTGCTTAAATCTCCCAATGAAGCAGCAAAATGTAAACTCGTCGCACCTGTTACCTTATTTATCTCGTTTACTTTTCCTATAGTGTTTTCTACATTATTGTCATCAATATTCACCTTTAAGAAAGGCTGTTTATTATACTTCATAACTTTTGTTGTAACAGCTTTTCCTTGTTCGTCTTCACTCACTTTTTTAGCAGGTTGCATAGAATCTTCTCTACTGACACTTTCTATCTTGGTTTTATCACCACTTACATTATGTACTGGGCTATAACCATATAGACCCTTGCCTGTACTTTGTTGGCTTGTTGAACTTTCAACACTGTTAGATTCAACAACATTATATTCCATATGTTGTTCACCACTCAGCTCAGCCTTAACCCATTGTTTAAATTCTTGATCATAACCTTTCAGCTCAGCCAAAAAATCCTCAAATAATTTATTACCTTGAGACCTATTTGCACCAGATTTAGAAAGGCTCTTGAGCAAATTATCAATCATATCTGGGTGTTTATCTTCAAGAAATTTGATCACTTGTTCAGCATCCGAATGATAATGTTCCCCTTTATTACTCCAAATATTATTGCGCAATATTTCATCTGGTTTGAGATCTTTATTTCTTATTGCAATCAAGGCCTCTTTATCTCCGTGGTCATTGACATGCCGACCATCTTCTAAACTTGCCATATAGTTAGCAACCCCTTCATGCATGGCCTTAGATAAGACATCACCTGTACCATAATAGGAATTAATGATAGTTAAGGCGTGCCCCAATTCGTGTTTTAAAGTTTTACACGAGTCATCAAATTGGTCTTGTAGATAAAAATAAACATGAACTTCTGAGCCACGCCCTTGAACTGTTAAGCCAGAAGCGCCTTTATAGTTAACGTTCAACTCCTTAAGATAATTTTCGTAGTCACTCTTTGTATTAAATACGAAAACATTAACTTTATTTGGTATGTTGTGCCAAGGCTGAGAATTATTAATGCCAAATGCTGAATCAAAATCTTTTATAGTACTCTCGATGGCATTTTTTACACTACTCAATTTGCTCTGAGTTAATTCCTCATCATCATATTTTATATTTATTTGAAGCTTGTGTTCGCCAAAAGTCATAACTTCACTATCTGGCACAAGATCTGCCACAATTTTATCGCCACTTTTTACATCCATCCACTGCTTAAATTCTTTTTCAACTTCTGAGTTATTCAAAAGATGTTTGAATTTTGATATCGCTTGTACTCTATCGAAGGACATTTCAGTAAGCAATTGCTTTATGAATTGAGGATGTTTTTCTTGTAGGAATGTCACTAAGCAATCTGATATTCTATAGTCGTTAGACATACTTGCTATTTTATATGGTGTATCATGCCCAGATTCATGCATTTTATTGTATGCTTCTTTTGTATAATGCATATCGCGAGTGCTTTCTTTTTTAGCTGCATCATAGCTCCACATGAAAAGCTTCATACCGGTACGTAAAACTTCAGGTACTGTATCCATATTACCGGTAGAGTACTCAAGAAATGCATCGCTCATTTTCTCCATTAAAATTTTAGATTTTGCGCAAAGTAAACCATTTACATCTCCAACAATAAAAGTCTTTGCTATCGTGCCGTCAGCTTCGTGTGCTCTTACTGTTCCACCACCCCATAATTCTCTATGGTCCTTACCACCTGAAAGTTCCTTGATGTGAGCTTTGTAATCATCGTAATTTTTCAGCACATAAAGCTGCAATTTTACTGGACCAGAATGAACGCTTTTTTGTGAATAGAAATTATCAGACCAGGCTCCGTAAGCATCTTTTACAGTTTGTTTTATATACTCAGGGGTATAACTAGCTAATCCCCCATATTTTACTTCTATTGTAAGCTGATCGTTTATTACTATACTTTCTTTATTTGGAAATAATTTTTTAATCAAAGTTTGTGATTTATCATATTCAGAATTTGTTTTAAATTTCATATTCACCTCTTAAAAATTTTCACTATAAATAAGTCTTGAGAAAAATGCGTTAACTGTAGATTCAGCCTTTACCTTGTTTTTGCATAACTGCTTAGATAGTTGATCATCGCGAAAAAGCAGATTCTTAGTATCGAGATATTTAGCATAGTTGCCAGCAGGTATTGAGTAGAAACCGCTTTCAAGTTCAAGATAAGAGCTGCTATTGAGAACAAAAAATAAATCGCTCTGGTCAAGCAGTATGTCATAACCAGAGCTCGTGCAATGTAAGTATTCATTGCCTTCATACTCTGCTATGTAGTACTTACTTGCATCAAGATCACCATCAAGCTGCAAAATTGCCGCTGAACATCCATTCCCAATACTATGGCCTTTTATTACTTTAAGTACTTTAATCTCATCATTTTCTATGAGTTCCCTTAACTTTTCATTCTTTTTATTTAATTCTTCCTCTGCTTTTCTTCTGTCTTCTTCTAATTTTGTTTCTTTTTCAACAAGCTCATTTTGTATTTGCAAAAACATATCTTGAACGGTTAAGCCATTTAGAAAGTAATCCAATACAATTGACACAAACGGCTGCAATTCACCATTATCTTCAAAGCTCTTTTCCTGCTTTTTGTCATATTGAGTGGGGTTATAGATTGCATACATAGGATAAAAGCCATAATTCACCTCGTCGAATGATAACTCTATCGAAAATCCGCTCTGATCAAGTGGAAGTTTAGTAGCTAAATATCTACCATTATTATCTCTGACATACAGCTCATTTATACCATAGTGCCCACTATATTTGTTGTAATAAATATAAAAATTCTCAGGATTAAGATTAAAGTAATCATCTAAATTGTTAGGTTTACCGAGCTTTTCACATAGAAAACTCTTGCTCTTATCTGTAAGTTTGATGCGTGTAGAGAAGTAACACCGATCTATTCGGTCACCTTTTTCTATTTCAAAGTCTAGGACTATTTTATCGCTAAACATACAGAATTTCCTCACATTTCTAATATTTATGATTATAAATTGTGTACTATGAAAAAAGCATTAAGGCTTCTCTATGTATCTAAAAACAGCGCTAACTTATGACAAAAACAGTTGACGTATTACTGCCACTTCCAATTGATCAGCTATTTTCATATGCAGTTGAGGAAGATACTGAAGTTTCAATTGGAGATTACGTAGTGGTGCCGTTTGGCAGAAAGCGTTTGATTGGAATAGTTTGGAAATATAGCGGCAAGAGTGATCGAGAATTAAAATGCATTGAACAAAAGATCGAGTTACCGAGTATCAGACCAAAACTGATCGAATTTGCAGAGTGGGTTGCGCAGTATAATGTAATACCTATCGGTATGCTTGCCAAAGTAATAATGGGAGGAGTATTAAAGGTAAATCAGATAGATAAGTTAGTTTTCACTAAGCAAAAGCAGGAAATAAGTGAAATAGATTGCCAATTAAGCCCTGAGCAGCAAGCAGCTCGCAATAAGATAATAAGTAATTTGAATGAGTATTCAGTGACTTTGCTTGACGGTGAAACCGGGTCTGGAAAAACGGAAGTTTATCTCTCTGTGATTGCACAGTTAATTAAGAATTATAGTATTTACGAACATTGTCTACCAAAAAGGTGTCACTCCATCCTATGGTGTCATTCCGGTACCCCCTTCTTTTGTCATCCCAGTGCCCCGACACTGGGATCCAGTAAAATTGATTGTAAACAGCACACTATACAACATTTTCAATCAAAAAACTGGATTCCAGTGTCAACTACTTGCATGACACCATTTGCTATGCAATTTACTTTCAAAAATAAACGTTATGTCATTCCAGCGTTCAATACACAACTAGACGAATGTTACAATATAAGAGTAATTTTTACCAAAAAGCCAGTGCCCCGACACTGGAACTTAATTTCAAATCAGTACACTAAGCAGTTGTACGATAAAGACTGGATTCCAGTGTCAAGCACTGGAATGACATCATCTACTACTAAAACTACCTGCAAATGTTCAAACACCAAAAGGTTACACACTGGAATAACACCAGAAGAGGGTAATGCACAAGTCCTTATCCTTCTGCCAGAAATTGTTCTAACTTCACAATTGGTAAATCGTGTTCACAGTCAGATATCTGGAAATATAGCTGAGTGGCATTCAGGACTTACTCCAAAAGCTCGCCGAAATAATTGGCTCAATATAGCAAATGGAAGTGCGCAGATCATTATTGGGGCAAGGTCATCACTTTTTTTGCCTTATAAGAACCTAAAATTGATCATCGTTGATGAAGAGCATGACTCATCCTTTAAACAGGAACAAGGAATTATATATAATGCTCGAGATATGGCAATTATCTTAGCCAAACTCGAAAATATTCCGATTATTTTATCATCCGCTACTCCGCTGCTTGAAACAATTTATCATGTTAAAAAAGGGAATTACAACCATGTAAAGCTAACCGAACGATTCGGTGGTGCAGAGTTGCCGCACATAAAAGTAGTGAATAATAAACAATGGATTTCAAATGAGCTTTTCGAAGGGATAAAACAAACCATAGAGAAAAAACAGCAAGTTATGCTCTTTCTAAACCGCAGGGGGTATGCGCAACTTGCAGTTTGTAAAAAATGTGGATATAAAATTTCCTGCTCAAATTGCACTGTATGGCTTACGTACCACAAGAAAAAGAACGTCCTTTTGTGTCACCATTGTTCTTACCAATCAAAACTTCCAGAAAAATGCTCGAATTGTCAAAGTGAGCAGTCATTATCCCTTTGTGGTATAGGAATTGAGAGGTTACTTGAAGAGATAGTAAAACTATTACCAAACGCAAAGACTGCGATTATTAGCAGCGACCAGAAGTCGCTTGGTAGCGTAATTGACTCAGTGCTCAAAGAAGAAGTGAATATTATAATCGGTACACAAGTGATTGCTAAAGGGCATAATTTCCCTAAGTTAACTTTGGTTGGAGTGATAAACGCAGATTTAGGCCTTGAAAATTCTGACCTCAGGGCAGCAGAAAAGACGTATCAATTATTGCATCAAGTTGCCGGTAGATCTGGGAGGTTCAACGAAAAAGGAACGGTAATAGTGCAAACTAATAATCCTGAAAGTTTGATAATAAAAGCATTGCAGCAGCAAAAAAGGGATTTGTTTTATGAAATTGAACTTGAGTCAAGACGCAAAGCTAAAATGCCACCATTTAGTAGATTAATAGCGCTTATAGTTTTCGGTAAGGATCAATTTGCAACGCAGAAAGCAGCAAGTGAGATAACAAGCTTTTTGCATGATCAATGTTCAGCTACTATTCCTTCTGCGTTGTCATTCCAGTGCGTGACTAGAAAAAAAGAACTCGAAATTTTTGGCCCATCACCAGCAGCAATAAATTTTTTAAACAATAAATATCGTTATAGAGTGTTACTAAAGATACATAGTAAACATAGTCTATTCATAAAGAAAAAGCTGAAACATTGGATTAAAAATTACAACTTGAATTCAAATATTGCAGTAACAATAGATGTTGACCCTGTGAGTTTTTTTTGATGTTATTTGAATTTATTTGACATTCACAGAATTAATTATATTAATTTTTTAATCAATGATTTGACTTTTATTAGAGTTTATTATATTATTGATATAACTAGAATAAGGAGATGGTATGAATACTTTACTTGAAATCGTCTGTAGGAAAGGGATAAGGCATAACGAAAAAATTACAGAATTGAAGGAATTCCTTAATAAAAATATCAAAATACCTATTGACAAGGAGTTATTTAAATCAGCTTTATCTATAGAGGATGCTGTAGATATAAGAAAAGATATGGTGTATCTTATTTTGCACTACTGTATTGAACACGATAGTGCAATATCTGAGAAAAAAGAGAAATTATCATTTCAAGACGTGATGAAGATTTTAGATGAAACTGTGAATAGGTTTATTACTCCTCAGTATTTCTATTTCTACAAATTGATAAATTTTCAAGATCAAAGTAGTAAAAATACATTATTACACCAAGCTGTTATAAGTAATAACACTGAGGCAATAGAAGCCCTTTTGAAACATGGCGCAAATTCTTTGATAAGGAATAAAGAAGACAAAATGCCATTAGATTTAGCTCAAGAAGAAAAAACAAGAGAAGCACTCATTAAATACATGCAAGACCAAGCTAAATCGAAAAAAGAAAGTGCTAGATGTAATAGTTTGATTGGCATTATACCTGGCGTTTTTCTTGGCATTGGACTCGGTGTTGGTAGTGCTTTAGTCCCTTCAATGACTATTATATTATGCACACTCGCAGTATCTGCTCTTGTTGCTGGAATAGCAGTTGGAGTGGCTATATATTTCCTAAGTCAAGACTATAAACAGGCTAAATCAATAGAAGAAGCTGTTAATCCTCAACTCTCTTCTGTCAAGTATGAAAAGACTGTAGATAATAAAGCAGTACTAGGATAACTGTGAGTTTTTTAACATTAGATTTCTTGCATAACTGGAATTCGAAAGTTCCAGCGCATTTTTCTTATTGGATCCCAGTGTCAAGCACTGGGATGACATCTTATTATGCAAGAAATCTATTCATTTAAAACTTATTTGAGAAAACGTAGCTATAAAAACCGCAGGTACCAGTTGGTTTTTATTAGCTAAATTAAAGGTCAAGTATCTGGAATTCTGAACATAAGATCCCCCTGTATAAAAAAGATTAGAAAAAATGCAGTGAACATACGACAGATATGCTCTGAAGAGGATACGCTACATTTTTTAATGAGTTTAATAAAAAAGTCTGCAGACGGAGATAGATTTTTGAGCTCAATAAATATCTCTAACTGTAATTGTAATCAGATTTAAAATATGCGGAAGTAATTTTTTAGCTATAAAATCTTCTAAAAAATTAACACAGAAGTTAGTTTCATAAGTATTTTTATCAAAAACTATTTTAAAAAAATTTAAATAGAGTTGAAAAATTTTAAAGATGAGATACCCTACCTGAAATGCAACTTCTGTAAAAAAAGAAATATGAAAGGTGAAATAAACACTGCAGCAAATTTTCAAGCAGAAGACCTTGAGTCTAAAAATGCTACAGATCTTGATTGTTTAGCTAACTCTCTAAATTCTTTGAATGCAAAGAGTGCTGAGATTAAAGATAAAAGGAACGATGTGCCTTTTTCCAGTAGAAAAAGCAACTCGCATGTTTTAGAACTTTTTTCTAGTGAAAATGTTGAGATTAACATTCCAGATGAAACACCTTGTGCTGCTCGGAGTGAATCAGGTATAGCTGTAATATTTAGAGGTATAGCTGGGTTGTTTAAAGGTAGGAATAGTATGGACGTAACCCTTTATCAATCTAAAGTGCAACGTAGCTCTGCAATTGATTACAGTACTACAGAAAGTATAGGGTTACGGCTACTAAATATCTGTAAAGGAGAAGAAGATATCTCTTTTGATCAAGAGATTAATTTTTTATATAAAGAGGGTTATTTGTATGATGTCTTATTGTTGCAAGACGAGGAGAATCATGACACACCTTTACATGTAGCTATAAAAAGAAATCGTACTTGTTTTGTAGAAAAACTTTTGTGTATTCTTAAGGAACCATACTGTTCAAGTGAGTTTTACAAACGCAAATATTTTGAACATAAGCAAGAGAATGAAAAGCCGCTTTTCAAAGTTATTAATACTAATAACAAGGATGGAAAAGATGCAATTACTCTGGCTATTGAAAGCAATAATTCAGAATGCATTTCAGCTCTTTTTAACTACTTAACTCGTGAAAATATTAACAGAAGAAAAGATGTTGAAAATGAGTACACACCTCTACACGAAGCTATGCTTCTTAACAAAAATGAAGCAATCAAAGAGCTTCTCAAATCAAAGGATATAGATACTGAACTCATAGATAAGGAATCTTACAAAGCATATAATTATGCTAATAACAAAGAGGCCATAGAATTGTTTATTCAGCACTATAGTAGTAAAATTAGTGAGTTGCGTATAAAATTAGAAGATAATAATAAAAAACTAGCACGAATTAAGTGCGTCCTAAACAAAACAAAACTTACTTGTGTATGCTTAGCAGCCTTCGGCTCTTGTTTTAGAATGTATAGAAATTCCCATGACATAATAAATGAAGAAGTGAGTGAAGATATGTTATATTATTCTCTTGCATTGCTTGCCAACACTACAGGTCTAATATTATTTTTTAATTATTTGATCGATACAATACTTTCCAAGTATGAAGAAAAAAATTCTAGTTTGAATAAAGAGTCAGACAGTTATGTAGAAGAAAGAAATATGTTGAAAAATAAATTACGTCATTTTCAAAAAAGAAGTACCGTAGTAACTACGCAAATGTGTGAGATAATTTCAGTTATACCTGAATCAGAGTTAGGTTACAGTAGATTGTGATTACATTAATTTTTTCAAGACAGTTCTAAAAAAAGTGGGAAATCTTTTTCATAGCCAATCAAACTAAGCTTTCTTTACGAAAGGTTTGATGTTATCATTTTATAAACTATATCCTGAATTTGTTAAATGAACATTAATATAAAGAATTTAGTTCATGCTTTTTCTAAATTGCCAAGTTTAGGTCCATCATCATCACGAAGATTAGTTATACATTTGCTCCAGAACAAAGAGAGAGTCATGCTACCGCTTGCATCTTTGATTAGAGAGCTAGCGGATCTTATAATAGAGTGCAAAATTTGTGGAAACCTAGATACTAAATCGCCGTGTTCTATTTGTACTAACCCAAAGCGTGACACCAAGTTAATGTGTGTAGTAGAAGAATTGGGTGATCTATGGGCATTTGAAAAAGGGAATATATATTCAGGTATGTATCATGTTTTGGGTGGAAGGCTATCAGCAATAAATGGCATAGGTCCAAAAGAACTGAATCTTGATAACATTCCCAAAAGAGTTACAGAATTTAAAATTGAAGAGGTCATTATTGCAATCAATCCGACATTAGAAGGCCAAGTTACTGCGCAATATATAATTGAATTGCTAAAGAATTCGAATGTAAAAATATCGCGCCTTGCTTGTGGTATACCGATAGGTGGAGAAATTGACTACCTAGATGAAGGGACTCTGAAGATAGCGCTTACTTCAAGACAGGATATTAAATAATATTCCATTTCTTCTGAGCAACATACTTTAAAAATACTGTAACATACTTCAGCCTAGAAACTTGCTTGCTAATTGAAAATATTATACATTTAAATATGGTATTTAAAAATGAGGGGTTATGTTAACTTTTGTACTAGATGGAGTACGTGATACTTATAGTTGGTTAATCAAAAAATCAAGATCAATCGCTCTTGATTTCATTGCGCTATTTAACAAAGAATACGCAGATAGTAAACGAATTGGATACATATTAAAGGATATAAAGATTGACTTAGGACTACAAGTGCCTAATTTAGAAGTGAAAAAATTAAAAGAGTTTGATTTTAAATCAAATGATCTACTCTTAACAAAAAGCGATATTAATTTTCACAATACAGATTTATTAAAGGATATTATTATTAAACCTGATTTCAGCAAAATAATAAGAGAATTAAATCAAGACGAATATGCTCGATATAAGGATCCTGATTTCAGCAAAATAATAAGAGAATTAAATCAAGACGAATATGCTCGATATGAGGATATTATTATTAAGCCTTATTTCAATTTCAGCGAAATAACAAGAAAATTCAATCTAGACGAATACGAATATGCTCGATATAAGGATATTATTATTAAACCTAATTTCAGCAAAATAATAAGAAAATTAAATCAAGACGAATATGTTCGATATATTGATAACCTAAGCTTTATATTTCCATTAATGCTGGTGTATAAAAACTTTGTGCATAGTGACTGGGTATCTGATAAGTATGGTAATTCTGCACTAATAGAATTAATAAAAACTTGTGATAGTAGGAAAATCATGGAGGAAAAAATAGACTTATGGAAGGAAAAAGGAAAGTTAACAATAGATATCAGTTTGGATGCAGGAAGCTTAGCTTATATAAACGGGATGTTTCCTTTAATACAAAAAGCTATTAAAAACAGGAGTTTTATAATTCAAAACTATTCTGGACTCTATGAAAGTGGAATTGAGCAACTAGTAACTGAATTCAAAGATTGTAAAAGTTTAAAGGAAACACAGGAAGTAATAGACGATCTTACACAAAATTACGTGCAATACATGGAAAGATGCATAGAAGAAAAAACAGGAATAAAAACTATCACATATGATCCATGTGGTGTGCTTGATCCTGTAAGTAGCTTGAAAAACATTTCTATTAATGTGTTAGAAAAACATGGATTACTAAGCAAATGATTGTCTGGACCCTTAACTTATAAGATACTATAGTAAAATATAGCATAAGGATCTTATGTGCTTTAAAAAACTTATATCATTAGTAAGATTCAGAAAAAAAGAAGACGAGCAATTACCTAAGGTAATAACTTGGGAGAATGATTGCTTAGGCTATAAACAAGTTGCAAGTAAATTTAGTTCTATAATCAAGACAATTGGTAAGTCTTTTTCTATTGTATCCTTAGAAGGATATGATAAATGGGGTAAGACGTTTTTTTTGAAAGAATGGGTAAAGGATCTAGAGCAGCAAAATGAAATTGCAGCTTATTACAGCGCATGGGATATTAGTGCGCTAGATCAACCATTGCCTTCTTTTTTGCATTTCCTGTTTGAGGATCTATTCGCATCATACAAAGTAAAAAGGAGTGTTATACAGCAGTTCAAAAACATAAACCAAGAACTATTTTCTCTCAATACATTAGGAAAGCTGATCAGTAAATCTCCACTTGCTATGCTTTCAGTATTTCTCGATGCTGCAAAAGAGGCTGATAAGAAAGACATTGGTTTTGTCTTGGGTGAGTTAAATCTTCTCCAAAGGAGAAAAGAGAACATTAGAGATTTTAAAATACAACTAGCAGATGTGGTTAATAAAATCAGGAAAGACAAAAACATTTATATAATGGTGGATGATCTTGATATATGTCGCCCTAAATTCATTGTCGATTTTTTAGAATCCATAAAGTACATGCTTGATGTTGAGGGACTGGTTTTCATTATCTCTGTTAGCCAAGATAAGAGTAATGTGCAAAGAGCAATTAGCACAATACTTGGACCAAATTTTAGCCTAAAATCTTTTACTGATCTCTCTTTGCATTTGCCAAAACAGCCAACAGAGCAGTTTATAAGAAAACTGTTTGAAAGTTCTGAATTACCGAAAAAATCAAAGAGCTTAATTATAGATAGCTTTATATTTTATGCAGAAAGCTTCTCATTATCACTGCAGGCAATACAATACTGTATAAGAAGAATAAAGCTATGTTTTTTGAACCATGCAAAAGAAGAATTACTTGATCCGAATTTATTTACATTTTTAGTAATACTACAGTCAGTAAACACTGATTTGTACGAGGAATTATATTCATCACCTCAGAAAGTACTGGAGAAGATTGAGAGTGATTTAATGCCAAATGGTCAAGAAGAATGGAAAAAGCTTAAAATCTCTCTTGAGACTACTTTTAAAAAAAAAGAATCAAAGACTAACAAATCTTTGAAGCAAATAAGAGATATTATATTCTAGCACTTTCTTCTTAATTTGCATGACACAATGGTTGTACTTATTCCAGTTTAGCATTGGAACCATAAGTTGGCCCACATAAATTTTAGCATGTGTGACCTTGAAAGATCGCAGTGCAATACTTAAATTATTAGAGTAGTAGGCTAATAATGGAGCTCAAAATGCACAACATACAAGAAACTGAAAGTTTAAAATTTGACGCTGAAGTAGGCAAAGTACTAAATATAGTAATTCATTCACTTTATACTAATAAGGATATTTTCTTGCGTGAGTTAATATCAAATGCATCAGATGCATGTGATAAATTGCGCTATGAATCACAATTAAATGCTGATTTATTAGATTCAAGTGATGAGTTGAAGATTACTATTAGCTCCAGTAAAGATAAGAATGAGCTGTATATAACCGATAATGGAATTGGAATGAACAGACAGGATTTAATAGATAATCTTGGCACGATTGCAAGTTCTGGTACGCAAAAATTCTTGGATGCAATTAAGAATAATAAAGATTCGAGCCAAGCTGTAGAGCTGATTGGAAAGTTTGGTGTTGGTTTTTATTCAAGCTTCATGGTTGCTTCAGAAGTTATAGTAGAATCAAGGAAAGCCGGAGAAGAAGAGTCTTGGGTGTGGAAATCTAAAGGAGATGGAGAGTATTCAATCAGCAAATTAGATGGTCAAATCTCTCGTGGCACAAAAATTACGCTCATCATGCGTCCTGAAGAAAGCGAATTTTTAGACAAATTCCGTATTGAAAACATCGTTACTACTTACTCTGACCACATAAATTTTCCCGTTGAGTTTGTAAATGAAGAAGGAAAAAGTGAAAAATTAAATAGCAAAGCTGCAATTTGGACTAAGCCAAAAAATGACGTTACTCCAGAAGAGCACAACGACTTCTTCCGTGGTGTTGCACATGTGGGCGGTGAGCCTTGGATGATATTTCATAATAAAAATGAAGGTGCAATAGAGTATACGAACTTGCTTTATGTTCCTTCTATCAAGCCTTTTGATTTATTTCATCCAGATAGACGCTGCTCTGTAAAATTGTATGTAAATAAAGTGTTTATCACTGAAGATAATGTGCAGATTATACCGCAGTACTTGCGTTTTTTGAAAGGTGTGGTTGATTCACCGGATTTGCCTCTCAATATCAGCAGAGAAACACTGCAAAATAATCGTGTAGTTGAGCAGATTAGGAAATCTTTAACTAAGCGCATAATATCAGAGCTCGGCAAAAAAGCAAAAGAGAATTTAGAGGAATATACAAAATTCTGGGGCAATTTTGGTGCGGTGTTAAAAGAAGGTCTTTGCGAAGCTATGCCAACTGATGAAAGAGAAGCATTGCTTTCCATTTGCAGATTTCATAGCACCAGTGATGGTAAGCTAGTTAGCATTGATGATTATATAAGCAGAATGAAGCCTGAACAGGAACATATCTACTATCTCACAGGTAATAGTCTCGATTCAGTAAAAAACAGTCCACAACTTGAAGGATTCGTCAGCAAAGGATTGGAAGTGCTTCTATTTGTTGATCCAGTTGATGATTTCTGGACTAGCGTGATTCATGAATATAAAGATCAAAAATTTAAGTCTGTGACCCGCGCTGATGTTGATTTAGAAAAATTTTCTTCAGAAGAAGGCAAGAAAGATGAAGAAAATAAATCAGATGAAAACAAAAGCGAAGAAAACGCGGATTCTATACTCGAATACTTCACCAAGGTTCTTGGAAGCTTAGTAAAAAGTGTAAAGATCTCTAAGAAATTAACCGATAGTCCTGTGTGTCTAGCAGTTGATGAAGGAACTATGGACCTCCGTATGGAGCGTTTTTTACGTGAACAGAAGCAGCTAAATTACCGCACGCCAAAAGTACTTGAAATTAACATTAAGCATCCTTTGATAAGAAACATAATGGAATCTCACGCTAAAAATGGTGAAAATCCAACACTTGGAGATATGATTTACTTATTGTTCTATCAAGCTTGTATAGTGGAAGGTGAAGAGATGGAAGACGTAAGTCTATTTGCTAAAAGGCTCAATAACTTGCTTGGCAAAATTTCTATTTAATGCTATACTTAGTTTAGCTAATAATTAGGGGGTAAAACATGGGGTGGAATTTACTTGGTGGGCTCATGCCGCCAGCAGTAGATACTGCAGAAGAAAGGGAGCGTCGCCATTCCAGAGATTCAGGTGCTGAAGAAGAATTTGAAGTTTTAGAACAAGAAGAAATTAAGGAGCATCGTCATTCTGGAGATTCAGGCAATTGTTCAGAGGTTGAGGAAGGACAAAATACTAACAGAGCAATTGAATTGGAATTTCAGCTAACACAATCTTTGCTAAGTCAAGTAAAGGCAGGTGAGAATAATAGGAATGCAAATTCTGGCAAGCAAGCACAACTTGATTTGGAAAGAATGGATTTTGTAATTAATGGGCAAACAATAAGCAAAGCGTATGTTCACGAGTTATATTGCCAGCACAATCACTTAATTTCGAGTGAAAATGCAAATTACCGCCTGTTTGCTAAGCAAGTTTTCACAGAAATGTTTAAATATGCTAAGGCAGAAACTCCAAATGACAATATATTAGAAGAGTTAATTACTAATTGCAATCAGGCTGGGTATGATGGCTCTTTGTTAATGCAGCTCTCTCCTATATTCTCTAAGCATAAACTAAGCTTGCCTCATGCCAACGATAGAAAGATAAGTATTGTATATAATAGCCAAGGTTCTCTCAATATTCAGTATTGTCCAAGTATGCCTGTTAGAGAACTTGATACAAATAAGGAAATATGCAGGGTTGATGCTATTTTAGAGTTCACCCTTAAGTTTCGAGATAGTAAGGTAGAGTATGAAAACGGCAAAGTAACACTTGCTATTCCTGAACAATTAGAGAATTACAAAGTTGATGGCAAAAGTTTGTTAGATGAAATAAATAGGCATTTCGAAGATGAGGATAATAGAATTACAGAGACTCTTGAGAAAAATATGAATGAAGGACCTAAGTCATTTGCTGCTGAAGACTTGTCTATTACTGAGAGTTCATCTGATAGTAGTGAAGTAGCAAACAAAGTAGTTACTGATCCAGGCATTTTAGGTAATGTTGCGAATGTATTGGTAGGTGTTGCAGAAGTTACAGCAGTTGTAGCAACAGAGTTATTTTGGCCTCAAGATCAGGTTAATATAGAACCAAGGCATAATGAAGAAGAATTTACCATTACCCCTAAAAATTTAACCTTTGATGGATTAATAGACGTTATAAATAAAGCAAAAAATTATGGTGATTATGCAGATTTAGATAAAACTATAAATAATATAGAGGAAAGCGATAGATTTATTACTGATTTAAATTGTGGTAATTTGAAGGATTTTTGCTCTCAACAGCTTAATTTGACTGATCATATGCACAATGTGCTGTTGAATAATAGCTATGATGAAACAAATGGTTATTATAATTATTCAGTAAAAGAGCTTTCACTACTAGCCATTGCAGCTGATGACACACTTGTGGAAAGGTATGCAGAAACGCATAAAAGTATATTATTTACGCAAGATGAAGGTCTCGATAGGCTACTTATTGGTGTTGGTGGACAGCGCTATACTAAGCTTTTATTAGAAGATTTGGAAAAAAATCGAAGTACTATTCTACCTTGGCATAGCATATGTGAAAAACTTCGAAGGGCGTTGTCTATTCGTAATCAAGAATGCGTGAAAGCGGTATTAGATAAATTTAAAGATACTGAAGCCAGGTCTAGAGTTTCTGATATGTCAGAAAAATTTTTGCACTATGCTATACAACAAGATTTTATAGATGTAGCAAAGACTATTATTAATCATAAAATTGCTGATATTAATAGTATAGACAATTCAGGGCATGCACCTTTGCATTGGGCTGTGGCACGTAATAATTTAGAATTAATGGGCTTGCTTATTGGAAATGGCGCTGAGATTGATATTCAAGATGAGAGGCATGGCAGAACAGCTTTACATTGGGCTGCTTACCATGATAAATTTGAAATAGTAAAATTACTTGTAAACAAGGGAGCTGATTGGAACATTCAAGATAGAGATGGCAAAACAGCTTTAGATCTGGTAGGAACGAAAAGTTTATATTTGGTAAGGGAAGAAAACAGGGAAAAATCTTCTAGTGAATCAAAAATCACAAAATTTCTTGAAGGTTTAGATGATAAAACACCTTTGCATTTAAATATTAAAAAAGATCCAGAATCCAAAAATATTGATAATCAACAGCCGCAAAGAAACATTGTTGATAAAGTAGAGAATATTATGAATAATGAAGAGGCTTCAATAGAAGAAGCTATAGGTAATAATTGTGAGGAGGGTAAAATGCCTGGAAATGAAAAAATTATAGGAGAAAAATTGTCTAATGCTGTCGATAGAATCAATCTTACTCGTTTGATACATTTATTAAAGAAATTAGAAGTCAGCACATATGAACCTACTGTACAGAAGCTCTTGGACCAAGCAAATGACAAAATTACAAATTTGGAAGAGGGTGAGCAAAAAGAGGCTCTTGAACAAATAATACTATTTCTTGAAAATGAGCTCAAGCACACTGCTGCTACATTACCAGTAGACAACAATGTAGAAGCTGCTGCAAGTAGCCAAGAAGCTCCTTTGGTAGAGTCTAAAGAAAGCTCACCATCACTGAGTTCTGAGGAGGATGATTTTTCTAAACTTGAAGGTAATAAAAGTGATTGCTCTGCCGGAACTTCCTCAGACTCTAATAGTAATTCTCCATTTGAAAAAATTAGTGAAGAAGGTCATGAAACAAGAATATCTGTAATTGACACAGTGGAAGCTGAAGCAACAGCTAATGGTACTGTTTCTAGTAATTCTGTTCCTTGTACTTTAAGAGTAGAATTAACAAGTGATGATGAAGATGAATTTCTTTCGATTGAAATTGAAGATGTTAATAATGATATTAACGTTAATCAACCTACTGAGCATGTAGAACAAGTTGCTAACGGAAATGGACAGCCAAAAACAGAATTGCCAAGAATTAATGAGCAAAGCAGCAAAAGTGGCCTCAAAAAAAATCCACAAAATACAAAGAAGTATGTTGTAGCTGCTTCTGCGCTTGCAATAGCCGGTATTGTTTCAGGGGTGGCTGTTGCAGTTTACTTGGAAATGTTAGCGGTAGGAATAGCAGTTGCAGCTTGTTGTCTTATTGCAGCTACAGTTACATACTGCTGTAGACCTAAAAGCTTAATTGAGAATGGTGAGCCTGCAGAGATTGTGTTCAAGGAAAGGTCTGTATACTAAATATAGTAGTCTATTATTTAATAATTTATTATAATTATATTGATTATTAATAGATAAAAACTTGGTAGACTACGAAGAGATGCTTGCTAAGTTGACAAAATTGCCATTTAATGCTACACTTAGCTTAGCTACTAATTAGTGAGGAAAAACATGTTAGGTTCAGATTTTGTATCACAGGAATCAAACAAAATTTTAAAGAAATCAGATTCTAGGGATTCGGGAACTGAAGAAGGGTTTGAAATTTTAGAACGAGAGGAAAAAGAGCGCCGTCGTTCTGAGGATTCAGGTAATGAAAGTCAAGAGGAATCTGGCGTTAATAATTCTGATACTAAATCTAGTGCAGTAACTACGTTAGAATTTCAGCTAACACAATCTCTGCTGGGTCAAGTAAAGGCAGATGAGAATAATGAAGATGTAAAGTCTGGTAACACAGCTTATCAAGACCTATATAGAACGGATTTTTTTGTAATCAATGATCGCACTATAGATAATAGTTTCATTAAAGGGTTATATGATAAATATAATGAGGGAGATGATAAACGTCTGTTTGCAAAGTATGTTTTTACGGAAATTTTTAAACATGCTAAAGCAGAGGTTCCAAATGACTATATACTGGAAGAGTTAATTACTAGTTGCAATCAAGCTGGGTATGATGGCTCTTTGTTAATGCAGCTCTCTCCTATATTCTCTAAGCATAAACTAATCTTGCCTCATGCCAATGATAGAAAGATAAGTATTGTATATAATAGCCAAGGTTCTCTCAATGTTCAGTATTGTCCAAGTATGCCTGTCAGGAAACTTGATACAAATAGGGAAATATGCAGGGTTGATGCTATTTTAGAGTTCACACTTAAATTTCATAATGGTGAAGTAGAGTATGAAAATGGTAAAGTAACACTTATCATTTCTGAGGAATTAAAAGCTGGTAGGGAAAGTTTACTAGACGATATTAATGAACGTTTCACAGATTATGATAATGATGGATTTATTCATTTACACGTTGCAGCACAAAAAGGTAATGTTGAGCTTGGCAGGCATTTACTAGAATGTGGTGCAAATATTGAGATTAAATCAAAAACAAAAGTAGGTGGTGACACTGCACTTCATTTAGCTGCCAAGAGTGGTCATAAAGATTTTGTGAAGCTTTTACTTGATAATGACGCAAATGTTAATTCAGTAAGCAGTACAGGCAGCAGAGTAACTCCTTTACATGAAGCAGCATATAGTGGACATTCAGATGTTGCAGAATTGCTAATAGAGCGTGGCGCAACAGTTGATGCTAAAGAACGATATAATCTTACTCCTTTGATGTATGCTTCTGCAGAAGGTAATTCGGCAATGGTGGAATTACTTTTAAAAAAAAAGGCAGATCTTTATTTACAACATCATAATGGTGAAACTGCATTGCACTTAGCTGCTGATAATGGTCATTCTGATGTAGTTGCCATTTTGATAGGTGCAGCAAAAGATAAAAAAAAGTATGTTAATACACAAAGTAGGGATATTGGTACTGCGCTACATGTTATAGCTTATAATCGAAAAATAAATGAAGGGCATAAAAAATCTGCAAAATTGCTAATAGACAATGGTACAAGCCCGTATTTAGAAAACGATCCAATTATTAATAAACCATCAGATACTCTTTTGAAAGGAAGCTCTTTAGATATGGCAAAAAAGCGAGGAAATAAGGGATTTTTGGAATTTATGTCATCTTTAGGCTATTCAGCAACCGTACCAAGCAATTCAAAGAATGATCCACAAAACACAAAAAAGTATGTCGTAGCTGCTTCTGCGCTTGCAATAACTGTTATTGCCTTAGGAGCAGCTGTTGCAGTTTACTTGGAAATGTTAGCAATAGGAATAGCAGTTGCAGTTTGTTGTCTTATTGCAGCTACAATTACGTACTGCTATAGGCCTAAAAGCTTAGTTGAGGATAATCAGGTCACAAAGGTTATGCAGACAGAAGAATGTCAGTCTAAGTAATAAATATAGTAGTCTATCATTTAATAATTTATTATAATTATATTGATTGTTAATAGATAAAAACTTGGTAGACTACGAAAAAATATTCTTAAATAAAATCAAAGATATAAAAGAAGAAGGGCGCTATCGTGAATTTACGCATTTTGCGTCATTACCTGGCAAACTTCCCTATATTATGGATTATGAAAGAAATAGAGAGGTTATTGTCTGGTGCAGTAATAATTATCTGGGAATGTCACAAAACGATAGTGTCATTGCTGCTATTCAAAATTCATCTGTTGGTGCTGGAGGAACAAGAAATATATCAGGTACAACAAAGGAAGTTGTTGAGCTCGAGAAATCTTTGGCTGACTTGCATCAAAAAGAAGCTGCTTTAACTTTTGCTTGTGGCTATCTTGCCAACCAAACTACACTTAGTACTTTATCGTCTGTTATTCCGGGCGTGGTAATTTTTTCAGATGAGAAAAACCATTCTTCAATGATAGAAGGTATAAAATCAGGAAAAAGACCGAAGCACATATTTAGGCATAATGATGTTGATCACTTAGAGCAGTTGCTAAAGTCTATAGATATAAAAACGCCGAAAATAATAGCACTTGAATCTGTATACTCAATGGATGGTGATGTAGCACCGCTTGAAGCGATATGTGATCTAGCAGATCAGTATAATGCAATTACCTATTTGGATGAGGTACACGCAGTTGGCATGTATGGACCGCGCGGTGGCGGAATTGCAGAAAGAGAAGGTTTGATGGATAGAATAACTGTTATTCAGGGTACATTATCAAAGGCTTTTGGAGTGATGGGTGGATATATAGCGTCTTCAAAGAGCTTGGTGGATGTAATAAGAAGTTCAGCCCCAGGATTTATTTTTACTACTGCTATGTCGCCCGTTTTAGCAGCAGCAGCAAAGGCAAGCGTTGAGCATCTAAAATCAAGCAACATTGAAAGAGAAAAGCAGAAGCAGGTGGTTGAGAAAGTAAAAGACTCACTGAGAAATGCAGGAGTGAATTTTATGCAAACAGAAACTCATATAATTCCAATCATAATTGGCGATCCTGAGTTGTCCAAAAAAGCATCAAAATTGTTATTTGATGAGTATGGAATATATGTACAACATATAAATTACCCAACAGTTTCAAAGGGGACTGAGCGCTTCCGTATTACTCCTACGCCTTACCATACAAATGAAATGATAGAGCATTTAACAAAATCTCTTGTAAAAGTTTTTGAGAAATTATCTGTTTGTGTCTGTTGTTGAGTTTAAAGTTGCCAAGAATAAGGTATCTATTTAAAAGCATGGTTAATGTACAAAATCAGTGCTTTATTTCTTGTCATGAAAGTAGCTAACACTGGGATCCAACTAAGTTACTTTACAACATTTTTTGTGCAAAAGGACTAGATGCCATTGTCACACACTGACTATTTGTTCCTATAGTTGTCTTTTCTCGTCTATCTTATTTTGCTACCCTGCTGCAATGAGGGGTAGGTAAGACCATTTATTATTTTCACTACGTGACTTTTGCTCTTTTGAATGAACTTTAGTTTATATCTCCAGCAATGACAAGCGCGTTATCTTCCCTTAATCTCCCACCGCTTTCTTGCAGAAAAAGCCTACCGAGTGAAGTTTTATATTTATTAATTCCAGAGTAAATTATTCCATTGTATCTTCCGGCAGCAAGATATGCAAAACCTAGTACCGTTGAGCCAAGGGAGCGTAGATTATTATTGTCAAGTGGTAATTTATTTAACAAATTACCACTTATGTCTATTATTCCCCCTTCACGAGCTTTCATCCGCATTTTTACATGGCGAGATTTGAAATCTTCAAGAAAAGCTCCTTTCTTTTCCTCTGCCCAGAAAGTTTCTCTAAGGGCTGGAGCATCAATCACAGCTGCTACAACTCTGTTTTTATGAATGAGACAAACTGATACTGCAAAATAAACCATACAACTAAAAAGGTTTTCCTTGCCTTCTATAGGCATAATAAACCAAGTATAACCGCCGTCTTTTAGATCTTGGCCCACATCGTCTTCAAAAATAAAGTCATAGTTCTGGTTGTAGTTTTTCAAGCAATCGTATATAAGTTGCTTGGATTTTGAATAAGTTTTATTGATAAAGTCTGCTGACTTAACGCTTGAAATTTGCAATTCATTAAAATCACGTATAAGCTGCTTGGAGGCACTGCGTACAGAATCAAGCATCACATTGATTCGTGGTGATGAAATTGCCATTTACTCTTTTACTCTTTCGTAATAGCTGTTATCAGGAGTATGTAATACAATTTTATCCCCTTCTTTTATAAATTGAGGCACGTTAACACGTATTCCGTTTTCCAAAATTGCAGGCTTATAAGAAGCAGTAACAGTCTGACCTTTGATAACAGACTCTGTCTCTTTTACAGTTAGTGTAACGTGATCAGGCACATGTGCAGAAATTATTTTATCTTGATAAGTTACTACTTTAATTTTCATATTATCTTGCAAATAAGCCTTCTTTTCCCCTAATAAGTCTAAATTTATAACAATCTGCTCGTAACTACTTGGATGCATAAGATTTACGATATTCCCTTCAGTAAAGAGATAAACATATTCCTCTTCATCTAAAATTGCCCTTCTGATTGTTGCATCAGAGCGAAACCTCTCATAGTACTTTGCTCCTGTTTGGATATTTTTCATTTCAGCTTGTATATATGCACCACCCTTACCAGGTTGAGTATGCATAATACTTATAACCGAAAATAAACCACCGTTATGTTCTAGTACCTGACCTGGCCTGATATCATTAGCCCTTTCTGCCATAATTACACTTTTAATTTAGTCTGATGATTATAAATAACTTTATACAAATATCAAAATTTTTATTGGCCAATGAATTCTGGCATGTTGATTACTATATATCTTTCCTTCATGTTGATGTATGGAAATATTTCTTTAGTGAAAGATAGCATAATGTTTTTTTTTGTGCTGATAACCAAAATTTCTAATATATCCCCTGAGCCAAAATTATGTACAGACTTCACATAGCCATATAATTCATTACTTTCTAATCTTACTTCCATATTCACAAGATCATTTTGGTAAAATTCATCCTCATCATTTAATTGTGGTAGCTTATTTCTCTCTATATATAACTTTTTATTTCTTAAAAGTTCTGCTTCATTACGGGAGTTCACACCGCTAATTGTTGCTATTACTAAATTATTACTGACAACAGACACCAAGCTTATTTTATAATTTTCACTTCCGCTTATTAGTTCACCATATAGGAAAATATTTTCGGGCTTTTCAGTAAAGGTTTTTATCTTAACAGCTCCTTTGATTCCATGGGGAGAAGTAATTATTCCGAGGCATATATTCATATTAATATGATAGTTGAAATCAGCTTTTTGTCTATAGAATTGACAATTTACTGAATTAACATACAATTAATATTGTGATAATTATAGTGGATAATGTGTGAGTTCTATCAGCAATCAAGAAAAGCAAAGTATTATAAGTGGCTTAGAAGAAATCAACTGTAAGTTGCAAGGTGAATCTATAAAACTTGATGATACAAAGGAATCTATAATAGTAGCACGTCGTAAACCTGTTGTTGAAGAGGCATTAGAACATTTACGCAACCCTTCTACTACTAACTGTAATGTTCTGATCGATGCAGAAACTGGGTTTGGCAAGACTTACGATATTGGAATGTGGAGCCATGTACTAGCCCAAGCAGGGTTTCATCATCTGGTTGCAGTACCAAACAGTGATCTAGTAAACCAAGCTAAAAAAATGATGAGTAGTGCATTTACTGTAAACATTAGGACACCCAAAACTGCTGAGGAAATTAAAAATGCACTGCAGGCAACTAAACCTACAACAATTATAGTGACACATGACCTGTTATTACAGCAAGAAAATGATCGTAAATTTAAAGACCAAAATACCAAGTTGTGGATTAGTGTTGATGAAGCAGACAGTATTAACAAGCAGCAGGATTTTGAGAACATGTGCAAGCTTGATGAGAAATATCCTACGACTTACCTCACTGCAACACCAAAGAGAAGGATTTTAAATAGATGCGGAAAAGTTATCAGCCCGACAAGATTGAGTAGACGTTGTATTGCAAACGCCATCGAAACAGCAAGTGTTATTGCAAAAACCAATAGGAGAACAAATTTCACTCTAGCATTTGTAGTGAATATTGCTGTTACTATAATACCTATGATTACATTATTTCCTGTTATAAATAGTAATGTTGCTGCTGTAATTGGTCTAACTTCAGATTATTGGCTGTATTCTGCTTTGATTGGAAACTTATATTATACAATTTCTATGTTTATATTTGGTATAGTAATGTTGCCAATTTGGTGGGTACTAACTAAAGCAACTGGTGTAGAGTCAAAAGAACTGCTTTCTAGATTTCTTGCTAACGTGCGTAGCTTATTTACTAGAGAAAAATTGAGCCCAGCTCATGAATATGTTGAAGAGAGCGAAGAAGTTTTTAATTACAATAAGCTTGTTGATACCGATGATTTATTAACTTCTATAAGATGGAATGTGCAAAGCCCAATTGGAGAAAGTGCTCTGCTTTTAGCTGATGATGTAAATAGTATAGTTAATCTTAACTTTGCGTTGCAGGGTAGAGATAATTTAGTATATGAAGGTAGTACACGTTATGAAGTGTATAATAAATTTCAGCCTGAAGGGATGTCTTATCAAGACTATAGGCTCAAGTTACGTGAAACGAACTTTATAAGCTGCGTTAAAAAGCAACATCCTAGTCTGACAGAAGAGCAGATATCTGAATTAAAAGAAAAGGTGGATTTCAGTAGTACTGCTGAATATCTAAAATATAGAGTAATGCATTCAATGATCGATCTTACTCTCTCATATTTAATGAAGTGTGATAATATTACTTTAGATAAAAAAAGAAGAGAAGGTTTGAGTGAATTGATAGAAGATGTTAAAAAGAATGTTAGCACCACTAATGATAACAATATTATAAGCTACCTAGAGAGAAAAGGCTTTAGTGAGCAATTTGCTAGAGATGAGCTCTTACTGCAAATAAAGACAGTAATTGAAGCACTGAGTAAAAGTGATAATGAGCAATGCAGCTTAATAGTTGATAATTGGCGCTTAAGCAAAGAGCTCCATGACCTCATGGAAAGAGAGGAAGGTATACTACATAGTCTCATTGATTTCTGCAAACAAAATAAATGTATCTTTGCAGGAATTGGGAAAAATGATCTTGGTATTGGAGAAAATAGACCCTTTTCAGCGATAATACGTAATCAAATAGGTAAATATCGAACTATTTATTGTGATTATGAAAAAAGAGATTTTGATTCATTGGCTAAATATGCGTTGACAACGGTTATAGATGGATCGAAAGGTCGTGGATTTGATAGTGAATATAATCATGTTGCATCAATATTTGCAGATTCGGTTAGTCAGTTCAATAATCCATCTGAAGCCCTACAGAATCTTGGAAGAAATAGAGAGCGTAATGAGAGCAGACAATCATGGTTTTTCACTGCTGCAGGTGAAGAAGTTGAGCTATTTGTGAATAAGATCTTAGCAAATTTTAAAAAGGAACCACAGAAATTTTGTCAGAAAGTTTTGTTTCCAGCTACTAATAAATACAATAAGTTGCTAAAAAATAGAATGGGAGAAGAACTTGGAAGAAAAATAGAAATCTATATTAGTAAAAATATTGATGCATTAGGAAATATTGATGATTCAGCTCTGAAGAAGTTTTCTAGTGATTTGATAAAAGAAACGTATGAAAAAGTTCATGATATAAATGATTTTGATGTCAAAAAGACAGAACAAGATTTACATAGGATTTTAAAAAGTACAGAGGCATACCTTCGTTCATATGAGAACAGAATTAAAAACAACGGTAAATTATCTTGCACACGCTCAGCTTTATTTTCTGTGGGGAGTGCTATAACAAAGGTAATGTATTATCTTTGGGCAGGGTTTGACTATTTAGTCTTTTTGGCTAAAGCGTACAATATAGATAAATCTGGAGATACCAGTGCAAGAGCGTATGTACACATAATCAGAAACTGTCACTGTGAAAGTAGTGTGAAGGCGCAAAATGTATTGGTTCATGCATTAGAAATTGCCAAAGAACATGACAGCAGTTTCAAAAGAAATAGTTTGTACGAAGGCAATGAGGATAGATGTAAAGAAAAAATCATCTCATATTTTCAATCCAAGCAATATATACGTGCATTAGATAGAACAATTGCTCAAATTGAAAATGAACACTTAGCAGCAATTTTGAAAGCTGTAGGCTACAGAGGTGATACTGATAAAATGGCACAAGAAATTAAAGATTTTTTATCTGATTTAAAGAAATTAGACTGTGTGAAATTTAGAGAAAAGTATTATCAAGGAGATTTATATCAAGAAAGCAAATTATGCAAGATCAATGATCGAATTAGTATGGTAATTAATGAAGTTGTAAGGTGCCATAAGTGGCGTCATGGAATAGAGAACTTGGAGCTCAAATTAAAAAATGGCCATAATATTTTTGACGTAAGAGTCAATAATGATTTTTCTAAGTTACGTGAGAAAAACTTTAACAAACGCTCTAAAGAAAGGACATATCTAGGTAGAGCTATGTTACTTATTGGGTTTATAATTTCAATGGAGCTTATAGGTAGAATATCATCAGGTCAGACCATGCAATTGCCTTTACTTTGCGGTTTTATAGTATTTGGACCACTGGCACTCTTGTGTGGTGCATTGTTATATGAAATAACGACCTATTTAGTGAGAGGAGCATTTTTTATTTTTGGAGTGCCAATTCTTTTAGGAGAACTGTCTAAATGTGTTTTGAGAAACGGCTCAATGAAAAGTTTGTTAGATATGACATTATCGCTTGGTAACTCGGCTTTTCTCAATATTCCGAAAGACATCGTGCAATCGTTTATATTTGAGGATATAACAAAATTTGACTCACTAAGTGATATAAATGAGCTTACACTGATAAGAGAACAGGAAAAGGCAAAGTGTACAAATGAAGTAGCTGATAAAGTTGTATCTACTGCTTTATCTGCAATTTTGATACAGCCAACAACTAGTGAGCAGGAAGGTTTAGTTTTTAACTAGAACTTTTCAGATAAATACTGAGTGAGGATTTCAATGCCTTCATCAATCTCTTTTTCAGTGATAATGAGTGGAGGCAAGATTCTTACAACGTTATCTGATGTTACTCCAACAGTGAGTAAACCACGGTGACTTAGCTCTTCTGCAAATTTTTGGTTATTCATTTTTACTTTTATTCCTAGCATCAACCCTTTTCCTCTCACTTCTTCTATCATTGGAAACTTGCTTGCTAAGTCCTCTAGTTTGTTTTTTAAAGACTTACCTCTAACTTCAACATTTTCTAAGAAGCCAGGGCCGAGCAATTCATCCAATACAGCATTACCTACTGAAGTTGCAAGTGGATTACCACCAAAAGTAGAACCATGCATACCGACCGCCATGTACTTAGCAACCTTTTCAGTTGCAAGACAAGCCCCCAGAGGGAAACCTCCTCCTATTCCTTTTGCAAGAGCACATATGTCAGGCTTAATTCCTATGTGTTCAGATGCAAATAACTTTCCTGTCCTGCCAGCACCGCACTGAACGCAATCAAAAAATAGCAGTATGTCGTTTTCGTTACATAGTTCTCTTAGCTCTTTCATGAAGACTTCACTCATTACTTTAATACCACCTTGTCCCTGTATTGGTTCTATTAATATAACACCTATGCCATTAGAAATTGCTTTCTTTACACTCTCAATATTGGGCTCTATGTTATCACACCAGTCAATATAAGGATTCAGTAATTCAGAAAATTTCTGTCTATCGTTTGTTGCACAAGTTAAAAATGTCCTTCCATGAAATGCACCATGAAATGTTAGAATTCTATAGCGATTTTTATTACCTTTTCCATTTTGATAGGCCCTAGCGATTTTAAGTCCACATTCCACTGCTTCTGATCCAGAATTTGCAAAAAATACAGTATTAGCAAAGCTGTTGTTTATTAAATTTTCTGCAAATTTGTTGGCAGTAGATATATTATAGGTATTTGATATATGCCATAGTTTTTCTCCTTGTAATTTTAGGACATCAGTTAATCGTGGGTTGGCATGACCTAAACTGCTAACAGCTATTCCAGAGTGAAAATCTATATAGCGCTTATTATCGATATCATACAAGTAAATACCTTTGCCATAAGAAAAATTTATGTTAACAGGAGAATAAACTGGCAAGATAGGAGAAATTGTCATAAAAGTATGATATGCTAATTTTTTATTAATACCATAAAAGACGTTATTTCACAATGAGAAGAATATGTATAAATTAAGTAAATTAATTTTTACTACACTAAAAACAAATAGATATACAAAAATTATCTCGCTATTCTTATTAATTTTTGTGGTTTTATTGGGCACAATATACCGCAGTTATTCATTAAAGAATAATTTTCTTTCTTTTTACCGTAATTCAAATGCAAACTTAAAAGATCTATTGGAAAATAGTATAATAAAAAAATATCATTATTTACTAATAGAAAAACATCATATTAAATATAACAGTTTTGATTACATAAACCAGTTGGTAAAATTGCGTGCTGAATTGTTACAATCAGTAAGCAAAGTAAGAAATTTTAGCTTAATACTGTATGATCAAAATGCCAGAGTAATTTTCAGTAATTTTAATACTCAAGGTCATGACTATGAGCAGTTGCTTACAAATGATGAAATTGATAAATTGCTAAGCAATCAAGAAATATTTTACGCTACAGGAAATACATTAACTTCTACTTTCCCTATATTTCATGAAGATGACATTAAGCCTTCATTTTTTTTGAAGATCATTCAAAGCTATAATGACTCTTATATTATGGTATATAGTCTATTTTCAATATTAATGGGCTTATTACTGGTTATCTTAATACTAATAATGCTTTATTTGCACTTTTCCAATACCCAAATGCTAGCCAAGCAGCATAAAACTAATATTGAATTACAAAGGGTTAAAGAGGCATTAGAGCAAGAAAATGCAAATAAGATAAAATTTTTTGCAAGTGTTACACATGAGTTGCGTACACCTCTTAATGCTATTATTGGATTTGCAAAGTTGATCAAAAATGAAACTTTAGGTTCTGTAGATCACTCTAAATACAAGGAATACGTAGACGATATATATAATGCTGGTACACATTTACTTGCTTTGATTAATGATGTGCTCGATTTTTCTAAAGCTGAATCAAGTAGTTTAACAGTAGAGAAAGTGAAGTTTAATCTGAATAAGATAATAGATTCGTGCTTAAAAATGTTATCACCTAAACTAAAAGAAACAGGGATTAGTTTAAAGAAAGAGATATCTGATAAACAATTATTAGTTATCGCCGATCCCAAAAGAATGAAGCAAGTTATAATAAATTTGTTATCAAATGCAATCAAGTTCACTCCTCAAGGTGGTTTAATAAGAATGATTATTAAAGAGAATATAGAAAAAAATTTATTAACTATTGAGTTTCATGATAATGGAATAGGGATAATGCAGCAGGACATATATAAAGTTATGTCCGTTTTTGGCCAAGCAGATTCGGGATATAGAAACGAAGGCACAGGTATCGGATTACCTCTAAGCAAGAAATTAGTAGAGTTAATGGGTGGGACTTTCAACATTCAAAGTGAAGCAAAACTTGGTACTACGATAACATTGAGCTTCTTTTATGAAGAGCAAACATGTGAAAAGTTGATTGATTTTTAGTAAAATATATTTGATATTGCACTTTTATATCTAGTACATTCCTAAGTCATACTGACGTGATACCTCTTGGCTAATAATAAGTAGCGGAATGTAAGTAAATTAAACTTTTTTAGCTATACTTCCTGAAAACACTTTATAATTCTTGAGCATAAAGAAAATTCCTTTAATAATGAAGCATGCTAATCAGGAACTTAATAAAACAAGCAACTCAAGTAGGAAATAGTGAAAACGTAATACAATATGTCAAATATCTCTATCAATTTGAGAAGTTTAGAAATACATTAAACCTCACTTTGTCAATAATAAAGCAAACTAGACTCTCGTTTGAAATATATCAAGAAGGATTAGTGGATATGGAAGAGGGAGTGTGTAAGACAATTCGTTCTTCTGGTTTAAATAAGTATGTTATTGTGCTAAGAAGGTCAAATCCTTACATCATAGTACATGAACTTTCACATATGGTTGAAAATGAACTGAACTTAAGCTTAGAGCAAGAATTTCTCTATAAAGTTTATCAGGATATTGAGCAGAACTTAAAGCAGTCAAATATTCTGGTACAAAAAATTATTGGTCAAATTATATTTAAGGAGATACAAGTTTACCAAACTCCAAAATCACGTGCGTCTGAGTTATTCGCACGCTATTTTGAGCTGTTTGCTTGGGCTCAGGAAGTTTATCCTAAAGATAAAGAATATCTAATTCGCACTCAAGATTTAAACAGAGTATTTCTTGCTACTAACCAATGGAAAAAGAGCTACCTGGATCTACAAATAATGGAGAGAATAGATAAAGAAGTAAAGGAATATAGCGATAAAACTGCTTTTAAAGATATAAACAAAGTACAAAGCAGTTGGACTAATAAATTTTCTCCTGGAAGCAAAAAAATTGGTTCTATATTTGAAGATGATAATTAGCTCAGCAGAACAAAGTTCACTTCTTCAACATTTCAAGTTATAGTTCTCGCAATTTAAAGAGTTCAAATATATATGAAAACCATTTTAGCGATTGAAACAAGTTGCGATGAAACTGCAGTTGCGATTGTAAATAGTGATAAGCAAGTGCTTGCTAACGAAATTCTTTCTCAGGTAGAGCACAAAAAGTGCGGTGGAGTGATTCCTGAAATAGCATCACGTGCTCATATGAAGCATTTAAGTGGTTTAATAAAAAGTGCTATGGAAAAATCTAACCTTAACTTTTGTGATCTAGATGCAATTGCAGCAACATCAGGACCAGGACTCATAGGTGGATTAATAATTGGTACAATGATGGCTAAAGCAATTGCACACGTAACACAAAAACCGTTTATTGCAGTTAATCACTTAGAAGCACATGCGTTAGTTGTTAGGCTACTATATGAGGTTGAATTTCCGTTTTTAGTCCTGCTGATATCAGGTGGTCACTGCCAATTTTTAATTGCACAGGATGTAGGTAAATACATCAAACTTGGAGAAACGCTTGATGACTCATTAGGAGAAGCATTTGACAAAGTCGCTAAAACGCTGGGTCTAAGCTATCCGGGAGGTCCATTAATTGAAGAGTTAGCTAAAAAAGGTGATGGTATGAGATTTAAGCTGCCAAGAGCAATGATAAAACGTTCTGGATGTGACCTTTCATTTTCTGGAATTAAAACAGCGGTAAAAAACTTAGCACGAGAATTTGTAATGAGTGAACAGGATGTGTGTGATATGTGTGCTTCGTTTCAAGAGTGTATTAGCGACATATTACTCGATAGAGTCAGAAATGCTATTGGTATCGCTGTATCTTTAAATATTAAAATCAATGATTTTGTAATTACTGGTGGAGTTGCAGCAAATAATTTCCTGAAAGAGAGATTAAAAAAGCACATAGACTTGAACGTGCTTTCTCCTCCAAGCAATTTATGTACAGACAATGCAGTGATGGTTGGATGGACAGGAATTGAAAGGTTACAGAGAAGCTATGTAGACTCTCTTGACTTTGCACCAAGGCCAAAGTGGGAATTAGAAAAATATTACTAGCACAAAAAATTATCTACTATATAATGCGGCCGCTGGTGAATTTTTGTAGGCTTAAAAATTACAGTGGTATCTACTAAAGCCTTACCGGCATTATTATTTATGAGGTACAGTATGTTCAAAAATAAATTTGACACAGTTATTAGTGTTTTCAAAGCTAAATCTAGTACAAGCGCAAAGACACTCAGTTCAGGTTTATTTGTTGCGGGAAACGTTGTTATGGCCAGAGCAATTAGTGAGATAGACCTCTCTTCATTACAAGGCAATTCAGAAGATAAAGTCAATAAGCAAGACCTAATAATCATATATGATTATATTAATAAAGTAACTCAAGAAGAAAACTATAATATATGTACTAATAATCTTGATTGTATAAAAAGCAGGATTTTAGCAGAAAATATAAGTGATTCATTAGCTGAAAAATTTCGTCAAGATGGATGGAATATAATAAGTAATGATGGTTCTTCGCTATTAACAGTGGCTATTGAAAGAATTAGGAAAGAACAAAAGAAAAATAGGAATTATGATATTCATGTTGAAATAGCTGTATCTCTAATTCTTAGTATGGGCAGAGAATTGATTATAAAATTGGAGAATTTTGCAGATAGTAATGATAAAACACTTCTACATTATTTAGCTGAGTCGGGTAAAGAAGATATTTTATGTTTTGTCATAGAAAATTCTAATTTTGACATTAAAGAAGCAGTAAGGAATAAAGATAGAGATGGTAAAACACCACTACACTATGCGGCTAAATCTGGCAATAAAGAATGCTTGAAAATTCTCATAGAAAATGAAGCAGATTTTAGTTGCACTACCAATAATAAAACCGAGTTACACTATGCTGCCAGAAGCGGAAGTCCTAACCTCCTAGAATATTTAAAAGAAATATTGACAGCAAAAGGAATTTTTGATAGGGAGAAAATTAAAACAGATAAATATGGAAATAACGCATTACACTATGCTGTGCAATCTGGAAATGCTGAGTGCATAAAATTCTTCATTGATAATCAAGTACAATTTTTAAAAAATAAATATAATGAGAATCCTTTTCATAAGATTGTAGGTAACTCAGAAACTCAAGAAAATGCCATAAATTTTCTTATAGAGCATCTAAAATTTTTAGGTAGACGAAAAAGTGAAATTAATCAAGAAAATGTAGATGGTAACACCCCATTGCATATAGCTGCAAAACATGGAAATAACCAGCTAATGAAATTGTTTACTCAATCAGGTGCAAAAATTGTTCAGAATAAACAAGGTAACACCCCCTTACATATTGCTATTATAAATGGTAATTCATATTGTATAGACCTATTTTATGAAAATATAGGAAATAGCATACTTCAATCCAAAGGTGATTATGGAAGAGATCTTGTACATTTAGCTGCAATGTACGGGAAGTATGATTGTCTAACATCTTTACTCAAGAAATTTCCTGATTACGATTTAAGCACAGAAACACACAAAGGAAATATGGCCCTACACTTAGCTCTATCGAGTAATACAGAAACAGAACTAAGAAAAAAATGTGTGAGTCTATTAATAGACAGAAGCATGCAAGTAAATAAGAGTAATAATGAAGGAAACACCCCTTTACATTTTGCTGCCCAACTTGATTTATCGTTTTTAAGCATGATAGAAAAAAAGTTGGAAGAGAAGAAATTTGACGTTTATCAAGAGGTTTTGCGTGAGAATAGCAACGGTGACACCGTCTTTCATATGGCAGCACGTGTTGGTAATAAATCATGCCTTGAGCACCTTTTTAAAAAAGAGAGAGTGGGAGAAATATTAAGTAAGAAAAATAAGGATGGACAAACTTTACTACACTTATCTATCCTCAGTGGAAGAGTAGAATGCGTTAAGTATTTGGTAAAAAAAAGCCCAAAGGGTATTTTTTTAGAACAAAATACACAAAAAAAGTTGTTATTTGCAGCTATTTTGAGCGGCAATAAGGAATGTCTTGAATTTGTGTCAAAAGAACTTGTAGGTAAAAAGGTGGCTGCTAGCATCAAAGTGTTATATGATGAAAATGACAATACACCGTTACACATGGCTGCTCTTGCCAACGACATAGAATTCTCTCAGTATGTTATTGAAAGTATTGCTAAGTCAACTATTAGGAACACAGTACCACTTTTTAACACAAACAGTCAAGGGCTTATACCTCTACATTTAGCTGCCATGAGCCTTAATGCTGAGTTAATAGAATATTTTATGAAAGATAATCATTACCCCTATAATAAGAAAATGTTAAATGTTGTATCTAAATCTGGAAGAACAGCATTACACTATCTTGTAATGAGTGATAATGATTTTGAAAAAACTATAAATGAGGATTTTAAGCAAGGTCAATTTTTGAAAAAGTTAGTTTTAGAAAAGCGTAAACAAAATGAGCACTTAAGGGAAAAAGCTATTAAAGCCTTATTCTACCTAACAATCAGCACCGGAGAGAAAACTTTAAATGAAAAGATAAATTTTGATATAAAGGATAATGCAAAAAAAACAGCTTTAGATTATGCTTTTAAACATGGTGACACAAATATCTTGAGGTTATTTTTAGATTTCTTTTATGAAATAAGGGAAAACAAAAAAAGGAAATATGATAAACTTAACATGGAAGATCAAGAAAGAAGCAAAAAGCTTCTAGACTACTATAATCTGGCCATGTCAATATCAAGTGTGATTATTTCTGTTTGCATTAAGTATAATAATGCAGAATCTGAAAAGGAAGAAATTCCTACCTGGATTTCCATTGCATTTTCTTCGATATCATTTTTACTTATCTTATACAACTTAGTGATTGGCCTTCAAAAAGAACCTGTTAAACGTAAGATAGAAAACTATACTGAAAAAATGAACAGAATTGAAGAGGCTACAGGAAAGTTAGCTAAGACAAAAGTAGGGGATCATGATTTGGAGGAATACAACTCAATATTGGAACTATTAATAAAGAATGCAGAAGATATTTCACGATTGGAAAATGAACTTTACAAGTTTACGCATGAAACTAGATTAGAGAGTAAAGACAAACTCAATATTTCTCCTCAGAAAATGAGTAGGGGTGGTAGTGCACTACTATGTTCGAATAAGTCTTTAGAAGGTAAAAAAAGTTCACCTGTTTTGAATGATTTAACAGCAAAACTTAGTCTGTGTTCAAGACGCAACAGTAGAGTACAAAATACAATGGACAAGTTAGATAATCCATCATGTGTAATTACTATAAATGAGAATTCAGAAATTAAACCAAAAGCTCCGAAAAACAAATTCAAGAATGTTGCAACTAAGCTAAAAATAGGCAATATCTTTAGTAAGAAAAAAGAAGATCTTATCGCTTCATCAAGCTTATCAGAAGGTGCTAATCACGAGAATATTACAAAAATGAATGAAGAAAACTGTGGGTTGATAAAACGATTTGGTGATACCAATGGGTATTCAATATTTTCGACTCCTTTTAATCCAAGCAGTTCAACCTCAAGAGAAGAGTGTGGTAACAATCATAGTGCAGCGCGTCATGTGAGTTATGGTAGTGCAAATAATCCTGTGAGTGATAAGGAAGTTAGTAAATCTCCATCTCTAATACTTTCTAACTTTGAGGAGGGGATTACTGTTGACTGTTTTAAATTCGAAAGATATAGACCAAGGGTATATTCAAGTCCATCTTGTGTGAGAAAAAGAGCAATTACAGCTAGATCATTGGAATATGTAATACTTCCTGATCATATAGAAAGAGGAAAATAGATGCAGATTGTAGTCACTGACTCTGATAGCATCAACTTTCAGAGGAGTGATAGTAAGAACTGTCATTGAGTAGTAGATAAGAAAAACGTAGAACAATTGGCAAGGCTATCGTATAAGGTTATAGTAGAGAAGAAATTAGATAGCCTTGCTAAATTTCCATGAAAAAGTTTATATTCGCATATCATTAATATTTTATTACATTAATGATATGGTAAGGCAATAACTGTTAATACTTTTGAAATAAAAACTATATATGGTACATATAATTAAATAAAAGGAAGATTGTGGAAATCACTCCGTCAATAAAAAAGGAATTAAAGCAAAGTATACTATATACTTGTCTAGAGAAGTGCAAGAGTGCGTTTTGGTTCATTTTCTGGTTTAGCTCAGGGATTAATGCGTTAATGTTATTTTTGCCACTTTATACCTCTCAGGTACTTGATCGAGTGATATCGAGCGAGAGTGTGTCAACACTAGTTATGCTGACGATTATTACTTTATCTGCGTTTGCATGTTCTGCAATGCTTGAAACTTGTCGATATTTAGCTATGGCTAAAATTGGTGATTGGATTGATAAAACTGCAACACCAGATCTAATAGTAAGGTCAATCAGGTTAACATCAGTACAAAGCTCAACTTCAAGTGGTGAAGCAATACGAGATCTTGGAGTAATAAAAAATTTCATTACAGGAAATGGTATATTTTCACTGTTCGATACTCCATGGTCGCTAATTTACCTTGTTGTGATCTTTATGATACATACCTCTACAGGGTTTATAGCTATTGCCGGAATTATTATATTAGTTTCAATGGCAGTATGGAATGAACTTGCTACTAAGCGTATATTGAGAGAAACCAATGAAGAAACTATACGTAATATTAATGCTATAGATGTTGCAACACGAAATGCAGAGGTGGTTGAAGCTATGGGTATGTCAGAATTTATAGTTTCTGATTGGTGTAAACGGAATGATCAAAATCGTGCAATGCAAGTTACAGCGCAGAATCGTTCTAATGTGATTACTGGGATTACTAAGTTTTTACGCTCGACTCTCCAAATTTCAGTAATTGGAACAGGTGCATTACTCGCAATCACAGCTCACAAAACTGCCGGTAGCATTATTGCTGCCTCGATTTTGATGGGTAGAGTATTGGCTCCATTTGATGCAGCAGTTCATACTTGGAAATTTTTAAATCAAGCCAAGATGTCATATGGCAGGCTGCAAAGACTTATCCTAACATCCCCAAAAAGAGAGCAAACTATGGCTCTACCAGAGCCTGAAGGGAAGTTGGAATTTGATAGGGTATTTTTTACTCCTTATGGGAGCAATAAGCCAACAGTAAAAGGAATCTCATTTGTAATAGAACCAGGGGATGTTGTTGGTGTTATTGGTGCAAGTGCTTCTGGTAAGTCGACCATTGCAAAACTAACCGTTGGTGTTTGGAAACCCATATCAGGTGTAGTCAGACTAGATGGCGCTGATGTATATACTTGGAATCGAGAGAACTTTGGTAATTATGTTGGTTACTTACCTCAAGATATTGAGTTATTTAACACGAGCGTTAAAGCTAATATTGCCCGCATGAGACCAGATCCAAATCCTGAAGAAATAATCAAAGCAGCAAAAATTGCAGGAATACATGAATTAATACTGAGCTTACCAAATGGGTATGATACAACAATAGGAGGACCTGGAGGAGTAATACTCTCTGGTGGCCAAAAACAGCTTCTTGGACTTGCAAGGGCTTTTTATGGTAATACTAAGCTTTTAGTGCTTGATGAACCGAATGCTAACTTAGACAGTAATGGAGAGGCGCGCTTGATTAATGCAATCAATGTTGCAAGAGAGCAAAATACTACCACTGTTATCATCACTCATAAGCTACAGCTACTATCTGTAGTCAATACAGTGATCGTCATGTCAGATGGGGTTATTTATGCTATGGGACCAAAAGATGAGATTTTGAGTAGATTAGTTGCTCCATCACCAGATGCCACAGAAGATAAACGTTCTTCAGCAAGTGGTTAAGAAAGAGAGAAGTTGTCACACTTCTCTTTCTCTTATAGAGTACTATATGCACAGTTTATAAAATCTTAAGCAATTGTTATTCGAAAAATCCAATAATGATTAGCCGCGGAACCTATTTGCTAATTCTCTCACATTAACCTTAGACATTTCTGATGTAGGCTCTTGTGTATATGAGACATCAGATTTAACGCCTTTTTTGTCATGACCTTTAGTAATAGAACATACTACAGTATCAGCCTTTACATGCTTAACACTTGGATCTGATTGAAACCCATGCTTTCTTTCCATTTGTGCTTCAAGCTTACTGCTATCATGTGTAACCCTACACCTTTCTAGATTACGGTCACGTTTGTCAGGAGCTACATATCCATCTATATCACTACATAAGAACGGGCGCACTTTGAACCTGTCTGAACTAACACCATTTTCAACACTTGCAGAATTATGAGCTTTTCTATTATTGCGCATTTTATCTACAGCTTCCTTTATTTTTTCTTTTGATGGTTTTGGCAGCAGTGCTGGCTTATATGCACATGCTGGTAGTTCTGGAAATGAGTCCTCCTGAAACAGCAAATGACTTTGGTTTCTCTTACTATCTGATTCTTCAATATTCTTTATTGGTGTCTTGAAAGAGTTTTCATTTTTCTTTCTTAGATCCAACTCATTTAATCCGCTTCCAACATTATTTTTTCTTGTTGTAGTGTGAATAACACCTGGAAGTTTCACTTCATACTTAAATTTTTTACCAATGGTATCTATTGACTCATTAGATGAGGAATCTATTTGAAACCTATCGTTTGAAAATTTTGATTTTGTAGCATCAAAAGATATACTACGTTTTTCTATCTTTTTATAAGTCATATTTTACCTCTAAACCTATTAACTAATAAAAGTATAAACTAAGAGGTATTAATTTTATTATAATAATAAAGGCTCAAGAAGCATCACCGTAGGGTTTTCTATATAGTACTTAAAGGCATTTAAAAATTTTGCTCCGAGTGCTCCATCAACTGCTCTGTGGTCAACAGAGAGAGTAACTGTCATTACCTCTGCTATCTCTATTTTTTCACTTATGACAACTGGTTGTTTTTTAGATGCGCCGACAGCCATAATGCAAGACTGTGGTGGATTGATTATAGCACTGAAAGTTTTTATACCAAACATGCCTAAATTAGAAATGGTAAACCCTCCTCCTTGAAATTCTTCAGGCCTTAATTTTCCAGATCTTGCTCTATTTACTAAATCTTTCACTTCTTTTGATATAGATAAAACACTTTTTTCATCAGCATTTTTTACTATAGGAGTAATCAGTCCATCCTCAAGCGCTACAGCAATTGAGATATCTATATTTGAGTATCTTACTATTTTAGTATCTATCCACGATGAGTTTATATCAGGAAATTTTTTCATGCTGAAAGCCACAGCTTTTATAATTAAGTCATTAATTGTTACTTTATTGTTCTCATTTGCTGAATTAACCTCATTTTTGAGCGATATTAGCTTATCAACGTGGCAGTCTACAGTTAAATAAAAGTGTGGAATATTTTGCTTAGATTCAACTAGGCGCTGCGCTATCACTTGGCGCATATTACTTACTTCAACTGTTGTATTTTCCTCAAATCTCTCATAGCTTTTAGTTTGATCTAAAAATTCTAATACATCAGCTTTGATGATACGACCATATGGACCTGTACCTTTTAATCGCTTTATATCAACACCTTCATTTTGAGCTATTTTTTTAGCTAAGGGGCTTACTTTTATTCTATTTTCTGTTGCTCTATCCTCTTTTTTAGATCCCAGTGTCACGCACTGGGATGACATTAAAGAGCTAGATGAAATCGAAGGGTTGGATGATACTGAAAAATCGGCTTCAACCTCCTTCTCAACCTTGGTATTGATGGCAGAAGCTAAATCAAGTGCGCTTTTATCTTCCCCTTCCTCTAACATTAGAGCTATCAGTTGATTTACAGGCACGCCACTTGTTCCTTCCGACACTAAAATTTTTGCCAAAACTCCTTCATCGACAGATTCAAACTCCATTATGGCTTTATCAGTCTCAATTTCAGCGATTACATCACCTATTTCAACTTTATCTTGTTCTTTTTTACACCACTTTACAATTTTTCCTCCAGTTTTACTCATTGTTGGGGAAAGAGCAGGCATCAATATTTCTATAGGCATTTATTCTGTATTAAAAGATCTATTTAACTTTTAATTTACTCTTTACCCTATGTCAATCTAATCGTAAATTATGATACTTATATCATCCTAGTACGTGATGCTGGAATCTTGGTTGACTACTGTTATCCTACTATTTCTATTGCTTAGTCCTAGACAGAGTACAAATAGTAAGATCATCATGAAAATAGACGAATCTGTTATAATGGAAATAGAAAAATGTAGTGCTTACTATCCTCTCACAAACATATAGCTTGGGTACAGAAAAAATTTATATGAGGAGCTGGTTAAATTGATAAAAGATCAGAATTAATAGTAGTTTCCGAATCTTCTGTAGCAGGCTCTTCATGTGAAGCAGAGGACAGACTAACTTCTTTATCCTCTGTTCTCTGTATAGAACTACCACAAAAACTCCTTAACATCTCTTCAGCAGATGAATTTAAAATCTGTATAATAGACTTTTCACTTTGTTCTTTCAGCGATTGATCCATTCTAGAAATCAACTCGGAAAATTCACTACCTTCTTTTCTAGCTTCACTTTCTATCTTATTTTTTATGCTTTCTATATTACTTTGGTTAATTTCTTCTTTCGTTATGTTAAATGAATTAGCAATACCTTGATACTTAATCTCACAATCGCCACAGCCAACTATGCAAAGAGCAATAGAATCGGATATTTCACCTGCAGCCGAATTATGGATAGTGTAAGCTAAGCAATTGTCATGATATTTAATGCCAAGCTGTTGCTCTATCAATTCAGAAATTTCATTTTTTAAAGACATAAAGTACCTCCTTCTTACATTACTGTACCTTCTGATTAAAGTACAACAGCTGCTCCTAAATAGCAATCCATATATGGTTTACTTTAATAAATTATTAAAGTAAGAAGCTTTTACATCCTAAAACATAACTGAGATAAGCCAATGTAAAAAAATTTTTAAACGAGAATTATTGTATATATATTACTTATTTGGTAAAATTATTTTGGCAAAATAGCATATAAAAGTTGAGGCTAATTATGAATATTAAAGAAGGAAAGGATTTACAACAGGAGTTATTAGGAATTGTTTTCAATATACTCATAGAAAGTGAAGATAGCGCCATAGAAGCTATGGAAACAAGAGCAGTAGAGATAATTAAAAAACTAAAGGAACACATTAATGATTATATAGAGTATGGTGGTCAAAAAAAGCCAATTTTAGATTGGGTTATTGTTTGTGATTCTCAGAATAATGTCAGACTAAATAACAAGTCGCTATTAAAATTTGAGAAGGCAATTAAGGATATTGGAGGAAGAGCACCGCTAAATGAAATAAAAAGTACAATAAGGTTATTAGTAGAACAAGCACAGCTAAATCATGTTAGAATTAGAGGTGAGAGAGAAGTACCACTAAACCTCTTTGAGGAAAACATAATAATGAGAGAGCGAAGAAGGGCAAGAGAACAACAAATGCGGCCAAATTTTATTAGAGAAAGAGAAGCGTCATTGAATCTCTTTGGAAACAGGGATGAAAATGTAATAATGAGAGGACAAATGAGGTCACGCTATATTAGGCGTATTAGACGTGAAAGAGAAGTACCACTTAGTTCAAAAATAGGAGAATTAATTGGTGTAGTTTCATCCATAATTGTAGGTGCTTTCATTGGTATAATGGTTGGTATGGTCATTGCTGGTTTATGTATTGAGCTTTGTGTAATCACCACTGCAGAACCGATTCTTCTCATCATGGGTGCTACTGCTGTTATAGGAGCTATTGTAGCAGGAACTGCTCCTGTATTAAAGCTAATAGAGATGTTTAAAGGTCAAGAACCTAATCTTTCTCCTAGTAGCGGTCTGGAAAGCTCTAATACTGAACATACTTATTTAAATAGGCAAAGAGTTATTTAGAAAAAAATTGGAAGAATGTTCAAAAAAGTCCATTTATAAAATACATCGGCTTAACTATGATCTTATAACTTAAGCTAATTAATTAAAAATTTTTGTTTTAGCGGTTAAATAAAGCCAGATCTTATTAGAGAGAGGATCTTCTTATCTCTTCTTTACCTTCATTTTCATTTCTAACAATTTTTTTTCCACTTAATATGTCTCTTATTTCATCTCCTGTTAAAGTTTCAAACTCCAGTAGATTTTCAGCAATGAGCTCCAAGTCTTTCCTACGCTTGGTTAAAATGTCTTTTGCTTTTTCATAGCAAGAAAATACAACTTTCTTTATTTCCTCATCTATAAGTCTTAACGTATCTTCAGAAATTGTCTCAGAATCATGTGTGATTTGTTCACGATTGTGATATATTGGCCCTATTTTGTCACTCATTCCCCATTTTGTCACCATAGCACGTGATAAATCTGATGCTAGTTTTATATCTGAAGATGCGCCGCTTGTGACTTTATCATAGCCAAAAATTAGCTCTTCTGCCACACGTCCACCCATTGCAACAGTTATATCTGCTAGCATCTTTTCTCTTGTGAGGGACACTCTATCTGTTTCTGGTAGTCTCATAACTAAACCGAGTGCTCTACCACGTGGAATAATTGTTGCTTTGTGTATAGGATCAGAAGCAGGCATATTAACTGCAACTACTGCATGACCAGCTTCATGGTAAGCAGTAAGCTTTTTTTCTTCTTCTGTAATGACTAAGGACCTTCTTTCCATGCCCATCATCACTTTATCACGTGCATACTCAAAATCATCCATGGTAACAATTTTCTTATTTCTTCTTGCAGCAATAAGCGCAGACTCATTCACTAAATTTGCTAGATCAGCCCCTGAAAAACCTGGCGTTCCCCTCGCAACTGTTTTTACGTTTACATCTGGTGCTATCGATATTTTCTTTATATGCGTATTTAATATTCTCTCACGCCCATTTATATCAGGTAAAGAAATAGTAATCTGTCGGTCAAAACGACCAGGTCTAAGTAGTGCTGGATCTAGGACGTCTGGACGGTTAGTTGCAGCAACTATTATCACACCTTCATTAGACTCGAAACCATCCATCTCAACCAGTAACTGGTTTAATGTTTGTTCCCTTTCGTCGTTACCGCCACCAAGACCAATGCCGCGATGCCTACCTACTGCATCTATTTCGTCTATGAAAATTATACAAGGAGCATTTTTCTTGCCTTGATCAAACATATCCCGGACACGGCTTGCACCAACACCGACAAACATTTCAACGAAATCAGATCCAGAAATACTAAAAAACGGTACATTAGCTTCACCTGCAATTGCACGAGCAAGTAGAGTTTTACCAGTTCCAGGGGAACCAATTAAAAGACATCCTTTTGGTATCTTCCCACCTAACACTTGAAATTTTTGCCTTTGTTTAAGAAAATCAACAATTTCAACCAACTCTTCTTTTGCTTCATCAATCCCAGCAACATCATCAAATGTCACTTTTTTTCCAGTAGTCATAAGCCTAGCTTTTGATTTGCCAAAGCTTATAGTTCTATTACCTCCTGCTTGCGTTTGTTTAAAAAGGAAAAGTAATAAACCGATAAAGATAAGCGTCGGAACCCATTGAATAAGTAATCCACCAATTATACCCATTGCAGAGTCTCCAATTGAAAAGGAGAACTTCACTTTCCTATCATGCAAACTTTTTATTAAGTCACTATATATAACACCACTTGAGTTAAAGGCTGACCCATCCCTAAACTTCCCTTCGATGCTTTGGTTTCTTATTGTAATATTTTCTATATCATTATCTTCTAGTCTAGTTAAAAATTCTGAAAAAGGTATGGTTGTTTTACTCTTACCTATACTTCCGCTAAATTGAATATAAGCAACTGAAATAAGAACAATAATCACTAACCAGATCAATAAGCCTTCTAAAAATTTTTTCATTTACATTTCTAATTAAATACTAATCAAGCTTACCAAATTTTGTTTTATCGTGCTATTAATAATGAATCGAATCTTATCATCACCGTATTTTTTCGTTATAATTTACATCAGGATAAGCAACCACCTTTCCATTTTTTTCACTGTTGGAAAAGAGTAGTAAACTTTAGAAAAATAATTACAAATTTAAAAAATTGTTTTTCACTGCAATAAGTATATGTGTTATGTACTGGTAAGATGCTGCTGCATATAATTTTCTACAGCAGGTTGTAGTAATGCACTTATTACATTATTACCTGTATTGCTCGCTTTTCTATTCTTGAATTTTTTATGTGTACTATTAAACTCTTCAAGTGCTTTTGTACAATCACCCATGCTAACAACAGGTTCTTCTATTTTTTGCTCTTGAGTACGCCTTACGGCATTATGCTTGGCCTCATTTACTAAATTAGATAACTCAGCGCCTGAATAGCCTTCAGTTTTTTCTGCAATTTCTTTAAGGTTTAGATCTGATCCAACTGGCACATTCTTCATATAAAGATCTAATATCTTTTCTCGTGAGCCCAATTCTGGTAGGGAAATATAGATATGCTTAGAAAAACGGCCAGGCCTAAGAAGCGCTTCATCTAAAACTTCACGACGATTAGTTGCAGCAATTACTATTATACCCTTGCTAACATTAAAACCATCCATTTCAATCAATAATTGGTTTAAAGTTTTGTTATGGTCCTCGTTTATAGCTCTATTAGATTGGCTCCTAGAGTCAATACGTTCTGAACCGATAGAATCTATCTCATCTATAAAAATTACACAAGGAGCCTTTTTTCTTGCTGTTTGAAAAAGTTCTTGTATATTGTGTACACCTTGATTAGCAAATCGACCAGCAATAATAGCTCCGGAAATGGAAAAAAACGGAAGCTTAGCTTCACCTGCAACAGCGCGAGCAAGAAGTGTTTTACCATTTCCTGGTGGACCATATAAAAGGTAACCCTGTGGTGGCTTAAAACCAACTTTTTCAAACATTACCTTCTTCTCTTGTGATATATCATTACAAATCATGCGTAGCTCTTCTTTTATTTCATCTGATAAGATGACATCATCAAGTGTTACTTTTTGCTCACCTTGCTCAACTTCTATTACTTTAGATGGTTTCATTAAATAAATAGCAAAACCTAATACAAACGCAGTGCATATTACTGAACATGTCACTACAGCAGATGTTATAATAATAGGCATGAAGGATATAGTGGCCGCAGCAGCTTTAATTTTAAAAAAAAGAACATACATAAGATAAATAAAAGCAGCGATTGTTAGACATAATAAAACAAATTTAAAAAACCTTGCCCCACTCATTGTAATCCTTAATTAAACATCAATTAACTTTAGCAAATTTTCCTTTATTATGCTAGTGATAAAATATTTAATCTCATCATCACCAATATGCTTGCTATCATGTTTTATACATGGATAAGCAAGCATCTTTCCATCTTTTTGTACTGTAGGCAAAGAATAGTAAACTTCAGAGAAATAATCATAATTTTTTAGAAATTCAGGGATTTTTTGTGTTTTCTTTAGTGGAGCAATAGTTACTGAACACTCCTGATCTCCAAATATTGTGCAGCTAAACCTGTTATCCCATTCAATAGAACCATTTAATGGTAAGTGTACAGTAATTTCCTGTATCTTTGACGATTCTCTCATTATCAAAATACTTTCTCCATATTTTCTTATTTTGCATCCATAGAGTGTGCAATTAACATCACTATTTTGTTGCAATATTCTGTTAAATATTGCGATAAGGCTACGGTACCTTGGTTTATAGTGCTTGTTGACAATTGCCATTATAGAATAAAGAAGAAGCCTTAAAGCTATTTCCTCTGGCAGTTTATAAAGTTCATCTAGTTTAATTTCAATATAACCAAGATCATGAATATTAACGCAGTCATTAAGTGCAAGGCGTGTGTAGTGCATCAACGCTTTTGCAGCTCTTTTCATATGAAGTGCTGTAAGGCATATTCGCTCTGTTAGAACATCTTGATTATCACTTGCTTTAAGTAAGTTACGGTATAAAGTTCGTCTGTATTTTAAGTCATAATTGCTTCTATCTTCGATCCATCTTAATTGGTGAAGTTTAGCATACTTTTCTATTTCACTACGACTAAAATTTAACAACGGCCTAAATACATAAATACCATCTAAGAAATACTTGTAGTCCATTGATGATAATCCATCTACTCCACTACCTCGCTCCAATCTTAATAAGAACGTTTCTGCTTGATCATCTTTGTGATGAGCAACGAGCAAACATTTAACATTATTGTTTTTACACCACTCTGCTAGTAACTTATATCGTGCTTTTCGTGCCTGTAACTGAATGTTACCTTTAATATTTTGCTTCTCCCAATTTAATATGAACGATTCCTTTGCCCCAAGTTCTTTTGCATAGCTTACAGCAAAATCAGCTTCTTTTTGAGACTCTGAACGTAACCCATGATTTACTGTTAATGCTATAGGAAGTGAAAGCTTGTTTTTTTTTGCCCAGTTAGTCATTAAGTGCAGTAAGACTATACTATCTACACCACCTGATACTGCAACTGCGATTTGGTTATGGAAAGCAAAGCTATTAGCTATATTTTGAAATAATAACTCTAATTTCATTATGTTTCTTGATGGCCAGATAGTCTCTACGTCATACAGCGACTTATTTGTGGTATATATAGATCCCGCTAACAAGCAGCGGAATTGCTCTCTTTTGTCATCCCAGTGCTTGACACTGGGATCCAGGTTTTAATGCAAGAAACTACTTCTTTATTCCAGAAAATGAAAATTCCACTCTACGATTTTTAGCATGCTCTTTTTCATATTTAGAATTTCTAGAATCATCTTTTACATTAACCAAAGGCTCAGTTTCACCTTTAGAAGCAGTTTTTATTCTATTTTCTAGATAAGGTGTACAGCTGACCATAAATTTTTTAGCTGCATCTGCTCTTCTAGCTCCTAGTGCAAGATTATACTCGTGAGAACCACGATTGTCAGTATGACCAGTTAAAGTGACCTTTGCGTCAGGATTATTTTGTAACACTTCCATCACGTCAAGTAATGCATCTGCACTCACTTCACTGATACTAGATTCATCATAACCAAAGAAAACTCTTTTATCACCTATCTGCTTAACAACAGCATTCATTTTATTTGTCGTATTTACTCCTTTTTTAGGGCAAGAACTTACACCAGTAAGCAGTAAACAAAAACAACACATTATAATCAGTCTACTCCACATCACTAAACCTCCATAAATTTAAAATATAGTGCGTAATTTTAATTTTAGTACTAATAATCCCTCTATACTAGAATAGAGTCAAGGGAAATAAAATACTAAATGTTTTCTTTACAATCTTATAATTAATTTTCTGATAAGATGCTCAATTCTTAGCAATGAAGTACAATAAAAGAATAAAAATACAATTTTTTATTGTACTTTAAGCAAATATACTTTTAACTTTATTATTAATCTATTACGATATTAAGCAGATGTTTCAAAGCAATGAATAAAAATGAGATCTTATAAGTTTTTAGAGGAAGTATTACATAAGGTAAGGAATATCGAAAACACACTAAAACTACTAAGCAAAAGCCAATTGAATGTAGAGGACAAAGTTGAACAAATGTGTCTTCTAGAGGAAATCAGACATGAAATTATCTCTCATGATGCAATAAAGGAATCATTAGCGAATGCTCTTAGGAATAAAAAGAGTGCTAATATTCAGCAGCTAAAGTTAATAGAGGGGATACACAAAAGCAGCAGTGCTATTCCTGTTGATTTAGTAAAATCTTTGTCCAAAGCTAAGATTGAATGCCAAAACTTATGGAGGCTAACTAATTCTGAAATTAGTAACTTAGAAAAGCTGAAAGAATGCTTTACTAACCTAATTAAGCTTACTCGTGAAGCAGCTTCTATAAAATCGCAGCAATTAAAGCGCTCAAACTATGAGTCATTGCTTGCTGACTATGACTCTAATATCACAGAAAAGAACATAAAGGAAATATTTCCTAAGCTAGGTAAATTTTTTAGTGAAAATGTAGAGAAAGTAACTCAAAAGCAGAAGAAGGATAAGGTTACTAATATACAAAAAGTTACGGTTCAGAGACAGATTGAACTTGGTTCCTTATTCTTACAGCAAATGAGTGTTACACCAAATGAGATTTCCATTTCTTATTACGATTCTATCGATTATGATGAATCTGACCTTTGTTATGGTTTATTTTTACTTTTACGGCATACTGGTTATGCAATTCATCAAAAATGTTTAGCGCAAAATTCTATAAAGAGCTCAATTACAAAACATATTATGTATGAAACTCAAGGGTTATTCATGGAAAAGATCATTGGAACATCGAGAGAATTTATTGAGTTCATTCAACCACACATAAAGGAGAAACTTTCTACAAAAGGCAAAATTAATAGTAGTGTTGAAAATTTGTATTTGATTTTCAATAAAGTAAATCTTTCATCTTTTTTGAAGAATGCGGATGAATTTAGTTTATTGGCTCACATTATGCTAAGAACTAAATTAGAACAAGATCTAATAAATGGTACGTTAGAAGTTAAAGATCTACACGATAAATGGCTGGAAGGTATGAAGCATTACAAGATTTCAGTAAAAGCTAAAAATGAGCTAGACACTTATTTTCAAGATGAGTATTGGATAAGTGGTGTTATAGGCTACTTTCCTATTAAAGTCATAGCGTTAATCGCTGCTGTGCAGTTTTTTTCTTTCATTAAGAAAAATCATTACGAATTTTTAGATTCTATAGTAAAAGGAGATTTCAGTTTACTTATCGATTGGTTCTCTAAAAATGTATATAGTGCAAATTATGGCTTTTTGGAACAGCTAAAAAAGGTAACAGGTAGGGATTTAGATATTGAGTGCTACACTAGTTACTTATCTGAAAAGTATAATTTGTCTCAATAAATGGTTTTCTTGAGTTGTGTATGAGTTTTGTTCAGAATTTAATCAGAAATTTTTTTACTTTCAAAGGTTTATTTGCTAGCGATATTGCTATAGATCTTGGTACTGCAAATACTTTAGTTTATCAGAAAAGTCAGGGGATAGTGCTTGATGAACCCTCAGTTGTAGCAAGAGTAAAAGAAAAAGGAAGTTACGTTCCTTATGCTTTTGGCAAAAAAGCTAAGATGATGCTCGGAAAAACACCTGGAGAAATAGAAGCGATAAGGCCCTTGAAAGACGGAGTTATTGCTGATTTTAAAAGCGCGGAAGAAATGTTAAAATATTTCATACGCAGCGCAAACACAAGATTCACTGTTAATAAGCCTAGTATTATCATATGTGTTCCATCTGGATCTACCCCAGTTGAAAGGCGTGCTATACAAGATGCAGCAGAAAGTGCTGGTGCAAATGAAGTATTCTTAATTGAAGAACCAATGGCTGCAGCAATTGGGGCTGGACTTCCAGTTACCGAACCTGAAGGTTCTATGATTGTTGACATAGGAGGTGGTACAACTGAAGTTGCAATTATTTCTTTAGGTGGAATTGTTTATTCACGTTCTGCCAGAGTAGGTGGTGATATTATGGATGAGGCAATAAAGTCATACATTCGTGAAAATCATAAGTTATTGATTGGCGAAACAACTGCTGAAAAAATTAAGAAAAACGTCGGTTCAGCCAGTCTGCCAGTTGAAAACAACAAAGAGGGAATGATAATTAAAGGCAGGGATTTAGTGAGTGGTATGCCAAAAGAAATGCTTTTATCAGAATATCAAGTTGCAGAGAGCCTAATAGAGCCTGTACATCAGATAATTTCTGCTATTAGAACTGCACTGGAGAGTACTCCACCCGAACTTTCTTCTGATATAGTTGATAGAGGAATAATTTTATCTGGTGGAGGTGGGTTATTGCGCAACTTGAGTAAAGTTATTAGTGAAACAACAAAATTACCAGTTCGTGTTGCAGATGATCCACTTTGTTGTGTTGCCCTGGGTAGCGGAAAAGTACTTGAAAACATGGACTATTTTGGCCATGTTTTATTCAAGCAAGATTAAATTGTTTTTGAAGATCGAATTGTTTTGATGGAATTATGTAATATAAATGAGATCCCAGTGTCACGCACCAAGTAATTTAAAGGCAACTTCCAGCAGGAAGGGGTGTCATCCCAGCGCTTGACACTGGAACTTGACTACAAATAAGTATGCTGTTTCGATGAAATTGTGTAATAGAAACTGGATTCCAGTGCTTGACACAGGTTTGTGTTTATAAATTATATGCTAAAAGAATTTGAAATTGAACCTTTATTAAAAGATAAAGCTCCGCATCAAACTAAGGCTATTGTTGCAATGTCCGGGGGAGTTGATAGCTCCGTTGCTGCAGCACTGCTGTATAACCTTGGGTACGAAGTGATAGGTGTGACTCTTCAGCTCTATGGCAGTGATGGTAATGCGAGAAAGGGTGCATGCTGCGCTGGACAGGATATTTATGATGCCAAATACGTGGCTGAAAGTGTTGGCTTTCCCCACTATATTTTAAACTACGAGGAAATATTCAAAAAGGAAGTAATAGAGGATTTTGCAAATACCTATATGCGTGGAGAAACTCCCATACCGTGCGTAAGGTGTAACCAAACAGTAAAATTTCGCGATCTATTGCAAGTTACAAAAAATCTTGGTGCGGATGTGCTCGTAACAGGACATTACGTAAGAAGATTAGAAGAAAATGGTGAGGTAAAGTTGTGCAGAAGTATTGATAAAAGTAAAGATCAAAGTTATTTTTTGTTTGCAACTACTGAGGAGCAGTTAAAGCTTTTGCGATTTCCATTAGGTGGGTTCTATAAAAGTGATATAAGAAAATTAGCAAAGTATTTTGGCTTACAAATTTCTGAAAAGCCGGATAGTCAAGATATATGCTTTGTTTCCGAAAGCTATAGTAAAACAATAGCTAAATTAGCTCCACAATCTGTGCAGAAAGGTAAAATAGTAGATATTCATGGAAAAGTGCTAGGTGAGCACAGCGGCATAGTAAATTTTACAGTGGGACAGAGAAGAGGCCTCTGCATCGCACACAATGAGCCTCTTTACGTGATAAAAATTAATACAGAAAATAATGAAGTTGTAGTAGGCCCGATCAATGCTCTAATGCAAAAAAAGATATTGGTCAAAGAGTTAAATTGGTTAGAACAACCAAAAGAAGGCATGGAAGTAACTGTGAAGCTTAGGTCATCACATGCAGGAAGCTCAGCGACAATATATTCAACTGACGAAAAGAACAAAGCCTGTGTAATTTTAAACGACGATTACTTTGGCATCAGTCCAGGTCAAGCCTGTGTAGCATATAAGGGCGAACAAGTTATAGGTGGAGGTTGGATATGCTCCTAACTTGGTGGTTTAATTTTTTAATGCAGAATGTAAACATACAATAAAATTTATTGCTGTTTTATCCTATATTCTTTATACTATAAAGATAATTATTATATTGTGGACTAGAGGGATGGTTAAAGAAGTTGAAGAGTTAATAAAAATTGTTGGTAAGGGCAATTTACTAGAAGCCGCATTTATTCGTTTGGGCAGTTTTCAACATGCTGACTTACATCATTGCATGGATTGCAGAAATCATATAGGTCTATTCGAATTCATTAATAAAAAAGAACAAGAGCCATTAGATAAATATTTTAACTTAAAATTTAGTCTACAAGGATTGTTTTTAATTTATGTTCAAGCTTATAGAGTTCTTGCAGAAAATGCTCAGTTCAATACTCAAGAAGTAATTGATAAAATATATGCTGCAGTTGAAAGTAAAAAAATACCTACTCTTTGTGACACTTCGAAGAAACTGCTAAGGGAAATTGTAGATCAAGTAGAATTGACAGAAGATCAAAAAAAACTAAAGCTTTTTAATATTCTAGCAAATCCGAAAGGTGAAGCTCTATTTAACAATAATGATGACTTTGAGAAACAAGTACTCAATAATATTAAAAAGTTACTCAAAATAAGCTATGCAAATGAATTTGATAAAGAGTTTAGCTTATGTAAAGAGGTAATAAATCATTATTACTCGATTCACAGTATAAAAATAGATAAAGACATAGCATTACTATTTTCTAGTTATGGTATATTTTCTACATGTACTGGAAATGGAGATATTTTATCACTCAATCAATATATTAATGAGAAAGCTAGAGTAATCAACACACCACTGTATTACAGTTACATCTTACAGTTAATAAAGGTATTAAGAAAAATTGAGTTACCGTATAGAAATGGATTCACCAAGTATACACTTAATTATAGAGGTATAAGTGAATTGAACGGGACATTTACAGCTGCAAGAGAGCAAGACAGTCAAGATTCTCTATATCCTAAAAATATCAAACGTACTCTAGAGCAACTACTAAAAAACCAAAATAGTGATGCATTTGAACAATTAGTAACAAACCCTGAGAATACGTATTACTCAGTGCCACAAAGTGAATGCAGACTAAACTCTAGTATCAGTAACAAAAAAAACAAAAATCATAAAAACACATTTTGTAAATTAGCTTTAGGTATGTTTATATTGTCTATTGGATTATATACTGCTGATTATTTCTTTATGGAGCAAAAGTTATTCAACTCAATAACAAATATTTTGCCACAAAATAATCTCATCAATTTCATAGTTGCTGCAGTACTTACTATCGTAATAGTATATGCTTTATTTCAACTACTAAAATCACCTCAAGAACCGCCACATTCAACGATCAATGATACAACTATTAACAGTTTTGCAAATGGTCCTATTCAATCATGAATCTCTACTTATGAATGATAAATGTAGCACTTTTAAAGTGTATGCTATATAATATCTTCTCTTGAATAACGAGGTAATCCATGGATTTAAGCAAAGTAACAACAAAACCAGATGAAATAAATGTAGTAATTGAAATAAGTGCAAATGCTGAGCCTGTAAAGTATGAATTTAATAAAGAGCTTGGGTTGTTACAAGTTGACAGATTTTTGTCTACCTCAATGACTTATCCTTGCAATTATGGGTTTATACCAAATACCTGCGCAGGTGATGGTGACCCTGCGGATGTTTTGGTGCTAACTCAATTTCCTTTAGCGCCTGGAGTTTTGATATCGGTGCGTCCAGTAGGTGCATTACTTACCAAAGACGAGAAAGGAGAGGATGAAAAAATATTAGCTGTACCTATCTCCAGTGTTGATAGCTATTATGACAATATAAAAAACTATTCTGATTTATCTAAAAACTTACTAGATAAAATAGCTCATTTCTTTTCTCATTATAAAGATTTAGAAAAGGGAAAAACGGTGACAGTTGGAGAATGGGCTAATGTGGAAAAAGCAAAAGAAATCATTGAAAAAAGTAGAAATTAGTTTGCGTTGATTTAGCCTTAAATTACAGTTATTCGGAAAAATGTTGTTGTTTTTAATGGGTAAATATTGGTATCCGTTCAGGATAGCGGTAAGGTAGTATAACCATAGAGTAAAAGTGAGTTTACAACAAATGGTGTCATCCCAGTGCTTGACACTGGGATCCAGTCCTTTCGCACAAAAAACGTTGTAAAGTAACTTGGTTGGATCCCAGTGTCAGCTACTCTGATGACAAGACAGGTTTCAATATTTGCATGCATCTGGACAGATACAAATATTGCAATTAAAAGCATTAGACAGGCAGTAAAGGTCTTGATATTATAGTAATAATTTGGAAGGGTGGCCGAGCGGCTGAAGGCGGCGGTTTGCTAAACCGTTATACGATTGAAAAGTCGTATCGAGGGTTCGAATCCCTCTCCTTCCGTATATTATTGTTTAGGTATTCATTACAGTAATTTCACCCTCTTTTTTAATTATTAAAAAGTTAGCTAGCGTTTATTCAGTATTTATTATAGAATTAGTTATTAGCTAAATAATTTTATATGCATAAAATACTAATTTTGATATTAACAATGCTGCCGCTTAGGTTACTTGCAACTGAGATTGAAATTGTTGCAGATGTAAATGGTGAGCCAATTTCAAATTTAGATATCGAAAGACGTATAAACTTCATAAATTCATTGCTTGGCACTCAGAAGATTAATCAAAAAGAGGTAAAATCTCAAATTCTAAGACAGTTAATAGACGAAATTATCATTGTCAGCGAAGCACAGAAGATGAATATAGAATTGAGTAACGAGGAGTTAAATAATGCTGTCACGTTATTCTTAACTCAAAGTTTAAAACTTAAGGCTGATGAAGTTGATCAATACGTAAAAAAGCATAATATAGATCTCAATACCCTAAAAAAACAAATAAAGTGTCAGCTGCTGTGGAACAAGATTATTGAAGTAGGAGTTGTACCGCTTATTAATATCAGCGATCAAGAAGTGGATGATGCAAGAAAGCAAAAAGAGAAGTCTGATTACCTTATTACGTTTCAGGAGTTCATAATTCCCGATCAGAAGATAGCTGAAGACTTAGTAAAAAAATTACGTACCAGTAATAATCCAGAATCTTCAATAAAGATGAGCAAAGCAACCGTTAATTTAAGTCAGCTAAAAGGTAAACTCAAGGACGTTTTGGAAGGATTAGAAATCAGTGATGTAGCAGGTCCGGTTAGTTTAAGCGAAGGTTACTCTGTTATAAAAGTCATAGATAAGGTACAGCTCGATCATACACTGCTGAAAAGTACTTTAAAACTGAAACAGGTTGTAGTTGAAGGTTCAGAAAGTTTACTCTCTAGTTTTAAGGAGCAAAAGGTCAGTTGTTTAAATTTTGACAAGTTAGCAGATGATTTCAAGTTGCCAAGCGTAAAAGAGTTTGAAATAAAAATGCGAAATTTAAATCCTGATTTACAGATTTTATTTAGTAAAACAAATATGAATGAAATAGTAGAATTAAGAGAAAATAGCACTGCAAAGTTGATGATGTTATGTGATATCAAAAATAATGCAATGGATATAGAAGCAATCAAACAGGAAATGTATCAACAAAAGATTATGATACAAAGCAACCTGTTATTGGATAATATGCGTAAAAATGCAGCTGTTAGTTATCAGTTTAATTGAAGTTAGAGAGGTTTTCTACTCCATAAAAAGTTTATGAAGAATATAATGCTCATTGGCGGTGGAGTTGGAAATGCAGTGTTATTTTCGATAGGGAAGGCATGTCTTGAAAACAATCATAAGGTTTTATATTTCGCTGGCTATAAAAAATTAAGTGATGTATTTAAACGAGCACTGATAGAACGTGCATCAAGTGCAGTAATTTGGGCATGTGAAGAAGGATTGATAGAAACAAGCAGAGAACAGGATAAATCCTTTCATGGTAATATAGTTGATGCAATAATCTCATATCAGCAAGGAAAGTTAGGTAAAATTACTATTAATTTAAACACTATAGATAAAATCATCACTATTGGTTCTGATAAAATGATGAAAGCTATAAATGAAGCTAGAAAAACAATTTTAAAGCCATATCTAAAACCAAAACACATAGCAATATCATCAGTTAACTCTCCTATGCAGTGCATGATGAAAGAAATCTGCGCTCAATGTATTCAGCAACACATAAATAAGGAAACAGGAGAAATAAGTTTTGTTTATAGTTGCAGTAATCAAGACCAGGATATGGAGCTTGTTGACTTTGATTTTTTAAGTGAGCGCTTGAAGCAAAATAGTTTACAAGAAAAGCTCACTGCAAAATGGATAGAACATGTTCAAAGACACTAAACAGCACAAAGAGGAACTAAGGAAGCAATATAGAACCATAAGAAAAGATGTTGATGAAAGTTATTCCAGTTATGCAGCAAGTTCCCTTATTAATCTCTTTAATCAGAACTTAAGCTACGTTAAAGGTAAAACAATAGCAGCGTACATTCCAACAGACGGAGAAATTAATGTTGTGCCTTTGATGCATCATTTACTCGATTTAGGATATAAAGTAGCAATTCCTAATAAAAATAAGTTATTAAAATTTGAGGAATGGAATAAAGCAGATGAAGATATAATCCCCGATACAATCATTACTCCTGTTATTGCTTTTGATGATCATTTTAATAGGTTAGGTTTTGGCGGTGGTTGGTATGATGAAATGATAAAAAAATTACGGCCACTTGGAAAAATATTTATAGGTGTAGCCTATGAGAAGCAATATTGTAAAAATTTACCTGTAGAAAAACATGATCAAAAATTGGATATTATAATCACTGAGATGTGTGTTAGATGTAGAAGTGGATTGCTCAAAAAAGTGGATAGAAAGGAGTAGCATAGTCTCCCTCTTTCTGATAGTAATTGCTTATCTGTTCAGATGCATGCAAATATTGAAACCTGTCTTGTCATCAGAGTAGCTGACACTGGGATCCAACTAAGTTACTTTACAACGTTTTTTGCACAAAAGGACTGGATTCTAGTGTCACGCGCTAGAATGACATCAACTTTTAAATTCCAGTTATGCAAGAAATCTATTCATTTGAAACTTGTTTGAGAAACGTAGCTATAAAAACCGCAGGTACCAGTTGGTTTTTATTAGCTAAAGTAAAGGTCAAATATCTGGAATTCTGAACATAAAATCCCCCTGTGAAAAAAAGATTAGAAAAAATGCAGTGCACATACGACAGAAATTAAGTATGTGTGTGTGCACCCACATACGCTGAAGAGGATACGCTACATTTTTTTGTTGTTTAATAGAAAAAGTCTGCAGACAAAGATAAATTTTTGAGCTCTAAAGATATCTCTAATTGTCATTATAATGAGATTTAAAATATGCGGAAGTAATTTTTTGTGTCCGCTTAGCAGGGTGGCAAAATAAGATAGACAGATACATTAAAACGCTCTTCAAATGTATCAATTCACTCCTTTCCTTTCTTCACTAACTCGTTCAGAACTTGGATTCTTCACTTCAGAATTTGGCTCCATTTGTTTAACTTTATCACCAACTATTTTTTCCACTTTCTCTATTTTATTATTACCACTGTCCATAATTGCAGGTAGAAAATCTTCCATCAAATTTAGCAATTTCTGCATATCTTCCTCATGAGTACTGAGGCCTTTTTCCAGAAGTCTGATCATATCAGCTTCTGAAAAATTTTGAATATTTCCATTCTTTACTAACTCTTGTATAGCAGATCGTTGCTCTTCATTTTTAAGCATTTTTATGATCCTTATTTTATTCTGGGCCTCTTTTGATTTTTCAGCGTTTTCAGGGTATACCATATCATCAATGAACTCTTTCTCTAATCTAGAGAAGTTAATCTTTTCCCAAGTCAATTCATCGATCACATCTTTCACAAAACTTTTCACTGCTTTTCCGCATTTAATTGCACCCTTTTTTACTTTACCAATACTTTTATCTGCATTTTCTTTTATTTCATCTCTATGCTGATATATGGCATAACCAATAGCAGCTATAGCCGCTATTGCTAAAAGCCCTAACAACGCTATTCCACCACCCAACAATGCACCAGCCACTCCCCCTATTGCTAATGTACCTACTAATGCACCTGTCAATGTTGTAAATGCTGCTCCACTTATAACTCCTTGAACTAACAGTTGGTTGCCTAAAGCTTCAAGTTTTTCCTCCATTACTAGATTTTTACCAACTTGCTCAGCTAGTTTTTTGAATTTTTCTCTTCCTGATAATTTTTTTGACACAGCTGTAAAAAATTTTTCGCTTTTCTCATTTTCTAATAAACTGATTATGTCTGCCTTTTTAATTGAATCTAAATTTTTCAGATCTTCATTTTGATCCAAAAACTTTCTTGCTTCTTCCTGTAAAGCTTTATCTCCTTGAATAATTTCAAATATACCTTGAGCAAGGTACTCGCTGTTACCAGTATCTACTGCACCACCTTGTACCATATTCAATTCCCATCAATTATAAATATGCCTAATTATATATACTAATTATTAATTATATTATAATTAACATAAAATAATTACTCCTTTCCAAATATGGAATTTGTATTACAATACCTAGATTATATGAAATCAAGGTATTTTATGGGTGAGAAAAAATTAAGAGCCGCTGTGGTTTTATCAGGATGCGGCCACCTCGACGGCACAGAGGTGAGAGAAGCAGTTTTAAGTTTGCTTGTGCTTGATCAGCAGGAAGTGGATGTTAAATGTTTTGCACCTGATATCAATATCACACAAGTTATGGATCACAAAACAAAAGAGGCGGTAAAAGAAAAAAGGAATGTACTTGTAGAAGCAGCAAGAATCGCAAGAGGTGAGATATATGACCTAAGAGAAGCTAAAGCTGAAAATTTTGACATGCTAGTCGTACCTGGTGGATATGGAGTTGCGAAAAATTTATCTGACTTAGCTGAAAATAAAACAGTAATGCCTGAGTTTGAAAGATTAGTCTCAGAGTTCTTTGTTGCAAAAAAGCCAATAGGAACTATATGTATATCTCCAGCCATTATTGTTTTAATTTTAAGTAGCAAAATAGGTAAAGAAGAAAGTAAGATTAAGGTAACTATAGGAGACGACAAAGACCAGTTGATAGAGAAGCTCGGCGGCGAACATATAACATGCGATACAAAGCTATCAATAGAAGACGAAAAGCATAATATATTTTCCTGCTCTGCTTATATGCGTAGTGATGAAAGTACACACTCTGTATATCAAGGAATAAAACACATGATTGACAGTATGGTGAAAAAAATTAATAAAAAAACCAAACAACCATTTCTCTAAAGTGTAGTTTCTTATACAATTAATTATGTCTGTTGCATTATTGTTGTAGCCAAAGTAATCTGTAATTGCTTATTAATGATAAGCTATATTTAGTATGTAAGTTTAGTTCTTTTTTTTATAGATATAAATATGTCAGATCTTTTTTATATTGAAAGTGAGTGTTGTGTAGATGGTCAGTGTGATACTTATGCAGGAGAAGTGAGTATTAATGATGTCATGTTGGGCAAGTTTAGTCTAAATTCACACAGTGGGAAAAAAGCCATGGTAAATATAGACATCGTTACATTCGATATCCATATTGCTATGGATGGCCAAGATGGAAAGACAATAAAAAGAGACCTCAAGAGTCCCGAATTTGTAATTAAAGATGACGGTTCCTGGTATATTAATAAGAATCTTGGTAATGATAAATTTGAAATTATAGTAAAGCAGTCATGATATGAAACATAGTGAGCGGAGCTTACTTTTTAGCAATGTTTACATACTTACTTAAAAAATGGAGATTATCTTAGCTGAACCACGCGGTTTCTGTGCAGGTGTTAAAAGAGCTGTAGACATATTAGCAATCACTTTAGAGAAATACAAAAATGAACGCCAAGTTTATGTACTACACGAAATCGTTCATAATAAATATATAGTAGAGGGCTTTAAGAAACAAGGAGTGGTTTTTGTAAGCAGCATAGAAGACATTAAAGACAATAGAGGAATATTGATCTTCAGTGCACATGGAGTGTCGAAAAGTATAGAGGATGAGGCAAAAAGAAAGGGTGTTCAAGTGATTGATGCAACATGTCCATTAGTTAGCAAAGTACATAAAGAGGCAAAAAGGTATGAGGATAGTGGTAAAGAATTAATTCTAATTGGACATGAAAATCATCCAGAAGTTAAAGGAATTATAGGAAGAGTAAGTAATCCTATATCTCTAGTGCAAACTATGCAAGACGTATACAATTTACAAATCAAAGATCCAGATAATTTATCTTATGTAACACAAACCACGTTAAGTATTGACGATACCAAAGAAATTATTGCTACACTGAAGCTCAGATTTCCAAGCATTACAGGCCCCGACTTAAAAGATATATGCTATGCAACACAAAATAGGCAGAACGCTGTTAAAAAATTGGCTAAAATTACAGACGTAGTGTTAATTGTAGGAAGCAAAAACAGTTCAAATTCAAACCGTTTATTAGACCTGTGCATTTCCACAGGAAAAAGAGCCTATTTGATTGATAATTATAAATGTATGAACAAAAATTGGTTGCAGGGCGCAGAAAAAATAGGAATTACTGCAGGTGCTTCTGCTCCTGATATATTAGTTGATGAGCTAGTAAATTACTTAAAAATAAATATGAATACAAAAGTTTCAGTCATGCCAGATGGATTCACTGAAAATGTTCAGTTCAAGTATACTAAATGGTAATGTGCAACAACGTGCGTCAAATCAAGTCTTTAGCTTAATTCAATTTTCAGTCTGTTGGAGAATAAAATATCAAGCTGAGATATAATTAATCCTCGTTTGTCAGGTTAAGTTGTGTCTAGCACAAATATAAAAAACCTTCATCATACAAAAGGGTTAATATTACTACTAATTTTATCAAAAACTTATAATATAAGTAATATTGTCATCTAATGTTTAATGAATTTCAATAAATTACCTTTTTAATTCTAGATGAGTATACACTTTGTTAATATGTTTGGGTCAAAACCCAAAAGTAAGTTTATGCTTTCTATAGGAAAAGAAGGCACAATGTTACTATATTTTAAAAATGATACTTTAAATAAAAGATATTTTGCTAAGGACAAAAATAATAAAGCTGTTTCTGACTTAATTTCATGTCTTTCATCAGATAAAAAAGCACCCTTATATCTGGTTCTCAATCACACTGATCAGAACTATTTGCTACAGTCTATCCCAAGAGTAAATAGGATTAGTGCTTATCTATCAGCAAAAACAAAAGTAGAGCATTTTGCTCATAATAACGATATAAATTCTATTCTCTTGGTCGAAAAGCCGAATAAATTTAATCAAAACTGGTGGTATCTATTTGTTTCATCAAAAGCAAATCATTTAATAGAATATTGGTTGGACGTGTTTGTTGAAATAGGCTCTAACTTTAAAGGAATATTAATGTTTCCTATAGAACTAGTCAGTATAGCAAAAAAGATTCTACACAAAGATCCTAGTAACTGGAAAATTATAGTTGCTGCAACTAAAACAGGTGGCTATAGACAAGTGGTTCTTAAAGAGAACAAAATGATATTTACACGTTTAATACCATTTACTAATGATAATTTACCAGGAATCATTGCTGGTGAAATATATCAGGAAGTGAAAAATACAATTCAATCTTTAACTAAGTTTGGATTTGAAAAAAATGACCCTGTCGACCTCTGCATTATAGTATCAGAAGCTATTAAATCTAGTTTATCAGTTATAAATTTTTCAGAGAATAGTGTGAACATATTGACTCCATATGAGCTGGGTAAACTATTGGGGGCAGAATTAGCTATAAGCGAAAAAGATAGCTTTTGTGATACTACAATTTTGTTTCACAGCTTTAAGAATAAGCCAACAGATGTTTTTAATACAAAAGAAACTAAAGAATTTTATCTATTCAATTACCTTTATTTAAACTCTCCTCGGATTTTTCTATACCTCCTTTTGACTTTAATTGTAATTAACACCTTTTGTTTGCGGAATTTGTATTCGAATTTTAATATTGCTGATAATTTATCTGCAAAGCGGAGTGCTTTAAATAACAAACTAATAAAACTTAGCCAAAGCTATAATGTAAAAAAGATAGATGAAGTTTACGATTTTATTAATATCAATAATATTTTATCAAAAATAGAGTACTCTCCTCTCACACAAGTTAAGTATGTAGAAAAGCTAAAAGTACCAGATGTAGAGCTTCAATTATTTGAGTGGAATTATAATGAGGCAAAAAGTTATATTACCACAACTTTAAGGTTTAATTTTCAATCTGGTAAAGACATTTCTTATCAATACGAGAAACTACAGAAAAATTTAAACGATAATTTCCGTACTCATGATATTAGTATTTCTAGCTTACCTACTACTAAAGAGAAAAATCTATCTATTGATGTTGAAATAGGAGAGGCAATGTAGATTGATGACTATCTCTCAACTAAAAAGAAAAGCTACAATTCAGTGCATATATTACTTATTGTTATCTGTTGTATTAATAGGGTTATCAACGTGTTTTATTATCTATAACAAAAAGGTTTATAATAAAAATCAAACTGCAGCTGAAGAAATACGCTCTATTAATTTACAGATCATTGAAATTCAAAAGAAAGAAGTCGTTCTAAATAAAAACCTAGATTTATGGAAAAGAATTTCTTCTTCAAATTTACATAGTAGCAGATACATTACAAATTTAAATTTTGAGCTTAACAAGCTATATAAAAAACACTACATGTTAGAACCTGAAATATCAATTTCTATACCTGAAGAAGCTGAACTCCACAATAAAAGTGAACATACAAAAGTAATAAGAAGTGAAGTGGTTCTAAGTTTAAGCTCAATTAGCGATAAGCATATTTTTTTATTTCTACAGTCTATTCCAAATCTTCCTGGTTATGTTATGATCAGATCTCTTACCTTGAATAAGCAGAGAAATATAGATGCTAAAGTTATAAACCAGATTTTAAGTGGTAATATGATAGAGATAGTGAGAGCTAGTATAGTTTTTGATTGGTATACCATATTAAGTAGATGAATATAAAGTTGTTTTTTATTTTTACGCTGCTGTTTTTTAATGTTAGTGCATATTGCAATTGCGAAGATCTTGTAGAAAATATAGGGATTTGTAAAAAATATTCTTGCCAACAGCATATTAGTAATGAAGATTTTATTGAGCATAAAATATTAGGGTTAAATAGTGAAAATTTATGTGTATATATAGAAAGACAAGGCAATGATGAAATGGTCTGTCATCATTCTAATGATGGAATGATTATAGAAAAGAAGTACTTAAAAAGTATTTTAAAAGTTGGAAATCAAGAAATAAATGACTTCATTGATATAGCAAATTTGCGTGCGAAGGAGTGTTTTTTTATCAACAATTATTATATAGATCGAGACGATATAATAAAAGAGGCAGCAGAGAGTACTTTATCGCAATATGGTAGCATAAAAAGCATTTTTTTTGATGAAGAGCAGGTTAATAGAATAGTTAGTGAGATGGAAAAGTTTAACTTACAGTCTTCAGGAGTTACAGAGGAAGAAAATTTCAATTGTAAAGTAGTCAGTTTAGATTCAATTTTATACTTTTCCCCCGATACATGGAAAATATGGGTAAATGGAAAGTTGTTTATAAATACTAAGGATTTAAAAGTGCACTCAGTAACTGAAAATTATGTAACTTTTTCATGGGCTGTAAACCAAAAGATAACAAAAGAACGGATAAGCAATTCTAAAAATGTACATTTTGGACATGGAGGTATTATGTTTACGCTTTATCCAGAACAAAAATTTGATTTAGATAGTTTATCTATTAAATAATCTAATACATCTGCGCTTGTAGCTCAGTTGGATAGAGCGTTGCCCTCCGGAGGCAAAGGTCGCGGGTTCGAATCCCTCCAAGCGCGTTTTTAATTAAATTTGACAATAATACTCTCACATAAGATAATAAAGAGATTTATTTTAAAGCATAATTATGTCTAGTGGTACTATAAATAAAGTCATATTAGTTGGTAATCTAGGAAAAGATCCTGAAATTAGGACTACACAAAATGGAAAAGAGATGGCAAGTTTTTCAATAGCCACGTCTGAAAGTTGGACTGACAAATTTTCTGGTACGCGCTCTGAAAAGACAGAATGGCATAATATTGTAATTTTTAGTGAAGGATTAGTAAAAATTGTTAAGGATTTTGCGCGCAAAGGTAGTAAAGTTTACGTTGAAGGTTCTCTGAGAACTAGAAAATGGACTGACCAAAATGGTAGCGAAAGGTATACGACAGAGGTGGTGCTATATAACTTTAATAGTGCCCTTACCCTTTTAGATTCACGAAACAGTATGTCAAACTCTGATTACAAGCCAAGTGAATACAAACAAAATGAAACAGAACAAAAAGATAAACACGGAAGTTTTGACAACGATATAAAAGACGAACTAATCGATGATGAAATACCATTTTAATAACTTCAATTGAAATCTACATTTTTATGGACTGCTTGTGTTACTCCTTTTAATTGCAGTGGAGATAGTATAGATTACCAAAGCTTGCAGCGTTTACTAACAATGCAAGCTGAAACTGAAAATGGTGTAGTGTTGCTAGGTAGCACAGGTGAAAGCTTATCACTTACTGATTCTGAAAAGCGCACATTAGTTGAATTTGTATGTGAGCTAAAATTAAATACGAAAATTATAATTGGTGTACCAGGAGTGAATCTATATCAGACTCTTGAATGGCTTGATTTTTGCAAGGGTATGCCTATTCATGGCTATCTAATGACAACTCCCATTTATGCAAAGCCTGGAATCATGGGGCAAACTTTATGGTTTGAAAAGCTGCTTGAAAAAGCACATGTGCCAGCCATGCTTTACAATATTCCATCAAGAGCAGGAGTGAGTCTTCACGCTGAAACTGTACGCAACTTATCCAGCCACGAAAAATTTTGGGCTATCAAAGATTCAAGTGGCACCGTTGATACTTTAACTCAGTATAAGAAAGTTGCACCAAATATTGAGGTCTTTTGCGGAGATGATAATATGATACCCGATATGGCTGCTAAGGGTGCGGCTGGTCTGGTTTCTGTTGCTGCCAATGTTTGGCCAAGTGTAGTACATGAATATGTTAAGCAATGCATGAGTGGCGAGAACCCTCAGGCAGACAGTTGGCAACAAGCTTGCAAAACTCTATTTACTGCCAGCAATCCAATACCTACTAAAGCACTCTTGCATGACATTGGGCTTATAGAACACAAAACTGTTCGTCTACCACTAAGCACAGAAGACTTGCCTTCTATTGAAACATTGAGGCAAGCTAATAAAATGATTCTTGGATGGAAAGAATTGACTAATAGCTAAAGCTAGGAACACACATCATCAACTTCTACACCTGCATCAAATAAACTAACTTGTTATAAGAAAACTAACCATGTGAAATTCTTGTTGATATGACTTAATGAATAATTATTTTAGGTTACTAAGTTATTTAAGAAACTTTGATAATATTTAGCCCACTTACTTTTCTATTTTCCATGTCACGATGAGCCTCTATTATTTCATCAAATTTATATTTTTTATTAATTCGTACAATTAAAAGTTTTTTTCTTATCATTTCAAAAATTTCCATTGCAGTAAGCACTAACGTAAGTCTATTGTGCTTGTAGTGATATATCGAAGTTCCAGCTGCAAATAACGAACGCGAACTAAGTAAAGAGAAATTAATAGGAGCATTACCTGATATCTGCCCATAGGAAACATATATGCCAAACTTACCTAAAGATTCAAAAGAGAGCTTGCTTGTAGCGTAACCTATAGGGTCATACACTGCACCTACTCCTCTATTTTTCGTAATCTCCATGATTTTAGAAACGAAGTCTTTATCATTGTAGTTTATTGCGTATGTGCAGCCACTTTGTAAAGCTATCTTCATTTTTTCGTCAGAGCTTATAGAACCTATCACTATACCTTTTTTATCCTTTGCCCATTGGCATATTATTTGCCCCAAACCACCATTAGCTCCATGAACTAGTACAAAAGCACCAGGCCTGATTTTATAAGATTGATTAACTAAATAGTGAGCTGTCATACCTTTAAACAATACTGCAGCAGCAACTTCATCAGGTATATCATTCGGAATTTTTATCAAATATTTCTGGTGTACAATGCGCTTTTCACAATATGCCCCTGGAGGAGCTGTGCAATATCCAACTCTATCTCCAACCTTAAGTCCATCACTAATTTTTTTACCAAGCTTTTCAACAACTCCTACTGCCTCTACTCCAAGTACTGATGGCAGATCTTTAATTTTGCGTGTACCTTTTCTGTGTTCTAAATCATAACGATTTAAGCCGATAGTTGTATGACGTATTAAGACTTCCTCATCTTTTGGCTCACCTATGCTCTTATCTACAAATTCTAATACTTCTGGCCCCCCAGTTTTTTTAATTTGTATAGCTCTAACCATGATAAATGTAAGACAAAAACTTTAATTATGTTATCTAGCAATTAATATTTTTGCAAAATGTTATTTAGAGTTTATACACTACATAAGCGTATTGTTAATAGTTTTGAGGCACAAATTATCATGAACAGAGAAATTTGGCTTTATGGTGTTTTATTCAATGTGTTGTGCAAAGTGGATGAAGATAATGATTTGGATGTTAACAATGTAATAAAAAAAATAAAAGAAAGGTTAGAATATAGAATACAAAAATCAGATAAAAAAAGAGATTATTGTAAATATTTATATACTTCTTGGGAAAAAAAAGGATTTGATATTAATCACCAATTTGACTTGAAAGATTATGATGGCTTTCCAATAGATAGTCTTTTTTCTATTGCCATTAATTATAAATTATACACTTTAACAAATTTAGCGCAAGTTTTAATAAAAGCAGGAGCTAATGTGCAAAATGAAAAAGGATATTTACATGCCTGCGTTTTGGCTCGTTCTCCAGATATATTAAAAGCTCTCATAAAAGCGGGAGTAAATGATAACCCAAATGAAAACTATGGTGGAAATACCGCTTTAGACTATGTTGCTAAATTATATGGTAGAGATAAGTCAACGAAATCCAAGGATTGCTGTAAAATTCTAATTGAGCATACATTAGAAAAAAAACCCAACATAGAAATACCAGATTCTGTAAAAAATAATAAGGAGTTGGCTCAATGTTGGAATGCTTGTGAAGCAAATAATGAAGGATGGGAATTAGCAACAACGAACACTGAAACACAAGTAGTCAGTGTGCAAAAAGCAAATAAGAGCTCCTGCTCAATTCAATAGATGTATCGTACAACCTTGTTCGGATTACAATAGGAAAAGGTTTGTTATTTAAGCTTAAAAAACGTATATGATAGTGTTATTTCACTTAAATCTTTTGTACTATTGTCACGCATTATTTCAGGGTCTACGTAAAAGGATACGGGCATAGCCGCTTTTTGTTTTGGTAGCAGCATTTGCTCTTCAAAACAAAAGCATGCAACTTTATTGAAATATTTACCTGCTTTAAAAGGTGTGACATTATACACTGCCATTCCAAAAGAAGGCTGATCAGATAAATTTTTTGCATAATAAAATACTAAACTTTGTTGCCCTATATTTGTATCGATGTAGTTAGTTTCTGATTTAAATTCCCAAGGCAGACCTGATATTATATCAGCATTAAGGTGAACCCTGATTTTTTGGTCAGTTGCATTTATTGTTGCATTAGTTACTTTTCTCGTTGTGCCACCATATCCAGTAGCTTTACAAAAGATGCTATACAACGGTACTGAAGCATATGCAAGACACAGCATCAATACCACTAAAGATATTAGGAGGAAAACTATAGAACTTTTATTGTTTCCCCTTAAAAAGGAAATCATCTAATCCTTATTGTTGAACAAGTTAAGTAACCTGAGTAAATTGAGGAATATATTGATGAAGTCAAAGTAAAGATTAGTTGCACCAAGTATTGCCAGCTTAGTAGTTGCAACTTCTGAGCCATCATTATATCTATAATAAACATCTTTGATTCTCTGAGCATCGTATGCGGTCATTAAAGTAAACACTATCACTGATACAAACGATATTGCAAAATAGAGAGGACTGCTTCCAAGAAACAGATTAACTATAGATGCAATGATTAACCCCCAGATTCCCATAATCAAAAAAGAACCCATGCTGGTAAGATCTTTTTTTGTAGTATTACCATATAAAGCCATAGAACCAAACATGATCGATGTAATGAAAAATGCTCTCGCTATATTTTCTGCAGTATAAATTATAAAAATATGAGATAAAGAAATTCCCATTAAAACTGAGAATAGAAAAAATACAGTAAGTGTTGACTGAGCACTTAGGTGTTGAAGCCTAAAAGACATATAAAACACCAATGCAACTGGAGATAGCATTACCACAAGCGATAGAACAGGATTGGAATAAATCACCTGGAAAAGACCAGAAAACACTGTTAAAAACGCAACAAGCCCTGTAACACCTAAAGCTAAAGCCATATAATTGTATACTTTAGTTAGGTAACTCCTGAGTCCAGCACTATAATAAACGCCCTGAGAGCGAATATCCTGTTCGTTTTTCATATAAGACATATGTAACTCCTTATTATCTCTTGATGATATATTATAATACAATACAGCGTTTTTATCAAGTATAAAATGACATACTACAATTGAATGGTGTGGTATGCAATTAGAGAATTTCTTCCATAACTATAAGCAAATCGGTTTTCAGCAGCATTTAACTATTATAACAACCTCTGGCAATAGAAATTACTTTCACCATTCCCTCTATCATGATTTAAGGGGAATGGTGAAAGTAGTTTTTGCATTTACTAAAGCATTCTTCTTATAGATACTATACCAACAATCCACTATTTTTTCTATGTCTCGCGGTTTAACCTCCGGACCTATACTGATTCTAATTGAACATTCTGCTTGCTCTTTTGTTGCTCCCATTGCAAGCAAAACATGAGAAGGCCCAACTTTTCCAGAAGAGCATGCAGAACCATTGCTGACTGCAATATTATTTAAGTCAAAATGCATGAGCTGCAGATCATTCTTTACCCTCGGCATATAAATAAAACTTGTATTTGGCAATCTTTCAGAATTTCTGCCAAAGATCTTGATATCACTGACAAGACTTAATAATTCACACTCCAATTGATCACGCAGCTTCTCCACTTCATTCATTTTTGATAGAAGATCTGGAATGTTTTGCAATGCAGCAGAAAGACCTGCAATTGCAACAATGTTTTCTGTACCACCACGCAATCCTCTTTCTTGCCCACCACCTATTATAGTAGGTTCTATTACAAGCTTTTTGTCAAATATTAAAACTCCACTACCTGCTATACCACCAAATTTGTGAGCAGATAAAGTAAGTAAATCCACTCCTAAATCTTCCATATTTACTTTGATTTTCCCAACACTTTGAGCAGCGTCAGTGTGACAGATTGCCCCGAATTTATGTGCTATTTTAGCTATTTCCTTAACAGGCTGGATAACTCCAGTTTCGTTATTAGCCATCATCACTGAAATTATTACTTTATTCCCTTCAAGTTCGCTTAGAATTTTCTCTAGCTCTAAAAAGTCAACAATACCCTCTTGATTAACGGGTATTATATGTGGATTACATGCAGAATTAAGAATTGAAGGATGCTCTGTAGCTGAAATTACATGCAGATAGCCTTTCATTCCTCTCATGACGAGGTTGTTTGCTTCAGTTGCACCAGACGTAAAAACTATTTCTTTATCATCTGGAATGCTAAGAGCATCACGTACGTTATCTCTTACCTCTTTAAGAATCTTCCTCGCTTCTTGTCCTCTTTTATGCAGAGATGATGGATTTAGTGTTTGTTTTGACAAAATCTCAAGTATACTTTTTTTTACATTTTTACTCACTGGAGCAGTTGCATTATAATCAGCATACACGCAACTACTTTCTTCCAGAGAGAATAAACTCACAGGCTTATTTGTCACTTACCATTAACCAATTATGTATGTTAACTTTAACACGATAAAAAATTTATTGCAAAAACAGTGAAATTAATACATAATTAATAAATAATTTACATTATCAAGCCCTGTCAAAACAGGTTTTTATTAGGAGCAATCATGGTAGAAGTCTTTTTAAATAATGCAACAAAAAAGATAGAAGGTAGATATCATCAAAGCAAAGATACCAATGCACCAGTTGTGCTAATTTTACATCATCACCCTCAATATGGTGGTAGTATGGATAGTAAGATTATACATACTATATATGAATCTTTTATCGATAATAACTTTTCTGCATTGACAATTAATTTTCGTGGTGTCGGAAAATCTACCGGAACTTTTGATAAGGGTATAGGAGAATTAACTGATGCTGCAGTAGCTATTGATTGGCTTCAGGAGCATAACTCTAACAACGTTCCAATTTGGATAGTCGGTTTTTCTTTTGGAGCATGGGTAGCTATGCAGTTGACAATACGCCGTCCAGAGATAGTAAGTTTTGTTGCCCTTTCTCTTCCAGCAACTAAGTACGATTTCTCTTTTCTCTCTCCTTGCCCAGTTCCTGGACTTATAATACAAAGTAATAATGATACAATTTCAGAAGAAAGCGATGTAACAGAATTAGCACAAAGGTTAATAAATTCGGTAAAAAATAACCATATGGAATACCATATAGTAGACGATACTAACCACTTTTTAAGGGATAAAGAAGAGGAAGTAGCTCAAATTATAGATAATTATATAAAACTACGCTTAAACAGTGCAGTCACTTCCTCCAAAAAAGTTAAAAAAGAGATAAGGGTAAAAGAATATGCCTAACTTTACAAATGAGAGAAATGAACGTATTAATATAAATAAAAAAAGTCTTGTTATGTTTAGGCAATTATTATTTCTCGTTTTAGCAATGTTTATGCTGTCAGGATGCTTTCTAAGTAAACAGCGTAAGTTAAAGAGTCCGTGTATAAAAAATAATGAAAGCATTTCATGCGAATTATACTCCGTTAATGACCATTGGTTAAATAAGTACAAGTTATAGGTAGCTTTGTATTGTACTTGTTTCTTCCATTTACAGCTTTACTAATGATCGGTTTTTTAACTGAAAAATGTGATCTGCTTTTTCTGCAAGGATATAGTTGTGTGTTACTATAAGCATAGAGCTGTTATTTTCCTTTACATATGAATGTAACAGCAAAAATACATTCAAAGAATTTGTTGGGTCTAAATTTCCCGTTGGCTCATCTGCAAGTAAAAGCTTTGGAGAGTTTACAATGCTTCTTGCAATTGCAACCCTCTGCCTTTCTCCACCAGAAATTTCAGATACCATACTACTTGCTTTACTTTCCAAACCAAATTTTTCCAATATTGCTTGCGATTTTTTTTTTGCTTCAGCTTTGCTTCTTCTTGCAATAAGCTGAGGAAGCATAACGTTTTCCAACACTGATAACTCTTGTAATAAATAGTGAAATTGATAAACAAAGCTAAGAAAATTTCTTCTTACATGAGTTTTATATTTATTGCTGGCTTGCGTACAATTTACTCCATCTATTGTCACTACACCTAAAGTTGGCTTATCCAATAGGCCTGCAATTTGCAATATAGTTGTTTTTCCTGATCCTGAACTGCCGATCAATGCAACTACTTGCCCTCTTGTAAGACTCAGATTGATATCTTCTACAATAGCAGGACTTTTTTTGAAGCTCTTACTCACAGAAGCTAGCTCTAGTGCTACATCACTGTCCATATTATAAAAAGATCCAGGAGGGAGAATTAGACCGAGAAACTGTTACCACACCCACATCGAGACTTAGCGAGAGCATTCTTGATTTGAAAACCAGAACCACTTAGATCTTCAGTATAATCTATAGTTGAATTATTTAAAAATTTCGCTGAACAATTATCAACCATTAACACAGGGTTTCCATTCTCATCATTAATTACTATATCTTTACCTTTTTCACTAAAACTGGAGTGGCTTCTATAATCCTCGCTATCTTCGTCACCGTCAAAATCGTCGTCTTCATCATCGTCAAAATCGTCACCCAAAGACATCTTCTTATTTATTTGATCCATAAGAAAATTATACTTGAAGCCAGAGCATCCACCACCTGAAACTGCAACCCGCAAAACAGAACTCTCATCTCCTTCCTGTTCTACAAGGGAGTGGATTTTCCTTAATGCATTGTCAGTTAAGCTAATATTGTAATCTGTTGACATAACAACCACCGTTCATTATTGATAACCTATTATAGTAGAAATTTTACATGTCAAACAATAATTTTCTATTAAGTTACGCGTGCTTTCCAAATAAAACAAAAGGAAGAAATTTTAAAGAGCCAGAAGATGAAAATCGCAGCTGCTTTCAGCGTGATAGGGACCGCATTATTCACTCTAATGCGTTTAGGAAATTGGGGTACAAAACACAAGTTTTTATCAATTATGAGCATGATTACTATCGTACTCGGCTAACTCATAGCCTTGAAGTTGCACAAATTGCAAGATCCATCGCACGCAGGCTCAGATTAGATGAGGACATCACCGAATGCATAGCGCTTGCACATGACCTTGGTCATCCTCCATTTGGTCACACAGGTGAGAATGCTCTAGTTCAAATTGATAACGAGAAGTATAAGTTTGATCATAACGTTCAAGCTATAAGGATTTTAACTTATCTTGAACAAAAACATGCTGACTTTAATGGTATGAATCTAAGTTGGGAAGTGATTGAAGGCGTTGCAAAGCATAACGGTCCTTTACTCGGTCAAAATACGGTATCCCACACAAATAATCAGCTACTATTAGAATACAATGAAAAATATGATCTAAAGCTTGAAGAATTTTCAAGTCTTGAAGCACAAGTTGCTTCGATTGCTGATGACATTGCTTATAGTGTTCATGATCTTGATGATGCACTCAGGGCAAATTTAGTAATAACCGAAGATTTGCTCGATGTTCCTTTAATTGGCAAAATGTTCAAAGAAGTAAAAAGCGAATATTCAGAATTGGCTCAAAGCAAACTCATACATGAATCACTGAGTAGAACTATAGGAATTATGATAAATGATGTCGTTTTTCAGACTGAAAGAAATATTAAAGATCACAAAATAAAAAGCGTAGAAGATGTAAGAGGTCTAAATACAATGCTAGTCACATTTTCACCAGAAATTGCAAATGCCACAAAAGAGATGAAAAAATTTAACATGGAAAAAATATACAGAAGTTATAAACTGACCAGAACAATGAACAAAGCAAAACGTATAGTACAGGAGCTTTTTCAATGTTTTTATGAAAACCCAAGGTTATTACCCACAGAGTGGAACAAGCTTGCTTGTGAATCTCAGCGTTCAGTAATAATATGTGATTATATCTCAGGTATGACAGATAGATTTGCCATACACGAGCACAGAAGAATTTTTGATACCTCATACGAAATGACTTCTTTCTAATGACTGATGATTATTTCATGTCGATCGCATTAAAACTTGCAGAAAAAAGTCTTGGAAGTGTTGCACCAAATCCCGCTGTTGGATGTATCATTGTAAAAAACGGTATGGTGATCGGTGAAGGCTACACAGGAATCGGTGGACGTCCACATGCAGAAGTAGTTGCTTTGCAAAATGCTAAAGATTTAACTCATGGTGCAACTATGTACGTCACTCTTGAACCATGCTGCCACTTTGGAGTTACAGAACCTTGCACTGCAGAAATCATAAAATCAGGAATAAAAAGAGTAGTAATTGCAGCAATTGATCCAGATAGTAGAGTTTCAGGTGGAGGAATTAAAGCTCTGAAAGAAGCAGGAATTGAAGTTGAGCAAGGTATTATGCAAAAAGAGGCAGAAGTATTGAATGTCGGTTTTTTCACCACTAAAGAATTTCATAGACCATTCATAGCTTGCAAAATCGCAACAACTCTTGACGGAAAAATCGCAACATTTACAGGTGATAGCAAATGGATAACAAGTGAAGATACGAGAAATTGGGTACATGAGCTCAGAGCAAAATATGATGCAATTATGATTGGCAGTAGTACCCTTATCAATGACGATCCTCTCTTAACTTGCAGATTACCAGGACTCGAAGACAGGTCGCCAATAAGGCTAATTATCGATAGCCAAGGGAAATTGAAGGAAGAGCATAATATTGCAAAAACTGCAGACAAAATAACAACTTGGGTAATTACAAACAATAAAGTAAAGAAAAAAATAAAAAACATTAACTACTTAGTAGTTAATTCAAACAATGCTGGCAAAGTCTGCCTAAAAGACATGGCATCAAAACTTGTTTCAGAAATTGGTATAACAAGGTTATTAGTTGAAGGTGGAGGAGTGTTAATTACAGAATTATTAAAGCATAATTTAATCGACAGATTGATAATCTGCCGCAGTGGTAAAATTTTAGGTAATGATGCCACTCCCTTTATAGGAGATTTAGGGATTCAATCCATCAACAACTGCTACCGATTCAAAAAAACAGAAGTAATAGACTTTGATGAGGATGTAGTTGAGTTGTGGGATAGGCTATTGTAACTTTTACACATCGAGATGAAAGGAGAAAAAAAGAGGTAGAAAATCTACCTCCAGTTATATTAATTTATTAACTTGCTGTTGCAAATGCTTTTTTAACATCCACAGTAGCAACATCAGGATCTACTAAGAGACTAGGTAAAAGTTTTTTAATTTCGCCTTCAAGAGCATCTGCATTTAATTTACTATCCAATTCAGACTTGTCAGCTTTGTTATTCAACTCATTTTTAGTAGGTAAATTTTTAATTTTTTCTTCAACTTCTGTTTTAGCTGCTTCAGCTTGATTAGCTTCTGTTTCAGCACTTGCTTTAGCTGCTTCAGCTTTACTAGCTGCTTCTTCAGCACTTGCTTTAGCTGCTTCAGCTTTATTAGCTGCTGCTTCAGCACTTACTTTAGCTTCACTTATTTCTTCATTCTTATGCATTTGCTGATATGAAGCATAAGCTGCTGCGACAAAATATACAGCGGCAATAAATAGAACTGCAATTCCAGCAGGGCTAGCAATAAGTGCTAAAGATGCAGGTCCAGCAATTACTTTAGTAGCAATCAATAATGTTGTTATTGCTGCTGCTAAAGATGCAGTTGCAACTGTACCTTCAATACCCATTTTTGTTATAGGTGCTATGTTTTTTAGTTTCCATATATTTGTAGTCATAATCACTTCCTCCTAATTAAGGTTTATAAAAAGTTAATTATATATTGAGAATGTAAACTAATCAAGCATTTTTATTAATAACTTGATGTTTTATCTACTTTTTAAATTGTTACTAATTATGTAAGATTGATACATGGTAAATGGCTGGCTGAATCTTGATAAACCAACAGGAATGAGTTCTGCACAAGCTGTAACTCAAATTAAAAGGATTTTTGGAATAAAAAAAGCCGGACATTTGGGAACACTTGATCCTTTGGCTTCAGGTATATTACCGATCGCTCTTGGTGAAGCAACAAAAACTATACCGTATTTATCTTGTGACTTAAAGGCATACAATTTCACAATAAAATGGGGAAAACAAACAACTACGGATGATTTGGGTGGTGATATCATTAGAACTAGCGATATAAAACCCGAATATAACCAAATAAACTGTGCGATTAAGGATTTTATTGGTGAGATAACACAAACTCCTCCTCAATTTTCAGCAGTGAAAATCAAGGGAGCAAGAGCATATAAATTAGCAAGAAGTGGGCAAAAGGTAAATATAAAACCTCGACAAGTCAAAATACATGAACTAAAGATGATATTTTTGGACACCATAAATAATATTGCCGATTTTTCTATGATCTGCGGTAGCGGCGTATATGTAAGATCAATTGCAAGAGATCTTGGAATTGAATTAAATTGTTTTGGACATATTACACAATTAAGAAGAACGATGGTAGGTGATTTTAAGGAAGATGAATCAGTGACAATTGAGCAACTTACTAAAAAAAACACAACAACTTACTCTCCCCAGTGCTTGACACTGGATACAAATACTTACAAATCATGTAATGGACAAAAGATTCTAGGAGCATATGTCAAAAACAATGTTCGTGATGAAATAGGCTTGATCCCAGTGCTTGACACTGGGATGACATCGGAGGGTGGGATGACAGAAGATGATGGAGGTAATACAAAAGGCTTCATCATTCCCATTGAATCGGCTTTAAAATCGATGTTCAAAGTTGAAATTTCCTTAGAGGAAGCGGAGAAAATCAGAAAAGGTCAAGAAATTATATTAAATAACTTGCGTAATTTAAAGAATTATGATATTTTTTGTACGATAGTGGGTAATGTACCTATTGCAATTTGCAGTTTTACTCATGGTTATGTGAAGCCTATTCGTGTTTTTAATATTTTGAAATGAGGTTTAGATGTCAATAACATCCCAAAAGAAAAAAAGTTTGATTAGTACATATGCAATTAAAGAAGATGATACAGGTTCATCTTTTGTACAGTGTGCAATTTTAACCGAGAGGATCAGTAATTTAACTGAGCATTTTAAAGCGCATAAGCATGACCATAATTCTAAGCGCGGTTTACTTATATTGATAGGTAGAAGGCGCAAGCACTTAAATTATATAAAACGTAAATTTGGTAATGAAGCCTATCAAGAGTTAATAGAGAAGTTAGGCATTAGAAAATAATCGAGGAATTTTGTATGTTTGAAATTATAAAAAAATCTATAGATTGGGAGGGGCGTACCTTATCTTTAGAAACTGGGAAAATAGCACGTCAAGCTGATGGTTCAGTAGTTGTAAATTATGGAGATACTTCTATCTTAGTCACTGTTGTACGAAAAAAGAAGGAAGAAAGTGTTGATTTTCTCCCTTTAAATGTGCAGTTTATTGCAAAAAGTTATGCCATGGGTAAGATTCCTGGTGGTTTTTTTAAAAGAGAAGGAAAACCATCTGATAGAGAAACTTTAATTTCAAGAGTAATAGATAGAAGTATAAGGCCGTTATTTCCTGAAGGTTTTCATGATGAAATTAGTGTAGTATGTAATCTGTTAACTTACGATACGGTCAATTCTCCTGAAGTACCAGCATTGATAGGTACCGTCGCAGCTCTTGCAATTTCTGGTGTTCCTTTCCACTTTACTATAGCTGGAGTCATGGTCGGTTGTGATGAAAATAACAATTATATACTCAATCCTTCCGTTCAAGAGATGAAAGCGAGCAACTTGGATCTGTTTTTGTCTGGTGATGAAAATTCGATCTTAATGGTCGAATCGGAAGTCAAAGAGCTCTCTGAAGAAAATGTTTTAAACGCAATAAAATTTGGTCATGAACACCTTCAACCTGTTATTAAGCTCATAAAAGAATTTGCTGATACAGTTGGCAATAAACCTGAAAGCTTTGCTCCTGTTGATATATCAGATATAACTCAAGAACTTGAAAAATATCGAAAAGACTTTGAAGAAGCATATTCAAAAACAGTAAAACAAGAGCGAGTCCAAGCTCTAGAAGTAGTCAGGAATAATATATTGAATACTCTTAAAGAGGCTGGAAAAGACGAAAAGTTAATTACTTATGCAGTAAAAAGCTTTGAAAGATCTTTAGTGCGTGAAATGATTAGAAGGAAAAGTGTGAGAATAGACAGCCGTAAGTATGATGAAATACGCCAGATAGAAATTGAGGCTGACATTCTACCCAAGACTCACGGTTCTGCGCTATTTACAAGGGGTAGCACTCAGGCACTAGTTGTTACTGCTCTTGGTACTACACAAGATGAGCAAATTGTGGATGACATTGAAGGGGATAGACGTGAACATTTTATGTTGCATTATAATTTTCCTCCATTTGCTGTTGGAGAGGCTTCTGCTATACGCGCACCAGGAAGGAGAGAAATTGGTCATGGTAAACTTGCTTGGAAAGCAATTCATCCTGTTTTACCTGATAAATCTGAATTTCCTTATACAATAAGGGTAGTATCTGAGATTATGGAATCTGATGGTTCTTCTTCTATGGCAACAGTTTGTGGAACTTCCATTGCATTAATGGATACAGGTGTGCCAATAAAGGCTCCCGTTGCAGGAATTGCTATGGGTCTCATCAAAGACAAAAATGAGCATATAATACTTTCTGATATACTGGGCGATGAAGACTATCTTGGTGATATGGACTTCAAAGTAGCAGGAACTAGCGAAGGGATTACAGCACTGCAGATGGATATGAAAATTCCTGGTATAAGCTTTGAAATTGTTGAAAAATCTTTAGAACAAGCAAAAGTCGGAAGATTACATATCTTAGAAAAAATGAATGCAGTAATTTCAGAACATCGTAAGGATATAAAAGATCATGTACCAAGAGTGTTATCGTTTTATATAGATAAAGATAAAATTTCTGCAGCTATTGGTACTAAAGGAAAAAATATACGCAGTGTATGTGAAAGAAGTAATGCAAAAATTGAAATAGGGGATGACGGTAAAGTTTCTGTTTTTGCCATTAGTAGTACTGAAGCTGAAGCTGCAAAGAATATGATGATTGATTCAATAACAGAGCTAGAACAAGGTTCTATAATTGATGCTAAAGTTGTAAAGATAGAGAAGTCTATTGTAGAGCTAGAACTTCTTAATGGAAGAAAAGGAAAAATGCATATAAGCGAGGTAGCTAATCAACATGTAGAGTCCATTGAGGATATACTTAAACAGGGTGATACCTTCAAAGCTTTGATAATTGACTTTGAAAAAGGTGGATGTCCAAAATTATCAAGACGTCGTGTTGATCAAGAAACAGGTGAATTTTTTGAAGGTAAGCTTTACAATGAAGAAAGGAGAGATGGTTTAAATAATAGGGATAATTATTATAACAACTCGTTTAATAAAAAACCTGAAGATAATTATCATAGTAATAGACCTACTCGTCCTCGTTCTGGTTTTAGTAATAGAAGCAGACCAAAATTTGGTAATAATGACTCGTCATCAGGTTTCTATTGAGGTTGAACTTACTTTCTATTATCTCAGTGTCGAAACACTGGGATAATAGGAATTTTTAAAACTGACAAGATAACAAAAATGGTTTGTGTTATCTGTAGGGTTATAACGAAAGATTTTTAAGATCGTTTACAGCCTTTTTCATGTCTTCAGCTTTAAATATTGCTGATCCAGCAACTAATATATTTGCACCTGCTTTTATTATATCAGCTGCGTTAGAAAAGTTAACTCCACCATCTACTGAAACTTGTGTTTTAAGATTACGGTCCTGTATCATTTTCCTCACAGTAGATATCTTACTCAACTGCGAATGAATAAACTCCTGTCCTCCAAATCCAGGATTGACTGTCATAATTAGCACAATATCTAGCTCATCTATTATATACTCAAGCACGCTTGGAGAAGTTGAAGGAACAATTGAAGCTCCAACTTGTATTATTTTTTTTGTATTGTTTTTATATGATTTTATCTTTCTTACTAGCCTCTCAAGATGTATCTCTGCTTCTGCATGTATAGTGATAATATCAGCACCAGCATTTATAAAACTTTCAATATGGTCACCAGGAGATTTAATCATTAAGTGCACATCAAAAGGAAGGTTGCTATATTTACGTATCGCATAGATAACATTCGGACCTATTGTAATATTTGGAACAAAATTTCCATCCATAACGTCTATGTGTATATAATCTACATTCAAGTCGCTAATTCTTTTTACTTCCTCCCCTAATTTTGCAAAGTCTGCTGAAAGTATAGAAGGTGCAATTTTAATACCCATAGAATACTTTTTACCAAAAATAAAAAAAGTAACTTATTTTTTAAACTCTGTCATCCCAATACTATATTAATCTCATTTAGAAATTTTTGTATACTTCCAGATGCATGTGCCTTTATTTTTCTCTGCCCATGCATCTGGTCATTGTAATACTCATTAGACTTCTTTCTTCGCCTTTTCTAAATATTCCAACACAGTTTCATGTAGCGCAGTCCAAGACATTTGCCTTTCCATATTCGGTATAAATTTTTGTTTCCAAGTGTCCTTAAATTCTTGAAACCATTGCTTTTCAAAATTTTGGAAATCAGATAAAATTTTCGACCTAAACTCATTAATCAAATTCGAGACTTCTATAGCCTTTTCAGGGCTTATAGACTTAAAAGATAATATTTCATTCTTTAAAATATCTAGCTTTTCAAATGAATTAAGTCTAAATGGAATATAAAGTGAAGATCTTATATTGTATCTTAGATAAGAGTCATAATATAGCTTAATCTTGTACATGAGCATAGCAAATGCATCAGAAGAAATATTATTTTCATATTCTGCAAGAGAAGATAATAAATGCTTATAATCCTCTTCATTCAAAAATGGTGGCTTTAAGCTTAATTGAGTTTTATCACTTAAAGATAAGAATTCACTAAAAATAAGATTTCTATACTTAACTAAAAATTCAGGCAAAATATCTTCTTGTTCTAATTTTAGAGGCAAGTCTTTTCTAATCTCTTTCGGCAAGTGGTGCATTGAAAACTGATTGATAACCCACGCAAAATTTTCATCAAACTCATTTGAGTAATTAGCATTATTGTCAGGAAAAATCATATTACCTTCCCTATCATTCCAAGGCAGTATTTTATAAAAAAAACCGTTTAACCTTTTTTTTAATTTCAAAATATTTTCACTCTTATCACCTACCTTATACAAAACCTCATTTACTTTTTGTTCTGCGTCTTGAGGACTGATTCTATCACCTATATGCAATCCAATACCACTTTTCTCTAATAACTCCCAATCAAATAACTTATGTGGATCAGGCTTACGCATTGCGTAACCTTCAATTGCTGAGTTGTACACTATAGTGCCTATCTCAGCGTGACTAAATATCATATCTTTTCTAATCTTAAAGCGCTTCATGAGGTACAAAATCAGATCTTTGACAGATTTCATTTGCTCTTCTGGAAAAGGCTCAAGCCCTGTGTTTACAATCTCTATACCTATAGAATAATCATTCAGTTTTCGTAGCTCTTCAACCACATTATCTACTTGAACTTTCGCATAACTTATACCAGCATGCCATGCTCGTTTTTCAAGTGGAACCATCAGAGTAATGCTACCATCTCTATCAACAATAAGCTGTACTGATATCCCTGAAGAATTTAATGCGTATTTTGTACTTTTTAATGTTGGTGATTCGGTATGGTGCACCACCACCATCAACACTTTTTTGCCTTCTCTATCATCATAATTTAAACTCGGTGCAGGATCTAAAAATATTGGATTTTTTAATGATGTTTTCAAATCTTGAAAATCGTTCTCAATATCACTTAAACAAGATTGTTGTCCATATAAAAGAGGCGCTACAAGCAGCAACAGAAATAAAACAGACAAACATTTTTTTACTATAAGTTTCATGTAGCTCTACAAATTGCCCTTAATATAACTAAATTAGCATAACACACATAAAATGTTTACTTTTTTTCAGCCAATCAAGACTTGCTACAGCTACAATTAATACTCTTATCATTACATTTTGGTGTTAAGTCAGGATAGAATGTGAGTATAGCGTCTTTCTTTCTCACAAACACTGATTGATAATTGTCATCTTCCATTTTATACAGACACATTCCATCTTTTCCCAGCTCCTTAAACGCCTTAGTTGCAGAAACTAAAATATCATCAGCATGAAGGTTATACGCGTACCCACTTGGGCACTTAACTTTCACTTCTCCATCCTTACCTAGATATTTCATTCCAAATGTGTAAACAGGTGGCTTAATATCTAATTTATTGCACAGAGATTCATTATCCCAAATCGCACCCGCCCACTTATTTTCTTGAGCCTCAACATATCTACCTACAAAATGCATACCACCTAGCCCCAATCTATCTGGTTCACCACAAAAAATATGCCCAAACCCTATAGTTTCTTTTTCAGTTCCGCTATTTGTAAACCAAATCTTAGTCAATTCATCTTTAAACAACCCCAAGTCTGCACTAGGTGTAATCACCTGATGATCAAGCTTATCGTATATCCTTTTCACCACTTCTTGATGCTGCGGACAATCAAGCAAAATTCTGAAATCTTCTTCATCAGGCTGTGTTCCCCAATCTCCACAAACCCTTAACACTCCTCTATCAAAATCAGTCAACTCTGGAAGTGGTGGAATATAGTCTGGATCTGAAGAATCTGTTTTGAAAAACGGCTCAAAGCCAATTTGTGAATTTGCATCATTGAGATAATGCTCCTTAATGTAAAAAACAAATCCTATTACTGGTATTATTAAGCACAAGATTAACTTAGCTATTTTCGACATAATCATATTCATAAAGAAGCTAGGGTATAAGCAACAACTTAAAAAAGTTTTAATCTAATGTTGATCGCAGTCCTGGCATCTCATCACCACTTAGCCAACTTAAAAACGCTCCCCCACCAGTTGAAATATATGTAAAATCTTTATCGGCAAGACCTGCAGTATTTATTGCAGATAGACTATCTCCTCCTCCTATTACACTGGTTAATTTTCCTTCGTGTGTCAAATCACTTACTACTCTCATCACCTCTACTGTACCATTTGCAAAAGCTGAATGTTCAAAAACACCAATAGGTCCGTTCCACAGCAGAGTTTTACTGCTTGCTATTATACCGCTTATTGTGCTTAAAGTTTGAGGTCCGATATCTAAAATTATATCACCGTCCAAAATGGATTCAATTTTTCTTAAAACGCCAGTGCTATAATCAGAATTTACTGCAACCAAAACGTCTTCTGGCACAACTATTTTGCAATTGTTTTTATTTGCCGTCTCAACAATATCGTGCAGAAGATCATCAACGCCATTTTGAAAAAAAGACTTGCCTATATTAACTTTATTAAATAACAAAAAATTATTAGCAATTGCGCCGCCCAGAATAAGGTAATCAACCTTTTCTGCTAGCTTTATAAGCATTTTTATTTTAGTTGATATTTTAGCTCCACCAACTATCGCAGTAATAGGTTTAGCGTCAAACGATATAGCTTGCTCAAGATACTTTAGCTCATCTTGCAAGCAAAATCCTGCATAAGAAGGTAAAAATTCCGTAATGCGTGAAATAGAAGCGTGAGCTCTGTGAGAGCAAGAAAACGCATCATTTATATATATATCTGCTAGAGATGCTAATTGTTTAGCAAAATTTGAATCATTCTGCTCTTCTTCTTTATAAAACCTCAGATTCTCTAGTAATATTATATCTCCTCCATCCATCGCATTTATTGCTCTTTGTACTCTCTCACCAATACAATCATCAATAAATTTCACTTCTTTGCTTAGCAGCCGCGATAAAGTTTCAACTACGTTTTTTAGCGATAAGTTACTGTCTTTGGCTTTTGGACGCCCAAAATGTGAGATAACAATAACTTTTGCACCCGCATTTGCCAAATACTGAATGGTAGGTAGCGCTCTCAAAATACGAGTGGCATCACAAATTCTTCCATTTTTTATAGGAACATTGAAGTCAACCCTGAGCAGAACATTTTTATTGTGAAAATCACAACTCTCTATGCTAGGTACATTTATCATAAAATTAAAGAGGTATAAAATCACTATACAATAGTTTAATCCAAAGTAAAGGAAGGAAATTCCAATGCTAAATAAATTAATAAATAGGAAAATTACTACAAATACTTTCAACTTTATTTTTCACTGCTTTTTCAACATCAGGGCTATTTCCATCAATTAATCCCTGAATTATTTCATTTATCAGATCAGCTATCTCTTTAAAATCTTTTTTCTCAAGTCCGCGTGTTGTCTCAGCAGCGGTACCAAAACGGAGCCCTGAAGTAATGGTTGGTTTTTCTGTGTCAAACGGCACGGAGTTTTTATTGCAGGTAATGCCAGCTCTCTCAAGGCTATTTACAACGTCTTTTCCCTTCAACTTCTGTGATCTTAAATCAACTAGCACTATATGAGAGTCAGTGCCACCGGTTATAATGTTCAGCCCATGCCCTTGCAGCGCTTGAGCTAACACTTTCGCATTTTCCACAACTTTTTTACTATAAGTTTTAAACTCTGGCGCTAATGCTTCCTTAAATGCAACAGCTTTTGCAGCTATCACATGCATAAGTGGCCCACCTTGCAATCCTGGAAAAACTGCAGACTGAATTTTTTTATGTAACGCTTCATCATTTGTCATTACCACTCCACCACGAGGACCACGTAGAGTCTTGTGAGTTGTAGAAGTTATAATATGCGCATATTCAGCAGGTGATGGGTAACAACCTGCAGCAATAAGCCCTGAATAGTGAGCAATATCTGCAAGCAGATATGCACCAACTTTATTCGCAATTTCACGAAAGCGCTCGAAATCTATTTTTCTTGGATAAGCAGAAGCACCAGCAATGATTAGCTTCGGTTTATGCTCTAGCGCTAGCCTTTCCACCTCATCCATATCAAGCAGGTAAGTGTCTCTATTAACTGTATACTGGATCGACTTAAACCACTTACCAGAAAGGTTTGGTGCTGCACCATGAGTTAAATGTCCACCACAATTCAGTGACAATCCAAGTATTGTATCACCCGGAGTAAGTAGTGAAGCAAACACTGCTTGATTTGCCTGAGAACCAGAGTGAGGTTGAACATTTGCAAATTTAACATTAAACAGCTTACAAAGCCTTTCTATAGCCAGATTTTCAACTTCATCTACATACTCACAGCCACAGTAATATCTTTTACCAGGATAACCTTCTGCATATTTATTAGTCAGAAAAGAACCCTGTGCTTCCATCACTGCTTTACTTGCAAAATTCTCCGATGCAATCAATTGCAACTGCGATCTTTGACGCTGCAGTTCCTTCTCTATAGAGAGATAAACTTCATTATCACAAGACTTTAAATTATTTTCAGAGTTACAAATCCTTTCTGAAGCAATTGTCATAAGACCTTTTCCTTAACCACATAAATCCAAAAACAGCCAAAAGCAAACATACAGGAATAATTGATATTGCTTTTACTAGTAACTCAGTACCATACACAGGATTTCCTTGTATTACCGTTCCATTCCAACATAAGTCTATTATTTTTGCAATTCCAGTATGAAAAAAATAGCCAAAAACCATAACTATCATGTTTGATACAGCTGTGGCTAAGCCTACCAAGTTATTGTTTACATAACTTATTGCCTTGTAAATAGTAATTACCTGATACCCAGATGCAAAGCCGATAACAAGAAGTGTAGGTAATGCAATATATAAACCGCCAAATTGTGTAAAAAGCAAGAGGAAGCTAGCGATCATTGCAAAAGAACACGCAATAATCACCTCGTAATGTTTGTCTGGATACTTCTCCAGTAAATAAGCGAGAAAGAATGATCCAGCTCCCATACCTATAAACATGAGAGAGGAAAGTGAAGATGCCAAATCTCCGGTCATTTGATATGCTTCACATAAGAACGCTTTTGCCCAACCATCAGCAAAACCTTCTAGTGGCCCAACCATCAAGCCCCCAAAAAAGCTGATTAGAATGATATGTTTATTGAAAAGTACAGTTTTTAAATCTTGAAGTATGTTGTCATTTCTACTCTCCTCTATGTTAGAATTTGGCGTTATTAAGAATAAAAGTAGGGCGAGCAAGCAACCAAACGCTGAGAAAGTGTATATAACATAATTCCAACCAAATTTATTGAGCAAGAAGTCTAGAGGTAATCCACCATAAATAGCTCCCAGTAACCCTATTATTATAGATAAGCTAGCCATCCTTGCTGATTTTTCTTGTGAAAAATACATGCTTGCAACTTTGAAAAGCCCAATTGCTGAAGCAGATGACCCAACTCCAACAATCATTCTACCAAGTATTGAGTAATACCACTGATCAAAGCATATTAGCGGCAATGTTCCAGCAAATGTTAAGACAATACACGCAGGTAAAACAAACTTTGGCCCAAATCTATCAAGGGCAAGACCAACAGGTATGTGAGCAAGCGTATAGCCTATATAATATAGCCCACCAAATTGACCAACATCTGTAATACTTATGTTAAATTTTGTTATTAATTCAGGCGCGATTATATTTGGAATTACACGCAATATATACTGGTATGCATAAAATAGTGATGCTAGCAACCATATGAAAAAGTTTCTCTGCAATCCTAATATTACCTAAAAAACAGAATTATAGGTATTTTATCAGCAAGGAGCAACACTTTTGTAAATAGCTACTCTAATCCGAGTATCTTTCTTAAAAGAGACCTTTTAGCATATCTATAACTGGTTCATGGATAAGGTATATGAAAAAAATTATACCACAGATGATAAGGATTTTTATAATTTTACCCTTGTTCATCTTAAGCTTTATTTTTTTTACTATAAGTTTTAGTTTTGTTACAAAATTCATTTTACTTACGCTTTTATTTCGTGATACCGATTATACTTTAAATAATATAATTTTTAATGAAATTCAGTATCAGAAACGCTGTAGTTAACTAAATATTAACCTTTTTGTGTGTAAAATATAATATAAAAGCAAGGTGAGTGAATGAACATAGGTACAATAGACAATACGCTACAAAACTACATAACAAAATACATTGAACAAACATTTGCCGCACACACAGGCAATAGATACGACAAGTTATACAGGGAACTTTTAAGTAGCGCAGAAGAAATAATAAAACTTACTGTAAACGAAGCAAAACAATATGATAAAAGCCTAGAAGAACTACATAACAATTCAATATTTCACGATAAGAAATTTATTCAAGCTGTTGCTAAACACCAGATATTAGAATTTCTGAATACTCATCCAAAGAAGAAAGAAATCGTTGCAGAATTTAAAAATGAACATCATATCAACGAAAGCGATTTAAAAATTTTAAAGGAAGGAAAAGATTTAATGAATAAAATAAACGATATTAACTTAATTCAACAAAATGAGAAAAATGAAACATTGAACATCAGAAAGGTACTTGCTAAATCAATAGGAATGCCCTCTTCAAGAACCGAAAAATCCAAGGCAACTTTAGTAGAAAGTCCTGAGATGGTAAAATAGACGTACTTAACTTTTCCTAATTGGAAAATACTTTTAATCCTATAATACCCAGCACTACCAAAGCAAGGGAAAATAAACGCCCAAAATTTACTGGGTCATTAAAAAACATTATTCCTATTATCGCTGCACCTATAGAGCCTATACCAGTCCAAACTGCATAAGATGTTCCAAGGGGGATAGACTTCATTGCTAACGATAGCCAGTAAAGACTTACAGAACCGCTAACTAAAATAATTACTACAGGTATAACACGAGTAAAGCCATTGCTATATTTCAGTGCTGTGGTCCATATTATTTCAACCAAACCAGCTAATAGCAAATATACCCACGCCATAAATCAACTCTATCTTACTGAAATATTATACATAAGAATATTAAAAAGTTAACTTAGCATTTCACATGCTTTAATAATACTATTACATCCAATTTCTAATTGTTCCTGAGAGGTTGCATAAGAAATTCTGATAAAATTTTTCAGACCAAACGCAATTCCTGGAACAACAGCAACTAAATGGTCTTCCAACAAATATTCAGCAAAATCAAGATCACTATTTATTACTTTACCACTTTTCGTGCTCTTACCCAATAAACCTTCACATGCGACAAACAAATAGAATGCACCTTGTGGAATAGATGCTGACAATCCTGAAGCAGAATTTAGCTTTTTTACTACAAAATCTCTACGATCCTTAAAGATTTTTGTTCTTTCTTTCAAAAAACTATGATCACCGTTTAACGCTTCAACTGCTGCTGCTTGTGCTATCGAGTTTGGGTTAGAAGTACTTTGAGACTGCAGTGTAGAAATAGCTTTTATCACATCACTCCTGCCTGCAATATAGCCTATTCTCCAGCCCGTCATTGCATAGGCTTTTGATACTCCATTGACCACAAAAACTCTATCATAAAGTTTTGGCTCAACCTGAGCAATGGTAAAAAACTTTTCGTCGTATACTATGTGCTCATAAATATCATCTGTAACAACATTCACATGTGGATGTTTAAGCAATACTTGCGCTATGCTTTTCAATTCATCATATGTATAGACAATTCCTGCTGGATTATTTGGTGAGTTGAGAATTAACCACTTAGTTTTCTCAGTTATATTGCTTTCCAGTAACTCCGGTATCAGCTTAAAGTTTTGTTTGCACTCTACAACAACTGGCAGTCCGCCAAAAAGACTTACCATATCAACATATGAAACCCAATAAGGAGCTGGTATTATAGCTTCATCCCCAGGGTTAATTGTTGCCATGAACAAATTGAATAACACCTGCTTAGCACCAGCACCAACACAGATTTGGCTAAGTGTGTATTCTAGAATGTTATCCCTTTTTAACTTATTGATTATCGCCTCTTTAAGCTCACGCGTTCCATCAACAGCAGTATATTTAGTTTTGCCTTCATTTATCGATTGAATAGCTGCCTTTTTTATATGATCTGGAGTGTCAAAATCCGGCTCTCCCGCAGCTAAAACGCAAATTTTCTTTCCTTCGCTTTTTAATCTGTTTGCCTTATCGGTCACAGCGATTGTAGGCGATGGTTTTATCAGAGACATCCTCTTTGCAAGGTCTGACATAATCTCACTAAAGTTAAATAAAAATGATAAACTCTACACAACAAAAAAGCTAGAAGTTTTATTATTTTACATAAAGGTTGGTATTTTTGTACTCTTAAATATATTAACTATAGATATTAAAAAGCTTAATAAATTTAAAAAGGCAAATAAATCCCCGTATAGCGAGTTTTGACCCTATAATAATGTAAATTGGCATTGTAATAATGTGCTAACGCTTAAAATAAGCGCGATTTGGCTGAATGTAGAAAAAATAAAAAAGACATGCAGCCGCTATAATTTTTTGTAACCTGCCAATAGATATCTGAGTTTTTTTACTGAATTTTGTCGTTGAGCCCAAAAACAAGGATAAATACTCTTATTGCCATAATAAGGAAAGTGTAAAGATTTGTCAAGTAAGGTTTTCATTCCACCCTCATAAAGGCTTTTCATACAAGAGTTTTAGTAGTTTCTTACTAGGTCCACTAATGCAGCAATATTTTCAACCGGAGTATCAGGAAGCACTCCATGTCCAAGATTAAATATAAAAGGTAACCCTCTAAAACAATCTATTATACGCTTTGCTTCTTCAATTGCTTCTGCCTTATTGTAGGCCAAAAGACTAGGATTAAGGTTCCCTTGCAGAGGAATTTTTAGATTTGCTTTCGCCCATTCTATTGGAACATTATAATCTATACTTACTGCAGATACACCTGTTTTCTCATAGTAATCCTTATAAAGATTTCCAGCAGAGCGTGGAAAACCTATTATAGGAAAATCAGGAAACTTATTCTTTATTGCTGAAACAATTTCCTTTGTTGGCTTGATTACATACCTTTCAAACAGTTCTCCCTGCAATATACCAGCATTGCTGTCGAATAACTGAATAACATCTGCTCCAAACTCTATCTGTTTGATTAGATAAATAATTGTCGCTTCTGTTATTTTTTTAATTACTTCTTCTAGTTCTAGGGAACAGAAATGTAATACTTTAGAAAAAGTTTTACTACTACCACCCTCTATGATGTAGGAAGCTACCGTCCACGGCCCTCCAGCAAAGCCTATAAGGGACTTTTCCTCTGATAATTGGCTTCTTACTTTCCTGATGGCATTTAAGATTGGAAAGGTTTTAGTTTCAAATTCTTGTGAATTTTTTAACTCCTCAGAGCTTTTCACAGGTTTTATTATTGGACCCACACCGCGAACAAAATTCACATCACAACCTAAAACGTCAGCTATTATTAAAATGTCTGAAAAAATTATGGCTGCGTCCATATCAAATCTTTTTATTGGCTGTAGCGTCAGCTCTACCACTAAATCTATGCTATAGCATATCTCCATGAAATTACTCGTTTTTTCTACGGCTTTGCGATACTCAGGAAGAGATCTACCAGCCTGGCGCATTAACCAAATAGGTACTTTTTCATTTGGCTTATTCTGCTTAATAATTCTTACTATCGCTGGTTTGTTGCTTTCCA